>DATJNK010000015.1:0-2454 GCA_035508215.1 Verrucomicrobiia bacterium | reverse complement strand
GCCATTAACTCCTGGGCCTGCGTTCCCTTGCCTACCCCCGGCGGACCCAGCAGAAGAATGGGGCCCGGAGTGAACTTCAGACCCTCCTGAGTCCCACTTGTAGATGCAACGGCGGACAAAGCCACTTACCAGGCCCGCCTTCCGCGGATGCGCCCGCTACGCGGCGAGAAGCCCTCGTAATGGCGCATGATGAGCTGCGACTCGACCTGGTTCACCGTATCCATCGCGACGCCGACCACGATCAGCAGCGATGTGCCACCGAAGTAGAAGTTGAACCCGAGACCGTTCGTCACCCAGAGTGGCAGATGCTCGAAAAAGCCTCCGATGAGCCACAGGTGGTTGAGGTGAATACCGCTGATCAGCAACTGGGGAATGATCGAGATGATGATCAGGTAAAGCGCGCCGACCAGCGTGATGCGGGTCAGGATGTCGTTGATGAAGTCCGAGGTGCGCCGTCCGGGACGAATGCCGGGGATGAATCCCCCGTACTTGCGCATGTTGTCGGCGATGTCGTCGGGACGGAAAACAATCGAAATATAGAAGTAGGCGAAAAAGACAATCGCCACCATGTAGATGAGCTCATACCAGGGCTCACCGGGACGGAGCCACTCGAAAATATGGGTAAGGCTAGCACTGTTGCGCACAATCGTAGCCTGCGAGAAGAGCAGCGGAGCGGAGAGTACGGAGGCCGCGAAGATGACCGGCATCACGCCACCGGAGTTGACCTTGAGGGGCAAGTGGGTCGATTGCCCGCCCATCAGACGGCGTCCCACGATCCGCTTGGCGTACTGCACCGGAATCCGGCGTTCGCTGCGCTCTACGAACACGATGAAGGCCACAACGGCGATCATCGCAACCACAAGCAGGATCAGCGCTGGAACAGTAAAGGCTCCGAACTTCTCGGTCTTGGCCGTATCCACCAGTTCGGCGACGGCGCGGGGCAGCCCGACGACGATACCGGCGAAGATCAACAGGCTCATCCCGTTGCCGATGCCGCGGTCCGTAATCTGCTCGCCCAGCCACATGATGAATGCCGTACCCGCGGTCAGAGTCAGTACCGTCATCAGGATGAATTCCGGCCCCGGGTTCAACACCATTCCGCCCTGGGCGTGAGACAGCGCAATGGCGATCGTAGCCGACTGCACTACGCCCAGAATTACCGTCAGATAGCGCGTCCACTGCGTGATCTTGCGCCGGCCCAGCTCGCCTTCCTTCTGGAGGCGCGCCAGTGGCTCATAAACCACCGTGAGCAGCTGAAAGATAATTGACGCCGTAATGTACGGCATGATCCCGAGCGCAAAGATGGTCAGGCGGCGAAGATTTCCTCCGCTAAACATGTCCACCAGCCCAAGCGACGAGCCGCTCTGCGAGTTGAAAAATGCCTCGAGTGCCTGCGTGTTCACGCCGGGCGTGGGGATATGGCCGCCCAGCCGGTAAACGGCCAGCATAGCCATTGTGAACAGCACACGCTTGCGTAGGTCGGGGATGCGGAAGATATTCGCGAATTTCTCAAACATGGGTACTGCTTCCAATCATAATGCCTGGCTCCCCGTCGGGAGCCAGGCATTCGCGAAACGTTAGCCGACTACGATTGCCTTGCCGCCGGCCTTTTCGATCTTCTCCTGCGCGGTCTTGGAAAACTTGTGCGCATGCACTGTGATCGCCGTCGTCAATTCGCCATTGCCGAGGATCTTCAGCAGTTCGCCGCGCCGCTTAAGATAACCCTTCGCCTGGAAGGCCTCGAGCGTCAGCTCTTTCTCATCCAGAGAGACCAGACGGTCAAGATTCAGCACGGTATATTCGGTGCGGAAGATGTTCGTGAATCCGCGCTTGGGCAGGCGGCGATGCAGTGGCATCTGACCGCCCTCAAAGCCACGCATGAGGCTTGAACCGGAGCGGGAGCCCTGTCCTTTATGTCCGCGAGTAGAAGTCTTGCCGTGGCCGGAGCCCATGCCGCGTCCGATGCGCTTGCGCCCACGATTGGCGTTCTTAGGCGCCCTGAGTTTCGATAAATCCATGATTTCCTCGCTTAACGCCGGATGATTCTGGCTCAACCGACTCGCTTTTGTTTTTGCGCCGACAGGCGCGTTTGCCTGAACGGCTAGTTCTCCACGATTCGCACGAGATGCGAGATCGTCCGCACCATACCGCGGATCGACGGCGTATCCTCGCGCTCGACAATCTGGTTCAGCCGTGTAAAGCCCAGGCCCTTAACGACTCTCTTGTGCTTGACCGGCGCCTGGATCATCGACCGGAAATACTGAATCTTGATCTTTTGAGTTTCCGCCATGACTATAGCTCCTGCACCTGCTTGCCGCGGATCGCTGCTACTTCGCCGCGATCGCGCAGCTGCACCAGCGCGTCGAAGGTTGCCTTGATCACGTTGTGCGGATTCGCCGAGCCGATACTCTTGGTCAGCACGTTCTGCACACCCGCCGAGGTCATCACCGCGCG
>DATJNK010000014.1:0-783345 GCA_035508215.1 Verrucomicrobiia bacterium | reverse complement strand
ATGTTTTACATCCAGACAAAGACCAAAGACACCGAAGCTTCACATCGAAGACATCATTCATCAGTTCTTGAGACGCATTTGGCGTCAGCGCGATGCTAAGACTGCTGTCGGGCCATACGTCGGGCGTTTTGATGCGATATGTGGCGCCTTCGTTGCGGACGAGTGGCTTTTCTGATGTCAGCCTTACGATTGTTGCATCGCGTCCGACACCAAAGCGCGAAGTCGAGAGCATCAACTCATAGCTCAAGAAAGCTACCTTGCCGGACGAGAAGCGTGTCTCAACGTATAGGCTCGAAAAATGCAACCCCCACCGAGTCAGCACCCAATGAAGGGCCGGGATTTGAAGCCGGGAAAGTGGAAGAAACAAAGCATTGGAAAGGTGGGAGTTTGGTATCGCCACTGAAATACATTCTTCGTCGAAGCAAACTGGTGGTCCGTACTCGTGCGTTTTAAGTCCAAGCGCCCGAATCCGAGCGAGTGCTTCTGTTTTTGAAGTGACGCCTACTTTCAGTGCCGAAAGGGCGCGAACTGTTGCGGTTGCTCTTCTTTCAAACAGGACAGCTTCAGCCCGAAATGCGATGGCTGGAACGATGATGACGGCGAATAAGCAGACGTAAATGTATCGTGCGGGGCGTGAGGCAAGCTTTTGCAAACACCAAGCGCAAACTGGATGGCTTTCGCGGAGAACCATGAAAGAGTAAGACTCCGCGACAAGTGTAGTTGTTTCCACGCTCGGAGGGTGGTGACAGTTGTAATCAAGCCATCGCGCTCAAGTTCCCCGTATGGGGAGGATGAGCGTAACGGGGATTTTTCGCCAATTGAGAGCGGGAAGGCAGGTACTGCCTAGTGGTAGATGAACTTGAATGTAGCGTGCTTTGTGAAGTTCTCGTACCAGATTTCGTAACCGCCCTCGTCTTCGCGGTTGATGGAGAAAATCAATTCAGATCGTCCGTCATTATCGTAGTCTCCTGCGTCCACTAACCACATTCCCGAATCGAAGTACTTGACCGTTTTTGTCGCATCGACAAAAAACCACGGATCGTCGATGTCAAAACCCGCCTCTGTGTCCTGACAATCGACTGCTTCGAGATGCAATCGCGCAACGATCGACCCCGGACGCGAGGCATAAGCCTTAACGACTTTTATATCTTCATTTCGGTAAGAAAACTCATTCAGCTTGCTTTGGTCGTTTTGGCTTGTCCGGCACAGTTTTGGGAATTTCTTGCGAAATGCTTGCTGTAACAGGGCTGTTATGTCGGAAGACGGCACGAAAGGCTTCCACTGCTCGGGGTCAGCGAAATACGGTTTGGAGTTTGCTACGAGGGGCCTATACACGGATGCCTCGGTGTAGCCACCAAACTCAGCCGACCGCGTACCAACCGTGGGCACTGGGTTCGCGCTGATAATCGCCTGCTGACCGATATCGCTGTACCATCGGAAATCACTTGGCGCATGGCTGGCCACCTGCCCCAAATTTTTCCCGTCGAACGCGATAGTCCACGTCGTCTCGTCAGGGTAGGTCGATGTGAGTGACTTCAAACACGCTTGATTGTCGCAGTTACTTGGAAACGGCTGCCAGACATCTCCCGTCTTCTGAAAAATGACACGGACATCTCGGTAATTCGGCTCCCCGGCATAATGTCCTTTGCTCTCCTCCAGAACGCCCAAAATGACGTTCTGCGCAAAGGACCTCGTCGCCGTTACCGTGATCGTTAGAGACAGTAGGAGTCGTCCCAAAATCTGATAGTTCATGATTATCAATGCTATTGCGAAACCGATTGGTGAGTCGACGTTACCTTCGGTATTTGCGGATACATTGCAGGACGTTGGTCAACTGACGAAATCAGGCGATTGCACTCAAGTTCGTCGGGAACGCCACCGGTATGCCAGAAATGCGATCACGCCATAGCAAAGGGTGCCACTGAGAAGGAAAAGAGACCAAGGCACGTCATGAGCGCCGAGATTCGCAATGGCTGGCAGAATCCAGAAGGGCAGGCTGAGCCAGCCGAAAACATTGGGCGCAGCGCTCGATAGCCCGAAAATAATTATGGATACCGCGAGTCCGACTGAGCTAAAGACGAGAACGATCTTTGCAAGCCGCACAGCCGCTGATTCTACGGCATATTGTGCCCGTTAAGGGAACCCAGTTTCTGTTATCGGGAGACTACACGCAAAACCGGCTTTCGGCGCCGCTCTACTCCCTCAGCAACTGCCTTGCAATGACCAGCCGCTGGATCTCGCTGGTGCCTTCGCCGATGGTGCAGAGCTTTACGTCGCGATAGAACTTTTCGGCGGGATAGTCCTTGATGAACCCATACCCCCCGTGAATCTGCACGCCTTCGTTGGCGCACTTCACCGCAACCTCGCTGGCGAACAGCTTGGCCATCGACGATTCCTGCGTCGTCTTCATGCCCGCATCTTTCATCGACGCCGCCCGCATAGTCAGCAGCATGGCCGCGTCGATCTCGGTTGCCATGTCCGCCAGCTTCCACTGGATGGCCTGAAAGTCGCTGATCGGCCTGCCGAATTGACGGCGCTGCTTGGAATACTTCAGCGCGCATTCGTAGGCGCCCTCGGCCATGCCGAGCGATAACGCCGCAATCGAGATGCGCCCGCCGTCGAGCACGCGCATGGCGTCGGGAAATCCCTGGCCTTCCCCGCCCAGCAGGTTCTCCGCCGGAATAACGCAATCTTCGAAGATCAATTCGGCGGTATCGCTGGCGCGCAATCCCAGCTTGTTTTCTTTCTTGCCGGGACGAAATCCCTTGGTATCTTTCTCGACCAGAAACGCCGAAATTCCGTGCGTATGCGCGGTGCGATCGGTGACCGCGAGCACGACTACCACGTCGGCATAGTGTCCGTTGGTGCAGAAGGTCTTGGTTCCGTTCAGCACCCAGCTGTTTCCCTTGCGTACGGCGGTCATGCGGGCGCTGCCGGCGTCCGACCCGGACGAAGGCTCGGTCAATCCCCACGCGCCAATGAATTCTCCCGTGGCCAGCTTGCTGACGTACTTCTTCTTCTGCGCTTCATTGCCCGCGAGAAAAATATGGTTCGAGCAGAGCGAGGTATGCGCCGCTACGATGATGCCGACCGATCCGTCGATGCGCGAGAGTTCCTCGATCGCCGTCACGTACTCCACGTAACCCATGCCGGCGCCGCTATATTCCTGGGGAAAGATCGCGCCCATCAGGCCGAGCTTGCCGAGTTCCTTGATGGTGGCGAGCGGGAATTCGCCCGCCTCGTCCCACTCCATGACGTGCGGCTTGATCTCGCGCTCGGCAAATTCGCGGACGTTTTTTTTCAGGTGCAACTGTTCATCGTTCAGTTGGAAGTCCACGGCTCCTCCGCAGCAGCCGACAGAATGGATGCCATTTTCCCTACCAGAGAATGAGTGTTGATTAGAACACAGCGAAACCCGGCCACAAAGTTACCGGCGGAGCCGGGATCGCAAGTGGATGTGAGGCGCATGAACGCTGGGCATTTCGCGCTCCGGCATCCGTTTCCCGACCGACCGGATGGTTAGTGTGGAGGCGCTCCTTCAGGCCTTTGCGGGAATCTCACCGGATGCGAGGAACCTCTGGAAGACTTCATTCGAGAGCAGTCTCCCGCGCGAAGTGAGGCGCGCGACATTTCCCGCCGCATCCATCAGTCCGTCGGCCTCCGCCTGCTTGATGATCGGATACACTTGCGCGACGGCCTCACAACCGAAACTCTCGGCGATCGCCCGCAGGTCGACACCGCGATTCAAGCGCAGGCCCAGAAAGAAGCGTTCCTCCAGAGCCTGCGCCGCCGGAACCGTGGTCTTCTCCAGCGGCGTACCGGCCACGTATTGCTCCAGGGAATCAGCGGTCGAGAAGCGTATCGCGTCCAGGTTTGCGCCGGCTGCCAGTAGCATTGAGTGCGCATCCACGCCAAAACCGAGATACGGCTGGCGCGTCCAATACTTCAGATTGTGCCGCGATGCATAGCCGGCACGGGCAAAGTTCGAAATCTCATACTGCGCAATCCCCGCCGCTTCGAGCTTGTCGCAGGCGGCAAGATAGAAATCGCAGGTCGCTTCTTCATCCGGCACAAAATGCGCGTGATAACGCGTACCCCCGGCAATCAGTTCGCGCCCTAAGCGCGAGTCTTCGTCTACTTCCAGCATGTAGACGCTTATATGCGGCACGCCTGCCGCCATCGCCTGCTCCAGGGAGAATTGCCAGCTCTCCGCCGTCTGGTGCGGCAATCCGGCGATAAGATCGATATTCAGACTCGGAATCCCCGCCGCTCGCAGCCGAGCGATCTCGTCAAGAACCGTCGCCCGCTTGTGCAGCCGGCCAACCGCAGCCGCCTCGCCATCGGCAAAGGACTGCACGCCCAGACTGACGCGGTTCACGCCGCAACGCAGCAGT
Source organism: Verrucomicrobiia bacterium (assembly GCA_035508215.1). Classification (GTDB taxonomy): domain Bacteria; phylum Acidobacteriota; class Terriglobia; order Terriglobales; family Acidobacteriaceae; genus Sulfotelmatobacter. Next base: position 778,951 of record DATJNK010000014.1, on the reverse strand, counting down.
CCATCGAGAACCGCCGGAGTTAGCGTTCCGGGAGCGCATTCCACCGTGATCTCCACATCGCGTTGCAGATTGAATTGAGCGCGCACCGCGTCGAACATGCGCTGCAGTTGTACGGATTCCAAGACCGTTGGTGTGCCCCCTCCGAGATAGATCGAGTCGACTTCGGTTTCGAACTGCCCCGCCAACTCCGCCACAGTCCTGCGGATGTTCGCGATGTCGTCGCAGACTCGCGCCACATAGCGCTCGAAGACCGCGCGCGAAAACACGTCGGAGGCAAAGTTGCAGTAGCTGCACTTCGTCCGGCAGAAGGGCACCGAAATATAGATTCCCAGCGGCACTGCCAGCATTATCCCACCACCGTCATACGACCCCCGGTCGCCCCTTCCCCAGATTCCACTGGTACTTCCCCCGGGTTTCGTGGTCTAATCCCGCGCATGAAACCGGCAAAACTGGCCTTTGCTGCTATCTTCCTGCTGGCCACGTCGTCTTTATTCGCGCAAACCCTGGTCGAGCGGCTTTTCCTGATGAGAACTGAGACCACGACATTTGACCAATACACAGGGATGGTTCACACCTGTGTGCTCGTCTACCCGGATGGCCGCTACCGGATGGAGCGAACGTTTCAGAGCGTCGACGGAAGCAATCCGGACACGAAAGTCTACGTCGATACCCTTCCCGATGCCGACCTGAAGGCATTGCAAGCCGTGCTGGACGACAGCCAGTTGCAGGAGATTCGCACAGCTCCTCCGCGCGGCGGGATCGTCAAAGACATGGACACGCTCACCATTAGCATTCCGCGGGAACACACGATGCAGAACATCGCATTTGTCAATGCTGTCGACCGTAAGCCTTATGAGAAGGCGCTCAAGCCGTTCCAGAACTCCCTCAAGAACCTGGAAAAGCGCAAAGTCCCGGTGGCCAAGGCGGAGCAGTCGAACAATTGCGAGGCGCCGCGGGTAATCTACCGTTCCACGCTCGCGCCCGGTGCGAGCAACGATGAGAATCGCCGGCCGTGATGGCAGTTGAGCGGCGGCCAGGAAAGCTTTTCCATCTCCGGGACGGTTTTCGCATCTATGTTGGGGTACCCTGTTAGAAGCGCTTTTCGCGCCCTGTGCGTCGAATCCTAGATCTGCTGGCCGGGAGGGCCAGGCGATCAACGGGAATAACAATCTCCACCAGCGATGGCTCAAGAAGAGGAAATACTAGGCAAAGCGTATGACTCCCGCCTGATGCGGCGGCTGATCACCTACCTGCGTCCGTACCGCTGGCAGGTGACCGTCGCCGTCGTCTCCATTGTGCTGAAGTCGTTTGCCGACGTGCTCGGCCCTTATCTTGTGAAGGTAGCGGTCGACCGCTATCTGGCGCCGGTCAAGAACTCAGGCGCCGGCCTGTGGAGCTGGCTCAGCCCGCGTCCGCTTACCGGCATCGCCCAGATCTCCACGATTTATTTCGGGCTGCTGCTTTTTACCTTCGTCCTCGAATTTCTGCAGACCTATTACATGCAGTGGACTGGCCAGCAGGTCATGTTCGACCTGCGCAGCCAGATATTCCGCCACCTGCAGCACATGCACGTCGCTTTCTACGACAAGAATCCAGTCGGACGGCTGGTAACGAGAGTCACGACCGATGTTGACGCCCTGAACGAGATGTTCACCTCCGGCGTGGTCTCGATCTTTGAGGACCTGTTTGTGCTGGCCGGCATTCTCGGAATCATGCTCTGCATGAACTGGAAGCTGGCCCTGATCACCTTTGCCGTGCTGCCGCTGATTGTGGTGGCCACCAAGATTTTTCGCGACCGGGTACGCGATTCCTACCGGCGTATCCGCATCGCCATCGCGCGCATCAACGCCTACCTGCAGGAGCACGTGAGCGGCATGGTGGTGCTGCAGCTTTTCAATCGCGAGCGCAAGGCCTATCAACGCTTCTCCGAAATCAACCGCAGCCACATGGACGCCTTCAAAGACGCGATCATGGCTTACGCGGTCTACTATCCGGTCGTCGACTTCTTCTCGGCCATCGCAATTGCCTCCGTCATCTGGTTCGGCGGCCAGGGCATCATCCGCAAGATTTCCTCGACGACGGTCGAGTTCACGTTCCATCCGCACTTCGGACTTCACCTGGTCACGGCGGCGGCAACCCTCGGCGTGCTGATGGCGTTCACCCAATACGCCTTCCGTTTCTTCCGGCCGATCATGGATTTCAGCGAGAAATACAACATCCTGCAATCGGCCATGGCGGCCAGCGAGCGGATTTTCAAGCTGCTTGACACTCCGGTCGATATCGTCTCGCCGGCGGCCACCAAGAAGCCGCAAGGCTCCGGCCGGATCGAATTCGATCACGTCTGGTTCGCTTACAGAGACGTACCGGAAGAGAACGCTGAGAGCGCGGGGAGCAGGAATCACGTGGGGACCTCCGGTCTCGGCGGTTCAGCCGAGCCAGGCTCGGCGGCTCCCGATTGGGTGCTGCGTGACGTCAGTTTCGCCATCGAACCCGGAGAGACCATCGCCGTCGTCGGCCATACCGGCGCGGGAAAGACCACCCTGATTTCCCTGCTGCTGCGTTTCTATGATGTGCAGAAAGGCGCGGTCCGCATCGACGGCGTCGATGTGAAAGACATGGACCTGGCCGACCTGAGGAGCCGCTTCGGCGTTGTCTTGCAGGATCCATTCCTCTTCACCGGAACGATCGGTGGCAATATCCGCCTCGGCACCAGCCGCATTCAGGACGAACACATCGAACGCGCCGCTGAAGATGTGAATCTCGCTGATTTCATTCGCGGCCTTCCCAACGGCTTCAACGAGGAAGTCCGCGAGCGCGGATCGACGCTCTCCACCGGCCAGAAGCAGCTGATTTCCTTCGCTCGCGCGCTCGCCCATGAGCCAAAGATTCTGATTCTCGACGAGGCCACGTCCAGCGTCGACACCGAAACCGAGTTCCGCGTGCGCGATGCCCTCGCGCACATGGTTGAGGGACGAACCTCGCTGATTATCGCCCATCGCCTGTCGACCATCCAGCGCGCCGACAAGATCCTGGTCATGCACAAAGGCCAGCTGCGCGAGATGGGCACCCACCAGGAACTGCTGGCCCAGCGCGGGATCTACTACAAGCTCTATCAGCTGCAATACAAAGACCAGGAGCTTCCCGAGGGCAGTTCCCAGCCGCAGCAGTCGACGGTCAGTGCAGACGACTAGTCTGCCACAGGCGGGCGCGCTCGACCCTGCTCCCTTACAATGATCCGTGCTCATCCTCATCTCAGCCGGAGAAGCTTCCGGGGAAATGTATGGCGCGCAGCTGATCGAAGCGCTGCGCCGTGCCACGGAACACGTGGGGACGGCCGACTCGAACAACCGGCTTTCCTTCTTTGGTGTCGGGGGCGAGCGCATGCGCGCCGCCGGATGTGACACGGTCGTTGACGCCAAAGACCTCGCCGTCGTCGGCATCACCGAAATTCTCAGCCACCTGCCCAGAATTCTCGGCCGCTACCGGCACCTGATTCGTGAAGCTGATCGCCGCAAGCCGGACCTGGCGATCGTGATCGATTCGCCCGCGTTCAACTGGCGCGTGGCGCGGCAGATGAAGAGACGCGGCATCCCCACGGTGTACTATGTCGCACCGCAGTTCTGGGCATGGCGCCAGGGACGCGTTCGCCTCATCCGCAGCTACATCGACAAAGCACTCGTCATCTTCCCCTTCGAGGAGCGCTTTTACCGCGATCGCGGGGTCGATGCGGCGTTTGTCGGGCATCCTTTGGCGGAATTGCCTCACCCCACCATCGAGCGCGAAACTTACGCCGGGCAGTTCAACCTCGACCCCAACAGGTCGTGGATCACTCTCATGCCGGGCAGCCGGGTCAAAGAAGTCCGGATGAACCTGCCCACCATCCTCGAATCGGTCGCTGCGCTCGGCGATACATACCAATACCTGTTGCCCGTGGCTCCGACCCTCGATCCTCATTTCCTGCGTGAACAGATTCGAACTGGAAAGCCTGTTTTGCCCCAAATCAATCTCGTCCCAGACGCGCTTCCCGCCTTGTGGCATTCCCGCGCCGGCATCGTCGCCAGCGGAACCGCCACAGTCGAAGCCGCCATGATGAACACACCGTTTGTCATGGTCTACCGGGTCTCGCCGTTAACTTACCTGTTGGGGAAGCCACGCGTGAAGGTTCCGCGATTTGCCATGGTGAACCTGATCGCCGAGGAGGGGGTCGTCCCTGAACTCGTGCAGAACGACTTCACTGCCGCCAACGTTTTCTCCCGCCTGAATCAGATTCTGCCCGACGGTCCCGCCCGCGAGCGCATGCTCGAAGGACTGGCGCGGGTGAAGGCACGCCTTCGTCCGCCTAGCGCGGCTTCTGGGCCCGCCGCCCATCCCGCTGATCGAGCCGCCGCCTGCATCCTCTCTCTTTACAATTCTCGACACAATTCATCCGCAAGAAAGTCGGTGTCCTAACGTTTCACGCATCCAATGGGAAGTGGGATACCCTAGATGCAGGCGTCGATCCCCTTGGGAAATCTCTAGTGACCTTTCGGACTCAATCTGCCGGTCGTAGTGTCGCAAACCAGCCGCCTTCCAGCTTTGCTCTGCACGAAGCTCTGTCACGGAATCTGGCGTTGACGATCCTGGCGTTCTCCATTACCGCCATGGCGCAGTCGCCGGCCTCCACTGGCGCCCAGCCGGCGTTCTCGCAACCCGCCACCGCGCCACAACCCGGCAGCATCACCGGCATCGTTGTTGACAAGGATGAAGCCGTTCTTCCCGAGGCCACCGTCACTCTCACGGAGGACTCAGTGAGCGGCACCCAGGTGACGCACTCCGCCAGCGACGGCAGCTTCGCCTTCAGTGATGTTTCTCCGGGGACGTTCCGTCTGAAAATCGCCGCCATCGGATTTGCGGAGGAAGAGAAGTCGGGGTTGTTGCAGCCGGGGCAGACCTACGAGTTCGGATCGATCGAACTCAAGGTCGCCGACAGCGTCAACATCAAGGTCACGGTGTCGCAGGAAGAGGTCGCGGCAGAAGAGATTCACGTTGAAGAACAGCAGCGGGTGCTGGGAGTGCTGCCCAACTACTATGTCAGCTATGTTCCGGACGCTGCGCCCCTCACGACGAAGCAGAAGTTTTCTCTGGGCTGGAAGTCGACCGTAGACCCGGTTTCGTTCGCTGTGTCCGGCTTTCTCGCCGGCGTCGAGCAGGCCGATGACGCTTTCCCGGGATACGGGCAGGGTGCGCAGGGATACTTCAAGCGCTTCGGCGCAACCTATGCCGATCTCTTCTCCGGAACCTTCATCGGCAGCGCCATCCTGCCGTCGATCTTTAAGCAAGATCCGCGATACTTCTATCAGGGAACGGGAAGCCGGAAATCGCGCTTCCTGCATGCCATCTCGAGCGCGGTCATCTGCAAGGGCGACAACCAGCACTGGCAGCCGAACTACTCCAGCATGCTGGGTGCGTTGGCTTCGGGCGCGATCTCGAATCTCTACTACCCGGCATCCAGCCGGAACGGAGTCGGGCTGACGTTCGGGAACACGCTCATCGGCATCGGGGGAACCGCTGCCGGCGGGGTGGTCGAGGAGTTCTTCCTGCGCCGGATCACACCCCACGCTGCGCACCAATAGCCGCCTCGGCTTGTGCTCCCAGCATCTTTTGCGTGAGAATCTTCATCATAGGAAATGGGTTATCATTCCTCGGAGATTCTTCTGAATGCCGATTGACCTGCGGCGCCACTTCAGCGTCCTGACTACCTCCCTGACTCTGTACCTGTTCGCGCTTACAGTCCCGGCCCGGGCCGCGGAAAAACCCCACCTGCAGGTCGACGACTACCAGATCAACGCCGTCCTCGATCCCCATCTACACCAGATCACCGCCGAGGCCAAAGTCAAGTTCACGGCGCTGCAAGATCTGAGCGTGGCGGTCTTCGAACTGCACAATGATCTGCGCGTGACCAAGGTGCTCGACGAGCATAACCAGCCGCTTTCGGCCGAGCGCGTCACCCAGGATTCGACGGTGCGCGTTGCCCTGCCCGCCGGGCTTTCGAAAGATGCCTCGACCACCTTGACCTTCGATTATGAGGGGCGCCTTGAGAACGCCGACGACAGCCCAGTCCCCGGGCTCAAACTGGCCTACATCGGCGACGACACCAGTTACCTTCTGTACGCCGGCCGCTGGTTCCCGGTCAGCGGATTCGGCCTGGACCGCTTCACCTCCACCATCAGCGTTACCTTGCCCGCCCACATGGTGGTCATCGGCAGCGGCAAGGAAAGCGTGGTGGAACATGCGGCTTCGAACAAGCCGAATGGCAGTATTCTTCCGACAAAGACTTACACGTTCATCTCCGACAAACCCAGTTTTCCGGGCACGATCGTTGCCGGCATTTTCGAGGAATACAAGAGCGATGAAGCCGGCATGGATCTGCACGTCTTCTTCAAGCCGACGCATCAGAGCCTTGCGCCGTCTTACACCACGACTGCCGTGCAGGAGTTCACTTATTTCATCACTCTCTACGGGCTGCCGCAGTCGCAGCGGCTCAGCATTGTAGAACTCCCCGGTGACACGGTTCCCTACATCTGGGCGCCCGAGATCGCCGGGATCGCCGGTCCTTCCATTACCGAGAAGGTGAACTACCGGCTCCTGGCCGACGCCATTGCGCATCAATGGTGGGGCGTATCCGTCAGTCCGGAGTCGAAAGACGACTGGTGGCTGTCGGATGGCTTTTCCCGCTACTCCGAGGCGATGTACGTGGAAAACGCTGCCGGGCCTGCCGGCCTCGAGGAAGTTGTCAAGGATATGTCGGTCGGTGCACTCGCGTACGACACGGTTCCGCTATCGAGCGTGGGCAAGCTCGACATTTTCTCGACCGAATTCCAGTCCCTGGCTACCGACAAGGGAGCAATGATTCTGCATATGCTTCGCTTCGTTCTGGGCGAAGACAATTACAACAAGACCATGCGCGACTTTGCCACGCAGTATGCGGGCAAGTCGGCGAATATGAGTGATTTTCAGACCATCGCGGAAAAATATTACGGCAGCCAGTTGACCTGGTTCTTCTCCCAATGGCTCGATTCGACGGGTGCTCCGGAATTCAAATTGAAGTACACGGTCTACCGCCTCGGCGGTGCCGCTGCCACCGCGCAACCCGCGGATAAGGTTCCGGGATTCCGGGTCACCGGCGAGATCTCCCAGGATCTCGATTTGTTCCGCATGCCGGTCGACTTGAGAGTCGAGACTGACGGCAAAACCGAAAACAAAAAGATCGATGTCGTGGGAACCGATTCACCTTTCTCGGTGGAGACCTTCGGGCGTCCGCGGCGGATCATCCTCGATCCCGATCACCACGTGCTCACCAACTCCAGCGACGTCAAGCTGCGTGCAGCCGTGTTGCGCGGGCAAGCCCTGCAGCAGCAGGGAGACCTGGCCGGCGCTCTGGCCGAGTTCAACAAGGCCCTCGATCTCAACAAGAACAGTTCTCTCGCCCACTACCGGGTCGCCGAGGTCTTCTTCCTGCAGAAGAATTATCAGTCCTCGGCCAACGCATATCGTGAGTCGATTGATGGCGACGGCGATCCCCGCTGGACCGAAGTCTGGAGCCACCTCCAGCTGGGCAAGATTTTTGACATTACCGGACAGCGCGAGCGCGCGGTGAACGAATATCGTCAGGCGTTACAGACCAATGACAATACGTTCGGAGCCCTGGAAGAAGCGCGCAAGTATCTGGCCAAAGCCTACGAACGCCCGAAAGACTTGCCACAATAGGCCTGTCCGGCCCTGACCGTCCGTCCTGATCGCTGTTTCCTCCAAGTTCGCGGATGCGAACGGTGAAAGGGTCTGGCGAGATCCCCCATGTGTCCCGCAAAGAAATGACAATTGCGCAACATTCTCATGACAATCCCCACCTTGTCGCGGCTCTAGCGTAGGACACGGCTGCAATGTCGGGACCCTCCGTTGTCCCCACGTCACAGCGACACAACTTCTCGACAGGAGATGTTTTATGGATGTGAACCGTAGAGTCGCCGCTCTAGCTGCGGCCGTGGGTCTGGCGTTCCTGCTTGCGGGCACAGCCTCTGCCCAGCACTACACCCGCACCGACCTCACCACCGATTCTTCCAGCGTATCTTCAGCACCCAATGTCGATCCAAACCTCGTCAACCCATGGGGGATGTCCCGGGGCAGCGGTTCACCCTGGTGGCTCTCCGATAACGGAGCCGGACTCTCCACGCTGTACGACGGAACCGGCGCCATTCAGTCTCTGGTGGTCAGCATCCCTCGCGCAAAAGGCGGAAAGGGACTGTCTTCGCCAACCGGGACCGTCTTCAACTTCACCACCAGTTTTAGAGTAGGCCCCCAGCAACCCGCGCTCTTCCTGTTCACTGCCGAGGATGGCACGATTTCGGGATGGAATCCCAACGTCAATCTCGGCGCCGCCGTGCAGAAGATCAGCCGGCCCTTGATTGCCAGCTACAAGGGTCTGGCGATCGCCATGACAGAAGCCGGGCCGCGCCTCTACGCGACGAACTTCAAGTCGGGTGAGGTCGATGTGTTTGATGGAGAATTCCATCAAATCCCCGGCCCTGTCGGTTTTCATGATGATTCCCTGCCGCCGCACTATGCCCCATTCGGCATTCAGAACGTTGGCGGAAACCTCGTCGTTACTTTTGCGCAGCGCAATCCCGGAGCCGAGGACGAGAATGACGGACCCGGCCTCGGCTACGTGCGCGTATTCGATGTCTATGGCCACCTGCTGCTGCGCCTGGAGCATGGCATGTTCCTGAATGCTCCCTGGGGCATCGCCCTGGCGCCCAGCGACTTTGGTCCGTTCAGCCACCGTCTTCTGATCGGCAACTTCGGCGATGGCACCATTCACGCCTTCAACGCGGTCAGCGGCAAGTTTGAAGGCACTTTGCTGGATCCAACCGGCGTCCCTCTCGCGATTGAAGGTCTCTGGGGCCTGAGTTTCGGAGGCGACGGAGCGAAGAACGGTTTAGCCACCGTACTCTATTTCACCGCCGGCCCGAACGATGAAGGCGACGGCATCTTCGGAAACATTACGGCCACAGCGGCTGAGCAACGCGGTAACGCCGAGTAACGATAGCGTCCAGACGAATCGAGCCTGGCGGCGTTCATCTCCGCCAGGCCTTTTCTGTTCAGAAGCTCTCTGGGTGAAGGCCTACGTGTAGACCCAACGTTCGGCGTCTTCCATGGAATGAAAGATCTCAATATTCCTTTGACTTCGCAGAACCTTATGCATGCGCGCCGCGTGATTCTGCACAGATGTACGCACCACGAAGGCGCGCTTGGCGTCAAAAGAAAAAGGATCGACTTGATCCGCCAGCTTCAGAAAGTCGCTCGCTTTCAGATCGAGCTCTTCGACTTCACGCAAGTCCACTATCTCGCTGAAGCTCGGACGGAACGAGGGGTTTGCCCGCAATAGCCGGGCATAGCGCTCAATGTCGAACGCCGTAAGCTTTCTTGCGAACGTAACGACTACAAGCTCTCGGTCACTGTCGACGATGTGTTCCGCTGCCAGATTCAGGGAATGGTGCTGTTGGGCCGGAAAGTCCACGACCTTGCCCGGAACATCCTTCTGCGCCAAAGGAATACCTCCGCCCTATGATCCGTCGTTACTCTCTCCCCATCGGCAAGAGGCCCGTGAAACTTCATTAAACCGCGGTGAAAACTGGCGCCTCCGGTCGCGCCAGCTAACCTTTTCGCCCACTTCCGGGTCTAAGTAGGTACATGCCAGCAGGGAACTTCTGAGAGCCCGGCTGCGTATCTCTGATCAGATGGTTGGGCGGGATTGAGACCCCTCGCCTGAACGTTACCCGGGGCCCCCACGCTCCTCCCCGGAGGCGTGGGGGCAAGTTTGCGACCCACTAATTTATGCGAATGCTACTCGACATCGTGCGGCAGTCGCTGTCTACCCTTTGGGCGCATAAGCTGCGCTCATTCCTGACCATGTTCGGAATCGCCTGGGGCGTCGGTTCCCTGCTTCTTCTGGTGGGCCTGGGTGAAGGCTTCCGCAGCGGCCAGGAAAGAGAACTGGCCACTCTCGGTCAGAACATCATGTTCATGTTTCCCGGACGCATTCCGGCGGTGGAGGGCAGCACGCAGTCGGGGCAGATCTATTACTTCACTTACAAGGACTATCTCGCCGTTCGCTCTGAGGCTCAGCTCGTAGGCGCGGTCTCGCCTGTGCTCAATCGCGAGGACATCCGCGCGGTCAGCGACTACGGCTCAACCAACGGTCAGGTCTTCGGCGTGGCTCCCGACTATAACCAGATTCGCACCGTCCCGGTGCAGCCGGGACGCTGGTTTAACGACCAGGACAATGCCGAGCGGCGGCGGGTCGCCGTCGTGGGCTGGGAGTTGCTGAAGAATATGTTCCCCGGACGTCCGGCGGTCGGCTCGACCATCTTGCTGAACGGAATCAGTTTCAACATCGTGGGAGTCGTTACCAAAGTTGGGCGCGACGGCAATAACGGGACCAATTCGCGCATCTTCATCCCGGTTGAGACTATGCTCGATCTGTTCCCATTGACTAAAGCCAACTCCGAAGATGCAATCTCGTTCCTGAACTATCAACCGATTCACAAAGACCTCCACGCAGAAGCCAAGGAAGAGATTCACCGCATCATCGCCCGCCGTCACGGCTTCGATCCCAAGCTGCAGGACGCTTTCGAAGACTGGGACACAATCGAGAACATGAAACGAGTAGGAAAGATCTTTGACGCCATGGATTGGTTCCTGGGTGTGGTCGGAGTCGTCACCCTCGGCCTGGGTGCCATCGGCATCATCAACATCATGCTGGTGTCGGTGACCGAGCGCACCAAGGAAATCGGCCTGCGCAAGGCGCTGGGCGCTACTTACCGCTCGATCCTCACTCAGTTCTTCGTCGAAGGAGCATTCCTGACGGCTTTCAGCGGAGGCATCGGATTGGCCATTGCCACCGGCTTTGTCACCTTGCTGGCCATGCTGCCGTCTCCGGAGGGTTTCGATACACCGCGCATCATCCCGGCATCAGCGCTGGCTGCGATTGGATCGCTGGCCATCGCCGGCATCACGGCGGGGTTATATCCGGCACGCAAGGCTGCTTTGCTGCCGCCCGTCGAGGCACTGCGCCAGGAGTAGCTTCAACCTATGATCAGCGATCTCGTCACCCAGGCTTACCATGCGCTGCGCCACAACCGCAGACGCAGCGTACTGACCATGCTCGGCATGGCGTGGGGCATTGCCACGGTGGTCCTTCTGCTGGCCTATGGCACTGGGTTTGAGCGCGGCTTGTGGGCGGCGTTTCGATCGTTTGGCACCAACCTGGTGTTCATCTTCCCCGGTCGAACCGAGATGCAGGCCGGCGGAACGAAAGCCGGCACTCAAGTCCGGCTGACCGTCAATGATCTCGACTACATTCGCGCCGAAGTTCCATTGCTCAAACGCGTCTCGCCGGAAGCTTTCAAGAATTGTGCCGTCGCTTATGGCACCCGCAGCGCCAATTACGGCGTAAGCGGCGTCTATGCGGGATACGGCCGCATGCGCAAGATGGACGTCGCCGAAGGCAGCTTCTTCAGCGAAGCCGACGATTTCACCCACACTCGCGTCGCGGTCATCGGGTGGGACGCCAAGCGGAAGCTGTTTTCCGGCCAGAACGCGCTCGGCGAGAGCATTCGCCTGGACGGCATCTCCTACCAGATCGTCGGCATTCTCAAACACCAGGTGCAAAACGGGGACGACAACATCAACGAGCACGTCTACGTCCCCTACAGCGCCATGAGCGACCTGACCAATACCTACTATCTCAGCTCGATCGTGATGGAGTACGAGGGCGATCACGCCAAGGTGGTGAAAGCGGTGCGGGAGTCGATGGCGTTTCATCACAACTTCAATCCCAAGGATCAGCGCGCCATCTTCGTCTTTGACGTCTTCGCCGACCTGGCGGACCTTAACGTAATCTCGACCGGCATCAAGATTCTCTTGGGATTCATCGGCCTGCTCACGCTTGGCATCGGTGGCGTCGGACTGATGAACATCATGCTGGTCTCGGTGACCCAGCGCACTCGCGAGATCGGAGTGGAAAAAGCGCTGGGTGCTCGCCGCTGGCACATTCTGTTCCAGTTTCTCGCCGAGGCCCTGGTGATTACCGCTCTTGGCGGCCTGTTGGGCGTCGTGCTGGCCTACCTCGTCTCCTGGTCTGTCGGATCCCTGACGCTCTGGAGCGCCTTCGAAGACAATGCCAGCGAAGGCGATATTCATCTCTACATCGACGCCGCGACCCTGCTGTGGTCGACCGCAATTCTCAGCTTCGTCGGGATTGTCAGCGGAATGCTTCCCGCTGTAAAGGCTGCCCGGCTCGATCCGATCGAAGCCCTGCGCTACGAGTAAGCCCCGGCCGCTTAGGGACGCTGGCCGACACACCTTCGATCCGCTAGAATCGCCAGATGCCCGAGAATTCCCGCCTCGACCGCGTTCTGGCTCAACTCCGCCTCTATGAGCATCCGCTGCTGAATTTTTCCGCGCGCGCCAAGGGCGAAGCGGTTGAGGTCCTCATCAAGTTCAAGGACGAGAGCATTCCCGTGCATACCTACTCCTTCGAGCTTCATCCCCGCGACCTCGACGATCCGCAGTTCGAATGGGGCTTTCAACGGCAGCTCTACGACGCGTTGCACGATTACTTCGTCGAGATGTTCATTCGCACGCCGCAGGACCGCGCCGACCGCCAGAAAAAAGGACTGTGAACGCACTGCGTCAGATCATTGAGCGGGAGATCGCCAGTAGTGGTCTCATCCCTTTCTCCCGCTATATGGACTTGTGCCTCTATCACCAGGAGTTCGGATACTACTCGCGCCATGCGGAGCAGTTCGGCAAGACCGGGGATTTCTACACTTCGAGCGATGTTCACGCGGTGTTTGGACGATTGATGGCGCGGCAGTTCGCCGAGATGTGGCGCGTGCTCGGCTCGCCGGATCGGATCGAGATTAGAGAATTGGGCCCCGGCCGCGGATTGTTTGCCCAGGACGTGCTGGATTGGTCGGAAAAGAAGTTTCCTGGCTTCTTTTTGGCTCTGCGGTATGTGGCGATCGAGCGGTCGGCGAGGTTACGCCAACGAATCGAGCAGACGCTCAAACGGCATATTGAGGCGGGTAAAGCGGCCGTGATTCCAGACTGGCATGAGAAAAGCGGAAAGGGCACGACTTCAATCGTGCCGGCAACGCCTGTAGGAGATTGGGCTTCCGCCGCAGAGGTTCCGATTGTTGTTTTTGCTAACGAATTTTTCGATGCGCTTCCGGTGGAGATTCTGTCGGCGCGCGGTTCGCTTCGCATCGATGCGCGGGACGGCCGCTTCGTAGAAACCTGGGCCCCGGTGTCGGACGAGGAACTCGCGTTCCTTGATCGCTACTCGATTCATCCCGAAGTCGACGAACGTGTTGAAGTCTCTCTCGCCGCGCAAAAGACGGCTCATGACCTTTTCAGTCAATTCGACCGCGGATTTGCCGTGATCGTCGACTACGGTTACACGCGCGAGGAGCAGTTGGCCGGCCGCCATCGCGGAACGCTCAAGGCGATCCGGCAACATTCGGTGAGCGCGAATCCTTATGAAGCCCCGGGCGAGCAGGACATCACTGCCGACGTGAACTTCACCGCGCTGGCGGCAGCGGCGGAAAAACACGGCATGCGGGCTCAGAAACTCTTGACGCAGTCGCAATTCCTGATGGGCATCGGCGAGGACAATCAGTTTGCGGACGCCTTCGAAGATTGCCGCCTGCCCCAGGAACGCGCCAAAGTCGCCTTGCAACTGAAACATCTGGTCACTCCAGCCGGCATGGGCGAAAGCTTTCACGTGCTGGTGGCAAGCAAGGCAGTGGAGCAGGAACAAACTGAGTCGCTGGCCGGGCTGAGTTTCGGGCGAAGGCTTACTTCTTGACCTCCGGATACTCATACACCCCTCTTCCCGACTTTCTCCCCAGCCGTCCCGCTTTTACATATTGCACCAGCAGCGGCGCCGGACGATATTTCTCGCCCAACGACTTGTGAAGATATTCGAGAATGCTCAGCCGCGTGTCGAGTCCGACCAGATCGACGAGTTCGAACGGCCCCATCGGGTGATTCAGTCCCAGTTTCAGAGCTTTGTCGATATCCGCTGCCGAAGCGATTCCCTCCTGCAGCATGTAAAACGCTTCGTTGCCGATCATGGCGTTGATGCGGCTGGTGATGAAGCCCGGCGATTCCTTGATCACCACCACTTCCTTGCCCATGCGCGTGCCGACTTCCACCACCGTCGCCAGCGTCTCGTCGTCGGTTTCGAGAGCGCGGACAATTTCAAGCAGCTTCATCTTGTGCACGGGATTGAAGAAATGCATGCCCACGCATTTCTTCGCGCGGTAGGTCACGCTGGCAATCTCGGTGACGCTGAGCGATGACGTATTCGAAGCCAGAATTGTGGCCGGGCGGCAGATTTTGTCGAGCAGCGTGAAGATTTCGATCTTCGACTCCATCTCCTCCGGGACCGCTTCGATGACAAGATCGGCTTCGCGAGCGGCCTCTTCGACGGAACCGGCATACTCGATGCGCCGAAAGGCTGAATCGGCCTCAGGCGCAGTCACCTTCCCCAGTTCGACGGCCTTATCGAGGTTGGCGCGAATCTCCGTTTCGGCCTTGCGCAACGCGGCGGGCAACAGATCTTCGAGAATCGTGCGATAGCCGCCCAGAGCCGCGGCATGGGCGATGCCTCGTCCCATCGTGCCGGCGCCGATGACGGCGACCGTCCTGACCGGTGCCACCTACTGGCCCGCCTTTTCCAGCGCGGCGATGGTGTCGGTAATCGCAGTGCCGGCGGCCCGCAGATGCTCGGCCAACCGCTTGCGCTCTTCTGCCGTCATGCTCGGGATCGAACTCGAAATGCGGCGCAAGGTCGCGCTAATGTCGTCCACATAATTCATCGATCGAATCAGTTCACCGGTCGCTATCATGGAGGCTCCTGTTTGGCTCATCTGGCCTTCGCTTTGTGTGCGGCGCGGCGCGCCACGCTCGCCTGCCCGCAAGGCCGAACTTCCTATTTTGGACGCGGCTTCGAGTTTAGTAAAGGATCGGCCGGGAAACCGCCGGCCGCAGCGGAAACGATTCCGCCAGGTTCTCTTCTCCCTGAGAATATAATCACAATCAATTCTTTTTATGGGGCGCTCGACTCGGGCGCGAATCGAATGGATATGGCAGACACTCCTTTGAGACGCTACATTTTCGCGAGTGATTTCGATCAGACCCTGACCTTCAACGACTCCGGCTATGTGCTGGCCGAACTCGTCGGCATTCCGACCGAGGAGTTCGAGCGCAAGGCCAAAGGCATGGCCAGAATCAATCTGGTGCAGCAGGGCGCCGAACTGGCTTACCTGCTCCTCCACGATCCGGAATTCAAAGAGAAGGTGCGCAAGGAGCACCTGCGCGAGGTAGGCAAACGCATCCGCCTGAAAGGCGAGATCAAGCTGCTCTATCAGATTCTGAAGAACGGCATTGACGGCCACCAGTTCGATTTCTACGTGCTGTCCGCTGCTCCGGTCGAAGTCATTCTCTCGGCGCTGGAAGATATCGTTCCCGCCGATCACATCTTCGGCACCGAGTTCCGCTACACTCCGTCGGGCGAGATCGACACCATCGTCCGCGCTACCGCCGGGTATGGCAAAGTGGCGGTGCTCGATCGATTGCTGGAGGAGCAAGTCACCGGTCCCGACCACGTCATCTACACCGGCGACGGCAGTTCCGACATTCACGTGATGCTGCACATCAATGCGCGGGACGGGCTGACCATCGCGGTCTCCGAGTCCCACAGCATCTCGCAGATCGCCAAGCGCACAGTGCTCAGCAGCAGCGCCCTTGCCGTATTGGCGCCGATTCTCGAAGAAATTGCCGGCTGGGAGCGCTACCGGATTCGCTCCTTCTTCGAAACCAACGGCATGCTGATTCAGGAATGGGAGCGCGTGCGTACCGACTGGCTCACGGTTCAGCCCGCCGGCGAACCGATGCCGGCAGACGCTCCAACCTAGGTCCGCGGCTGACCTCCGCACCCGACCTCCGGGCCTGTCTCCGGGCTCGTTTATAATAAAAATTCAGCTCCCAGTCCGGAGATAGACACAAGATGATTCGATTTCTGCAAACCCAGGGACCGACCAAAAAGTTCATTCTGAGCGGCCTGCTCGTGTTGATCTGCGCGGCGATGGTGATCGCCTTCATTCCCGGCGGTCTGACCTCCGAATTGACCGGCCAGCCCGGCGCGGGCATTGTCGCCAAAGTCGCGGGCGTGGACATCACCAGCGAGGAGGTCCGCCAGACTGCTCACCAGATGCTGCAGCAGCAGATGCCGCAGGGCGGCGCCAACATGGGGATGCTGCTTCCCTTTTTCTCCGAGCGCGCCGCCGAGCAGCTGATCACTCGTCAGTCGCTGATCGCCGAAGCCCGCCGCATGGGGCTGCACGCGAGTCCGGACCAGATTCGCGATGAGCTCCAGCACGGCCGTTACGCCGAATATTTCTTCCCCGGCGGCAACTTCATCGGCCAGCAGGAGTATGAGGACCGGCTGCAGCAGGCGAACTTAACTCCCGCCAAGTTCGAAGCCTCGGTCGGCGACGACATCCTGATCTCGGAGCTGCAGGCGCTGGTTTCGGGCGGCGCCACGGTCAGCAAATCGCAGATTCACGACGAATTCATCAAGCAGAATACGAAAGTCAAATTCGACTACGCCGTCCTGAAGCAGGACGACATCAAGAAGGGACTGCACCCGACCGATACCGAGCTCAAAGCCTATTACGACAGCCACAAGGCGAGCTACGCCAACTCGATTCCGGAAAAGCGCAAGATCAAGTACGCGGTGATCGACACCAGCAAGGTCGATGCCCAGGTGCACGTGACGCCCGATCAGATCCGCGACTACTACGACCGGCACCGCGAGCAATACCGCGTACCGGAGCAGGTCAAAGTCAGCCATATCCTGATCAAGACGCCGCTGCCGGGTCCCGATGGCAAGGTCGATGAGAAGGGCGTCGCCGAAGCCCAGCAGCGCGCCGAAGACTTGCTGAAGCAGTTGAAGTCCGGAGCCAATTTCGAAGACCTGGCCAGGAAGTATTCCGAGGATCCGGGCAGCGCCAAGCAAGGCGGCTCGCTGGGATGGATTGGCCGCGGGCAGACGGTTCCTGAGTTTGAGAAAGTCGCGTTCTCTCTTCCCAAGGGACAGATGAGCGGAATCGTCCGCAGCAGTTATGGCTTCCACATCATTCGCGTCGACGACAAGCGCGATGCGCACGTGCGCAGCCTGGAGGAAGTGAAGAACGAGATTGAACCGCTTCTCAAGCAGCAGGTCGGACAGCAGATGGCCGAGAAACAAGGAGAGGATCTGCTGAAGCAGGCGCGGGCCAAAGGACTGGATGCAGCCGCCGCGGCGCAGGGCGTTCCCGTGATCACTTCCGACTTTTTCACCCGCAAGGATGTGCTCCCGGGCCTGGGACCGGCCAACCAGTTCATGGACGCTGTCTTCAGCGAGGCTGTGAACTCGCCGCCGGATGTCGCCTCCGCGCAGGAAGGGATCGTGGTGTTTCAGTTGCTTGCCGTCAAACCTGCGTCCACTCCGACGTTTGACGAGATTCGCAGCCGCGTCGAGGACGAGTTCAAAAATGAGCAGTCCAGCCTTCTGCTGTCCCAGAAGGTGCAGGAACTCTCGGACCGCGCCAAGGCCGCGCACGACTTGAAGCGCGCGGCGAAGGAACTGGGCGCGACCATGAAGACCAGCGACTACGTTCTGCCCGACGGGCAGGTGCCCGATGTCGGTTCGATGACGGGGCAGGCATCGGTAGCCTTCAAGATGAATCCCGGCGATATCAGCGGCCCGATCAATAGCGGCTCCGATGCGGTCGTGCTCCAGCTTCTCGATGTCCAGAAGCCGACCGACGCTGATTTTGCCGCCAAGCGCGACCAGATTCGCGAAAGCCTGCTGCAGAACAAGCAACAGCAGCTGTTCAGCTTCTTCGTTTCGAACCTCCGCGATCAGATGGAGAAAACGGGCAAAATCCGCATCAATCAGGAAGAAATGAAAGCGCTCACCCGGTCGGGAAACGAGCCGGGAATGTAGCGCGGCTGACATGCCTTTTGAGCGCGCCGCAGGCATTCTGTTGCATCCCACGTCGTTGCCTTCGCGCGGCGGCGTTGGTGATTTTGGCCCCGCGGCCTACCGCTTCGTCGATTTTCTCGCCTCCGCCCGGCAGGGACTCTGGCAGGTTTTGCCTCTCGGCCCGCTGGGCTATGGCAATTCGCCGTACTCCTCGACTTCGGCCTTTGCCGGCAATCCCCTGTTGATCAGCCTCGAACGTCTGGCTGAGCGCGGCTGGATCGATCCCGCCAAACTCAACGACCTGGCCCCGGCTGCAGGCGCCGTCGAATACGACCAGGTCTTCCCCCAAAAGATGCCGCTGCTGTTCGAGGCAGCCCGGAATTTCCTGCAGTCGGAATCGAGCGAAGCGCACGGGCGTTTCGAAAGCTTTCGCCAGGAAAACGCCTGGTGGCTCGAGGACTTCGTCCTGTTCGACGCCCTGCGCGCGCAACACAAGCTGGAGGGCTGGAACCACTGGGCGCGGGACCTTG
The DNA here is from genome assembly GCA_035508215.1 of Verrucomicrobiia bacterium. Classification (GTDB taxonomy): domain Bacteria; phylum Acidobacteriota; class Terriglobia; order Terriglobales; family Acidobacteriaceae; genus Sulfotelmatobacter. The sequence goes on along the minus strand of DATJNK010000014.1, from coordinate 760,348 downwards.
CCTATCGAGAGCCTGCGGCGCTGGAAAAAGCGCGCCAGGAATGCGCCGCCGACATCGGCGTTCGCGCGGCCCTGCAGTTCGCCTTCTACGAACAATGGCGCGCGTTGCGCCGCTATTGCGCCGAGCGCTCGATTCGCGTCGTCGGCGACGTCGCCATCTTCGTCAACCACGACAGCGCCGACGTGTGGAGTCACCGCGAACTTTTCCGCCTCAACGACAACCTCGAGCCCGAGGTCGTGGCCGGCGTGCCTCCGGACTTTTTCAGCAAAACCGGCCAGCGATGGGGCAATCCGCTCTACCGCTGGGATGTAATGAAAAGCCGCGGCTACCGATGGTGGATCCAGCGCCTGCGCTGGGCCACGCAAAACTGCGATTACATCCGGCTCGATCATTTTCGCGGCTTCGACCAGTTCTGGGAGATTCCCGCTGCCGATCCCACGGCCGTCAACGGCCGCTGGGTCGATGGGCCTCGCGATGACCTTTTTCTGAAGCTGCGCGAAGCGCTGGGTGGATTGCCGTTTTTCGCCGAAGATCTCGGCTATATCACTCCCGCAGTGAATGCCTTGCGCGATCGCCTGCAGATTCCGGGCATGGCCGTGCTGCAGTTCGGATTCGGCGACGAGGGCGCGCACATCTACCTTCCGCACCGGGCGGCTGGAAAAGTGATCTACACCGGTACGCATGACAACGATACGGTCGAGGGATGGTGGCATTCGGGCGCATCCGAGCAGGAACGCCGCAACGTTGAGGCCTACCTCGGGCGCGCCGACGACGGCGTTCATTGGAGCTTCATTCGTGCCGCGCAGGGCTCGCCCGCGAGCCTGAGCATCGTTCCCTTGCAAGACGTGCTGGGCCTCGGGAGTGAAGCCCGCATGAATACGCCGAGCGTCTATGGCGGCAACTGGCGATGGCGCTTCGGCGACAATCAACTCACCCACGAGTTATCCGAAAAGTTGCTGCATCTTGCCGAGGTGACCGACCGCGTGCCAAAGCCCTTTCCCATTCCTGGGGATGAGCCTTTCGCCGCCTGACAGAGCCTGCCCCTACCCACTGTAAACGGATCATTACAAAGAGGCCGCTTTGCACTTCGCGGCAGATCATGTATAGAAATGACTGGGATTTGCGCGTGAACTCAGCTCAGAACAACGCGATCATCGAAGCTGTCGGCATTGAGAAATCCTATCCCCAGGCCGACGGCACGCGCATTCAGGTGGTCGGCACCACCAATCTTGTGATCGAGCCGGGAAAGATCGTAGCCCTGCTGGGCCCGTCGGGATGCGGCAAGTCCACGCTGCTGCGGATCTTAACCGGGCTCTCTCAGCCGTCATCTGGAATGCTGACCTGGCACGGCAAGCCACTCAATGGCCAGATGCCCAACGTCTCCATTGTGTTCCAGAGTTTCGCGCTTTTTCCCTGGCTCACCGTGCTCGAAAACGTGGAAGCTCCGCTGGAAGCCCGCGGAGTGCAGGCCGTGGAGCGTCACAAGCGCGCGCTGCGAACCCTCGACACCGTCGGTCTCGACGGATTTGAAACTGCCTATCCCAAGGAACTCTCTGGCGGCATGAAGCAGAGAGTCGGCTTCGCCCGGGCCCTGGTCGTCGAGCCGGAAGTCTTGTTCATGGATGAGCCTTTCTCGGCTCTGGACGTTCTGACTGCCGAGAACCTCCGCAACGAACTGCTGGAGCTGTGGCTCAACAAGAAGATGCCGACCAGCGCCATTTTTATCGTGACTCACAACATCGAGGAAGCGGTGATGCTGGCCGACCGGGTGATGGTGCTGGGACGCAATCCGGCCCGGGTTCGATCCGACTTCAACATCCGGCTCAAGCATCCCCGCGATCGCAAGTCCGCCCGCTTCGTGGAGTTGGTCGACTACATTTACAAAGTGATGACCGAGCCCGAGGTCGAGCATTCTCTCCCCGACGCAGAGACGACGGCGGAGATCATTCTGCCTAAAGGCGGACTAACCCGGGAGGCGATCAAGAAGCAGGAGGCTCCGGTCCGCGTCGCCAGGTATCAGATGCTGCCTCACGCCAAGGTCGGCGGCATTGCCGGCCTGCTCGAACTCGTCGAAGATCGCGGCGGCCGCGAAGATCTGTTTCGTCTCGCCGAAGATCTGGTCATGGATGTCGAGGATCTGCTGCCCATTCTCGAGGCCTGTGTTCTGCTCGGCTTCGCGTGGCTGAAAGAGGGCGACGTCCAGATTTCTCCGCAAGGTGCAGCCTTCGCTGCGGCTGACATTCAGCAGCGCAAGATCCTGTTCCGCCAAGCTGCCCTCGAGCACGTGACCATTCTCAAGCAGATTGACAGCATTCTGAAACGCAAGTCGGATCACTCGATTGCCGACGAATTCTTCCACGACATTCTCGACGAACACTTCGCCGAAGACGAAGTGCAGCGGCAGTTTGAGACCGCTTTGAACTGGGGACGCTACGCCGAAATCTTCGACTATAACGGCGAGACGGGACGATTGATGCTCAGCGACTCGACGGCCCCGGAGCCTCCGGCATCCGGCAACAGCAACGATTCTGCTGCCGCGAAGAGATCCTGAACCGCGACCGCTTATGGCCCACGTCAAGAAATCAATCGGACTGCGTGGATTCTCGGCCTACCGCCTGTGGTCACAACTGCCGTCGATCGAGATATCGCATCTTCCCGACGTCATCATGTTCGGAGCGGCCATCGCGCTCTTTTATGGCGTACTGGTCGTGGGCCGCACCTGGTTTGGCCCGTTCACTCCCGAAGTGGAGATTTCGCACAGCCTTCTGGCGCTGCCGGTTTATGCCGGGTATTCGCTGCTGCGCATCACGATCGCCTATATTCTGAGTCTCGCTTTTACTCTCATCTATGGCTACATCGCCGCTTACAACCCGCGCGCCGAACGCTTCATGATTCCCCTGCTCGACGTCTTGCAGTCGATTCCGGTGCTGAGCTTTCTCCCCGGAGTGATGCTGGCCATGGTTGCCTTGTTTCCGGGCCGGCAACTCGGCGTCGAGGCCGGCGCGATTCTGCTGATCTTCACCGGTCAGGTTTGGAATATGGCTTTCAGCTTCTATGCCTCTCTCAAGAGCATCCCAAAAGAGATGCGCGAAGCTGCCAAAATCTACGGCTTCAGCGGGTGGCAGCGATTCATTCAGATGGAGCTGCCGTTCTCGGCCATCGGCCTGGTCTGGAATTCGATGATGTCGGTAGCCGGCGGCTGGTTCTTCCTCATGGCCTGCGAAATGTTCGTGCTCGGATCGCGCGACTTTCGGTTGCCCGGACTCGGTTCGTATCTGCAGACTGCGGCCAGCGCCGGCGATACTCGTTCCATCCTCTGGGGCGTCGGCACCATGATCGCGGTGATCGTGATGCTGGATCAGTTTGTGTGGCGTCCGGTCATCGCGTGGGCGGAAAAATTCAAAGTGGAGCAGGTCGAGAGCACCGAGGCTCCGCGATCCTGGGTGCTCGACCTCATGCGGCACTCCCGCGGCCTGGCGCATTTGCGGGAAAAGACTCTCCATCCCCTGGCGGAGCGGCTCCTGTTGTATTTCGCCCGTGCGGGCGCGAGCGATGAGACGGAAGACCGCAGCCCGTGGAAAATCTGGCTCGCCCGCCTGCTCGCGCTGGTCTTGCTCGTCGCCGTAGGTTACGGAGTCGTGCGCGTGGGCATGATTCTCGCCGGCCTGCAAAAGGCCGAACTTCAGGAAGCCGCTCTTGGCCTGTGTGCGACCTTGCTCCGGGTGAATCTTGCCTTGCTCATCGGAGCCTTGTGGACGATTCCCGTGGGCGTGGCCATCGGCTTCAGCCCGCGCCTGGCCCGGATTGCGCAGCCGCTGGCGCAGATCGCCGCCTCGGTTCCGGCGACCGCGCTTTTCCCCGTCGTTCTGCTCCTGCTGATTCGCATCGGCGGCGGACTTGGCGTGGGCTCGATCGTACTTCTGCTGCTGGGGACGCAGTGGTACATCCTGTTCAACGTCATCGCAGGCGCCATCGCGATTCCCACCGACCTCAAGGAATGTTGTTCCGTATTCGGCATCGGGGGATTCCAGCGCTGGCGCAAACTGATTCTTCCGGGAATCTTTCCTTATCTTGTGACCGGCCTGGTGACCGCATCCGGCGGCGCATGGAACGCCAGTATCATCGCCGAATACTTTCATTTCAAAGGACACATCTACACCACGATCGGGCTCGGGGCCACCATCTCCCAGGCAACTGACGCCGGCAACTTCGATCTGCTCCTGGCAGCGACCATCATGATGGCGGCCACCGTGGTAACGATCAATCGCCTGCTTTGGCGCAGGCTCTACGGGCTGGCCGAGACCCGCTTCCGCCTCGAAACCTGATCTCCGCTGGCATTTGCTCGATAGCCGCCGTACAATCTCAGGTTACTTCCGGTTACTCTCTCGCCACCACGGCGCGACATTTCATCAGCTTTTAACCTGCGCTTCATGGTGGCGAAAAGACACTGCGCTATTGGTGTGTAATGCCCTCAGACCAGTTGCGCGCCGAATCATCCGACGCTGACGTGTTGTCGCGGGTTGCCGAATTCCCGGGTCTTGCGGCCCGGCTTGCTCCCGTAGAGAAAGTTCGCGATCTCTACCGGCGGGTGCAGCATTCCCCGGAAGGATTTCGCCTCGAGAACCTGCTCTCCGCCATGCGGGTGCAGTTGCGCGTGGATGCGGCAGATCAGGAGCGGATTCCCGAGCATGGTCCCGTCGTCGTCGTGGCCAACCATCCCTATGGAATGCTCGACGGCGCGATTCTCACCGTGCTGCTCACGCGCATCCGTCCGGATGTTAAAGTCCTGACCAACCTCCTGCTCGGCGACGTGCCGGAACTGGCGCGGCACTGCATCTTTGTCGATCCCTTTCAGACTGATCGGTCCGTGGAAGCCAACCGTCGCCCCCTGCGCCAGGCGCTCTCCTGGCTGCGGCAGGGCGGCATGCTGGCCATCTTTCCTGCCGGCGAAGTGTCGCATTGGCAGATGCCGGCCGCCCACATTGCCGATCCCGCGTGGAATGACACCGCGATACGACTGATCCGGCGCAGCGGCGCATCCGCGCTTCCCGTTTATTTTTGCGGCCACAACGGTATGGGCTTCCAGCTTCTGAGCATGATTCATCCCAAGTTGCGGACCGCGTTTCTGCTGCAGGAGTTCCTGCAGCAGGAAGGCAAGACCATTGAAGTCCGCGTTGGCAGCGAGATCACCCATGAGGCGATTGACGCCATTCATGACGATCACGAAGCGGTGAAATACCTGCGGTCCCGCACCTACCTTCTGGCGCGACGGAACAAGCGGGAACCTTCCTGGCCGGCCACACTGCGTTCCCAACTCGCCACCAGGATGCAGGAGCCCGTGGCCGAAACCGCCAGTTCCGTAGTCTTGGCAGAGGAAGTCGACAGACTGCCGCAAGAGAGGTGCCTCGCCGAAAGCGCCGACCTGGCCGTCTTTCTCGCATCGGCGCGGGAAATTCCCGAACTGCTGCGGGAAGTCGGCCGCCTGCGCGAAGTCACTTTTCGCGCGGTTGGCGAAGGTACCGGCAAACGTCTCGACCTGGACCGCTTCGACGATTACTACTGGCACCTGCTTTTGTGGAGCCGTGAAAAGCGCGAGCTCGTTGGGGCTTATCGCGCGGGAAGTACGGCGGAAATTCTGCCCGAGCACGGCATTGCCGGCCTCTACACCAGCACGCTCTTCCGCTATGACGAGCAGCTGTTTCAGAGGCTAGGCCCGGCGCTGGAACTGGGACGCTCGTTTGTGCGGCCCGAGTATCAGCGGCAATATGCTCCGCTGTTGCTGCTCTGGAAGGCCATCGCCCGGCTGGTGGCCACGCGGCCGGAGATCCCGGTTCTATTCGGCGCGGTCAGCATCAGCAACGATTACAACCGCGCCTCCCAGGAGCTGATCCTGCGTTACTTCGAAGCGCGCATGCAGGAAGACGAACTCGCGGGATTCGTCGAACCACGGAAGCCGTTCCGTCCCAGCATGCTGCGGCGCTGGGATTGCCACAGCCTGTGCCAGGCGTTGCGTGATCTGGACGAGCTTGCCCAGCCCATCACCGACATCGAAGCTGATGGCAAGGGGTTGCCCATCCTGCTGCGTCAGTACGCGAAAATCGGCGGGCGGTTGCTTGGCTTCAATGTCGACCGCAAATTCTCCAACGTCCTCGACGGATTGGTGCTTGTCGACCTGCGCCAGACTGAACCCGCCGTAGTGGAGCGTTACATGGGACGCGAGGCAGCGGCCCGTTTCTGGCAGTTGCACGGCTCGCCCTCCCGGCGTTCCTGAACAGCGCTCCAGACGCGATTCCCTTCTCCGAGCGACCCGGCATTCCACCAGCTCCCGACCTTCTGCTCTGGCCACGCCTCGCTTTCGCCCGTGTAGAATCCGCTATTGAAACGAATTAATAGAAGTGATATCCATTTGTGCGGGAAGTTTGTGCCCCGCATTCGAAGCCCTTGCGGCGCGCACAAGCTGCGATCCATTAGGAGCATCATGAACTCACGCCGGCGGCTGCCCATTTCCTTCCTCATTCTCGTTTTGTTCGTCGCTACAGCACTGTTCGCGCAAACTCCAGCACCGAAGCATTCGGAGAAGGCGGCGTCATCCACTCACGAAGTGGAAGCGAAGCTGGAGTTGCACGATGGCTGGTCGCTCGAAACCTCGGCCAAAGTCGACGCCAAAGGAGAAGTGATCTCCACTCCCCGCTTTTCGCCCAGGGGATGGCATTCCGCGACCGTTCCCACTACTGTGGTCGCCGCTCTGGTCAAGGACCATACCTACCCGGATCCTTTCTTCGGCATGAATCTGCGCAAGTTCCCCGGCATGAACTATCCCATCGGCGGAAATTTCTCGAACATCCCCATGGCACCGGACAGCCCGTTCGCGGTCTCGTGGTGGTATCGCAAGGCCTTTACCGTGCCTGAGTCGTACAAAGGAAAAACGGTCTGGCTCAAATTCAACGGCATCAACTACCGCGCCGACATCTGGCTGAACGGGAAGCAAATCGCCAACTCAGACGATGTCGCCGGAGCCTGGCGCACCTACGAATTCAACATCACCGCGGCCGCCAAACCGGGCGCGGAGAATGTGCTGGCACTGCAGGTCTGGGCGCCCACCGAAAACAATCTGGCGATTACCTTTGTCGACTGGAATCCGTTCCCACCCGACAAAGAGATGGGACTGTGGCGCGACGTCTACGTCACGTCCAGCGGGCCGGTGGCGTTGCGGTATCCAACCGTCGTTTCCAAAGTAAACTCGCCGGCGAATGATAGCGCGCAATTGACGGTCACCGCCCAGCTGAAGAACGGCACTGGCCAGCCGGTCAAGGGCACGCTGCGCGGCAAGATCGAGGATGTCGCTTTTGAGCAGGATGTCGAACTCGCCCCTAATGAATCGAAAGACGTCACCTTCACTCCCGACAAGTTCACGCAGTTGGTCTTGGCCAATCCCCGGCTGTGGTGGCCGGCGCAGATGGGGAAGCCGAATCTCTACGAGCTCGCGATGCAATTCGACGTGAATGGTGCGGTCAGCGACGAATCGCATAGCGAGTTTGGTATCCGCGAAGTTACGTCAGAGGTCAACTCGGTCGGCGGGCGGGTCTTTCAGATCAACGGCAAAAAAATTCTCATTCGCGGCGGCGGCTGGGCCCCCGATATGATGATGCGCGAGCCGTCGCAGCGTCTGCATGACGAGTTTCGCTACGTCAGGGATATGGGGCTGAACACGATCCGGCTCGAGGGCAAGCTGGAGACGCAGGAATTCTTTGATCTCGCCGACCAGCAAGGCATTCTGGTCATGGCCGGATGGTGTTGCTGCTCCTTCTGGGAACGCTGGCCGCGCTGGAAGCCGCAGGATTTCGATATTGCCAAAGAATCCCTGCGCGACCAGATCTACCGCCTGCGCAGCCATCCCAGCCTGGTGATGTGGCTCAATGGCAGCGATAACCCTCCGCCGCCGGATGTCGAACAAATGTACCTCGACGTCGAGAAGGATCTGGCGTGGCCGAATCCCATTGTTTCTTCCGCAACCGGCAAGAAGACCAGCGTCACCGGCGACAGCGGGATGAAAATGAGCGGTCCGTATGAGTACATCGCCCCCAGTTATTGGGAAGTTGATACGCCGCAGGGTCAACCGGGACGCCGGATCTGCAATCTCGGCGGCTGCGGCGGCGGGTACGGATTCGACAGCGAAACCAGCATGGGGCCGGCCGTGCCTCCGGTGGAAAGCATTCGCGAAATGGTCGGCAAAGAGCATCTGTGGCCGATCGACGACGTCTGGAACTATCACGCCGGTGGCGGCGAGTTCAAAACCATCTCGGTCTTCAGCGATGCGCTCGCTAACCGCTACGGCAAGTCCGACAACGTCGAGGACTTCGCCATAAAGTCGCAGATGCAGACCTACGAAGGCGTCCGCGCCATGTATGAGGCTTACAGCCGCAACAAGTACGAGTCGGCGGGCGTCATTCAGTGGATGCTCAACAACGCCTGGCCTTCCATGATCTGGCATCTCTACGATTACTACCTGCGGCCCGGCGGCGGCTATTTCGGCGCCAAGCGGGCCCTGGAAGCGCTGCATCCCATTTACGGCTATGATGACCATTCCATCTGGCTGGTCAGCAGCCAGTACGAAGACGCCAAGGGGCTGAGGCTCCTCACCAAGGTCTACAACCTCGACATGACCGAGAAGTTCTCGCAAGAGAATCCTGTCGACGCACCTGCGGACAGCACAGCGAAGGTGTTCACCCTCCCGGACATCTCCGGACTGAGCCCGACCTACTTCCTGGTGTTGCGGGTCGAAGATTCGACCGGAAAAGAAGTCGGCTCCAACTTCTACTGGCTCTCCACCAAGCCCGAAACGCTCGATTGGTCCAAGAGCACCTGGTACACGACTCCCACCGAGTCCTATGCCGACTACACGGCTCTCTCGCAACTGCCCAAAGTGAAGCTGCGGGTCTCTGAACATAGCCAGCGCGAGGGCGAAGACGAAGTCACCCACGTCACGCTGGAGAATCCCAACAAGAGCCTGGCTTTCTTTGTGCGGCTCAAGGTCGCCAAGGGCGTCAAAGGGCCAGAGATTCTACCGGTCATTTGGGAAGACAACTACATCTCGCTGCTTCCGGGAGAAAAGCGTGATGTGAGCGCCACCTACCGCGCCAGCGAACTGGGAGCCGAGAAGCCGGCGGTCGAAATCAGCGGTTGGAACGTGGAGTGAGCTGCGGATTAGTCGGGTCGTTGAGTGTCAGAAAAGGTGCCCCACTTCTCCCTTTGTTGGGAGAAGTGGGAATTCCACTCTGAATTTCTGCATTCTTGACCTGATTTCTTCGCAGTTCCACCCAGTCGTTCCCAGGCGCCCGCACCATCCGGAAGTTTTCCACAGAAAATTTCGCGGTGATGTGACGGATGAACTTCACTGAGAATTTCATTTCGGCGATTCTGATACACGCAGGACCGGATGTGACGCCGCGCGAGTCCTAGGAAACCCGCGGCCCCCGCAACCTCCCCATGCGAGTGAGGGACAGTGGGACATCTGAACAGGGTGCTGAAGACAGGTCACCTTGGATGACCCAAGGCTTGCACCCGTTGTGGGAGTGATCACTCCTAAGCTTTTTGGAGATTGGAGAGAAAAGTTCTTAGCAAATGAGAAATAAGCCTTAAGAAGTAAAAAAAGCTCGGAAAGCATTGAAAAGCAGCCGCGAAGCGGCAAAAAATTGCAGCCCACAGCGCAAGCTGTGGGAGACGAAGCGGGAAACTGGCCGAGCCCCGAAGGGGCCAAAGAAGATGTGTGCCTTCGCCCGCCGGGCGCCGTATTCGTGATATGATCACGCCCGCTCACTCTGCTCTGTATTGAATTCTGCGAGGCGAATCCATGCGTCTTTTCCTGTCCGTCTACAGAACTTCGGCGCGCACGATCTTGACGATTGTGGTCCTCACAATCATTATGGCTCTGGCTTCACCGGCCAACGCGCAATACAGCGTTCTGTATTCATTCACTGGCAAAGCTGACGGAGGCAATCCTTGGGCTCCGTTGATACAGAACTCCCAGGGCGATCTTCTAGGAACCGCAAGCACGGGAGGAAATAAGGGAAGCGGGTACGGCGTATTCTTCAAATTAAAAAGCAACGGCACAGAAACCATTTTGCATACGTTCGGATTGACGGACGGACAACGTCCAATCGGGCAGGTGGTTCGGGATGCGGCAGGCACCTTCTACGGTGTCACATACCTTGGGGGAACATACTTCTCCGGCACGATTTACAAGATGGACGGGGCTGGCAATCTAACCACGCTGTTCAATCTGCACAATTACATCGGCAAATTCCCGGTTGGCGGCATAACGATCGATTCAAACGGCAACCTGTATGGGACGACTCCTGCCGGTGGCGGAAACGAACAAAATTCTCCCGGAGGAGACGTATTCGAGCTCAGCAATGCGGGAGTGTTCACGGTGCTACACACCTTCACCGAAAGCACGACTGACGGGTTCGGCGCATACTCAAATCTGGTGCGAGACTCGCTGGGTAATCTCTATGGCACCGCTTATCTCGGAGGAAATTATCACTGCGCTGGCGGTTGCGGGGTCGTGTTCAGAGTGAGCGCGGGTGGAGTCGAGAAGGTGCTGAAGCGTTTCACCGGAAAACCGAATGATGGGGATTCGCCCGTAGGTGGTCTTATTCGCGATCACGCAGGCAATTTTTATGGCACAACTCGATTCGGTGGCACAGCGGACTTAGGCACGGTTTTCAAAATGGATTCAACGGGAAAAGAGACTGTCCTTTACAGTTTTCAAGGCGGCAGCGATGGCGCGTCGCCCGAATACAGTAACCTGGTGATGGATGCAGCCGGGAATCTCTACGGAACTACGGCTGAAGGAGGAGGCGGAGATTGCACTGCCCTTGGCTATTCAGGCTGCGGGACAGTTTTCAAGCTCGACACCTCCGGAGTCGAGACCGTTTTACATTCATTCGCCGGGGAACCGACCGATGGCGCGATACCCTATGCTGGATTAACCCTCGGCTCCGACGGCAATCTCTACGGAACAACCTACAACGGCGGCACTGCGAACGCGGGAACGGTTTTCAAGATCGTGCCGTAAATGACCGTTGCCCCCGATACATTTTGTACACGTTTAGATCTTTACGAGCTGAACGATGCATTCCTTCCAATCCGTCTCCACACTTTCGGTGCGCACGCTAACATTCGCAATCCTGGCCATCGCCGCAGTGATCGCCATTGCCTGCCCGCTAGCCAGCGCGCAATATAGGATCCTCTATTCCTTCACCGGCAAGGCGGACGGCGGCAACCCTTACTCGCCCCTGATCCGGAACTCGCAGGGTGACCTGCTCGGTACGACCGAGTGGGGCGGCCATGTCGGGCCCGGGTATGGAGTTTTCTTCAAGCTGCGGGCTGACGGCACCGAGACTGTCCTGCACACGTTCGAGAACACCGACGGGAAGAACCCGATAGGCCGGATCGCGCAAGATTCCGCCGGAAATTTCTACGGCACAACCTTGAGCGGCGGCGCCAATCTCACCGGCACGCTCTACAAGATGGACAAGACGGGTAACCTGACCACTCTCATCTCGCTGCACCCTTCTATCGGCAGGGTTCCTGAGGGCGGCCTGATCCTCGACGCGGAGGGCAATTTATACGGAACCGATGCCACCGACGGCGGGCCCCGAGGGACCGCAACCACCTACGACGGAGTCGTGTTCAAGTTCAGCAACACGAATGTCTATACCGAGCTGTATCGGTTTACGGCGCCGGTTCAACAGCCTCAAACAACCGACGGACTCTCTCCTGGTTCCAGTCTTCTGCGCGATTCCTTAGGCAATCTCTATGGCACAACCTCCGAGGGAGGCAATTACCGCTGTGTTAGCGGCTGTGGAACCGTGTTCAAGCTCAGCCCCACCGGGGTTGAAAAAGTCATGCATCGGTTTGCAGGAAGGTCGAAAGGCGATGGGGGATATCCGCAGGGCGGGCTGATCCGGGATTCCGCCGGGAATTTCTACGGCACGACCGCGATCGGCGGCTCGGCAAACCAAGGGACCATTTACAAGATGGACACAACCGACAAGGTAACCATCCTCTACAGTTTTCAGGGCGGAACTGACGGCTCGCAGCCGTGGGGCAATCTAGTGATGGATTCAAGCGGCAATCTTTACGGTACCACCTCCGCCGGAGGAGACCTGAGTTGCACCATAAGAGAGTCTGTTGGCTGTGGGATCGTCTTTAAGCTGGACCCTTCCGGCGTTGAGACCATCCTGCACTCCTTCGCTGGGATGCCAGCCGACGGAGCGCAGCCGCTCGTAGGATTAACTCTCGGATCGGACGGCAACCTCTACGGAACCACTTTGTACGGAGGCCCTTCGAACGCAGGAACTATATTTGAGATTGCGCCGTAACGACCGCCTGTAATCCGCCGCAGACGTAGCTGCGCACGCGGCGAGGGGCTACACGTGCTCCGACACGGAGAGGATATTTCCATCCGGGTCTTTGAACCATGCTACCTTGTCTCCCGTCGGCGCGGTCCAGATTCCGAGTTCGTCCTGCTTGAAGAATCCGAAGATCTCGCACTTCACGCCCTTCGCCGCCAGGGCACGCACGACATTTTCAATGCCCGAAACCTGCCAGCCGAGAATGGTGAACTGCGCCGGGGTCACTTCTTTCATCTTCGCCATGCGAACCATGATTCCGTTAGCGTTGAAGACGAGAGCGAATCCGTCGTCCTTGACGAAGCGCAAGCCAAGCATGCCCTCATAAAAGGAGCGCGCCTTCTCTGCATCTGTAATGGGAACGAAAGCAACAAGGTCGGTCGATCCCAGCATGCATCACCGCCGTTCTAGGAGTCGCTGAAGTCTATCATCACCGGGGCGGAGCGGAACCAGTTCGTCTTGTATCCGACATAGAGGATGCCGATCGCGAACCAGATGCCGCCGACGGTCTTGGCGAGATGGTTCAGGTTCCACCAGATGTACCCGCACACCAGGAAGCCCACCAGCGGCAGGATGGCATCTTGCAGCAGGCGCCATTTTGCTCCCTTGTTATGGGCGTGCACCGTAAATTGCCAGAAGCACGCCAGATTCACTCCGGTGAACGCGAGGAAAGCTCCGAAGTTCAACAGTTCGCCGGCGTGCTCGTAGGCATTGCCGATGTGATAGAGCAATTCTGCGCCGCCAAAAGCCAGGCCGCCGATCAGGAGAATGTTGTACGTGGGTGTGCCGCTGCCCGGCTTCAGATAGCCAAAGAATTTCTTCGGCAGCACGCCATCGCGGCCCATGCCGAACAACAGGCGGGCTGCGCCGAGCGTTCCTGTTAGGCCACTTCCGAAGGCAGCAACGATGAGGATGAAGCCCATCGCATTGAAGAGAAGCACACCACCGACGCGGCTGCAGATGTCCATGAACGCGGTTTCGAGATTGGGGAACGACCGCCAGTCCGGCCATACGCGCGCGCCCAGGTAGGATTCAAACGCGCTGCAGGTGCCCGCGAAGATACAAGTCAGGACCACCGCCAGCAGGACGTTGCGCTTGGGATTCTCGACGTCTTCGGCGAGCGTGGTCACGCCATCGAATCCGATGTAAGTCAGCGCGGCAAACGACGTCGCGACTTTGATCTTTCCCCAGTTGAAAGTTCTTGGATCGTACAGGGGCTGTATCGAAAACAACCCCGCCCATCCCTGCCCGGTATACAGGTACCTGATCGCCAGCACCACAAAGAACACAACCACGACCGACATGATGGCCAGCAGAATCTTGTTCGCGTTGGCCGAGGACTTCACGCCAGCAAGATTGAGGACGGTCATGATTCCGACGATGAGTGCGGCCCACACGATATACGGAACCTGATGCATGTAGCGTTCGTGCAGCGCGGTCGCAATCCAAACGGTATTGATGAGCGGCTGCAGCAGGTAGTCGAGAATCATCGCCCACCCGGCGAGGAAGCCCAGGTGCGGATTCAATCCCTTGCCGACATAGGTGTAAGCCGAACCGGCGCTGGGATAAAGTGCGCCCATGCGTCCATAGCTGACCGCCGTGATCAGCATGGCAAAGAGTGCGATCAGAATGATGGTGACGAAATGCCCGTCGGAAAGCTTCTGTGCAACGCCGTAAAGCGGCACCGGCGCAATCGGCTGGATCAGCACGATTCCATAAAAGATGAGGTCCCACAGCGTGAGCGTGCGGCGCAGGCGCGGAACGGCAGAAGTGTTGGCAGTCGCGGTTTCCATGAGAACCGCTATTGGATTATGGAATGCCGGAAAATGTCAATATTAAAACGATTCCGTAGCCCAATCCGGCAATGCGGCACGACGCCTATTTCTTCTGGCCGTAATCGAACCAATACCCGCGCTGCTCGTGGCCCGACATCTGCCGCGTGTTGTATTCCAGCAGATAGTTTACGTGCGCATCGTCGAGCGGGAACGACTTCGGCGGGCCGTAGGGATAATCTCCCATGCTGAGGAACGGCAGCGGAGCGACATAGTTGCCGTCGGCGGCATAGAAATCCATATCTTTCTCATAGCCGTTGGCGGCAAAGAAATAGTCGCGCACCCAGCCCGTCGGCAGCGGCGGCAGATTCGCCGGATCGAAGTCGAGCCGCACTTCGTCGCCCGAGCCGAAGACGGCGAGTTTGTCGTCGGTCGCGGTGAGCAACGGCAGCACGTTGCCATATCGCGTATACGCTCCCATCGGACGCGTGTAGGGTCCGGTGGCGCTGGCTTCTTCGTAGATATAGTTCACGTTCCCTGGCGGAGTGCCTTCGATCTTCAACGGATAGCCGTGGAACTCCAGATCGGCGCGCACCAGCGGAACTGGCGTCAGCCGCAAGGATTTACGCTGTTTTCTTCCTGCGTCATCCCGAAGCCTCGCGTTTTTACCGGCGAGGCGAGGGATCTCGCGTGGAGTGCCTTGCGGGGTCCGGTCGATCAGAATGCTGTCCCAATAGATCTGCAGGTTCGTGGTGATACGAATCTTCTGCGTCCCTGTGGGCAGCTTGCCGCCGAGGTCGGCCGTCATCGTGCGCGGGCCGCCGGCCGGAAATCCCATGTCATCGATCACGCGCGTCCACTTGCCATCCGTTCCAAGCGCCTCCACATAGGGCGGAATAGCGTTGATACCGGCCTGCGAAGCTGCATACATGCTGTTGGCCGAGAAGTATTCAACTTCGCCGTGCAGCAGCAGCCAGAGCGGTCCGCCATCGTAGGCTTTGCCCAGATCGAGGGTCAAGGTGTGCGGTTTGGCGAATCCCAGGAAACGCGTCAAGGCAAAGTCGCCGAAGTACCGGTGCGCGAGCAAGTCGGGCAAGACGTTGCGACCCTGATCGTCCCACGCGCCTGCAGGCGGAGCCGCGCCCCGGCTCACCACCACCTTGAACGGCGGATAGGGTGGGTTGGAGGCGAAATATTCGTTTGGATAAACGTCTTCCCCGGCCGGGTGATCGACCGCCAGGAGCCGCACCTGGTCCAGATAGACGGCCTCTTCGAGCGGTTCCATGAAGCGGAAGCTCAGGGTCTTAGTCGCGCCTCTAACGGCATTGTCATCCTGAGGAGCGCGTTCGTTGCGCGACGAAGGATCCGTGCAACTACTCGCCAACTGCATAGATCCGTCGCTCCGCTCAGGATGACAAGGGCTTGAGATTTTTTCCTGAACTGTCCCCGTCGGAATCTTGATCCACTCTACTGGCCGCGGAATGTCGCGCTGGTCGGGCCCGACCCAGTGGCCCACCACCCCGGCGCCCAGCATGTCGGCAACGAACTGATAGCGCTTGCCGTTCCACACGAAGAGTGTGGGACAGGAGCTGCCGCGCCGGTCGATTTCCATCATGTCCTGCTGCTTGTCGCCCGCGATGCCAATTTCGTCCTGCAGGACGCCGGTCGGCCAGAGCATGCGCACGATGTCGGCGTCCCTGGAGTCGCCGAGGCCGACGGTGAGATACGGCGAATTCTGCCCGAGATATCCATTAGAGCCGTAGATTTCAAATTTCTGCCGGTTGCCCCCGGAGAAGACTTCGAC
The DNA here is from genome assembly GCA_035508215.1 of Verrucomicrobiia bacterium. Lineage (GTDB taxonomy): Bacteria > Acidobacteriota > Terriglobia > Terriglobales > Acidobacteriaceae > Sulfotelmatobacter. The sequence goes on along the minus strand of DATJNK010000014.1, from coordinate 744,356 downwards.
CTTGGTGCCGATCGCGGACTTGTTGTCATTCAGTCCCTTGAGCGCGAGGCGCAGCCAGTGATTCTGATTGCCGCCTTCGTTGCGCAGCAGCACCGCCGGGCCATGATTCTGCGTGATCAGCAGATCTACAGCGCCGTCGTTGTCATAGTCGCCGGTGATGATGGCGCGCGGAGCTTCCAGGTGAATCTTGTCGAGGCCGACGTCAGCCGTGACGTCTTTCCAGCCGTCGGGGCCGAGATTGCGGAACAGCTTGATTTCGCCTTTGCCGTCTTTGGTCTCACCGACCGCGACCAGATCCACCCAGCCATCGTTGTCGTAGTCGAAAGCGGCGACGCCGTAAGCGCGGGCCCAGTGCGTCTCGGGCAAGGCCACCCGCTCAATTCCTTTCCCATGATCATTGCGCCAGAGGGAAATGGCCGGCTCGCGCCAATGGGAAAAGGCAAGGTCCATCCACCCGTCATGGTCGAAGTCAAGCGCAATACCGGCGGCGCTGATTTCCGGATTGTCACGCTTCGGGAGCAGGCTCTGGAATTTGCCTTCCCGCTCGTTCAAGGCAATCTCGGGACCTCCTTGCCGGTTGCCGGTCACCACCAGGTCGACGGCGCGGTCGTTATTGAAGTCCGTGCCAATGGCCGTCACATCCGGGACCGGGCCCGCAAAGCCAGTCTCGGCGGTCTGGTCCGTGAATGTCCCATTTCCGTTGTTGCGCCACAGCTGGTTGAAATCTGGAAGTTTCCCGGAGAACGCCGCGTTTGTCCATTTTCGTGGGTCGAACATGGCAAGGTCGCTGTATTGCGCGACAAAAAGATCCAGATCTCCGTCGTGATCGTAGTCAACAAATACCAGGCCGAGATTTACACCCTCAATTTTGAGTCCCGCGCTCTCGGTCACATCTTTGAAAGTGCCGTCTTTCTGGTTGTGCAGCAGGACAACGTGTCCGTTCACGCTGACCGCCAGATCGGCGAAGCCATCATTGTCGTAGTCTCCGGCCGTGCAGCTGACGCCATGTTGCAAAGGATCGATGCCGGCCTTCTTTGTTACGTCCTCAAACTTGCCGCCGAGATTGTGCAGCAACGCCATTCCGCCTTGCGGGCCGTTGTCGGCAAGAAAGATGTCGATTTTCCCGTCACCGTCATAGTCGAGAAAGCAGGCGCCGGGTCCAGCGAAAGAGGCGATATCGTCTGCCTGGTTCGTGGCCTCTCCGTTAATTCCCGCTTCCCTGGTCACATCCACAAACTGCACCTTGATCTGTGGCGGAGGCTTCAGTTGCGCCTGCGGCGATTCCACCGTGCGCGAGTATTGTCCCTGCTCGCCGTAGGCCAGGCTCATGGGCGAACCGATCTTGTTTTGCGTGATGTAGAGAAACTTCTTCATGTACTCGCGGCCGTGGTCGACGTCGCCGGACTGCTGATAGGCGCGGGCCAATCCAAATTCCGCCGACGCATGAATGGGATTGATCTTCAGCGCATGCTGGAACGCTTCGATGGCCTGCGGAAACTGTTTGGCCTGCGTGTAAGCGGTGCCCAGGAAATACCAGGTGTCGGCATCGTTGGGGTCGATCTTGGTGACGCGCGTGAACGCGTCGATAGAATCGCCGGCATCGCCGCTGTTCTTCGCCATCAGCCCCAGGCTGTACCATGCGTTCGGATTGTTTGGATCCTGCTTGAGCGAGGCGTCGAGAGCTGCCTTGGCCTCGTCGATTTTCTGCAGGTTCAGGTACGCGATACCCTCATTGAGCCGGGCGATGGCGAGCGTTGGATCCGCATCTGCCGCCTTCTGGAATTCTTTGAGCGCCTTCTCGAACAGCTGCTGATTCATGTAAGCGCAACCGAGGTTGTTCAGGCGAGCGGCTTCGATCGGGTTCGGCGGCGAAGGCAGAGCCAAGCCTAAGGCGGCCAGAAGCCCGCCCAGGAGTGCGACAGAAATTTTGAGATTCATCGACCTACAGATTTAATCATAGACGGCCCGGCGTAACCCAGAGGATTTCGTCGCTACTTCATAGCAAGGTTGACCGGCCCGTAGGCATGCGGCGCGGAATATGCCCGGCGGCTGACGATTCCCTTCCCTTCCTGGACAGTAACCGTCTGGCCGGCTTCGACATTCGAGAGGTGGTCGACCAGGCCGCTGGGCCAATCGATCTCAACGCTGTCGGCCTTGGTACCCGAGGCCAGGCCGAAGGTCAGCACCAACTCGCTCTGCGCCAGGTAACTCGATCCGGAGCGCAGCATCTTCACCTGCTTGCTGCCACCTGCGCCGACTCGGACGACGGAGCCGATGCCATCGCGATTCGACTTCGTTCCCACGAGTTTCACGCGCAGGCTGTGATTGGTTCCACCTTCGTTGTGGAACAGATAGGCCGGCCCGGCGTTGGTCGTCACCAGCACGTCGAGGAACCCGTCGTTATCGATGTCGCCGTAAGCCGCCGCACGAGCCACTCTTGGCGCCGCGAACGCCTTTCCCATCCGATCGGTGACTTCGGTGAACTTTCCGCCGCCCAGGTTGCGGAACAGGTGCGCTGGCTCGGCAAATTTCACCCGCTTCTGCACGCTCTCGACTCCGTCTTCGATGTGCCCGTCGGCGACAAAAATGTCTGGCCAGCCATCATTGTCGTAATCGAAGAAGAAACAGCCGAAGCCGAGCGTGATCAGGGTCGCGCGGCCCACCTCCGATTGCGGCGCCTCGTCGACGAACAGGCCATTTCCTTCATTGTGGTAGAGCGACACCATCTGGTTCGCAAAGTTGCTGATCAGTACGCTGGGATGGCCGCTATGATCGTAATCGGCTGCATCCACGCCCATACCGGCTCGCGCCACTCCATCCTCGCTGAAGCCGATGCCGGCGGTGACGCCGCGCTCCTCAAAGGTTCCGTTCTTCTTATTCAGATACAGCTTGTTGGGCTGAGTGTCGTTGGCGATCAGGATGTCGGGCCAGCCGTCGTCGTTGTAGTCCAGGACGGCGATTCCCAGACTCTTTGACGTGGGATCGCCCATTCCAGCCTTCTGCGTGGCGTCCTCAAACTTGCCTCCGCCAAGGTTGTGCCACAAGCGCACCGACGCGCCCTTGTACGACTCCGGAGTGCAGTAGGACTTATGCGTGCCGTCGATGGTGCAATATAGATCCGTTTTCTCCGACCACTGCACGTAGTTCGCCACGACGAGATCGAGTTTTCCGTCGCGATCGTAGTCCACCCAGGCAGCGCTGGTGGAGAACTCGTTCGGTCCCCACATCCCCGCAGACTTGGTTACATCCGTGAACGTGCCGTTGCCGTTGTTGTGAAAGAGATGGCTCTGGCCGAGAGCCGAGACGAAGATGTCGTCGTATCCGTCGTTGTCGTAGTCTCCCACCGCCACGCCGAGCCCGAACATCGAGACCGCCAGACCGGCTCTGCGCGTTACATCGGTGAAAGTTCCGTCGTGGTTGTTGTGATAAAGCTTGAGCGGGGTCGCGCCTTCATGGGGATGGCCGGGAAAGTCCTCGCCATTGATCAGCAGGATGTCGGGATATCCGTCGTTGTCGTAATCGATGAAGGCGCACCCCGGCCCCATCGTCTCCGGCAGCCACTTCTTGCCGAAGGCTCCGTTGTTGTCGATGAAGTGAATTCCCGCCCGCGCCGTGATGTCGCTGAAGTGAATCTGCTCTTGTGCCTTCATTGCCGGGGAAAGGAGCGCAACCAGGCACAGAGTCACAAGAGCGGGAAGGGGAAGCGAGAGCAGCGCTGCAGGCGGTTGGGTTCGCCTGAGCCATGCCCGGATCGATTGCGGTTCTGAACGAAGCATTTATCTTGAGGCCCCAGACGCGATGGTGGTTGGATGTTCTCGATGATACGCGACTCTTGTCTTGCGCGTGTTTTCCAGGATCGGCAGCGGCACTGAGACGTGCTCGTGCACCGCCTGGCGCTCGTTGTTGTCCTCGGGATGCAGTTGGCGATACGGTCCGGTGATGGCCTGGGAAGACTCATCGGCTTTAAAGCGCAGATAACGCTCCTCGTGCTCTTTCGCCAGCTTTTCATCCCCCAGCCCGTTGTAGCTGAGCATCAGGTTGTAGTGCGCCTGCAGGTCTTCCGGATCGACTTCAAGAACGGACTGCAATACTTTCACCGCTTCGTCGTACTTGCGCTGCAGGAACAGAATTCTCCCGAGATCGTTCAGCGCCACGCGATCCCGCGGATACTGCGCCAGCACAATCCGCAATCGCTGGGCCGCGCCGTCATAATTGCCGTCGGCACGGAGAACCTTGGCATAGAAATAATTGGCTCGTGCCAGTTTGGGAGACAGGGCCAGCGCCTTCTCCAACACGACGCGGGCCCGCGCCATGTCGCCTTCTTGCACGGCGCAGCGTCCAATGTTGACCCAGCCATCGGGATTAGCCGGATCGGCTTCCGTCACTTTCTGAAACGCCGCGGCCGCATCCTTCAAGTCTCCTTGCAGGAATAAACCAATGCCGTAGTCGTTCCACCGCTGCCATTCCTGCTTCAGGGCGACGGTCTTGGGCTGGAAGGCCGGGGCATTGTGCGCCACAACCGGAAGCGTAACCTCATCTTCCGCCAGGGCAACGATGGGCAGATCGGGGATCTTGTCTTCTTTTGCGGAAATCCCGTTCAGCGACGCGGTGAATGTCACCGGGCGGTCGTCGTAGTCAGGCGTCACCTCGCTCGGTTTGCTCGGATCAGGAACTCCGGCGAAGGCAAACTGCGTATTCCACCAGGCGAACTTGCGATAGCAGAGACGAGCGTGCAAAGTGATTTTATTTCCCGCATTTTCGGGAATGAACATGCGGTAATGTACGGTGTCGGCCGCGCCCGGCGGAATCAGCCGCACGTAGACTACGGCCCGAGTGGCCCAGGCGTTGCGCTTGTTGATGGGGTTGCCATGCTCATCGATCTGCAGCGAGCGGTAGAAGTGCGCGCCCTTCTCCACCGGGCCGTGACCGTTATCTTCAACCATGCCGCTCCAGAAAATCGTCTGCCCCTTGTCGTCGGTGCCTTTCAGCTCAAGCCAGGTGTCGTACGCATCCACGGTGCCGCCAGGGAAAAAGTGCCCGACTTTTTTCGTGCGCACAACGACGTCCACGCGCACGGTATCGCCACGCCGCAGCGGCGGCAGCACGTGGTTTAGCGGCGCTGTCACCGGAATCACTTCTCCGGCCGACTGGGGGGTGATTTTCGCTTCCGCTTCCTCTCCCACCGCGAATGTAGTCGAAAGCTCCGACTGACTCGTCGCCTCCGGCTTGAGCGGGGCTCGCGCGGCGGACAAGGCAAAGATGTCGACCGAGACGATTCCATTCTTCAGGAAGTCTTCGGTCAGCTTGAGCTGCGTCGCATCTTCATTGGCCGTCGGCACCGCCGTATTGGCCGCCGGGAAGCGGTGCGAATGCACGAAACCGTTAATGTTGCCCATGTCATGGGAAGCCGTCATGGGCATGTGACAATCGGCGCACTCTGCCGGCTTTGGCGGATAGTAGAACGACCGCGCTCCCTGGCCGGAGACCCCGCTGGCCTGCCAGTTGTCGTATTCGTTAAAACCACGAAGCCACCGGTAGTGATTTACCGGAACGTCCAGATGCACTTTGTGGCAGGTGGAGCAGAACTCCGCCGTTTGCGTGCGCATAAACGGCTTGAGGAAAACGCGGCGATGCGGTTCTGGATTCAACTGAATCACGAAATCATGCAGCGCTCGCATCAGAGGATTTTTGGTTGCCGCCAGTTCGTGCAGCTTGGGATACTCCAGGTAGAAATCCGCCTGCCCCATCGTGCTCTTCACGTGCGCGATCGAGTGGCACATCATGCAGCCCAGGCCCGCTTGCGACTCCGGCCGATGGACGATCTGCTTGATCGGCGTGTCCATCAAGCCGCTGTACAGCACTGCCGGGTCGTGACAGCCGCCGCACCACTTCGAGGGCTTGGTGCCGATGGTGTCTTGCATGTATTCGATCGACTTGCGGTACCACTGATTATTGAAAGACGAGAAATGATGAGCCGAGCTGAACCACTGGTTGTAGATGTCCTGGTGGCAGCGTTTGCAGGAGTCGGATTCCATGAAGAACTTGCTGGGGATTTTCTGATTGCCGTAGACCTGCGCGGAGCTGGGGAAGAACGAACCGTTCGGTCCGTCGCCTTCGCCGTCCATGGTTGCCGGAGGCATCTCGGGATTCTCGATCCGGTTGCGCGTTTGCCAGGTGTTGCGCAAATAGTTCGCTGCATAACCCGCGCCCGCCAACACGACCAGGCACAGGGCGAGCCGCAGCGCAGCCGGACCGACTCGTAAGCCGGCAGATCCATCGCCGGCGCTCGATTGCGTCGGAACTCTGCGTCTTCCCAGCCAATCGGCCGTCAGCAGGCCCACGCCCGCCAGCGAAATCACGATGTGAAGGTAGAGTTTGTTCCACTCCGGGCGTGGAGTGCCGGTTTTAATCAGGATCAGTCCGAGGACTGCTCCGGCGGCGAACAGCAGCCATCCGCCGCGCGCCAGCAAACTGCCCCGGCGCAGCAAGCGGAACAACGCCGGTACGAGCAGGATTGCCGCCAGCACTCCGCCGAACGCGTGCAGCAGCACAATGACTGCATAGAAGATATTCGGTTGAGGCCAGGAATAAAGATAGGCGGCGGAAACAACGAGAAATATCACCAGCCATGAGAGAGACCGGTTCACCCATGCCCCAGACATCGGCGTTCCCCGTATCTGCCGCGAGGTTCAATTGCGGCTTTGGATGTTTCGATTCGAAAGCAGCCCCACAGTGACTGCGTTCGCGGCGACCACCATATACGCATCGGGTCCGCGCGGAAATAACACAAAAATACTAATGGGCTCCTGCAGCGTTATTGCCACGCGAACAACCGGCACGGCTGCCTATCGAATCGGAGGAATGCGCCAGGCTCCGCATTTTTCTTCAAGAGCCGCCGCCACGGAGAGCACCTGCTCTTCCTGCCAGGGCCGGCCGACGATCTGGACTCCGATCGGCAAGCCTTCGGCGGATTGAGCCACCGGAACAGCCGCGGCCGGATTCCCCAGCAGGTTGAACCATGCGGTGTAGCTCCAGGCGTCGAGATAATGCACTGGCTGGCCAGCGATTTGCCACGCGCGTTCTCCATGGCGGAAGGCGGGAGTCGCAGCCACCGGGCACAGCAGGATCGGATACTCGCGCATCTGCGCGAGGAAGTCGGCCCGTAGCGCGTCGCGGCGGATCCAGGCATCGAGAAGAGAGTCCGCCGTGAGCTCCGGTTCGGCGGCAGACCACTCCAGAAACTGCTTCAGGATCGGGCTTTCATCCTGCTCTCGCCCCTTGAACATCGGGCGGATGATCATGCCCCCGACTTTGACGAAGAACTTCCTCCAAAGTTGCCGCGCCTCTTCGAGACCTTCAGGACGGAACGGTGCCACGCGAAATCCGGCGCTGCGCAAGGCGTCTGCCGCAATGTGCACAGCCGCGCGAGTCTCGGCGGTCACCGGCGTTCGGCCATCGTCTTCAAAGTAGCCGATACCAAGCTGCCGGACTTCCTCTTTATCCGGCCAGCGCAGCGGCACCGGAGCCGCACAGGTGTCGCCGTCTTCCGGTCCCTGCATGACCTCAAACAGGACTTTCAGGTCGGCCACCGTCCGCGCCATCGGTCCCACCACCCCAATCAAAGCGAACGGCCCGCCGGAAGGAGGATAGTGGCCGGTCGATGGAATACGGCCCGGCGTGGGCTTGAGCCCGCAGATTCCGCTGAAGTGGGCGGGGACGCGGATCGATCCCCCTCCGTCGCTGCCGACACCTCCGGCCGACATTCCTGCGGCAATGGCAGCCGCTTCCCCGCCGCTGGAACCGCCGGGCGTCTGGCTGGAATCCCATGGGCTGTTGGTCCGGCCATAGAGCAGATTGTCGGTCTCCCACGCCATCAGAAGTTCGGGAGTGTTGGTCAGGCCGAGCACGATCGCCCCTGCATCGCGTAGGCGCTTGACCAGCGGCGCATCTCTGGAGGCAACGAATCCAGAACGCAGGCGCGTACCGGCTTCGCATCGGTAGCCCGCGACCTCGATCGAACTCTTGATGCTGATGGGCACCCCATGCAGCGGCCCAAGTGGACCACCTTTCGCGACGGCGGTCTCGGCCTCGCGCGCTTCCCGCAGAACCCGCTTCGGATCGACCTGCACAAAAGCGTTCAACTCTGTGTTAAGGCGCTCTATTTTTTTGAGATGCGCAGCCGCAAGTTCAAGCGGGGAGATTCTTCGCTCGCGGATTTGCTCCGCCATTTCGACAGCGGAAAGGAATGTCAGGTCAGGCATCGTCTGCTGCTTGTGTGAAGCGCGAGTCTAGCACCTTCGCGTCGGGTGCGACGCGGGCCTTCCGTTGCCTCTCGCCCCCATCGCGCGGTCGAGCGCCCGTTTCTCGTCCGCGCTGAGTCGTCGATATTGCCCCTTCTCCAACCTGCCGAGTGGGAGCGGACCGATCGCGATCCGCACCAGCCGAAGTACCTCCACGCCAAGTGCGGCCAGCATGCGGCGGATCTGCCGGTTCTTCCCCTCGTCGAGGACGATTTCGAGCCAGCAATTTTTCTCGCCGGCGCGCAACAGGCGGGCCTCCCTGGCTCGCAGGAGGTCGCCTTTGTCTCGCAGGCCATTCACCAGCCGCGCGGCCAAGGTCGGGCCGTCCGGCGATCCAACCTGCACGTGGTAGGTTTTTTCCAGATGGGTCTCGGGAGCGGCCAGGCGCGCACCCCATTCCGAGTCATTGGTCAGCAATAGCAGCCCTTCGCTGGCTTTATCCAGCCGGCCGACCGGAGATACCCACGGCAGCGGTTCATCTCCCGTTGCCAGCACTCTGTACACCGTGTCGCGGCCCTTCTCATCCGAAGCCGTGGTCAGCAGTCCTCGCGGCTTGTTCATCATCAGGTAGACTTTTTCGGTGGGCTGGATCTCTTGCTCATCGATCAGAATGCGGTCCCGTTCGAGCCGCACCGGCGTCTCGGGATCGCGCCGCACCTTGTCATTGAGCCGCACGCGGCCTTCCCGCACCAGCGTCGCGCCCTGCGCCCGCGAACAATAGCCGAGCTTCGAGAGCGCTCGCGCCAGTCCGACGTGCCGTCGACCGTCCCTTCGCACGGCTTCATGCTACTCGATGTCTGCCGCCGCTGTCCGTGCGCAAGGCCGATCGAGCTTGATACGATGTTGAGCAGAGCTGCGCTGCAGTTCGGCACAGGCCGCATCGCCGTTCGAAAGGAGTTCGCATGGCTCACCAGCATCCTCCTCGCTTTCTGAAAATTGTCGACGAGGCGCGCAGTCGAATCCGCGAGACCAACGTCGACGAGGTCAAGCGGCGCATGGACCGGGGCGACAAATTCCTTCTCGTCGACGTGCGCGAGGAAAGCGAGTTCGCCAAGGATCATCTTCCCGGCGCCATCCATCTGGGCAAGGGCGTCATCGAGCGCGACATCGAGGCGCGCGTCCCCGAACTCAACGCCGAGATGATCCTCTATTGTGGAGGTGGCTATCGATCGGCGCTGGCGGCCGACAATTTGCAGAAAATGGGCTACACCAACGTGATTTCGATGGATGGCGGCATTCGCGGCTGGCGCGAGAAGGGCTACCCGCTGAAAAAGGACTGAATAGTCCGGGCTTGAGACCGCGGACGGTTACGGCAAGGAGCCCGTCTACGACAAATGCAGCCGCTTCTGCATCTCCTCAAGCGTAAGGCCTTTGGTTTCCGGATAGACGAACAGCACCACGAAGAACTGCAGCACCATCATCGCCGAAAAAAACATAAACGGAATCGACTTCGACCATGCGGCCAGCGTGGGGAAAGCGAAGGAGATGGCGGCGTTCATCAGCCAATGCGACAGGCTGCCCAGGCTCTGTCCTTTGGCTCGCACGCGATTGGGAAAGACTTCGCTGATGTACACCCAGATGACCGAACCCTGCGAGAAGGCGAAGCTGGCAATGAAGCCGACCAGCAGCCAGACCAGCAATTCCTGATGACGGTTCGTCGAGAAGATGGCTGCCACGCCCGCCAGGCAAACCGCCGTCCCGACCGCTCCAATCAGAAGCAGCTTTTTGCGTCCGACCTTGTCGATCACCGACATGGCGATGATGGTGAAGATCAGATTGGTGAATCCGACCACGACCGCCTGCAAATCGCCCGACACTTTGCTGAAACCGGCGAAAGCAAAGATATCGTTCAGGTAGTAAAGGATCGCGTTGATGCCGGAAAGCTGGTTGAAGAAGCCCACCGTGACGGCCAGAAAAATCGGAAAACCGTATTTGCGCGAGAACAACGGTTCATCCGCGTGCCCGTGCTCGGCGTCAATCGAAGCCACGATTTCGCGCAAGTCCTGCTCATAATTCTTTTCTCCCGTCAGCCGCAGAACCTCGCGCGCTTCGTCGAGCCGTTGCGTTTTCACCAGCCAACGCGGGCTGCGCGGAATCGTGAACAGCAGAGCCAGAAACAGGGCGGCAGGCGCTGCCGCGATGCCCAGTTTCCAGCGCCAGTCTGCATCCACGCTGAAATGCTGAGTGCCCACCAGGTAGTTGGAGAAATAGGCCAGCAGAATGCCGGCCACCACGTTGAACTGGAAAACTCCGACCAGCCTCCCGCGCCAGGCGGCAGGAGCGATTTCGGCAATGTACATCGGTCCGAGAACGGAGGAACCGCCGATGCCGAGCCCTCCGAGGAAGCGAAAAAACACCAGCGCCCCCCAGTTCCAGGCGAAGGCGCAGCCGAGCGCGGAAACGACATACAGAATCGCCATCACGCGGAGACTGTCGCGGCGGCCGTATTTGTCGCCGGGAATCCCGGCAAACATGGCGCCCAGGATGGTGCCGATGAGCGCAGCAGAGACGCTGATGCCGAGCAACAGCGATGCATTCGAGGCATGCAGCAGCTGCGCCAGCCAGAACAACGATGCCGGCAGGGAATAAACCTGAACCAGGTTGCTGGTCGTCCCTGAGATAACGGCCGTATCAAAGCCAAACAGCAGACCGCCGAGCGCGGCAACGATAGTGCTCCGAATCAGATATCGATTGAGTTTCATGCACACAGTCCGAAGCGACCGGACATCATCGCATATCACAGCACTCGTAGCCAGCCATCTCTTGCGTCGGTAGTCGCCGTGTTTCAATTTGGTCCCGATTAACTCCAGTGGAGCGAAGGATCTCCCGCAGACGAATCCTGCCAGAGAGGTCGTTCGGGCCCAATGGAAACAACCCCGGGCTTGTGGATGACACCTGCGAGACGACCACGTCGATTTGACATTTCCTGCGCCCTCTGGAAACATCGCAAGACCTGCTGGGAGCGAGCCCGGGCAAGGTTCGGCTCTGACATCCAATCTCGGGAGTTTCTCTAAACCTTATGGTCGGCATTCGCACCGAGGACCTGCGCAAGGTCTACAACTCTGCGCCTCCCTTTGGAGCCGGCGGGGGTGCGCCGATGGCCCGGGGCAAGGCCGACAAGAAGGCGAAGTCAGAAGTGGTTGCGCTGGCCGGGCTCTCGCTTGAGATTCGAGCCGGCGAAGTTTTTGGCCTGCTCGGGCCCAACGGCGCAGGTAAGTCCACGACCGTGGGCATTCTGACGACACGCGTCCGACCCACCGGCGGAAGGGCTTGGATCGGCGAATACGATGTCTGGCAGCAGCAGGTTGCGGTCAAGCGGCTGATCGGAGTGGTAGCGCAGCGTCCCAATCTCGACTTCTCGTTAACCGCGCGAGAGATTCTGCTGTTTCACGGCGCCTACTTTGGCCTCGATTCCGCCGAGCGCGCCAGGCGGGCGACGGCTCTGCTGGAGCGCTTCAAACTGACCGATCGTGCCGATCAGATGGTCCGCGGCTTCTCCGGCGGCATGATGCAGAGGCTTTCCATCGCTCGCGCCATGATGCACGATCCGCAGGTTCTGTTTCTCGACGAACCAAGCGCCGGCCTCGATCCACAGACCAAGCTACTGTTGTGGGAGATCATTCGCGAGTACAACCAGACGGGGAAAACCATCCTGCTGACGACACATTACATGGAAGAAGCCGACGCGCTCGCCCACCGGCTGGCCATCATCGACCACGGCCGCAACATCGCTTTGGGATCGCCGGCGGACCTGAAGCGTTCGATTCCCGGCGGATTTCTGCTTCGCCTGCGTTTCGGCCAGCACTCGCCTGACCTGCTGCAACGCCTGCAGGCGCTCAGCGGTGTGCGGGAAGTGCGAAGCAAGGACCACGATGGCGCGGCCGATGTGTACGCTGACCGCGGCGGCTCGCTGATCCCGGAGATTGCCAGCCTCGCCTCGGCGGCCAGCGTGGAACTGCACGATGTCCACATCTCCGAGCCGAGCCTCGAAAACCTGTTCCTGCACCACACCGGAAGGAGCCTGCGCGAATGAACTGGAAGGCTTTCCTGGCCATGCTGGCGCGCGATGCACACGTAGCGCGCCGCAACATCATCCAGATCATGTTGCAGACCTTCCTGCAGCCGTTGATGTTCGTCTTCATCTTCGGCCGGGTCATGGTGCGCAGCGGATACATGCCGCCCGCTTACAAGAGCCTGCTGCTGCCGGGCATCATGGCGATCAGCATGGTATTTACCGGAGTCTGGGCCGTGGCCATGCCGCTGATCGCGGAATTTCAGTGGACGCGCGAAATCGAAGATCGCCTGCTGGCGCCGATGCAGATTTCCTGGGTGGCGATTGCGAAGGTTCTTTGGGGCGCGGTGCAGGCGCTGATCGCCGGATTGTTTGTGATTCCAGCCGCGTGGCTGATCTTGCGGCCTGTGGAGTTCGACCTGCGCTCGCCGCTGGCCTTTGTCGGTGTGACCGTTCTGGTCTCGCTGTTTTCGGCCGCTGGAGGACTGGCGCTGGGCTGCAGCATGGATCAACAGCATGTTGGATTGATGTTCAGCATGGTGCTGACGCCGATGATCTTCTTCGGATGTACGTACTATCCCTGGAGCGCGCTGAACGCGTTTCCGGTGCTACAAAAAGTTGTGCTGATCAATCCGCTGGTCTACGCGAGCGAAGGGCTTCGTGGCACACTCGTGCCGCAGTTCCCGCATCTTTCGGTGCTGGGCGTGCTCATCGCGTTGCTCATCTTTGACTCGCTCTTTCTGAGCCTGGGACTGCGCCAGTTCCGGAAAAAAGCGGTCAGCTAAGCCGGGAATATCTGCTTCGTCGCCGGATAGACTCTCCGATAGGCGCTGTAGCCTGCGTTCATGACCCTGGTGGCGGAAGCATCCGGTTGCACAGTTTTGGCCACGCGCACGACCGCGGAGCAGGCTTCGTCTACCGACTTCCACAGGCCCGCGCCTACGCCGGCGAGAATTGCCGCGCCATAGGCTGCGCCTTCCTCGGCCTCGACGATCTCCACTTCGTGACCGTACACATCGGCCTGAATCTGCCGCCACAGCGGAGATCGCGCGCCGCCCCCGCCCAGGCGAATGCGGTTGACGGCAACTTTCATTTCGTCGAACAGCGTGAACGTGTCGCGCAGGCTGAAGGCGACGCCTTCCAGAATCGCGCGAATGATATGAGCACGGGTGTGGACCGCGGTGAGGCCGACCAGCGCTCCGCGGGCGTTGGGATCGAGATGCGGCGTACGCTCGCCCATCAGGTAGGGAGTCCAGAGCAGGCCCTGGCTGCCGGGCGCAATTTTCGCCGCTTCGTCGGAAAGCCGGTCGTAGGGATCGCGGCCGTCCTCCTTCCCGGCGCCGAACTGATCGCGGAACCAGCGCAGCGACAGGCCTGCCGCCTGGGTCACGCCCATCACATGCCAACGGCCGGGGATTGCATGGCAGAAGGTGTGCAGCCGTCCGCCGGGTTCGAGCGCTGGACGATCGGTCGCGGCAAACACCACGCCCGACGTGCCAATGGTGGCGCTGACTGTACCCGGAGCGACAATGCCCATTCCCACCGCGCCGGCAGCCTGATCGCCGGCGCCGGCAACCACCGGCGTTCCCGGCTTCAATCCCAGCTCCTTGGCGCCTTCGGCGCTGACCTTGCCGCAGACATCGGGTGACTCGAACAAGGCCGGGAGCAAGCGCTCGTCGATTCCTCCGGCTTCGAGCATGATCTTCGACCAGCGCCGGTGGGCGACATCGAGCAGCAGCGTGCCGGAGGCGTCGGCCATATCGATCGCGCTCTCGCCGGTCATGCATAGCCGCACGTAGTCCTTCGGCAGCATGATCGAACGCACCCGCTTCCAGTTTTCCGGTTCGTGCTCGCGGACCCACATCAGCTTGGTCAGCGTGAAATTGGCCAGCGCGGGATTGCACGTCGCCTGGATCAATTGCGCAGCGCCGATTTTTCGCGTGAGTTCCCCGCATTGCGGGTTGGTCCGCACATCGCACCAGATCAGCGCCGGGCGCACGACCTTGCCCGCGCTGTCGAGCATGACCGCGCCATGCATTTGTCCGGAGAATCCAACACAGGCAATATCATCCGGCCGCAGCTTTCCCCGTTCGATCGCTTTGGGAACGGCCACCGTGCAGGCACGCCACCAGTCTTCGGGACGCTGCTCGGCCCATCCAATCTCAGGCGAAGCAAAGGGCTCATGTTCTTCCGTGGCCGAAGCGACAACGCGGCCGCGCTCATCAATAATGAGGGCGCGCGTTCCGCCGGTTCCCACATCGATTCCGAGAGTATGACTTCCGGGAGTATGAATGGCGACCTCCTTCGACAGCTATCTGAACGGCCTATAGTAAACGTTTCCGGTCCCGCCAAGGAAGGCCTGGCAGGGGCTGGGAGTTTTCCAATGACGGAGGCTCCGCGGAAGCTTCCGATGCCACGAATCACCCCGAAACCCGCGCTTGTGATCTCAGGATCGATCCTTGCGGGCAGGTGCTTTCAGAATCTATCCTTGCGCCTGTCGTCAATACACTCGCACATGTTTCAGAGGAGGGCGGGATGATGCTTCAACGGCGCCGACTGCTTCAACTGCTGTCGTACAGTCTCGGCTCTGGTATGATTTCGCGGCGGAATGGATTCGCGGCGCAAGCCCAGGGCCCGGGGCAACCACCGACTCCTGGCCCGGTCAGCAAGCCAGCCCCTAAAGAGGAATCCGGAGGAAGTGGAATGGAAAAAGTAGCCGGAATCGGAGGACTGTTCTTCCGAGCTCATGATCCCAAAGCGTTGGGGAATTGGTATCAGCAGCACCTGGGGATCGCCCTCACGCCAACCAGCGAAGGCGGCACTGTATGGCAGCAAGAGGCCGGACCGACTGCGTTCAGTCCCTTTCCCGAGACGACCAAGTATTTCGGAGATCTCAACAAGGTCTGGATGATCAATTTTCGCGTGCACGACCTTGACAAAATGGTCGCCCAGCTGCGAGCGGCAGGAATCGAGGTCAAAGACCCGGAAACTTATCCCAACATCGGGCGATTCACTCGTCTGCATGATCCGGAGGGAAATCCCATCGAATTGTGGCAGCCCGCGTAACCTCGGGCTGCACATTGGAGTCGTTCCCACACATCTGCGATTCGGTAACAGCCTGTGCAAGGATTGCAACATCGCGCCTGCGTTCCCCTGTTGACTTCGCCTGCCCTCATCCCTAACATGGCGTGAGCTTTGCGCGCATCTCCTATGGTTGGCCTCACGGTTTCCCATTACCGCATCCTCGAAAAGCTGGGCGGCGGCGGCATGGGAGTGGTTTACAAGGCCGAAGATATCCGCCTTCACCGGTTCGTTGCGCTGAAGTTCCTGCCCGATGAAGTGGCGCGCAATCCGCAGGCGCTGTCGCGCTTTCAACGCGAGGCGCAGGCCGCGTCTGCGCTGAACCATCCCAACATTTGCACCATTCACGACATTGGCGAGCACGACGGGAAGGCGTTCATCGCGATGGAGTATCTCGATGGCGTCACCCTGAAACACCGGATTTCCGGGCGTCCGCTCGATCCAGAGACGCTGCTGTCGCTGGGCATCGAGATCGCCGACGCGCTCGACGCGGCTCATAGCAAGGGCATCATCCATCGCGACATCAAGCCCGCCAACATCTTCGTCACCAAGCGAGGACAGGCGAAGCTGCTCGACTTCGGCCTGGCCAAGCTGGCCTCGGAATACAGCGAGCACACGGCCACGAACGCGACTCCGCAGATGACCAGTCCTGGTTCGACCATCGGCACCGTGACCTATATGTCACCCGAGCAGGTTCGCGCCGAGGAGGTCGATGCCCGTACCGATCTTTTCTCCTTCGGCAGCGTGCTCTACGAGATGGCAACCGGCGCGATGGCTTTTCCGGGAAACAGCAGCGGCATCGTTTTTGAGGCCATTTTGAATCGCGTGCCGGCTCCGGTTTCCAGCGCCAATCCGAACATTCCCGCACGGCTGGAAGAGGTGATTTCCAAATCTCTGGAAAAGGATCGCGACCTGCGTTACCAGACTGCGGCCGAATTGCGGGGAGACCTGAAGCGGATCAAGCGCGACCTCGATACTTCCCGCGTGCGCGCCGTTAGCGGGGTGAACGTGGCGGGCTCCAGCGCGGCGGTGCGTCCCATGCCGGCCGGCGGCAGTCGCAAGTCTGCGCGCGTTGTGCCGATCGCAGCCGCGGCAGCGTTCGTGGCATTGCTGGCTGGATTGGCTTTGGGGACTTATGTGCTCCACCGGCCGGAGCAGGCGAGCCTTCCGGTCTACCATCCGCTGACGTTTCGCCGAGGCATGGTTCACGCCGCACGCTTCGCTCCCGACGGCAAGACCATGATTTACAGCGCCGCCTGGGAGGGCAAGCCGCTGCAATTGTTCACCACGCGGCCGGAGAGTCCCGAGTCCCATGAACTGGAGCCGGCGGGCGCCGATGTTCTGGCGGTTTCCTCCACCGGAGAAATGGCGCTCTCGCTGCAGAGCCATCCGGTGGCGCAATTCCTTTATTCGGGAACTCTGGCGCGGGTTCCCCTGGTCGGCGGAGCGCCGCGGGAGATTCTCGACAACGTCGAGTGGGCCGACTGGTCTCCCGACGGCAGCACGCTCGCCATCGTGCGGCAGGATCAGGGCCGGCATCGGCTGGAATACCCTCCCGGCAAGCCTCTTTACGAGCCGGATGGCTGGATCGGCCACATTCGCATCTCGCCCAAGGGCGATACGATCGCGTTCATCGACCATCCGCAGCTGGGGGATGACGGCGGCGCGGTTGCCGTCGTGAATATGGCCGGCAGGAAGACGACTCTGTCGACTGGCTGGGACAGCATTCAGGGGCTGGCCTGGTCGCCGAACGGCAGCGAAATCTGGTTCACCGCAACCCGAACCGGCGGCGACCGATCGCTTTATGCGGTCGATCTCTCCGGCTCGACCCGCCTGCTGGCGCGAGTTCCGGGCGAACTGACCCTGCTCGATATAGGCCGCGACGGCAACGTGCTGCTGACGCGCGGGAACGATCGCGCTGGGATGATCGGCCTGGCTCCCGGCGAGGCGAAGGAAAAAGATCTTTCGTGGCTGGATTGGTCGGTGCCCGCCGATCTCTCTCCCGATGGGCGCACAGTACTCTTCTTCGAGAGCGGCGAAGGCGGCGGGCCCAAATACGCGGTCTATTTGCGAACGACCGACGGATCGCCGGCGGTCCGCTTGAGCGATGGCATTGCCGAGGGCCTGTCGCCAGATGGAAAGTGGGCGCTGGCGCGGCCCAATACGACTCCGGCGCCGCTGGAACTGTTGCCCACCGGTGTCGGCGAAGCCAAGCCGCTTCCCCCCGATGACATCAATCATCTTTGGGGAAGGTGGCTGCCCGATGGCAAGAGCGTAGTCTTCTCGGGCAACGTGCCCGGCCACGGATTCCGCTTCTACGTGGAATCGATTGCCGACGGAAAACCCCACCCGATCAGCCCTGAGGGGGTATATCCGGCTGTGATCCTTTCGCCGAAAGGAGATCACGTCGCCAGCGTGGGTCCGGACAATAAGGTGTGCCTCTACCCGGTCGCCGGCGGTGACCCAGTACATGTCTCCGGCACACTCCCCGGTGAGGTTCCGACTGGATGGTCCGGCGATGGACGATCCCTCTTCCTGTTTCGTTTCGGAGAGGTCCCGGCCAAGGTCGAGCAACTCGACATCGCCACCGGGCAGAGAAAACTGTGGCGGGAACTGGTTCCTGCCGACGCCGCGGGCATCGACACCATCCGCGGCATCACCATCGCTCCCGACGCCAAGGCCTACGTCTACGGGTACATCCGCACGCTCTCTGACCTCTATCTTGTGGAAGGTCTGAAGTAAAGAGGCGTCAGAGGCCCGTCATCTTCTCCAGGCGTTCAGGATAGCGGGCTCCTTCGACTTTGATCTCCGATGCAGAACCTTCGATGTCGCCGAGGTCGCCGGCCGTGAGTTCGACCGACGCTGAGCCGATGTTTTCTTCGAGGCGGCTCAGTTTGGTCGTACCCGGGATGGGAACAATCCATGGCTTTTGCGCCAGGAGCCAGGCGAGCGCGATCTGGGCCGGAGTCGCTTTCTTCTTCTTTGCGATCGTGCCGAGCAGGTCCACCAATGTCTGATTAGCCTTGAGTGCCTCCGGCGTGAAGCGCGGCAGCCCACTGCGGAAGTCGCCGCTGTCGAATTTTGTGTTCTCGTTCATCGCCCCCGTCAGGAAACCTCTGCCGAGAGGGCTATAAGGCACCAAGCCGATCCCGAGCTCCTCGAGGGCCGGAATCACTTCTCTCTCCGGAGTTCTCGTCCAAAGTGAATACTCGCTCTGGAGGGCCGTCAGCGGTTGCACGGCGTGGGCCCGGCGAATGGTCTTCACGCCGGCTTCGGAGAGCCCGAAGTGCTTCACCTTCCCGGCTTGAATGAGTTCCTTGACCGTGCCGGCAACATCTTCGATGGGCACGTTCGGGTCGACGCGGTGCTGATACAGCAAGTCGATGCTCTCGATCTTGAGCCGCTTCAGCGAACCTTCGACGGCCTGCTTGATATGTTCCGGCCGGCTATTCACGCCAGGCGGACGCGTCATGCCGCGAGGATCCTTGTCAGGACTGAGGTCAAAGCCGAACTTGGTGGCGATCACCAACTTTCCGCGGAGAGCAGCAAAGGCCTCGCCCAGAAGCTCTTCGTTCGTGTAGGGGCCATAGACCTCGGCGGTATCGAAGAAGGTGACTCCGCGATCTACGGCGGCGTGGAGAATCGAGATCATCTCCGTCTTGTCTTTAGGCGGGCCATACGAGTAGCTCATTCCCATGCATCCGAGCCCGATGGCCGACACTTCCAGATCGCTCTTTCCAAGTCTGCGTTTTTTCATTCCAGCCTCCTTAGGATTGGGCCTGGCTACGGTGGAATGCCTTCCCATGTGCGGAAAGCACGAATGAATGAATTGGACTCTTCATACCCGAGAAGGTAGGCCGGAAAAGCGAAAATGGTGATTCATCGCTTTACTCAGACTTCGCCGACGCGAGCACGGCAACGTCGAACTTTGAGTAGTACTTCTTCACGCCGGCGCCATATTTCTCACGGAATCTCTCGATCACCGACGCCACCTGCTTTGCATCGGTGATGGCAACTGTATTGAATTCACCTCCAACACCGCGGGTATCGATCCGGATCGTTGGGTTCTTCAGAATGTTCTGGTACCACTGCGTGTCCGATCCGCGAACCGGCAGCAGGCAGACAGCCTCCCCATCCATCGTGAACCAGACGGTGGTCGAAATGGTTCGTCCAGACTTCCTGCCGGTCACACTCAACTTGATTTCGCGGTATCGCGCCAGGCGGGATGTCAACGAATCGTTTTGGGCTGTCATGCAGGCTCCTTGACGAGGCGGCACTTCCGCATCTTCGGCCTGCGATCGACTCGTCTGAGTCTTCCCGTTCTCCTGCAGTAGAGCGTCCGATCCGGAATCCCGTTATTCGGACTTCAGAGAAGACATGTCGATGGAGAAGCGGTACTTCACATCCGACTTCAGCATTCTCTCGTAAGCTTCGTTCACCTTCTGGATCGGAATCACTTCAACATCGGCGGTGATGTTGTGTTGCCCGCAGAAGTCGAGCATTTCCTGCGTCTCGGGAAGACCGCCGATAGGCGATCCAGAGAGGCTGCGGCGGCCCATGATCAGGCTGAAGGCCGGAATCGCCAGCGGCTTTTCCGGAGCTCCGACGAGGGTCAGGTTGCCGTCGCGGCGCAACAGGTTGACGTACGCATTGATATCGTGATCCGCGGCGACTGCGTCGAGGATGAAATCAAAGCTGCCTGCGTGCTTCTGCATCTCGTCGGCATTGCGCGAGATGACGACCTCATCCGCTCCGAGCCGGCGGGCGTCATCTTTCTTGCTCGCCGAAGTGGTGAAGACCACGACATGGGCGCCCAACGCGTGAGCAAACTTCACCCCCATGTGGCCGAGTCCTCCGAGGCCGACCACTCCAACCTTCTTTCCTTTGGTTACACCCCAGTGCCGCATGGGCGAGTAGGTCGTAATTCCAGCGCAGAGCAGGGGCGCGGCTCCAGCCGGGTTCAGATTTGTGGGAACCCGCAGGACGAATCTCTGGTCGACGACGATGCTCTCGGAATAGCCTCCATACGTGACGCCTCCCAGATGCTTGTCGGGGAAGTTGTAGGTCAAGGTGAAATTCGCGCAGAACTGTTCCAGACCAGCCTGACATTCGGGGCAGGTGCGGTCGGAATCGACCAGGCAACCGACCGCGGCCAGGTCGCCCGCCTTGAACTTCGTGACCGCGGAGCCCGTGCGCGTAACCCGGCCCACGATCTCGTGTCCCGGAATGCAAGGGTACACAGTGGGCATGGCGTCGTGCCACTCATCGCGCACCTGATGAAGATCGGAATGACAGATCCCGCAAAAGAGAACCTCCATCTGTACATCGTGCTCGATGGGATCGCGCCGGGGGATGGTGGTTGAGGCTAGTCGCGACGTCGCGCTGGCAGCGGAGTAGGCTTTTGTCTTGTACATGGGCTCTAATTTAGATGCTAGCGGCGAGTTTTACTATGCAAAATACGCCATTGTGCATGCAAAAGGCGCCGTGTTTGCGAGAATGCCGGCCGACAGGGCGGAAGCAAAACTGAGCAGGCCGCTTCATCATCGAATCGCCGCTTTAATGCGGTGGACCCGGTCGGCGACGCTTCCCGGCTCAACCGAGAACAGCTCGAAGCCGAGATTCCGGTAGGTTTCTTCGTGAATCCTCTCGAAACGCAGTGTGTCCTCAAAGCTGATTCTCCGCGCCGCCGTCGGAGCGACGAAGCCAAGGTTGCGAACGAAGAAAACCCGGTTCTGGTAGATCGCCTCTTTCTCAATGCGTTCCAGTTCCTCGGCGAGGATGGGAGAAAACGGGTACCCGAGGTAAACGGCGAGCGCCACGGTACACACTACGCAACGGTCATGAAACTGGACTTCATCCGCTTGACGGGAGGCTCGAGTCTGGCGATCTTTCTGCAGATTCACGATGGCATCCACGAAGGAAGGATGAGTCCAGGGCTCCATCGTCCCCTGGGCTTGGGCGGCAGCGATGATGTCGGTTGCGGCTTCTTCGACTACGCTGAACCCGTCGAGTTCTAACTGGCGGAGGATCGCGGTCTTCCCTGCTCCCGGCGCGCCGGTGATGACAAACCTCTTCATCTGACTTCCGCTATCGGACGCGCGAGGAGCCGCGCTTCGGAGCAACCTCGATCACCGCGCGAAATGCCGGCTTTGGCTGATTATTGCGGTCAAAGAGCAGCGGATAATTCGTTCGTCCTGGGACCGGCCAGTTGTTCTTCCACGAATCGTTGTCGGTGACGCCCCAGAAGGTCACCCGGGTTACGACTCCGCAATGCCTGGCATAAGTCCGGAACAAATCCGCGTAGCGTTTGGCCAACTGCTCCTGGACGGCTTCCGGCAGACCATTTGGATAAGGGTTGAGCCTGGGATCTGCCGCCGCCTTCAGAGAAACGTCGGCGGAGTGGGATGAATTCGCCGGCGGCAGCACATCGACATCGAGTTCCGTGATCATCACCTTCATGCCCAGCTTGCCGAATTCGCGGATCGTCTGATCAATTTGATCGGTGCCAGGCCAGTCCATGCTGACGTGGTCTTGCAGGCCGACACCCGTGATCGGCACTCCCTTGGCCTTCAACTTCTTCACCAGTTCGAGAGCGCCTTTGCGCTTGGCTTCGTTCTCCAGAGAATAATCGTTGTAATAGAGCTCAGCCTCCGGATCGGCCTCGTGGGCAAAGCGGAATGCTTGCTCGATGTAGTCCTCTCCGATGATCTTCAGCCATGGGGACTGGCGCAGCGCGCCATCGTCACCCACGACCTCGTTCACGACATCCCAGCCGTTGATGCGGCCTTTGTACCGACCCACGACGGTCAGGATGTGTTCGCGCATTCGTCCGAGCAGCACCTCGCGGCTGACCGGATTGCCCTTGTCGTCTTCGAACACCCACTTGGGAACTTGCGAATGCCACACCAGATTGTGGCCGATGATGAACATATGGTTCTGCTCGCCGAACTCCACGTACTTGTCCGCAGGCGCAAAGTTGTAGGTGTTCGGCGCGGGATGTATAACCTCCCATTTCAAGACGTTTTCCGGGCTGATCGTGTTGAACTGCGCCTTGATGATCGCGTCTTCGGCCTGGTTCTGTCCCGTAAACTGCGAGGGGTTCAGGGCAGCACCCACCAGAAAACATCCTTTGTAAGCATCCTTCAGACTGGGTTGCGGAGGCGAAGATTGGTCCTGCGCGTAGACGTTGACGATCAGTGCTAGCGAGATCACGGCAAACCACGGAGTTTTTCGCATAACGCTTCCTATTGTGCGGGGACGGCGGCCGACGATCCCTTGCGGCGTTCGATGAGATCGTTGGCGATGGATTGATTCTTCTCGCGGGTGAGCGGATAAAAAAACAGGCAAATGGCGGCAGCGAAGAAGAACGCACCGGCGTACAGACTCGCCGTCAGCAGGATTCCAGTCTGCGTGTGCGCCGTTTGTACGGCAGCTTCGGATACCAGGCCATAGGCGGAGAGCAGCCACCCGGCGATCGCGCCGCCCAGAGCGAGTCCCGCCCACAGCGCGAAGACTACGCCCGCGGTTACGGTACCGGTTGCGCGCCGCCTCGTTTTCCACTCGCCGTAGTCTGCCACGTCGCCCATCATCGCCCAGAGAATCGGACCCGAGAGCCCGAATGAGTATTGCCGCAGCACTTCTGCGCCGATGATGAAGTAGGTCGCGTGGGGTGGGATCACATACAGCGCCACGTTGAAAATGCCGGTCAGGACCATGCTGGCAATGAACAGCTCGCGCTTGCCGACCCGGATGGAAACGGCGGTCGAACAAGCAACTCCTAAAAGGAGCGCGCCGAGGCCGAAGCCGTTGAACCAGGCGAACAAGTCCACATTGCCGGCAACGAAGCGGAAGTAAGGCAGCATGACGTTGCCGCGCACCAGAATCGCGCTGAAGTAAAACAATGTAACCAGAAACAGCACGATCCAGGGCCGATTGCTCATCAGGTCGGAGAGATCCTGGCCGAGCGAGGTCTGCTGCTGCGGATCGGGCTGGATGCGCTCTGTGGTCGCGAAGAAGGCGATGATAAAGAAGATGACGCTGAGGACCGACAACAGTCCCATCGTGAGTTGATAGCCGCGAGCGTCATTGCCCCGGCCAAAGAATCTCACCATGGGAATGGCCAGGCTGGCGATGATGAATCCTGCGCTGTTCGCGGCGATCTGGCGGTAGGAAGAGATGCTGGTTCGCTCGTCAGGATCCTGCGTCATCACCGCGGTCAGCGAAGCGTATGGGACGTTATTGACGACGTAGATGACGCGTAGAAGGATGTAAGTAGTCCAGGCATAAATGAGCTTGCCGCCTATACCGAGATCGGGAGTGGTGAAGGTCAGGACGCTGATAATCCCGAAGGGCACTGCCGTCCATAGCAGCCAGGGACGGAACTTGCCCCATCTGCTTTTGGTGCGGTCGGCGATCACTCCCATCACGGGGTTGAGACAGGCGACGCCCAGCCCGACGACGAGGAAAAGAGTTCCGGCCTGGGCCGCTGTCAGTCCGAAGGTGTGAGTATAGAAATCCAGTTGCAGGGCCAGCATGGCCTGAAAAACAAAATTGGCGGCCATGTCGCCGAGAGCGTAGCCAATTTTTTCTCCAACCGACAGTTTCTGGATCATGAGTGCCTCGTTCGATCAAACAGCGGTATTTAGCGCGTCACCGTCAACGAAATTTTCGTCAGGTCCTGATCCCGCGAGGAATTGCCGACCATGATGACGAACTCTCCCGGCTCGACCACGTACTTCATGTTCACGTCGTAAAAAGCGAGCAAGTCGGGAGTGATTTCGAATGAGATCGTCTTCTTTTCGCCCGGGCGCAGCGTCACTTTCTGGAAGCCCTTCAACTCCTTCACCGGGCGCGTCACCGAGCTGACCACATCGCGGATGTACATCTGCACGACTTCCGAGCCTTCACGCTTTCCGGTATTGGTCACATCCGCGAGCACGCGAGTCGAGCCCTTGACACGGATCGTCTTCTTGTCGAGCCGCACATTCTGGATCGCAAATGTCGTGTAGCTCAGTCCGTAGCCGAAGGCGAAAAGCGGCGAGACGTCGTCGAAGAGGTATCCTCGCCGCGCTGACGGCTTGTAGTTATAGAAGACGGGCAAATGTCCGGCGGAGCGCGGAATGGAGATCGGCAGCTTTCCACTGGGATTCACATCGCCAAACAGGACGTCGGCTACGGCGTGACCGTTCTCCTGTCCCAGATACCAGCACTCGAAAATGACTGGAACATTCTCGACCAGATAGTTGATGGAGAGCGGCCGGCCGTTATAAAGAAGAGCGACGATGGGTTTGCCCGTCGCTAATATCGCCTTGACCAGTTCTTCCTGCCTTCCGATCAGGTCGAGACTGGCGCGGTCGCCCATATGGTTCAATCCCCAGGCTTCGCGCGATGTTTGCTCGTTGCCTCCGATCGCAAGAATGATGACGTCGGCCTGCCTGGCCACTTCCACGGCTTCGGCAATCTGCTTGCGATCTTGTTCCGGATTGCTGGGAATGACTGCATCCTGGTTCCAGTTGCCGCCAATCGTGATTTTGCACCCCTCGCTGTAAAGGACTTGGGCACGGTCTCCGACTCGCGCCTTGATGCCCTCGAGTACTCTCACCTCGTGCCTGGGGACGCCGCTGTAGCCGCCCAGCAGAGTGCGGTCCGCGTTGGGGCCGATCACCGCGATAGTCTTGTACTTGTTCAGGTCGAGTGGAGCGAGGCCGCCTTCATTCTTCAGCAGCGTGATGACCTCGCGCGCGGACTGCCGCGCCAGATGGCGATGATCGTCGCACCCCACGACACGCTCCGCCTCCACGGGATCGACGTAGGGATCATCGAACAGGCCGAGTTTGAATTTCCACAACAACATGGGGCCGACGAGTTCATCAAGTTGCGATTCTTTGAGCACTCGCTTCTTCACCAACTCGACGAGTTCCAGGTAGCAATCAGGATCAGGCAACTCGATGTTGACTCCGGCTTCGACGGCAAGCCGCGTGGAATCTTTCTTGTCGGTGGCCACAAAGTGTCCGTGCGTGTCCGGACGATAACCGAGCTCCCAGATCGCGAAGTAGTCGGAGACGTAATAGCCTTTGAAGCCAAATTCTTTTTGCAGAACGTCACGCAAAAGCCACTTGTTGGCGTGCGACGGGATGCCATCGATTTCGTTATAGGACGGCATGATGCTGATTGCTCCGCCCTTCTGCAGCGCTTCTTTGAAGGTAAAGAGAAATGTCTCGCGCAGCACGCGCATCGAAACGTTTGCCGGGGCACAGTTCATGCCGGACTCTGGCTGTCCATGGCCGACGCAGTGCTTCAAGGTCGCGATCATGCGCTTCTTGTCGCGGAAGCTGGCATCGCCCTGGAATCCGCGCACCGCGGCGATTCCCATGCGGGAAGCCAGGAAAGGGTCCTCGCCGTAGGTTTCTTCGACGCGTCCCCAGCGCGGATCGCGAGCCACGTCGACCACCGGCGTTAGCGCCTGGTGCGCTCCACGGGAACGAGCTTCCAGTGCGGTCGCGGTGAAGATGGACTTGACCAGGTCGGGGTTGAAAGTCGCGGCCAGCGCTATCGGCTGGGGATAACTGGTGCCGTCAACGGCGGCATGCCCGTGCAGGCATTCCTCGTGAAAGATAACCGGGATTCCGAGGCGCGAGTTCTCAATGAAAAATTTCTGGATCGCATTGGTGGTTTCCGCCATGCGGCGGGCATTCAAGCCTTTACCGGCGTCGCTTGGGCGTCCAACTTGCCCTAAGCCGCGGCGATCTTTGAACGACTCCTTGGCTTTCGCCGGATCGAAGTTGCCGTCGGCATCGACGAGAGTTTGCGGCTTCTTCTGCCAAATGCAGAGCATCTGCGCGGCTTTCTCTTCCAGCGTCATGCGCGACAAGAGATCTTCCACTCGCTTCTCGGCTGAAAGCGAAGAATTTCGGTAGGGCAGAACTCCAGACCTTCCCCCACTCTTACGCACGCCCGACGACTTCGCGCGCTTTGTTTTCACACTACGATTGCGGGCCACGGACGATCCTCCACGATAAAATTGCGACTCCCGACAGCCGATCCTCGAAAAACTCCGAACAAGGCAAGGAAAGGCTCGCTCAGGACAGGCAATATACTACAGCCTGACAAACACCCTGTGTGACATGCGTCACACGTGGCCCGGTGATGAGGCAGACTCCGGCGGAAAAGTCGCGGAGGAATTCGAGTCAGATCGCGGCAAGAACTTGCCGTCAGAAAAGAATGTCAGCTGGGCGCCTCAGGCCGCATCGGTCTGCGACGGAACTGAAGATGCTCCTCCGCTGAGTTTGATATCGCAGAGCTCGGCCACACTCAGCCGGTTCGGGGCTCCAACTTTCCGGAGCAGATGGTGCACATGGTTCTTGACGGTCTGCTCCGAAAGGCTGAGGCGCGAAGCAATCTCTTTGTTGGTGAGGCGATGACGTAACAGTTCCACCATCTCCTGCTCTCTTCGACTGAGCCCCAGTTCGAGTCCCCGGGAAGTCGGCAAAGGAATGTCCAACTGCTGCCGGACCAATCGAAACAGAACCATGCACAACGAGGGCGGGCACACCGCATTTCCTGCCGCCACAGCGCTGATGGTAGCCGCGACCTCGCCGGCCGAGGCGTCTTTCAGGACGTAGCCTGCGATTCCCGCCCGGATCGCGCTGATGAACTGATCCTGGTCGGGATCCATGTCTACCATGACAATTCTCACGTTGCGGATGGCGCTGCGCAGGAAAGAGATCAGTGTGGACTTCGAAGAAGCCAGAGCGCTGGAGTCGAGCAGAATGATTTGCGGGCCGGCGGCAATAATCTCGTGATGAACCGTCGGCGAATAGGCGTTGGCGCCTACGATGCGAGCTTCTCGTTTCTTACTGAGGAGACGAACCAGCGCCTCCCGTAACAGCCGATTTTCGGCCAGGAGGAAGACTCCAGGAATCTTGCGCATACATCCCTTTCACGCCATCGCGCAAGGTGCGGCTCGCCCCCCTCGAACGTGCCGAAACCTCAAAGGTTGAAGTAAGGATCGAATGAGGCCGAGTGCGGAATACCTTTCAGCTCAGCCTCCCTATAGTTACGACCAATCGAATCGTTCGCTCCCAACCGGTTGAGGACTCCTATGAGTGCTCACGATTAAACCTTAGAACTAACATCTGCGCAAAAAGTCGGTCAAGCAAGAAACACATTGCCGGACAACATCCCGTCCCATAATGATATGCGCTCGCCAAGCTATGTCTATAAGTTTACGTTGCAGTCAGATTAATTCGCTTCTATCCCAGTGAGGGCTGATCTTTTTTTGTGTGATGACGATCACAGAACTAGTACTAACCCGGTACTGGGAGTACTTGACTCGTACTTCGGCACAAGAACCGACGCGGTACGGAAAGTCTTGTCGAAGTTCCGGATAGCTCCAGTTTGAACCTTGTCCACAGCTTCCCTCGCTCTTATCTTTCGCGAAGCGACGGAAAACGATCGGAGCGCCATGAAACAAATCCGGGTCCTCATCGCCAATCAGCACAGGCTGATGCGCGAGCTCATCCGCACGACAATCGCTGATCAACCCGACATCGAGTTGGTGGGAGAAGTTGGCAAACAAGAGGACCTGGCGGAAACCGTCGCTCAGACCAGGCCAGACGTGCTCATTGTCGCCATGGACGAGCGCGAGAAATACCGCGCCCAGTGCGGATTCTTACTCGGACGATATCCAGAAATGAAAATCCTGGCGCTCGCTCCGGAACAGAACCGCGCGCTTTTCTACTGGGCGATCGTCGACATTCGCAGCAAGTCTCTGGAGAGTTCGGAGGCGGGAATCCTGAGCGCCATGCGGCAGCAGGCCCAGGTGGTCGGACTGGCACGAGTTTAGGCTTCGTTGCCGGCGTTTTTGCCTGCAACCAATTGAGACTCAAAGGCTTATCTCACAGAAGGCCATGTAAGTGAGGGGGCGAAGCTGTACACAGGGCAGGCGAATCTCGCAATGCAGGCGGAGACGAAATCGGATGAAAGCACCACTGCCAGCGCACAGCCGCACTGGTACGCTCTCTACACTTGTGCTCACCACGAGAAGCGCGTCGCTGAACTGATGGAGCGACGCCAGTTGTCGTGCTTCGTGCCCTTGTACCGATGCTTGCGGCGATGGAAAGACCGGCGAAAAGAGTTAGAGCTCGTTCTCTTTCCCGGCTACGTCTTCGTACACACTCCCCTTTCAAACCGGCTGAGGGTACTCGAAGTGCCCGGAGTCGTACGGCTGGTTTCGTTCAACGGACAGCCTGCTGCCCTGCCGACGGAAGAAATTGAGGCGCTCCGCAATCGGCTGTCCGGCAGCTCACGAGTCGAGCCTCATCCGTATCTGCGAGTCGGACGAAGAGTGCGGGTTCACAGCGGTCCATTACAGGGATTGGAAGGAATCATCGTGCGCCGGAAAGAGCGTTGCCGGCTCATCTTTTCGATTGATCTGATCCAGCGCTCGTTGGCCGTGGAAATTGACGAGTCCGACCTTGAGGCGGCCTAGGTGTAGTCTCATTCCTCCCGCAAGGCAGGCTAACGCTTACTTAATAACCTAACTTCAAGACGGATCCTATATGCGAAATAGATCTCTTAGATCGCTAACCCTCTGGATGGCAATCCTGGTTCTGCCGTCACTTGTGTGCGCTCAGAGTCAGGGGCGAGTTCGAGATGGGGCCTCCGCGCCGGGGCGAAATCACGGCGCGGAACTGTCCGAGCTGGAGAAGGACAACCTCAGCCGAGTGGCAGCGTCCTCGGCGCAGATTCGCGAAGTGCTTGCCCAAGATTCCGGCCTTCTGGTCGAGCTGAAACGGTGGGTGGCAAAAGAAGCGGCGGACAACGGTCAGGTCGTGGAAGACTCGGAGCTTTCGGATCAGGCGATCTTCGACCGTCTTGATCATGATGTGGCATTCCGGTCGATCGCTACGCGGCTCCTGGAAAGATATGGCTATCTGCTGCCCGCTACGAATCCTGATTCAAGCCTGGGCAAGGAAGAAGACTTCATTCTGAAAGAACGTGCCCGGCGCCTGGTGCAGATTGAGACGCAAGAAGACTCCGAGTCGCTGGTTCCGGAAAAGAAGAATCAGGAACAAGACTTGCAGCGCACGCAGAGTTGCAACCAGCCAGACGAGGAGGGTATCTGCAACAGCGTGGAACCGCGCAGACGCCCCGCGCAGCGACAGACTCAGAAGGAACAACAGGCGCCGCAAGAAGCAATGCCATCTATCCCCGCGGAATTGCCCCGCACTCTGCAGACAGACGAGATCGAAGACGGATCTTCTCCCCGCAATGTTCCGTTCCGGCCTGAAGCGGAGCTAGCCGGCGCTTCCCTGAAGTCCGAGGATGATCTTCCGCCCGTTGTGCAGCACCCGCCTCAGCTGACGGAGGAACGTAATCCGCCGGACAACCCTTTCCGGCCGGATCGAGCCGAGCGCCGCGAGATTGACGCGAGCGCCCGGAACAACGACTTTTCTGCGGATTCGACCCGGGAGCGTCGCTTCCCAGCGAGACCTGCGGATGAGACGAGTCCGGTCAAGATGGTGCATTCGCCGAATCCCTACGCCGACATCCCGTCTTTGTATGACATGTATGTGCAGGCGGCAAACAGCCAGCTTCCCGCAAGACGGTTCGGCCTTGACGTCTTCCGGAGCCCGACGAATCAAGCCGATGTGATTCCCATGGACATTCCCGTCGGCCCGGATTACGTCGTTGGCCCCGGAGACAGTCTGGCGATTGATCTTTGGGGAAGCGTGTCGCAGAGATTCGTCCGTCCGGTGGACCGGGAAGGCCGTGTTCCCCTGCCGGAGACCGGGCCTCTGCTGGTCAGCGGAAAGAGCCTGGGCGAAGTACAGCTGGATATCCAGCATGCTCTGCGGTCGGTTTTTCGTGACGTGTCCGCGGATGTTTCAGTCTCGCGGCTCCGTACGGTGCGAGTGTACGTGGTCGGCGAAGTAGCGGAGCCCGGGGCCTATGACATCAGTTCGCTCTCGACACCTCTCAACGCACTGATCGCCGCGGGAGGAGTCACGGCTCGGGGGTCGCTGCGCGAGTTGCGCCACTACCGCGGCAAGCAGCTGATCGAGCAAGTCGATGCCTACGAACTGCTCTTGCATGGCGTGAGTTCCGACCTGAAGCGGCTGGAAAGCGGCGACACGCTGCAGGTGCCGCCGATCGGTCCCGAGGTCACCATCGACGGCATGGTGCGCCGGCCCGCGATCTATGAACTGTTGCACGAGAGCTCTCTCGCCGAGGCGCTGGCTCTGGCGGGCGGAATCCTGCCGACCGGAGCGTTACGACATATCGAAGTGCAGCGCGTCGAAGCGCACGAGAAGCGAACCATGCTGACGCTCGATCTCAGCGGCAATGATTCGCAGGTAACGCAGCGACTGCAAGAGTTCCAGATTCGCGACGGCGACCAGATCCACATCTTCCCGATTGCCGCCTACAACGAAGATGCCATCTATTTGCAGGGACACGTGCTGCGGCCGGGACGCTACTCCTACAAACCGGGAATGAAGCTGACCGATCTGATCTCGTCTTATAACGACCTGCTTCCCGAACCGGCGCCGCATTATGCGGAAATCATCCGGCTCAATCCGCCGGATTTCCACCCCACGGTCGAGAGCTTCGACATTTCGGCGGCGCTGGAAAACCCTGCGGCGGCACCGGCGCTGAAACCCCTGGATACGGTTCGCATCTTCAGCCGCTACGATTTCGAGGCTCCGCCGCAGGTGTGGATCGGCGGTGAGGTGCGGTCGCCGGGAGTGTATCGGACGTCCGGCCAAGCCCATCTTCGCGACGCCGTGCAGCTGGCGGGCGGAATCACTCCCGATGCAGCACTCGACACGGCGCAGTTGTTCCGCACGCAGCCGGACGGAAGCATGAAGATTTTGAGTGTCGATCTGCGCGAAGCTCTGGATGGGAATCCCGTGGACAACATCGTTCTTCAGCCTCGCGACCGGTTGCTCATCCATCGCAGCCTGGAAAAAGTCGAGGCTCCGACGGTTGATATCCGCGGAGAAGTCGCCAAGCCCGGCCGTTATCCGCTCACCACGAATATGCGAGTCGAGGATCTGGTGCGAGTAGCGGGAGGACTGAAGCGAAGCGCATCAGCGGAGAGCGCTGACCTTACCCGGTTTATCGCCGGCAGCGGCGCGAACCAGCACTTGAAGATCAAACTTACGTCTGCGCTTTCCGGCGACCCCAATGACAATCTCCCTCTGCGGAATGGAGACGTGCTGGCTATCCCGCAAATACCGCAGTGGAACGATCTCGGTGCCTCGGTGTCGGTGAAAGGCGAGGTCGAGCATCCGGCGACGTATGGAATTGAGCCGGGAGAGCGGCTCAGCTCTTTGCTGGCGCGCTGCGGCGGATTCACCACCCAGGCGTATCCATACGGGGCCGTGCTCGTTCGCCAGGAAGTGCGCGAGCTCGAGATGCAGGCACACCTGGAACTGGTGAATCGAATCAAGGCTGAAGAGAAGTATCTTCGAGCGTTGCCCGAAGGTGACACAGACCAGAAGAATGCCAAACTCACCGCTATCACGCAGACCGAGACGGCACTGCAGCAACTGGAGGCGACCCCTCCGCTCGGACGAGTCGTGAT
The DNA here is from genome assembly GCA_035508215.1 of Verrucomicrobiia bacterium. GTDB lineage: Bacteria > Acidobacteriota > Terriglobia > Terriglobales > Acidobacteriaceae > Sulfotelmatobacter. Next base: position 712,375 of record DATJNK010000014.1, on the reverse strand, counting down.
CCACGTTCCGTCGGATCCGAAACAACTGGCGAGGACTTCGGCCGACGTCGCGCTCAGAGACGGTGATGTGTTGATCGTGCCCAAGAAGACGAACTTCGTCATGGTGACCGGGCAAGTCTTCAACCCTACCGCGGTCAGTTATCTGCCGGGGAAGAGCGCAAAGTGGTATCTCTCGCAGTCGGGCGGCCTGACGCAGATTGCCGACAAGAATGCTGTCTTCGTGATTCGGGCGGACGGCTCCGTTCTGTCGGCCAAAAACAACTCGGGATTCTGGATGGGCAACCCCATGGACACGGTGTTGAAGCCCGGCGATTCGATCGTGGTGCCGGAGCGCGCTCCAAAGATCGCCGCGCGCAACTGGGCTTCGATTTTGCAGGCCGCCCAGGTCGCTTCGTCGGTCGCCCTCACCGCCGCTTACATTCACCCATAGTTTGGGAGGAGCTGTATTGCGTCTGAGCCGCTTCATTCTGGCCGCAACCGTGATCTTGTGTTCACTCGTACCTGGGGCTCGTACTCAAGTGAAAGCGGCCGTCGAGCCAGCAGAGGCGGGCGCATCCTTGAGTCCGCCCGCAGAAGCCGGATCACCCTTTGTCCGAACGGAGGATGGTGAGCCGACGAGATCCAAAGCGGATGATTTCGCGGATCACGTCAGGGATTTTGCGGAAGATCAGAAAGACATCTGGACCAGCCCACTTCATATGCGCCTCGCTGATGCACCATGGCTGGTTCCACTTGGCGGTCTCGCGGCCGGCCTGTTCGTCACCGACCGCCAATACAGCGCTTCGATCCATCAGAATCCGACCTCATTGAATCATTACAAAACAGTTTCAGATTTCGGCATTGCCGGGCTCGTCGGAGCTGGCGTGGGCCTGTATACCTTGAGTTTCCCGAAGCACAACGAACACTGGCGAGAGACCGGATTTCTTGCCGGCGAAGCTGCCTTGAACAGCCTGCTGACCGTCGAAGCTCTGAAGTATTCGTTTCGACGCGAGCGGCCATTTCAAGCGACCGGCAACGTGGCATTCTTCAGCGGAGGCACATCGTTTCCATCGGAGCATGCAGCCGCGGCCTGGTCCATGGCTGGGGTCATCGCTCACGAGTATTCGGGAACGGTTCCCCGGTTGTTCGCCTACGGACTGGCTTCCGCGGTCAGCCTCTCGCGCATTCAGGCGCGCCAGCACTTCCCTTCCGATGTTCTCATCGGCAGCGCACTCGGGTATCTGATTTCGCAGAACATCTATCGCAAGCGTCACGATCCGGAGGTAGGGGGCAGCGCCTGGGGGTCGCCGCGCGAATTCGTCAGCGACGAAAAAATGATCACAACGTCGTTCATGGGATCGCCCTATGTTCCCCTCGACAGCTGGATTTACCCGGCGATGGAGCGTCTGGCGGCTCTGGGCTACATTCGCTCTTCTGTACTGGGCCTGCGCCCCTGGACCCGGCTCGAATGCTTCCGCCTCATCTCGGAAGCCGGAGAACGTCTAGCCGACTCCGATGAGCCGGATGAAGTGCGGGACCTGTACGAATCGCTCTCTCGGGAATTTACGAGTGAATCAGGCCTGGCGGATGGCGATGGGAATGTGCGCGCGCAGGTCGAGTCCGTTTACGTGCGGACCATGGACATCTCGGGCACGCCATTGACCGACAACGACCACTTCGGGCAGACCGTGCTGAATGACTTCGGAAGACCGTACCAGTCCGGACTCAACAGCATTGCGGGAACGTCGGCATGGACGACGGCAGGTCCTTTCGTGCTGTACGCTCGCGGAGAATACCAGTACGCGCCCTCGGCTCCATCGCTCCCGCCGGCGGCGCTCGATTTCATCCAATACATCGACACCTTGCCTCCGAATCCCCCGCTCAATCCCTACGCCACCATCAACCGGTTTCGCGTGCTCGATGCCTACGTCGCCATGAACCTCGCTAACTGGCAATTCTCATTTGGCCGGCAGAGCTTGTGGTGGGGACCGGGAGACGAAGGAGCGATGCTGTTCACCGATAACGCCGAGCCGCTCAACAAGATGTTCCGGATCAGCCGGGTTCGCCCATTCCGTCTTCCGAGCGTGCTCGGATATATGGGCGACATCCGGATGGAGTTCTTCCTCGGTCAGGTCGCCGGGCAACAGTTCATCAACAACAGCAAGGGAGAAGGAGTCGGAGGCTCAAGCCTGATCGGCCAATATGGAACAGCGCTGCAGCTGCAGCCGCAGCCATATCTCAGCGGCGCCAAGGTCAGTTTCAAGTTCACGCCGAATCTTGAGATCGGCATGTCGAAGACGACGCTCTATGGCGGACCCGGCAACCCGCTGACGGCGACGACGCTGGTCAAGAGCTTCCTGGCGCTCCATCAAGGAAATTCGCAGCTCGGCGATGGCAGGTCCGCTTTGGATCTCACCTACCGTCTGCCTGAGCTCCGCGACCGGGCTACGTTCTACGTCGATGCCTTTCAGGAAGATGAAGTCTCTCCGGTGAATCGTCCTTACAAAGCTGCTTTCCAGAGCGGGCTTTACCTGGCCACGCTGCCGAAGCTCTCCAAACTGGACCTGCGAATGGAGGGCGGCACGACCAGCCCGATCAATTTCCCGACCTGCGACGGCTGCTTCTACTCTAACGGCCAGTATCTGAACGGATATACCAACGACGGCAAACTGATGGGCACCTGGCTCGGCCGCGCGGCGCAGGGAGAATCCATCAAAGGCACGTACTGGCTCAGCGCCCAGAGAAAAGTCAGCCTGGAAGCGCGGCACCGCAAGGTCGACCGGCAATATCTTCCGCAAGGCGGGACGCAGAACGACGTTGCTCTTGCTGGGGATTTCTTCGTTCGGTCCGGCTTTCGGCTGTCGGGCGCCGTGCAGTACGAGCGCTGGCAGATTCCGTTGCTGGCCGCAAACCGTCAGTCCAACTGGACGACTTCCTTACAACTGGGCTATTGGCCGTCAGCAAAATCGAAATAGGTGGACTCATGAAATCGGCGCCGCTCAATTCGGACCTGGAGGTCATTTATCAACCGCCTGTGTCGCCATCCGCTTTGCTGGAAGAAAACCGAGAAGAGTCGCTGGTGGATCGTCTCCGGTTGTTGCTGGTCCACCGCAATTTTCTTGCTCGGTTCGTCGCCCTTGGACTCGGGATTGCGCTGCTGGTGGCATTCCTGATTCCTTCACGCTACGAGTCCAGCGTGCGATTGATGCCTCCTGACGATCAAGCCAGTTCGGGGATGGCGATGCTGGCGGGACTGGCCGGAAGGATGGACGGGCTTGGCATGCTGGCGGGGGACTTCCTGGGCGTAAAGAGTTCGGGTGGGCTGTTCATCGGCATCCTGACCAGCCGCACGGTTCAGGATGACCTGATCCGGAAATATGACTTGAGGCGGGTGTACTGGACCCGGCGATGGGACACAGCAAGACGAAAGCTCGCCGCTAATACGGCGATCGGGGAAGATCGCAAGAGCGGGATCATCACCATTGTTGTTTCCGATCGCGATCCGCACCGCGCCGCGCAACTGGCCGGCGAATACGTCTCGGAACTGAATGCCATTGTGAATCAGGTCAGCACGTCGTCGGCGCGCCGGGAGCGGGAATTTCTGGAAGGCCGATTGAAGGATGTTCGGCAGGATCTGGAAACTGCCGAGCAGGAGTTCGGCGATTTCTCCAGCAAAAACACCGCCGTCGACATCAAGGAGCAGGCCAAGGCCATGATGACCACAGCGGCTGCTGTGCAGGGACAATTGATTGCCAGCCGGTCGCAACTCGAAGGCCTGCGCCAGATCTATTCCGACGATCACGTTCGGGTGCGCGCGCTCCGTGCCCATATTGCGGAACTGGAAGCGCAGCTGACGAAGTTGGGCGGGAAGTACGAGAACCCAAACGACCCTCCCAAGAACGAGGAAGATGCCTTGTATCCTCCCATCCGGCGGCTGCCGGTGCTCGGCATCGCCTACGCCGACCTGTATCGCAGGACGAAAGTGCAGGAAGCGATCTTCGAGACGCTCACCCAGCAATACGAACTGGCCAAAGTCGCCGAAGCCAAGGAGATCCCCAGCGTGAAGCTGCTCGATCCACCCGACGTGCCCGAGCACAGAGTGGGGCCGTCGCGAGTTTGGATCGTTTTCCTCGGGCTGTTTCTTAGCTTTGCTTTCGGCTCGCTGTGGATTCTGGGCCGCGATCAATGGCGCCGAATTGATCCTGCTTCGCCGGCGAAAGCGCTGCTCGTAGAGTCATTCGATATCTTCCGCAATGCCCTGCCTGGCGGGGTTCGAACGAGAATCCTTCACCGCTGGAATTAGAGTTCCCAATGCTGTCGTATCTGAATCGTGCAATAGAAACATCGCCGAATCGAGAAGGAAGCCTGGCCGCCGTGTCGTCGATCTTTCACGCGGCCGGACTGCGATCGAAACTGGTCCTCGACACACGGAACTACTTTGTGAGCAAGATCGTCCCCGGCCTAATGGGGCTGTTGACGGTGATGGTCTTCGTGCGGCTCGTCGGCTACGAGCAATACGGGCGCTACGCAATTCTGATGGCTGTGGTGACCGCCTGCGCAACGGCTGCGTCAGGCTGGCTGAATCAGGGCATTTTGCGCTTCCATAGCCAGCATGCCGGCACCCACCATGAGCACACCTTCACCAGAGGTTCCCGCTTAGGAACCCTCCTTTCGGTAGCGGCCGGGAGCATCGTCGTGTATGCCGTCGTATGGCATAGCTCCGGCCGTTCGGGTCCGGCTGCTGTGGCTCTGGCCTTGTTCGTCCCGATGGTCCTGTACACCGTCGAGTTGACCCGTTTGCAGGCGTCGTTGCGTTCCGCGACGGTGGTGGGAGTGGAGTCCATGCGAGCGATCGTCGGCTTTCTTATTCCGCTCGGGCTTGTCGCTGTCACGCGCAGCAAGAACTATCTGCTGCTTCTCGCCGGAGTCGGAATCGGATACTTGATAACGCTCACAACAAAGCGAGGAGATAAAGCACATCCCGCGGCAGAGACGGGAAGGTCCACCATCTTCGGCGAGAGCGAACGATATGCATTGGGACGCATCTGGAACTACGGCTGGCCGGTCGCGCTGTGGCTGGCGTGCCAGTCGTGCCTGGTCGTCTCCGATCGCTACTTCATCCAACGCTTTCGCGGCTACGCAGATGCCGGCGTCTACGCCTCAATTTACGACGTGATTGTCCGGTCATTCTCGCTGGTCTTTGCCCCGGTCACGCTTTCGGTTCATTCCATATTGATGCATCGCTGGAACTGCGGAGAGCGCCGCGGCACAATGGGCACTCTGCGGAAAGCGATGCTGTGTGAGTTGCTTTTGTTCCTTCCCGCGCCGGTCGCTCTATTCTTTCTGAACGCGCGTGTTGCCCACCTGATTCTTGGAGCTGCCAATGTCGATGCGGCGCGAGCCCTATTGCCCCTGGCTCTGGGAGGATTCTTGTGGCAGCTCGCACTGCTAGCACATAAACCACTCGAAATGCTTTGCCGGACCAGGCGCATGTTGGCCGGCATCATCGCCGCGCTGACACTGAACGTTCTTGGAAACTGTTTCCTGGTTCCACGCTTCGGCTTTCTGGCAGCTGCTTACTTGTCGGCAGCAACGGCGGGTTTGTACCTGCTCTTGTTGACCGTTCTCACTCCGGCGGACGAGTTCGCAGCCGCCAGCCGGGCGACCGAACGAGAGCCCGGTATGCGGATGGAAGAAGAAGTCACTGCCTAGTCTCGTCTTACGTTATGTCTGAGTTGTTCTTATCACCGTGGATTCCCGAGTTCGTTCTCGTGCTGCTTGCTGGAACCGCGCGGGCGCTGCGCGGATCATGGCTGTCCCCGGCCGCTTTGGTAGCGTTGATCTGGGCCTTCTATATCGCCGGCTGCCTGTTGCTCACGGACTACCAGATCTTTCCGGGCGGCATCTGGATCATCGTTTTGTTCGTATTCAGCGTGCAGTTCGGCGCGACGCTTGCCGAGGGAGCCGTCAAGATTCACCAGTCCCAGACCGAAGCAAGAAGGCTTGACCTTGAGACGGTCGAGCTTTGGTCCCGCAGGAGCTTCCTCTTCACCGTTCTTTTCGCAGCTGTCGCTTTGATTGGCATGATCCACCTGCTGCTTTACAGCTTTGAAAAGTACTCGCTGGGATTCTCGCTGTTGAGTTTGCTGAGTCTCGGCCACTTGTGGTCGGTGGCCCGCTATCAGAATGGAGAGCTCGAGCCGTGGTCGGTGCGATTGCTGATTATGTGGGTTTACCCGGCGGCGCTGCTGGCCGGCATCTGTTTCGCGACGGCGCGCCGCCGCCTGCACAAGTACGCCAGCTTCATGCCGCTTCTTCCGGCCACTTTGATCGGCAGCGTGTTCGCCGAAAGAGCGGGGTTGGCCTTCGCCGTCGTGTGCTGGCTCTCAGGTTTCTTCGCGGTTCGCTATTACGAAACCCGCGGCGCTTACGCCCTGTTTCAAAGAAAACTGGTCATCGTCATGCTGAGCCTGGTAGCTGGCGGACTGCTTTTCTTCGTGACCATCGATACCCTGCGCATTTTCGAAGGCGGCGACAACGTCGAGCTGCGGCTGGATACGCCTCGCATCTCAAAGTATCTCTTCGGATCGGTACCGGCATTCTGCAGCTGGTTCCACTACATGCATCCGGAGGAGCCGGGATGGGGAGCGCTGACTTTCTCGGGCGTCTTCGATCTGCTCGGCATCAAGCAACGGGAAATTGGAGTCTACGTGGACCATGTCACGTTGATGGGCGGGGAAGAGACCAACATCTATACCATGTTCCGCGGACTGATCGAAGATTTCACCCTGACGGGCATGTGTTGCTTTGGAATCTTGCTGGGAGTGGTTTCCGGATATGCCTCGCGATTGCGGCAGCTGGGCGCTATTTTGACACTGTCCGGATGTTACGCCCTGCTCTTATTCTCTCCGCTCATTTCTCTCTTTGCGTATAACGGCCTCATCCTCGCCTGGGTCGTCAGTGCCCTCCTGCTGGGATGGCGCCGGCGACCGCGGACGTTTGAGGCGGAGGCTCTCGCCTAGGACATGACGGCTGCAATGACAATCGAGTCCACCGATTACGCAGCGACAACGAGCACAATGCTGACGGCCAACCCTTCAGTTCTTCTGATCTGCGTCAAGTACAGCGCCGACCGCGAGACAGAACGGTATCTGGATTCCATTCGCGCCCTGCACGCTCAGTCGGGACTGCATGTGCTGCTGGTAGACAACACCGTGGAAGCTAGGTGGTCCTACACCTCGGATCAATCCAATTGCCGGGTGCTGCGAGCTCCGCGGAATCTCGGCTACTTCGGAGGGGCTCGCTACGGATTATCCCGGCACCTCGCGGAAAATCCGATGCCGGACTGGCTGATCATCTCGAATGTCGACCTGTCACTGGATGATCCAACGTTTCTGGAACGCTTGGCGCCACTTGGTTCGATACCGGATGTCGGTGCTGTAGCGGCGAGCATTCGATCGGCTCTGACCGGGATCGACCAGAATCCCTTCATGCGGGTGCGCCCGTCCGTTCTGCGCATGCATGCATACAAGTGGCTCTATCGAAGCCAGACTGCTCTCAACGGCTACGAAGGGCTCGCGGCTTTCTCGCATAGGGCCGGTAGCGCCCTCCGCAAGCTGCGCCCTACTCATTCCAACTCGGCACGAGAGACGATCTATGCGCCTCACGGATCCTTTCTGATTCTTTCCAAAAACTACTTCGATCGTGGTGGAGACCTGGATTTTCCCGAGTTCCTTTTCGGCGAGGAGATTTACATTGCCGAGAGTGTGAGGCGGCTGGGCCTGAAGGTGATCTATGAGCCGGCCTTACGAGTGAATCACCAGGAGCACCACTCCACGGGTCTATTTAAATCGAAGCAGGTGGCGGGTTACGTTGCGGCGTCGGCCGCCTATTGCGCAGATACATTCTTCCCTTTCTAGCTGCCAAGAAGACTCAGTATGGCCTTAGCAGAACCCAGCGTCTCAGTCATTATCCCCGTTCGAAACGAAGAGACTTACATTGAAAAATGTCTGGTCTCCCTGCTGGCGCAAACTTATCCCGGTGCGCGTTACGAGATCATCGTCGTAGAGGGCCGCTCCTCGGATTCCTCGAAACCCTTGGTGGAGGCCGTCTGCCGCGAACACAGCAATGTGCGCTGTATCGACAATCCAGCCGGAATCGTGCCCTGCGCCATGAATCTGGGGATTCGACATGCACAGGGCGAGATCATTATTCGAGCCGACGGCCACAACACGTATCCTCCGGACTACATCGAGAACTGCGTCCAGTGCCTGGAACAGACCGGCGCTGACAATGTTGGAGGCCCGTTGCTCACGATTGCCGCCGATGAAAGCTTGGGCGCGCGCATGGTCGCCGCCGTTCTGACGAGCCCGTTCGGTGTCGGCGATTCTCGATTCCGAACAACCTCCATGGAAGGCTACGTGGACACGGTCCCATTTGGCGCCTTTCGCAGAACGCTCTTTGACCGCATCGGAATGTACAACGAGAAACTGGTTCGCAACCAGGATGTTGACCTGAATGCGCGAATTCGAAGAGCGGGAGGGATGATTTATCAAACGCCGAAATTAACCACCGAATATCACCCCGTCGCCGGGTTCTGGCAGTTTCTGGCGCTCACTTTTCGCACCAGTCAGTGGCATCTCTTCAGCTTCTCCGAAAACGTTAGATCCCTCGGGGCCCGGCATTTCGCCCCTGCCTTGTTTGTGGTTGGATTGTCTTCTGCCCTGGTGGGATCCATCTTTCACACCTCGGTGTTTCTGGCGGTTCTTGCACTCTTGGTCATCTACCTGACAACGGGCTTTGTAATCATCAACTCAGGAACAAAGAACAACCAACGGGGCATGGCACTGGTTCTGCCGCTCGCGTGTCTTTGTTTCCACATCAGTTATGGGCTCGGTACCCTTGCCGGGGCACGCTATCTCTTCAGCGATCCCTCGTCAAGGCCTATCCGAGCGGGACAAGAAGTAGCCTGAGTTACGTGACTGCTTTTTCCCCCACCGACGTGAACACTAATACAGGCACGACAAGCCGCTCTTTTTTCTATGCGGGTTGCAAACGCGCCTTCGACGTTGTCTGCGCCTTCATAGGACTTCTTCTTCTGTGGCCGCTGATGGCGAGCATAGCCATCGCGATTCGTCTCTGTTCGCCCGGGCCCGCCCTTTATCGAGGACCCCGCATTGGTTTAAACGGCAGGACTTTTCACGTTTTGAAGTTTCGCACCATGGTCGTCAATGCCGATCACCTGGGGGGATCCTGCACCGCGGATGATGACGTCCGCATTACCCGAATCGGCCGCTGGTTGCGCAAGACCAAGATGGATGAACTGCCACAGTTGATCAATGTGTTGCTGGGTCAGATGAGCCTTGTAGGGCCGCGTCCGGAACTTAAAGACTTCGTCGACCGGTACAACACGCGCGAGCGAGAGATATTGCGAGTAAAGCCCGGAATCACTGACTTGGGGACGCTGTGGGATTCCGACGAGGGCGCCGTTCTGGCCGGAGAATCGGATCCTGAGCAAGCTTATCGGGAGAAGGTTCTGCCACACAAACTGAGATTGCAATTGGAGTACATCGAAAAAGCGTCGTTTTGGTTCGATCTGCGGATTCTCCTCCATACCGTCACATTGGTCGCGAAACGGGTTCTTAGAGTCACAGTAAGTCGGGCCCCTTCTCTCATTCGTCATGCCGATCATCACTGAACCCATGAGACTCGCAGCTGAGGACGGGCGCCGAGCCCGGGCAGCCCCGTTCGCTCCTTGGCCCTTCTTCGCCGAGGACGAAATCGACGCAGCAACAAAGGTACTGCGTTCCGGCAAGGTCAATTACTGGACTGGAGATGAGTGCAGGCAATTTGAGCAGGAATATGCTGCCTTCACTCAGACGCGTTATGCGGTCGCTCTAGCGAATGGGACCGTCGCACTTGAAGCCGCGCTGCATGGCATCGGTATTGGGCCCAACGATGAGGTCATTGTGCCGTCACGCACCTTCATTGCTTCGGCTAGCTGCGTGGCACTTTGCGGAGCCCGCCCCGTGGTCGCCGACATCGATGTCCACAGCCAGACATTGACGGCGGAAACCGTGCGAGCAGCGCTCACTCCTCGCACCAAGGCGATCCTGGCGGTACATTTGGCGGGATGGCCTTGCGATATGGATCCCCTTCACGATCTTGCCCAAGCGCACCAGCTATTTGTGATCGAAGATTGCGCGCAAGCGCATGGCGCGTCGTATAAGGGCAAGCCGGTTGGCAGCCTAGGGGACGTGGGGGCATTTTCCTTCTGCCAAGACAAGATTGTTACGACCGGCGGCGAAGGCGGGATGTTAGTCACTAATAACAAACATATCTGGCGGCGGGCGTGGGAACTAAAGGATCATGGGAAGAACTTCGACAAGTTGGTAGATAGCAAACAATCCACTCGCTTCCGCTGGGTACATGACTCTTTCGGCACTAACTGGCGAATGACCGAGATTCAGGCGGCGCTCGGGCGAGTTGCGCTGCGCAAGTTGGTTGGTTGGGTCGAGCAGAGACGATCCTTCGCCGCTATTCTCGACGCTCGCTTCGCGCACATCAGAGGGCTGCGCGTGACCATTCCGCCTGCTGACTTCGTCCACTCCTATTACAAGTACCACGCCTTCGTTCGACCCGAAACACTTTCCAGAGGCTGGGACCGCGATCGCGTCGTCGACGCCATTCGCGCTGAAGGAGTGCCCTGTTATCCGGGAACCTGCGCTGAGATTTACCTCGAAAAAGCGTTCCCGGACGCCTGGCGGCCCGAGACACGTTTACCAACTGCAAGACTCTTGGGGGAGACGAGCCTCATGTTCCTGGTGCACCCAACTCTGACAATCGTCGACATCGAAGAAACAGCGAATGCGGTGGAGAAAGTCATGGCCAAGGCGACGGCAGGTGAGTGCGAGTAGAAAACCTTGACTTTCTCAAGCTCCTTGATGCCCGTGCCAAGCCGGTCTCATCACCTTCATCTCTAGATCGACCCTAATACGTCCATGAAAATCATTATTCTGGCTCGCGCTCTTCTGCGGCAGAACTCGTGGTTCGTTGCAATCTTTCAGGCTGCTCTTATCTTTGTTTCGCTGGTGCTGGCCTGGTTTTTGCGATTTGATTTCACCCTGCCGAACCGGCGCCTGCTGTTCACGGCTGCCTGCATTCTCATCCTTCTCCGCATGCTCACCATCTCGAGTTTCGGGCTGTTGCATGGCTGGTGGCGTTACACGGGGCTGAGCGATTCGCTGGAAGTGTTCAAAGCCGTTGTCTCCGGATCCTTCGCGTTCGTCCTGACCATCCGATATCTTCTGGACGCGACCGGCTTCCCGCGCTCCATTTTCGTGCTCGAGCCGGTGCTGACCGCGGCGATGCTGATCGGGGTTCGGCTCTTTTCCCGAGTGCTGGCGGAGTCGGTGCGGCAGGACCTCACCGCGTCTAAGAAGGTTCTGCTGGTGGGCGCCGGAGTCGGCGGCCAGACCGTGGTTCGCGAGCTTAGAGACGGAAAGGAATACGCGGTTCTCGGTTATGTCGACGATGACCGCTCGAAGACTGGATTGAAGATTGACGATGTGCCGGTGCTGGGAACCGTGGACGCGCTGCCGGACCTGGTCGAGTCTTATCCGGTGGACGAGATCTTGATTGCGGTGCCGTCGGCCAGCTCCAAACAGATGCAACGCTTCGTGCAGATCTGCGAGCGCAGCAAGGTGAAATTCCGCACCGTCCCGGCATTGCGGGACGTCATTGCCGATCGGGTAAGTATCAGCCACTTCCGTAACGTCGATGTGGAAGATCTCCTGGGCCGCGATCCGGTAGAGATCGACCTTCACTCCGTTCGCGGGACGATTCAAGGACACACTGTGCTGGTAACCGGCGCCGCCGGCTCGATCGGATCAGAACTCTGCCGCCAGATTCTCTCGCACCAGCCACAAACGCTCGTCTGCGTCGATCACGACGAGTCGGCGATGTTCTATCTCGGCCGTGACCTCTCCGCGCGCAGCGGAGGCGCGGTTGTCCGCTGCCACGTTGCCGACGTGTGCGACCGCCGGGAGATGGATCACATTTTCCGGGAGACACGGCCACGGGCGATATTCCATGCGGCGGCCTACAAGCATGTTCCACTCATGGAGATTAACGCCTCCGCTGCCGTCCAGAACAATGTCTTCGGTCTGGTCAATCTGCTTTCCGTGGCCAGCGGCTACGATTGCAAGACATTCATCCTGATCTCTTCCGACAAGGCCGTGAATCCCACCAGCGTCATGGGCGCCACCAAGCGAATCTGCGAACTGATCATCGCCCACCGGCCCACCAACGGCATGCGCTGCCTCTCGGTCCGCTTCGGCAATGTTCTGGGATCGAACGGAAGCGTGATTCCCGTGCTGCAGCGGCAGCTTCGACACAATGAGCCCCTGACCGTGACGCACGCCGAGATGAAGCGCTTCTTCATGACCATTCGCGAAGCCGTCTCCCTGGTTCTGCAGGCGTCGGTGATTGGAGAAAAAGGCGACACTCTCGTGCTCGATATGGGCGAGCCGGTTCCGATCATGGAACTGGTTCAGACGCTCATCAAACTCTCCGGAAAAAACGAGAATGACGTGGACGTCGTCTTCACCGGTCTACGCGAGGGAGAGAAACTGGTCGAGGAACTCTTCTACACAGACGAGCAGGTCAGCCAGACGACTTTCCCTAAGATCAAAAGGGCACGCGGACCCATGCAGAGTTGGGAGGCGCTGGCCCGTCAGTTGGATGCCCTGGAAGCGACCCTATTCGTCAATGGCTCCGCTTCGGTGCGTTCTCGCATCAAAGACATCGTGAAGGAATACTCTTGCCCGGGCGGCCAGCCACCCAGGAGCATCGCAATCCTCATGCCGCCGTACCTGTCACCGAACACGGCGCCCGGTCCTTCCACATCAACAATCCCTCCTGCACCTGCAATCCCTTCCGCATCCATCCTTCCTTGAATCCTGAACCGAACCGGGAATAGAGCGTCCCGGGCGGCGGCCTGCAGACCGCAGGGCCCGTCTGGGGTCAGTTCCGCTCGAATCTCGCTTCACGCCGGGTAACAAGCCGCCACTCGGTTCTCCGTCTTCCCGGGATTGATTCTCGTTGCGGTCGCCCTTCTGGGCCGCGAGATGCCAAGCTTCTTCATTTTAGAAATGAGAGTTGGACCGGCGATAAAGGGCGGCCACTTTTTTCCCAAGAGAGAACCCTGACGACACCCTGGGTCTGCTTAAACGGTTTTTTCTTCCAGCCCGAGTCAACCTTCCGAATGACGGCATCGCCGATACCTTCGTCCAATAGACGGACAGCGGCTTATGTAGCTTAAATGAGCATAGCCGTGCTGCCGTTGCCGCCCACGGCCCTCAATGCTGAGAATTTGCGGGACCAAGATGGGGAACAGGGAAACAGAATCCATTTCAAAAGGAGAGCAAAATGGCGACAAAAGGAAAAGTCCTGGTACTGGTCTCGAGCGGTTACGGCTTGCCCTTGAAAGATGGCAAGGTTTACGCCGGCGCCGGCTATTACCTCAACGAGCTGACGGTCCCGGTTCGCGCCCTGATGCAGGAGGGCTACGAAATCACCTTCGCTAACCCGAAAGGCAACACGCCGCAACTGGATCTTCATTCCGCTGTACCTGACTTTTTCGGCGGCAGCGAAGCTAAGCTTCAGGACTATTTCAAATTCCGTGACAGCCTGACCGGGCTCAGAAATCCAACGCGTATCTCGGATGTCATCGCATCGGGCCTGGATCAATATGAGGCTGTTTTCGTCCCTGGCGGCCATGGCCCGATGGAGGATCTTCTCGATGATCCCGACGCCGGCACCGTGATGAGGCACTTTCATGAAACGTCAAAGCCGACGGCGGTGCTCTGCCATGGCCCGATTTCGATGCTGTCGGCTCTCCCGAATTCGAAGGAGTTCGTCGCCGCGCTCGCGGCGGGCGATGCCGCTGGAGCGCGGGCAAAGGCTCAAGGCTGGATCTATGCCGGATACAAGATGACTATCTTCTCGACAGCGGAAGAGCAGCAGCGGGAGCCGATTGAGATCAACGGTAAGGTTTTGTTCTACCCGGACTTCGCTTTGCGTACGGCGGGCGGTGACGTAAGTGTGGTCGCTCCATGGCAGAGTTACGTCGTTCAAGATCGCGAGCTGATTTCAGGGCAGAACCCGTTCTCTGATCAAGCGCTTCTGAATCTTCTCCTGCCGGCACTCAGCAGGGGAAAGATCGCCGCTTGAGATTGGCGGGTTCAGGCTCGCTTCCATTTCAGGTCGCTTCCATTGCGGACATCGGCTTGCCAACGGAAGCTTACGCAAGAGTCCTGGCAGGAGGGAAGAGCTACGTCCTTCAACTGACGGTAGTCCGATGGAAACAGAACTACTGGCGGAGAGAGTGGGATTCGAACCCACGTTAGAGTTTCCCCTAAACACGCTTTCCAAGCGTGCGCCTTCAGCCACTCGGCCATCTCTCCGGCGCCAAACTCTGGAGGGAACGACTTGAGAAGAGCCTGATCGCCCTGCTTCTTCGCTGTGAGGTGGGCGACCGCTTTCATTCTATGGGGGAGTTCGGGGAAACCGCAACCGAAAGTGAGATTCAGGTTGGCGCTGTCTGATCAGCACCCGAGCCCAGCACTCAAATCATTGGAGAAAAAGGTCCACCGCATCGCGCGGTACTCGCGCGGATCCTTCATTGCGCAAAAGGGCGCTGTTCCGGATGGCACAGCGAGTGCGCGCCTCAGGTTGCTTCGGAGTTCCGTCCGACGGCTACCCGGTTCGAGCATATGGCGGACAGGTGTCGGAAAAAATCTTTGCGCGTGGGCAAAGCTGCCAGTGCGAACGGAAGAATCAGAATCAGGAGAAGTTTTTCGTGGAGTCGGCGATAACGTCGGGCCCGATGCTGGATGCGCCGGCTCCGGCTGCAGCTGCTTTGACCGCAGTGCCATTTTCCGGGTGGGCCGGCAACGGTGGAACCTTGGTGTTGTCGACGACGTGATGATTCAAGCAGTAGAGTGCCAGCTCCAGGCGGTCGGCGACGCCCAGCTTGTCGTACACTTTGCGCAGGTAATTCTTGACAACCTGCTCGGTGGTTCCCACGCGAAGCGCAATTTCTTTGTTCTTCATTCCCTGTGTCACACAGGAAACGATAAGACTTTCCTTGGGAGTGAGCTGCACCTTGGGGCGCGCTCCCGAAGGCCGGTTGTTCTGGTTGCGGAAGGCCTCAAGCACCCACTGCGTTCCCTGACTGTCGAGCCAGGTCCCGCCCGCGGCCACCTTGCGCAAGCAGTCGACCAGCAACTCGGGCTCAACTTCGCGCGACACAATGCCGTGCGCTCCGCGCCGGAACAGGTCTAGGGTCAATCCTTCATCGGAGCCCGGAGTGACGACAACGATGCGAATCTGCGGATTCTGGCGCAGCAGGTCGGCGACCGCGTCGACGGGATTTGGCGCCAAGGCAGCTTCAAAAATCATGACGTCGGCGGAGAACTTCTTTGCCGCCGATTGCGCCTGCGGCAGGGTCTCGGCCTGCCCGACTACGCGAATATCGTCTTCGAGGGCGAACACTTTGCGCAGACCGGCGCGGAAGATTGCCTGGGTGTCGGCCACGATCACGCGCACAAACTGACCTTTGCCGTCCGCTTCGACTGCTCCCGGATTTTCTTCCACGCTAACCGGAGTGCTCGCCATGCGATTCCCTAAGCCCGCTCAAAGTGGTACTCATCAATCACGACGCCGACACCGCGGCGGCCTCGATCTTCGAAGCTGCGCACGACGCGTCCGCGGCAATCGATCTGCACGTCGCGCCGCGCGCCGACCACATCTGCCGGCAACAGAATCGTGAAATCGACCATCGAGCCCACAGGCACATCTTTGTCCATCGCGAACAAGACGCCGTTCGCCGAGATGTTCTCAGTCTCGGCGGAATAGGCACTGCCTTGCGCTTTCACAGAGGCTGACAGGTGCAGCGGAAATCGCGGCGCGCTCTGCATCTCCTCAAACTGCGCTGCGCTCCAGGCTGCCTCGGCCATCGGATTTTTCCCTGATTCCGTCGTCACGTTTCGCCTTTCCGCGGCCTCACGAAAGCTCGGAAACTTCCACGGAAACTCAAGGGCAGCGTACACCTCGGAATCTGCCTGGCAAAGTTACCGAAGTCATGGGACGATAGTGGTTAACTTCTTTTCTTTGAGTCGATTAGGAGAGATTTGCAAAGGGGGATTCGAACCCAAAAAATCACTCCCTGCAGCGGTCAATTCCGGGTCAAAACGCGGAGATTTCTGGTGATTGCCAAAGCATTTTTCCGGGTGAAGCGAGGGCTTTGGGGGTGGTACGAGAGATCAGAATCGTGTGACTTCTGTGAAGTTGAAGTCCTTGATTTTCATCGCGGGCACGACCATGTCAAAGGATTCCTCGCCAGAGGCGCGTACGGGCACGCTCATGGCCTCGACATTCGACAGCATGTGAATCAGGCTTTCATTGAAGCGGAAGTTTCGTAACCCGCCGAGCAGGCGTCCGTTCTCGATCAGGAATGTGCCGTCACGGGTCATGCCGGTGACAATCTTCTCGTAGGGATCGACTTCGCGGATGTACCACAGCCGGGTTACCAGTACTCCGCGCTCAGTCGATGCAATCATCTGCTCGACGGTCTGCGGATCAGGCGGCGACGCGAACACGATGTTGAGCGGCATCTCTCCCATTTCGTTGGGCAGAGCAAACCCGTGGCCGGTGGCTTGGATTGGACCGACCTGGTCGCGAAACTCCGAGTTCTTCATGCGGGCGGCAGTGGCCCGCGCGTAGACCACGCGCTGAACGATGCCGTTCTCGACGAGAGTCACGGTCTGCCGGCGCACGCCTTCGCCGTCAAAGGGACAGCCCGCCTGCATGGGATGCGCCACGTCGTCGGTAATCGTGACGTTAACTCCGAACAGCTTAGCGCCAATTCTGCCGGTGAGAAACGAGCGCTGGTCGAGAATCGCCATGCCCGAATAATCCCAGAACATGAAGCCCACGATGTCGAGCGCGGCAGCGGGCTCCAGGATCACAGTGCACTTCCCTGCCGGAATCTCGCGGGGATGAGCCGAATCGATCGCTTTACGCGCCGCGGTTTCGGCCAGGGCGAGGGGATCGAGATTGGCCACATCGGGAGAATTTGCCTTTTGCCATCCGGAAGAATCCGAGCCCAGCATGGTGACGGAAATCTCGGCCGCCGTCTGGGTGTGCCAGCGACTCAACCCGCGGGAGTTGAAGATCCCTTCCGTCGACTCAGCGCTGGAATACACGCCCGCGGTTGTGAGCTTGTGCCGGTCGGCAACGGCGACGATTTTCTTGACACCCTCGGCGCGAATCTCCGGAGTGATTGCCGCCGTGCTCTCGAAATATCGTGAAGGATATTCCTGGGCCGAATTCGCTGCGGGGCCTGCAGCTTCCCGAGCATCGGGCATGGGAAGCAAATCGGGATCGGGATGCTGGACGCGAGCCAGGCTTTCCGACGCTCGCACGACCTGGCGCAAGCTCTCGTCATCAACTCTGTTCGTCGAAGCCCGGGCGGTTCGGCCGGAAAAAACCGTCCGCACCGAGACCGTATCATTTTCCTCGGCGACATTCTGGTGGATGGTGTTGTTGGCGAAGCGAGTTAGCGAAAATCGGCCTCCGGAAAACAGCACTTCGACCTCGTCGGCAGACGAGATCTTGCGGATGCGGTCGAAAATGTCGGCGGCTTGATCGTCTCGTAGCATTCAGCGATACGCGCTTCCTACCTTGATGCCCCGAAACCGCGACGGCGCGGCTCCGTGGCCGGTGCCCATGACCTGCTGCGGCTGGCCCTTGCCGCAATTCGGCGTGCCCCACAAGATCCATTCGTCGCGCGAGCAGATCGCATCCAGCGAGTTCCAGAATTCCGTTGTGATTCCCGAGTATGACGGATTCTTCACCATGCGCGCGCGCTTGCCGTTCCTGATCTCCCATCCGATTTCGCAGCCGAACTGAAAGTTGTAACGCTTGTCGTCGATCGACCACGACCGATTCGTCTGCATCAGGACTCCGTGATCTGTCGACGCGATGAGCTCTTCGAGCGAGAGCGGTTTGTCCCCCGGCAAGAGACTGATATTCGTCATGCGGATCATTGGCAGGCGGTTCCATCCCTCGGCGCGCAGGGTTCCGCCCGAGCGTTTCGCTCCGATCGTGTGCGCCGTTTCTCGCGAGCTCAGGTAGCCGGTAAACAATCCGTTCGTGATGATGGGTGTACATTGCGCCGCCACGCCTTCGTCATCGAACCCAAACGTCCCCAGCCCCGGACCATGCTCCTGCCGGGCGTCCGCGACCACGTTCACCAGCTCGCTGCCGTAGCGCAACGCCCTCAGCTTGTCGAGCGTAAGAAAGGAAGTTCCGGCAAAATTCGCTTCCATCCCCAGCACGCGGTCCAGTTCAATCGGATGCCCCACCGACTCGTGAATCTGGAGCCCCAGTTGAGAGCTGTCGAGAATAATGTCGAACTTGCCTTCCGGACACTGATCGGCCTTATGCAGCGCGACGGCCTCCTCGGCAATGCGCCGCGCATTCTCAACCAGCTTTAACTCTTCAACCAGTTCGTACCCTTTGTTCTGCCATTGCCCGCCGTACGAATTGGGATACGAGCGCTTCTGAATCTCATTCCCGGCAAAGGCGTAGGCGGCGTATCCGGCGCCAGTGGAGAGCTTGGTCTGATGAACGTCTGCACCCTCTGACGAGGCGAACCACTGCTCCTCGCGGTGGAAATTCAGATTCGTTTCTGCCAGGGTGATGCCGGCGACGGCGCGCAACTCGGCATCGATCTTGAGCAGCAGATCGATATTCTGTTCCACCGAGATCGCAAACGGATCGATCTTGTAGGGCGTCGTCCACTCGGCGACCGCCGGCTTCTCCGGAGCCAGGCGAATGTCTTCCCGTTTCACCCGGGCTGACGCCCGCGCGATCTGGACCGCTCTGGCCGCGGTTGCTTCTACTGCTTTCCGGCTCAAATCCGCGGATGCGGCGAAACCCCAGGCACCGTCGGCAATGACCCGCACGCTCATCCCGACCGACTCCGCATCCGACGCGCTGCCAACCTTGCCGTTCTTTGTGGTCAAAGCGCGGCTGCGCTGTGCCACGACTCGGGCATCGGAATAACCGGCCCCGCCTGCCGCCGCGGCGTTCAAAGCCCACTGGGAAACGTGTTTCATGGCAAGAATTTCAAATCTAACACACGCCGGGAAAAGCCCGCGACCGGCTGCGCTCAAACCCTGGTTCGAGTGGGGAGGTCCGGACTCACAGTAAAGAGTGATCAGAGTCACAGTTCTGGGAGAGTCCCAGTCATTGAATAGAGGCCAGATCGCCACTTAGTCCACGACCGCTCAGCGGCCGGAAGGAGTGTCTATATCCATGAGTCTTTTCATTTCCGATGGGCGCACGAATAGCGGAACCAGCGATGTCGAGGATCATCCCACCTCCAGTTTTGAAGCCTCGACAGACAGCAGCAACGGCAAGAAAGCCGATCTGGCCGGTCCCGGAATCGGGAACTACGAAGAACTGGAAAACGTTCTGCCTCGCGATTATCATCCGCTGCTCACTCCGCGGGAGACCCAGCAGGCTATCTTTCACGTGAAGCGCTACATCGAGGACAACCTCTGCAAGGAACTCGGCCTGATGATGGTCGAAGTGCCGCTGATCGTCGATTCTGAAAGTGGCGTCAACGATATGCTCGACCGCGACGGGTCACGCACGCCCATTCAGTTCCATATCTCCAACGACCGCGATAAGCATCCCATCGACGCGCAGGTCGTGCAGGCCGCGACCAAGTGGAAACGGATGGCGCTCAAGCAGTTCGACTGTCGCGTCGGAGAAGGCATTTGCACCGATATGCGCGCCGTGCGCAAGGATTATTTCCTCGACCACGACCACTCAGCCTATGTGGACCAGTGGGATTGGGAGCGCGTCATTCTGCCCGAGCAGCGCAACCTGGAATTCCTCAAGTCGATCGTACGCAAGATCTGGAAAGTTCTGGTGGAGGCGGAGAGATTTGCCCAGGAGATGTTCCCCGAGCTGCGCAATCCCCGTTATCCGAGCCTGCCCGAGGAACTCACGTTTCTCCACGCCGAAGAACTGCTGGCTATGTACCCCGACCTGCCGCGGAAACGGCGGGAAACGATCATCCTGCAAAAACATCCTGCGATTTTTATCGTTGGAATCGGATGGCCGCTGAAGGATGGATATCCGCATGAGATGCGGGCGGCCGACTACGATGACTGGATCACCGACACCAGTGCGCAGACCCAGCGCGATACTCACGGATTGAATGGCGACATTCTTGTATGGAACCCGGTGACCCGCCGGCGCCACGAGCTCAGCTCGATGGGCATCCGGGTCAACGCCGAGACGCTGCGCCGTCAACTGGAGATGTCGAGGCTTCTGGATAACCTGAAGTTTCCGTATCACCAGGCGATCGTCAACAATCAGATTCCGCTTTCGATCGGCGGCGGCATCGGGCAGTCGCGGACCTTGATGTTGCTGCTGCGCAAGGCGCACCTCGGCGAAGTCAGCGTCACGGTGTGGCCGAAGATCCTGAAAGAGATGTGCGCGAAGAAGAACATTCTCGTGCTGGAGTAGGGTCGATCAGTCGGAGATCAGCGGGACGGCGTCAGCCGTCCCGCTGGCGCTTTATGGCACTGACGCAGATCAATGAGTGAAATCAGATGTTACGCCAACCGTCAAAAAGGTGCGGTGATCGTCACGGGCCGCAACTTCAGAGAAGTTCTACAATAGGTAGCAGCATGTTTGACACGCTAGAACCTCCTGAGCAGCCGGTGGCCCGCCGATGGCCGCTCTTGATGTACGCCACCTACGCCGTGGGAGGTTTGTTTTTCGTAATTCTGGGTCTGCGGAGGCATCAGCCGTTCAGGCTCGCTGTAGGGGTCGCAATGTTTTTGCTGTCCCTAGCGTGGCTAGCAATAACCCTAAGATCGACATCGCCAGTGACGAACCGCATTTTTGGGGTCCGCAATATGATCTTGATTTTGCTTCTGATGGCGCAAGAGATCGCCCACATATAGGGCCCCGAGGCTGCTGCCTTTAGAGTCGTTGTCGCTATCAGGGGCATTAGCACTCATTGACCCCGCCCCGTATCTCACGGCGTGGCGTGCGCTTCCACGATCGCCTTCTGCACTGCCAATAATTCTTTCAGCAGGCCCCGCAGCTTCGTCGACTCAAGAGCATTCGCCCCATCCGACTTCGCTTCTTTCGGATTGTCGTGCACTTCCATGAACACGCCGTCGACACCCGCCGCCACTGCTGCGCGGGCCAGCAAAGGAATAAACTCCGGCTGCCCACCGCTCGTCGCCGGCCCGTCGCCGCTCGCCTGCGAGGATGGCAACTGCACCGAGTGCGTCGCGTCAAACACAACCGGCGCGAATTTCCGCATGATGGCCAGCGACCGCATATCGACCACCAGATTGTTGTAGCCAAAGCTTGCGCCGCGCTCTGTCACAAAAACCTGTGAATTGCCCGCCTCGCGGCACTTCTCGACCGCATGGCGCATATCCCACGGCGCGATGAACTGCCCTTTCTTGATGTTGACCGCACGCCCACTCAGCGCCGCCGCCACGACCAGATCCGTCTGCCGGCTGAGAAACGCCGGAATCTGCAGCACGTCGACGACCTCGGCGACTTTGCCCACATCGGCCGTCTCGTGCACGTCGGTCAGCACCGGCACGTGAACCTCATCTTTGATCTTTTTGAGGATGCGCAGGCCTTCTTTGATCCCCGGCCCGCGATAGCTGCGAATCGACGTGCGATTCGCCTTGTCGTAACTCGCCTTGAAAATGAACGGGAGGTTCAGCGACCGGGTCACGCCCTTGATAATCTCCGCCATGCGGATAGCGTGCTCTTCGCTCTCGATCACGCACGGCCCGGCAATCAGAAACAGGTCGCCGGAGCCGATGTGGATATCAGCGACTTGGAAGGAGGTGGTCATGGCAAAACGGTTTCACCGCGGAACGACGGACTCACAGGGCAATCTCAGTATCGCTCCGCGCCTCTGTGCCTTCGTGGTGAATCTTAGCGTCCCGCGACTCGTTCCGGCCGGTGGAACATTTCCACTTCGGCCGTCTCTTTTTCGACCCGCCGTTTCGATCCGTATTCATAGGCCGCGCCAACAAAGGTGCTGAACAAGGGATGCGGCTCGAGCGGCTTCGATTTGAATTCGGGATGGAACTGGCACCCGATGAAATGCGGATGATCGGGCAACTCGACCATCTCGACGTAAGTTCCATCCGGCGTCGAACCGGAGATGCGCAGTCCCGCCGCTGTCATCGGCTCTTCATATTCGCGATTGAACTCGTAGCGATGCCGATGGCGCTCGCTGATCTCCAGCTTGCCGTAAATCCGCGCCGCCAGCGTGTCGGGCTCGATCTTGCATGTCCACGCGCCCAGGCGCATCGTTCCACCCAGTTCTTCGACACCGCGCAGTTCGCGCAGCTTGTAGATCACGCGATGCGGCGTCGCCGGATCGAACTCGCTCGAATTCGCATCTTCCAGCCCGACGACATTGCGCGCAAACTCGATGCACGCCGTCTGCATCCCCAGGCAAATGCCGAAGTACGGAACCTTCTTTTCCCGCGCGTAACGGATCGCCACCAGCATGCCTTCGATGCCGCGTTTGCCAAACCCGCCGGGAACCAGAATGCCGTCATAGCCCTCGAGCTGCGCTTCAACACTTTTCTCGTCCGCATTTTCGAGGCCTTCGGCCTCAATCCAGTTCAGTTGCAGTTTCAGATTGTGCGCCAGAGCTCCGTGCACCAGCGCCTCTTTCAGCGACTTGTAGGAATCCTCATACTCCACATACTTGCCGACGATGCCGATGGTGACTGTGTCTTTGGGGTTGTAGACGCGATGCACGATGTCTTCCCACTTCGAAAGATCGCGGTCTTTCGCCTCGATGTGCAGATACCTCAGAGCAAGGGTATCCACATTCTCTTTTGCGAAGGTCAAGGGCACTTCGTAGACCGATGCCACGTCTTTCGCGGCGATCACCGCCTCTTCCGCCACGTTGCAGAAGAGCGCTATCTTCGACTTTATTTCCTTCGCCAGAAAACGATCGGTGCGGCAAAGCAGAATATCGGGCTGAATGCCGATGCTGAGCAGTTCCTTCACCGAGTGTTGCGTGGGCTTGGTCTTCAATTCCTGCGCTGCCGCGATAAACGGCACCAGCGTGACGTGCACAAACAGCGTGTGCTCGCGACCGAGTTCCTGGCGCATCTGGCGGATCGCCTCCATAAACGGCAGCGATTCGATATCACCGACGGTGCCGCCAATTTCGACGATGGCCACGTCCACGTCCTGCGCGACCTTCTTCATCGCCGCTTTGATCTCATTGGTCACGTGGGGAATGACCTGCACGGTTTTTCCCAGATAATCGCCGCGGCGTTCCTTGGCAATGATCTGCTCGTAGAGCCGACCGGTCGTCCAGTTGTTGTCGCGCGAGAGTTTGGCGTGGGTGAAGCGCTCGTAGTGCCCGAGGTCGAGATCGGTTTCGGCGCCATCGTCGGTCACGAACACTTCGCCGTGCTGAAACGGCGACATCGTCCCCGGATCCACGTTGAGATACGGATCGAACTTCATGATGTTGACCCTGATGCCACGGCTCTCCAGCAGGCAGCCAATGGAAGCCGCGGCCAGTCCCTTGCCCAAAGAAGACACAACTCCGCCCGTCACAAAGATGTACTTCGCCGGCATCTCGTCCTCGCTCTAAATTGTGTTTGGAAAATTGTGCAGGTGGCGTGCACGATCAATTATGGCAGAAAATGCCTGTGGAAGAAACGGGGGAATTTCGCCCGGCCGAACAATCTTTTGGATCGGGCACTTCAGCAAGGCGGAGGAACCGTGGAACAACGAATCAGCATTGTCACGCTTGGGGTGGCCGACCTGAAGCGAAGCTGGGAATTCTACGAGCGCATGGGATGGCGGCCCTCGAAAGCCGGGTCGGACGCGATCGTCTTCTTCCAGGCCGGAGGAATGGCCCTCGCGCTGTATCCGCGGCAGGAATTGGCCAAGGACGCCAATCTCGCGGCCGAAGGCCAGGGCTTCCGAGCCATCACGCTGGCCTACAATGCGCGCTCCCGTGAGGACGTAGATGCCGTCCTTCAGGAAGCACAGGGGGCAGGGGCGCGGATTCTGAAGCCGGCCCAGGAAGTCTTTTGGGGCGGCTATTCCGGCTATTTTGCCGATCCCGACGATTTCTTGTGGGAGGTTGCGTGGAACCCGTTCTTCCCACTCTCGGACAAGGGAGAACTTCAGCTTCCCATCTGAGTTGGCGGGCTCTTCTTTTCGCGTGAAAGGCTGGGTAGTGTCCTAAGAGTGCAGTATTAGGACACTACCAAAGGCTGCGCGTGCGTTGACTATCTGGTCGCGCTCGGCGAAAATAATTGAGGTCCCTGCAAGAGAGCTGGTTGTGTCCCTACCCGAGGGCCTGTGGCGCAGCTGGGAGCGCGCCCCGGCCTTGCCGGCGAGGTCTCCCGGTTTTTGAGTGGTGCTTTTTTGGCGAGTGGGCCTGTGGCGCAGCTGGGAGCGCGCTTCCATGGCATGGAAGAGGTCGTCGGTTCGATCCCGACCAGGTCCACCAGATCCTAAGAGCTTCGCTAGCGGGATTTTGATTTTCCCTGCTCGAGTTCGTAGCGGCCGATGTCGGCTTGCAGCTTTTTTTCGAGCGGCTCGTCGTGCATCTGGAGCGCGAGCTCGCGCGCGCGACCAGCAGTCTGGATTGCGTCGCCCAACCGGCCAGCCTTCCCGTACGCCTCAGCCAAGGCGTCAGCAGATGCGGTTCTTTGCCTTGGCTTAGGTCGACGGCCTTTTCCAGAGCAGCCACCGCGCCAGCAGAGTCTCCTCGCGATTCCAGAAAATGACCGAGATTGGAATAATAGGCGGCTGAGGCAGGGCTGAGAGCGATTGCCTTCTGCACTTCCTCGACGGCCGCATCGACCTGCCCGGCCTTCGCCAGCTCCCAGCCAAAAGCATTGTGGGCATCGGGAACTTCAGGAGCCAATTCGACTGCCTTGCGCAGGTGATCGAGTCCGTCGCGCACCTGGCCCCTCTCGGCCAGCACCATGCCCATTTCCATTTCTGCCTTGGCATTGCTCGGATCAAGGCCGAGCGATTTCTGCCAGTTTGCGACCGCAGCGTCGGGATTCCCCGTCAGCGCCAGCGACACCGCAAAGTGGTCGAACCAGGCAGCATGATGTGGATCGAGAGCACAGGCTTTGCCATATTCCGCAACCGCTTGGCTCTCCTCATTGTTGCCACTCAGCGAGACGGCGAGGGAAAAGTGGCCCATCGCGTTGTCCGGCTCGAGATGCAGGGCCTCGCGCCACTTTTCAATCGCCTCGCGCATCTGGTTCTTCTCCATGAGCTCGAATGCATCGCTTGCCAGATGGTAGAACTTCGTTGCTTCTGGATCGATCTTCTTCATGCCATCCGGCGGAATGTTCACGAACTCAGGAATGTTGACGGCGCGATTCGCGGCCGTGGTGTGATCGACGAGAATCGCCGGACTGTCGTTACCATCCGCGTCGATATGCGTCAACATGAGCCGCGTATACGGCCCGTAGGCCTTCGATGAAAACGCCAGCCAGTGCCCGTTGGGTGAAAAGGTATGCCACGAATTCATCGAAGGCCCATTGCACCTCATAAGCCGGGCTTGGCCGCCGGCAAATGGCACGATATAGAGCTTGCTGTCGGGCCGCATCAGTAAGCCGTTGCGGTTTTGGACAAAAACGATCCAGCGGCCGTCCGGAGAAACCTTGGGAAAGTTGTTGCTCATGCCGTTGGCGGAGGCGCCCGCCACCGGCTCTGCCTTGCCGCCGCGACCATCGTTGAAAGGGATCCGGTAGAGATCGTATTGGATTTGCGGTTCGCGAGGATCGTTGGCGTGCTCGGGCTTTTCTGCACCGGGCGGATAGGGATCGCGAGCACTGGCGCGGCTGAAGACCAGATATTTGCCGTCCGGCGACCAAAAGCCGCTGGTCTGAACGAAGTCGGGGTCGTCGGCGCCGGGAAGAGGCCGCAACTTCCGGGTCTCGCGGTCGTACCACGCCAGGATACCGCGCAGGGGATAGAAAACCTGGCTGAAGGCAACGTCAGGATAGTTGATGCTGAACAATCGATCAGAAAGCCCGGGTGCAAATCCGGGATGTTCGCTCTGATGGAGGTTTCCGACTCCCCGAGGACCGATCCCGGTCACGACGTAGCGCCCGTTGGGCGAAACCTGGGACATGAATCCGAACCGCTTCACCGAGGGCTCGGAATCGGCAGCGTTCGCGTTTTCCTGAAACGAACTCCAGCGGATCACATCCTGATTGCGGATGGCCATTAATCTCTGGACGGGAACCAGGGCGTAGAGGCCCTTGTCGTTCTTCGGTCCATCGACATCAATCCCCATCGTCTTGCCGTCGCTCGAGAACGAGTGGCAATTGGCGCAGGTATAGACGTTCTCCATGACGGTT
This sequence comes from Verrucomicrobiia bacterium, assembly GCA_035508215.1. Lineage (GTDB taxonomy): Bacteria > Acidobacteriota > Terriglobia > Terriglobales > Acidobacteriaceae > Sulfotelmatobacter. The sequence goes on along the minus strand of DATJNK010000014.1, from coordinate 685,904 downwards.
CGGCTCTCAGACTCGCCGACACTGCGCAATTTCCATTTAATGAGCGGAATGGCGGAAGGTGGCAACGGCTGGATGAAGCCCTTCTCGGTCCTGGGGGACAGCATCAGGGGAACATCGCGGTAGAACACGGGCGCTCCGACCGGGTCGGACGAGGTCGAGATGCTGACCGCCCCCTGTGAGACGGGAAGGCCGGGGCTCGATTCTGTGAATCCGGTGATCGCAATGAGCGCGGGTTCCCGCGATTTCCGCTTGATGATGGTCCAGGTGGCCTCATCCGGCTTCCACGAGCGTGTGGCCAGCTCTCGAGGCGTCAACTGCGCGATGTCTTCCCCCGAGCCCGCTTTGGTGTCGATCTCATCGGTTTCCGGGGTGTAGCCGCTCGCCTCGATCCGAATTGTTCCCGTGTGATGAGCGAATCGAACTTCGATCACCCATCGTTTCGCGACGCCACTTTCATCGTGCCAGAGGAAAATGGGAGGAGTGATTTCCGGAGGGAAAATCGAGCCGTCGAGCGGGTAGTCAATAGTGACGGTTGCGAGTTGGCTAGCGGCAGCCCCGGGCTTAGTCTCCGGGCGCTGCATTCGTGATGCCGCGAGGAAGAGCGCGCTGGTGCTGACGACCGCTGCCAACAGAAATCTCGCGCCAGAGAACCTCATTCGACCCCGGAGACTCGCAAATTCAGCGACTGTGCCGAGACTGGACGGTAGCACCCGGATGAGCCGCGGGCTGTGATTGAGATCACGGTGACGAGTTCCGCGATGAGAAGTTCCTCGACCGAAAGAAGGACCTATGGCCGGATTTCCATCGGAGTGCCGTTCGGCACGGCATTCCAGATCTCGTCGATTTCCTGGTCGGTCACGGCAATACAGCCGTCGGTCCAATCTTTGAGCCGGTGGGAGGCTCCAACCCATCTGTACCCGTTCGGCAGGCCGTGAAGGAAGATGTCTCCGCCGGGCGAAACGCCCGCCTTGCGAGCAGCTGCGCGATCCTGTGCATTGGGATAGGAGATGTGAATTGACTTGTAGAACCGGCTGTGCAAATTGCGCGAATCGAGGAAATAGACTCCCTCGGGCGTCTTGTGATCTCCCTGGCGCGTCTTCGGCCCAACCGGGTCGCCGCCCAGGGCAATCCGATAGGTTCGGAGCACCTTGCCGCGATCAAGCAGCTGCAGCTTGCGTTCTTTCTTCACTACCAGCACACGGTCAACATGAAGTGCGGGTCCCACGGTCTGGGGCACGCTCGCTGACGAGAGCAGCGCGATGGCCAAGACCGTGAAAACCGAGGTGCGCATGCGGCGATTATAGACATGGAGCTTTGACGCGGTGCTAGGCTGATAGAGTGAAGCGCAAAATGGGATTCTCGCGCGACTGGCTTTGTCTGGCGGCTTGCTGCCTGTTTCTTCTGGCGGCATGCGATTTGTCCTTCGCTGCCTCCTGGATTGTTCGGGCCCAGCCGGCGCGCCTGCTCAACGGCGCTCCGGTTCTGTTCGAGGTCAAGTCGCCGGCAAGACTCGACGCACTGACTGCGAACTGGCTCGGCCATCAGCTCATCTTCAGCTACGAAAAATCGACGAGAACCTGGTTTGCTCTGGCTGGCGTGAGCTTGGAGACCGCCCCTGGAAAGTATCCGCTGGAACTCACCGGAGAGCGGGCGGCGAATGGGGCATCGGTTACCTTCAAGCGCGCGTTCCTTGTCGCTGCTGGTCACTATCCCCGGATCAAGACCGAACTTACCGTAGAGAAGAAATTCACCGAGCCAACCCCGGAGCAGCAAGAGGAGATCGCGGAGGGCGTGAAGATCAAGCAGGATTACCTGAATCGTGTGACACCCAGTCGAGAGTGGGAGGGAAGATTTACGGCTCCCGCCAAGGCTCCGATTTCCGATGTCTTCGGCTCCCAGCGCATCTTCAATGGTGTCGCAGACCGTCCGCATCTCGGCCTCGACTTCCGCGTACCTGAAGGAACGCCGGTTGCGGCGATGAATGACGGAATGGTGCTGCTGGCTCGGCCGCTGTATTACGAAGGAAATTTTGTGGTCCTTGATCATGGCCAGGGACTGCTCACGCTCTATCTCCATCTCTCCGAATTCAAGGTAAAAGAGGGCGACGTGGTGAAGCGTGGACAGGTCATCGGGCTCAGCGGCGGCACCGGCCGCGCTACCGGCCCGCACTTGCACGTAGCTGTCCGCTGGGAAGGAACCTATCTCGATCCCGCAAAACTCATGCAACTGTCGCTACCCTGATCCCGTGCCCAGGGCAAGAGCTACTGCGAGAATTGCGCAGCTCTGAGATTAGCGATGGCGGGCGCCGCCGCGGGTCCGCAAGCTTTCCTGGATCGCTTCTTTCAGCCCGAGGTTACGGATCAGACGGTGCAAATAGTTCGGATGCACGCTCAGCAGGGCTGCGGCCTCGACATAGTTGCCTCGCGTCTGCTCGACCGCGTCGAGGATGAGCTGCTTCTTCAATTCCTTCACGCTGCCGTGATACTTGCCTTCTGCAATTTCCCCAGCATTGGCATGCTCCAGTAACGATTCCGGCAAATCCTCGGGCAACACGGTATCGGACGAGCCCAGCACCAGGGCCCGTTCGATGGCATTCTCCAGTTCGCGAACATTTCCCGGCCAATCGTGATTCATCAAGACCGCCATCGCTTCGCGCGAGACCGGACGGGCGGGTACTTTGCACCGCTTGGCATACTTCTGAACAAAATGCCGCGTGAGCATCGGGATGTCTTCTCGGCGCTCGCGCAGAGGCGGCATCATCATCTTCACGACTGCCAGACGATAGTAAAGATCCTGGCGGAACTCCCCCTGGCGCACGGCCTCATTCAAGTCGCGATTGGTCGCCGCGATCAGACGGATGTCGATCTTGATGGGATGTGTTCCACCGACGCGCTCAAACTCCCGCTCCTGCAGCACGCGCAGCAACTTCACCTGGAGGGCGGACGCCAATTCGCCAATCTCGTCGAGAAAGACCACGCCGCCCTCAGCCATTTCAAGCCGACCTTTTTTTTGGGCCGTGGCCCCGGTAAACGCTCCGCGCTCATGGCCGAACAGATCACTTTCCAGCAGAGACTCGGGAATGGCTCCGCAATTGATGGCCACGAACGGCTTACCGCTCCTCGGGCTGTTGCGATGGAGAGCTCGGGCCGCCAGTTCCTTTCCCGTGCCGCTCTCGCCTTCGATCAGCACCGTCGAATCCGAGGGCGCAACCCGCGCCAGGAATTGATAGATATCCTTCATGCGAGCGCCTTCGCCGACAAGGCTCTGCTCCTGGTTGACTTCCGCCAGCCGCTGGTTCTCGTTCTCGAGCCACTGCAGGCGGCGGGCGTTGTCCAGCGCCACCGCCGAGATTCCAGCGATCGCCGCCATCAGTTGCAGGTGATCCTCATTGAACCGGCTGGCCGGGTTGGTGGTGTCGAGGTAAATGCAGCCGATCACGCGCTGGAAGACGGTCAGGGGGACGCAGAGCAGAGAGCGGACCTCGGAACTCGCCAGGCTCTCGACGTCCCGCAACTGGCCGCTCGCCGGGACATCGACTCCGAGGATGGCTACCGTTTCTTTCAGGACCTGCCGCGCAACGGTACGGCTCACGCGCACCAATTGCGGCTGGCCGGCTTGCCGCGTGCGGGCATACAGCGAACTGAATTCCTGTGCGGTTCCTTCCGCCAACAGGATGGCTCCCCGGCTGGCGGGCACGACCTCGAAAATCAGGTCCAGCAACTGCGCCTGCAAGTCTTCCAGATCTCGGATGGCATGAACGACGCGGCTGATTTTCAGCAGGGCGCTCAGGTTTCGCGCCAGCGGCGAGGTCGCGGGCAACTCCCGTAACAGCCGGTCCGGCTGCAGGTACACCACTTCCTTGGGATGAATGAGCTTGGTTTCGGTGGTTGGCCGGCCTTCATCGAACTCGACCCGGCTGGGAACGATCGCCCGCCCTTCTTCTTCCAGCAGGAAAAGGAACAACGAATCCCCAATGGCGATCTCGTCGCCATGGTGCAGCCACTGCTCCTTGACGGTGACGCCGTTGACCATGGTGCCGTTGCGGCTGTCCAGATCCTTGATCTGGAAGCGCCCGTCCTCCTCGCGGTACAGCCGGCAATGCTTTCGTGAAACTGAGGGGTCCACGACCGCGACCGTGTTGGTCGGGTCGCGACCCAAGGTGGCCTCAACCTCCGACAACGGAATGGTCGAGTCCTTTAGCGGTCCTGATATGGCTAACAGTCGAGGCTGCAATCCGGGTCTCCCAAAGGTTCGTCCGTTCCGTGCAGAACTTTTATCACAGTGCGGCGAGGAAATGCATGTGACTCGTCTGAAGCTTCGCTTATCCGAACGGTTAGTGGCCTATCTGATCGGATAGTCTTTTTGGGCTCCGCGCGGCCACTGGAAATGGTCGCATCGACTCCGACACCGGCTTATAAGCCTTTTTGATCGAACCAGATACCGACTGTTTGAGATATTGTGCTGACTCCGGTCACGGTTTGGAATGGCGCATGCAATATCAAATAACGTGCGACCTGGCACAAAGCGATGGGGGAAGCGCTTTCGATCAGTTTCAGCCGGGTTCGCCAAGTCAGAAGCTCGGGGGACCCCCTCATCGAGCTTCTGACCTTTTTGTTTTCGCTCGGGAAATCCGGAACACGGGCTACCGTCTACCGCTTCTGCAAGGCCATCCTGCCAAGGGTGGAGTGTTCCTATACGGCGGCCCTGCCGAGTTCAGGTTGGGACAACGAAGCCGCCTCTGACGTGGCCGCCGCCACGCCGTCGCGATAGCTCACCGTCTTGCCCGAGATCGCGGGCACGCGCTCGCCGGGAACCAGGATTCCAACCAGATTCAGCGGATCGGCGGCGGAAAGGGTGATCGTCTCGCCGCTGAGGGGCAGGCTGCGCAGCGCGCGCACGGATTCGACCGCGATGGGCAAAGCGAACTGCTCGCCGAGGAAACCATCGACAAAGCGGCCGCCGCGAATTTCGCCGCGATCTTCGAGCCGGCGGAATCCCATCAGCAACTCGCGCCATGGCGGCAGGTTCGACTCGCGCGCCAGCAGATCGCGGATGACGATGCCGTAGCGGCGCAGGAGCATCCAGCAGGCGGCTTCGATGGCGCGTGGACGCTCGACCGAAATGTCGGCATAGAGCAGCGCCCAGCGGCCGGCACTGTGCCGTGGACGAGTCGAGCGCCCGCTTCCCTGCCCGGCGCGCCGCTTGGGATCGATCAGCGCGCGCAGATTGTCGAAACCGTCGGCGGTAACCAGGCCGGCGGCGACGAGCTCCCACAACGCGGTTTCAATCTCGGCTTTGAGCTTGCCGCTGCCGCGGACGATGTCGGCGAAGAACGACGCGCCGCGCTGGCGAAGAAATTCCAGCACGAGCCGCGCGCCGTGGCTGAGTCCGCTGCCGGGACGTCCCGTTTCTCCCTGGTTTGGGGAGAAGTGGGGATTCTTGTCGGCGGCCATCCAGTCGGCATCTTCCCGCACGAAAAAGGTAATCGGCGCCACGCTGGTGGGAATTACGCGGCGCTGCCGCGGCGATGAGGAATCCGACGTCCCTCCCGCTTCGAGCGTGGCCGGATGCGGCGACAAGCGTCCCCAGCCGACCGCGCCGGTGAGGCAAAGCTGGTCCAGCCACTGTGGATCGTAATCGGCGATGCGACGAGCCAGCACCTGCCGCTCCCAGGCATTGGCGGGCATCTCGAAGCCTTGCAACTGCTGCAACACTTCCAGCGTGCCCCGCTCGCCGGCCACCTGCGTGCCCGGAGCCACGTGCTGCCAGCGCATCAGCCAGCGCAGGAATTGCGCCGGTGTGACAGGCTCAATCTGCTTGCGCAACATGCCGACGGTGAGGCGGTGAATCCGCGCCAGCAGCCTCCGTTCGCACCATTCGGTTTCCTGCGCGTGGGGATCGGTGAACTTCCCGCGCAGAATCGTGCCGCTCGCTTCCATTCTCAGCAGGGCTTTTTCGATCTCGGATGCGGCCAGCCCGAGGGTTCCTCCGAGCTGCGATGCGGTCGTGGGACCGAGATGCGACATCCATCCAGTGACGAGAGTATGGAGAGCGTCGTCGCGGGAAACAGGAGCGGTTTCGACCTCGGGGAGTTTCTGCTCAAACTGCGCGGCTGGAAAGAGAGTGGCGAAACTCCTGGCGCGCTCGGCGGCAACCCAGTAGCGGCGTCCATCGAGCGAAGCGACGGAGGCGCGCCGCTCGTTCGTGAGGCTCTCAAAGAAAAAGCGCCATCGCTCGTCTCCGGAACACTCCCCGGCAAATGCCGAGTGCGGATTACCGAATGCCGCACCTTCCGGCAGCGCCACCAGCGTGTGCAGCACATCGTGCAATTCGTCGGCATCGCGGACATCGGGCCAGGCTTCGTCGCGCACCTGCGCGATCGCACCGGCATCGAGTCCGCCGACCTCTTCCAGCACCGATTCCGGCAGCACACGCCGCATCTCGACCGCGCGCGCCCGGCGCTCCTCGAGCGGGGCGTCGTCGAGAAAGGCATAGGGATTCGCATTTAGAATTTCGTGCGAGAACTGCGACGGCACCGGCGTATCGACGGCGAGCACGCGAACCGCCCCCGAAGCGACGCCGCGCAGCAAAGACTTCAGACCTTCGACGTCCATGGCCTCGGTGAGCACATCTTTCATCACTTCGCCCACCAGCGGATGGTCGGGAATCTGCCGGTCGCCTTCGATGTTTTCAAAACACGCGGCCGCATCGGGAAACACCGAGGCCAGCAGATCGTCGGAGCGCATGCGCTGAATCTGCGGCGGAACTTTCTTGCCGCCCTGAAAGCGCAGGAGCGCCAGCGCGCGGTTGGCGTCCCAGCGCCAGCGCGTGCCGAAGATGGGAGAGTCGAGCGCGGCCTGCTCCAGAATCGGCTGCACGGTTTCGGACTGCAGGAAATGAAAGACATCGCCCAGCGGAAAACTGTGCTGCTCGGCGAGCGCGATGTTGAGTCCGTTGTCGGTAGCCGCGGCCTGCAATTCGAAATTGAATCCGCGGCAGAAGCGCTTGCGCAGCGAAAGTCCCCAGGCCTTGTTGATGCGCCCGCCGAAGGGCGCATGGATGATGAGCTGCATGCCCCCGCCTTCGTCGAAGAAGCGTTCAGCGATGACCGTGGTTTGCGTCGGCACCGCGCCCAGCACGGCGCGGCCTTGCAGAATGTACTCGATCGCCTGCTCGGCGCCCGCGTCGTCGAGCCCGCATTCTTCCTTGAGCCAGCCGACGCAGGCCGCGACCTCGGGCTGGGTTGCGGAGAATCCCACGGGTGAAGTGCGGGGTAGCAGGTCGCTGATTTTTTCGCGGAGATCACCGACGTGGGCCGACAATTCCGGTGTGCGCGCGGGGGCTTCGCCGCGCCAGAAGGGCACGCTGGGCGGAGCGCCATGGGCATCCTGCACCAGCAAGCGGCCCGCGTTGGTCTCGATGCGATGGATGATCCATGAGGTGTTGCCGAGCAGCATGATGTCGCCGCGATTGCTCTCGACCGCGAAATCTTCGTCGACCGTGCCGACTACGACCTGATCGGGCTCGGCGACGACGGTATAAAGCGAGTTGTCGGGGATCGCTCCGCCGCTGGTGATGGCGGCGAGGCGCGCGCCGCGCCGCGCCCGCAGCTTGCCATTCACCTTGTCGCGATGAAGGTAAGCACCGTAGCGTCCGCGGCGGGCGGCGATGCCTTCGGCGAGCATTTCGAGAATCGAATCGAACGTTTCGCGCTTCAGATGGCGATAGGGATAGGCGCGCCGGGCCAAGGCAAACATTTCCTCTTCCGGCCATTCCTCCGCGGAGCAGGCGGCCACGATCTGCTGCGCCAGCACGTCGAGTGGAGACTCGGGAATGATCAGCCGATCGAGATCGCCATGTTTGATGGCGCGCGCCAGCGCGGCGCATTCCATCAGATCGTCGCGCGTGGTGGCGAAAAATCTTCCCTTGGGAACGGCGCCGCGCCAGTGGCCGGAACGTCCCACGCGCTGCAGGGCTACGGCGATGGCCCGGCAGGAATTGATCTGCACCACGAGATCGACGGTGCCCACGTCGATGCCAAGTTCGAGTGAAGCCGTCGCGACCAGAACCTTGACGTGGCCTTCTTTCAGCTTCTTTTCGGCGGCAAGCCGCAGCTTGCGCGAGAGGCTGCCGTGATGCGCGGCGACATTTTCTTCGCCCATGCGCCCGCCGAGTTCGTGGCACAAACGTTCGGCCATGCGCCGCGTGTTCACGAAGACCAGCGTCGAGCGATGCTCGGTGACGAGCGCGACCAGCCGGTCGTAAATCGTGTCCCACATTTCGTTGGTGGCGATGGGGCCGAGCGGCATGGGCGGGACTTCGACGGCGAGATCGAGCTTGCGCTTGTGGCCGATGTTGACGACGACGGGATCGGAGCGTCCGGCACCCGTGAGAAAATGCGCGACCTCTTCGATCGGCTTCTGCGTGGCGGAAAGTCCGATGCGGACGGGACGGCGATGGGTGAGCGCGTCGAGCCGCTCGAGCGACAATGCCAGATGCGCGCCGCGCTTGTCATCGGCCACGGCGTGGATCTCATCGACGATCACGGTTTCGACATCGCGCAGAATGGCGCGGCTGCGATCGGCGGTGAGCAGAATGTAAAGCGACTCGGGCGTGGTAACCAGAATGTGCGGAGGCCGCTTCAGCATGGCGCGCCGCTCGGGAGCGAGCGTGTCGCCGGTGCGCACTGCGGTGCGGATTTCCGGCATGAGCAGGCCGCGCTGGTTGGCCAGCCCCAGAATTTCGCCGAGCGGGACTTCCAGATTTTTCTGAATGTCGTTGCCCAGCGCCTTGAGCGGCGAGACGTAGAGAACCTCGGTGCGATCGGCGAGATCGCCGGCGAGCGCCTTGCGCACCAGGCGGTCGATGCAGGCAAGAAATGCCGCCAGGGTTTTGCCCGAGCCGGTGGGGGCAGAGATCAGGGTGGTGCGCCCGGCAAGAATGTGCGGCCAGCCCTGCTCCTGCGGCTCGGTCGGCGTGCCAAAGCGGCCAACGAACCACTCCGCTACCAGAGGATGGGCCCATGCCAGGGAAGCCGGAGGGAACAGCATTGGGCTATTGTAGCGGCAAAAATCAGGTTTCGCAAAATATTCGCCTCAACATCTTCTCGCATCGGAAATTGCGCGTCCGCCCTCTGGCTCTTCCGACGCCCACAGTCGATCTGAACCAACTCATATCCCCGTCCTCACCCTTCTCGCCTGGTGTTAGAATTCCGATTCCATTTCCGACAAACCTGGGGGAACCACGTGACTACTCTGCGCTCGTTGGCTTCTTATCTCCTGCTCTTCACTTTCACCAATTTTGCCGTGGCCCAGCCAGCCACCGAAACAAATGGCGGCTCCGGGAATAAGGCCCTGCTCGGCTATACGTCACAAAGTTCGGTGACGGAGCGCGAGTTGGAGAAGAAGTTCCAGGACGCCATTGTCGCCGACAATATCCGCGAAAACATGCGGCGGCTCAGCGCCCGGCCCCACCATGTCGGCTCACCCTACGACAAGGACAACGCGGAATGGATTCTCTCGCGCTTCAAAGAGTGGGGATTTGACGCCAGGATCGAGACGTTCGACGTCCTGTTCCCCACGCCGAAGGAACGCGTGGTCGAACTGGTGGCGCCGACAAAATTCCGGGCGAAGCTGCAGGAACCTCCTCTGGCCGTCGACCCCACCTCCAACCAGACCTCAGAGCAACTTCCCACTTACAACGCGTATTCAATCGACGGCGATGTGACCGCGCCCCTCGTCTATGTCAACTACGGCAACCGCGAAGATTACGAACAACTCGATCGCATGGGGATTTCCGTCAAGGGCGCGATCGTGATCGCACGCTACGGCTCGGGATGGCGCGGGATCAAGCCGAAAGTAGCGGCAGAACATGGAGCCGTCGGCTGCCTGATCTATTCGGATCCGCAGGGAGATGGATATTTTGAAGGCGATGACTATCCCGCGGGCGGCTGGCGGCCTCGCGACGGCGTGCAGCGAGGCAGCGTGATGGATACCGATTATCCCGGCGATCCTTTAACACCAGGAGTCGGCGCGGTGCCAGGCGCCAAGCGACTCGCTCTCAAGGACGCCAAGACGATCACTAAGATTCCGGTGTTGCCGATTTCGTACGGAGACGCGCTGCCTCTGCTGTCGGCGCTGCAAGGACCTGTGGCTCCTGAAGGCTGGCGCGGAGCCCTGGCGATCACCTATCACATCGGCCCGGGCCCGGCGCGCGTCCATCTGAAAGTCACCTCTGACTGGTCCACCAAGCCGCTCTACGATGTGATTGCGACCCTCGCGGGCAGCGATCCGGATCAGTGGGTCATCCGCGGCAACCACCACGACGCGTGGGTGAACGGCGCGGAAGATCCGATTTCCGGCCAGGCCCCCATGCTGGAGGAGGCACGGGTTCTCGGCGAATTGCATAAACAGGGATGGACCCCGAAGCGCACCATCATCTATTGCGCCTGGGACGGCGAGGAACCCGGCCTGCTGGGGTCAACCGAATGGGTCGAGACGCATGTCGAAGACCTGCGGAAGCATGCGGTCACCTACATTAACTCCGATGGAAACGGTCGCGGTTTCCTCTTTGCAGGCGGAACGCAAGACCTGCAGGCCGTAATCGGCGAGGTCTCCCACGACATCACCGATCCCGAAAAGAATATCTCCGTTTTTGAGCGCGCTCACCTGCGGGCAATCATGGACGCCAAGGACGCCGAGGAGCGCGGCAAGATTCGCAAGCGCAACGACCTCCATCTGTTTGATCTGGGCGACGGATCGGACTTCACCGCATTTCAGGACTTCGCGGGCATCTCTTCCGCGAATATGGGTTTCGGAGGAGAGGCCGAGGGAAACCAATACCATTCCATCTATGACGATTTCTACTGGTATACGCACTTCGTCGATGCGAACTTCGTTTACGGCCGGGCCCTGGCTCAGACTGCCGGGACGACATTGCTCCGTATCGCCGACGCCGACCTGCTCCCATTCGATTACGCTCCGCAGTCGGAGGCCATCTCGAAATATGAAGCGGATCTCGAGAAACTTCTGAAAGACAAGCAGGAGGAGATTACCGAACGCAACCTGGAACTGCAGGAAGGCGTGTTCTCGGCGACGTCTGATCCACACAAGACATTTGTGCCACCCCCAGTCGAGACGGTTCCGCCCTTCATGAATTTCGCGCCCATGAAGAACTCGCTCGAACTCCTCAAGAGAAGCTCCGAGCGATACTCGAAGGCGCTGGCCAAATTCCAAGCCGGCGGCGCCGCTTCTCAAGCTGCCTTGGATAGAGTGAACGACGATCTATTGTCGATTTCGCGCCTCTTTCTGAACGACAAGGGATTGCCCGAGCGGCCCTGGTTCAAGAACCAGATCTACGCCCCCGGGGCTTATACCGGATACGGCGCCAAGCCCATGGCTGCCGTGCGCGAATACATGGATGAGAAAAAGTGGAAAGAGGCCGATGCGCAGGTCCCCACAATCGCTCAAGCGATTGAGAACGCGGCCGCAGGAATCGACAAAGCCGCGGCGGATCTGGAAGCGGCAACGGGATCAAAACCCTGATCGAAATCCGCTGAAAAGAAAAAACCCATCGGATGCTTGCTTGGGGCGTGCTCGGGTCAGCATCCGATGGGCTACCGTTTCTCCTTACTCACCCTGTTGTTTTCAGGAGTATGTATCTGGATTAAACCCTAGATGCGCCAGAAGTTCTGTCTAGATTTGTAAAACTTTGTAATTGTCTGAACTCTGTGAGCGGCGCGGATACAGCAAATACTCTATTTACATTTCCATCGAGGAAGCCGCTCTTCTTGCGCGGAGTATAGGTGAGCGAACCTTCCCTGCGCGCCTTCCATAACTTCTTGTCAGATCATGTAGTTAGTTCGGCAGGGTTGGCGTCTTTTCCGCCACTAGTTCGGCGAAACGCTTATCTTTCCGAACTTGCGCGAACTCCGAATCTTTGTAGACGTCTTTGAAGTCTTTGTAGCCTTCTTCGAGCGCCCGGCGCAGATATTCGAGCGAGCGATCCGAGTAGCCCAGCTTGGCATAGAGTTTCGCGACGGTGTAATCGTAGTGGGCGCGGTCGTCCGGGCTGGGAAGCTGCGCCTGCACTCCGGTGCGCGACGTGCGCTCGAAGACATCAGGATCGAGTTGCACCGCCTGCTGATAGGCGGTTGCGGCATCGTCGAACTTCCGCTTGGAGAATAGGGCAGCTCCGAGATTGCTATAGAACGAAGCCGACTCCTGATCGATGGCGATGGCCTTGCGGTACTCTTTCACCGCGGCGCCATACTTTCTCTCTTCGTAGAGCACAACGCCCAAGTTGTTGTAAGCGTCGGCAGCGGTGTGGTCGGATTTGATCGAGTCCTCGAAGCATTTCTTGGCATCGTGATAACGCTGCATCATGAGCTCGGTGATGCCAATCTTATTGAATAACTTCGCGGAATTCCGCTCCTTGGCCAGAGCCGCCCGATAGTAGTCGAGCGCATCCAGATAGAGCTTCTCGGCGCGCAGTTCATCGCCTCGCGATTCCAGTTGAGCTTCGGTTGCCTCCGCCGAGGGAGGCTCGGTCATCCGCAGCAGCGGCGGCTTCACTTGCACCTGTTCGGAATGCGATTGCGAGAAAGCCCTTCCAGGCAGAAGACAAAATGTGGCGAATAGCAGAACGGCGACCAGAGAAACTCTCGGGCAGGACAACATAGCCACCCCCAGCGTTCCAAGTGGGCCCATTTTGCCACATTTTTGGCTTGGCGGCGAAGAAATCTCAAATTGCTGGCGGCTCTTATGACGCCAGAAATTGCGTCAGTGCGGGGTCGACTGCCCGCTATCTGGCGGCTTGGTCGCCGGAGCCGTGGACTTTTCATCCTTGAAAATTCCCGCAATCCTGCCGAGTAAACCCTTCTTTTTGTTAGGGTCTTCGGGGTTAGCCGGGTTAGCGGCGTTCTGGCCCTGGTTCGGCGGAGGCAATACCTTGTCGGGAGCCGAGCCAAACAGGCGGGAAAAGAATCCCTTCACCCCCGACTGCATGTCGCAGGTTTCACGCGGCTCGGTACCGGCAACAAAAGCCGAGACGTAATCGTCTGGACAGGCGGGAGTCGCCAGCCGGTTCGTCGTCTTATCGAGCTGCACGTCGACCACGCCGCTGGGCTGATTAAACTCATGCATGTCGGAGTATTGCGGCAGCAGCTCCGCCCGTTTCATAAACTCGGTCCAGATCGGCGCCGCCGTCATGGCACCGCTCAAACGCAGGTCGCTGTAGTCGTCGTATCCGACCCAGACAATACACAACAGGTTCGAGGTGTATCCCGCAAACCACCCGTCGTGCGAGCTGCCGGTTTTGCCCGCCGCCGGAGCCATGAATCCCCGCAAACGCACCGCTGTGTACCCCAAACCATTGTTGATGACGCCCTCCATCATGTTGGTCATGACGTAGGCCACTCGCGAGTCGAGGACCTGGCGTTGGTCAGTGTTGTAGTTCGCCAGAACGTCCCCTTTCGAATTCCTCACGGAGCGCACCAGGATGGGCGACAATCGGATGCCGTCGTTCGCAAACGAGGTGTAGGCGCCCGCCATTTCCAGCGGCGAAGCCTCATAGGAACCGAGTGCCATGGCCGGGGTGGCCTTCACCGACGTGATGCCCGCCAGCCGCGCCAGATCGGCGACCTTGTCGTAGCCCACCTCCTGGGCAACCTTGACCGTGGCGTTGTTGAGCGACATCGCCAGCGCATAGCGCAAGGTGACTTCCCCGTGGTATTCCTCTTTGTAATTGCGCGGCTCGTAGATCTGGTCGCCATAGGCGAAGCTGGAAGGTTCGTCGTCCACTGTCGAAGCTGGAGTCAGCACGGTCTGTGAACCGTCGAGCGCTGTGTTCATCGCGGTTGCATAGACAAACGGCTTGAAGATTGATCCGGTGGGCCGCTTCGACATGGCGTGGTTGAGCTGGCTCCAGCCGTAATCGCGCCCTCCGACCAGGGCCAGGACGGCTCCCGTGTGCGGATCGAGCGCCACCAACGCCACCTGCGCCTGCGGACCGGGCTGGACCTCCATTTCGTACTTCTTCCCGACTCGCACCCGCCGCGTACGCAACTTTTTCACTTCTTCATCCACAATCTTGATGCCGGACTCGACTGCTTGTGCCGCCGCCTTCTGCAGGTCCGGATCGAGCGTGGTGTAGATGCGGTACGACTGTTCGTTCAGGTCGTGTTCGTTGAACTTGTTGATCAGGGTATCGCGCACCATATCGACGAAATAGGGCGCGTCGCTCGCCTCGACATTGGGCGGAGCCAGTTTCAGCGGCGTCGCTTTGGCTTTTTCGGCCTGTTCGCGCGTGATCGCGTGGGTCTCGACCATTGACTCCAGCACCAGGTTGCGCCGCTCAAGGGCCCGCTCCGGATGGCGGTACGGCGAGAGATAACTCGGACGCTGGATCAGTCCCGCGAGCAGCGCCGCTTCCGGCAGGGTGATATCTTTCAGATCTTTATTGAAGTAGGCTTTTGAGGCCTCGGCGAAGCCACTGATGGCAAACGATCCGCGCTGGCCCAGGTCGACCCAGTTGGCATAAAACTCGAAGATCTGCTGCTTGCTGAATTTTTGCTCCAATTCTTCGGCGATCAGCATCTCCGTGAGCTTGCGCTTGATGGTTTTCTCCGGACTCAAGAAGAAGCCGCGCGCCAGCTGCTGCGTCAGCGTCGATCCGCCCTGCTCGCGCCGCTGGTGCACCAGGTCGCCCCACACCGCTTCGGCAGTCCGGACGAAGTTCACGCCTCCATGTTCGAAGAAGCGCCGGTCCTCGATCGCCAGGACCGCCTGCACCATGACCGGAGGGATGTCTTTGTACTTCACCAGCTCCCGCTTGGAACGCTGCTCGGCATCGAACAACGCCGTTACCAGCTGCGGTTCGAGTTCATAGGCGGAGAGATCGTTGCCCTTGCTGGTGATTTTCGAGACCTGCCCGTCTTCGATGGTGATGCGCGCCGCCTCCGGACTGTGGTAGGACTCGGGTCCGGGAGTGATCTCAATTCCATCGCCGGCCAGCCGAAACGTTCCGAGGGGAGACTGGCCGTCCTTGTCGGAATAGCCCGCCCGGCGCAAATCAGCGACAATGTCGCGCGGCTCGATCTTCTCGCCCATGCGCACGGTTCGCGGAAGCGCATAGATTTTGGCGGAATTGCTGAACACCGGCGTGCGGAAGCGCTGGGCGATGATCCGGTCGTACTTGATGTAGTAGTACGAGAACAGGATTGTGAATGAGACGGTGCAGAGGATGAACAGGATAACTGCAGCCCGCAGGACCGGGTCGCGTGGCAGTCCGCGGATCGGCTTGCCTTTGTCCCCGCCCGCCTTTGGGATCTTGATTCGAATGGTCACGGTTTAAGGCGCTCCCGGCGCCGCTGCTGACGCGCTCGGGCACTCTTCCATCAGACGTTGGGGCGCGGCAAAAGGTTTGTCCGGCTTCTCCTCGTTCGGGCCAGGGCCACACGTACGTGGCTCAACCGCGATCCTGCCCGACGGAATACTTCATTGTACCCCTCTGCCGCAGACGAAAAGAGACCCGCAGCTTGCGCGGGTCCCTGAGACGTCAACAGCTTTGCGCCGGTTCTACGGATCGGTGACCACCCACCAGCCCGGAGTCACCAGCGTGACCGGGGAGATGGGCTGAGTCAGGGCCCCGTTGGAATCCACAGAAAGCGCGCCGAGCTGGGCCACATAGCCGCTCTGCGTCAGCACGTCGGCGTACACCACCAGATTGGCTCCGGACTGATCAAACTGTCCCCACTGTCCCAAAAAGATGTTGCTGAAGGGAGATCCCATAATCGCCGTCAGCGCTCCGGTCGAAGTATTGAGCTGATAACCTTCGATGGGATTGAAGCCTGTATTGGTGTCGTTGATGCCGAAGGTATAGACGTATTCGCCGTTGCTCGACGGAGGCTGCATGGCAATCCGAAGCGGAGAGTACGTGGTGGAAACCGGCGTCCCAACAGCGGTGGCCACTCCCGTGGTCTGATTGATGCTGTAGACGTACAGGTGATTGTCGTCCCTGCCGGTGCTTCCGATGGAGTTTCCGCTGGTACCGACCAGATAGCGTCCGGTGGCATCCCCCTGCAACTCCCAAACGTTGGCCGTGAAGAGTCCACCGGGAATCAGGGTCAAGGCTCCGTTAGCCCCGATCGTATAGCCGACAAAATCGGTTCCTCCGCCTCCGCTGGCGACACACACATAGAGGAAGCGCCCGAGTCCGTCAGTGGCGATATTCCCCGGCTCAATCCCCGCACCGACAGTCGAGAACGGCGAGCCCGGCACGGCGGTGAGAGCGCCGGTCGTGCTGTTGATTGCATAGACGAAGATGGCGTTCCCGCCGCTGGAACTGATGAATAGGAAGTTTCCGCCGGGGTCCGAGGTCATTTGGTACTGGCCGGTAACGCCGACGGGCAGATTCAGGATCACGCTCATGGGAAAACCGGTCAGCGTGGTCAGGTCGCCACTGCTGCCATCCAGCGACCACCCGTACAGTTGTCCGGAGACTTCGAATACCGCGTAGACGAATTTCTTGTTGACGACAACCATCGCTTCGCCGGCTTCATTTGCGGGAATAGACGGTGCGGTGAAGCCGGAAAGTGGGGCAAAGCTGCTGCCGCTGACGCTGAGGTCATAGCCATCGATGGTTCCATTGGCGCCTTGGCCGCTGGTGCCACCCTGCTGATCGACAGCGTAAACGAAAGCGGTCGCCGTCGGATTCCCGCCGCCACCACCAGGAGGTGGGCCAAACGTCGTGCCTCCGCCGGGGGTGCACGCCGTACCGCCAAATGTCGCCTGTGGGCATCCCGGCGCTCCGGTGCAACTGACCAGGAAGAGCGCCGTCAGCATCATCAGCAGACCTGCGAACACTCGCAACCATATCTTCATGCACTGCCTCCACCGCACTGATTCCGGGCTTCGAGCCCTCGTGCCCCACGCATCTCGAAGCGATTTTCGTTCGCGGCGCGGACTTCTCGCCGCATCACTAAGGGATCTCTAAGGAGAAGATGCGACACTCGTTCCCACCGCGATAGTAGGAGGGTAGTAACGCTCTGACAACGTTACGAATGTCATTGTCCGACAAGAAGGTTTTGGCTCGCCCGAATTCTGCCGCATCTTCCGGCGAAGAGTAGCGAGACTCGTCGCCTTTTGCCGCGCCGGACCTTTCGCAACGGATGATTTTCGAAACTGTGGTCGATGACTGTCGCGCCGCACGCGCGACTGCAGATCGATTGCGTTTTCATTCGCGCGGAAAGCGCGACTGCAGCGCCTCGGGCAGAGAGAGCATCTGCTCTTCCATCTCGCTGCTCCGAAGGTAACTTCGTTCGACGTTCAGTCGCCGCAGAGCCCGCGAGCGATTTCCGCCGGCAGTGTTTCAGCCAGGATTTATGCGGGTTCTCGCATGTTCTCCTGCGGCGCGGATGGGCCTTGCACTTTCGGAATGCCGCGCGTAATTCTCGGCAAGCTGTGACCATCGGACGTGCACATTCGTTTCGAGAGTAACCACACATTTCCCTTGCCTGGAAAATTGGGAACTGCCAACATGCGAATTGAATTCTGCGGAGGAATTTCCACGTGAAACGTACTTGCGTACAGGCCACACTTCTCGCGGTCATCGCGCTGCTTACGACCAGCTGCGGCACCAGCGACAAAATCGGATCGGTCTCTATTACAGCCACGGGCGCCAGCGGCGGCATCGTCAACCTTGTTGGCATTGGCGGAACTCTCCAATTCCACGTGACCGCCAACTACACCAGCGGCAAGCAGATCGATGAAACCAATTTCGCCACTTACTCGGTGCAACCCGATCCTATCAATAACGTCGATGACACCGGCACAGCACTGCCGTTGCCTCCGCTTACTGTGACCATGAACAAAACGGGCATGATGACGGCGGTCGATCCTGCCGTTTGCACCTGGATCAACCTGGGAACTGCCGATCAGCCCAGCTGGTTTCTCACCGGTGACTACATGGTGGTCGCTACCTATCGCGGATTCCAGTCGCAGCCGATCTACGTCGGCGTCGCATCCGCTGCGGCAAACACCGGCGACGGCACCTGCGGCCCATCGTAGTCGGAAAGATAGATTCCTCCGCGTCTCTTTCATATAGGAAGACGCCGTTTTCGGGACCTGAAAGTGCAGCCTGCGGGCTGCACTTTTCTTTTGTGCTCAGCACGGTGTCCCGGCAACCTTAAATCTTTCAGCCCCGTCGCGTCCCCGTGTGCGATCGGCATTCTCGGTAGTAACAAGTTCAAGCGGCAGCGATCCGGATTCCGTTGAGTGGTTCGGAGCCGCTCCCTGAGCGATGGCCGCTTGATCGTTCCTCGAAACGCGGAGCCGCAGCCTGCACGCGTCATAAGAGCGTCCGCGTGTCGGAGCCTGGAATGTCGGGACACAATCGGCAGCGGCTGGTCGAAGCCCGCGTAAGGGTCTCCACCGCAGTCCTGCCCGCCCACACCCTTGCCGAGGCAGCATGACCGGTAGAGAAGCGGACATCCGCGAAGCGGCCTGCCTGTGACGCGGCGTTCCAGTTCAGGCAGAAATAGAGAAGGCGCAGCCGCATCGCAGCTGCGCCCTTCGGAACGACTGATCTTTTTACATCCCCTTGTTTCCGCTCGACGGCGTGAAGTGCAGCGTGAGCGAATAGCCAGGAAGGCTGACCGGAACGGTGTAATCAACCGCGACGTACACCCCGAGCGCGCCGGGCGTTCCGATGCGCTGCACGGTTACACGGTCAGGCGTCAGCGCAATCTGGTGCTCTTGCGCCTTCTTCATCACCGCGTCGAGCAGCTCCTGGTCTGACTCATGAGGATTAGCGCCGCCCACCATCGCAATATTGCGCAGATCGTCCTGAAATGAATAGTTGCTCAGTTCAGGCGGAATGATCTGAAAGCCGCAGTAGACCACGGCAATGATGGCCAGGAATCCGACAATTGCCTTTACTGTACCCATATCCCACAATCCGCTCGGCGCGGGCGGGACAGGCTATGCCGTCAGCGCCGGCCGAGCAACTCCTGAAAATATTCGACGACCGCCGTGATCGTAACATCGCGTACTTCGCGAGTCGAACGAATAACGACCTCCACGGTACCTTCGGTAACCTTCTTTCCCACGTTGACACGAAAGGGGATACCGACCAAATCCGCATCCTTGAATTTCACTCCCGGGCGCTCGTCGCGGTCGTCGAGAACGACGTCAAATCCGGCCTGCTCGAGGCGCCGGACGATGTCTTCCGCCGCCGTTCGGACTGCTTCGTCTTTCACATTGACTGGAGTCACGACGATCTCGAAAGGCGCGATCGAGGTGGGCAGCCAGAAGCCGTCCTGATCGTTCCCCTGCTCGACCGCCGCGGTCAGAATGCGCTCGATGCCGATGCCATAGCTGCCCATGATCGGCATGACTTCCTTGCCGTTCTTGTCGAGCACGCGGAGCCCCATTGACTTCGAGTATTTATATCCAAGTTTGAAAATATGCCCAATTTCTACCGCTTTCCCGACCTTCAACGGGTGATCACAACGAGGGCAGGGATCTCCATCCTCAACCAACAACAGGTCGAGGAGAGCGTTGTCGCGTTCGTCCTCCTCGGTGACCCCGCCCTCCAGTAACTGGGACCGATTGATATGGAAATCCCGCCCTGGAGTGATATTCCAGAAATGCGCATCCTTCTTGTTCGCCCCCGCTACCATGTTGTGGCGTCCATCGAGATACCGGTCGTAGTAAATCTGTGGGCGCACGATAGTCTCCCTGATGCGGTTAAACTTCGGCGTGTTATAGGGACCGAGAAAACCGTGCGGCACGCCCAGAATTCCTTCGACTTCATCCGGAGTCATCATCCGGAACTCTGCTCCGCTGAATTTGGCTCTGAGTTCGTTGCCGAGCTTCGTCTCATTGAGAGAGCGATCGCCTCGAATGAAGGCGATCACCGGTACCTCAAGAATCCCGTTGGCGGCCTTGTAGGTCGCAAGGAATGCAACTGCCTTTATGGTTTGATCCTTCTGCACGTTCAGGTGCTGCGCAACTTCGTCGATGGAGCGCAGATTTGGAGTCGCAACCTCCTGTGGCTGTCCATTGCCTCGCGCCGCAAGGTCCACCGGAGGTTTTAAGTGCGCTGTCGCCTTCTCGATGTTTGCCGAATACTTGCAATTGCCGCAGCTGGCTACATGGTCCTCGCCCGCCTCCGTGTACACCATGAATTCTTCCGACTGCGAACCACCCATGGCACCCGAGTCTGCCTCAACCACTAAATAGGTCAATCCGCAGCGATCGAAGATGCGACAGTAGGCGTCGTAATGCTTCTTATAGGAAACGTCGAGCCCGGCTGCATCGATGTCGAAGGAATATGAGTCCTTCATCATGAACTGGCGCACGCGCAGCAGGCCGGACCGCGGCCGCGGCTCGTCGCGGAACTTGGGCGCAATCTGATACCAGATTTGCGGCAGCTGCTTGTAGCTGCGCAAGTCTTTGAGCGCGATCATGGTCATGACTTCTTCTTCGGTCATGCCCAGGCACAGTTCGGCGCCCTTGCGGTCTTTCAGGCGGAACAGGTTCTCGCCCATAGCGGCGAAACGGCCGCTGGCCTCCCAGACTTCGCGCGGATGCAGCGCCGGCAAAAAGAACTCCTGGCCGATCTTGTCCATCTCCTGGCGGACGATGGCCGAAATCTTGACGAAGGAGCGGTTGCCGAGAAACAGATACGAGTAGATTCCCGCCGCGAGCTGGCGAATGTAGCCCGCCCGCACCAGGAATTTGTGCGAGGCGACTTCGGCGTCGGCCGGCGCTTCGCGCAGGGTAGGAACGAACAACTCTGACCAGCTATGCATAGTGTGAGTTCCGATATTGCGAGTACCGAGCCGCGAGTCAAGAGCGCCTGTTCGCAACAGAACGCGGGACAGCTCGTTACGGACTCGCGGAGGAATTTTTTATTGTAAACGACTCGCCCGAATTGCACCTTGCAGCCGGGGTCGCTGCAACCGAAAAGCGCCCGGCGTTACGTTGGTTATCTGTGTCCCAATTCCGGCTATCACTACAGTGTGGACATGACCCTTTCCTCGATGGTGGTCTCGCGCGACTGGCAGGAAGTCAGTGTTCTGGAGTGCATCCTCGGCGGCCTTCACATGGAAGTTTCGGTGGAAGCCGAACCCCAGCGCGCATTGGCGCGCTTCGCCAAATCGAAAGTCGACGCGCTGATCGTCGACTGCGATCTCAACGGAAGCAGCCAGTTTCTGCGTGAGATGCAGCGGCTCGACAAGCGTTCCACCACGGTTCCCCTGGTGATCATGGGAGGACCACAGTCGAACCATACCCTCGACTCGACTGGCGCCATGTTCGCCTTTGACAAGCCCATCTCGGTGGAGCAGGCGGTGCGCACGCTGTCGGCGGCGCGCAACATGATTCTCGACGGGCGCCTTCGCTATCACCGCGAGGGATTGCGGGTTCCGGTGGCGGTCGATTGCAAAGGATGCAAGTCCGTCGATGCGCAACTGATCAACGTCAGCCAGGGCGGCATGCAGATTCGCATCGACGAGCCCATCGAAGTCTCCAAACCGCTGCAGGTCTCCTTCGAATTGCCCGGCACAAAGAGCGCTTTGAAGGCGCGAGCGGAGATCGCCTGGAAAGATCAGCGCGGAAATGTCGGCATCCGCTTCGTCAAGGTTCCACCCCGGCAGCAGCGCACTCTGCAGCTTTGGCTGGCGCAGCAGTATTTTTCCAACTAATGGCGTCTGCTGCGTTCAGCGGAAACGCGAACTCAAATCCTCTTCGTCCTCCGCGTCAGGGCGTGCCAGGCGCGCCAACCACTCCCCCGGACTGGTTCCTGCGCAGAGCTTGAAAAACGCCCAGTAGAATGCTCCGACGAAGACCGCTGCCCCTGCCAACATCTCCATCGGCCACTTCGGCGGCTCCCGCGTCACCGATAAAAAAACAAGCACGAACAGAAGCAGGCCGGCCACTACGGCTAGTGCATTTACCGACCACGCAATGCCCCGTCTTGAGAGCGGCTGTGATAGCCAGTCCAGTTGCGCGGCAGCCGTCTCAGGGAAGATGCTCGCCTGAGTTGGATTCTGCGCCGCATTGGCGGGAAGTCTCT
Source organism: Verrucomicrobiia bacterium (assembly GCA_035508215.1). Lineage (GTDB taxonomy): Bacteria > Acidobacteriota > Terriglobia > Terriglobales > Acidobacteriaceae > Sulfotelmatobacter. The sequence continues at coordinate 663,827 of DATJNK010000014.1, read as the reverse complement.
CCGTCCGGGATGGCAGCTCGATGACCTTTACCGGAGCCGGAGAGAGAATCAGTCCGTCCTCCGCGGTCGCTCCCAATAAAGTCTCGGTTATCGTTCCCCTGTTGGGCGAATGGAACGCCAGGCTCTCCAGCAGATTTCCGAAGATCCATTCATCAATGCGGCGCCGCAATGCCGCCGGCAGATTCAGGAACTGGATGCCGCATTCTCCGGTTGCAGTCGCCCACATTACCTGTCCCTGCACGTCGAGCCGCACGCGGGCATGCGGCAACTCGAAGCGCACGCGCAACTGTTGATCGACAGTCAACGGCGCCACGGCCTGGACCGCAATCCCGTCGTGCGTCAGGTTGCGGACGATGCCTCCGTTGCTTTCATCGAGGATCACGTAGGTGAGCTTGCGCAGTTCGTGCCGAAGACGAACTCGCTCACGCCGCGCAGGAGAGAATCCTACTTGCATACATACACCGCCACGAAAGGGCAGTCGGTCAGAACCCTGGTCAACTGATGTTATCCTCGGCATGCGGCGGTGCCTGAGTAACTGGCATGGTTCGCCGGCCGGAACTGTGTTCGGCCTGGGCGGCCACAAGAGTGACGGGGTCGTATCGAGCCGCCGATTTCCCCCGACTTACCAAAGACCATGTCCAAGAGGTCATGCCCAAGTAATTGCAACTGACGCCGAAGCCCGATAACTTAACAAGTACGTGCGCGCCACGAGGCTTACCGGGCTGGTAACCTATCCCCCGACCCAGGACACTCGTCAGACGGAGTAAGCTAAGTGGCTAATTGACAAGGATTTCGCGGGTGCGCAGACTGTATCGCTCGAAGCTCGCACCCGGCGCAGGAAATGGCAACCGTCACTCCGAATCCGAGCCTCGACGAGCAATCCTCGTTTCCCGGCGCTGGTGCGCCCGGTTGGCCGCGGGGCGCGGCTTCCAGCGTTGCCGACCCGTCGCGTCCTGCGGCTGACTCGCTACAGGATTCGCTGCCAGAAGACGGCTCCAACGGCAGGCCATCGCACCGAGACGCGTTGCAGGCGCTCCTGGCGTTCTCGGCGCTGCACGAACAACTGCGCCGCAGGAAAGCCCTGGCGGCGCGCCATAACGGATTCGATGCCGCACTCCCTGCCGAAGACAAAAGCGCCGAGTTCGAGACGGAGGAGCGCTTCGTTCTCGATGACGTGCTGCAGCTGGTTGCCGAGCGAGCCGTCGCCATCACTGGAGCCGATGGCCTGGCCATCGCACTCGCCGAAAACGATGAGATCGTGCTGCGCGCCTCGGCGGGCGTGGTGCGTCCGGACGTTGGCGCGCGTATTGATCGCGACTCCGCATTCTCGGGAGCGAGCTTCCGCACGGCACAGGTCGTCAACTGTGACGACACCGAGACCGATCCGCGGGTAAACCTGCAGTCCTGCCGGCGACTGGGAGCGCGTTCCATGGTCGCTGTGCCGCTGTGCGGCCGCCGGCGCGTGATCGGCCTGCTGGAAGCCTTTTCCACCTGGCCCTTCAGTTTCAACGACAGTGACGTTCGCAATCTGACCTTGCTGGCCGAGCTGGTGGTGGGGGCGCTGCGTCCGGAAGATGAGGACCGTTTCGCGCAATCCGCCGCCGCCGCGGAAGTCAAGCTCCAGACAAACCTGCCAGCCGTCGAGAGCGCCGCGACCGGCGCGACGCCAGGTCCGGCGGATCTCGTCGAAACAGCACCGCTGACCGCTGCCGCGCCGCCTGCTCCCATCGAAACAAGGCCGACGGTCGCAGAGATTCCTGCAACGCTTCCCGCTGCCGCTGTCGATTTTCCCGTGAAGGAAGCCGAAGAGAGCGCGGCGGTCGAGCCGGCCACTTTGCCTGCTGCGTCCCAAGCTGCACCGAAAGCCGCAATCCCGGAAACCGCTGTCTCGGTCGAAACTGCGGTCGCCGAAGCGGCAGTCATCGAGATTGCTCCCGAGGCGGCTCCGACGTTTGGCCAACTGCAGCCCTCGCGCCCACGCTCCGGTCTGGTGGCTCTGTTGATCTCGATCGTGCTGGCTGCGGCGTTTGCCGGGGGCGTCTGGTGGAAGTGGAAGACGGCGCAACTGGGCGGCGCGATGATCCAGACGCAGAAGCCATCCGTCACATCGGCGAGCCCGACTTCCGCAGCGTCGTCCGCGCCACAGGCAGGCGGCGCGGGCGGGACTTCCGCGGCCGCGGCCACGGATATGACCGCGGAGGCGAACGAAGTGGTGACGCCAGCCACTCCGCAAGAGCTGACGAAGTTCCCGCGAGTGACCGGAATTCGTCACTGGTCTTCGTCCGACTCGTCGACGGTGGTGCTCGATCTCGAAGATCAGGTGCAATACGAGGCGCACCGGCTGACTTCTCCCGACCGCATCTATTTCGATCTGCACGACACGCAACTGGCTCCGGAACTGGCAGGCAAATCCATCGACATCGGGGACGCGCTGCTGAGCCGGGTGCGGGTGGCGCAGCCGGTCGCGGGCATGACCCGAGTCGTGCTGGAGACCAAGACCGACTCGAACTTCTCGGTCAGCCTCGAACCGAATCCCTATCGTCTGGTCGTCGAGGTCCGCAAGATCGGAGTCAGTCCCAAAGGTGCGGTGAACCTGTTCCCCAACCAGCAGGCGGAGAAGAACAAGCTGGCCATCGTGATTCCGCCGCCGACCAGAGAAGACCTGCAATTGCGGGCGCGCGTGCCCAAGCTTCGCATCGTGGTCGATGCCGGCCATGGCGGGTGGGATTTAGGCACCGTGGGCCGGCGTGGGCTGCTGGAGAAAGACCTGGTGCTCGAAATCGCTGAGCGGCTGGGAAAACTGCTCTCCAGCCGGCTGGGCGCGGACGTCATCTATACGCGGCAGGACGACACCTACATTCCGCTGGACGAGCGCGCCGAAATTGCCAATCAGGCGCAAGCCGATCTGTTCGTTTCGGTGCACGCCAACTACAGCGATCTGCCCTCAGCGCGCGGAGTCGAGACCTACTACACGAATTCGTTCTCCGCTCCAGGCTCGAAAGAAGCCAAAGATGCGGATGCGCGCATGAACCCGCCGGGCACGCTGCCCGCGGTCACGCCCACGCTGTCTGCCGCCGACCTGCATGAACGCATTGAGCAGTCGCGGCGGCTGGCGGCGAGCGTGCAGCGTTCGCTGTACGGAACCCTGGCAGTGCAGAATCCCGGGCTGCGCGACCGCGGCGTGAAAGAAGCGGGATTCGTAGTGCTCACCGAGAGCGCGATGCCGGGAATTCTGGCGGAAGTCTCGTTCGTTTCGAGCCCCACGGACGAGCAAAAGCTGCGCTCCGACGGCTACCGCGAGCAGATCGCGGAAGCGCTCTACCGCGGAATCGCGCGGTACGCTGCCAGTTCCCACAACATGAAAGTCGCCAGCGCGAAGTAGCGGGCTGCGATCTACGAGCAAACCCGAATATCGGAGCAAGCCCGAACAGCGACCGATCCGGGAAGGGCTTCATTCTCCGTTGACATTTTTCTCGTCCGGCTTTGCGGAGGCGTGGGCATTTGGCTGGGCGGCGTCTTCGGCGGCAGCGGTCTCGTCCTCGCCTTCGCCTTCCTCCTCCTCGCCTTCCTGTTCGTCCTCGCCTTCCTCCTCGTCCTCGCCGTCGTCTTCGTCTTCACTTTCGTTTTCGCATTCAAAGTCCTCTTCAAACCACTGGGGGCCGTTGATGCAGGTGGCGGCGACGGTGTCGGGGTCGATGACGACGCCGGTGACGTCATCGACCTCGAAGTCGGTGTTGCGCAGATTGGTGCTGGCGGTTTGCAGAGCGTAGAGCATGAGCCCCGCGGTCTTGTGATCGAGGTTCCCGGAGCCGAGCATCTGGACGACCTTCATCAGCGCCACCTGGACCGAGTTCGCGTCTTCGAGCAAAGGCAGATCGAACCTGCGCTGTGACAAGGTTTGGGAGGCGATTCTGGCGCGCTCGCGGCGGACCTTATCATGAAAGAAACAAAAACGCCGGCGGCGGAGCGCGGGAGAGCCGCACTGCGTGCCGTTGACCTTCACATGCTGACATCGTGGAACGTCGTCTAATGCCATATTTTTCTCTCAGCGCTTTGCGACTTCGCTTTGCGACTTCGACGCAGCGGACTCGGGACCGGGCACCCTCCCCCACCCCCCTCGATCTGTGGAATCAGGAGGTTGGCGGGAAATTCCCGGCAAAATCCGGCGGTCAAAGAACTTAGATATCAAAATCCGTGAAACAAAGGATTTAGGCCGAACGGTATCGCGTTTCAGCGAGCGTTGCGGCGCATGTCCTAATTTCGGATGGAAGTGGGTTTGAAGTAAAGGTTGGATGTCACAAGGGGGGGCTGTGGAAAAAGTTCGATGGTGCATGTGGCTTGAGGTCTTGTCATCCTGAGCCGCAAAAGTTAGCGGCGAAGGATCTATGCAGTTCCAGCGAGTTTACATAGGTCCTTCGCGGCTAAAACCTGCCGCTCAGGATGACAGAGCGTCGCGCGCTGAGTGACGATGGAATTGTGCGTCGGTTCTAGAACGGTTCGTCGGTTTCGCCGGGGGCGAGCGGGATTTGTTCTTCGGGGCGGCTAAAGCCCGTTCGTCGTAAGCGCCCTCAAACGGCACGAGTGAACTCGTGCCCTTCCCAGTCTTTCTGCCGTCCCTAGGGGACTCGGTTCCTCATTTATGATTGCTACCCAGGGCTTACGCCCTGGGCTATTTTCTAGCGCCCCGTTCGGGGCTGAGCGTTATCGCAGGACAAATCAAACACAAGGTCCCTCGACTCGCGCAAAGAACGCGCTCGCTCGGGATGACGCCGGGGGCTAAAGCCCGCATCATTATTCGCCTGGACGCGGCGCTAAAGCGCCGCTCTTCCACGCGCCACGGATAGGGGATGCGAGCCCCGGGGGCTAAAGCCCGCATCGTTATTCGTCTTAACGCGGCGCTAAAGCGCCGCTCTTCCACGCGCCACGGATAGGAGATGCGAACCCGGGGGCTAAAGCCCGCATCGTTATTCGTCTGAACGCGGCGCTAAAGCGCCGCTCTTCCACCACCACGGATAGGGGATGCGAGCCCCGGGGGCTAAAGCCCGCATCATTATTCGCCTGGACGCGGCGCTAAAGCGCCGCTCTTCCACCACCACGGATAGGAGAATGCGAGCCCCGGGGGCTAAAAGCCCGAATCGTTATTCGCCTTACGCGGCGCTAAAGCGCCGCTCTTCCACCACCACGGATAGGAGAATGCGAGCCCCGGGGGCTAAAGCCCGCATCATTATTCGCCTGGACGCGGCGCTAAAGCGCCGCTCTTCCACGCGCCACGGATAGGAGAATGCGAGCCCCGGGGGCTAAAGCCCGCATCGTTATTCGCCTGAACGCGGCGCTAAAGCGCCGCTCTTCCACCACCACGGATAGGAGATGCGAGGCCCCGGGGGCTAAAGCCCGCATCATGATTCGCCTGGACGCGGCGCTAAAGCGCCGCTCTTCCACTCGCTCGCGGCTCGCTCAGGACTCAGGACTCGCCGGAACGCCGCCGTACTTCTGCAACCACTTCAGTTCTTCGCGCACCTTGATTTTCCCGTGCCAGGGATTCTTGGACAGCGAGTGGCCTTCGCCGGGAAAGATCAGCAAAGCATTCGGGATGCCGAGCGAATAGAGGGCGTGTTCCAGCAGATAGTCTTCGAGGACGGCGACGCGGATATCGTCGGCGCCGGCGACCATGTGCGTGGGCGTCTTTACTTTGTTGATCTGGAAAATCGCGGCTTCGTCGTGATAGCGCTGTGGCGCTTCCCAAGGGCGTCCGCCAAGGAAGTAGGCGTCGTCCATGGTGGTGTCGTCGTTGCCCCAGTTGCCGACGTGCTCGACGGCGCCGGCTCCGGTAACGGCGGCCTTGAAGCGCGTGGTCTGAGTGATGAGCCAGTTGGTCATGTATCCGCCATAGCTGTAACCGCCGACGGTGAGGCGGTCGGGATCGGCGATGCCGTCTTTGACCAGCGCGTCGACGCCTTCGAGAATGTCACGGCCGGGCTTGGAGACGATCTGGGGAACGATCTGCTCGAGGAACCGGTCGCCGTATCCGGTGGAACCGCGGTAGTTGGGCTCGAAGACGAGCCATCCGTTGGTGGCGGCGAGCGCGGCCCACTGGTACCAGTCGGCTTCGAAGTGATTGCCGTCAGCGTCGGCTGGGCCTCCGTGGATGAAGGTAAACATGGGCAGGTGCTTGGCCTGGGGCGTTCCCGGTTCGATCCCCGGAGGATAGATCAGCATGCCTTCGACGGTGGTTCCGTCGTCCGCCTTCCATTGATAGGGTTTGCCGTGGGGAAGGTCGCGCTCGGTGAAGAGCTTGTTGAAGGAAGTGATGGGGCGGGCGTTCTGCAGCAGGTTGGGGCCCTCGGCGAGATAGACTTCGTCGGGTTGGGTGAGGGACGAATACTCGAAGGCGACGCGCTGGGTCTGCGCGCCGGTGGAGACATCTTCGTACGTACCTTTTTGTCCGGCGGAGAGGTGCAGCGAGTCGGCGGGATTGGCGGCGGTGTAGACCTGAACTTCCGTGCCGATGCGCGCCGTGACCACCACTCCGTTGCCGTAAGGGTTATAGCTGACAATCTGGCCGGGAAAATCCCTGGCCCATTGCTCGACTTTGCCGGAGTCAGTGTCGACCCAGTAGAGATGGGGCTGCAGGTCGCGATAGGGGCCGAAGACATCTCCGACTTCGACGGAGAAGAAGATGTGGCGGCTGTCGGGAGCCCAGCGCGGGCGGATCTCGACGGCTTCGTTATGAGTGATGCGGCGAGGGCCGATCACGGCGCTGGCGCTTTCTCCGGCGGCTGGTCGGGGAGCGAGGTTGACGAGATAGAGTTCGACGTCTTGGACTTTCTCCTGGCGCTGGTTGATGGCATTGGATAGGAATGCCAGCTTGCCGCCGTCGGGCGAGATCAGCATGCGGTCGACGCGAAGCGGGGTGGAGGCGATGGGGCGGGCAGCGGGGGTGAGGTCTTCGCCTTCTTCCTTCTCCGACTTCTTTGTGACTTTGGCCGGGGCAGCGGAGTTCTGGGCGAGGGCATCGGAAAGAGCGAGGGCGAAGATCACGTCGCCGCGCTCGGCGGTACGGTACTGCACGACGTCTTTCCACTCATTCTTGTAGTCGTCTTTCTGCTCTTTGGTCCAGGGCTGCCGGGTGGCGAAGTAGATGGCCCGGGAATCGGCGGACCAGGCGAAGGCGTGGACATCTTCAGCTCCCTGAGTGATGGGAAAGGCTTCACCGCCGGATGGGGAAATGAGATAGACCTGGCTGGGCTCTTCGTCTTTCGAGTCGGAATCCGAGCCGGCATCGTCGCTCTTGCCGGCGGCGGGCGCGCGCTCGGAGAGGAAAGCGATCCACCGGCCGTCGGGCGACCATTTCGGTTCGGAGTCGTGCCCGGATTGGGTGAGCTGAATCAACGATCCGTTCGGACCGTCGTCGCGATAAAGCCAGAGATCCTTGCGAAAAATCTGCTGGTCCCAGTCGGCGCGCTCGGCGCCGATGATCAGGGAGTGGCCGTCCGGGGAGAGTTCCAGGGCGGTGAAGTCGACGGCGTTGAAGAACTCGTCGAGGGTGAGCTTTGGTTTGTTCTGAGCCGGCGCGAGAAAAGAAAAGACGACGGCAAAGGCAACAACCAACCAGGTTCTTCGGAATTGCATGGGGCCCCCAAGGGAAGAAGCGTTATACAACGCGCGATTCATGGAAGGCAAGTTTGTGACCCGGAGTTGCAATGCCGCGCAAGACCCACAGCAGCAGAGCGAATACGGGGACGGAGAGCTGGAGGTGAGTCCAGCGCGCGAGTGGACCAAAGAGGGGCAGAAGAAATGTCAGGTAAAGCAAAAGTCGGAGCAGCGGGGACGACCATGGTTGATTCAGGAGCCAGTCCGTGAGCAATAGCAGGGCTGGAGCCAGCGCCACCAGGTCGTAGATGTAGATGTGCGGATTGACAAGCACGGACGCCAGAAGCAGAGCGGAGAAGCGCAGGGAGAGAGAGGATGAAGACTTCCAGATGGCGGCGGCGATTGCGATCACGGCGAGGGAGCTCACAAGGTAGAGGGTCCAGACGCCGGGTCGCCAGGGAAGGAGAATCTCCCAGAAACTGTAAAGCGAATGCATCTGGATCGGAGAGAGAGTAAGTTCCGTCGCGGCAGGGTTATCTGCGCTGTGGAGCAGCGTGCGGAAATAGGCGCGCATGACGGAATCGCCGAAATAGAGGAACGCGAACGACAACTGAGCCGCGGCCGAGATGGCGACACCGAGAATAGCTTTCCAGGCCCGAGACAAGAGCAGAACGAAAGGGATGGCAACGAGAAACTGCGGCTTGAACACAAGGAGGCCCAGGGCGAGTCCTGCAAGCCAATCGTAGCGCGCGCGAAATCCAAAATAAGCCAGGGTGAAACAGACCAGTACGACGGCGGAGAGCTGTCCGCGCACGAAAAAATGGAACAGGGGCGGATACGCGCCGGCACAGAGAAATACGAAAGCGCGGTGCGGCTTGAGGCGGGTGCAAGTCCTCCAGAGCAGATGGATGCAAGTGAAATAGATCAGTAAGCTGACGGCGACCCAGATTCCCGCCTGCGCAAAGAATGGCAATCCCAACAGCGGCAGGAAGGGCAGAGCGACCTGGGGTCCGTAGAAGTACTGCAAAGAGACCCGGGTTTCTTGGCCGACAGTCGCGCGAATCTGATCGGCCAGGACTTGGTTGTTATACAACTCGTCGGCCCGGCCATGCCGGACGAGTCGAGCCGAGAGCGGGAACTGGAGAAAGTCCTGAAACTTGATATTGCCGGCGCGGTCGAAGAGACCGGGAGTGGCGAAATCGACGGCGCAGGCACCCCAAAGACAGACGGCCAGGACCGCTGCCTGCGCATGCAGACGGCGAGGAGTGAGCCAGCGGGCCGCTGATGCAAGCCAAGCAGGCGTTGGCGCAGATATGGAAGCCATCACGGGGCGGGCTCAGCGTTCTTCAACGAATCGTCGAGCGTTTGTCCGGAATGCGGGGCATGCGCGACCAGACGCCAGCCGTCATCATAGTCGCGAAAGGAGACGGTGGATGCGGAACGAAGATCGCTCGAGTAAAGAGCGGCGCCGATTTCGTTGAGGGGGACCCATCGCCAGGTGAAATCGACATCGGCGGCATATCCCTGCTTGCTGATGCCGGTAATGGACAGTAATTCGCGCCGGGCGACGGGAATGGCGAAAGATCGTTTATCGGCTTCCTCTGCAGGAACAATCGAGCGAACGGTGTCCACGCCGGAAGGAGTGAGCAGGATATCCCAACATGGGGGAGGAGCAAGTCCGGCCGGGCAGGGCGCGGTAGCGGCAGAGAGCCAGCCATGGTGCTCGAGCACAAGATATTCGGGTGAGAGATAGTCCTTGTTGGAGACCACTCCGGTTTGCAGGACATATTGTTGGGGAGTTTTGAAAGCATCCGAAGCAGAGATGAGATCGAAGGCGAGACGGCGCGTGAGATAGTCGCGCGGGGAGCACGCGAGCGTGAACAAGGTAAAAATCAGCAGGATGGATTTTCTTGCCATGAATTCAACTGACCAATGTGCCGGAAGCAATCAGCCGCGACGCCACTCCTTATGAGATCGCAATGAGATGGCACGCAGGCAAATCATCGACTTGCGATTGTAAACAAGCGGGCGCGTCTGTGGGGCAGGAAAGGATGGGAGGCAAGCTGTCCATCAAATTGACTGGCCCAGCGGCCGGGGATCTCGCAGGAGCATCGGGGACAACGGCCCTCGGGACTAACCCGATACTGTTCGATGCGATATCCGTAGCGGCTGACGAGCAAGTCGTTGCATCGCGGGCAGCGCGTGCCTTCCCAGTCGCGAACCATGCCGGGAAGATTCCCGGCATAGACGTAACGGAGCCCGGATTGGCGTGCGATCTCCGCGGCGCGGAGCAGGTCATCCGGCCGAGTATCGCGCTGGTCGATCATTTTGTAATCGGCATGAAACGCGGTCACGTGCCAGGGGATATCGGGGGAAATCCCGGCAATGAATTCGGTGAGCCGGCGGAGTTCGTCGGCAGAATCATTGAAGCCAGGAATGAGCAGGGTAACGATTTCAAGCCACAATCCCATCTGATGAACGCGGCGGATGGTGTCGAGAATCGGGCCGATGCGTCCGCCGAGTTCGTGGTAATGGCGATCGTCGAAGCTCTTGAGATCGATCTTGTAGAGATCGAGCCAGGGGCGGAGGAAGTCAAGTACCTGCGGCGTTCCATTCCCGTTGGAAACGAATCCGGTAATGAGACCGGCGGCTTTGGCTTCGCGGAAGACGGCCACAGCCCATTCACTGGTGATCAGCGGCTCATTGTAGGTGCTGACCAGAACTTTGGCGCGCTGGTCCAGAGCATCGCGGACGAGCAATTCGGGCGAGACTTCGAGAGGCGGTGACACGGCGTTGGGATCGCGCAGGGCCTGGGAAGTGACCCAATTCTGGCAGTAGCCACAGTGGAGATCGCAGCCAAGCATGCCAAAGCTGTAGGCGAGCGCGCCGGGGTGCACGTGGAAGAACGGCTTCTTCTCGATGGGATCGCACTGCATTCCGGCCGTGTATCCCCAGGGAACAAACAACGTTCCGCCGCGATTGAAGCGCACTTTGCAGACACCGGACTGACCTTCCGGAATCGGACAGCAGTGGCCACAGGAAAAACAGCGCACCCGCTTCTTGTCGAGTTTCTCGTACAGCGAGGAATCGGCTTCGCGGACTCTTTCATCGAGAATGTCGCGCAGGGTGGGCACGGCTAAGCGTATTTTAGCGCCGGCGAGGCGCGGGGGAGACAGAAAGAGCTGATCAACCGGGGCAGGTTCAGCGGCCCGGAGCGGGTTTGCCGGCCGGCTGATGATTGTGCAACCACATATCGGCCTGCTGTTCGATCGCAGCAGTCTGGCTCCTCGTCATGCCGGAAGCGAGCACGGCCGCGAGATCCTTGCTTCCTTCGTCGCCGCGGGCGCGCGCCAAAACCGTCCAGAAATAAGCCTTGTTCAGATCTCTGGACACGCCGCGGCCGCCCCAATAGAGGAACCCCAGCTTGGCCTGGGCGGGCAGGTTGCCGTCTTCAGCCGCCTTGCTGAACCAGCGAAAGCCTTCCTTCTCGTCCTGCTGAACTCCGTTCTTCGCATCACCCTGAAAATAGTGAAGACCCAGCAAATTCTCGGCAGCCGGGTCGCCCTTGTCGGCGAGTTGGCGCAGTTGCTCGAAGGTCGCGGTATCGGCGGAAGGGGCAGGCGTTTCCGGCTTCGCCGAAGAAGCCAAAACGGTTTGCAGGCGAATGCGCTCGCGGTCGCGGAGCTTGGCCTGAATCCATGGGGCCATCCGATAGCCAAGGGTCATGGCGATGGTGGCGGCGGCGCAGATAAGGAGAATGAGATAGGAGCGAGGGAGACTGATGCCGCCGCTTGCTGCCTCCTCATCGTCGTTCTTCTTTTTTGTTGCGTCCTCCGGCTTGGAAGGGGATGAAGCAAAGAGCACACTGCCGGGTTTGGGCTGGAACGGAACGGGCGCTGCAGAGCCGGGCAAAGGAAGATCTTTAGCCCGAGCGGTGCGATTGATGGCAGCCAGGACAGTCTCGGCCAGGCGCTGAAGCACGCTGGCGTCGGTTTCGGTGAAAGATGCCGGCTGCGGCGAAAAGACTTCCAGGATCCCAACCGATTTGTCGCCTACTCGCACGGGAGCAGCCAGGATGGAGCGAACGCCGAGGGCACGGCAACTCTCGCGATCCACACGGGGATCGAATTCGGCGTCGTCGCAGCGCAGCAGTCTTCCGGTCTTGACGCACTCGCCGGAGAATCCGGAGCCGACTTGCAGTCGAACTCCGACCGGCGGGGCGTCGGAGCCGGACGACGCACGGCAGACCATAGAGTCGGGAGCAGAATCCGAGAGGGCAAGAGCCGCGCCCGAGGAGCGCAACAATGTCTGGGCTCGTGCCGCAATCAATTGCAGAGCGGCCGCCAAATCCGGCCCTAAAGCCTCGACCTCACGCTGGACGGCGGTCACCGCCGCGAGGGTATCGGTATAGCTGGGACGAGGTACCTGCAGAGAGGCCGAGGAACGCGCCACGGCGTTCTCGTCGGCATTGGCGACTCCGGCCATGGCATTGAGAAAGAGCCAGTCGCGCAGTCGCAACAGCGCCGGCTGCCGCAGCTCGGAGAAACGAAGTCCAGTGCGGCCGGAGCCGTTCGTCCAGACTACCTGCCCGGTCGTGTAGATGTGCTCAGAGCAGCCGGCCAGGTCGAGGCAGAGATTCACGCGGCGATTGGAATCGAGGGGCGAATGACACTGGATCGAGATGCCCTCTTCGCTGATGTCGACGATCTCGTGGAGATCGAGCATAGCGGTGTTCTTGGAATCGCCGGAGAAACTCGCGTAGGCGGGCGTCTGGATTTTGTGCCGCACGCGGCGGCGGCGGTTCGGCGGCTGAGTGGGAGAATGCACCGGCGACGTCATGGCTGCCATAGGGGACGAAGGACGAAGGTCGCAGTCTTGCGCCCTCCATATTAGCGCGGGTCTGTGGAAAAGTGTGCGGTGGAAGAAAAATTAGAAGGGCAAAGCGGCGTTTTCGATGTCGGGGCAGACGGAGGGGTGGACTCCAGGCTAGCCGGCTGGGCGGAGGGTCTCGGCGCGGCGGATGCTGGAAATCCTGGAAATCGCAGCGACCATCATGCTGGAAAGCAGCTGCATGGTGGCCACATCGCTCTCGTCAAAGGCTCCGGGGGTGGAAGAGAGAACCTCAAAGATGCCAAGGGTCCGGCGGTAGTGGCGCAAGGGCGAGACCAGAATGGAGCGTACGCCGAGACGGCGGCAGCTGGCCAGATCGACGCGCGGATTGCGCTCGGCGTCGTGGCACAGCATAATCTCACCCGACCGCACGGCCTCGGCGGAGATGCCGGAATGCGCCTGCAAGCGGACGCCGAGATCCGGGGCAGTGCGGCCCGTGCGGGCGCGGCAAACGATCTCGTCGCCGGTGCGCAAGGCAATGGCAGCTCCGGTGGCGCCGGTGAGATGCTGGGCGCGCTCGGTGATTGCGCTGATGGCGGGCTCCAGATCCAGTTCCGCGGGATGAATCTCAACGTCATCGGCGACAGGAACGGGACGGAACCCGGAAATGGGATGGGCGGCGTTTGCCAGGCGGAGCTGGCTGCGCATGGCGAGCGAAGGCATGCGAGAGTGGTCTTCGGCATCGACAACGACAGGATCGGGGACGGTACGAAGCAAGTCGCGCACGAGGCTGTCGAGTTCAGAGTCGGTAATCAGGTGAGCAGTCTGTTGATGGAGGAGCGATCCACCGAGCACGCGCGACAGGCTCAACAGAGCCTGACTGCCGCACGCCAGGCATTGGGATGATCGCGTCGTGCTGATCAGCTCGCACTGGATGCAGAAAGTCGCGGACTGCAGAGGAACAAAGCTGACGTCTTTGAACTTCGCGCCAAAAACAGTCTTGCCAGGCATGATTGCTGAACCCTCATTTTCCAGCGGTGCAGATGAAGGTAAATTCGGAAGTCGGGCGCGCAAAAGTAACGGCACAGGTTCGGGGTGTGGAAAACTCGAAACAATTGAAAACAACCGATGTGCAAGGTTTTGCAACCAATTCCGGTGCGGGCGAAGTGGGCTTTAGCGATGCCTTTTTTCGGCCGTATTGCTATTGATTCGCAAGGATACGTCGGATATTCTTAGACAGGTCTTTTAGATCGCCAGACAATGGCGAGACTGGGGAAGAATCATCATGGAATGGACCGCACCCGCTTTTGAGGAAGTTTGCCTGAACTGCGAAATCAACTCCTACGCCAGCGCCAAGCTGTAAAGAAGACTCTCTCTTCCGCTTATCGAAGTAGCCTCGTTAGAGGTGTGCGCACTCGTGTGGCCTTCGTCCCCTAGGCTTACCGGGAAGAATCACCCAGCCTGGGCAGCGACGAATGAGGAGTCCTGTTCAGGCAGGGCGATGACCTGGGCCGAGTGAAGCAGTGTGCGTTCAAGGGCGTCGGCCAGCGCGACGGGAAACGCGGAAGTGAGCAGGTTGATGTCGAGCTGCAGATCGCGCTGCGAATAGAGTCGATGTAAGGCGAGCGATCCGCGACAACAGTTGGAAGAGCTGAGAAGATCGAGAGTCACGGTCCAGACAGCAGGACCGTCAAGTGCAGTCGCCAGGCCGGGCTTACTCCAGCGGTAGGACAGGCCACCACGGGCAGGCGCCGGAGTCAGCGGGTCGAAGGAAGCTCCGTTGCCCGGGAGCGAGTCGGGCCGCAGATCGAATCCATCAAAGTCATTGCTGCCAAAGGCAGCCGCCAGAATGCGGCGCACCTGATCATAGTCGCGCGCGACCTTGAGTTCTTCGGTGGCGCGACGGATGGCCAGATTGTTCACAAAAATCTGCGGCTGATCCAGAGTGCGGTGCGCCACACGAGCCAGTTCTCCGAACTCGAGATAGCCCAGGTGTTGCACGCCGATCCAGATTCCGATTCCCATCACAGCGAGAACCAGGCCGAGCGAGCTGCCCGTCGGCCAGAGCAGGAAGAGGCTCAGCAAGGCAAAAATCGCCGAAACGCCGTAGAGAAGAATGACCACCTGGCGATGTGTCATTCCGTGTTGCAGGAGCTTGTGGTGGATGTGCTCGCGGTCCGCGGTGAATACGGGGCGGCCACTGATGAGGCGGCGCAGGATTGATAACGTCGTTTCCAGGATGGGCAATCCGAAGCTGACCACCGGAATAGCGACGGCCACGATGGTGGGAGCCTTTTGCGCGCCTTTCAGAGCCAGAGCACTGAGCAGGAAACCGATGAAGAGGCTGCCGGAATCCCCAAGAAAGATCGTGGCCGGATTGAAGTTGTAGCGCAGGAAGCCGAGGATCGCGCCGGCGAGCGCGATGGTCATCACGGTAACCAGAGACGGCCCGTTCAGGAGAGCGACGACAAAGGCCACCAGCGTCGAGAACAAAGCGGAGCCGGCAGCCAGGCCGTCGAGGCCATCGATCAGATTGAACGCATTCGTAATGGCCAGCACCCAGAGAACCGTGCAGGGCAAGCCAATGAACCAGGGCAGTTCGTGCTCGCCGAAGACAACAGGAATGTTGACGATGCGCAGCCCACCCATGTACAGCATGACGGCTGCGACGCCCTGGATCGAGAACTTGAAATAAGGGCCGACTCCGCGAATGTCGTCGTAGACCCCGAGCAGAAAAATAAGGGCGGCAGGCGCCAGAATCGTAAGCACCGGCTTCAGCGCAAAAGCCGCATGCAGACGGGGATTGCGGAGGGCCCAAATCGCGGCGAGCACCATGCAGCCGGAGAACGAGAGGAATATCGCTACCCCGCCGAGACGCGGCAAAGGGGTGGAGTGAAGATGACGTTCCTGGGTAGGAACCGCGACCAGCCCATGGCGGGTCGCAGAGTCGCGAACCGAACGCGTCAGGATGAACGCAGACAACAACGACAAACAGAAGATTGTAAGTAAGACGACGCTCAACTAAACCACCTCGGCCATGGGCACAATCGTCGACACAAGGCCGCCGCACACTTGGTACGAGTATGCAGCAACCAACCGCGGTTGATGTTTAGTGCAAAGGTTCCGGTTGCGATTCGAGGGTTTCCAAACTCTAGCAGCAGGTTGCGCGGTGTTTCAATCGCAGACGGTGAAAAACCTGTGGAAAACGACAGCCTCAGGAGTACATCCGCGTTTTGCAGAAGAAGTGCTGTGCTAAACTGCAGAGCAAATTTACATTCAGGATCTCAGGGGTTTGGTAATGGTGTCGGGCACGATCGGTAATTCCCGTCGGGTTCTTCCAGGAGCGCTCGCGGCCATTCTGGCCTTATTGGTTTCAGCAGCAGCACAGCAACCGGCGCAGCCGGACCCAATGCCTTCGGCGGCGGTACCGGCGGCCCAAGGGGCTCCACAAGCCGACACTCCCTCGGCGTCGCAACCGGTTTCCGGAAGCGCGACCGAGGCGGCCAAGGATTCCATGGATCAGTCGTCTCTGGTGAAGCTGGGTCCGGGCGACCTGATCGAAGTGAACGTTTACAACGTGCCCGAACTGACGACCAAGGCGCGGCTGAGCAACTCCGGCGATGTGTATCTCCCTTTGATCGATTATGTGCACCTGGGTGGGCTGACGCAGGAAGAGGCGCAGAGCGTGATTGAAAAGCGGCTGGAGGATGGAGGCTTCGTCCGCAACCCGCATGTCACGATTTTTGTGGATGATGCCGCTTCACAAGGAGTGACGGTGCTGGGCGAGGTCGGCAAGCCGGGAATCTATCCGGACCTGGTCGGTCACAAGCTGTACGACGTGATTTCCGAGGCCGGCGGATTTACTCCGAGCGCATCGCGGAATATCGCAATTATTCGAAGGAACGGGACGGAGCCGATCCGTGTCGATCTGCCGCGAAACCTCGGCGACAGTCTGAGCGGGAACGTGGACGTTCTCCCGGGCGACACGATTACGGTGCCGCGCGCGCCCATCATCTATGTGGTTGGGGATGTGGGCCGTCCCAGCGGGCTGCTGGTCGATAACGGCTCGCTCACGGTACTGCAGGCCCTGGCTTTAGCCGGAGGCACGAACCGGACGGCGAAAATGGGCGGCGCGCGGATCATCCGGAAAACACCATCCGGCATGACGGAGACGCGCATTCAGCTGAAGAAAATGCTGGAAGCGAAAGCCCCCGACGTGACTCTGCATGCGGACGACATACTCTTTGTCCCGGTGAGCGGGGCTCGTGTGGCGGCAGCCCGGACGGTAGAAGCTGCCGTATCGGCGGCGACGGCTGTCAGCGTGTACACGGTGCATCCTTAGCAGGCCGGGGAAAAGCTGCTTTTCTGACCAGCGAGCGTACCTCAGCGGCTAAAGCCGCGCCCTTTCAAAACGCAGGAAACGGAGGCCGAAGCCTGTTTAGGGCGTTGCCGACACGTTTCGCCAATTCAGGATTGCTGAGGCGCAGCCGGGCGGCCGATCAAAGCTTGAAGGATCCGGATGTACTTCGCCGCCATCTCTGGGCGCGCGAAATTCCTGAGAATGTATTCCCTTCCCTTTCGGCCAAACTCCGATGCCTGCGCGTGATGAGCGGCGAGGTGGTCGATCGCCAGAGCCAGAGCATGGGCATTTTCCGGTTCGATCGCGAGTCCTGCGCCCGCTTCTTCGACGATCTGCCGCGCCTGTCCTTCCACGGCGACAATCACCGGCCGCGCGCACGACATGAACTCCAGCATCTTGGTGGGAATCACGGTCTTGAAGACTTCGGTTTTCTTGAGCAGGACGAGACATGCATCAGAAGCGGAGAGGATGGAGGGAATCCTCTTGCGCGGCTGCTGATCGAGGAAACGGACGTTGCGCAGTCCGCGCGCTTCGGCAAGCTGCCTGATCCTGGTCTTCTCGGCGCCTTCGCCGACGAGAAGAAATTGCACGTTGGAAGATTGGCGCTGAAACTGGTCAGCGGCATCGAGCAGAGTCTCCAGGCCATGCGCCATGCCCATCGTGCCCACGTAGCAGACCAGAAACCTGCGCTCTACTCCTAATTCCCTGCGCATCTTCTCAGTCAGCGACGGCGGCAGCGGTGCGAACAGATCGGTTTCGACTCCGTTTTCGACGACCGCGATTTTTTCCGCAGGCACGCGCCAGCGCTCGATCAGATATTCGCGAAATGCGGGTGTCACGACCACGACGAGGTTGGCGTGTTCATAGAGGAACCCAGCGATAGCGGCGAGCGCGTGATGAAGCAGCGAATGTTCTCCGCCGACGCCGACGGCAGTCAGCGATTCCGGCCAGAGATCGCGGACTTCAAAGACCAACGGGATACCGCGGGCGAAGGCCAGCCACCATCCGGAGAGGGCGACGAGCAACTGCGGTGAGGTCGCGATGATCACGTCCGGACGATCGAGCGCGAGCCCGCGCAGCGAGGCCGACAGGCAGAACGACGCATAGTTGCGCATACGTTCGTGCGCCTTGCGGTTGGGCAGCGGCCACAGCCAGGTGCGGACCACGTTGACGCGGCCAACCTTTTCGCGATAGGTGAGCCGCCGCAGGCGCGGCCGCCACTCGCCGGGAACCACGCCCGTCGGATGATTGGGAAATCCGGTGAGCACGGTGACGTCATGGCCAGCCTCGGACCAATGATGCGCCAATTCCGCGGCGCGCGCAGCCGGCGCCCCCATCTCGGGAGGAAAGTACTGGGAGATGTAGAGGATCTTCACGCGAAGTAAGAGGCTACCGCATCGGCAGGCGTTCGTGGTAGCCCTGCAGCGCATTCCGAAGAAAACTCGCGACGGCGTTTTCGGCGTACACAAACGCTATAATGGCCACCGCGAATGCAACTCTCCCCGGGAACAAAGCTGGGACCGTACGAGATTCTCGCGCCGCTGGGCGCCGGCGGCATGGGAGAGGTGTATCGAGCCCGCGACACGCGTCTGGGCCGCGAGGTCGCGTTGAAGGTCCTGCCCGAGTCGTTTTCGCGCGACTCCGATCGGCTGCGCCGTTTTGAACAGGAGGCTCGCGCCGTCGCAGCCCTGAACCATCCCAACATTCTCGCCATTCACGATATCGGGGAGCACGGCGGCACGCCTTTCATCGTCTCCGAATTGCTTGAAGGTTCGAGCCTGCGGCTGGAACTTGATCATGGCGCGCTGCCGCCGCGCAAAGCCGCTGATTATGCCGCGCAGGTCGCCCAGGGACTGGCGGCCGCGCACGAGAAGGGCATCATTCACCGCGATCTCAAACCGGAGAACATCTTCATCACCCGCGAAGGCCGGGTGAAGATTCTCGATTTCGGCCTCGCCAAGCTCGATCCGACGGGCGAAGCGGGCTCAGCGGGAGTGACGGTCACCAACTCTCCGACAGAAGCCGGCGTGGTGATGGGCACGGCGGGTTACATGGCTCCCGAGCAGGTGAGGGGCGCGGCGGTTGATTCGCGCACCGATATTTTTGCTTTCGGTGCGGTGCTCTACGAGATGCTCTCGGGCCAGCGCGCCTTCCGGCGCAACACCGCTGCCGAGACCATGACGGCCATCCTGCGCGAGGATCCTCCTGAACTCAGCGAGCTGACACACCCGGTTTCTCCCGGCATGGAGCGCATTGTGCTTCGCTGCCTCGAAAAGCAGCCGGAGCAGCGTTTCCAGTCGGCGAAAGATCTTGCTTTCGCTCTCGAAGCGCTAACCGGGACCACGGTGAAAAGCGGAGCCGCAGCAGCGATCGCAGAACAGCCCAGACGGCGTCGCTGGCTGGGAATTGTCGTTGCTTCGGTGCTCAGCTTGCTGGCCGGTGCAGTCTTGGTATGGTTCCTGCGTCCCGGCCCAGCGGCACCGCCGATGTTTACGCGCCTGTCATTTCATCAGGGAGAAGTGGTGGAGGCCCGGTTTGCGCCGGACGGCAAGGCGGTCGTCTACAGCGCCCGGCTCAATGGCACGCCGCTCGATACCTACATCATTCGCGAGGAATATCCCGAACCGGTTTCGGTGGGCCTGCACGGAGCTGCGCTGCTTTCGGTCTCACGGCAGGGACAGATGGCGGTTCTGGTGCGTCCGAGCTTCATCGCCCATCGCCAGTGGATCGGAACGCTGGCCGTTTCTCCGATCGCGGGCGGCGCCCCGCGGGAGTTGCTCGACAACGTGACCGATGCGGACTGGTCGCCGGACGGAAACGAACTCGCTGTGATCGCCGCGGACGCGAACACACGCAAGATGCGGGTCGAGTTTCCGCTGGGCAAGGTGCTACTGGAAGTGCAAACCAGACTCAGCGATCTGCGAGTTTCGCCCGACGGGCAACATGTCGCGCTGTTCCGTCATCCTCCGAATGTCGACGACCGCGGCGACGTGATTGTGCTCGATCGTTCCGGACAGGTGCAGGAAATTTCCAAGGGTTGGGAATCGCTCGAAGGAATGGCCTGGACTCCGTCCGGCAAGGAAGTGTGGTTCTCTGCAGCCACGACCGGGGAGTTGTATTGCATCCACGCCGCCGCGCTGTCGGGGAAGGTGCGCACCGTGTATTGCGGCATGTCGCCGACGCTGATTCACGACATTGCGCCGTCGGGCCGCGTACTGGTTTCCGCCGAAGAGCATCGCACCTCGATGGCGATGGTCGAGCACGGATCGACAGAAGAACGTAGTCTGAATTGGCTCTCGAGTCCGTACTGGCCGCGTTTGTCCGACGACGGAAGCGAAGTGTTGTTCACCGATCAGTCGGAGCACGCGGGCCAAACTTATTCCGCGTACATCCGAAAAACCGACGGTTCCCCGGCGGTGCGCATCGGCGGAGGCGGATTCGCGACCAGCCTCTCGGCGGATGGAAAATGGGCGCTGCTGCTGCTGGCCGCCAATCCCAATCTGCAACTGGTGCCCGTAGGGGCGGGTCAGACTCGCGTGCTGCACTGGGACGGCATCGTGCCTCAATGGGGATACTTGTTTCCCGACGGGCAGCACCTGCTGATTCAGACGACTGCCACCGTGGCGAATCCCGGCATTTATATGCTGGACGTAAACGGCACGGCGCCGAAACTGCTAGTGACGGGGCTCGAAGACTTTATTCCGGCATCTCCCGATGGCAACCTGTTCATCTGGCATCGGAAAGATCAGTGGATGGTTCATTCGATCTCCGCCAACACCGACACCCCGGTTCGCGGGCTGCAGGAGAAACAGTTTCCGGCGGCGTGGGCGGCGGACTCGAAACACATTTTCACTCAGGAGGTCAGCGATACCAGCGTAACCATCACGCGGCTCGATCTGACGAGCGGCCGGGAAGAACCGTGGCAGGTGCTGAAACCGAAAGAACAGATCGGGCTGCGGCCGGTCGCGACACCGGTCAGCATCACACCCGACGGCCGCTGGATGGCCTACACCTACTCCACGCAAAGCGGACAACTCTACGCGACGGAGGGGCTGAAGTAGGCTGGGCAGGAGTGGTCCAGGCTGAAGGCCGCCCTTTCAAAATCGGACATGACGCCTTCGTAGCAGACAGCGGAAAAACTCTTCTTCTGAACGGCAGGCCTACCTCAGCGGCTAAAGCCGCGATGATTGTGCCCCACTTTCGGCGCGGCTAAAAGCCGCACCGTTTCAAAACACAAGGAAACGGATGGCGTTCCCGCAGCCTGCTAGTAATAGGTGAGCTTGAAGGCGCTCTTATAGGCCAGCGCACGCAGGCGATTGCCGCGGCTCTGTGTGTAACTCTCCCAGCGATGGGCGACGCGCGCGAACTCTTCTGCTCCCGCCAGTCGATGCATGATGCGCAACTGCACGATGTGCAGCCGATGATAAAACGAGCTCGCGACCATCGGCAGGCGGGTGC
Source organism: Verrucomicrobiia bacterium (assembly GCA_035508215.1). Classification (GTDB taxonomy): domain Bacteria; phylum Acidobacteriota; class Terriglobia; order Terriglobales; family Acidobacteriaceae; genus Sulfotelmatobacter. The sequence goes on along the minus strand of DATJNK010000014.1, from coordinate 642,589 downwards.
CTGCCTGTTCATAGAGCGACCAGAATCCAAGATCGAAGCGATCGAGATTGTGCAGAAGAGTCGCGACGGCATGCGAAAACAGCTCCCGGGCCGAATCGTCTCCCGTGGCGAGGGAATAATCGTAGACGCCCCACGCTGCCCAGATGAATCCATTCAGAATGTGGGTTGGCGGAGAAACGAGGTATTCCTCAAACCACAGGTCGCCACGATCGTCGGTGAACGCCACGCCGCCGTCGGCGATCGGACGGCAAAAGCACTCGAACGCCCGCCGCGCCGCCTGGAGATACCGCCTTTCGCCGGATTCCTGATGCGCGCGCACCAGCACTGAGATTCCCTGCCCCTGCGCCAGCGCCGAAAACCACGGCGCTTTCAGCGTCTCGCGATACTCCCAGTCGAAGTGATGGTTCCAGACGGCGAGTCCCCGAGGATTCAGTTCGAGATGGGAAGCGAGCCAATCGGCGATGCGGAAGAATTTGTCGCGACGGGTGGAATCTCCGGTGCGACGGAAAAGGTTGTAATTTCCGAGCCCGTATTGCGCGATCGCGATGGGATTGTATTGCCGGCCGATGCGCCCGCGATAGTCGAGCTGCGGAATACCGGCGGGATCGAACGGCCCTCGATAATCGGCCTTCTCGGCGAAGAGCATGTAGTACTCGCCGAGTTTATCGGCTGTGGCGCGCGGATTTTCTGCCGGCGTTTCGTGCCAGAACGTGAGATGGCTCGTGCCGCCGAGCAGGTAGGCACTGAAGATGCGCCGATAGTAGCTGAGACGGGGCAAGGTCGCGTGCGCCATCCATATTACGGCAGGGGTGCGGTGGGCGTTTGGTAGAGGGAAAGCGCCATGTCGTCGCCTTCGACCCCGATTGTGCTGAGCGCAAGATAGGGCGTCGTGTTATTGCCGTCGGGAAGAAACGCGTTGCCGTACTGAAACAATTCCATGGGCCAGCGATCCTTTTGCCAGGCAAGCATCTGCTGCCAAGCACGTCCGTGGTTGCCGTAGATGCGCACCTTGCGGTCGGGATTGACCTGGCTCGGCTCAATCATCGTGGAGAAGAAGACGCTCTCGCCGACGCGGCCGGCGTAGATCGAGGAACTCGTGATTCCGGCGAGACGCTCGAGTTTGCCATCGCGACCAAGGCGGTAGATGAAATTCGCCTCGAGTGGAGTGTCAGAAGAAAAATAGAGAGCGTCCGCCATCGGAACCAGCGCCGCCGAGCGCGCCTGCTGATTGCCCTGCAGAACGGTTTCGACGCGGCCAAAGTCGCAGGAAGCGCGCAGGATGCGGCACTCGTCGCCATAATCACCGGTCAGTACCCAAAGGCAAGCGGCCCAAGGATCGTGCACGATGTTGTGCACGTGGCGAATCGAGTGGCGAGGAAAGGTGTAAGCGACGCTCCAGGTGGCACCCGAGTCGGACGATGCGTAGATATGAACTTCATCGCGCGCGGCGTTGTCGAAGTATTCTCCCCAGAAAACTGCGCCACCAGGAACGGCCGTCAGGTGGAGCGGCCGCTTGCCGCGCGTGATCGCGTGTGTCGCGCGGAATTCGGTTTGGTTCGGACGAAGCGTCAGGATCGCGCCGGCTACCGCGGCGACGATTCCCGCGGAGGGCAAAACGGCGAGCGCGTGGAATCCGTCGCGGAACAAGCGAGCCGCCAGACGATTGGCCGCTGACAGCCGATGCGGCCAAGACGGACGATGGCTGGCGACGGTCCGCCAGGGAACGTGGTCGGACGGATTCTGAATTCGTACTCGCAGCAATTCATAGCCGCGCGACGCGTAAAGAGTGTCGCCGTCCCATGCCAGAGCTCTGAGATTGGGAATCCGCGCGACGCGAACCAGAGTTGCGGCCGCTTTATCATTGTGCGGCCCGAAGACGGGCGATGGAATCATGGGAAATGGGTAGAGGCTTCTCGGGCGTACGGCGGCTCGAGGGATGCAAGGAATCCATTTTCTTACGCGAATACGGTTGAACACAAATGGACTGCGGCGCGCCCCCGCCATCTGCCCCTTCTTTCGAGAGCTGCGGCAGGACACGCAAAATCCAATCGCCTCGAACTGCGAGACAATCGTCCCTCTTTCCCACTTTGAAACGAGCCTGCCATCCGCATGGGTCTCATGATGCAAAAACACACAATGAAATCGGCACGGCTGAAGAAAATCTCTCGTCTTGGTGCGGATTTCCGCGCAGCGCAGCACTTTTTCTAATCGAAAGGAACAATCGATCCGATGGAAGCACCGCAGAATCGAGAGAAGCTACAAAGTGGCCGACGAGAATTTCAGAAAAAGGACGACGAGGGCGACGACGTATCGTCATTAACTGCCGATTAGTCGGCACAAAAGCACGGCGGTTGCAAGTTCCGCCTTTTTCAGAGCTTCTTCACAGAGTTGCATGCGATCTGGCACCTGACATGCAAAGGTTTTGTTTTTCTGCTCCTGATCTATGTTTCCCGCAAACACTTCAATAGGAGGTTGGGCGACTCGTGCTTAGCCGATGTGCGAATCCGCAATGCTCGAAGCCTTTCTTGAGGCTAAGAGAAGGAAAGCTGTTCCTGGTCGAAACCGAGCGCTTGACGAAAATGGGCGAGACCGCCGGGCCTCCATTTGTTCGTGCAAGGCAACAGCCGCGGTTGGTGGAGCACTACTGGCTGTGCGACGAGTGCGCTTCCGTTTGGACGCTGGTCTATAACCGGGACCGGGGAGTAACGTTAGTACCACTGCCGCGACCGGCAGCCGGCACGAACTCGGAGGCTGCCGCCGCCCGGAACGGCGCCGCCTGACCGTTTCGGCGAAGTGGGGCCCTCGCGATCCGGCTTACGAGTACCCGTCTCGCTTCCAGGCCTTCCAATCGTCGCGAACCGCGTCGACCATCGCTTCGGCGGCGGCATGCAGCCACTTTGGTTTGAACTTCCGCAATTGACGAAGAATGGACTTGCGCGCACCTTTCGTTCCGAGATGAATGTTCGCCGTTTCCCATCCCATGGCGTGAAGTAGATGAGATTCCTGGCCGGCCGCTTTGAGCGTGGCCAGTTCGATGCGGGAACAGTGCGGACTAAGGCGGCGAACAATCCAGTGCCCGCGCAACTGCACAAAGGGATCCGGGCAACGCACAGCGCGGCTGATCGCGGTTTGGTAGAGAATCTCAGTGGGACCATGGTGATCGCGGGCCCAATGGCAGGCGGAGGAAACCAGTGCCTTCGCCTCTCGAGCGATGCGTCCGCCGTTCCAGTCGGCGATGGCGACGTAGCGCTGGTGACCAAGGCTGCCGAGTCCGGCGACGCGGCGCACGAGACGATAGGACAATCCGCGGGCTGGCATCAGGTGCTCGATGGCCTCGATGGCGCTTGCCGGGACGGCATCCTTGACAGTAGACAGACCGTCGAGTCTCGCCCAGAAGTGAACCGGTTCCCGCAATTCGCTTTCGGCGATCTGCCGCAACCAGTCGTGGTTCTCCTCGAGAACAAAGGGGCATCCTTCCACGCGAAGGGCTCCGCCATAGCCGTCGAGAATGGCGTCACAGATATCATTGCGCTTGAGGGGAAGGTGACCGGCCTCGGCGGCCAGGTGGCCGCTGACAGCAAGGCGAACCAAGTCGTTGGTGAAGGCCAATGGATGGACCTCGTCAAAGTCGTTGACACCCCAGATCAGGCGGCCTTCAACGTCGCGCCACGTGCCGAAGTTCTCGACGTGCAAATCGCCGACAGCGAGTACAAGCGAGACCTTGGCGAGATCTGGACAAACCTGGGGCCACACCTGCGCCCATCGATAGTAGGTCGCCCGGAGAAAAGGAAAGACGGCCTCTTTCATGTTGTGGTGCTTGAGGCGGAGATCCTTCGGGACCAGATCAGTACGATGGCCGAGCCAGTCCTCGAACTGGCGCGTGGCCTTGACCACGTTCATAGCGCGAACGATAACGGGGACGGGGCAGACAAGTCAAAGTGCCGCTGCAATGTGCAGGGAAAAAACCAAGGCGTTGGGGAGGCTGGTTCGCCTCGAACCCAACGCCCGGCTGCGGAGAATCGAGCCGCGATAATGCCTACTTTTTGTAGTACGCGGCGTTTTTTTCGATGAAGTCCTTTTTCTCCTCGGGTACGTCCTCCAGAGCATGAATCGAATCCGATGTGCAGGCGGGAACGCAGGCGCCGCAGTCGATGCAGCCCTCGGGATCGACGTACATCTGAGTTGCGGCTTCAAAATCAGGTTCGTCCTGCTTGGGATGGATGCAGTCGGTGGGACAAACCTCGACGCAAAGGGAATCTTTGATGCAGGTATCAGTAATTACATAGGCCATGATGAGTCGATCTCCAGTTGAAAATGACGTGCAGCATGGAGCCATCCAGCTCCTGAAAAAGAGTGTAAGAAGGAGCTGGAGGCTGTGGCCGTGATTTTGATCACATGGAGTTGTGCGCAAGCCCGATTCGAGGCAAATTCCGGAAAAGTCGCGCTTGCGGGAAGCGAAATTTCGGCATGATAACGATCACGTACAAGTGTGACGATCATCACAGAAATTGAGGGTTGATTGAACTTAAATAGGCACAATTGAACTAGGCCTTCTAGTCATAGGATCGCCCGGCTCCACCCACAGAACCCCACAAGCCGTTACCCCAGACGGCGGGAGCCGGGCGCTTGAAGGCCCCGGCAGCACTCCTCCCCCACCTTCCTAAACATCGGAATCCGTTGTCGAGCGCATTTCGGTCAAACCTCTAGTGGCGCAAGAGTGTGTCTTAACTGACACAGTGTGGCCGCGCAACCATGTTATGAACCACGTCTGACGGCATTAACGCGTTTGTTTTCAGTGAGGTTCAGTCTGGCCGCCGTCCTGCCTTCTGCTTTGGTGTTGGGCAACGCCAACGGAGGGCGATATGGACGGGGGCAACGGCAGCGCGAGACAGCAAACAGCGGGATTCGTGGTCGTTCTTCTCGGGGTTCTGGCCATTTCCTCCGCCGCTCAGACGCTTCCCGAAAGCCGCCAGCGGACTTCGAATGAGCGGGTGCAGCGCATTGCGCTGGTGAGCATTCCCGACCGGGAGCTTGCGGTTCTCGAAAGCGGCACTGTCATCGCCAGGTTTCAGGTTGCTGTGGGAGCAGCGTCAACTCCCAGCCCGACCGGCGAGTTCCAGATCATCAACCGGGTCTCGAGTCCCACGTATTACCACCACGGCAAAGTGATCCCGACGGGCAAAGAGAATCCACTGGGCACGCGGTGGCTGGGACTGAGCCTGAAGGGATACGGCATTCATGGAACGAACGTACCGAGGTCGGTGGGGCATGCGGCGTCGCATGGATGCATCCGGCTGCGCAATCGCGACGCTGAACGTTTGTTCACGATGCTTCGAGTCGGCGACGAGGTTTCGATTCATGGCGAGCGTGACAACGAGATTACGCAGGTCTTTGGCGGCGCAGACAGCACGACCCTGGCGGCGGCAGCGAATTCGCAAGTCGGCACGGGACAGTAGCGGGAGCACTGAGGGCCTGATGAAGGGCTCGACGTGGGAAGTGAGACTCAGGAGGACATCATGCAAATGGCAATCACATTCATGGCAGTCGTAGCAGGGTTGGTCTTCTCGCTGGCGGTGGCGCTGCTGGCAGAAGAACTGATCTTCGGACAAGTCTTCCGGCTATTCTTCGCGCCAGGGAAGCTGGCGCGGGAGTCGGCCGCAGGCAAACCCGTGCCGAAGCGCTAAGGCACTTGAGCGGGAAACCGTAAAGGAGAACGACGATGCTGGCGTTGAAGTACTTGCTGCTTTCCGGTGGCCTCGGGATGATTCTCGTGGCTTTGAGCATATTGCTGTATGACCTTTACCACGAAGTGCAGTACCGCCGGGCGCTGGCCGCTCCGGCGGGGGAAATGGTGGTTCCGCCGCAGCCGCAAAATCGCTGGCGCACGTCCCTAGCTCTGGGCTTGTTGGCATGGGGCCCGATTCTGCTGGCATTCAGTATCGTGGTGGTGCCGAGCGGGATGGCCGGCGTGCGAGTCAGCCAAACCAGTGGAACTCTGGCGGGCACGCTTTATCCGGGCGTGCATTTTGTGACTCCGCTGGTTGAGGATGTCGCACTGTTTGACACCCGCGATCAGATCTTCACAACGGGGATCTCGGAAGATGGAAAAGCGGCGGCGGGGAACGTGTCGAGTAAGTCTCAGTTGCTCGATGTGCAGGCAAAGGAAGGACTGACCCTCGGCTTGGCGATCACCGTGCGGTACCGGCTGGATCCGCGGCGTCTGGATTACATTGAGGCCAACCTCCCACACCCGGTTGAAAAGGAAATCGTCCCACCGGTGGTTGCCAGCGTGTGGCGGGAGCTGGTTCCGAATTACACGGTGCGCGATGTCTTTTCCGCCAAACGCGAAGAGGTCCGCCAGCGGGCGGCAGGCATCATCACGCAGAAACTGGCGAGCGATGGGATCGTGGTGAAAGAAGTGATGCTGCGGGATATCCAGTTGCCGGAAGAATACGCGAAGGGACTGGAGACGCTGCTGTTGAAAGAGCAGGAAAATGATCGCATGGGAGTAGAGACTGAACTGAAGCAGAAGGAAGTAAAGATTGCCGAGCTCGAGGCAGAAGCGGCGAAAGTTCAGCAGATCAAGCAGGCTGAAGGCGAGGCGCAGGTGCACGTTCTCGAGGCCAAGGGTGAGGCGGACGCGATGCAGTACACCCTGCCCCTCAAGCAGAAACAAATTGAGCAGAGCAAGCTCGAGGCTGAGGCTCGGAAAGAGGCGACGATCGAGAACGCGGAAGCCGAGGCCCAGGCCAAAGTGATCGACAGCAAGGCAGAAACCGAGCGGCGCAAACTGCTGGCCGACGCAGAGGCTGACCGTATTCGCGTAACCGGAGCAGCCGACGCCGAGCGCATGCAAAGCGAGGCGGTGATCTTGAAGGAAAACCCGCTGCTGATCAACAAGATCGTCGCCGAACGTCTTTCGGACAAGCTGCAGATCATGATGGTGCCCTCGGACGGCAAATTCTTCATGAACGATGTGCTGCGCAGCATGACCGTTCCCAACCAACCGAGTACTCCTGATTCAGGGGGAGAGCAATCCAGATAGCTGCCCATCAATCCCCATCCTTGCTCTGAACCACACGGCAAGGATGGGGACTTGGCGGTGGCGATGGTGTCCAAACAGTACAGAGGCTGAGGCCTGTCGCATGCACAGCGCGGTTTATAATTCGGGCATTCCACATCGTATTCCGAGAACGGTGAACCGCAGCGGCATCGCCGGCCCGCGGTTGGTTCGAATTTTCACCTTGCTCTTCGCTGTTTTCATCCCGGCAGTGGCAGCCGAAGCCGTGGACTGGAGCGTCCCCGAGCAGCAACTGGCCCGCAAGATCATCGCCGTCACCGGACCGGGGGCAGCCTCCCTGGCAGTAGAGAATCGATCGTCTCTCGGGAAGCGCGACCGCGACATCGTCGAAAACGGTTTGCGGAGCGCGATGGAAGGCCTGGGGCTTCGTTTCGTGAGTGAAGAGCAGTCGTCTGCCGCGATACGGATTTCCCTGTCGGAAAATTCATCCTCCTACGTGTGGGTCGCCGAGATTCACCAGGGAGCGGGAGAAGCGGCAGTGGCGATGGTGTCGTTGCCGCGACCGGACAATGCGGGCGTGATTGGCGATTCGGTGCCACTGACTCTCCGCAAGATCCCACTGTGGACGCAGGACACGCCCATTCTCGATGTAGCGGTGCTGGAAGAGAGTGCGGTGCCGACTCACATCGCGGTGCTCGATCCCGCAAAAGTCTCGCTCTATCGCTGGCAAGGCGGAGCATGGCAGGCGGAACAGCAACTTCCCATCGCCCATGCGAAGCCGTGGCCGCGCGACGTGCGGGGAAGGCTCATCCAGGCCCGCGACCACTTATTTGACGTCTATCTGCCGGGAGTGTTCTGCAGCAGCAACGGCTCGACTCCGCTCGCGCTGAACTGCCGCGAGAGCGATGATCCCTGGCCGCTTACGGCAGGAGCGACAAGCGGAGGAATGACGGTGTTCCCCAGCGCCGGACTGACGAGTGGCGCGTCGACAGTATTGCCTCAGGTGAGGGCGTTCTTTGCGCCCACGAGAAACTTCTTTACTGGAGTGTTGACGCCGGGCATCGGCAAATTTGCAGCGTTGCCGAAGTTCTACTCAGCAGCGCTGCTGCCGCGCGACAAATACACTCTGTGGCTCTTCGCCGCGACCGATGGCCAAATCCATATGATCGATGGCCTGAACGATCAGGCGGCTAATTTCGCATGGGGCAGCGATGTCACGAGTTTGAAGACGACGTGCGGCGCAGGCTGGCAGGTTTTGGCAACGGCCGCTGGCAATGGTCCCGAAGATCTGGTGCGCGCGTACGAGTTTCCCGATCGCGATCCGATGGCCGTGAGTGCAGCGCTGGATCTCCCCGGGGAAATCACCGCGCTGTGGACGGAAGGCAAAGGCGATACCGCGATTGCGGTGGCGAGAAATCGAAAGAGCAGGAGCTATGAAGCATACCGTGTGGCGGTGGCTTGCAATCAGTAGCGTGGTAACGGCTGCCATCCTGACGCGAGCCGAAACCAGGCCCCAATATGGAGGCACGCTGCGAGTTGCAATGCGAGCGGCACCGGTGTCGCTCGATCCCGCGGACAGTGCGCAAGCCGACTCCTTTGCGCAGCGCAGCATGACGCTTCTGATGTTCGAAACGCTGGTGCGGACCGACGACAACGGGCATGTGCAAGCCTGCCTTGCCGATACCTGGCAGGAAGCATCGAGCCGGCGACGCTGGCAATTTCATCTGCGAAAAGGAGTGAAATTGCACGACGGTTCCGCGCTGACTCCGGAGGTGGCTGCCGCTTCGCTGCGGAGCGCAAATCCGGCGTGGCGGGTATCGGCCGAGCCTGACGCGGTGGTAATCGAGAGCACGGACGCTGAGCTGCTTCGAGAACTGGCGCTTTCGCGCAATGCAATCGCGGTTAGGAACACCGACAACAAACCGATCGGCAGCGGCCCTTTTCAGATCGTTGACTGGCAGCCGGGAAAGAAACTGACTCTCGCTGCCAACGAGAGCTACTGGGGAGGGCGGCCTTTTCTTGAGGGCATCGAAATTGAAATGGGCAGGAGTTATCACGACCAACTGATGGAGCTGCAGTTGGGACGGGCCGATCTTGTAGAAGTGGCGCCGGAGCAGATGCACCGGTCTGCGTTGGATAGCCGAGCAGCCGAGAGTTCTGCCCCGGTGGAACTGATGGCGCTGGCTTTCACGCACGACGCGCAGACGCCGGAAGAGAAATCCCTGCGCCAGGCGCTGGCATTGAGCGTGGACCGTATCTCCATTCGCAATGTGTTGCTGCAGGGTGCCGGCCAGCCGGCCGGAGGCTTGCTTCCCAATTGGATGAGCGGCTACGAATTCGTTTTCCCGTCGGAAGCCAATCTGGCTGCGGCGCGACAGGCGCGCGAACAGGCGCACGCCGTCCCGAGCTGGAATCTTGCCTGTGACTCCAACGATCCTTTGGCGAGACTGGTCGCAGAGCGGATCATCCTCAATGCACGGGATGCGGGATTGTCGATGCGGCTGGCGTCAGGGTCATCCCCCGATGTGCGCCTGATGCGGATTGGACTGCCATCTGCCGATCCCTGGGTCGCTCTGTCGGCCGTTGCGGCAGCCACAGGATTGACCATTGCTAATGAGAGAGGTGACTCGATCTCGGATTTATATGCAGCGGAAGAAGCCATTCTTCAGACCCAGAGAGTCGTCCCTTTATTTCATTTGCCAGTCTCCTACGCTTCGGCGCCCAGACTCAGAGACTGGATGCTGCGGGCGGATGGAACCTGGAATGTTGCCGACGCGTGGCTGGGAAACGGAGTGCAATGATCTTTCGGCGCAAGCTGTTGGCCGTCTTCACGCTGACGGTCTGCGTGTCGGTTGCGGCGGTCGCCGGGCTGGTGCTGGCCTTGACTCGCCGCGCCTTCGAAAAGAACGAGGATCAGCAGATCGGGGCGCTGGTCGGGCAGTTTCAACGTGAGTTCAATCGCCGGGGTGAGGACGTGGTGCGGCGGGTTGAAGCCATCGCGACTTCGGAGCCAATCACTCGTCTTGCGGCTTCGATGAACACTGCGAGCGCCGATACAGCGGCCAGCTTTGACATAGCCCGGTCGTTGGCAGATAGCCATCAGCTCGATTTCCTCGAACTGGCGGACGAGCACGGGACAATCATTTCCTCTGCGCAGTGGCCAACCAAGTTCGGATATCCGGAAAGCGGGTTTGACAATCTGGCCGCCGTGAACGAGCAAGGAGCCTTCCTCAAGCAGGAAGAGCTGGAAGATTCCACAGCCCTGGGGCTGTTTGCGGTGCGCGGAACGCGGATCGGGGAACATCCGATATACGTGATCGGAGGCCGGCGGGTCGACAGGGCGTTTTTGTCATCGCTCGATTTGCCGGCGGAGATGCGCGTGCTGCTTTACCAGAATCGCAGTTCGACGTTCTCTCCGGACCTGCTGCTGGATCCTTCCGCTGGGAATGCGGCACAAGCCCAGCGGCCGGCGGAGAAGTTCGCGACTCTGGTTGAAGCGGTGCAGCGCTACGATCAAGAGATGTCCGGCGTGGTGCGCTGGACATCGGATCAGGCGGACGACGAGGTATTTCACGCGATTCCGCTGCATGGGATTGGGAAAGACCGGCCGCTGCTGGGAATTCTGCTGGTGGGAAATTCGCGGCGCACGTATGTCGAGTTGAAACGGCACATCACGGCATCAGCGCTGCTGGTCGGCGGAGGCGGAATCGTTCTCGCGATTTTGCTGAGCGGATGGGCGGCGGCGCGAGTGACTCGTCCCATAGAAGAATTAGCGCGAGCGGCGCAGCAAGTCGCCGGCGGGAACTGGAACGCGCATGTGGAAGCGTCTGGACAGGACGAATTCGGGCAGCTGGCAGAATCGTTTAATCGCATGACAACAGAACTGCTCGCGCAAAAAGAGCGGCTGGTGCAGGCCGAGCGGGTGGCGGCGTGGCGCGAATTGGCGCGGCGCCTGGCACATGAGTTGAAGAATCCGCTTTTCCCTCTGCAGCTGACCGTGGAGAATCTGACGCGCGCGCGCGGGCAAAGTTCGGAGCAGTTCGACGAAATCTTTCGCGAGAGTTCGCAGACGCTGCTGGCGGAAATCGCGAACCTGAAATCAATCATTGGGCGCTTCAGCGAATTTTCGAAGATGCCACAACCGCAGCGGCGGACTATGCAAATAAACGATATTTTGCGGGATGTGGCGCAATTGTTCCGAGCGCAGCTGGAACGGCAAGGGCGGGAAAAGATTGTATGCAAGCTCGAACTGGACGACAATCTGCGCGCGATCAGCGCTGATCCGGAGCTGTTGCATCGAGCGATCTCGAATCTTGTACTCAATGCGATGGATGCCATGGCGGAAGGAGGGACGCTGATTTTGCGCTCGAGGCCGGGCGATGGCGGAGTGAGAATTGAAGTCGCGGACACGGGCTCGGGATTGACTCCAGAAGAGTGCGAGCGCATCTTTACTCCGTATTACACGAGCAAGCAGCACGGGACAGGGCTCGGCCTCGCCATTGTGCAATCGGTGGTGAGCGATCACGGCGGCCGCATCAGCGTGCAGAGCGCGCCGGGACAGGGAACGACATTTGCGATTGATTTGCCGGGCGACCTCGCGGCGCCATAGCAACAGGGAGGATGAGTGGCTCTGAAAGCGCATCTTCTGATCGTCGATGACGAAGCCAACACTTTGGCATCGCTGTCGCGCGCGTTCCGGCTGGCGGGCCATGAGGCGACCGTTGCTGACAACGCCGCGCGGGCGCTCGAGCTGGCAAAGAGCGAAAGCTTCGACCTGATTCTCTCCGACGTGGTGATGCCGGGAAAAGACGGATTAACTCTGCTCGAGGAACTGAAGAAGCAAGGCGTTGCGGCCCCGGTAGTCATGATGTCGGGACAAGCGCACATCGAGATGGCGGTAAAGGCGACGCGCCTGGGAGCGCTCGATTTTCTGGAGAAGCCGATCTCCACGGACAAACTACTGCTTACCGTTGAAAACGCACTCAAGCTGCAGAGACTGGAAAGTGAAAACCGGCAGTTGAAGCAACGTCTGGGCAAGCACGAAATCGTGTGGACGGGCGAAGCCATGCGGCGGGTGATGGCGCACGTGGAGCGGGTCGCCGCCAGTGAATCCCGCGTATGCATTTTCGGGGAGACCGGCACTGGAAAAGAGCTGGTGGCGCGGACCATCCACGAGCGAAGCGCACGATCGGCAGGGCCATTTGTGACGCTGAATTGCGCGGCGGTTCCCGCCGAGTTGATCGAGTCGGAACTGTTCGGACATGAAAAGGGGTCGTTCACCGGTGCATCGGGCCGTCATGTGGGCAAATTCGAGCAAGCCGACCAAGGCACGATTTTTCTCGATGAGATCGGCGACATGCCGCTGGCCATGCAGGCAAAATTGCTGCGCGTTCTGGAGGAAGGGGAAGTGGAGCGCATCGGCGGCGACAAGGCGATTCCCGTGAATGTCCGCGTCGTGGTGGCCACGCACCGCGACCTGGAAGCACGGGTGCGCGAAGAAAAGTTTCGGCAGGACCTGTTTCATCGCATCTACGTCTTTCCGCTGGCGCTGCCGCCGCTGCGCGAACGCCGCGAAGATATCCCGGCACTGGTGCAACATTTTGCCGCGCAAGTATGCGCGCAGAATGCATGGAAAGATGTCCCCTTCACGGCAGAGGCGAGGGAAGCTCTGCAATCGTACGCGTGGCCGGGGAACGTTCGCGAACTGCGCAACATGGTCGAGCGGCTGATGCTGCTTGCGACCGAGGGTCAAGTTGACGCGGCGACAGTGCAGATGGCGCTGCCAAAACCGGCGGGGACCGCGGTGTCTCCGGCAACCGCAGGGTCGGGCCCTCTGACCGATCGCGTGCAGTGGTTTGAGCGGGAGGTCATTCTCGCTGAGCTCAAGCGCAGCCATCACAACATGAGTCTTGCGGCGAAAGCGCTTGGTCTGGAGCGCAGTCACCTGTATAAGAAAGCGGAGCAACTCGGGATCGATCTGCGCGCTCTGCGCCGCGAACAGGACGCGCGGAGTTGACCTCGGGTCAAGCTTAGACCTACAGGCCCCGGAGACACTCTTGCAACGAACCGCGTCCGCCGTCTTCTCCGTCATTCTTGCTTCCCTTTCGCTTGTCTCGTTCTCAGCTTTTGCCATCGATCCGCCATCGCCGCCGACTTATGGAGTGCGCATGGAGCAGGCCTGGATTCCGATGAAGGATGGCGTACGCCTGGCAGCAACGCTGTATATGCCCGATGGAGGAAAATCCAGCGACAGATTTCCTGCGCTGCTCGAATACCTGCCGTATCGCAAAGATGACGGCACCGCCGCGGAAGACTACGGCAAGCACGCTTATTTTGCGAGGCGCGGCTATGTGGGCGTGCGCGTTGACATTCGCGGATTTGGCGCGAGCGAAGGAGTTCCCCCGGAGCGCGAGTATTCCGAACAGGAGCAGCAAGACGGCGAGCAGGTGATCGCGTGGCTGGCCCATCAGCCATGGTCGAACGGAAACGTGGGCATGTTTGGAATCTCCTGGGGCGGATTTACGGCGATGCAGATGGCGATGCGGCACGCGCTGGGATTGAAGGCGATTGTAGCCGTCGACGCGACGGCGGAATTGTTTCACGATGATGTGCATTACGTAGATGGCATCGCCCATGTCGACGAATTCGAATTGAATATGGACATGGCAGAGGGATGGGTGGGCGCGCCTGATTATTCCCTCGACGAGAAAATACTGGGACCGCGTTTCAATTCGCCGCCGTGGTCGCTGCTCTATTTGAAACATCAGCACGATGGACCGTTCTGGCGGGATCGGGTGCGTCCGCTGAGTGAGATCACGATTCCGAGTTTTCTGATCGGCGGCCTGCAGGACGGTTATCGCGACAACGTGCCCGACATGCTGATGAAGTCGAAGGCTCCGATCAAAGCGATTGTCGGACCATGGAATCACTCCTTCCCCAACAATGCCGATTTTGGACCGCGCGTGGAATGGCGTGATCAGGCGGTGCGCTGGTTTGATCACTGGCTGAAAGGACGCGACACGGGTGTGGAGCACGATCCGCGACTGGTGATTTATATGCAGCATTGGCATCCACCGGATCCGAATTTGCCCAGCGTTCCGGGAGAATGGCGGCGCGAAGATGTGTGGCCGCCGAAGGATGCGCAGCCGGAAACTTTCTATTTACAGCCCGATCACACGCTGGGGGAATCAGAGGCGGCACAGGCAACGCATCAGTTGAAATACGTTCCGACAGTGGGCGTAGAGGCAGGTTTCTGGTGGGGTGAGTTGCTGAGCGACACGCGGCCGGTGGATGCGTTCAGCCTGGTCTACGACTCCGCACCTCTCGAAAAAGACATGGCGATTCTGGGGCGTCCGCATGCGTTGTTGCAGGCTTCGGCCAGCGCGCCACTCGCGGATTGGTTCGCGCGATTGTCAGATGTCGCTCCCGACGGCGAAGTCACGCAGATCACGGGCGCGGGACTGAACGGAGCGCAGCGGGACTCGATGACCGATCCAAGGGATCTGGAGCCCGGCAAGGTCTATCCGCTGGATATCGAGATGCATCTAACATCGTGGGTCTTTCCCAAGGGACATCGCATTCGGATTTCGATTTCGAATGCGCTTTGGCCGATGATGATACCGACACCATATGCGATGACGACGTCACTGGAACTCGGCGGCAGTGGCGGATCGCGGGTGACGTTGCCGATCGTGCCGCTGCAGGGCAGGCGCGCGCCGGAATTTTCTTCGCCGCAACCGATCGAGGAACGCGGCGACATCAAAAGCATGGGATTTCCCTGGCCCGGCGAGTGGACGGTGGAGCGCGACGAAGCGCGGCAGAAAACGACGGTGCACTGGAAAGGCAAGGATGGCTATGTCTATCCGTGGGGAAAGCAAGACGATTTCGAGAGCCTCACCTATGAGGGGGACGATGCGCATCCGGAGACGACTTCCGTGCGCGGCGAGGCGGAGAGCATCTTCAGGCTGAAAGGCCGCACGCTGACTTGGCGCGGCCACCTATCAGTGACGACCGACCAGAAGAACTTCTACTACAAGTACGCCCGGGAGTTGCTGAAGGATGGAAAGATGCTCAAGTCGAAAACCTGGCAGGAGACCATTCCCAGAGATCACCAATAGGGGCGCATCACGGTTTGTAGATTTTCCCGTCCTTCATCACAAAGGTCACGTGTTCCAGCAAATGGATGTCGGCGAGCGGATCGCCCGGGACCGCAATGATGTCGGCGAATTTGCCGGGCTTGATGGAGCCGAATTCGTCGGAATGACCCATCAGATCGGCGGCGTTGGTGGTTGCGGCTTGAATGGCCTGCATCGGCGTCATGCCGTATTGGACCATGAAGGCGAACTGCATCCCGCTGGTGCCGTAAGGGCAGACGCCGGCATCGGTGCCGAATGACATTTTCACGCCGGCCAGGACCGCCTTGCGAAAATTGTCACGCTGAATCTGGCCGAGATGCGCATCGTGCGCCAGAAAATCGGCTGGCATATTCCCGTTGCGGCCGTCTTCCTGGATGCACTCCTCGTCATAGATATCCATATCGAGGTAAGTGCCGTGCTGCTTGGCGAGGGCGATGCCCTCGTCATCGATCTGGCTCGCGTGCTCGACGGACGCAACGCCGGCGAGAATCGCGTTCTTGATGCCTTGGGGAGAGTGGGCGTGCGCCGCGACCCGCAGGCCGAAGTGGCTGGCCTCGTCGACGGCAGCCCGCAGCTCGTCCATGGTGAACTCCTGCGAATTCGGATTGCTGCCATGGGTGAGCACGGCGCCGCTCGAAAGAATCTTGATGTGATCGACGCCATCATGGGCGAGTTGGCGGATAACCTTCCGCACTTCCCACGGACTATTGGCTTCGCCGTAATGGAGATCCCACGGGAGTTGGATATCGGGAGCGAGGCCAGTCAGAGCTCCCGCACCGCCGGCAATCGTGACGTAGGCACCGGCGACGAACATGCGGGGGCCAATGATATCGCCGCGAGCGATGGCATCCCGTAGGGCGATGTCGCCGAGCGCACGATAGGTGCCGACGTCGCGCACGGTAGTGAATCCGGACTCGAGCATTGCCTTCGCGTTGGGAACGGATTCGAGGGCGATTTCGGCTGCAGTCTTCCTGAATTGATTCAGAGGATCGCCGGTGCGAGCGCCATCGGCAAGATGGGTGTGACAGTCGATGAGGCCAGGAAGAACCGCCATCTTGCTGAGGTCGATGACTCTGGCATTCGCGGGAATCTCAATCCCCTTGCCCACTTCCTCGATCTTGTTGTTGCGAATCAGGATGATCTGATCGCTGAGCACCGTGCCGGACTCCGGATCGATGAGCTTTCCGGCACGGATGGCGGTGACTTGCGCGGACGCAAGACAGGTCAGAAGGCAGAGCACGGCCGCGAAATGCGAAATAGATTTCACGATTCCCCTTTGTCGAACATCATCTAGTCGGCGGCTGCGAGCGAGGGAGCGAGATCCCGCTTCAGATCGGCGGCGAGCAATTGATGAAACAGTTGCTCCCCGGCCTCGCGGCGAACGGAGAGCCGTCCGGCGCCATAGGCGCGCGATTTCAGCCCGCGTTGCACATCTTCGCAAATACCGAGATCTTCGTCCTGCACACGGTTGCCAACGTTGACCGACTGTGTGTTGTATTCGCGGCGCGCCTCACCCACATCGCTGAAATAGAAATCGAAAATCACGCTGCAATGATCGGCGTCGACAGGGATGACATAGTTGGTGTCCATGTATCCCTCGTAGCAGTTGATCATGAGATTCGGATATTGCCAGAAATACCAGGCGCGGTCGCCCTTGCGAGTGGCTCCGGTGGCGGCGTCTTCTTCGGAGGCGACCATCGGGCTCGACTGCAGGCAGTAACGGTCTTGGTTTTCGATCGTGTATTGCTTGTAATCGAGAACGGAACTCAGGCCTTTGTGCAGATGGGGAACGTGATATCCGCCGTCGAGATAGTTGTCGACGAAAACCTTCCAGTTGCAGTGAATGTCGTAGGTCCGGCGATCGAAATAATGCAGCTTGCCGATGCCGAGTGGTGCGACGCGCCTGACCAGCCCGCCGAGAAATTCCTGGAGCGATGCTGCGTGCGGATCCAGATTGACGAAGACGAAGCACTCCCAGGTTTCGACACGCACCGGAACGAGGCCGTTTTCGCCACGCTCAAAATGCGCGACGCCTTCGAATTCCGGCATACCTTTGAGCGAGCCATCGAGGCCGTATTTCCAACCGTGATAGGGACACTGCAGGATCGAGGCTTGCCCGCAGGATTGAGTCACTACCGCAGCCGCATGATGCCGGCAGACGTTGTAGAAGCCGCGCAGGACGCCGTCAGTGCCGCGGACCACAACGACCGGCTCTCCGGCCAGGCGCACGGTAACGAATTCTCCCGGCTTCTGCAATTGGTCGACGCGAGCGACCAGCTGCCAAGTCCTGGAGAAAACGCTGAAACGTTCGAGTTCGGCGATGCGCGGGTCGACATACCACGATGCGGGGATGGTCGAGGCTTCGGCCAGAGGCGCGCGATCATCGTAGCTGGCGAGAATCTGTTCAAGAGATGCTGGCATATTCGTTCCCCGACGTCCCACTCGAAAAGTGAAAAGTGATATTTGCGTCGCAATCTGCAACGGCAACCTCAGCGTCGCAAGTCCCGGCGCGCAGCCGGATATGGGCTTGCCGACGCCCTGATATCGGCGCCGATCGCCCGCTGCAAGACTGCAATAAACTGCTGGATGCGCGCTTCCTTCTTTTCCGACGCTTCTCCCTGGCGGCGGAACAGGCCGGGATCGAGTTCTGCCGTGAGCAGGGCATCCTGAAAGCGCTCCATCATCCAGTCGACGATCGAAACGACCATTTCAATATCCATGTCCTTGCGCAGGGCGCCGCGCTCCAAGCCGAAGCGGACGAAACTGACGGTGCCGTACGGGTCCTCGGCAATGAGGAAGCGGTTGATTTCGCGCTTGAGCACAAGATCGGTGCCGTAGTTGCCGAGCAAAGAAATGCGATAAGGAATCCAGTCTTCGCGAAGCAGGTGCTCGGTCCGCACCAGCCAGTAGCGCAGCACTTCAAAGAATCCAGCCTTTCGAATTTCGGCAGGTGCATCGAGATATTTGGGGAAAGAGCGAACGGCTTTCTTGTAGACCTCGAAAAAGAGCCCGTCTTTGCTGCCAAAGTGCTGGAAGATGGAACCTTTGGCAATCCCCAGGGCGATGGCAATGTCGGCGACGCGGGCGGCGTGGTAGCCGTGTTCGGCGAAGTGCAGTGTTGCCGCCTCAATGATGCGGGCACGTTTGGCCTCCGAACGAGGACGTGCCGGCGGCTGGAGCTGATAGAGTGGCGGGGCGACGCGGCTGCTGGCGATTCCGGGCATAAGTGACTTTCAGTCACCGAAGACTACAGCAGCCGGATGTGAATTTCAACTTCATTTTTACTACCGATTGCGCTAGTGTTATCCGGCCCGAAAGAAAGTATTGTGACTAGAAGTCAGAGCAATCATTCCCGCAAAATCTACGATGCGATCGTCATCGGGGCCGGTCACAACGGCCTGACCGCGGCGGCGTACCTGGCGCGCGCGGGATTGTCGACGCTCGTGCTGGAGCGGCGGGAGATGGTCGGCGGCTGCTGCGTGACGGAAGAAATCGCGCCGGGCTGTCGCGTCTCGACGACATCTTACATAGCGAGCATGCTGCGCCCGGAAGTGATTGCCGACCTGCGACTGGCGGATCATGGGCTGCGCATGATTCCCTGCGATCCGGCGATTCAGGTTCCGTTTCCCGATGGCCACGTATTGCCCTGGTGGGCAGACCGTGAGCGGGCACGGCAGGAATTTGCCAGGATTTCCACCAAAGATGCCGCGAGGTTTGTGCAAGTCGATGATCAGCTGAAAAAACTGGCGCGATACCTGCAGCCATTTTTCCTGGAGCCTCCGCCCGAAATCGATACGGCGACGATGCACGGCTGGAGTGACCTGTTCCGAGTGGGAAAAAGGTTTCGCGGAATTTCGAATGCAGAGGTCGCGCGACTGGTGTCGTTTCTGACCGGCAGCCTGGGCGAGTTCCTCGACCATCATTATGAGTCAGACAAAATCAAGACGATGTTCCTAGCCAACAATGTGTATGGAAAACATGGAGGACCGTACCAGCCGGGAACCGCGATTGGACTGCTGTTTCATCTGCTCAGCGGCGGCGAGCACGAACTGCAGGGGTTCTATGGACACGTGATGGGCGGGATGGGATCGATCACACAGGCCCTGGCCGCGGCCGGGCAGAAACTCGGAGTCGAGATTCAGACGGCGTCACAAGTGGCTCGGGTTGATGTGCGGAGTGGCCGGGCGCGCAGGGTGCAGCTCGCGGATGGGACGGAACTGCAGGCGCGGATGATTCTCTCGAATGCCGATCCGAAGCGGACGTTTCTCGGGTTGATTGACGCAAAGGAATTGCCAGAGGAATTTGTGCTGGCGGTGCGCGGCATCAAGATGGATGGTCCGTGCGCCAAAGTGAACATGGTTCTGGCCGAAGAGCCACGATTCACGGGCACCCCGGCGAACGCCACGAAACTCGAGCGCACGTTTTATACGCTGGTGCCGTCGCTCGAGTTTGCCGAGCGCTGTTATGACATCGCCAAATTTGGGGAGATTCCCGAAGAGCTGTGGGTTGATTGCGTGGTCTCATCGAATGCCGACGATTCCCTGGCGCCGCCCGGCAAGCACATTCTGACCTGCTTCGTGCAGTACGTGCCCTACAAGTTGCGGGAGGGAAACTGGGACGATAAGCGAGAACTGTTAGGGGACCGGGTGGTGCGAAAGATCGCAGAGTACGCTCCCAATGTGCCGGGAGCGATCGAGGCACGGCAGGTGCTGACTCCACTCGACCTGGAGCGGACGTACGGGCTGACGGAAGGCAACATCTTCCACGGGGACCTGCGGCTGGAGCAGCTTTTCTTCATGCGTCCGGTGCCAGGCTGGTCGCAATATCGGACGCCGATTCGAGGGCTGTATCTCTGCGGAGCCGGCGCGCATCCTGGTGGCGGCGTGACCGGAGCACCAGGACGCAATTGCGCCTTCCAGGCGCTGCACGACTGGAAACAAGGAAAGATGCGCGAGGCGGCGGCATGAGTGGGAACGGCGCTCACAATCCGCCCATGCATTTCCTGCCGAAGACTGCCGACATCGTCATTCTTGGCGCCGGGGTTATGGGCGCGTCGATGGCGTTCCATCTGGCACGGCGAAAAGCGGGAAGAATCGTCGTTCTCGAAAAAGAGCACGTGGGCCGCGGAGCGAGCGGCAGGTCGTCAGCGCTGATCCGCATGCATTACAGTTTTCCGCCCGAGGTGCAGCTGGCGCTGATCAGCCTGCTTATGTTCGAGAACTGGCGGGAAATCGTGGGCCGGCCGGGAGATTTTCGGCGAACCGGATTCGTGCGCATCGTCCATCGGAATGAGATGGAGAGACTAAAGCGCAACGTCGAGATGCAGCGGCAACTGGGAGCGCACGTGGAACTCGTGGACCAGCATGAGCTGAAATCGATCGAGCCCGACTGGTTCGTCGATGATGTGGAACTGGCAGCCTATGAGCCAGACTCAGGATACGGCGACGGAGCCGGCGTAGCTGGGGATTTTCTCGAGTCCGGGCGAGAGATGGGAGTGCAGTATTTCTCGCGCACGCAGGCGACAAGCTTCACGGCGTCTGGTGGACGAATCAACTCCGTGGTGACGGATCGCGGAACGATTTCTGCGCCGATTGTGATTGTCGCGACGGGTCCGTGGAGCAAGCCCCTTTTTCAGTCGCTGGGCTGCGAACTGCCGATCGAGTGCGAATATCACCAGGTGGCGATCCTGCGCAACACGCCCGACATGAAAGGCGGTGGCTGTGCATGCATTGATTCGGGCACGGCCACGTATTTTCGTTCCGACGCGCACGACAAGTTTCTGGTCGGCGATTTTTATGGCAAGCGACCGGCCGATCCGGACAGCTTTCCCCAGCGCGCTTCCGACGAGTCGCTGGAAGAAATGATCGAGCGGGCCTCGCGCCGGATTCCGAAACTGGCGGGCGCCGAGGTCATGCGCGGCGTGACCGGAGTCTATGACATGACGCCGGATTCGCGGCCGCTGCTGGGCGAGATTCCGGAGGTCGGCGGTCTCTACGTTTGCGCGGGATTCTCAGGCATGGGATTCAAGATTTCTCCGGCGATTGGACTGGTCATGAGCGAACTGATAGTCGATGGCGCGAGCAAGGCAGTGGACATCAGCGCCTTTGGACCGAATCGTTTTGCAGAGAACAGCCCGATCAAAGCGGAATTCGAATACGTGGACGATTAAGGCGAGTTACGAGTGGGAGTCAATTCTGAGGAGCATACATGAAGAAAAAAGGCATTCTCGAACGATTGAAGGATGGCCCTGTGCTGGGCGACGGCGGCTATCTGCTGGAACTGGAAAAACGGGGATGGGTGCGCGCCGGTCCGTTCACGCCGGAGGTGGCGCTGACGTATCCGGAGGCGCTTCGGGAGTTGCACGTGGAATTTCGCGAGGCGGGCGCGGAAGTCCTGCAAGCGCTCACCTTTTACGCGAGCCGCGACAAACTTGCAACGGTTGGACTGGAGAACCGGCTGGAAGAGTTGAATCGCTCGGCGGTGCGTGTCGCCCGCGAGGTCGCCGGCGATCAGTGTCTGGTGGCCGGCAATCTCAGCTTGACGTGGATGTACGAGCCGGGAAGCCCTTCCGCCGCGGATCGGGTACGAAAGACGTTTGACGAACAGCTTGCTGTGCAGGTTGACGAGGGGGTGGACTTCATCATTGGGGAGACTTTTTCGTGGCTCGGCGAAGCGTTGATCGCGGTTGAGCGAGCCAAGAAGACAGGTTTGCCGGTGATGGTGACTATATGCTTCGAGAATAAAGACGAAACAGCCGAAGGAAAGAGTGCAGCCGATGCGGCAAAGGCGCTGCTGGACGCGGGAGCGGACATTGTCGGCATGAACTGCCTGCGGCCGCCGGAGCACATCCTCGGACCGATGGAGCAGATGAGAAAGGCGGTTTCGGGATATCTGGCTTGCCAGCCGGTGGCGTATCGAACTCCGAAAGAGATGCGCGACTTCACCGGCCTTCCCCAGTTTCCTTATGCGTTGGATCCATTGCAGTTGACGCGTAAGGAGATGGCGGACTACGCCGTGGCAGCGCGCGATCTCGGCATCAACTACATTGGAGCGTGCTGCGGAACGGTTGCCATGCACATCCGCGAAATGGCGCGTGTGCTGAACAAGCTGCCGGAGGACTCTCGCATCTGGAAGAAAGGCGGGGAGAAACCGATGTCGGCGTACGAATACTACGACCACGATCACATGAAAGTGGAGAGCACAAAGTAGATCGCGTTCAGAAACTCGGCGGGCCTCTTTCGCGAGGCCCGCTTTTTGCATACTCGAAATTCTGCTATCCGGCCCTGCGCATGCCGGGATCTACCGCTTCTACCAGCGGCATATCGACGAGGTGCTCGCTCAAAAACCAGACCTGCAGTTCGTTGTCGCGCAAGACATCGCTGACGACCAGATCGTTGGTTCCATCATCGCCTAATTCGGAAGCACGGCGTGCCAGCTCGCGGCAGTGCCCAATAATGATCTGATGCGCATCGAGCAACCGCGAAATCTGCACCGGAACCTCTTCCCTGCCGCGCGGCGGACGTTCGATGCGCGTAGTCTCGGCCACATCGGCCGCCATGGCCAGTGCGACTCCACCCAGCAGCTGAATTCGCTCGGCAATCGTGTCGACGATTTCCGACTGCTCTTCATAATGCTTGTCGAAGAGGAGATGCAGTTGATAAAAAGTCGGTCCAGCGACCTGCCAATGCGACTTCTTGTACAGGTCGCGCAAAGTAATCGTGTCGGCGAGCAGCAGGTTTAATTGCTCGGTCATCTCCAGGCGCACCGGTTCTTCGAGTACGAGGGGAAGCGCATGGGAGACGGTGCCATAGGCCTGGATCTCACGAGCATGCTGGTGGATTCGTGGTTGGGAGTTAATTTGCGTCTGGCGAGAATCCGCCTCTTTCTTGGGCATGAGAACCTCCTGTAGTCAAGGGTATATCGATTCTGCAAGCAGAAGCGTGCAATGTCCACTTGGATGCGGAGAATATTCGGAGGATGCCGTCTTTCATGGGCGAGCGGCCGCCCCCGGCAGGGATCAGCCTTGCCCGTATTGTTGCGGCTCCGCGCCTGGGACCGCCGCGGACTCACAGGTCCGGGGCCTTGAGGGCCGCGTGACCGGAGAGGGCCGTTCCGCCGGCAAAGATTCCCTCCGCCGCGAGGTTTGACGCCTCCCGACCCGATTGCTATGATCTACCTGCGGGGTGGAGCAGTCTGGTAGCTCGTTGGGCTCATAACCCAAAGGTCGGTGGTTCAAATCCACCCCCCGCAACCAACTCAAACCGCCCCACTTCAGGCACCCACCCTTTTGGCGCAATCGGGGCGATTCCCAACAAATCCCAAGTGCCCTCGGCGATATAACACACACCGTCCCCATCTTCGGAGGGGTACATCTGTACTCCCAGCAGATGGTTGTGAAGCTCTTGCTTGGCGAGGGGTGCGTTTTCTCGCAAGAGCCCACAGAGGTCCCGAATCTCATCTTCAACGAACTGTTTGAGGTCGCCCAACCGGGCTTCCAAGGAATCCGGGGCCGAGGCTAAAAGGCGGTCGGTAATTGCCGCGATCTCTTTCTCGCGCACGGCGATCTCTTCTACGATGTACTTGGAATGCCCGGATTCGGCAATTGCTTTGGTGAAGTTGCGAATTTCCTTCTCAAGCTTCTCTTTGCGGTGCCGCATTTCCGCTAGCTCGTCTGTCAGACTGCCAAGGGAAACGCGCAACTGACGACCGAACTCCTCAACAGCAAAGTTGATTCTGTCAGGCTGTAACAAGTCTTCTTGCAGCTTAGAAAGTAACTGCTTCTCTATCTCTTCGGCAGTGATTCGCAGATTATTGGTGCAGATGCCTCGATTGATGTACCCGGTGCAAACGTATTTCGGTTTCTTCTTCCCACCGCTGGACACAATCAAGTTGCTACCACAGCGACCACACTTCAGCCTATTGCTGAGTAGATAGGGGCTAGTCACCGAGCGAGAAAAAAGCCCCCGTTTCGACTTGTCTCTGCCCATCCCGCTGAGTGCATTGAGCCGAAGCTGTACCCTTTCCCACAATTCGTCTGGGACGATAACGAGTGTCGGGTCGAACCGCCGTTTCCATTCGTTTTCAGGACGGGGCCTGCTGCGTCGTTTGTTTGTGCCCGGTACTTTGACGAACTTGGTTCGATTCCAAATGTCCCATCCTTTGTACAATTCTCGCTTCAACATTTCTCGAATGGCAGTTGGGCACCAAGTTCCTCGATCACTTCGTGACCTCGGCGGTTCGATGCACTCCCCATTTAGGCATTTCGTGATCTTCTTGAGTGAAACTCCGGATGCCGACATCTCGAAGATTCGCCTAAGGACTAATGCTTCGGGCTCATGGACAATACGCTTCGTTGCTCCAGTATCGCCCACAGCAACGGTTCGATAACCGTAACAGCGACCCCCGGTGTGCAGTCCTCGTTCAATGCAGCCTTCCAAGCCTCTATGGGTCTTTTTCGCAAGTTCCTTCACGTACAGTGAGTCAACCAAACCGTGAACAGTCATCTGTACATCAGCTTGCTCCGAATGTGTATCGATGTCCTGCGATACGAAAATCACTCTGACCCCCGCATATTTGAGTCTCTCGACGAGGGACATTGCTTGGGAGAGACTTCTTGAGAGGCGGCTAGTGTCATCTATCAGAATGGTGTCAAACGGACGGTTGGGCGAGAGCGCAACACCGAGTAGCCTTTGAAGAGCCGGGCGGTCCGACCCCACGCCACTCAATGCTTCATCAAGATAGATGTGTTCCCCAAGCACAGCGAGCTTCTCGCCGCTGGCGCTTGCATAATTCCGACAGTTTCGCGTTTGGTCAGCAGTAGACTGTGGGTTCTGTTTGTCGCTCGAAAAACGACCGTAGATTGCGCAGAATGGATTAAGGCTCATGGCATCTCCTCCGACCCACGGGCTGCTCCCTCGCCCCGGCGCTCTGCGATGTATCGTGCCACTAAAATCGGCACCAATACACCTTTTATGAAATGCCTTGTCTTGCTTGACATTGGTTTCATCGGTTGAGATGGCGTTCTCGTATTGAACGCGCCATCGCGTCGAATGACGTTAGCTGGGATCGCAATTCCGGTAAAGCGAGGAAGCATATCCCATTGAGGCTCCGAGCAACAAATCGGCTCCCGAAGAAAGCAAACCTTTCCGCTCACTATGGAGTTCGTCGCGGGGACAAGGACACCTGAATGCTGTGCATGAGTCGGACCGAAAATATAAAGCAAATCACTCATTAGAGTTCCATCGAAGCCATTATCGGATTCTCCATGCTTGCTCACGCCCTTAAAGCTGAACCCACGTTGACTGCCGAAAAGCTTCCGGTTTCCATTAGGTGCGTCCGGCTCCCCCGCGTGGCCGTGGGAGGTCCAAAAGCACTGATATTAGGTAATACCAGTGTCGTTAGCTATTTTCGTTTGACAATTTTTGTCACCCTGCTTCGACTCTGTTCTCTGCTCACGCACTATTGTGGAATTCTTGATTCCATGGTTTACTAAAAATTCGGGTGAAAGTAGGGGGACTTTTCACAGTCCAGCCCAAATCCCCGTGAGTCCCAATCGGCCCGACGAGCGGCTAATGAACGCGGCCATCTCCGCTCCGGGCTTCTGAGCCGCGATCCCAAACAAGCGAATACGTGTGTGTGTGAGCCTGCACCCGTGTGTTTAGCGTCCGGCTTCAGGCCGGAAAAGGCTCTGTGTCAAATACGCGCATGCTACGTGTCAGGAATCCTGACACCAGTGGGTCTCACCCATGCGCAAGGGAATGGGTCCGTGGAAATGAAATCGAATAACAACAGCCAATTCACTCTGGAAGAGGCGGAGGCGCTTGCTTGCAAGTTGGAGCAGGAGTTTGCTCCGGTCTGCGCAAAACTGAAATCGCTGAAGCCAGAAGTGGAAACGATGCACGCGATGTTCAAGGTATTGTGCAAAGGTTCCGTGACCATCGCTGGTTGCCGCAACTTCGGCGAGTTCTGCGAGAAGAAGCTCGGACGCAAACGGCAAACGGTTTATGAAATGTTGGGCGACTATAAGAAGAACCGCGACAAGAACAGGACAGCCGACGAGAGCGATGGGGATCGTAATGAGAAAGCCCCAGTGCAGCGCGGTAAACGTGACCAGTTGAAACAGGAACTGGCAGAAGCCAAAGCCAACATCCAGCGCCTGCTCCCAGTTGGTCAAGCAGCAGGAAAGTTGGTGGACGCCCTCAAGTCTGGAGATCAAGCCAAGAAGGAAGAAGCAATCAAAGAATTGCATTTCACTATAGAAGCCGGACCGAAGACGGGGCTGAACGCGAACGACCAGCCGAATACAGCGTTAATGTTGCACGAACTCCTCGCGGAAATCGAGCGGGTAGGCGACCGCATCTTTGCCGCCGCTCCGACACTGGTGAAGCTAGCTAACGCGCAGATCAAGCGTCTTTCCCTGCACGGCAAGATCGGTTTCGTGCGGAGTTGGGGACCTTCAACTTCGACGATGGCAATACCGCCAGAGAAGCCGCAGATGCAGACGGCTCAGGCCGCCTAAACAAATCGGGCTGAAAAGCGAACCGGGCAATGCCCGCGAGAAACCTACCAGCCCACAGCCATTAGCCAAGAGGAGCCTCTCATGTCAGAACCGAATGAACTGCAACAACGTAAGCGTAACGAACAGGAGTGCGAGAAAGTAAAACTCGCGCTTAGGACCGAACCCATGAAGTGCAGCCCGAAAGCCTTGGCGTATCTGCACGAATTGCTTGTGCGGCAGGAGAAACAGCGCCAAGCGAGACTCAACCGCCTGATTGAGAAATTCGAAGATGACATCAACAATGACCCCTTCGATGAGGGCTTGACGTTCACGGTCGAAGAATGGAATTTCGTCCGTGAGCAACTTGCACACGACCTGCGCGAGAGTGAAAAGATCGTCTGGGAAGTCGAAGCCTACCGCAAGGCGGTGCAGGAATGACAGGACCTAACGTGACGCTCACTCCCTGCTTCCTGAATGAGGGGGAAGCAGACCGCCTGCTTGAACGCATCCGGTCCGAGGCAGACTTTAAGCAGAACTACATTCAACTGTACGGGCGCAAGGCGATACCACGGCTTGAAGCTTGGTACGGCTCTTGGGATTATCCCTACTCGAATGGAGTTGTGCTCAAAGCCGCACTGATACCCGACTATCTGCAAGCGGTGATCGACAAGATCAAGGCAGCGGGGTTCGGTCAGTTCAACGCGGTTCTGATTAACCGCTATCGTGACGGAAGCGACTACATTTCGCCGCACAGTGACAATGACTACGGTGATCCGGGGCCCACGATCCCAAGCCTGACGCTTGGGGCAACTCGCCCGTTTCGACTCGCAAAGTTGATTGGCAAATCGAAACTGGATAAATCGACGACGGTCGAGTATTTGCCCCGGCACGGTGATCTGCTGGTAATGAAGGGGCGCACGAATGCCGAGTGGCAGCACTGGGTGCCCAAGACAGCCAAGCCTGTGGGTGAGCGGATAAATCTGACATTCCGGAATGGTGGGCAGAAATGAAGCAGGAAGTGACTGAAATGGAGGAACTGCTAAATGCGCAAGCATCGTTACCGACGTTGACCACGTCGAATTCGCAAAACTGAGGAGATAAACAATGCAACACAGTTACACAATCGCACGTAATGCGCACATTCTTGACTTGCTCACCCGCGAAGGCGGGATGAGTAATGTTGAAATTGCCGAGACTATGGGTCTTAAGTACCACGTCGTAAAGCGTCTCACGCAGCAATTGGAAGCCGAGGGCCGCATCACGGGACGCTTCAATTCCTTTGGAGGACACTTCTCTAACGTGAGTTGGTTTGTTGTGCCTTCGAAAGCAAAGATGCCAACTGAGACCTCATCCATGACATCGCAGTTGTACGGTCCGCAGGGCAAGATTGGTGTCAGTGAAGTGTCTTTGGGTAAACCCCGCACCATTCAGGCATTTGTAAAGGTTCGTGGCACGGATAAATACATCTCGAACCCTCGGCTCAACCAGAAATCCGAATGATTCGAGCCGTAACGGAAGTTCGAATTCCAGATAGAAAACTCTCCGGACATGCGCAAAAAGGGAGTATTAGACATCAAGCAACAAAACTCCCCCATGGCGCATGGGAGAGCCTCAGGAGGGCGGGTTCTGTCCTTCACCCCGCCCTCTATCTGCGAAGCAGACAAAGAGGCTACAGCGTTGCTGGCAGGTTTAGGAGCAAATTAATGTCTATAAAGAAGAGCAGTTCCCAAAAATTCATGGAACCACGCACAGATCAGGACCCGAACGGCGATTTTCTTTTGCTGCTTACCCTGCGGGTCCCAGTTCCATTCGCGTATGGCATCGTGGTGCTTCCGGAGCCGCATGCGTTCGAGCATGGCTTCGTTGACGGAGACATCGTTCGCTACGTCGGAGGCAAAGAGATGTTGGCTCCAGAGGGCGGAAGCGGAAGGCTCATGAAGGTTGCTGCCTCAGCGTGCGAGAAAATTACGGACCCAAAGATGGCGGAATCTTATCGGCGGATCATCTTTCGCCCAGATTTTTAATACACGCTGCCCTCGTCCACGTGGAGCCTTGCGGCAACTTGTGGGTAGCGAGCTATCAATCTCCAAAAGTTCTTCCGCGCCCGACTAGGCGGTATATCCCGGTAGAAAGATGGATTAAAGACGACGGTCTTCCAGTATAGGATTTTCTTGCGTATGATCGCCTCCCGGACTGCTGGTCTTCCATTCATGAATTTTCCTCCGAATGCTGGCTGAGCACGCCTTCGAGCGGCTGGGAACTCATCTGTCCCGCAAGGTTGGGGTGCTTAAATTTCCAGTGTTAACGGTGTTTCCATACCCTGAAGTAGTGGATCGCTCTTGGCGAATCGTCAACCTTCAGGCTCTAAACATAAGTCTGAAAGTCCGCGAATTGGTCGCCGACGATCCGGGAGCTAACCGTGGAATTGCTCGTAAAGTGCCTTCAAGAAACGCTGAAGAGCACGCGAAACTGAGAACGTCTCGACTAGTGACCTAACCAAAGGCTTTCCGTAGGGCGAGGATTGTTCTAAGAACGGTTCGAGTGGAGGACCTGCCTTCCCACTGACACCGTAATGTCCGGATGTCCAGATGTCGTCGGAACTGGGGGAGGAACTGGACACGAGATTGGAAGGAAAAGACTTAAATAAATAGACATTAAATTTTTATTACGATCTGGACTACTGGACATCTGGACATCACTCTCTCGCGGCGACTGTCCGGAAGATGTGGATGTCCAGTAGTCGGTCACAATTCCTCGCCAACCTCGATGGGCTGTAGTTTCGGCTCCGACTTCATTTGCTTCGTCCACCACCATCCGCCGCCATTCGGTTGCCCCCGGCGATCCTCTACGAGGATGACGATGTCTTCTCCTGCGTTCAGTTTATCCTTGGCACGGCGCATCATCTTGTCGTTGAACCCCTCTTCCTCGCCAAGGCTGTAGAGGTCGCGAGCAGGCCAACTCGCCTTGGCGGTGAACTGGCGCATAAGCCATGCCATACAAGCCGACGTTTTCCGGTTGGTGATTCCGTCTTTGCTGGTTTCCCGCTCCCGCTTCAGGATGTCGTCTGCATCCTCGTCCGAATCCCCCTTCCATTCAATCCGAGAGGTTTTGATGGACGCATGCTTGCCGGGCACTTCCTCGCTCACAATGGTGAACACAAGCGTGTTTGGCGCTTCAGCCAAACTGGACTTCACGCAGGCCATATACCGCACGTCCTTGTCTTCCGGGTCCTTTGTGAAGCCCCAGATTGCACGAGCTTTTGCCGGGATAGCCGAGGCTCCCAAAATCTTCTGCATGGAACCGACATCCGACTTTTTGTTCAAGTGACAGATACCGATCATCGTCGCCTTTGATTTCTGAAGCATCTCAACGACGCTATCCATCAGAGGCACCATGTCTTGATCGGCGTTGGCATTCACATCGCCGAAGAAACTATGAAGCGGATCGAGAATGACCAGCCCGATGTCGGGGTGCTCTTCCAAAATCCTACCGAGTCGGGATACGTGGTCTTTGAGAGTGAGCATGCGGTCAGCAGGCTTTTCTTCCTCACCGACCGGAACAACTGCTCCCCGCAATACCTTTGAGCAGTCTGCACCAGCCGCCATCAGCCGGGGTTTAACAGTATCGGCGGCATCATCCTCGGAAGTAAGCAGGAGGACCCGCATTGCCGGGTTTGGGTTTTTGCTTCCATCGGGAAAGTCCCGCCCTGTGGTGACGCACGCGGCAAGATGGATGGCCGCCTGCGATTTTCCACCACCCGGCAGCCCAACGAACAGGGTCAACTTGCCACGCGGGATGCGATCTTGCCAAGTCCATTCCAATTGTTCAGCTTCGATTTCGCTATAGGGCTCAACCACGAAAGCCAAGTTCTCGAAATCGTCACCGTCGCCAAAACACTCCTGCCAACGCCCAAGGCACTGCCGGGGATCGATGTACTTCGGTTCCGTACCGGGCGCGTAGTGTTGTAGGCCGCATTCGCAATTGGGTTCAAAACATTTCTTGCTCGAAGTATCGGCGGTACTGCCACCCACAGTCTCGCGCTGGTCTTCAGCCGAATCGAATTCGACGGTATGGAAAGTAGGTTCGTCTCCGACAGCCTCAACTTCAAAACCGCCCCGCCCACTCAGCAGCAGATCGTCATCCTCGTCCGCGTATACAAAGTAGGAGTAAGGTTCCCACTCCGGGTCAAGCTCGTGCATTTTCTGCTCGAATTCAGCCTTCGTGAAGACGTTACAGACGACACAGGAGAAGCCCCAACCATTCTTGCCGTAGATAAATTCGGTGACGCGATCACGAACATGCTCATCTTCATCGCCGTCGCGATGAGGACCGTCATTTAGGGGGCACGTGTTCGATACCACGTGCAAAGCCCCGTTCTTGTTGTAGGAGAATGCTTCGCTCGCTTCGTTATGCTCCAGATGCTCATCCAATTCAAAGTCTGGATGAAACTCGCGCTTCGGGCCTGCTGCCCCTTTGCCCTTGCGTACCCCAGCGAAAGTCCCATACTTGCGTAGCCACAACACAAACTCAGGATTGAGTCCCTTGACGAGGTTGTTTTGGTTGCGTGGTTTATAAACACCATCGCACTTCTTCGGTTGGCCTGACCTTAGGGTTGTGGGGGCCGCAACCGAGTTTGCGCCGTTCAATTTGAGTTCAAGAATCTTCTTGGTATTGGGATTTCCCGGCTCGGCATAAACAACGACGAGATTGCCAAGCGTCTTGGTTACTTCATCATGGAGTCCGTACAAGTGCTCACCCCCGGAGGGAGTATCAACGGTGTAGGTCTCTTCTAAGAACGGTTCTGGCATGCCCAGCCCCTTGCAAGCGGCAGGATCGTCTTCATCAATCACGAACTGGTGGTCGTGAGAGGCCACGGCTACGAGGCCGTAACCGCTCTCAACCCACTCCTTGAGCGTGTTGATGTTGTCTGTGCCCTTGTGCTGCCAGTCGCTCCAGTTGGAGCGGGTCATACCAAGGGTAGTGCCGACGAAGATCACACCTTGGTCGGCGAGTTTAGTGATTTCCTGAAAGTCCATACTCAGTCTCTTTGTGTTTTTGTTTTAGCGTCTACAGTCCTCAGGAACGCCCGGTTGGACGCTGCGGCGGTGGGTGGACTGTAGGAACCCACCGCCTCCCGAATCTCAGGTGCCCCCAAGACCCCTCTACAAATGGGAAGTGGAAGTCGATTTCTTATAAGCCGATGATCCCGTCCCCTGCTTACGGTTCACCTTGAACAGCTTCCGAGCGCGGTCCATCGCCCAATGGCTGAGCCCGTGTTTCCGTCTCAGTTCTTCGAGCGAAACCTGCGGGTGGTCGACGATGAGCTGTGCCACACTCTTGTAATACTGAAAGCGTTGGGCATAGACGGCCTGCTTAAGTTCGACTCTGGTCAACTTCCATTCAGAACGAGCCTTGTCCACGAGTTCGCGTAGTAGGTTAAGAGCATCCTTCTCGGCCTGATCGGGCTCACATTGAATGATCCAATGGATGTGCTTGGCAAACTCAGACAAGCTTTTGTCATCGATTCTTAGAAAGCGCCAGTCCCACGCCAATGGCAGGCTCGCAATACTCGGCGGCAGTCCGCCGCCAGACACCGAAATTTTGGAATTCTTCATCTGCATATCTCCGCTCGACCATTCATTTGGTGAGCCACACAACAGGGAGTGGAAGACAGAATTCTCGAACGCCTTCGAAGAAATTCTTTCGAGACGCGAACCTTCTTGCTGAAGATTTGGCAAATCCTCTAATTTCGTGGTTGATACAGGAGGATATGGGTTTGGAGCTAGTACCAGTGGGAGCCTGTGTTTCCAGATAAGTTTCGGGGATGGCCCGGTCCGTGCCGATATAATCGGCTCATGCCTGTGCGCCCCAGAATCATCTTCGACACGAGCGTAGTGAACAAGCTTGAGGATGGCGGCTCTGCCTCTGAGCCACTTATGAGGGCGCTGGAGTGTGGGTACGAGGTCAATTTGACCGCGATGAGCGCGGACGAGATCATCGCAAACAAGAGCGCGGCCAGAAGAGACGCACTCCTCTCTCGGCTTGGGCGACTGCTGTACAGCGCCCAGTGTCTTTGGCCGCCACACGAAATTATTCGCTTGCTGGTGTCTGCGCACGCTGCAAGTCCCGGTGGATTCGATTGGACTGCGGTAGACGTGAAGGCACGAGCCTACGAGGACGCCATTCCTCGGCGAGATTTCGACGACCCGCTTTGCGTCCAGCAGAGGAAGGAACAATTCAGGGTTCAGGAGCAATTCGAGAAAATGTGGAAGGAACTGCGCCCAAAGCTGGACGAAATTCTCAAGAAGGACCCGGTGAAGCGACCGACTACCTACCGACAGGCGGTCGAGATTGCTACCGTCCATGGTCGCTTACTGTGGCATTTCGGGGCTGGACTCTACGAGCGCGTAGCTGGCAAGGAACCGACCGACGCGGGGGTCGAGGCGTTCATGGACGTGTGCCCGCCATTCCGTGCGACCTGCTACGGGCTTGTCATGGCGTGGTACAACGGATCGCTAAGGGTACTGGATGGGACTCCGAAAGCCAATCGCAACGACTTGATGATGGCGGCATACCTTCCATACTGCGACAAGTTCGTCACTGCTGATTGGGCGCAACGGAAGGAACTGACCGAGATCGCCGTAGAATCCAAAATCGGTTGCGAAATCCTCTCTTTCGAACAATTCGAACAGAGCTTTTCCCTCGTGGTCTAGTGGCGCACTGAAACTTGATGTATGGGTACTGTCTCGACCGCCGCATACATCAATTCACAAACAGGTGCCGATACCTCCGGCAAAGGTGCTCCGGGCTCATTTTGACGGCACGGGCGATAGCCGCCATCGTGGGCTGCCGTCCTGCGGCATTAAGCTTCCTAATCGCTTTCACGATTCTCTGGGTCGTCGAGGTGACCCGGAATTCATGGGTCTGACGAGCCCCTTCCACCATTCTCTCGATAGGGCTGAGGAACAGCTTTCGGCTTTCTGCTCCGCGTGCGCAAGCAGGAGACAGCCACAAGCTCTCCACTCGACGTGAGCGAAAATCAGACGAGTGCGTCCGCAAAACAAAATCCTTCCTTTTCCACCCTGCGTGTTCGAGAGCTTTGTACGCGTCGGTCTGGTAGCCGGAAAGGACAACCATGCCACGGATGATTGGCAAAAATGCGACGAACTGCTCGTGGTCTCTCGCCGTGAATTCGTGGCGATATTTTCCTGAGACTCGGACTTCTGGGTGATATGGCGGATCACAGAAGAAAAGAGTGTTTGGAGTGTCATACCGCAACATGACCTCTCGCCAATCGGCCTGCTCGATCTGAACACCGTGGAACCGAGTCTTCGCAGCAGGGAGCACCTCTACACCTTGTTGCCACCGTCTCGCGACTGAGGCGATGCCACCAATGGACTTTTGAACGCTGTAACTCCATTCATAGCCTTTTCCGCCAAACGATTGTCGCTGGCGCACCATGAATCGGCGGGCCGCTTCCACTGGGTCGTCAGTTTTCTGCTTCGCCAATTCGAACTCAGCCCGCGAATGAAGCGTATGGCTGAGAGCCCAACAGAGTTTCGCGTATGAATCCGGGTCTTGGAGAACACGGAAGAAATTCACGAGGTCGCCGTCAATGTCGTTATAGACCTCGACCGCAGATGGCGGCTTTGCCAGCAACACGGCAGCCGATCCACCGAACACATCCACGAAGGTGTGGTGGTTTGGGAAATGTTTGACGATGCGTGACGCGATCCGTGACTTCGAGCCGAAATAGTTGAGCGGTGAGCGAAGCCTATCGGTCGCTTTGTGGCTTTCCTCCATGCTCAGCCCTTGTCCATTATCGGGAACATCACCGCTTTTCGAATGCCGCAGGAACCAAGCGAGATAATATCGCGCTGCTGGTCGGCTGAGTGCTGGGCTCCACGGTCAGGCTTCGGTGTTGGCGAAAGACATGCTGGAAAAGCCCAAGAAAACCGGAAAACGTGATGCTCCGTGCAGCAGGGCTGGGCTTTCTTGCTACGATTCGCTCATGCCCTCGTTTCTGCCAGATTCCGACTTTCGAGCCAGACGTACTGTCCTCACGCGCAGCGATTTCGCCTATGCTCCGAAGCCCGCGCCACCGCCGTCAGACCTTATCGACAAAGGGACTTGGAATAGCATCGTCACTCTCCCGGATGATGTCGCAGTGCGGACTACGAACTACCATGGCACGATGATCCAGCAGCTACATGACCTCTGGGGAGCATGGGCTGAATGTTACGGAGAGAAACAGGACTTCATCTTTCCGGTCATGCTCGACGCTGGCGACGATTTCCAAGCTGCGACCTACAATGCGATGACTGGTTTCTATCGGCTCTCGGTCGCAGCCCTGCGAAGCGCACTGGAATTGACCGCGATTGGCGCGTGGGCCCAAGTTTGCGGGAAACACACAGAGTTCAGCAGTTGGCGATCCGGCAAGTTGTCACTCTCTTTCGGCCACGCCTGCGACGGCCTCTATGGGTCAACCTCGACTTTGCGAGATCATCTGCGGGCGACCGTGAATGACGGTCTCTTCGACCAGAAAGTGCAGGGCGACGAGGGTGGTTTTGCAAGGCGAATCTTCGGCGGAATATCGAACTTTACACACTCACGCCCCGGACACGCCGATGGCGACATGCGAGAAAGCAACGGGCCGATTTACGTGGGGTCGGCTTTCAAACATGTGGCGTGGATGCAGTTCGAAACCATGGGGCTATGCTTCGTTCTTCTTCTGATCGCCCGCCCCAAACAGGATTTGCCCAAGACGGTGGTGGAATTGTTTGCTGACGTAAATCGCCTCCAATCGAAGGTGACCCGTGCGGCGTTTGAATTTCTCTACCCGGCTGCGAAACAGTAGGTGAGAAGCTTGGCGGGGGAAGTCCCTTAATCTTTCGCACCTAGCACCTTCGCATCGTATTCGACCCGAACCTCCACCAATTCATGGCAATTGGAGCATTCCAGATGTTTCACCGTATCCGGTATGCGGAGCCAGTTCCCGCCTTTGACATCGAACCCGGCGAGTCTCAATTTCGTCATGCAGGAATGAAGGTGATCCATCCCAACTACGAACAGCCCCCTTTCATGGCCAACCATGAGTTCGGTAATTCGTTTCACCATGAACTGCTCGCGCTTTTCCTGTATTTCAAACGGGTACTCTCTGAACATCAGGTGTGTGGCTCGCCACGGATCGAAATTGATATAGGCCGCCTTGCTTGTGTCGTACTCGGCCATATTCTGGGTGCCCACGTTCTCCCAGCGGAGTTGAGCGGTAGCCAACGTACTCGCGATAGATGTCCCACGGTTGTCATTCCACTCTTCGAGGATGATCTGAATTTCATACGTGTTCACTACGCTGGCAAGCATTTCGCGAAACAGCTTTTCCCACGGATTGCCGACGACTTGGAAATCGTGGGCCGTGACGATCATCACGATGCTCTCCGCCGCTGGGCTCAAGTTTCTCCTCCCTTAACTTATTCGGCAGGAACGTAATCAGTTCACCGTCGCCCCGCCGCAGCACTTCTTGTATTTCTTCCCGGAACCACACGGGCATGGATCATTGCGACCGACCTTGGGAGTGCTTCGCCGGATTTCAGGCGCATCGACGCGAAGATCGCTTTTGCGCTCTTTCCGAAAATACTCGTAGGCGTTCATCAGCCCCGCCGCCATCAAAGCGATGACCTTCTCGCGCTTGTCAGGCGTAATCGGCTCTGGGCGCATTTCTGGGTCTTCGTCATGCTCGTGATAGAGAGCCATCATCGGAACCAGAGACCCGCCATACTTGTCATCGTTGACAAGCTCAGCCCAGCCCTCATGACGCATCTGCATCCCGCGCATGAATCCGCGAGCCCAGTCGTTGCCGTGAAGCTCGCCATTGTCGTCCTCAAAGATCATTGGAACGTGGATTTCACTCTTGTAGAGCGTCGAGGCAATCTTGTTCCAGTGGCGCATCAGAAGCCCAAGAATCTCGTTGGCTTCCTCGATGCTCTTGAACTCACATGTTTCGCCCATCTCACCGCCGAAGACCTCCCCGTGGTATTCGCTCGGCATCATTGGCTCCGGCCCTGCGATCAATGCCGCGAAGAAGCCGTCGAGTTCTTCCAAATTCATAGCCTTTCCGCCCTTGCAGGATTTTAGGAAATCGCCGAGGCGGTCGAGTTCGGCGGGGGTGAGTGGGGCGAGCTTTGGGATCACTGCTTTCGCGCTCCGGGAGTGAACTCACCCTTCAGCCATTTCACGAAATTTGCGGAGTGCAGAAGATAAGTTTGCTTCGTGGAGACAGTCATGTTCGACAACTCCACTTCCTTCTCATACTCGCCCAGAGCGGCTTCGATTTCTTCAAGAGCTTTCTTGCTGACGTGCATTGGTCGTCACCTCTGTATCAGGATGCCAGTTTGGACAGTGCTCCAGCCCATGCGGTCGCAGTCTCCAGTTGCTCAACGAAGCGGTGCAAATCCCCATCGCTACGAACGACCTGATGCACATGTGCAACACTGTTTCGGAGCGCGACGAGCACAGCCAAGTCTGTGTCGAAATCAAAAGCAGTGAGAAATGGTGTGCGAATCACCTTTGCCTTATGACCGAAGTCCGCCAATTCAATCGTCGGTAAGGCGAGGTTTTCCTTCTCTAATTTCTTCCGACGGCCAGTGATGGCGTTCTGCTCGTTCTTTTCGAGTTCTTCCACCCAGCCGTCCTTCTCTCCATACTTGACCCGAATGGCGGCATTCATCAATAGCTCAAGCTCCGCGAGCAGTGCATACGCGAACAGCAGAACGGGAGTCTTTAGCAAATCGCTCCACGTGACGATGCCCTTGATAGCAGTTCCATCTACCACCAACCGATAAGGCTGGCTTTTGAGCGTGAAGATGAATCCTGCCAGATGCTCGTCAGCGGAAACGAGAAGGGAGTCGTCGAGCGCACGACGCCGCTGTCCATTCCGTTCAAGGATGCCCACGATTCGATTGCCATCGAGTATCGGGATTTGGTCGAACTCAGCGAGAGTTGGGCGGCTCAGCACTTCCGCCGCATCATCTCCGGAGTTGCATGTCATCAGTCCCACGTTTGCGATGTGTCGTACTCGGAGTCCTTCGCTCAATGGGCCAGACATCTTATGAGTGCTGGGTGCTGAAGCAGCCATCATTTCTCCCTTACCTTAGAATCACTCTAAGTACGGCTCACCGCTTTGTCTTTTTTTGCAGTGTCCGACCGTATTCCTTCACGAGTCGGGAAGAAGAATCATTCACCAATTCGACCGAGGTGCGGAAGTACGTCTCTTTGATTTCAATCATCTGGTCTAACTTGTAGCCATATGCCCTCAGTCGATTTACGTTCTCTTCAGTAACGAACCCGTTCTGGTGCGCGATTGCATTCCGAAACGCTTGCAGCTTTATGATTTCACCCCATTTAAAAGGGGATTTCGTCAGGTTGATTCCAATGGCTTTCAGGCAGTCCTTGTAGCCATCGATAGTCAGATAGGGCTGCCTCTTCTGCCACTTGTCCTTCATACGCTTTGATTGCTTCATGTCCTGAAAGATACGCAGCAACAAACGCTCGAAGCTCCCAAAAATGTTGAGGATTCCAAAATAGCTATTGAGCCTCAACTTATCTCGGAGTTCCAGACCTCGTTCAGACTCTAAGTCGCCTCGCGTGATTCCGCCCAAGTCTTCTTCCCAATACGCAGCCGAATGCGCTGCATTCTTCCTCTCCCACTCATCAATTTTCTTGCGGAAGTAGCGGTCGGTTTGGTCGTAGAATTCCACCGCCGCCTCGATTTCTATTTTCGCCATGAGAAGGCGAGCGCGGAGTGCTGCTTCGAGCGTTTCTCTGTCGGGCAAGGTGCGGCGATTCATATTGACTCCGATTCGCGCATGATAGCAGGTGGTATTCTCCTTGGGCGCGGTCACCTCGTCGCCCTATCCAACCACTTCTCGACCCGCACCGGATGCCACTCCTCCAATACTTGCAACAACTCCGCAGGCGATTCCCTCGACAGCACCAACGCCCGATTTTCCGGCTTGAGAAATCGCTCTGCTAAAGCGTGGTCGAATATCGCGAGCAGCGGCGTGTAGTATCCCTGCACGTTGCGGATGCCGCAGGGCTTCGCATGTAATCCCAGTTGCTACCGCGTGACAATCTCGAAGAATTCCTCGAATGTGCCGAAGCCACCCGGCAAAGCAATGAAGGCATCGGACAGGTCAGCCATGAGCGCCTTGCGCTCGTGCATGGAGCGCACAACGTGCAACTTGGTTAGCCCATTGTGCCCGACTTCCGGAGCCATCAGGTTCTCAGGAATAACGCCAATGGCCACGCCGCCCGCTTTCAGCACAGCGTCAGCCAGCACGCCCATCAAGCCCACATTCCGCCACCGTACACCAGCCCTATGTTCCGGTGCACGAGTTCTGCTGCTAGTTCTCCGGTAACGGCTCGGTATTCTGGGCGTCTACCGGAACTGGAGCCGCAGAAGACGCGACGTTTTTCATCAAGTAATTCTAGCGAGTCGCGGCGGGATGGGGTTTGGTGCCAAATCTCCGTGGTATTAGAATCCGTTCCATCATGGCGCGTTACTTGTACGGGCAGGGCGGTGACACGATAGGGTACATGGACTCCAACGACAAGTACCTTTACTCGACGGCTGGAGCGACGATTGCATATTGGGACTCAAACCACAAATACATGTACACACCTTCCGGGCAAACGTTTGGCTATCTTGATACTCGTGGTCGCTACCTATATTCGCAATCAGGCCAAACGGTTGGTTATTTCCAGCCGCCCTACGAGGTCGGCATTTAAAGCCACTTTTGGCTGCCGGAGGGTGTTTCGGTCGGCTCGGGCGTTTCAGAGGTGCGGGAAGCCTTTGTGACCAACCCAGCGACAGCGTTGCGCAGTGGCGGACTAAGGGCTTTGGACGAACTTGGGATTGAAAATGAACTTTCGCGATTCGTAGTCACCCAAGCTGAAGTAGATGATTCCCTTCAGAAACTCTGTGCTCGGATCGTCAAAGACCGAGTTTGACCAATCGTAGCCGCTCGAAACGACTTTTTGGGTTTGCACATCCAAGTTCAGCTTGTATCCGCCAGAAAGCGATGACAGAACTGCGAAATCGCCCGCTATGCTCACGTCGTTCAGTTCTATAACAGCGAAATTCTCCCGTGGCTTGCTGAGTTGTTTCTGTTTCGAAATCTTGCGAAGCAGTTTCTGCCGGATCGAAGCCATTGCCGTCTGGCTGTGAGCCTTAACGTCATAGACGCTGAATTTCCCGTCCTCAGGCAACGGGAAATCCGGCATCACGCAAAACACTTCCAGAAACATTCTTGAGCCATCGAGTCGTTCCACGATGATGTCAGACTCGGCTTCGTGAAGATGAATGCCCCGTATCAGACCTTCGTAGACCCCTCGAATGTAGGCACGATACACGATCACTTCTGAGAATATTGCTTCGCAGTTTCGCCAGTCTTTTGACGCATCGCGAAACCGCTTGGCGTAGGATTTCGCGTGCCGCTCGTTGTAGTCATGAATGTCACTCAGGTTTTCCAGCAATGTTATGTAGTTCCGATAGCGGTTGAGGCAGCCTGCTTCTATGGCGGCATAATATCCGTCCCGATATTTCTTGAAATAGTCAGACGCCAGAATTCCCGTTAACGCAAACAGTGCCTCCCGATCGGTAACTATGTCCGAAGTGATGAACTCATTCATGTTCGGTTTCTGCCTTGACAGCTTTGTCTTTTTCATCGGCCAGCCGTTTGTATTCATCCACATCGAGAACACCTACGAGTTCGGACAAGTCTCCCTTGTGGATACTTCTTTCATCAACCGTTATTACATGAATTTCGGCCCCCCCTTTGCACATTATTCTTCGCCACAGCAAAGTGTAGGCACGAATGTCCTTGCGGTCGTCACGGTAGAATCGATAACAAATATTCGCGCAAATGTCGGCAATCTGTAACCCGATTGCCGACTTCGAATCGCGGAACACGGTGTGTTCGTGAAATAGGTCCCTGTAATCGTACAGCCCCTTGTGAATCAGGTACTTCTTCTTGTAGGGGTGGTCAGGGGGCCATTCTTTGATGGTCATAATCGATCCACGACTTGATTTCATCAAATCAGCGCGGAGCCATTCCTTCCAAAATTGAAGATGTTCATCCCTCTGGATGAAACTCTTGTCGATCACGAATTCGATGTTCTCGAATTCGCGACTGAATTCATGTTCGGCGAAGCGGACGATCCCGTGTTGCAAGGTGTCAAAAATCGTCTGCAAGAGAACTATTATCCATAAGCAATTTGGCGTGCTGCGTTTCCTGACCCAGCCACTCATCTGCCGATAAAACTC
Organism: Verrucomicrobiia bacterium; assembly: GCA_035508215.1. GTDB lineage: Bacteria > Acidobacteriota > Terriglobia > Terriglobales > Acidobacteriaceae > Sulfotelmatobacter. The sequence continues at coordinate 601,613 of DATJNK010000014.1, read as the reverse complement.
AACGATCTTTTCGTTCCTGTTTGTCTCGCTCGTGTATCTGGCGCACAATTCTGACGACAATCGGAATAGCTCAGCGGACTGATCCCGCATCTTCTCGATATAGGATTCAGCCGTTACGCTTGTGTCGCCACCCACGACTGTCAAGACGACATTGCTCGACGGCGGCAAGACCTTCGCGGCAAAAGACACCAATTGGTTCGCGGTGAGTTGGCTCCCCTTCAACTCTTGGCCGCTGTCCCCGACAATAGTTCGTTTCCATGCGATGAATCGTTTCTCTAGTTCCGGTAATTCTGCGTCGGATACCGTGACACCACAAAACAGAGATTTGCCTTTGTTGTTCCCCCAAGAAAACGATCCGGAGTCATCGATGAAATTCCACATAGAGTGGCAGCCCACCAGCCAACCCAACCATTATAGACGAACAAAAGGCGAAGATGTAGGATGATCTCCATGGACGAAGGCCGCAAACGCGTGCTGCTGATCGCCGCCAGCATTCTTGCGGTCCGAAAACTTGCGAATTGGGACGGACGCCCCTCGCCCTTTCTGGAGTCCACCATCGCGGATGCGATCACGATTGCCGAGCGCATCATGGCGAGGATCGACAGCAGGTGGCCGACAAGGAACACGGGATAGAATCGGTGAGGGCGGACAATAACTGTAGATGGGGGGAACAATTGCGCTGATCCATGAATGACCCGCTTTCAAGTTCACGTCAAAAGTTGGCAAGGGCTGAAAAACATTTCGTCGATCTCCAAAAGGAAATCTCGGAATTCACCCAACAAAGTCCTTACGAACAAGTCACTGAGTCGCATCCAGACAAACCGGGATTCACCGTTGAGAAGGTCAGGATGACTAAGGAAATTCCACCAACCATCGCTGACCTGACTGCCGATATTGCAATCAGTTTACGAAGTGCTCTCGATAATGCCGGATACGCCATTGCGGTCGCTGCTGGAGCGAACAATCCCAAATACTGCGCATTCCCTTTCGCTGGGAATGCCACTCAGTTGGCGAACGCTCTGGGAAGGTCAAAAGACATCCCTGACAGAATCCAGTCCCTCTTCTGTGGCTTCCAACCATACAAAGGTGGAAATGACCTGCTCTGGGCGCTCAACGAAGTTGCAAACACTGACAAGCACAGGATGGTGATTCCGATAGGGCAGGGACTTGCCCGATACGGTGCAAGCGTTCGCGGCACAGGCTATTTCAGTATGCCCGATCCTCACGTCTGGGACAGAGCTAAGAATGAGATGAAACTGATCGAACTCGGGCCGGGAGCAACACACACATACGATTTCGGATTCCAGTTCTTCATAGCCTTCCATGACATCGAGTTCATCGACGGGAAATCAGTGGTCAACGTTCTGATGCAGTTTGGAAATATCGTGGAGCGTCTCTTGTCAGGGATGGAAGCTGAGTGTCGTCGTCTCAAGATTTTCAAGTAACTGCCTCCTCGCTATGACCTTCATCTGCACGACGGAGCGAAAATGACCTTGGACGACTTCCGCCAATCCCTCCCCGCGACCGAGCCGCCAGCGGGACTCTCGCTTGCCCTCGCCGGATTATGGTGGGACGCCAAAGGCGATTGGACGCGAGCGCACGAATCCGCTCAGCAGGACGAAGGCGTCGATGGTTCGTGGGTTCATGCCTATCTTCATCGGAAGGAAGGCGATCAGGGCAACGCGGAATATTGGTATCGTCGGGCTGGCAAACCCGTGTGCCGGGAACCACTGGATGCGGAGTGGATTAGCATTGTGCAGGAATTACTGGCGTTGGAGCCCTAAAAATGGAGAACGCTTCAAACGTCGAGAAGAAGGCGACCGATCTTTCCGCGCAAACTCCCTTTGTTATCTATGAGAGCGGGACGCCTCGTTGGATAGCGAATACGATCTACGATTCTGCTGACTCAACAATTGAAATGTTTACAAAGCAGTCGCCAGATGATGCCTTTGCAGACCTTCGAGGCCGCACACAATTAGTACCGCATCGTTTGCATGACGCTGACTCGTCTGCGGTGTGGATGACCTATTTTGAATTATTTCTGACGCGACAGGGCGACGACACGCCGACCTTTGCGGCTCGCCTTGAGATGCTTCGTTGCATGACTCAGAAACCACCCGAAAAGGCGTGGGCTTCTCTCCGCGAATACATGCTTAGCAACGTGGACGAACTCTCTGGTTGGACTAGTTCACATATTCGAGTTCTGTCGGAACGAGAGCAGGTCTTCAGGCGGGACGATGGGCTGTACTATCGGTACTTGGAAGACGGAACCTTGTGCCAAGTCATCGGTGAGAAAACTCTGCATGAAACTCGTCTGGATTTCATCACCACTCAGGTGCTTTGGAAATATGGCAACATCAGACAATCGCTTGAATTGTTCTCTTGGTTTGCGACTAGCGCCGATTTTGAGCAGAATTCGGCTGCATACCCTAAATACATGAAGGCCTCGTTGTGGGAGCCAAAATGGCGCAGGCTCCAACACGATTGGTTATTGCAGCACTGGGACAGAACTCGAACTGTTAAATGGCGTCCGAACTCAAATTTATGTGATCCAGATTGGCTAGCTGCTGACCTGCTCGGCCATGTTACAGACACTCTGAAGATCGACGGATGGCAGAGGCGAATTGCACCAAGTTTAGAGAATCCCACAATGTTTGGCGAACAATACGACCGTCAACTTGATTGTGTGCTTGATTGTCATTTGCGGATCGGAAATGACGACGAGTTCATGTTTCAATTCGGTGGCAGGCAATACCGCTGGCTAAATGGCTCACCAGAAGCTGACACCGTCATCAGTGTTGCGATGACGAAAGATGAAGACAGTGTGAAGGTCGAGGAGGAGTTGAATCACCTTCTGACATTGCTTTCGTGGGAGCATTCAATCGCTATCGCTAGAAGAACTGGTTCGGGGATCATCAGCGCGAGACGCCCTCTGCCATGGACATCAGGGGTACGGTCGAGCATGGGGCTACTGGTAGAGCCACAATGGTTGTTCCGAACCGATGTTTCAAAGCTCTCCCCAGAAAAGTGGCTTGCTATGGCTTTGTTCCGAGAAGCATTAAACGCTCGAAGCGTGTTTTATGAATTCCTCAATTACTGGAAAGCCATAGAGGTTGCGTTTCCGAAGGTGCCAATCCGAAGGAGTTGGATTGACTCGACTGTCGATAAACTCCATTTCGAGCAAGAAAGAATTGCCGAAATCAAAAACCTTAATGCCTGCGTAGCCGATTACCTTTATTCCGATAGCAGGTGTGCGATTGCACACGTAGGCCATGATCCCTTCGTGAATCCTGATGCCTCCGATGATTCGCGCCGTTTGGCTCGTGATGCCCATATCGTAAAGGACCTCGCGAAGCTCGCCATTCAGCAAATGCATTGAGATCAGAAGAGCTATGGATCGCTGCTAAGAGGGCAGCAATCCATCACTTGGTGCATCGGGGGTGTAGTCGGGTACTAAGCCCGTGTGCCGGGAGCCAGTCGAAGTGGCTCAGCATCACCACAGACTTACGCTCACAAAGGACATAATCCAAGGTAGGCCCAACCAATGACCTCGCAGGCCACAGAAGACAAAAGCACTATGCGATACGAGGGTCATGGCTCTGCGGAGTTCGGAACACCAGTGATGCGAGTCGAAGGCCCAACAGTCGTCAATACTGACGAACGCGGCGTGACCACTGCCACGATGCAGGTCGAGAAGGTGCCCAATGCCTCCTCCATGGAGGCAGGAATCAATCTTCTCTTTCATGACTTCTTCAAAAACATGAATAAACGAACGCCCTGCTCGTTGCAGGTGGTGTGTTCGGACGGAATCTTCTCAGCGACCGAGCAGACTTTCCGTGAACCGAGCGTCGATGTACCCAACCAGAAAGCGACGATAGAATTTCGCTGCTTCAGGAGTTTCTTCGACACAGGTAAAACCGCTGCATACTGGCGTCTTCCGCTCTGGAATTTCCACGGTGATCTCCGTCCGCCTATGGCGAACCGAGGCATTGAGCACCCTCTACGGCTATCCCAAGACAATCCGTTATCCACTTTCGAATTTCTGGACGAGATCGGTTTTGTGGAAATGGTTCCCGGCTATAAGGATTTGCTACAGCAACAGGAGAACGGAGACCGTAATCCACGCGTAACCGCAATGATAGTTGGCAGTGCGGCAATGCAGGTGACCACTTGGGAAGGTCTGGACCCTTGGTTCCCATTCGACTTCCTAAATCTGCTCGGCTTTGCTTCTGGTGCTAGAGTCGGTGCACCTTGGATCGAGTTTCTGGACTCATCAGGTCGGATCGTCAAGCGCATTCATGTACACCTTGGAACGGATCGATACGAATCGGCACGTGGGTTCCTGTACGACGTTATCAATCGTGGTGGACTGGGACGGCTGCTCACGTGTGCAGGCAAATCGAAGGAATTCGACAAAACATACTTCCGGGTTGCGATGAATCATTTGTTGCTGGGGATACGCTACTCACAGGCACTCGAAGATAGAATTTCGCACCTCAGCAGAGCCCTCGATGCGTTAGCAGAGGAATTTGGACTTGCGACCCAATACCTACTCGATGGCGCTGACGATTCCGTCAGAGCAAAAGTGAAGGAAACCCTGCGCTTGGCGAGCATGAACGTCGCAGTGGTCGCACGCGAAGAGGATGCGCGAGGCGCAACCGAGGTAGCTTCAGCATTGCGCCGGATAGCAGAACGGACGGTTTCGACTCCAGCGAATGTGGATCGTGATTTCGGACTAGCGGTTATCGCGTTACTACAACGTTTTGGTCTGAACGACGCCGCTGTGGTTGACACGCACTACAACTCGAATCCTCGTTCGGACGGACGAAAGTGGCATCAAGCCTTGTCTCACTATCGCGGGCTGAGTCAGCATGGTGGAGCATTCCGGGTGCGGCAAAAGGAACACTCCGCAATCGAAGTGTACAAACTTTCAAATCATCTAGCTGACATCATCGCTCGAATACTGCTGAAGCAACTGAACTATGATGGCGAGTATCAGTGTTCCACTACTTCGTGGAGAAATTCGCAGACTCTCGATTGGGTGACACCATCCACGACCGCTAACGCGTTGGGATACGGGAGCGAGGAATAAGTACCTATTTCGAATCGAGGTTCACGGTGTCGCTCAGTCCCAATTCGCGCAATGCCACTTTGATCTCGTCCACCTTCTGGTTAGAGACCCCGCCGTCTGGCGCGATCTCAACATTCAAGCCGATCTTCAGTCCGCTCTGAGTTGCGAATTTCGAAAGTACTTTAGTGTAGAAATTCATCCACTTTTGCGGCGGTACGTCGCCCTGCCAAGTGACCCGGATTATTCCGGCAGGCGACGGAGTCGGAACTGACGCGGAACCCGGCTTCGTGGGGGACATTCCGGGCGTGCCCTCAATTGTCGGCTGTGGAGGCTGCGTCTCAGAGGTTGTGGTGGATGCTGACTTTCCTGCTAGGTACGCTTCAGCCGTCGCACGTTGGATGATGTACATCTCCCCCGACAATTCGACATCAAACGGCGTCAGCGACGACTTCCAGTGGAACGGAGCATAGCTGCCATCGGGCTTCTTGCCAACATATCCGAGCATCCCGGTCTCAACACCTCTCGCAATTGTGTCTTTGAGACTCTCTGAGTTCAGCAGCCGGGGGAATTGTGGGGACGCGAAGAAAGCGTCACGAACTGACTTGGTGCCCCATTCTTTGAACGCGGGAGGCCAGTTTCGATCAAGAAAACTGGCACTGACGGCATCTTCGATGTCACCATCCTGACGGAGTCGATTCAAGATCAATTCCACGATAGAAGTAGCCGCACTCGAATGCACCAAACCAAGATCGACCGTTTTCCAACTGTTATCTTTCGCGAGCAGCATCAGGTTTTTGTACGTGCGCCAGACGGCTTCGCTTAGGTCGCGTTCGGCCTTCGTCTTGTTCGCGGAGAGTTGCTTCTTTTGTGCGTCATCTAAGCGGAGATCGTCCGCTTCGTCTTCAATATCTGTCCATGCGAGGACTTTTCGAGCTTCGTCGCGGAGAGAGTCAGGTGAATCAGGGACCGCCCACACCAACCCGCTTTTGTAGGTTCTTCCAGAAGTGCCACTTTCTTTCGTGGCGGTTTCGATGAAGGCGCGGGTCGCCTTCTCAGAAATCGATTGCTCTGGCGGCATCACCACCAACGAAAGCACGGGGCGGTCTGTAATCTGCCCGCTCTTTTCTGGAAAATAGACCCTTTCAACTCCCGTTCCCTTTGTGAAGACTCGCTGAACTTCAGCCCGCAGTGTGTCCTCAATCTTCTTTGGCTGAACGCTGGCACGGCGATCCGCAAGAAGCTTGTTCAGGTTTGGCGACAAGCTGAAACGGTAGCGGCTCTTCTCGGACGACAAGAAATAGCAGGTGGTCGCCAGCGTCTCCAAGACAGTTTCGATGTTTCCAATGTCAATGTCGGGCTCGGCGACGGCAAGCCTGATCTCTGGAAGAGTGGCTTCCGTCTTGGACTGCCCGCCGTTCGACTCGAAGAATATCGACGTTGCGACCTTTTGATGGAGGCGTGCCTTCTTTATGCTATCCACCGCTTCTTTATCCAAGCGGACCGCGTGAGATTCTTTTTTGCCACAGATGTCGGTCGTTACTGCGCCCTCAAGCTTCGCACCGCCCAGTTGTTCAAAAGCGGCTGACCGAAACATCGGGTCGTCAAGCGGGGCAGTCCCCATCACGATCAGCGCGTCCTTGTGCGCACCCTTGAACCCAGCCTGATATGCATGAGACACCCAGAGCGCCAAGAGTCGCAGGATGCCGCGAGTCTGTTGGAACCGAGGTAGTTGTTGCCACTTGCGCTCAAAGACCGACAACAATGTTGGGTGGAACGGATAGCTCGCTGCGAACTGTTCCTTTGCGTTATCTGCGGGGAACCAATTGGGGATTTGAGTTCGGTTGTCGAGAATGAAATCGCCATACTCCTGTGCGGTCTTCTTCCCGTCGTCGGGAATGCCGCCCCACTCGAAAAGACGGCGACGGATAATTTCGGACGTTTCGGTTTCAGCCGACATAATCATGGCCTTACCCAGTCGATCAAGAAGCTTCTGGAAACGGTCGAAGTCCCCTTCATCTTCGGGCGTCATCTCATCCAGCAGCGAAGGCAATGAGACTGCCAGCACCACTCGATCCTGAGCCCTCGCCTCTTCTGAGAGGTTCTGCACGAACGAATACAGTTGGTTCGTGAGACCAGACTTTCGGTTCCGCCCCATGTAGTTAAGCAGTTCGTCCATCAGGATCAAGGCGGGTTTGTCTTTGGGGAGAAACGAACGGATCACTTCACTAGACGGCGCTGTTAGTTCTTGGTCGTGCTTCGCCACTGTTGCAAACGCTTCTTTGCCGCCAAGCTGAAATGCGATCTCGCCCCAAGGCGTCTTTCGGAGCGGAGTGCCGTCTTTCCCGCCGCGACCCGTGAGTGAATCGAATTCTGTGCCTACGAAGACCGCCACTGCCGAAGCTGGAATGGTCTTCACCCCGGCATCCGAAAGAATGCTGGGAACGCCTTTCCACGCCAACGCCTCCGGACCGCCCTTCGCCAAGTGATATAGGAGCGTAAGTGCGTGGGTCTTGCCGCCGCCGAATTGCGTCGTGAGATTGAAAACAGCCGATGTTTCGACCTTGATGCCGGAGAGTCGCCTGACCGTGCTAACCGCCAATTCGGTCAGATTTGTCGTTAGGAACGTGCGGTCGAAGAACCGGGCTGGCTCCTGATAGTCGGCGGGAGCCCGGTGATCTCGAACGTGATCCAGATGAACCGCAAATTCGGAGGCATCCAGCGGGCGACCATCCCGCAGGTCTTCGCGAGGAGTAACAACTTTGTACCAAGGCTTGAGTGCCATAGGGACTTCTCTCTTAAGTCAGGCGCGTCCAAATCGCCCTAGATTCATGTCGTAGTGCCAGTCCTTGAAAAAGCCGTAGGGGAAAGTGCCGGATTCGTTCCTCGATCCCACAATTAACATGGTTTCTCCGCCGATCCGAGTCCTCTCCTGTATTCCCATCGCTTGGGCGACCTGCTCGGATAAGTGGCGAACGAGGGTGTTACCTTCCGCTGAATCTTTTCGATAGCAGAACACGATCCGAAGTTCTGTACGGGTGCAGAGAACTTTCCAGAGCGAATATGCAACTCGATCATCTTCTCGGCTGTTCTCCAATTCAATAGCAGCAATCGGAAATCGCCAGCGACGGTCTCCTACTGGTTCGAACGCAACAACATCAAGAGCTAGATACTCTTGACGGGCCTCAGGAAGCAACGTCGAGAGATTTCCCTTGGCGGCTGCTTTCCATCCCATCGCGTCACAGGTTGAACAGACCACTCCCGTGAGGGCAGTTGTCCATTTTCCTAGCTGCCCTCGCATAGCCGCATCCTTCAAGAGCGCCGACGATTCGTGGTGCTGAAGGATGTCCATGAACTTCCCGTACCAGACTGTAGCCAAGGCGTCCGGCATCAGAAACCGAGACCCTTCTTGCGAGCGAGGACACCGTCGATCCATCTCTTCTCATCGCTAGTTTTCGGATACAAGAACGACAGAACCTGTGCTAAACGCCAGAACCGTTCATCCCTGCCAACGCCTTCGTCCAACAGAAAGCGGCGAAGCGCCTCACCACGAGCCGCCGCGAAGAGAATCATGCACTGGTGAACGCGGTCGAGAACCGTGACGCCTTGCGTCGGAGCACCTTTACCGCCCCAACCTCCCGCCTCTTCGGCCTGCTCTAGCTCCGCAACGAAGCCTAGCTGTAGCTGAGGCGATTTCTTCATCCGTGATGTCGTTGGTGAATCTACCTCGTCCTTACCGAATAACCTGCGCGTCCGGTCGGCAACAGGCAATAGTCTGGCGATGTCGCCTTTGATTTCAATCAATGAGGGTAACGCCTCCAGATGCGCTCCCAGCCCCTGTGCGATCTTTCTAGCCGCGTCAAATTCGAGTATGAAACCCTTCGGAAGCGTGCCGGTGCTTTCTTCTTCGTCTTCTTCTGTCTCCTCCATCTCGGCGTCCCCACCTTCAGAATCTCCAGTAGAAAGCGTCCAGAGCCACATTGCAGTCAACCTTGCGTCTTCTTCAAAACCGCTTGCGTCGGCTCCTTCAAATACCATTGCTAAGGCCTCCCTCGCGACTGCGGCCCACACATAGACAAGGTATTCTTTGAGTGTGACTTGATCTCCGTTGGCCTTTTCAACCCGAGAATACTTCGAGAAAACCTCTAGCGCAGGCCCAAGGCACGCAAAGATTGCATCTGCTCCGACAACCCCCTCGTTTGCCAGCCTTGGCATCCATTCGTGAATACGACGGGGCAATTCGTTTAGTACGTCCCGCCAGTCGCCAACCTCTCCACCATCGTTGCTTCGGCTGCGCGGTCGGCAGAATATGTGGATCGACGAGGCTAGCGTGGCCGATCTTTGAGCACGCAGTCTCGACCCCATTTCCGTATCTACCGGCCACGATGCAGTAACAGTCCAACCTGCATCCACAAGGGCGGCAAGCATTGCTTCCCAAGCGTCGGTTTCCTTGCTGGCAAAAACGAACAATCCGATTCCTTCGTCCTTCGTAAATCGGCGAGCTTCACTACAGGCCTTGCCCATTGTTCGTTCGAACCAAGCCTTGTCCTTGTTGCGATACATTGCCGCACGGTGTGAAAGCTGGACACATTCTTCTGTTTTCGGGGTCAATGGTGCTGCGAAAAGCTCTGGGAGGCGCGAACGAAGTGCTTGGGATAACCACGAATAAAAAAAGTCCGACAAATCAGCATACGGAACAGCGGCATAGTACGGGGGGTCGGTTGCGACACCATCTGCCGAATCATTGGGCAATGGGTGGCGAGTTGCTGAAGCCTGTTCAGCGCGTCCGCAGCACGGATTCAGTGATTCGTGGCGTATTACGCCTACAATCCACTCGAACATGCTGTCGAGGCTTCGGGTAGCATCGCAGAAAGGATTTGCCTCCGCATAGTCCCACACCATGGGTAGAGCCTGTCGCCCGAATGTATTGCTTATCTTTTCCCCTGTCGGCTGCCACCTTGCGAGCGATGAGTTGCCGTCTGCCATTCTGCCTAAGACAAGTGCAAGGCATACCTCCAGCGCCGTGGAGAACCCTGCCTCGTTCTCAGATTGTTCTCCAGCAATACGAATCAACTTGCTAAGAGTCAGAAGAACCGCTAACTGACGAGAATTAAAAGCGTCTCCCCAGCGAGTCATTCCATATAGCACGATGTTGAAAAATCCACGTAGATGGTTGAGTTGTCCGTCCGGAATTCTTGGGTCGCCGTCCGTCCGGCTAGCCTCGTAGTCTTTGAGCCAAGTATCAGCGACGAGAGGAGCGCACTCCTCTTCTTTCGTAGGTAGTCGGTATTGTCTTCCCGAAACACCATCGAGAAGCGACACAACACAGATCAACCTACTATCGCCTGCGCCACCCCTTCTCGGTGCTAATTGCTGTCTCACCCTCTCGACTGAGACCGTGAAACCTGTTACAGGGCAGGTTGCCGACCCTCCCGCCGATGTGCCACTTTCAACCTCGCTCGACTTAGCGGGTTCGAAAATTTCCAAGACCGGTCGCAAAACACGCCTGACCTCACCGTTAGCGTAAGCGACCTCTGCGTCTACGGTCCTTACCTGCCCTTTTTCATTTCTGGCCCAACGAAGTGCTCTTCTCCGCGATGCCTTCTTTGCCAGCCACATCGACCGGATTAGGGGTATCTCTATCGGCAAGGCTCCTTGACTCGGAGCCTCCGAGAGGACTGTTCGAGCCCAGATGTACGCGATGGGAGTTCCATCATCAGGGTCGGTCCCGTAAAGATTGGAGAGTTGTTGTTCCGCCTGTTCTTTAATCCACTTCGCGTGACGCTGGACCTCATTTGCAAGACGCTCGCCATACTTGGGAATGTATTCGAGGATTACCTTGTTAAGAAGTACGGCAATGGGGTTGAGATCACTAGCAAATGCTTCAGCACCAATGCGCGACGTTTCCAACGGAATTGACCCGCCGCCAGCGAACGGATCGACTATCAGTGGCGTAGTCTGAACCGCTCCTCCCATAGACTCGTGAGCAGCCTGAGTTAGTGCCCGACTCGTTTCCAAATACTCGCTGATGGTGGAATTATCCCAGTTGGAAAAATCGGCAATAAAATCCAATAGCGCGTAGCGAAGTTGCTCATCGTCTTTGAGAAGAATCGGGTCATTCTGAAACTGCAAGAACCTCTGAAGACTCTCGCTGCTCAAAAGCCGCAGGTTGCTCTTTGTCCACCTTTCCATCCAGTGCCGCGCAACATCACGAAACTGCACCGGACAGTTGCGATCTGCGGGGTCAGGCCATAGCGAAGCACAAAGAACGGCTCGGCAAGCTGCAAGTGGTCTCCTAGCCCACCAAATGTGTAGGGTAGAAATGTGCCCGTGCCTGATGCTCTTCTCACGTCTGGCGTGCGCAGAAATTCGCTTGATGGGTAGATCAACTTCAATTAATCGCTTCGGCATGGCAGCGGTCATTTCGACTCACCACCAATAATTTGGGCGGCACTGGTGTGATAGTGATCGATCTTGACGATGGGTTCCCAGCCTAGCCTCGCTGGGTCTTGCACTGGATGCAGTTCCGGGTTCGATCCGCAATTGAATACGGCATACAGCCAGTAGTCTCGTTTCAGCCGCTCGGCGGTCTTGTATTCATTAAAACTAAGTGCGACCTCGCCAATCGCAACTCGCCCCTTGACCTCGATGAAGCGAACATCGGTGAAGGTCTTCGGATCATGCGGATGTGGCTTCCGAGAAATCAGGTCGAACCCACGATTGTCGGCCTCGACGCTCTCAACCTCCCAACCACGATTGGTCTCGTATCGCTTAGCTTCTTCGATTGCGATTCGTTCGATCTCTTCGTCACGGACCATAAACGCGATGCCCGGTGCATTACGTTCGGGATGAGGCAGAACCCAAGCACGTCCAAGGTGCTGAATGTCTCCGATGGTGCACTGTTTCTCATTTCTCAACTCGGCTCGGCGGTTCTCAAGCCGATTGTTCAACTCGTCTAGGTGAGATTCGGCCAACGAGATGTTCCCATCCAGCCCCGGTACGGTGACGCCGGACTGCTGCCGCCCAACAAGTTCCGCAAGTTGTAAGTTCTGGCGGTTGATTAGTTCTCCAAGAGAAATCTCCATGTGGCGGGAGATCGTATCCACTTCTTTGGCACGTTGGGCGGCAACCTCATCTAGGAAAGGCTTCAACGCAGCGTCAACAAGCTTGTGCTCGACGGTTGCCCGGTCCGGAAGGCTGGCGTCATCGGGGACAGATATTCCCTTCGGGGCAGCGGAGATGTCGAGCAGGAGCGTCGGCTGCTTGATGGTGAGTTGCCCATCCATTGTCGCTTCAACCACGAACAGACGCCGATGGAGGCAGTTAGCCCGCCCGTCCTTAATAGAAGCGGCGAACACATCGAGTCGGTAAGGCAGTTTGGTATGCAGGTCGTAAAAGACCGTCCCTCGTCGAAGATCATCACTGACCCGCTCGCCAACGTCTTCCCGGACCGTTTCAAATAACGGATGACCCGGCGTGACCCATTCCAGAGTCGCATCTTGGGGCAACAGAGCCTTGTCGAATACGACCTTCTGGTATTCGTGCCCCAGCTTTCCAAACCTACCCTCCAAATGCTCTCCAATCGGATAGAGCGTGCGAGGAATTCTCCCGATCCGATAAACGTGACCGTCCTTCTGAACGGGCCTCGGATTGACTCCTGAAATCGGTGCCGCTTGCGTAAAGAAGTCCTCGATAACCTCAGGAATAAGACGGCGCTCGCGGGCCTCAGCCGACTTGCCGACAATCGCTCCAAGGTTCAACTCACGCTTTGCCAGACCCTCCAACGTCGATTCCGTGATCTCGCGAAAGCGATTAGCATCGACTTCGCGAACAATTCGAGCTTCGATATTTGGGAGGTCAGTTCTTCTCGCGTACATGTCGCGAAAGAGCTTTTCGAGCAAGTTTGACGGAAAGACTTCACCGACGACATCGAATACATGGTCAGTGCCTAGCTCTTTTCGAATCTCGCTCAGCCGTTCGAGAAGCTTCTGGAGCACTCGACCTTCGCGGGTGTTAAGAGCAGCGAAGTTGAAGATGAGGCAGTTGTGTTCCTGTCCGTAACGGTGGATGCGCCCCATACGCTGTTCAAGCCGGACCGGGTTCCAAGGGATGTCATAGTTAATCATCAGCCAGCAGAACTGAAGGTTGATACCTTCGCCTGCGGCTTCGGTTGCAACTAGAATCTGGCAATCCTCCCTGAACTCTCGTTCGGCAAAGATTCGAGAACCGGGTGTATCTCGGTCTCCGATCTTCATCCCACCGTGAATCTGGGTGACTTTGAGACCCCATTCCCGCAGCTTCCCAAGAGGGCGTCCATCTTCTCCGTCTCCGGCGAGGTAGTCGAGCGTGTCCTTGTGCTCAGTGAAGACAAGCAACTTCATGTTCGGATTCGAGAATATGTCCTGTTCTGCCAGAACCTTCTTGAGTTTCACCAGTTTCGACTCGACTTCGCGATGTTCGAGCGCCCTAGCTTGGTCAATCAGTCTTCCGATTTGGAGAATTTCTTCTTTAAGCAGAGTCGGATCAAAGCTTATCGCCGCATTTTCAATCTGCTCGATGTAGTCTTCCCGTTCCTCTTCGGGTAAGTCGTCAAGATCGTCTGGAACCTCCATCTGCTTTCGGAGATAATCGCGAGGGTCGTCGAGAATCTTCCGGCGCTTGTCCCTCATGCGCTCAAGGCTGCGACGAACTGCGTAGACACTGGACGCAAACCGCCGCTGTAACATCGCCATCGTGAAACTCAACGCACGGCTGCGAGGGGAATCTTCCTGAGCGGCTTTGATCGACTGATCTTCCACGTATCGGGTGAGTGCGTCGTAGAAGTCGTATTCCTCGCCGTCGAGATCGAACGAAGCGGTGTGCACGAATCGGTCAGTGAAGAGCTTCTTAACCTGTCCATTTTCAGGATCGGGGAACGAGACCAACGCCTCTTTTGTGCGCCGAAGATAAAAAGGCGCGTAGTTCCGTCGCATCGCCTCTTCGAGGCTCTTGACGTTGCCGTAGACGTCACGATCCAGCAGTTCGAGGAACAGGCAGAAGTTCTCCGGGTCCCCCTTGTGCGGAGTCGCCGTCATTAGAAGGAAGTGGTCCGTCATCGACGACAGCGACTCGCCCAGCCTATAAGCGAGGGTCTTCTTGTCCGCACTATAAGCAGCCATCTTGTGCGCTTCGTCCACAATGATTAAGTCCCAACGGCTGCGCAGAAGACTGTCTTTGGCGTCCTCGATTCGGGATACCCACGAAATCGAAGTGACGACCTGATTTCGTTCCTGCCACGGATTCATGCCGTAGTTGGCACGAAGCACGTCGCTGCGGATCACTTCAAACTGCTCCCGAAACTTCTCTTTCATTTCCCGCTGCCACTGAAATGACAGGCTGGCGGGTGTGATGATGAGCGTGCGCTTAACCAGACCACGGATTTTCAATTCCTTCAGGAGCAATCCCGCCATGATGGTCTTTCCGGCACCGGGGTCATCGGCAAGCAGAAACCGGATACGAGGCATTGTGAGGAAGTAGTCGTATACCGCCTCAAGCTGGTGCGGAAGCGGGTCTACGCGGGCAATGGAAAGGGAGAAATACGGGTCGTATTCATAGGCGAGTCCCAGCCGAAGTGCTTCCACACCGAGCCGAAACCGTCCGGGGTCGCCGTCGAAAGGTTCTTTTTCAGGTGTGGATTGGAGTTGCGCCAGTTGTTCGGCATTCAGGATCGGCTCGTGAACCTGATTTGTGTTCAGCCCCTTGCCGACGAGCTTGACCGACGTGCCCATCGGAATCGCCACGATAACCTGAACAGGTTCAGGAAAAATCGGCCCGCGCACGATAATGTTGGGTTTCAACTGATCCAGAAGCATTGTTTGGAGCTTCCTAAGGCGAGAATCACCCGCAACAAGCCAGTGAAGACGCCGATTATTAAAGCGGGGGAAGCGAACTGCTAAATATAGCAGGTTCAATGGCTTGGTCAGACAAAGATGCGTGGATCGTCACGATTTCCGAACGATGAGCGGCGGTTGCAAATCGAACCCGTCATCGGCAGGATTTGCTCTCCAATTCGCGAACAGGACAAAATAGGCGGGGCTGTCCCCGCAGTTCGCTCAGGAGACAATGGGTACGATGCCAATTGACACAAAGAAGTATTTGGAATACTTGGACAAGGAAATGACGATCATGGGCATCCTGTCCGCAGTCGCAATCGCCGCACCCGCAGGAATCCTGAACGTTTTGCTGAGCGACAAGAATCCCTTTAAGGATCAACTCCTAGCGGCGGGACCGTTCTTCGTGATGTTAGGTTCCGTTTCCTGCATTTTGGCGGCACTGTCGTTCTACGGCGAGAGATCAATGTTGGCTTGGTACTACGGACAGATTTGCCTGACTGAAGCCTTGGATTCTGGCATAACCAGCAGCCAGCGAGCAGAGGACCTAATGGTGGGAGCCGACTCTTGGGAGACGTGGATACGCTACCAATGGGGTTTTGCGACTCTTATTACGGGGTTCGTTGAGTATGTTGCTGCGACGTTCTTCGCCCTCAGCACACCACACTCTCATTTGTACACTGCCACGAAGATAATAGGGCGTGCGTTCCCATTCTTGGCATTGCTTTATGCGATCCTGCAATGGCATGTGTATAAAACGTACCGCTTAGATGAGGAGCCTTGGCAGGAGTTCTGGTCTTCTATCTTCCACACTTTTCGGAGAAAGCTCCCACATGAGAATGTCTACGCTAGATTGCAGTCTTCACCGATTGCTGGCGTGGGAGTGTTCGCCATCAGGGATATTCCGAAAGATACATACGTGTTTGAACCGGATGACGACGCTTTGGTGGAGGTCCGGAAGAGTAGAGTTGAGAATCTACCCCTCGCACTGCGCCGACTCTATGAAGATTTCTGTGTGTTGAAAAATGGCACGTACAAGTGCCCATCCAGTTTCAACAAGTTGACGCCGTCTTGGTACTTGAATATGTCAGAGAATCCGAATCTTGCTGCGGATTCGTCACTGAAGTTCTATGCAATCCGCGAAATTAAGGCAGGGGAGGAATTGACATCGGATTACAGCACCTACAGTGAGAATGAACTGACCTCTCAAACGTGAAGTCAATTGCGGTTGCGAAGCGTCTGTAAAAGCTTGAACATTGCTAGCGTGTCCTGCCCACAGTAATTGAGCAGAGCTTTCCTGAGCCGTTCACGTTCGGCAACATCTGGGGTGCGAATCATCATTTCCCACGCCAGCCCAGCAGCTCCGCCATCGGCGACTTCCATGCCTTCGTAGCTCATCTCAGGTACAAGCGCCGGCAACACAGACTTCAGGCTGTACGATCCCGCGAATGCAGGATGATAGACGTGGTTTCGGATGATCGGCAGGAGATCAAAGAGTCTAGCCTGAATCGTTTTGACCTTCTCAGCAAACTCCGGTAGCCGTCCAGCGAGTTCGGAAAGCCGCGTCTCCTCAAATTGTTGGTTGTACACCACGATACTACCGCTCTGTCCAACCGCAGCGAGCAGTGAAGTTGTGAATTCGCGGCGTGGATCAGACCTGTCTTCAGCTAGGAATTCATGATGCTCAGGTTCCGCTCCGGGCTCACGCACGATATGCACTGACCATTGAAAACAAAGATGGTCGAACGGACGCATTCCCTGATAGCGCGGAATTGCCGGGTTGGTGGTCTCGAAATCCATGAAGCAAATCGGGTATTCCAGTTTGGCAAGCTCCGCATGCAGTTCAGGGCTGAACCATGGCTGCCCAGTCTGCACGCATGTAGCTGCTCGTCGCTGAAGGTCTGACAACTCGAAATCCTCTGGGATGTCCTTGATTGAATCGACGCTCATCTCTTTCAGTTCTTCAACGGCACTGGCGTGAATGTAAGGCAGGAAGCCGATATGGTCAGTCGGTCGCGGTGGATTGCAGTGATCGAAGAACTGACAGACCGTGGGTTGAACACAGTGTTTCCCTATCGGCAGGATGGGCTCGGCATTCATTTCAAGGACTCGGAACTCAGACCTCAATTGGAAAACCAGCTTGGACTGCAAAGCCTGAACCTTTCGGGTCACGTTCCTGATCCTGAAGAATCGCCAAGGGGCGATGTCACCGCCCGGATATACATACTGGCGGTTCACGATTGCCAAATGACATGAAGCCACATCAAGCCCACAATTGGATGCGACACGGTACTGGATCGCCACATCCTCAGGGTGCTCTTCCTTCATTGAGGCTGACGACTTTACTTCAATGAGACGCCAGCGTCCATCTTTGCGGCGATGCAAAATATCGACTCGAACAAGAACGCCCTCGTGCTCAAATGCCGCCTCAAAAATCGCCGGGATGTCGGGTTTCGAAATTAACCCTTGAGTGATCCGAATTGCCTCTTCTGGATTGCCCGTTCTAATCTCGACGCCGCCCGGAAAAAGCTGCTGCGCCAGCTTGCCGACCTCGCGACCCTGTTCTAGCTGCGCAAAATCCGCGGCACTCTTGCCCCTCCCAAGGTCAGGCTGATGCACCAGCAGGTACAAGCGTTTGAGGCACTGCACGCCCGCCATGTATTTCGATTTTGTGATCGTGATAGGCATTCGCTATTCCTCATCGTCAGCTTTGCCGTACAAGCATGTCGAGCAGCGATAATGCTCGTCTCTCCCTAGCGAGGTTTCCTTGGGTAAATTCAGTTCTTTTTTGATCGCAGCGATCAAGTCCTTGCGCTTCAGAATGCACCTGTCCGCGAGGAGCGTGAAGCTCTTGCTCTTCGTATCCTGCATCGTCCTGCCGCGAGCGCATTCTTCATATTCTGTTTCTGCTGGAGCCTTGCCGATCCGCTGCCAACGCTGCCACACGCGAATATGGCTGCCCGGATAATTCAGGTGATCGCCGTACTGTTCGCACTCGCGGAGCGGGGAGCTATCGATAAGCAGTTTGCCATCGACCAGCCAGAAGATGCCCAATCGCGGCTCAGGTTTCGGGCTGTTCGTTTTGCGGCGACCGAATTTCGGCATTTAGCTGGTCCTCCGTTCCAGCAACATTGAAGGTGACGGCATCTTGTGCGCGGGGGCATTTTCGCAGAGTTCTTGCAGCCTGATTCTATATTTTGAAACCAAACCTGACGCCGAGGTTACAGCCTTTGCTGCCTTCTTCAACTCGGCATCAATTCGATCAAGATCGACGAATGTTCGACGGACCTCCTCGGCGACGATGGAATTCTTCTCAAGAAAATCGAAGCCCTGAACCCGCATCTTTTCGAATAATGGCTTGAGCACATCAAGATCGCGAGGCAGCCATTGGCGGGCGGTGCGTAATACCCAGACCCCATCTTTTCTGCTCCATCGAGACTCCCGGTCAACTTGCCGAAGCTGATCCTCGGTCCGAGCGACAAGCACCGCAACCGCAATCGACCGTTCTCGTGCATCCCGCACGAGCTTGTCGATGTCGCTCTCCGCGATAGTCGCCTTGTCTTTGTTATCAATGAGGATTTTCGGCTCGATAGGCTCACCATTCGGGGCGCGATAGCAGAGGATGAAGTCTCCGTTGCGAGCAAGTTTTTCACTGACACAGATTCCTGCCCACGTCCGCGCTTCGTCGGCGAAGTCTGTCTCTTCAAGACGACCGACGCGAGCAACCTTCGACATCTCCATCTCCAATTCCTGATTCCGCTCCCGAAGCTGGGCAACTTCTCGCAGGTGATCTTCCACCCGGCGATTGAGTGCGTCTTTCAGTGCCGAGAGGGATTGGAGTTCGTTGCTATGGCGTAGTTCGATTTCAGCGGTTCGCTTCGTCAATTCAGCGTCGAACCTAGCCCAAACGTGTTGACTGTCACTGCTGTACTGCTGATGAAGAAGACGAAAAGCTTCTTCAGCACTCAGTTGCGCAACGCGAGCGAAATCCTTGACCCCAAGGCGGTCCAGTAATTCGCTACGCTTCAGCTTCCCCGCTCCGAAGCACAACGGGCAACCGATGTTTTCGGTCGGCGAAACAGAAGCGTGATCCTTATCTGCCAATCCGTCCTCCCTTGATGAGTGTCAGCTTAAGGCTAGGCGTGACTTCGCTGGCTTGCATATCTCTTCGGTGCTCTGGCGCTGCAACAGGAATCGGTATGCGATTGCCCAGAATTAGCGCGATGGCAACCCAGCGGTCGGGAACATGCAGCCGAGTCCCGCGTTTAGCGAGCCGGATCAAAGCGTCGTCTGGGATGCCGTGGAACTGAGGAAGCGCCGAAAAGTGTTTGACCGACGCGTCGTTGATCCGCAGCGGCACATTCTTTTGCTGCCGAACTGTAGGGCGAATCACCGCTGCTTGTGTCTTCCGATCAGCAACCCCGGATCGGCGGTGTTGATTGAGACCAAGTGGCCATGTTCGTCGCGGGTCGTCTGGAATTTCTCGCTGCTCCAGCCGAGGGTATGTCCGTCCTCGTCCCGCACGATAGTGTCGAACGCCCCCGTAAATCCAGTTGTGACCGATCCGATGATTTTGCGATTGCTATCGCGAACGTAGCTTTTGCTGAGTGACATTTGCCCTCCACTCTGTTCTACCAACCGCGTGTGGGAAGAAGGGTAGGAATTCCCAAGAATATTTTCTTGGGATGGCACAGCGGTAACAATTTCGTGCAGTTACCGTATTTTTCTCGTCAGTTTCTACCTTTTTCCAGAGCCCGGTTGGTAGAACAGGTATGTGGGCTCGGCGCATCGCAACCCGAAGCAAGGTGCCACGGTAGGCTCTCTCATCGAAGAGCAACGAAGCCTTGCAGCGTCAAAGAATCCTCTGGAGCGTTTGTTTGGGGCACTATCCTTTGCGGGTTCCTTGAAGAAAGAACTCGCCTCCCTACCCGACAAGTCGATTGGGCAGTTGATGTTCGATCATGTGTGGAACGAATTGAACCTGCTGAGCCCAGAAATGACGATCTGTACAGAAGCGACGGAGCGGTTATTAAGGGATCAGTTCGAAAAAGAAAACGAATGATTCTCGATCACAGAGATAAAGTCGGGAAAGTCTTCACAGCCGAACTCGATACCAAGGGGCAATGCACGCTCAGACGATGCCTTGTCTGCGGCGAATTGTTCAGTCGGGAAGGTGCGCAACAGCACTCGATGTTCCCGTGCCGTCCGAAAAAGCTCTACGAAGCGCAACAACGGGAGGGAACCAAATGAAGAAAGCCGCCATTTACGTCCGCGTGAGCACGGTAGACCAGCACCCTGAAACCCAGCTACATGACCTGCGGCAGTTTGCCAGCCAGCGCGGACTCCAAATAGTGCGGGAGTATACCGATCACGGCTTCAGCGGCACGAAAGCGCGTCGGCCTGCACTGGATGAACTCATGGAAGATGCCCGCCGACACAAATTCGAGGTGCTGATGGTTTGGTCAATCGACCGCCTTGCTCGGAGTACCAAACATTTGTTGCAGGTGCTCGACGAGATCAACGGGCTCGGCATTCAGTTCGTCTCTCAGCGCGAGGCAATCGACACCGAAGGCCCACTTGGGCGTGCGATTGTTGTCATTGTTTCAGCGATGGCGGAACTAGAAAGATGCGTCATCGTCGAACGAGTGCGAGCCGGAATGCGTCGGGCGAAGTTGGAGGGTCGCCGAATTGGACGTAAGCCTCTTCAGGTGAACCGCATTCTGCTGTTGCGGGATCGCGAACGAGGACTGAGCCTGAATCAACTGGCGAAGGCCCACGGAATCTCGAAAGCCAGCGTCTGCCGTGTCTTGAAGGAAGAAAGAGGGGCTGTCTCCAGAGGCTCCTCACAAAGCGCCCTGCCCAACACCAACGAATCAACGGTTTACGTTCCAGCCTGAGCTTGTCCGCAGGGCTATACCTTTTGACCAGCAGCGGATCACTTGGGTTGGGGCAGTCCCATCCTGCGCAGACTCAGGTCACTGTTGAGAGCTAATTCTCTGGACGTGATCCTGTTCTCCATCACTGCAATTCGTAGCAGAAACCTGAGAGGCATCGCGTGAATACCAACAGCTTGTACCGGGCAGGTAGGGGTTAGTCTCAATGTTGGAAGTCTGCACTCGTTTTAGGGTCTGAGCCAGACTTTCTTTACATGACTCGACAAATTCAAATCGACTCCTGCCGGACATTCCCCACGTTCGCCGAATTTCATGGTCAACACAATCATCGATAGCCTTCTCAGACGACAGGTAGTCTATGGCTTGTTGTTGCGCAGCCAGCCACAGTTTCGCGTGGGCCTGCTTATCGGACTCCTCTTGCCGTTTGCGTGCCTCTTCCGCCTCTCTCGCCTTTTGCCGTACTTGCTTTTCTCTCTCAGGGGTGGCGGCACGCCATGCCAAAGCTTCATCAACGCTCTTGGCATCGAAAGCGGTGAACTGATCGAGGCGATTAGTCTTTCTTATCCACTCCACTGCGTCTTGAACATAGAACTTATTTGCGGCTCTATCTCTGTCCGCGAAAGGCGACAGCAGAAAGCTCCGCATCAAGTCCTGTGCTTGCAGATAGCCTATGACTCTGGACTCAATCTGAGCAAAGATCACGGTCGGTAAGCCGTTTTCACCTAAAATTTCTCTAGCGCGTGCGTCTTCAACGGTGCTCCCTTGGAATAAGACGGGACACTGCTGCCCGATTCTTGCATAAAGCTCAGACAATTGAGAATAGCGCAGATAATGCAACTGGCGGTTGAAACTATCGGTGTCGGTCAGATAACTCTTGCATCGTGGTCGCGTTGCGTTGCGGTTCAGGTCTGCCAAGAACGACGCTCTTTCTTGATCGAATGCGTGTAGTTCCGCCTTATCTGTTTCTCTTGCCTGCGCTTCTGCTGCCTCTGCCGCCCTTGCCGCTAGCTTTGCGTCCTCTTTTGCTTTGTCGTTCTGAGCGGCAGTGAGCGCTTCAGACGCATCCAATTTCGCCAGTGCAGTTGTAGCCTCTGGGTTCCCGTCCTGTGCCGCTTTGCTATACCACTGCCTTGCCAGTTGTAGGTTCTTCGGCACGCCGCGACCGTCCGTGTACATGCTCCCAAGATACAATTGAGCAGGCGCATACCCCTGCTCGGCAGCTTTGCTGTACCACTGAAGAGCCTGAGCGAAGTCTCGCGGCACCCCATTTGCATTCTCGTACATGCCACCGAGACTGAATTGGGCTGGTGCGAATCCCTTCTCAGCGGCTTTTGTGTACCACTTCACAGCTTCGCTGTAGTCCTTAAACTCACCGCGTCCTTCGTAGTACATGAAGGCGAGATGGAACTGCCCTTGTACGAATCCTTGTTCAGCGGCTTTCGTACACCATTGAGCAGCTTGTTTATCGTCCTGTGGCACACCTGTACCTTTCTTGTACATCATGCCAAGGTTGTCTTGTGCCAGCGCGTTTCCATGCTCCGCAGCTTTCCGATACCACTGAGCCGCTCGGACGTAATCCGGTTGCACTCCTTTGCCAGTGGAATAGAGATACCCAAGGGCAGCCTGAGCGTTTGCAAAGTCTTGTTCAGCGGCCTTGGTATACCACTGGTACGCGAGCGTGGAATCCTGCGGCTTGCCTTGTCCGAGATAATACATACTAGCGAGGTTGAATTGAGCATCCGCGTCTCCCTTTCCAGCACGCATTTCAAACCAGTCAGCGTATAGCTTGTTCCTATCGACTACCGTGACGAGGGTTTCCAAATGCTGCCCCTGACGCAGATAGCCGAGCTTAACAGTCGAACCAATTGTTAGTGCGGTTAAGGCGTTCTGGAGATCAGCAGCCTTCGCGAGAGCCGTTCCGTCTATAGACTCGATCATGTCTCCCTGTTTGACTCCAGCCTTGTCGGCGGGCCCCCCACCTATGACACTAGCGACTACGAGTGAACCTGCTGCATCTGTTGAGGGTTGATTCGGGACTTGAAACACAATCCCGATTGAGCCACTCGGCTGACCAGTTTGTGAGAGCTTGGGAAGACCGGAGCCGACAGACTGCGCCGGGGCATCTTTTGAGAACACGGCCGCGAGCAGAAGGGATGCAGCGATTGCAAACAGTTTCATTGAAAGTGGTCCCCCACCATGAATTTCAGCACCGAACGGGAGGGCAAACCAATTACTAACGTCATTTCACGCGTCTGCGCAGGCTCCACAGTCCTGCACTGGCTGTCCGTGGCCATGACCTCCGTAACTAGCCTCGGCCATCATCCGGTGGTGAGATTCACAGTGGGGAGAAGTTGCATGAAGAAGATGTTCACAGTATTCCCTCTGCTCGCCTTCGCACTTTCACTCGGCTGCAATCACGGGAAGAATGAGGTTCTTGCAGATGGAACAAAGCTGTTTGGCGAGCGGACACAAACCGATGGAACGAAGACAGTGGACCGTATCGAGTTTACGGATGGCACTAAGCAGTTCCAAGTAATTTACCTCGCAGATGGTTCTGAGAAGATAGGGCGTATCGAGTTTCCAAATGGACAAAAGGACTATCAGGCCGTCGCTGTGCCTCCCAATGGATTCATCAGCACGGTTGCCCGCGAAGAGTTCCCCGATGGACAGAAGCACTTCAACAAGGTGCGTTTTACAGACGGTACACAGAAGATAGAGCGAGTCGAATTCCCAAACGGGGAGAAGAAGGTCGATGTGACACTCTTGCCAGATGGAACGGAGAAGCTTGACTTGTCCTTCAGAGGACTACACTCCGGGCAATGCCGCGACGAAGTGGAGTCGGTGCTCAAACAGCAGGGCGCAATAGTACCACTCGACTGCGAGAAACCAAGCACCAATGGGACCGTCTCATGCAAATCCAGTATCGGTGCGGGCACGGATGGCACAGCAATAGACCTATCTTTTTCACCGGATAACACGCTGATCCGTTTTGAATTCCGGATATTCAGCCACGCTGAAGAGGACGTTTTCTATTCCTCTTTGCGGCGGGAACTTGCGACCGCCAACCACAAAGACGGTGAGGCTGAGGCGCTAGGGAATGATCCGCTTAGTAGACTGGCTGCGAACATGGGTGCCCGAACTTTCACTTGGGACACACCCCAAAAGGCGGTGTGTCTGTTCGATCAGGAGAAAGAGTGTCCTGCGCAACAGATCAGATTAGATGAAACACACCCATGCTTCAAAAACCTCGGATGCACGGCAACGGTTACGCTCACCGATAACGCCTTCCTGACAGCAGGCTGGGTCAAAAAGGACAAGAACCGACCTCAGCCGAAGGTCGCAGGAGAGATTGTCTTCATGGGACTACAAGGCGGCGACCAACGGTCACAAGTAGGAACTATCCTTCAGAAAAATGGCTATAAATCTCTTGGCTGCAAATACGACGCACACGAGTTAGAACGGAACTGCCAGACTAGTTCAGGATCGCATCGGCTCGACCTTACATTTGTGCATGATCGACTTGCTTTTTTTCGCTTCCACTATCCCGCCAGCGAGCATGATGCTGTATACCAGAACCTCCTCAACACCCTCGGCCAGCCCACCGATTTTTCGGGCAAGCCCGGAGATGGCGTCTATTCATGGTCTACGGAACGCACAATCTCTTGCGACGACTGGAACGGGAACCCGAAGCAATGCACTGCCGATCTATTGATGCTTTCTTCGGACGAGGTCAGTTACGCAGACTCTCTTCTCGAAAACATGAAGGTCAGGGAAAAAACCGTAAGAATGCTAAAGGCTAGCCATCGCTATTGAACTGATCGCTACGTTCATCACTCACTCCATATACCACTCCGAATGCGGCGACCATCCGCTGCATGAGAGGCACTGCGTTTCGGTCCATTGGTGAAGGCAAGCTGGGCAGACGCCTCCAGTGTCGAATGTGTTCCAAGAATGACCGCACTCGCAGAACCATTTGTCTTCCTTGCGCGGCGACCAGCCACAAAGAGGGCACCGGATGTGCGGGCCGGATGGGTCGCGGTCTCGCTCCACGTCTTGATCGAGAATTGTTGTAGGCGTGTCGGGGACAGGAGTCATCGTTCCTACTGAATTCTCTCTTCTTCCGCAAAACTGCTTTGATTCTTTCCGATCACCCGCACTTCCTTGCCGCGAAGACCAGCATATTTGATCGCCATCCCAAGAAGCGCGTACTCATCGTCCTGATAGTCTGCGGCAAACGAATCTTGGTGAAGCATCACCAATTCCGTGTCATCGGCGCACATTCTTGCGAAATCCGGGAGCTTTGCTCTGATCGTTGCAATCAGGTTCGCCTCTCGCTGCATGCGTTCTTCGTTTGTCATAAGCCGTCACGCGAATAATGGATTCTGGGTTTCTGAGGGTTCTATCCGTCGCGAACATTCCTCATCATCATTTGCGACATGATTGACTCGGCTGCTGACCGGATAACACCGCATGAGCCGAGCGTCGTAGGGCTTCAAGAGTTCAGAAATCGCTTCGACGTTATGCATTCCCGGATCGAGCCAAAGGTCATAGTGGTCCGGATCGAGAATCAGAGGCATGCGGTCATGCACGGCAGAGGTCACTGCATTCGGAGTTGTCGTCAAAATCGAGCAAGTCTTCAACCAGTTTCCATTCGAATCCTTCCACCCATCCCAAATCCCAGCGAATGCGAACAACTCACCCTCGTTTACTTCGAAGCAGTAGGGCTGTTTGGATGTGCCCACCTTTTTCCATTCATAAAATGCGTCTGCCGGGATCAGACACCGACGCAGCCTGAGCGGATCGCGGAAAGCGGGTTTTTGCGAGGCGGTTTC
Source organism: Verrucomicrobiia bacterium (assembly GCA_035508215.1). Classification (GTDB taxonomy): domain Bacteria; phylum Acidobacteriota; class Terriglobia; order Terriglobales; family Acidobacteriaceae; genus Sulfotelmatobacter. Next base: position 575,950 of record DATJNK010000014.1, on the reverse strand, counting down.
GGCTCTTGCGTTAATCATTCCTGCCGCCCCAGATGCAGACTTGGCCCAATTTGGGACCAGTCCCCAGCCCATCTGCGAGATTTGGCGGACAGGCTCTTTTGGATGCTGGCGAATCACCGGAACGGGCTGTGTCGGCGCGATGTTGTAGCGCGGTTCCCAATCGCCTCCCCACGGATCGCAGTCGAACTGCTCTTCAATGATTTGCTTCCGTCGAGATAAACGATACCTGCCGCACATGTTGGGAAATTATCGCAGCGCGAACGGCTTTCAAGCGAAATTTCGGAACTTCAGTGCCTGTAGCGAGTTACAGTGAGTCTGTAGCGGAAAGACAAACTGGGCGGCTTGAGGGCACTGCAAGCCCCCGCAACCAATCCTTCATTGCGGCGAAACGGCTTGCTGGCTCGAACCGGCGGGCCATTCTTGTTTTTGGGAAAGGAATGACTTTTCCCGCTTGGTACTGTTACAGAAAACTGTAACAGTACCTCCCGCTTCCTTCTCTGGCCGCCCGGTTCCGAAAAGCTCGCTTAAGTTTTCTGCCACGGCGCGTTCGTCCTTCGGCGAAAAGATACGTGTAGCTTTCGGTCACGGAACTTCCGCTGTGACCGAGGCGCTGCTTGCGGATCTGCTGCGGGATTCCCAACGAGTCCATCGCCACCGCGTTCGTGCGGCGGAAAGAGTGGACCGATAGCGAGGCTGCCCTCTTCTCGCGCTTCGCTGCTTCAAAAGCTGAAGGGAGTGTGAGCCCAATCACACTGGCCGCAGACCTTGGAATTCCTGTTCGAATCTATTGACACCTGAAAGGCGGTTCGCTACAAGTGTAGGTTTCGCCGGGCCGCTGCCGGTTCGGCCGGCCCGGATGATCCATCCCAGAACCTCCCATTCTTCTGCGCGTATCGAGGCTGTCATGAAACGGAACCGCTCTTCTCTGATTGTGACGCTGGTGGCCAGTCTGGCGATTATCAATTTCGCTGGTTGTGGCAGCAATTCAACGGAAAGGACGGGTCCGCCGCCGCTGATCACTGGCTTCGATGCCAATCCGTCAACGATTGAGGCAGGCTCGAGTTCGAGCTTGATGCCCGTGTTCAATGGCGGTACCGGTGTGATTACACCCGGTAACATCGCAGCGAGCAGTGGAACCGGGGTCCCGGTGAGTCCAACCACGACCACCACCTATACCTTGACGGTGACGCCGAGCGGTGGCACGCCGGCGACAAAACAAGCGACGGTCACTGTGGATCCGGTGCCATCGATTTCCAACTTCACCGCTGACCCGACCACCGTCACCGCCGGGAACAGCTCCAGTCTCTCGGCGGACTTCACCGGGGGAACGGGTATGATTACGCCCGGCAATCTGGCGATCACCAGTGGGACTCCACTCAGCGTCAGTCCGACGACGACCACGACCTACACGCTGACGGTAACGCCTCCGGTGGGAGCGGTCGACGCCACAGCGCAGGCAACCGTCACCGTAACTGGCGGAGTTACGACCACCGTCTCCATCAACTCATCGAACTTAGGACCGGCCGTGACAGACCAACTTCTCGGCATGAACCTCGCAGTGTGGTTTGACATCGTCAGCAATGACACCCCCGTGGTGACCGCCTTCCAGAATGCAGGCATCAAGGCGGTGCGCTGGCCGGGCGGTTCGGATTCGGATCTCTACCACTGGTCAACGAACAGCGGCTGCAATGGAACTTACACTGATTCCAACGACACCTTTGTGAACTTCGTGAACGACATCGTCGTGCCGGCCAATCTCGATCTGGCCCTGACCGCAGATTATGGCAGCAACGTGGCCTGCAACGGACCCGGAGCGCCTTCCGAGGCCGCGGCCTGGCTTACGGCGGCGGTTGGCGATGGCGTGATCGTCAGTCACATGACGGTCGGCAACGAGGAGTACGGAAGCTGGGAAGAGGACATGCATACGCCAGCCTCGAACCAGCACAATCCCACGGTGTACGCGAGCGAGATGGTCGGCAGCACCGGCTTCTACCAATCGATCAAGGCAGCCAGCGCCAATACTCTGGTCGGTGTCGTCGTGGATGCCGACAATGCCTCCGGCGGGTGGGATCAGATCGTCCTCGCCAATGCCAAGGGGAATTACGATTTCGTCGAATACCACTTCTATCCGGAGGCGCCGGGATCGGAGAGCGACAGCTTCATCACCCAGCAAGCCGCCCAGGAGCTGACGCAAAACCTCAACATCCTCAAGCAGGAACTGACGGCCGCCGGAGTTGCGAACACCCCTATTTACGTCGGCGAGATGGGCTCGGTCTACAGCAACCCGGGCAAGCAGAGCTGGTCGATTACGCAGGGGTTGTATGCAGGACAGACACTGGGCGAGATGATGAATGCCGGAGTCTCGCGCGCCACCTGGTGGATCGGCTTCGGCAACTGCAACGGCCAGGCCGGCAATGACAGCAGTTCGCTCTACGGCTGGCAGAACTTCGGAGCCTACAACGTCTTTTCCGACGGATCGGAGGATCCGACCTGTCCGGATGCGGGACCAATCGGAACCATGTCTCCCACCGCGGTTGCGTTTCAACTCTTCGGCAACGTGGCTGTGACCGGGGAACACGCGCTCACCCCAGCCGTCGCCGGAGACACGACCGATGTGCGCGCCTACGCGGCCACGCACGGTGGTGGAACAGCCGTGGTGCTGTTCAATCTGAACCAGGCGGCGAGCGAGACGGTGGAAATAACCCTGACCGGAAAAAGCTCCAGCACCGACGTTAAGGAATACACCTACGACAAGTCGATCTACGACCTCTCGCAAACCGACGTGTGGAACGGCCCGAATACAGCCGATCTAGGATCGCAGAGCCTGCCACTCACTCTCACCCTCACTCCGTGGAGCATGAACGTGCTGATCATCCAATAGCGCAGCTCATCGTCAGTGCCGGGTCAGGTATGCCCGGCCTGCGCCGACCGGGGGAAACAAGGATGGCGAGACGCCATTCCTGCAGATTCGCTATTGCCTTTCTAATCGCCGGCATTTCTCAAACAAACGCTCGAAATTCACTTTGCTGGTTCCCAAAAGAGAGTCAATGCCGCCCGACAAGCTTTTTCAGGATGAGTGAAGTCCCAGTTTTTTCAGGAAGAACATCGCCGGGCACCAGTTGGTAATTCCCGACTGGAACAGATTCAAACCGACAAAAGCGGTAAACAGGTACCAGTAAGGACTGAGCCAGTGTCCCAGAGCCAGCGAGAGCAGGATGAACGTTCCTGCCATCAAGCGAAGTCCGCGTTCTACCGTCATGACCACACCTCCTTGGAATAGACGTGCCTCTGTTTTATGAGACCGCGCACTGCGGCGTCTCGCATTCGGCAATATTCTCTGGCGAGTGCGAGTGCGGGGGAGGCGCCGATGCCCGTCTTTCACTCATGTAATAGAGAACGGGCACTGCCATCCGGGAAAGAACCGTCGATGCCACTTCGCCCGCCATCAGCGACAATGCGAGTCCCTGGAAGATTGGGTCGAAAAGTATGACGCTGGCGCCTACCACGACGGCCGCCGCGGTGAGAAGCATAGGACGGAAGCGAACTGCCCCGGCATCGACGACGGCTTCCTCCAAAGACATGCCCTGGGACCGGCGCAGTTCGATGAAGTCGACCAGGATGATCGAATTCCGCACGATGATGCCGGCCCCGGCGATGAAGCCAATCATGGAGGTCGCGGTGAAGAACGCACCCATCAGAGCGTGAGCCGGCAGGATGCCGACCAGCGTCAGCGGGATCGGCGCCATGATGACCAGAGGAGTCTTGAAGCTCTTGAACCAGCCGACGACCAGCACGTAGATCAAAACCAACACTGCGGCAAAAGCCAGGCCCAGGTCGCGGAAGACTTCCACCGTGATGTGCCACTCACCGTCCCATTTCATGGAGTAGCGGTCGGTGCGATCCGGCATGCTCGTGCCTTTGTATTGCTTGACGGCGTATCCATCGGGGAGCTTGATTTTGCCGATGGCATCGCTCATCTTGCCGATCGCGTAGACCGGGCTTTCCTCTTCTCCGGCAACGTCGCCAGTGACGTACACGACAGGCAACAGGTTCTTGCGATAGATGCTGGTGTCGATTGTGGTTTGCTGAAGGTCGGTCACTTCCTGCAGCGCGATCTGCCCGCCGGAGGCAGTGGGCAGCTTCAGGTTCGCGAGGTCCGGAATGCGGGAACGGTCGGGGCGCGACAAACGTACTTGTATTGGAATGTCCTCGCGCGAACGCGGGTCATGGAGCAGGCCGGCGTCGGCGCCGCCGAGCCCAATCTGCAGAGTGCGGGTCACCTCCGCCGCGGAAATTCCGTGCAAAGAGGCTTTGTCCAAATCGACTTTCAGATCGTACTTTGTCTGGGGATCTTCGACGTACCAGTCGACGTCGACCACGCCGGGAGTCTGTTGAAACACCTTCTTGATCTGAGCTGCCAGCTGAATCTGGCCTTTGTAGTCGGGGCCGTAAACTTCGGCGACCAGAGTTTCCAGCACCGGCGGTCCGGGAGGGACTTCAGCCACTTTGAGGCGCGCGGCAAACGGCGCCGCGATCTTGTCTAATTCGGGCCGCAGGCGGCGCGCAATTTCGTGGCTCTGCGCCTTGCGCTCGTGCCGCGAGAGCAGATTGACCTGAATGTCGGCTTGATTCGGTTGCCGTCGCAGGAAGTAATGCCGAACCAGACCATTGAAGTTGTACGGCCCCGAGGTTCCAGCGTAAATCTGATAGTTGGTCACTTCCGGCTGCTGGCCGAGATAAGTTCCGAGAGCCTGCGCGACGCGGGTGGTCTGTTCCAGCGGCGTGCCATCCGGCATGTCAACCATGACCTGGAACTCGCTCTTGTTATCGAAGGGCAGCATCTTCACGCGCACCCACTTCAGCGGAACGAAAGCTGCGGCGGCGAGCAGCAGCACAACCACGCTGCCCAGAAACATCCAGCGCTTTCGGGAATCCAGAATCAGCGGGTTCATCACCTTGCGATAGAAACGGGTCGTCCAGCCTTCGGCCTCGTGATGCGCGTGGCCGCTTTCTCCGGCATAGTGTCGCAGCAATCGCAGGGCCGCCCAAGGGGAGACAACAAATGCGACGATCAGGGAGAAGACCATCGCGGCCGAAGCGCCGACCGGAATCGGCCGCATGTAGGGCCCCATGAGCCCGCGCACGAAGGCCATGGGCAGAATGGCTCCGATAACGGCAAAGGTCGCGAGAATGGTGGGATTGCCGACTTCGTCGACAGCTTCGACCGCGACGTCGACCAGAGAGCGACCACGGCTAGCCGGCAAGCGAAAATGGCGAACGATGTTCTCGACCACGACAATCGCGTCGTCGACCAGGATGCCGATGGAAAAGATCAAGGCAAACAGGGTGACGCGGTTCAGGGTGTATCCGAAGAGATAGAAGATGGCCAGAGTCAGCGCCAGGGTGACGGGCACCGCCAGCAAAACGACTCCCGACTCCCTCCATCCGAGGGCGAGCGCAATCAGAAGGGTAACCGAGAGGGTCGCGATGAGTAAGTGCTTGAGGAGTTCGTCGGATTTGTCCTTGGCCGTCTCGCCGTAGTTGCGGGTAACCGTGACATTCAGGTCCTGGGGCAACATATATCCGCGCAGGGACTTCAGCTTTTCCAGCACGTCGTCGGCGATAATGCTGGCGTTCGTGCCCTTGCGCTTGGCCAGAGTGATGGTGACAGCGGGATATACGGGATTTGCGATCTGACCGCTGGTTCCTTTCGCGTTGGCGAACAGAACGTAATTGTCGGGCTCGGCGGGCCCGTCCTGAATTGTCTCCGCCACATCCCGCAAGTAGACCGGACGTCCGTTGTGCACGCCAACCACAACCGGTTGCAGATCTTCGGCGCGGGTGAAAAATAATCCGGCTTCGACTTGAAACTCGCGATTGTCGCGGGAGAAAGTGCCCGCTTGTCCGCGCGTGTTCGCTCCCTGGAGTTGGGTAACCACGGCGCCCGGCGTAAGGCTATACGCGGCGAGGCGCTCGGTATCGAGCACGACTCGCACCTGCCTCGGCTGTCCTCCGATCATCGCCGTTTCCGAGACGTTGTCGAGTCTTTTCAGAGAATCTTCGAGTTCTCCGGCGATGCGGCGCAGCCGGTAGGAATCGTAGTTCTTGCCCCATAGCGTCAGGGCCATGATGGGGACGTTATCGATGGAGCGGACTTTGATGAGCGGTGGTGACACTCCAGCCGGAATGCGATCGAAGTTGGAGTAGAGCTTGTTATAGGTCTGAATGATGGCGTCTTCTTCTTTCGTTCCAACATAGAAGCGCACGATCAGCATGCTCATGCCAGGATGGCTGATCGAATAGATATATTCGACGCCAGGCACTTCGCGCAGCAGTTTCTCCATGGGCAGGCTGACGCGTTGCGCAACTTCCTGGGACGAGGCTCCCGGCATCTGGACGAAGACGTCGAGCATAGGAACGACGATCTGCGGTTCCTCCTCGCGCGGAGTTTCGAGAATCGCGAACGCGCCCAGAAGCAGGGCCGCGACGACCACCAGGGGAGTCAGCTTCGAATCAATGAATGCGTGCGCCAGTTTTCCCGCCAGCCGGAGAACAGCAGGGGCCGGAATGTGCGAAGGCGAATTGTGGTTCTCAGTGGTCACCGTGACCCCTAGCGGGATTCGACTCTCTTGCCACTCAGTTCCTGGCCACCGGGATTAGCGGCGAACACCTCGCCCACCTGTAAGCCGGCCAGAACTTCGACCTGCCCGGCTGCGGCCTTCCCCAACGTGATGTAGCGGAGGCCGGCGAGCCGGCCCTGATCAAGCACGTAAATGCCTTGCAATTGGCCGCGCTCGACTACAGCCGCACGAGGGATCAGAAGCGCAGTCCTGACTCCGCGGGCGAATTGAGCGTGCCCAAACAAACCAGACCGCAAGGCCGGATCAGAGGGCAGTTCCATCTTCACCAGGAAACTGCGGCTGGCTGGGTCTGCCGCGGGGACGATCTCAGCGACCCTTCCCGTGAGTTGCCGGTCGCCGAGTACATCGACGGAGATGGGCACCCGCTCTCCTTGCCGGATGTAGCGAAGGTCGGTTTCGTTCACGGCGGCTTCGAGGCGGTAGCCGTGCATATCTTCGACAGTGAAGATCGGCATACCCGGAGTGGCAAGGGTTCCGACGTCGGCGTTCTTGTCGGTTACCAGGCCATCAAACGGAGCCACGACGCGCGTATAGCCGAGCGCCGTTCGAGCCTGCTGGAGCGCGGCTTCCGCCTGAGCCTGCCCGGCACGGGCCATCTCGCGGCGCGCCTGCGCGCCCTGATAATGCGCCCGCACTTCGTCGAATTCCTGTGCGCTCACAGATTTTCTCTCGAATAGCTTCTGGTAGCGCCGGAAGGTGGATTCGGCGAGTGTGAAATCGGACTCGGCTGCCGCGACTTCCTGTTGAGCCGCAAGATCCGCCGCCGAAGCGCGGTCAAGAGCGGCCCGCGGCTGAGCATCATCGATGACGGCAAGTACCTGGCCGCGCCGCACGCGATCGCCCTCATAAGCGCGAATCTCGACGATGTTGCCCATCATCTGGGCGGCGAGCTGGCTCGTCTGGGCGGCGCGCAGAGTCCCGACCGCCTCAACGACATCCGGAATAGTCACCCTCTGGGCAGTCACGACAGAAACATCGCTTACAGTTTCCGGAGCTGCGCTGGCAGTCTCGTGCGGATTTGAACAACCAACGAGAGTTGCGCTGACCGACGCCAGCAGGAGCACCGCACCTCGAGCGACAGCGAGTTTCGCGTGAGATTTCATTCTTCTCGGATGGAACAGATTCATGGCATAACCACCGGGGACTGTAGATTCAAAGTTCCGCTGGCCAACTCGAGATTGGCGTAGCTGATGTGAAACTGGTAGACGGCCTGCCAGTAATCAGCCTGGCTGCGGCGCACCGCCTCTTCGGAGCCCAAGAGGTCAGTGATGGTAAGCAGGCCGCCATCATAGCGATCCTGGTTGATGCGCAGACTTTCCTGGGCCTGAGCAATGGCTGTACGCGCGACTTCGATCTGTTTGCGGCTCGAATCCTGATCGTAATAAGCCTGCCGGACTTCGAGGCGTACGGCGGCGATTGCGGCTTGCTTCAGGGCTGCGATTTTTTCCGCGTTGGCACGCTCGCGAGAAAGCGTGGCGCGCTTTGCTCCTCCCTGGAAGAGATCGATTTGGAGTTCGATCCCACCCAGCCAGCTATTGCCGCCGCCGGCGAGGAACGCGGGATTATCCATTTCCCAGCCGGCAAAAGCGTTCAGGCGCGGGCCGAATGAGGATTTGGCGATCGCCACACTCAGTTCCTGTGCCGATTGCTGAGCCTCGATCCGTTTGAGATCGGGACGAGTCCCAAGGGCTTGCTGTTCGATCTCTGCCAGAGGGGCAATTTCGAAATTCTGCGCTGCTAACGGACCGGAAAGTTCGTATTCAGTGGCGAGCGGCACTCCCATGGCGGAGTTGAGCTGCGCCCGCGCCAACTCCAGGCTGCTTCGTGCACGAATCAGTTCCTGTTCGCGACCGGCCAGGCGGACCTTGGAGCTGAGCAGGTCGGACTCCACCACCAGCCCAGCATCGAAGCGAACCTGGCTGCGATCGGTGATCGACTTCGCGGTTTTCTCGGCCTGGTCGGCGACTTCCAATTGCTTTTCGGCAAGCAACGCGCCGTAATAAGACTGCACGACTCGAAGAAGGATCTCCTGGTCGGTACGCTCGAGTTGCCGGCTGGCCGCAAGGTTCATTTCCTTGGCCCGATTGATCCCATGCCAGGAGGCGAACGAGTCGAACAGGTTCCAGGTGCCACCGAAGCGGGTGGTGAAATCGCCGTACGGCAGGGGCCGGTTCAGTGCATTCAGCGCGAAGTCGGCCGATGTGAACCGCTGTTGCCGCAGCTTGCTGCCGAATACGTAGACGGGGTCATCGCCTCTGGTTGCCTGTTCTGAGAAGCTCACTCGCGGCATCAGCGATGACCGGGCCTCCTGAACCTCCGCGAATGCCGATTTCGTGTCAGCCAAGGCGGCTTTATGCAGCGGATTCTTCTCCAGAGCGATTCGTGCGGCTTGTTGCAGGGAAAGAGGGGGCTCGCCCGGGGTTTGGGAAAGCACGGTCTCAGCGGTGCAGAGCAACAGCGCAATCAGAGCAAAGCGAAGAGAATACTGAACATGCGCACTCATGTTGGCAGGACCGAATCGCAAAAAAACTCCCTCTAGTCTTCCATCGTCGCCTATGGGTGGATCTTCAAGGTGCGAATGATCCCCAAAGGGGTCCGATTAGGAATTCCTCACACATGGCTTCCGGCGGTTTCCGCCGGATTCATCCATTCCGCTTTTTCTGCAACGATTTCAAACGTGGTGTGGAAAGACGCCGTCTTCTGGACCATGGCTCCGACCGAGCAATACTTCTCCTCGGACAAATGAATCGCCTGCTCGATGGCAGACGCGTCGATATCGAATCCACGCACAACGTGGTGAATTCGGACGTTTGTGAATATTTGTGGCGGGCGGTCGGCCTGGTCGGCTTCCACGCGCACCTCGTAGCCGGTAACTTTCTGGTGATATTTCTGTCGCAGGATGGTGATCACGTCGAAGGCCGTGCATCCGGCGAGTCCGGCCGCGACCAGTTCGATGGGTTTCGGCCCGGTGCCACCCGCGCCGTCGTCGAGTAAGAAGAAGTGTTCACTGCCGGTGCGCGCTACGAATTGTCTCTGCTGGCTGAGCGGTTGGGTTAGTTCCACCTTTGCGGATATCATTGCGTCTGCCTCGCTGGCGGTCGTGGTGGGCTGCCATAGCAATAAATGCAATCCGCTGAATTCTGTTACAGGAAAAAGAAAGGGAGGCGGTGCTCGTGGCGAGAAGCCTCTGATTCAGTTACTTGCCGCTGGCGGCCAGGGCACGGCTGTAGGTCGTCAGAAGCTGTTTTCTCAGAGTCGCTGCTTTCTGGTGATCCGGGCGGTCGGCGGGAGAGTTCTGGCAGGTTTGTATCGATGTTTTTAGACTGTCGAGAAACTTCTTACATGGCTCACATCCCTCAAGATGAGCCTCGATCTCCTCGCAGGAGAAGTCGTCCAGTTCGCCGTCGAGATAATCGGAAAGCCCGGCAAACATCTTTCGGCATCGCCCATCTCGCGCGGGAACCGCCGATTTCCGCGAACGCGCGGGTTCCTGCTTTTTCTGGAGTTCCCTCCGCACAAACAGGCGCGCCCGATGAAGCCGGATGCGGATCGTTCCCGGGCGCAAACCAGTGATTTCCCCGGCTTCTTCGTCGGTGAAACCCTCCATGTCGCGCAAGACCAGGACAATCCGATAGTGGGGAGGCAGGACCCGAATTGCGTCTCGCAGCCGCTGACTTTCTTCACCCCGAATGGTGAAGGTCTCTGGATTCGGGATGGAGGGACTGCCGAGCTGCTCCAGTTCCTCGCGGTCCGGCATGAGCTCATCGAGAGACAGCTCCTGCTTGGGTGCGAATTTGCTCTTACGGCGGCTCATGAGACAACGATTCCTGGTCACTGTGTACAGCCATTTGGCCAGGCTTCGGGAGTTATCGAATCGGGGCAGGTAGGGGATGGCCTTGACCAGCACCTCCTGCATGGTGTCTTCCGCATCCTCACGGTGACCACAGAATCGCATGCCGAAAGCGAATACCGCCTGCTGCAGGAGCGAGAGCGCCTTCTCCAGGTTCTTCTCATTACGGGTCTTCAGGAGAGCGATGGCTTGCTCGAGATCGGATCGCATCCGGCAATTCCTTAACAGTGTCTGTCGGCTATCTGGATTTCTGCACAATTATAGAGTGAATGAGTCGCCGGACTCGGCGTCAGCACAGCGATAGGCCGGAACGATCTATCCTTCAATGGCTGTCAGTGATGCCGGGCCAGCTGTCGGTGCGGAACGGGGATGCCGGCAGGTCCTCTTTGTTATAGAGGTTGCAGCGCGGGCTGTCGCCCCAGGCGTAGCGCACAGCGACCGGATGAGGGACGTCGCTGCTCTCCACGATTACGCTGTTGCCTTCGATGCGGGCCTGGGCCCAGTGAAATTTGCGGTCCTCACCCGCAACCGCGAATCCATCGAGTTCGGAGCCGCCACGCGCCTCAAGTCCGGAGCCCACATGAGTGAACTCCAGGTGTATTGCGCTCCCTTCGATTCGCATGGACTGGTAAAGAGGGCCGGAGTATTCAATCGGTTGTTTGTAGATAGTTCCCAGGGCCCAGAGCGCGAGCCGTTCTCCGACTTCCATCTTGCGATGGGGGTGAAGATCCTTGGGATCGCCCACATCAATAGTGACCGCCAGGCCGGTGTCCGGCACGTTTTGCGCGGTCATCAGTTGCGCCTCGCGCAGTTCGGCCCAGGCGGACTCGCCCGGCTGATCGGGAATGGCGCCGTGGTTCGGCAGTTGCACGATCAGAAACTCGAGATCCTTCTGCTGAAGAGCAGCGCGCCAGTTCTCGATCAGGGCAGGCAGCAGCTTGCGATACTGATGCGCCCTCAGGGCGTTGCTTTCCCCCTGATACCAGAGCGCGCCACGAAACTCATAGCCCAGCAAGGGCGCGATCATGCCTTCGTAGAGGCCGGAGACGGGCATGGGGGCGTAGCCAAGAGAAGTCAGGCATTCGATGGAAAAGCCGGTGAGCGCATTCGGTGTGAAATCGTGAACGACACCCCAGCCGTCTTGGCGCAGATCGCGGAACCAGATGGTGACCGGCTGCCACTGGCCGGTCGCCTTCAAGACCGGGCTGGCATAGTCGTCGTAGTCGGAGATAGTAGGTTGCTTGGAACGGAAGCGGAAAGACCCGTCGCCGCGCACCCAGAAGCGAATCCCGGCATAGGAACTCAGGTCCTCCGTCGAACCGTCCTGGCGGTAATTCGCCGCCAGAACCGCGTCGTTGGTGCCATCCAGTGCGCCGGTCACTCGTGCCGCGAATCCGGAACTGCCATGTCCCGGGGAGGTCAATTCAAAGATGGTGTTGGGAGCGTCGCTCCAGGAATAGGAGAATGAGCCGCCGGTCGCGACACGCGAGGTGCCGTCGTCAAAATTCGCGAGCGTTTTGCTGCCGGACGCGCCGGTGGCAGGAATTAATTCGAAGTCGTCAAATTGAAGGTCGAAATTGACGGGATGTTCGGCGAAGGCTTTCTCAGCCGGACTCGCCCGATTCCAGTCATTCATAACCGATCGCAGGTCCGGATCAGCCTGCAAGACATCGGGTGCGATCCACTCTTCAATCGCGGTTCCCGGCCACGCACTTTCGACGATGCCGATGGGAACATTCAGTTCGCGATGGATCCGGCGTGCAAAGAAATAGGCAACGGCGGAGAATGTTTTTGCCGTGTCGGGCGTACAAATCTCCCAGTGGGCGGGAAGAGTGTTCTCTTGTGGAGATAAAGCAATCCTCTTGGGAACCGTGAAGAGCCGAATCTGCGGGTAATTGGCTTTAGGAAGTTCGACCGAGGCATTTTCCGCCCCGTCGAGCGAAAAAGTCATGTTGGACTGGCCGGAAGCGATCCAGACTTCGCCGAGCATGACATCTTTGATTTCGACCTCGCGTTTGCCGCGGATCGCCAGAGTAAATGGCCCGCCCGCCGACAGCGCAGGGAGAAAAATGCTCCACTGCCCGCTCGAATTTGCGGTAACAGTCGAACTCTCGCCGGCGAGCGAGGCGGTCACCCTTTCTCCCGGGTCGGCGTTGCCCCAGATGTGGACGGGGCGTCCTTGCTGCACCACCATGTGATCGCTAAACAAAGTGGGTAGCGTCGGATCAGCCCAGCAGACCGAACCGCAGGCAAGGATCAACACCGCGATTCGGGGATAGATTCTCCAACTTCTTGCTGCCCTCATGATTCCTCGGTGAAACGCAGGCCAGAGTGACGTTATTGTCGCAGCGGAGCACAGTCCCGCGACTCGAATGCTCCGCGATCCGTGGCCCGGCATTGCGGAACAGGCGTGCCGCTGAAGTCCTTGCCGCCATTATTTTCGATCGCCTTGCCCGAATCAATGGCCGGAGACTGAGCGCGCAAGGCATATCCCCCGACGGTGGAGCGGCCGATGCCGGCGGCGCCAGGGTTGACCAGCAACGGGTCGGCAATGATGGAGTGCGGATCGTCCGGCGGCTTCACGCCGTAATAGAGGTTTGAATCGTAAACGTTATTCGTGCTTTTGCCGGGACCAGGCGCAGCCACATACGATCCATCGGCGTTGCCGGTCACGCCATAGCCGAATTCCGCTGTGCCCTCAACGTAAAAGATGTTGTTGTAGAAATACGTGTCGGCATCCCATCCCGTCCAATCGGTGTGAAGCACCACATCCGAATGCTCGCCTTTCCCCACGAAGATCGTGTTGTTGTAGATGAGCGTGTCACGTACCGGGCCGGAGAGTTTGATGGCGCGGTGATGATCGTTCTGGCTGACGTTGTAGCGCACGATCGTGCCCACATTCCCCGCACTGTCGTTCGGACTCTGCGAGCCTTCGTTGCAGATCAACAGGAACCCGCCATCGTTGTCGTGGCTGTAGTTGTACTGGATGATGGTGTTGCGGCTGTTCCAGTCGGAGTCGAAGCCTTCGGCGTCGTGCTGGCCGCGAGTTCCGTAGACCTCGTTGTACTGGATGATGGTGTTGTCGGCGCTCCACGGCCAGATGCCGACGTTATAGTCCTGGGACCGCTGACTGGCGCGAGAGACCACGTTGTACTCGACGAGGGCGCCGTCGGTGGCGACGTTGACAATGCCGTCTCCGCCGATGTCGTCGAGAACATTGTTTCGAATGACGACGCCCAGGCTCGGATGCCATTTCGACCGCGTCCAGTGCGTGGACCAGCCCATAATGCCGCTGCGGTCGACATGAGAAATCTGATTGCCTTCGATGCGGAGATCGATGAAGCGGCTGGGCTTGATATCGCCGATGGCGTGATAGCTGATGCCGCCGTTGGCCTTGTCTTGCAGGCTGCCATTGACGTCGCGAATGTTCAGGCCCTCGATATAGAGGTGGTGCAGGTCGCCTGAGTTTTCGGCGATGAGGTTGACGCCGCGGCGCGCGCCGGCGGTTGAACCGTTGTTCGTGATCGCCAGATCGCGAATCTCCCAGTATTCCTGGTTCTTGAGCATTACGGCATCTTCGGCGAGTCCGGCGCCGTCAATTCGCGGAAGAGCATCGCCGTCATATTTGTCGATCGTGATGGGATGCCCGGCGGTGCCGGAGCCTTTGGGCCAGAGCTGGCCCGTCCAGGAATCCCCCGACTTCAGCAGAATCCGGTCGCCGGGATGAAAGGTGGTTGCGTTGACTTTGGCCAGCGTCTTCCACGCAGATTCTGGAGATGACCCGGGATTTGCGTCATCTCCACTCCTGGCGTCGACGTAATAGCTCGTACCCTCCGGCTGCGACGGACTGGGAAGACGAGGGCTGGAGCTTCCTGTCACGATCAGAATGGATAGCGACAAAAAGAGCAGAAGTGCAGAACGTTGCGGAAGGACTCTTTTTAGCGCATACCGAGATTTCTGCAGGGACACGTCACCTCACACTTTTAACGATGCCGGATCGGCATTTACTCAGAATAACAACTTCACGGCCGCCTGTACGATTCGCATATTGCCGCTGGTTCGAGTAATCGCTCCGAAATTCGAACTGTAGCTCAGGTCCGAATTTGGATTTGAGAAGTGCGGGGTATTCGTGGCGTTAAAGAACTCGAAGCGGGTCTGCAATCTGGCAGTTTCGGTAATCGCAAATTCCTTGAACAGCGATAAATCCGCGTTCACGTAACCGGGCCCGGTCAGGATGTTCCGGCCTGCATCTCCCGGAATGCACTGCCCGCCGGTTGGAGCGGCGAATGCCGCAGTATTGAAATATTCGGAGAGAGTGCGCTTGTCTTTCGGCAGAGTTGGATCTCCTACCAGAAGCGGCCTCATACCCGGACAGGCCTGCACCCCACCATTGGTAATGACATTGATCGGATTTCCCGTTCGCATGCTGAAGATTCCGTTCAGCTGCCATCCGCCCATCAGCAGTTCTTCCGGGCGGCCCCAGTTGCCGAAGAAGCGCTGCCCTTTCCCGATGGGCAGGTGATAGAGCCCACTGAAATTGAAGGTGTGCCGGACGTCGAAATCCGAAGTGGCAATCTCGGCGTTCAGATCATAGGGGTTCTGCGGGTTGTCGGCGTTGATGTGTCCGAGGTCGAATGGAGCCGGACCATTATCCAGCGCGTGACCATAAGTCCAGTTGGCAAGGAAGTTCAGATTTTGCGAGACGCGTTTCGTCAGCTTGACCTGCAGCGAGTTGTATTCGCTCCAACCCAGGTCGGTGAGTCCCTGGATCTGTCCCAGGTTGGCGTCAATCAGTCCATCGGACTGGGTTGCCAGATTCATATTGAGATCGCCGACTTCATACGAGAGATGGTGGCCTCGCGAGGCTACGAACGCGACCTCCAAAGTGAAGTTCGAGCCCAGTTCGCGCTGGACGGCAGCGTTGAAGGCTTCCGAGTATCCTGTTTTGAGCCCCGGATTCACATAGAAGGTCTGCTCGGAATTTCCATTCGGAATCAACGTGGGAACGGAACTGGCCGGAATGCTGCTCGCACCCGAAGGAATTGGCGGCGCCGAGATTCTCTGGAAGCCCTGATCCACCTGGTAGAAATAGTTTCCGTCGCACTGGGTTCCAAAACAGGGGCCGAGATAAGGAATGTTGTTCCATGCCTGCTGAATGGCATAAGGAAGATTCTTGGTTAGCAGATCCTCGCGAGCATCGTTCTCGGGAGAATAAAACAGTCCCCAACCTCCGCGCAGCACGGTCTTCGGGGTCATCTGGTAAGCGAATCCCACGCGGGGCGCAAACTGATTCCAGCGTGCATTCACCAGGCTTCGAGAGTTGCCACCTTTCCCGGCCAACAGGATCTGTCCGCCGGTCATGGGGTCGGGACCGGGCATGTAGTTCGAGGCATCGTCGTGCGCCTCGGTATACGGGGCCTGGAAATCGTAGCGAATCCCATAATTCAAGGTCAGTCGCGGCGTTACTTTGAAGGTGTCTTCCGCGTAGTAATCCATCTCCCAGCTGTGGGTATAAGGATTGGTCAGTTGCAGGCCCATGTAGTGGTCGAGCGGTAATCCCAGCAGCAGGTCGGCAATGTCGTTGCCTCCCGTCCCATACAGTGTGGCCCCGCTAAAATCGTCCAACGGACTGGTGTAGCTCCAGTCGCTAGTCATCGACAGATACGGTCCGCCGTAGTATTGAAAGCCCGTAGGGAACAGGGAAAAGTTCGGGTTCGAGGTCAGCTTGCGGAAGTCGGCACCGAACTTCAGCTCGTGCTTCCCCACTCCGCTGAGAATCAGATTGTCGGCCACCTGCCAGTTTCGGTCTTTGAAGTAGAGAGGCTTGTAGGTTGAACCGCCGGTCAGATAGCCCGCCCCGAGATAGATGTAGGGATAGGCATCGGTGGATGGAAAGCCCGGCACCGCGATATTGTTCATCCCAAACTGCGTGCTGTAATCGTGGCCATCGAGCAAACTGTATTGGGCAAGGTTGTAGCGCGTGTAGCCAAGTCTTAGCTCGTTTACAAAACGCGTATTGAAGAGGTGCGTTTCGGTAACGGAATATTCCTGGTCGCTGTTGGTCTGATTGTTGGCCTGATCAGCGTCGCCGGCGCCGGCCACCGGGGTCCCGCCGTGAAATGGATCGGTTACCAATTGATCGCCGTCGTTGTAATGGAAAACGACTGAGGTACGATCCTTGCTGGTGAAGTTCTGATCGAATCGTGCGTCGGCGCTGCGCGAGTGCTGGGTCGTCGGCGAGTGCACCGCAAAATTGTTGTACCAGCCGTTGTCGGTTCCCGTCAGATTCGGCTTCGGAAAAAAATTGAGCAGCGTGGCCAGGCCGGCCTGGCTCACACGATCCGGGGGAATAACGTTCAGCACTCCGTTGTAGGAAATCTGCTGATAGCATCCGCCATAACAGTTCGCGGACACGATGGGATCGTAGATTGGTATTTGGTTCCCGCTGTAAGGGTCCACGAGCTTTGTCAGGTCGACGGAACCGTCGGGGTTCGCGGTGATCTGGCTGATCGGGGGTACGGCGTACACGTAGTTGTAGGCGTCCGCGTTGTAGAGCCCTTCATAAGACACAAAGAAAAATGTCTTGTCTTTTACAAGTGGACCGCCGAAGGTTCCCCCGTAATTGTGCTGCTTCAGAATCGAAGGGGGAACCGATGCGCCGTTGAACCCGTAATCCTTCGCTGTAGTGAAATTCGGACGGAAGAACTCGTATGCGCTGCCGTGAAACTTGTTGGTCCCGCCCTTGGTCTGAATCGAAACCACGCCACCGGCCGACCTGCCGAATTCGGCATCGTATCCCGAGGTGGAAACCTTGAACTCCTCCACCGAATCCACGCTGGGGACGGCGGTAATGTCGCCGCTGCGGTTAGTTGTCGCCTCGACACCATCGATCTGAATGGAATTGGCGTATTCCCGCTGTCCGCTGATGGAATAGCTGAACGAATTGATGCTGCCGCCGGCATTGGCCACGCCCGCCGACAATCCAACCAGGCTGGTGAAGTTGCGCCCCAGCAGAGGCAGATTCAGGATGTCATGCGATTGGATGACATCTCCAGTTTCCTCGGTTTCGGTTTGCAACATCGTAGGCGCGGCCGTGACTGTTTCGACCGTTGCAATGGCACCGACTTTGAGTTGGAAATTGATCAGTTGCTTCTGGTCAATCACGATCCTGACATCTTTGATCGTCGCCGTATCGAAACCTTCTTTTTCGACCGTCACCGTATAAATGCCCGGGGGCAGATGAAACACGGTGTAGTTTCCCTCTGAGTCGGAGGCGCCCGGATACGCGACTCCCGTGGCCACATTCACTGCGGCGATCTTCGCGCCTACAACCAGAGCCGCGGAAGGATCGGTGATCTGCCCGTAGATCGATCCCGTTGTCGATTGCGCAACCGAGTTTACGCTGAAAAAAGCAAGAATCAGCAGTCCGACGGCAAGGATGGGAAACGCCACGCGTCCTGCCATCCCTTTCCGGTTCGAAACATGGAGAGGCCATGCACACCCTGGTGCTGCGGACCCTCGTTCGTTCAGAGAACAGAATCTGCTTCTCGGCATATCCCCCTCCTCGAATTCCGCCGTCACAAACTTCCGGACTGTCAGTCGCTTCCGGGACGACCGATCTCGACTTCCACCAATCCCATCGAACCCGGCGTGCTGTTGATGCCGTTCGCGTCGGGCCCCGTTCCGGAGATCGCTTCGTTCGCCGTATAAAAAAGGGTGTACGAGCCGTTTCCTTCTGGAATCAGTCCCAATGGCGTGCGCACCTCAGTCGCCCAAACACCTGGTCCCTGCTGTACGACCAATTCCTTCCCAGCCGACCAGTGAATCCCGTCCGCCGAGAACGTGTAGCCGATCGCATTGAGAGCATCCGTGTCATATACCGCGACATACATGCTATCGCTCAGCTTTGTGACAATCGGATTCTCGATGAACCGCTTCTCCACTTTCAAGGGGTTCAGCTCCGTGCAGCGTCTCCACGGACCCTCAATGCCCGGGGCGCTCGCCAGGCCCACCTGCCACGATGAAATTGGCAGTTTTTCCGTATGAGCGCTGCCGTAGAGCGCGTACCAATGATTGCCGACTCTGTAAGGGAAAAACGAGTCAGTTCCTTGCAGTCCTTCCCAGGAGTCGGACTCTCTGCCGCGCTGCAGAATGATTCCGGCGTCCTGGTAGGGGCCCCCAATGCCGATCTCTCCGGCGACCTTTGAGACAGCACGCCAGATACGGCCTTCGTGGTTGGTCAGCCATTGCTGCGGACTATCGGGAGCGGCCTGATAGGCCACGTAGAAGAGATTCCATCGACCTTCTTTCGGATCGAAGACCGGCAAGGGCGACCAGAGAGCCGCACGCTCATCCTTCCCGTTGAAGTTGCCGCTGGACTCCATCAAGGTTGCCACTCGTTCCCAACGAACCCGGTCGGCGCTGGTCCAGTGAGCCAGCCGCATTTTCACCCAATGCGGATCCCCCACCATCTCCGACGTGAACAGGTGGTAGGTATCGTTAATCTTGAGCACGCGTCCGCCTTCGAATCCGTACTTGTTTCCCTCCGCACCCGGGGATCGAACAGTCAGTACGGGTCGCTGCCAATGCCGGATGACTTTCAGCTCCTGACCGGCAGCAAGGGTCGCTGCCGTCAACGCAATCACTGTTGTGAGGAGATGGATCGCGGGTGATCGACCCTCCCGATGGATTACCGACAAATTTCCCCCACTCGTTTCTGCAACCGGAAACGTCTACAGCGGCTCGAACGACGGCTCAAGGTAATCGAGGTTAACGGCGGGTTAAGAGGACCGTAACTTGAAGATTCTCAGCAGCTTTTGAGGCCGCCTGATACGTGTGTGACACGCACCGAAATCAGCGGCCGTGAGGTCCTTTTCGCCAGCAGCATGCGTTCGTGCAGACAAATACAACGGCCCGATGCACCGCCGGCTTATTTCGAGGCTCCGCGCAAGTCCCGAGCCAAGGCTCGATTAACAGCAAGTAACGGCTCAGATAACGGTTAGCCCACCCTTGCAAGGCAAGCGAAGTGCCCGTTGACGCACATTCAAGGCGGTGCTATTGTCCGACAGGAAAAGTTTGGCCCTTAAGGGTCGAGACTAGCTGCAATATCAAACGGGCAGATACGTTGGCATCGGCTCACACTTCCTCGGTACATCACCTTCCCGTTTTCGAGAAGAGGGAGGAGCTGCATCGAATCCTGGAAAGCAGGCATTTCGCGAACTCGCCGAAGAAGACGCGCTTCCTCGAGTTCGTCTCTGAGCAGACCTTCCTGGGAAATGGCGAAAAGCTCAACGAGTATCTGATCGGTGTCGAGGTCTACGACCGAGGGGTGGACTTCAACCCGCAGAGAGACCCGATTGTGCGGGTGCAGGCGCATGACATACGGCGTCTGCTGAAGAAATACTACGAAGATGAGGGCGAAGGAAGTCCGATTCGCATGGACTTGCCTTCGGGACACTATGTTCCCACGTTTGCTCGCACCTCCCAACCCGATGCTCCCCCGGCCCCCGGCTCAAATGGAGTTCGGCCTGGAAAGAACGAATACTCGCAACTTCCCTGGGCGCTGGCAGGCTTCCTCGGAGTTTTGTGCGTTGTACTTGGAGCGCTGCTGATTTCATCGTGGGTAACCCGGCGCGGTACGCAGGCGCACATTCAAACTGCGGGGCTGCCGGACAGTCTGGATTGGTTCTGGCATCCATTCCTGCCACCTGCGGAAGCTCCGCTGATCACAATTCCCAATCATCCGCTGTTGCGGGCAGCCCACGAGGGCGATAGCGAGCAAACCTTGGCGAGCGGCCATGAGATTCCGAAATCGAGTCTTCCCGAGTTCCGCGACACCATCCATTTTCACGAACTGAAACGCTTCATTTTTGTCTCCAGCCTGACGGATTTCACTTCCGTCGGCGAGACGCTTGGGGTCGTCGAACTCTGCCAGATGTTTTATGGCGTGAATCAGAAATGCCTCGTGCAACAATCGCGCCTGGTGAATCTGGATGAGATCAAGGATGACAATGCGATCCTGCTGGGCGGAAATCAGGCGTGGAGTGGCCGCGTTTTTCTGAATGTCGAAGGATTTCATTTTCAGAGTGGAGTCATTCTCAATCGGAATCCCCAGCCGGGTGAGTTGCCGGTTTATAAGCCGGAGTTCGATAGCGTGACCAACCAGTTGCGGCGGGACTACGCGCTGGTGCTGATGCTTCCGAACGAAACCCACAACAAGCGCGTGCTTTTGATTTACGGAATCTATACCCAGGGCTCTCAGGCGGCCATCGAGTACCTCATTAATCCCGACAGCATGGCTCAGCTGCGGAGAGTCTTGCTCGGTCTCTCGTCCGACCACAAGACCGTGCCACCTTACTTCCAGCTTCTGTTGACGACGACCGTAGAAAACGCAGTCCCCGGCAAAGCGTCCCTGGTCGCGGTACGCGTGATCTCCAGATGAATCGGCGATGAGGGACTGCTAGAATTGTCCGGCCTTTCGTTCTTCGGACCCTCTTCCATGTTGAATGCATTTCGCTTTGGCGTTCTGCTCGTGGCCGTCTCTTCTGCCGGTTCCTTTGCATCAGCGCAGCTGAATGTGCAGCTTCGAACTTCCGATACGGAACTCAAGCTGAAATCCTCGTCTTCTGCTCCCCAGCTGGAGAGCCTTGCCGTTCCCGGAGAGCCCGAATGGGGGAATCGCGGGTCAGAGAGTCTGATCTCTTTCGTCGAGATCGGGGGAAGACAGGTCGCGTGCAAGTGGAGCTTCAACCTCGAAGCGAGCCATTCGGACGATCATGAGGTCGAATTCGTCTACGACTCCATCTCACCGCATTTGCGCTTAACGTGGGAGTGGAAAGTGCGCCAGAGCTACGGACCGATTGAGCATCAGATCCGAATCCAGAACCTGGAGAACCGGGAAATCTGGATTCCGATGCAGGATAGCCTGGCTTTCGATTGGCAAATCGATCCGCGCGAACATCTAGAACACGTCTTCGTGGAGAAAGGGGCGAATACGCCGTCTGCGGTGGGAACGCATCAGATTGCTTTGAGCGATGGGTACAGTTGGACCGGGACATCCAGCACCTACGGTGATCTCAGTGACAGCGAGCCCCGCGAGATTATCCCCTGGTCTCTGATTCAGCGAGGAGATGCGAAGCAGACCGGATGGTATGCCGGAATCGAATTCAGCGGCCGTACTCGCATTTCCGTAGAGAGAGAAAAGGATTCCCTTAAAGGAGCGCTCGGCCTCAATCCCGATCCCAGTCCGTTCCGTACCCGGCTGGAGACGGGCGAAACATTCGAATCGCCGATCGTATTTTTGGCCGGCTTTCGCGGCGGACCGGATGGCGCAGGGAATGTGCTGCGGCGATGGGTGCGTGCCGTGCTTGGCAATCCCGACACGTGGAAAGACCCCAACTATCCCTGGGTCGTCAACAACAGCTGGGGCGGCGGAATGAATGTCAACGAAGAAGTCGCGATGCGGATGATTCGGGACGCTGCCGATCTGGGCGTGGACATGTTTCACCAGGACGCCGGTTGGTTCCGCGACGTGGGCGATTGGCAGCCGAATCCGCAGAAGTTTCCACACGGTCTTGCGGTCATCGCTGACGACGCGCACCGGCACGGTCTGAAATTCGGACTCTGGGTGGACTGGACGCAGGCCGGCTTGTCGACCGAGCCCGGAGCACTCAATGCCCGAGATCCGAAAGTCCGTGACTGGATGGTGACCGACGTGCCCACCGACTGGAAGCCCGAGCCGTTCAAGGGGCAGACGATTGATCTGGGAGTGCCGGAGGCCAAGCAGTGGGCCCAACAGGAACTGGAACGCATCGTGGACGACTACCACCTCGACATGCTCGAGCACGATGGCTACCTGGTCGCGCACGGTTGCGACCGAAGCGATCACCCGCACGCTGCTCCAGACCCGCTCAACAAATGCATCTATAAATCCTGGGGCTCCTATTGGGTAGACAGCTCGAATTCCACGGACGTGAGCTATCACGCGGTCCGCGCTTATTACGACATTTACTCTGAGCTCCGGCGCAACCATCCTGGCCTGCGCTTTGAAATCTGCAATGACGGCGGACGGATGGTGGATTTCGGCAGCGCGGCCCACGGCGATTATTTTTCCATCACCGACACGTACGACCCCCTGTCAAATCGGCGCGCGTTCTACGATACCAGCCACGTCTTGCCGGCCGCTATGCTGGAAAGTTATGTGGAGAAATGGCCGGTGCCGCGCATCGAGAATTTCCGCTATATGCTGCGCAGCGGGATGATGGGGTGGCTCACCATCATGCAAGACACAAGCACGTGGTCAACCGAGCAGCGCGAGGCGGCCCGGCAGGAGATCAGCATCTATAAGGCGGAGCTTCGCCCTCTGATCCGCGACGCCGACCTGTATCACATCTCTCCGCGTCCGGACGGAGTTCATTGGGATGGGATCGAGTATTGGGACCCAGTTCGCGGGCGCGGGGTGGTTTATGCCTTCCGCGGAACGATCCAGCAGGAGAAAGCACACTCGTTCTTGCTGAAAGGACTGGGGCCGCAGACCCTTTACCGACTCGAATTTCACGATCACAGTTCCGCTGATCGCATCGCCAGTGGACGAGAATTGATGACACGCGGACTCATCGTCAGCCTCTCGGGACCCAACAGTTCCGATCTGATCTTCATCGAGCAGAAGCGGTGACCGCAGCCACGGGGCGGGATTGATAGAGGGAAGACTAGAGCCAGGTTAAGGTGAGGAGATATCGAGCGTCCGGACTCATCGTGTCATGGCTCGTCGCCTAAGCCATCTCCGGCTCGTGGGCACGGTAAAGACCCTTTGCTTTAGAAGACTACTTTCAACGCAAACTGGATCTCGCGCGGGGTGCCGGCGCCCACCGGGCTGACGGGAGTCGTGGTATTGACGGTCTGGGCGATGCTGCCAAAACCCGGCAGGCTGAACGTGGTTTGCGGCAACCCGTACTGTGGATGGTTGAAGATGTTGAAGAACTCGGAGCGAAATTCGATACGCGCCGCCTCGGTCAGCAAGATGCGTTTGCCGATTCCCATGTCGATCTGCCAGGCGCCGGGACCGCGAGCAATATCGCGGGGTGCATTGCCAAAGGTGCCCACGGCAGGAGTCGCGAAAGCGGCCGGATTGATCCATTCGGCGATCGTAGCGCCCCCCGGTGGAGTTAACGGAACACCTGGAACGAGATCAGGACGCTGATCGGTGGTGTTGCCGTCAGGAACCGAGGATGACGAGCGATTGATCAGAACGTTGACGGGGAATCCGGTGCGGGCCATCGCTGTCGAAGTAACTTCCCAGCCGCCGGCAACAGACCGCCAGAAGCCGGGTTGGTTCAGGAATTCCCTGCCTTGACCAAAAGGCAGCCGGTAAATGACATTGGCGTTGAAAACGTGACGCACATCCCAAATGCCTGAGGCTCGCTCGCAAGACTGACAGGCGACGTTCTCGGGGACGAGGGAATCGCCGTCGCCGCTGCCATCGGAGCCGTCATCGATCTCATGCGACCACATGTAATTGGCCGCAAGCAGGAACCCGCGCGAGAAAGAACGCTTCACGGCCAGCGAGAGAGCATTGTAGTTGCTGTGATCCTTGTTCCCTCGCCAGCTCACCTGGCCAAAATCCGGGTAGGGACGGGTGCCCGTCGCGGGATGGACGACGTTGACTTCGGAGAGCGTGAGCAGGTGAACGCCATTACTTCCCACATACGATACCGTCCCGATGAAGTCGGCTGGTAGTTGCTGCTGAACCGACAAGCCCCACTGTTCTACGTACGTATCTTTTCGACGCCGGTCATCATCCCGTGGTGAGACGATGCCGGTTGCGCCGGCGAGAAATGGAGTGATGGGATAACTCAGGCCGGGAATGGTTTTATTGGAGAGCGAATAGGCGAATACCTCGTTGCTGATGGGCAGATTCTGATCGTCGAGCTGGCCGTCCTCGTGATAAATGCCATAACCCGCCCGGATGACCGAGCGTCCGCTCTTCGAAGGCGACCACGCGACGGCGAGGCGCGGATCGATGTCGCTGTAATTCGGTTGACCGAAACTGGCTCCCACGCCGCAGAAACCTTGGGGGCCACAGGTGGCGAAGTCGAAGGGGTTCGCCCGGCCTTGAACCTCATGGAAGATGTTGAAGAAGCTATAGCGGGCGCCCAAGTTCAGAGTCAGGCTCGAGCTCACCTTGAATTCATCCTGCACGTACCCGTAATACTGCGTCTTGCGCAATCCGTTGATGGGCAGAGCCCCGTTGAGGGTGGCGGTGCTGACTTGATTGGTGTCGAAAGCGCTGGTGGAAGCGAAAACGACGGTACCGGCCTCAGTGTTCCCCTGGTTGAGCTGTACGCGGCGGATCTCCACCCCGGCTTTGACGGTGTGGCGGCCTTTCACCCAGGTGAGGTTGTCGATTTCGGAGAAAGAGTTGCCAACCCCGGTGCTGAACCGGTTGTTGTTAAGCGTGGTGAATCCGGAAACGGAAACGGCGTAGGGAATGCCGGTGGTGTTTATGTCGGTAGTATCGGCAGTGCCGCGATTAAATCCGAATTTCAATTCGTTCACCAACGATGGGGAAAAGATATGCAGCAGCTCGATACCGCCGTTTACCGGTGCGGAGGTGAGCTGCTGGCGGTCGGCGAGATAGTTGCCCGAGCTGGCCAAGGGCTGCGTGTTGACCGCTCGATCAATGTTGAGCCGCACGAACGCGGTAGTGCGATCCGTAAAGCGCTGATCGAGACGAATCATCGCTGAATTCTCGGTCACGACCTGCACGCCTTGGCTCGCAAATTGATTGATGTCGGGATCGGTGGTCGGTATCGCGCTTTCCGGATAAGCACTGAGAATAGGTGTGAGCACCGGGGAATCGGCTGCAACTTGAGCGCGAAAAACGTCGCTGGGCACATAGCCGAGCAGAGGAAAGCCCCAATGCTGGCGATAGCCCTCGAAGGCGAGGAAAACGAAGGTCCTGTCGCGCACGAGGGGACCGCCAAGCGAGCCTCCGAACTGATTCAGGTGAAACGGCGGCTGTGGGGTAGCGACGATGGGGACTGGTTGCAGGGCGTCGAGGGCGTTATTGCGGAAAAACTCGAATGCGTCGCCATGCCACTGATTGGTTCCCGAAGGCGAAGTGACGGCCAACTGGGGGCCTCCAGTGCCTCCGGCTTCGGCGGTGGCCAGCATGGAGTCCACGCGAAATTCCTCGATCGTGTCGAGAGGAATCGCGAGGCGGACGTAAGGCTGCTGCGGTTGATTCACGATGTTGGTGGCGTCGATACCGTCGTAGGTGAAGTTGTCGTCATCGCGCCCGCGGCCGGCGAATCGGATGGAGCGCTGGTTGCTGCCGCCGGTGTCGACGGCGCCGGGAACGAGAGCCGTCAGTGTCGCCCAATTTCTGCCATTGAGCGGCAACTCTTTCGCTTGTTCGGGCTCAATGCGGCCGCCCAGTGCGTCTGAAGTCTTGTCGACCTGCTCGGAACTGGCAGAGACGTCCAATCGTTCATTGATGCCGGAAACCTGTAGCATCACATTCAGGATCCGCGTGCGGCCGACGACTTCCTCGACATCGACGAAGGTGAGCGACTTGAACCCCTCGTGCTCAAAGGTGACGGTGTAAATTCCAACCGGCAGCTCGGGGATGTCATAAGTTCCGGTCGTGGAGGAGACAGCAGAGCGCTGCAACCCCGTCGCGGTGTGAACAGCGATGATTCGCGTCTGAGGCAGCACACTTCCCGAGGGATCAGTGACAACGCCGCCGAGACCAGCGCGATCGACTTGTGACCGAGAAATCGCGGCCAAGCACAGAATGGTTGCGCCGGCAAGAACCAGCGGACGGAGCATCCAGCAAAGAAGTTCGAAGCTGTGCATTCCGGTTCGTCGCATTCAAGCCCCCAGTTTTGTATTTCCCACAGTCGCTCTACGGGCGCCAGAGAGCCAGAAAATATCAAGACAGGTCGAGCTACTACAACAGACTCGTAGATCGATCTGGCTGGTGTAGAAAACGCTTGCCAAGCGGGAACCGATAATCCCACGTGGACATTAACCGGATATTAAGTTGGCGTGAATTTTGCGGAGCTTTAAGGTCAAATTCGCAGCCAATGAGGGACATCCTGTGGAAATAAGCCGACGAGGAAGTTGGACTCTTAAAACCTAGATTCGTGGGTTGCCGCGCGGAGACCTCAACAATGTCTTGCTCGTGCGCTTCAAGATTCGAATGATGGCTGCGATTGTATTCCAGTTCCGCGTGGTGGCGGGCGCGTCGTACAGTTTGTCGATCTGGCCGAGGTAGCCGATGGTTTTCAGGTGACGGCGATACATGCCGAACACGAACTGGCCTTCGCAGGTCATCACACGCACGAGCCACCGTCCCTTGGAAGGAAACGAAACCGGAAGCGTTGTCCGAACAGCGCCAACCTTCGAGAGTACACTCACGAAGCGCACCGTGCCGGGCGGGGCAGGCTGAGCCCCAAAAGGATTCGCTGTCTCTATGCGCAGAAGGTCGCGCCCATCACAGATCGCGACCTGGGCCTCGAAAGGCAGCTTCTCGAGCAACGCGGCTCGGAATCTCGTACGCGACCCCGGCTTACGCACGACAAAAGTGCCTGCCGCTCCTACATTGACGACATCGTAGCTGCTCAGTTCCCGCGCCAGAACACTGGGACGAAAGATCCGGTGTCCGCCAACATTGACGCCTCGAAGGAAGACCACGAGAGCCATGCCCGAAATTATGAAGAAAAACAAAGCGCTGCGCCAGGGCGCATGAGGCTTCGAGGGCAATGAGTCATAACACGCCAAGACTTGGCCTGGGCACAAGTTCTGGCAGTCCAATTGCCATTTGATTTCCAAGCACACCGATAGCAAAGGGTTTTGCAGCACTCTGGGGTCGTGAACTGTTCAGTTTTGAAACAGTTGGTCTTGATTCCAAACAGTATCCCTTTTGCGTGACGCGTTAGTGGTGCTGTGCGTCGTCGGTTTGGAAAGACAGTTTCACGGGGTTCAAAGTCAAATCAATTCATCCATGAATGGAGAAAACTCAATGTTTTCGAAGCGCGTCCCTTTGCTCCTGGCCGTGCTAGCAGCTGCCCTGGTCTATGAATTATGTCCGGATGCTGCGGCACAGAACCTTCCGAAGAATTCCAGCCTACATACGAACTCTGCCGCACATGTTCCGACTTCCTTTCCCATAAAGCGGTTCGTTTCGACGCGGCCGATTACGCCGGGCGAGAAGGCGTTGGCGGCCGCTCTGAAAAACGCCAAAACGAGGCGTATGACGTCGGGGCTGCCAACTTCCAGCACGCAGATCTTCAAAGCAGCAATCACCACTCCCTCCGGCGGCCAGGAAACGTACGCCGGAGCGACGGGAGATCTCAACGGCGACGGCAAGCTTGACGTCGTACTGGCCAGCCAGTGCGCGACGAACAATTGCTCGAATGGCGTTGTGACCGTATTGCTGGGCAATGGTGACGGAACTTACCAGGCCCCGGTGACTTATTCCGTCGGTGAGGAGGCGGAAGCGGTCGCGTTGAGCGACGTCAACGGGGACGGGAAACTCGACATCCTGGCCACCAGTTACTGCAATAGCGATTGCTCCTCTGGAGCAGTCAATGTGTTGTTGGGCAACGGCGACGGAACCTTCCAGCCGGCAGTCGCATACAACACGGGAGCCCCGGCTTCGGTGGCGTTGAGTGTGGGAGACGTGAATGGCGACGGCAAGCTCGACCTTCTGGTAGCTGATGACTGCTCTTCCAGCAGCTCATGCTCGAATGGTGTGCTCAGCGTGTTATTGGGCAATGGAGACGGAACGTTTCAAACTGCAGTGAACTACGGATCCGGCGGGGAGTCTCCGCAAGGGATTGCGATCGCGGATGTGAACGGTGACGGCAAGCTCGATGTTGCCATTGCCAACGAGTGCGCCAGCAACAGCGATTGCTCCAGCGGTTTCGTGAGCGTGCTGCTCGGCAATGGGGACGGCACCTTCCAGAACGCGGTGAACGTGGGCTCGGGCGGTGTGTATGCCGACTCGGTGGCCATCGGAGACGTCAACGGCGACGGTCATGCCGATCTTGTGGTGGCGAATCGCTGCAACAACTCGTCAAACTGCACGAATGGTACGGTGGGCGTGATGCTGGGGAATGGAGACGGAACTTTTCAGAGCGCTCTCTCCTACGCATCTGGTGGTCTGTTTGCTCAATCCCTGGCGCTCGTCGATCTCAATGCTGACGGGAAGACCGATGTGGTGGTCAGCAACCAGTGCCAGTCCAACTCCGGCTGTCAGTATGGCAATTCGACCAGCGTCCTTCTGGGCAACGGGGACGGCACCTTTCAGCTGAGCGCCAGTTATGCCTCCGGATCGAACGACTTCGACGAGATGGATGGACCATCCATCACCAAGGTGATGGTCGGAGATGTGAATGGAGACGGCCTGCCGGACATCCTGCTGACGAATTCCTGCGATGGTTCTTCTTTCATCTGTGGCAGCGGCTCGGTCAGCGTTTTTCTAGGCTATGGCGACGGTACCCTGCAGGCGGGAGTGATTTACACCTCGGCGGGCTGGGATGCCTATGGGCTAGCGACCGCCGACGTGAATGGTGACGGCAAACCCGACATTCTGGTCGCCAACGAATGCGCGAGCAACACCAACTGCAACAACGGGGCGATGAGCGTAATGCTCAACAATGGCGACGGCACCTTCCAGGCGGGAAGCACGTTCCCCTCTGGCGGATCTGACACACTGTGGCTGGCAACGGGCGATCTGAACGGGGACGGCAAGGCTGATGTCGTCCTGACGAATCAATGCGCGAGCAACACCAATTGTTCACAGGGCTCAGTCAGCGTCCTGCTGGGCAATGGAGACGGCACTTTCCAGGCTCCGGTAACCTATGCAACCAGCAACGATGGAGTCTCGGTTGCGCTCGCCGATGTGAATGGCGATGGCAACCTCGACATCGTCCTGGCGGCGGAGTGCAGCGACGGCAGTTGCACCGGCGGCGCCGTCAACGTGCTGCTGGGGAACGGGGATGGCACCTTCCAGGATGCGATCAGCTACAGTTCGGGCGGTCTCTGGACCCTCGGGGTGGCCGTGGCCGATGTGAATGGCGATGGCAAACCCGACGTCATCGTTGCCAGTGAATGCCTGAGCAACAACAGCTGTTCGAATGGCGTAGTGAGCGTGTTGCTGGGAAATGGGGATGGAACCTTCCAGCCCGCCGTGACCTATAACAGCGGCGGCAACGATGCCATGTCGGTGCAGGTTGCGGACATGAACGGCGACGGCAAGGCGGACATCGTTGTCGACAACGAATGCTCTGCCGACTGTTCCACGGGCGCAATCTCGGTATTGCTGGGCAATGGAGATGGCACTTTCCAGCCGGCGATTGCGGCCAGCATTCCGCAAAGCGAAATGTGGCAGTCGATCGTGGTCGGAGACTTCAATGGAGACCACAAACTCGACGTGGCCGCGGGAGGATCCAATGCCTTATTGGTGGGCAACGGAGACGGTACCTTCCAGCCGGCGATGTCGCTGGGCGCTTCCGGCTTCGACACGGTCATGGCCGATTTCAACGGGGATGGACGCCCCGATCTCGCGGTCGGTGGAGTTACGGTGCTGTTGAACATCTCGAACGGGTTCCTGGTATCCACCACAACCGCAGTCTCAAGTTCGAGCAATCCATCGAGCTTCGGGCAGTCCGTGACCTTCACGGCGACGGTCACCCCGCAAAGCGCGGGCACGCCGACCGGAACCGTCACCTTCAGCGATGGATCGACACAACTCGGGCAATCGACGGTCTCCGATGGCGCGGCAACTCTGTCGACGTCGGCGCTAGCGATTGGATCACATTCGATCACCGCTTCCTACAGCGGCGACTCGACCTATGCCGCCAGCGTTTCGACGGGGCTGGCACAGGTCGTCGCGACTGCTTCCACCACAACCGCCTTGACCGGCACTCCGAATCCCGCGAACGTTGGTCAGAGCGTTACCCTCACTGCAACCGTCACTCCGACAACCTCCGGCACGCCCACGGGTACCGTCAACTTCTTTGACGGCTCGACTCAGATCGGGAACTCCAGCCTGAACGATGGAGTTGCAACATTCTCCACCTCAACTCTGGCGGCTGGGTCGCATAGTGTCACCGCGGTGTACAGCGGGGACGACAACTACAACGGCAGTACGTCGAGTGCGGTCAACGAAGTGGTCGCCACTCCCGGATTTGCCCTTTCGTCCACATCGCTGACACCCACGACGATTCAAGCCGGAGGCTCGGCGCAGTGGACGATCACCATCAATCCGCAGGGCGGATTCGATCCATCGACGGTGAGTCTGAGCTGCGGAGTTACGCCGGTTGCCAGCGTGCCGGTGACCTGCACGGTCGGCTCGGTCACAGTCTCCGGTGGCGTTGGGAGCGCGATGTTGCAGGTCGGCAGTACTGCGCCGCATGCCGCAGCCCTGCATCATGTGGCTCAGCGGGAATCTGGTCCTGGCAAGGGATTCTTGCTGGCCCTGC
The DNA here is from genome assembly GCA_035508215.1 of Verrucomicrobiia bacterium. GTDB lineage: Bacteria > Acidobacteriota > Terriglobia > Terriglobales > Acidobacteriaceae > Sulfotelmatobacter. The sequence goes on along the minus strand of DATJNK010000014.1, from coordinate 544,970 downwards.
TCCTTACGGGTCTGTGTCTGGGATCAGGAAGCAGCAAATCGAACCGCCGAAAGCTTCTCGGCTTCAGCATTGCCCTTCTGATTGCCGGTTGCATGTTGCAGACGGCATGTGGCGGGAGCAGTTCGTCGACGATGGTTCCGGGGACACCGCAGGGTGCCTACACGGTAACGGTGACCGGAAGCGCCGGCGGAATGCAGCAGACGACGTCCGTGGTGGTAACGGTGCAATAGCGGCCATGAAAGTGGCTCCGCATCGGAAACACAACGCGTCGTTGTAAGCGTCGGATCGAGATTCCGACCAAACATCTGGCGTCGGCCGAACAGGCTGATGCCAGATTTCTTTTTCTGAAGCGTAACCGGAAAAACGATGCATTCGGGTTTCAATCCCGGCCCAAGAGCGAGTCACTCGATATCTTCTCTTTTGAATGCGCCCGGCCGCTAACGAATCGATCCTGCTCATCGTCTGACCGAAAGATTGAATGGTCTGCACGGCACGAGCCGCTGATCTCAGGCGCGCCGAGCGGCGGCTGACGAGAGCCTGTGCGGTGTCCACTTTTGGACAGCCGCACTCGGTTCCGGACAAGCCCAGCCGGGCAAAACAGCGGGGGAATGAGCCTATTCCCAGCAAATAGATGAGATTAACGGCGAGAACGCCTGGTACGCGGCGTGCTCCTTGAGAGCGAAGCTGGAACATCGGGAGGATGGTGTGGAGACCTTGTTTCAGGATTTGCGCTGTGCTTTACGCCAGCTGCGAAAGTCGCCGGCATTCACACTCACGGCCGTCGTCACCTTAGCGCTCGGCATCGGGGCGAATACAGCCATCTTCACGCTGGTACATGGGATCCTGCTGCGCTCCCTGCCGGTGGCAGATCCGGCTCAGCTCTACCGCGTCGGCGATACCGACAACTGTTGTGTCAATGGCGGCTACGTCAGCGACAACGGCGATTTCGACATCTTCTCCTACGATCTCTATCTACAGCTGAAGAATGCCGCACCGGAATTTGAGCAACTCGCGGCAATGCAGGCCGGGCAGCCTCAGTTCAGCGTACGCCGGGGCACAGCTCTGGCAAAGTCGCTCAACGGTGAGTTCGTTTCCGGCAACTACTTTTCGATGCTGGGAATTGGAGCGTTTGCCGGACGGCCTCTCACCGATGCCGACGATACCCCTGCATCCGCGCCCGCAACCGTGATCAGCTATGGCACGTGGCAGACCGAGTTTGCGGCGGATCCTTCGCTGGTGGGATCGACCGTTACCATCGAAGCCAAACCATTCACCGTGGTTGGCGTCGCTCCGCCGGGCTTCTTCGGAGACCGGGTGACCGATACTCCCCCAGCCTTCTGGGTACCGTTGTCGAGTGAGCCATATCTGGAGGGAACGAATTCGATCCTGCACAATGCGGATTCCAACTGGCTTTATGCATTAGGCAGAGTGCGAGTAGGAACTACGATTCCACCGGTGCAGGACAAGCTGTCGGCCGCGCTGCGGGCTTGGTTGGCCACCCGATCAGCGTATACCGAGAACGGCCGAGCATCGGAGATTCCCAAGCAGCATGTAACGATCGTTCCCGGCGGAGGCGGAATACAAAACCTGCAGCAGGAGACGAGCCGGGGCCTGACGATGTTGATGATTCTTTCGACGTTTGTCCTGTTGATCGCCTGCGCCAACGTCGCCAACCTGTTGCTGGCGCGGGGCACAGCCCGGCGGGCCGAAGTGGCGATCCGCACGGCCATGGGAGCAGGACAGGGCCGCCTGATCCGGCAGATTCTGACTGAAAGCACGCTGCTGAGTTGCATTGGCGGACTGGCCGGACTGGCAGTTGCCTATGCGGGATCGCGCGTCATTCTGGCTCTGGCTTTTCCCGACGCGACCAATCTGCCGATCGATCCTCATCCATCCCTGTCGATCCTGGGATTCGCATTTCTAGTTTCACTGGTTACGGGCATCATTGCGGGCACGGCACCCGCATGGTTCTCTTCGCATGTCCAACCCGCTGAGACCCTGCGCGGCGTCAACCGGACCATTCGCGACCGTTCTTCCCTGCCTCAGAAAGCGCTGGTTGTTCTTCAGGCGACGCTGTCGGTGGTCCTTGTGGCGGGGGCAATCCTGATGACGAAGTCCCTGGTGAACCTCGAGGGTCAGAATTTCGGCGTGGCTACGGTCGATCGCTACGTTCTGCAACTGGATCCCAAGGGCGCCGGATACACGGTCGGCCGACTGCCGGCTCTGTATCGGCAGATCGAAGATCGTTTTTCCGGGTTGCCGGGAGTTTCCAGCGTCGGATTGGCCCTCTACAGTCCGCTGCGAGGCGACAACTGGAGCGACTGCGTCATCCAGCAGGGACATCCTGAGCCTCGCCCGGACGACAAGTGCAGCGCGACGTGGGACCGCGTGAGCCCCGGGTTCCTTGATTCGATCGGCGTGCCGATTCTGCGCGGCCGCGGGATCACGGAACAGGACACGGAGACATCGCGACCGATCGCGATTGTCAATCAGACCTTTGTCAAACGCTTTTTCCCCAAGGTGGATCCTCTGGGCCAATACTTCGGCATCGATTTCCCCGAGTATTCGAGCGCGTATGAGATCGTGGGCGTTTTTCGGGACTTCAAGATGAATGATCCGCGCGATCCGGTCCGCCCGGTCTTTTTGCGTCCGCTGACGCAGCACTTCACCGGTTTTACGCAGCCGGAGATGATCACCGGGGAGACGCGATCGCTGTTCATCGCCGACATGATCCTCAAGTTCAAGGGAGCCCAGGGAGATGTTCAATCGCTGATTCGGAGGACGCTGTTCAACATCGACCCGAATCTGACCGTGGTCAATCTGCGGTCATTTGAGTCGCAGATTTCCGGCAATTTCGTTCAGGACCACCTCATCGCCCGGTTAACCAGCCTTTTTGGCGTTCTGGCGCTCATCCTCGCTTCTGTCGGACTCTACGGCGTGATGTCGTATTTCGTGGCTCGCCGCACCAGCGAGATCGGGGTTCGCATGGCCCTGGGCGCGACACGATCGGGAGTGCTGGCCATGGTCTTACGGACAGCGCTCTGGCAAATCGTTATCAGCCTGGCTGTCGGAATTCCGTGCGCGCTCCTGGCGGGTCATCTGATGGCGAACCAACTTTACGGCGTTCAGAGTTATGATCCGCTGGCGCTGGTCGCCGCGACGTTAGTGCTTGGCTTGTGTGCGTCGGCGGCAGGCTTGATCCCGGCGCGACGGGCAGCGTCGATCGAGCCGATGGAGGCGCTGCGTACCGAGTAGCGAGGGCACGGCAAGAGGAACTTCGCGCAGGGCGGCGCCTTGTCTCATTTCCCCGATGCCGACGGATGTTCGGGCAGAGGCACCGCGCTTTTCAGCCACGCGGTATACCAGAGATCCAGCAGCATCTGCGATCCGGCGGCCAGACGCTGGGTGGTGAAGTCGAACGCCGCGCGAGAACCTTTGGCCGTGAAACCGCCCGCCTTCTCGATGGCGTACACGTCTTGAACCAGGCTGTGCGACTTGCGCAAGTAATCGAGATACTGCGCGAAGGGATCGTTGAGTTTTTCCGGAGGCTCGACGAACGCGGCAAAGTCCTCGGGATGAATGTTTGCGGCAACGTAGGCGCTTTCAAACAGCGAGTGAATCCCGTGTTCCGTGGTGTATTCCTTGGGATTAGGACCGACCCAGCCGTTGTACTGAATGGTGGTGTGGAGGGGCTGCGAACCGTCCGCGACATAGTGGCCGAGCAGTCCGCAGTTGACGATGATCGCTTTCTGCACCGCCAGCGTGGATTGATGCAAAGCCTGCCTCTGCCGATATTCGCGGAACTCGACGATCAGCCGCTCATAGATTTCCATCGTGATGTAGGGCTGGAAACCGACGTGCTCCGGGAGGTAGTCATCCGGGTGGTCAGTAGTAGAGGCCCGTTTGTCGTAAAGCTTGCGGATGAATTCGTAGCGTCCTTCGGGGAGGGGATTCATCCACTCGACCCGCTCGAGATCGATGAAGTGGTCGGGCTCCTGCGCGTTCTTGAGGGCGAACTCGGTGGAGCTTCGCCAGCGGTCAGGTTCGGGCCCAAGATAGGCGATCTCCTCGACCGCGTGGCGCAGGAAACGCGGCATGCCAACGGGGATTTTCGACGCCGCAACGCGGTTTACGTATGTATGTCCCTCGTTGCCCCAGGCGAAGGACAACTGCGATTGCGCCAGAACGAGGACGATCAGCAAGAAGCTGCTCAGCCTTCGTCGAATGTTCCCTATTCTCAGCTCACCCAACTGGACTCAGCCTCTTCTCTCGCGCTCAGAACGTCAGGTGCATCGAAAGCTGCAGAAAGCGATTGCTGCCCACCGTCTGCTCGATCACACCATAGTTGTCCGGATTCCCCGCGGGCACCGTCGTGCTGTAACAAGGCTGCGGGTTGAAACAAGGATTGAGTTCGAAATCGCTGTTTGGTGCGTCGAAACTCGGATGGTTAAAGATGTTAAAGGCATCGGCCTCGAATTTCAGCGCGAAGCGTTCACTGATCTTGAAATTCTTGAGAATTGAAAAGTCGAAGCGCGTCTGGAAGGGTGCGCGGAAGAGATTGCGCCCATTGTTTCCGTAGTCGGTCTCATAGTTGTCGCAGACCGTGGTCCCGGCGGTGGTGAGACCGCAGGGTGGAACGCCCTCCTGCCCCGGGCTCAGCAAAGGAACGGTGAAAGCGTTGGGATTGATGTAGGTTCCGCCCCGATCCGTGCCGCCTAACGTCGCCTGTTTCGGCGTGATCCCCGGAGCAAGGGGAAGAATCGGGTTGGTGATGAAATCGTCCGCACTGAAGTAAATGCCGCCGGCGATTCCCGAGAAGTCGATGATGCTGAACGGCTCGCCACTCTGTGCCACGGTTACGCCCTGAAGTCCCCATCCATTCATCACCGAGTCAACCAGCCGCGATGACGTCTTCATTTTCGGCAGCATGTAGACATAGCTGATGGTTAGTACGTGCGTGCGATCAAAATCCGAGGAAGCGTACGAGGTTCGGGGATCCAGCGGATTATTTCCGTTGAAAAAGAGCCCAGCGCCGAGCCCGCTGCCTTCGTCGAGTGAGTGAGAATAAGTGTAGGACGCATTCACCATGAGACCATGCGACATTCGCTTGGTGGCCTGGACTTGCAGCGCGTTGTAGTTCGAAATGCCTTCTGCCTTCCAGAAATCTGCATTCGGGTTGAAACCGGTATAGGGCGTACGCAGCGCCGTATTGCCGTCGGAGAATGAAAACTCTCCAATCGTTGTTTGGACTTGCTCGGTGAGAAGCGGGTTGAAGTTGTTGTCAACCGCTTGGAAGCCGTAGGTGTAGGTCTGCCCATTCACAGGATTGGTCGGGGTGGCGATCGCGGGTTGATTGAAGGGGATTGGAACCGGCTGATGCACGCCGTGATTTCCGATATAAGCCATCGTCAGAACGAGGTCGTTCTTCGGCTGCCACTGCAGGTCGAGGCTCCAGTTTTCAGAATAAGGGAGCTTGTTGGTCGGGTCGTATCCGCCGAAGAGAAAATCGAAGTTGGCGAATCCCGTTGGCGAGCAGGTGGGAGTCACCGGCTCGTCACAGCCGCTGAGCCCGGACTGGTTGTACACCAGGGCCGCGACCTGATTGAGGTTGGACGGCGGTGGCGGCAGCTGGGTCGTGCCGAACGGGCCAGCAGTCAGACAGCCCTTGCCCGTGCACGAGGCGACCACCGGGACCGTGAAAGGTTCCTGAGTGGTCACGCTAAATGGACCGCTGATGCCTAAACCCGCGCTCGCCGACAGTTCAGTGAAGTATTCGCCACGATCCGCATAGAGGCCGAAGCCGCCGCGAACCACGACACTTTTGAGTCGGGACGGGCTCCAGGCAAAGCCAAAGCGCGGAGCAAACATCCACTGCCGACCGGTAAGCGTGGAATCGCTGACACCCTTGAATCCAAAGGTGCGATTGTTGCCGGCGACCACCAGACCGATGCCAGGCTCGCCATTCGAGAGCGTGCCGAATGTATCGCAATCCGCGGGCGCGTTGGCGACGGCGCAGCTGCCGGTGAAGAGATAGTCCGAAGGATAGAAATTAGTCAGCAGTCCATTGGTCTCATAGAGCGGGCCGTCCCAATCCCAGCGCAGGCCTGCATTGATCGTCAGGTTCGGCAAAACCTTCCAGTCGTCCTGGGCGAACAAGCCCGCCGACCGCGAGCGGAAGTGGCGGTTCGTTTCTCCGTTCAGGAACTGACCGCTGCTGCGGTCTTGTCCCAGCGTGCCCGTCAGAAAATCGCCGAAGTTACGGAACGTCATGTTTGCCACCTGATTCTCACGGTTGGCAACATTCAATTGCATGTAATCGTAAGTGCCACCGAATGCCAGGCTATGCTTTTGGTGCACCCAGTGGTAGATGGACGACCCTTCATATTCGTTCTGGAAGATGCCGGCATTAGCGAAGTTGGTGGAAGGGCCGATGGTCATCTTGTGACCGTGGTTGTGCGGAACTGTTCCGGTTGCTGTAAGGGCGCCGTCATCGGCACTGGTAATCGTAATCCCGGGAAAGCGGGTGCTGCCGAGAAGGTTGAGACCGATATCACTGGGCGCCAATGACTGTGCCGTAGTGGCGTTGGCAACCTCGCGGATGAAGCCGAATCGGTTTTCCCACGTGGTATTGGGATTCAGAATTGTTGTGTTATCGAGTGAAAACAACTGGCTTCCGGAGTGCATGGTCTGCGGAAAACCCAGAACACCACTGACCGCAAAGGGAATCTGGGTGGGATCGTTCTGGTAATAATACTTTGCGGCAAGCCGGTCTTTCGGTCCAAAGAGGTAATCGATGTTGGCGTTAGCCTGATCCGCGTTGAACTGGCTCGACGGCCCCTTCACGAACGCGTTGAAGCTCTGGATCGGACTCTCCGTGGGGGCGTTCTCCGACGGAATAATGTACTGTCCGTCCGGGGTCTTCGCCTGGAGAAGCGCGAGCGAGACCTGATCTACTTCGTTTGCCGTGATGCAGTTGCTGGAGCAGCCAATCGCCGTGTTGTAGAGGTTCACCAGATCGGAGGCGTCCCGATTACTATCAGACAGTCCGGGCAGGGTCGGCACGCCGTTGAAGGCTCCGCTCAGAGCGTCGCTGATCCGCTGGCCCTGGTATGAGCCGAAGAAGAATATCTTGTCTTTCTTGATGGGACCGCCGAGCGTTCCGCCGAAAACATTACGGTGCAGTGGAGGAGCGCCGCTAAAGAACGGGTTGGGAGCAAGGAAGGTTGGGGCGGCGTCGAAGGAATTGCTCTGGTAGTATTCGTAGACTTGTCCATGCAGGCTGTTCGTGCCGGACTTCGTCGTAGTCTCGACGTGAGCGCCACTTGCCGATCCCATGGAGGCGTCATACATCGAGGTTGCGACGTGAACTTCCTCGATGGTCTCGACCGGGGGCGTGGGTAAAGCCTGGCCGATTGCGTCGAAGACACTGCTGTTGGTTTGGACTTGTCCGCCGACGCCAAAAATCTCGCCCGTGTTCAGGGTAAACCGGCTGTCGGAGATGTTGCTGGTGGAATTCCCGTTAAACAGATTGTTGGCATTCACGCCATTGAAGGTGAACTGATTGCTGGTATCGCGCTGGCCGTTGGCGACGATGCCCTGATTGCCCAATCCCTCGTTGGAACCCGATCCGGAGAGGAAGTCGGCATTCACGCCCGGCGCAAGAATCGCCAGCTGCGTAAAGCTGCCCGTGCCGAGCGGCACGGCTTCAATCTGCTGCGCTCCCATGGTGTAGCCATTGGTCGTATCGGTCTCGTTGAGAAGCGGCGTGGCATCGACCGTCACCGAGGTCGAGACGGCTCCCGGCTTCAGCTTCGTATTCACCGTGGTCGTGCGGTTGCCCTGCACGATGATCTGCGGGTACACGGCCGTTTGAAATCCCTCTTTACTGAAAGTTACCTCGTAGATGCCGATGGGAAGATCCGCCATGGCGAACGAACCGTCGCTCTTGGTCTCAGCCGTCACCTGCAGGTTCGTCGAAATTGCGCGAGCCTTGACGGTGGCGTCCTGGACCACGGCGCCGGTGGCATCGGTCACGGTGCCGTTGATCGCGCCGAGGGTCTGCTGCGCCGAGGCACACTGAGTGAAGCAAGCCAAGGTTAGAAGGGCGATCACTACCGCTCGCAAGAAAGACTCAGCAGATGGAGACACCACGACCGTTGAAGAATCCACGCGAGAACCCCCCTGTGAAGAGAAGCTCTTATAGCAGAATGACTTGGAGATATTCAAGCTGCGCCTGAGGATAATTAGTCAATTCTTTATGAATTTTTCTTCAGGCTTCCAAGCAGAAATCCTGGTGTTCAGGAAGAAGCGTTGACAGACAAAGAACTGTGCCTGTTACCATCAAAAAATGAAGGGACGGGATATTTCCCGGCGCCGATTTCTGACCGGCGCGTGCGCGCTGGGGGCAGCCGGCATCAGTGCTCTGCCGCCAGGCGCGTCGACATCTGCGCTCGTATCGCCTTTCCGGAAAGCGCAAAATAGCGATCAAGCTGCAGATTATGTTCTACACATCAGGAATTCTCCGATCGAGATCGCGCCGAAACACATCCTTTCCACGACTACCTACAACGGCCAATTTCCCGGACCGTTGCTTCGCTTCAAGGAAGGACGCGACGTAACCGTAGAAATCCACAATGACACCGAAACTCCCGAACAGCTGCACTGGCATGGGCAGAAGGTCCCGGTTGATGTGGATGGAGCCGCGGAGGAAGGAACGCCGTATATTCCGGCGCACGGCCTGCGACGAATCGTGTTCAAGCCGAATCCAGCAGGATTTCGTTTCTACCACACCCATAATCGCGCCGGCGCCAATCTGGCGGCGGGACTCTATAGCGGTCAAGCGGGACCGGTTTACATCGAGCCAGCTAGCAATCCTGGACGTTACGACCGCGAAGTTTTTCTTGTCCTGAAAGAATTCGAGCCCAGTTTCAGCCGCGGCGGCGACATGCCTCAGGATTTTTTGTCTCCCGCAGAGCCAAACAAGGAGTTGAAGCAGACGGGCGAGACCGCGATGAATGCCTCGCTGGCCAAAGGCATGCCCCACGGATACGAGGTCGGGTATGACTTCTTCACGATCAACGGGCGCATGCTGGGCCACGGCGAACCGATCCGCGTGAAGCACGGGGAGCGAGTGCTATTTCACGTGCTGAACGCAAGCGCGACAGAGATTCGCAGCCTGGCTTTGCCCGGGCACTCGTTTCAGGTCGTGGCACTCGACGGGAACCCGGTTCCGAATCCTGTATCTGTGCCCGTCTTGTGGATCGGCACGGCTGAACGCGTTTCGGCGATCGTGGACATGGCTCACCCAGGCATTTGGATCCTGGGTGATCTCGACAATGGCGACCGCGGACACGGCATGGGCATCATTCTCGAGTACGCAGGCCGAACAGGAAAAGCTCAGTGGGTCGCCCTTCCACCATTCAAATGGAACTATGCGAGCTTTGCAAAGCCCGGAGCCAGCGCGCCTGCGCCGGATGAGACGTTCACGATGACCTTCGCGAAAGACAACGCCGCCGACGAAGGCTTCAATCGCTGGACGATCAACGGGGCGGCGTATCCGATGAACTCTTTGCCAACCCTGGCAGCATTTCACCTGAAGGAAGGCCATCGATATCGATTGCGCATGCGCAATGCGAGCGACGACATTCATCCGATTCACCTGCATCGGCACAGCTTCGAGCTGACGAAGTTAGCCGGACGGCCCATGGCGGGAATCCTGAAAGATGTGATGATGTTGGGTGGATATCAAGAAGCCGAGGTGGATTTCGTCGCGGATAATCCGGGATCGACGCTGTTTCACTGCCACCAGCAGTTGCACATGGATTTCGGATTCATGACGCTCTTCGATTATGCCTGATCCACTCCTCGGCGATCACGGCGTCTTTGCTGCAGTGCCGTCGGGCGATTGACCTCCGACTCTGGCAACTCCGCCGCATAGCACGTAGTATTCTTATTCTGATTCTGTCGGAAGCGCTTAACTCGCGTCTCCTCGTGCATGCCAAGACTGAAGATCAAACCGAAAACCGAGTGCTTGTGGGATCTGGTGAGCCTGGGCGAGGTGATGCTGCGGCTCGATCCGGGCGACGAGCGCGTCTCTACGACGCGGCAGTTCCGCGCCTGGGAGGGAGGCGGCGAGTACAACGTAGCCCGCGGGCTACGGCGCTGCTTCGGCATGAATACGGCGATCGTCACAGCGCTGGCGGATAATCCCGTCGGACGCCTGATCGAAGATCTCATGCTGCAGGGCGGCGTCAGCCTGAAATATGTGCGCTGGGCGGAGTTTGACGGCGTAGGCAGGACCGTGCGTAATGGCTTGAATTTCACCGAGCGCGGCTTTGGAGTGCGCCCCGCCGTGGGCTGTTCGGACCGCGGGCATACCGCCGCATCGCAGTTGAAGCCCGGCGAAATTGACTGGGAGCAGATCTTCAGCAAGGAAGGAGCGCGCTGGTTTCACACAGGCGGAATCTTCTGCGCCCTTTCGGAAACAACTCCTCTGGTCGCTCAAGAAGCCATGGAAGCTGCGAAGCGGGCCGGGACGATCATCTCCTACGATCTGAACTATCGCGCCTCATTGTGGAAGTCGATTGGCGGTAAAGCAAAAGCGGAGGAGGTGAATCGCCGGCTTGCTCCCATGGTCGACGTCATGCTGGGGAACGAGGAAGACTTCACCGCGGCTCTCGGCTTTCCGGTTGCCGGACTGGATGAACATCATTCCAAGGTGGAGGCGGCCGGCTTCAAGGAAATGATTGCGACCGTTTTGAAGCAGTACCCATCCACTGCGGTGATCGCCACGACGCTTCGAAATGCAAAGACAGCGACGCGCAATGATTGGGGAGCACTGTGCTATTACGATGGCCAGTTCCATGAAGCGCCGACGCGTGAAAATCTGGAGATCTGTGACCGGGTCGGCGGCGGCGATTCTTTCGCCTCGGGATTGATTTACGGATTCCTGTCGGGAAAAGACGCGCAGTGGGGGGTGGAATGCGGAGCCGCTCATGGGGCGCTGGCGATGACCACCCCGGGCGATACCACAATGGCCACCCTGGCGGAAGTGCTGCAGGCCATGACATCGCGCACGGCGAGAATCGAGCGCTAAGCCAAGAGTATTCATGTCGATGAATCATCTTAGCTATGAAGACGTAGTTCGCAAGATCGGAGAAGTGGGAATCGTTCCGGTCATACGCGCGGCTACGGTGGTCGAAGCCAACCGCGCCGTGGAAGGTATCTGCGGCGGCGGGATCCCCGTTGTCGAGATCACGATGACCGTCCCTAATGCGGTCTCGGTCATTCGCGAAGTGGCGCGATCGCTTGGGCGAGAAGTCCTGATCGGCGCGGGTACCGTCACAAACGCGGAACAAGCCGAGGCCTGTATTCAGGCAGGAACACAATTTCTGGTAAGCCCAGGTCTCTCTTTGCCAGTGCTCGCCGTAGCACGATCGCATGGAAAGCTGGCAATTCCCGGCGCTCTCACTCCGACCGAGTTGATGGACGCGGAGGAGGCGGGAGCGCGCCTGATCAAAATCTTTCCCTGCGGAAATGTCGGAGGCCCGAAGTACTTGCGTTCGCTCAGGGCTCCATTTCCGAAAGCGTCACTGATTCCGACTGGAGGAGTGAATGCAGGCAACGCAGCCGAGTTCATCGCAGCCGGAGCGTTTGCCCTGGGCATCGGAGCGGACCTGGTGGATGCGAAAGCGTTGCGCGAAGGGAGCCTGGAGAAAATCTCTTCAGCCGCGCGCGAACTGGTGCAAACCGTCGCGTCAGCCCGAGCGGCGCTGTTGTAGTTGCGGCTGCTACTGATTCACGCCGCTGGCGAGCACCCCGCCGTCGACTGGCAGAATGGTCCCGGTCACGAAGCTGGCGGCGTCGGATGCGAGGAACACCGCGGCCCCGACCAATTCCTCCAGCTCACCAAACCGCTTCATCGGAGTTCGCATCAGGACTTCCTGTCCCCGGCCAGTGCCCACCAGAAGCCTTTCGCTCAAAGGAGTGCGAAAATATCCGGGCGCGATGGCGTTGACGCAGATTCCGCTGGTGGCCCATTCCACCGCCAGTGATTGAGTCAAGGATGCGACGGCCGCTTTGCTCGCGCTGTATGCGGCGACTTCAAACAGGGCGAGGAATGATCCCATGGATGCGATGTTGATGATGCGGCCATAGCGCCGCTCGATCATATGGCGTCCAAAGACCTGGCAGCTCCGCAGAATGCCGGTGAGGTTCGTGTCGAGGATGCGATTCCAGTCGGCCTCAGGAAAGTTTAACGTAGGCGCGCGTTTGGTGATGCCGGCGGCGTTCACCAGAATGTCGACTTTGCCGAAACCGTCGACGCAGGCCGTCAGTAAATGCTCCAGGGATGCACGGTCGGCAACATCGCAGGTTACCCGCAACGAGCGGCGTCCCAGCGCCTCGATCTCACCCGCCAAAGTGTTCACCAATTCCAAGCGACGCGCACTTGAGATGACATCGGCGCCCGCCTGCGCCAGTCCGAGCGCAAGGGTTCGCCCAATGCCCGAACTGCCTCCGACGACGACAGCAACCTTACCGTCCAGATCCAATTGCTTATAGCCCATGATCCCTCAGGCTTCCTCGTGCAAAGTGAGTCATACGAGCGGCCTTATGCCGTTACCAGTCGAACATCGTTCCATCGAGCTTCCGGTTGATGGGCAGGTATGCCCGCTGGTAAGGGAACTTCTCGGCCAACTTCTCGTTATAGTCGACGCCCAGTCCCGGAGCGTCCCCCGGATGCAGGTAGCCGGCGCGGAATGAATAGGCGTGCGGAAATACCTCGTCCGTTTCCTTCGTGTGACGCATGTATTCCTGAATTCCGAAATTATTGATCGAGATATCGAAGTGCAATGCGGCGGCCATCGCCACCGGGGAAAGATCGGTGGCTCCGTGACAGCCCGTCCGGACGTGGTAGATCTCGGCGAGTGCGGCGATTTTCTTGAGATGCGTCAGCCCGCCGCCGTGAACAACGGTCATGCGGAGATAGTCGATCAGTTGCTCGGAGATCAGAATGTGCGCATCCCAGACCGAGTTGAAAACCTCGCCGACGGCGAGTGGAATGGTGGTGTGCCGGCGAACCAGGCGGAAGCCCTCCTGTAGCTCGGCGGTCACCGCGTCTTCGAGCCAGAACAGATGATAAGGCTCCAGGCTCTTACCGACGCGCGCCGCTTCGACGGGCGTGAGCCGATGGTGGACATCGTGCAGCAGGTGCAGGTCATCTCCGAACTTCAGGCGCAACGCCTCGAACAGCTTGGGCACGTGGAGCAAGTACTTTTCCGTGGACCAGACATTCTCCGGCGGCAGTCCTTTTTCCGCAGGCTCGTAGTACAGCTTGTCTTTAGCGACGCCGTAGGTTGAAGCCAAGCCCGGAATTCCGCTCTGGGCGCGAATCGCAAGATAGCCAAGCTCTTTGTATTTCGCGACTTCGTCTGCGGTCTCTTCAATGTCGCGGCCGTTTGCGTGGCCGTAGACGAGAACGCCGGTTCGGCTGACGCCACCGAGCAGGTTGTAAACGGGAGTCTTGAGCGCTTTCCCCTTGATGTCCCACAGGGCCATATCAATGGCGGCGATCGCTGTCATCGTTACCGGACCGCGGCGCCAGTACGCGCCTCGATAACAATATTGCCAGATGTCTTCCGTCTGGAAGGGATCGCGGCCGATGAGGCAAGGAATCAGATGGTCCGACAGATACGACGCGACAGCGAGTTCGCGGCCGTTCAGGGTTGCGTCCCCCAACCCGTAAATGCCCTCGTCCGTCGAGATCTTGAGTGTGACAAAATTCCGCCCGGGACAAGTTACGAATACTTTTGCATCCGTGATCTTCAACCTGTTTTCTCCGAACTGAACTACCGAGTGTACCCAAAATCTCAATCTGGGTGCAGCAGAGGTCAAAGTGTGAAGACCGCGGCCGCCGCGAACTGATGTCTTTCCCACGCCGGGCAAGGCATCCGGCTAGCGCACTTGTGCGGGCTTCATCTGCGGGACCAGTACTTGCACAAAGCAGAATGCAACCAGATACGCGAATCCGGCGATCAGGAAGATGGGCACATACGAACCGGTTTTCTCGAGAATGTAGCCCACGGTCTTCGCGATCCCCATGCCGCCGATCGTGCCTGCCATCGTGCCGAAACCGACGACCGACCCTACGGCGGCGCGGGGGAACATGTCGGAGGCCAACGTGTAAATGTTCGCCGACCACCCCTGGTGCGCGCCGGCAGCGAGTGCAATGAGGAGAACCGCAGTCCATGCGTTCGTGGTTCGAGCTGCCAGCATGATGGGCATGACCGCGATTGCACAGAGCAGAAGGGCCGTCTTCCGGCTGCGATTGAGAGACCAGCCCATCCGCAGCAGAGAGGAAGAGATCCATCCACCGGCAATACTGCCGACGCTCGCTCCGCTGTATACGACGAAGAGCGGGAACGCCATCTCTTTCAAATTCAAATTGAGGTTGCGGCTGAGAAAATCCGGCATCCAGAACAGATACACGTACCAGATAGGATCGGTGAAGAACTTGCCCAGAGCGATGGCCCACGACTGGCGCAAAGTTAACAGAGTCCAAAGCGGAACCTTAGTCTGGGGGTCCTCCCCGCCACGATCGCTCTGAATGTAAGCTAGCTCTCCTGCCGAGACTTGTCCTTCTTCCGGCCGGTGATAAAGAGCGAGCCAGGCCGCGATCCACAGCATTCCCAGCGCCCCGGTGCCGATGAAGGCCATGCGCCAGCCGTAGCGATATGTCAGCCAAGGGACGACCAGCGGAGTGACAATGGCTCCGACGTTGGCGCCGGAGTTGAACAGGCCAGTCGCCAGCGCTCGCTCGCGCCTGGGAAACCACTCGGCAACCGCCTTGATGGCAGCCGGAAAGGAACCGGCTTCACCCAATCCCAGACAAAAACGCGCCGCGGCAAATTGTGCAACCGAAGTCGCGGCAGCGTGCGCCATTGCCGCCAGGCTCCAGACGAACACAGAAAGCGTGAACCCTTTGCGGGTTCCGAGCCAATCCATGAGTTTTCCGATGAACAGGACTCCGGCCCCGTAAGCAAACTGAAAGGCGAGAACGATGTTGCTGTAACCGATCTCGCTCCAACCCAGCTGATGCTGAAGCGTAGGCTTGAGCAGACCGATCACCTGCCGGTCCATGTAATTGACGGTCGTCGCAAAAAACAACAATCCGCAGATCGTCCAACGCCGGCGGCCGAACGGATGAGGCGCATCTATCCTTTTTTGTTCGGAAGCGGCGCGAGCAGGATCCTGATTCAATGGAGTCTTAATGAGCGTTTCCCTCCGCCGACTGCTGCCACAATGAGCCTCCGGCGCGGTTCCGCGAACCTGATATGATTCAGGGCCGGATTAAACGGTGGACTTAGTATATGAGCTTATGAGGGGTTTCCTCGGCAAAGACTTTCTTCTTTCCAATGAGACGGCGCGGCGCCTATATCACAGAGTCGCGGCTTCTCAGCCGATCGTCGATTATCACTGCCACCTGCGCCCCGCTGACATCGCAGAAAACCGCCGGTTTGCTGATCTCTTCGAAATCTGGCTTGAGGGCGACCATTACAAGTGGAGGGCGATGCGTGCCAATGGGATCGCAGAAAAGTACATCACGGGTAACGCAACTTCCTATGATAAATTTCTGGCGTGGGCGAGAACTGTCCCTTACACCCTGCGCAATCCTCTCTATCATTGGACACACCTGGAACTGCAACGGTATTTCGGCATCACGCAATTGCTCGACGAGACGTCGGCCCCATCTATCTGGGAGCGAGCGAATGCGGCGCTGGACGGGGGTTTGACCGCGCACGCGATTCTGCGTCAATTTCACGTTGAAGTCGTTTGCACGACTGACGATCCTACGGACGACCTTCGGTATCATCAGGCGCTCGCGAAGGCGAAGCCGTCGACGGCAGTTCTGCCGGCATTCCGTCCAGATAAGGCGCTTACCGTTGGCACGCCTGACTTTCTCCCCTGGGTGGATGCCCTCTCGCAAGCGGCAAATGTCGAGATCTGGAATTTCAACAGTTTCCTCGATGCGCTGCAAAAGCGTCACAGCTTCTTTCATTCTCTCGGCTGCCGCCTCTCGGATCACGGGCTGGATCATTGTTTTGCAACTCCATGCGCGCAACAAGAAGCTGCTGCGATTTTCTCTAAAGCGTACGATGCCAAGGGCATTAGCGAGGAGGAGCACACTCAGTTTGCTTCGTTCATGATGCTGTTCTTTGCGCGGCTCGATGCCGAGAAAGGTTGGACGAAACAACTTCATCTGGGCGCGAAGCGCAATGTGAACTCCGCTGCCTGCAAGGCTCTTGGCCCCGACACCGGGTTCGATGCCATCGGAGATTTTCCTCAGCTTGATCTTCTGGCTGGGTATCTCGACCGATTGTCTTCGGAAAACGCTCTGCCCCGCATGATTCTGTACAACGTCAATCCGGTGGATACTTTTTCTTTTGCGACTCTAGTCGGATCGTTTCAGGACGGACACGAACCCGGCAAGATCCAATATGGCAGCGCCTGGTGGTTTCTCGACCAGAAGAACGGCATCACCGACCAGATCGAAGCGCTTTCCAACGTCGGCCTGCTTTCTCGTTTTGTCGGCATGGTCACGGACTCGCGGTCCTTCATGTCCTATCCGCGCCACGAATATTTTCGGCGCGTACTGTGCAACATTCTCGGCCAGGACGTAGAGCGCGGCGAACTTCCTGACGATGAAGTTCTGCTGCAGGAGCTGGTGCAGGACATCTGTTACGGAAATGCAAAGCGATATCTGAAACTGGGCAGCGATGCCGGCTCATGATCTTTGCCACCCGAATATAAACGAAATCCGGTATCTTATTTGCAATTGATCATCCAGGAGGACCCCTCTCTTGCGCACATCGCTGGCACTGGTCGGTCTCATCTGTATTTTCGGAGTTTCCATGAAGTCGCACTCCGCGAGTCAAAACAGCGCACAAACTCTCGAGGCACGTCGCGACGATTTGAAACGGCTCCTGAATGAGCAATGGGAATACACGCTCCGTACACGGCCGGAAGTTGCCACCGACGTTGGCGACGAGCGATATAACGACCGGCTTTCCGATTTCTCGGACAAAGCGATCGCAGAGGATATCGAACACACGCGCCAGATGCTGGCGCGCTTCGAAGCGGTCGACATCACTGGATTTCCAGAACAGGAGAAACTGAATCAGGAGCTGATGGTCTACAGCCTCCGCGACGATCTTGCGAGTTCGCGATTCAAAGATTGGGAAATGCCGGCGAACCAGTTCTCCGGCATTCACCTCGGCTACGCATCTCTTCCGGAGTACTTGCCCTTTCGCAATGTTAAGGACTACGAGAACTACCTCTCGCGGCTGCACCAGATTCCCCGCGTGCTCGACCAAGCAACCGGGCACATGCGCGACGGATTGCGCGATCATCTGATGCCTCCGAAATACCTGCTGGAGAAAGTCTCGGTACAGGCTCAATCGGTCGCAGATGCTCCCATCGATAAGAGTTCCTTCACCGATCCTCTGCGGAAGTTTCCGGCTTCGATTCCCGAGGCAGATCAGAAACGGCTGCGAGCGGAGATTGAAGATGCAGTGAGGGGCGAAGTCGAACCGGCGTACGCCCGCTTTGCCAAGTTCGTACGCGAAGACTACGCGCCGCATGGACGGCTTGATCCCGGCATCTGGGCGCTGCCCGATGGCGACTCTCGCTATCAATATGCTGTTCATCATCAGACGACCACCGACTTGACGGCGGATCAGATCCACGAACTCGGAGTGAAGAGCGTCGCGCAGATCGAACAGGAGATGCTGAAGATCGCGAACGCGCAAGGCTTTAGCGACCTGAAAGCGTTCAATGCGCATATTCGGCAGGATCCGGCGCTCTATGCCAAGTCGGGGCAGCAATTGCTGGAGCTTTACACCAAGTATCGGGACCAGATGTATACAAAGCTCCCGCTCTTGTTCGGCCGATTGCCCAAAAACAAGCTGGACGTGGTGCCGATGGAGTCTTTCCGCAGCGCTGACAGCGTGCCGGCCGATTATTCGATCGGATCGGGCGACGGATCGCGCCCGGGGCGGATCAACGTCAATGAATATGAGCCCCAGAAACGGCTGCTGCTGAATGTAGAAGCCATCGCTTATCACGAAGGCGTCCCCGGGCATCATCTGCAGTTTTCGATTGCGCAGGAACTGACCGACCTTCCGCCGTTTCGACGGTTTGACCTGGATCTAAACGCTTACACGGAGGGTTGGGCGTTTTACGCCGAGCGCCTGGGCAAGGAAGTTGGCTTTTATCAGGATCCCTATAGCGATTACGGGCGTCTGCAGAACGAAATGTGGCGCGCGGTGCGCTGGGTGGTCGATACCGGAGTGCACTCCAAGCACTGGACGCGCCAGCAGATGATCGACTACTTCCATGCCCACACGGCAATGGATGATCAGAACATCGAAACGGAGGTCGATCGCTACATTGCCTGGCCGGGGCAGGCGCTGTCCTACAAGATGGGACAGACGAAGATCCTGGAATTGCGGGATCGGGCCCAGAAGGAACTGGGGCCAAAATTCGATCTACGAGCTTTCCACGACGCGGTTCTCGATTCCGGGCCGTTGCCTCTCGACATTCTGGAGACAAAGATCGACGCCTGGATCGCCGCGCAGAAATGACGGACTCCGCGTAACAGCCGAAGCGTACAGCGCCGACTAAAGCGAACTCCTCACTGGATGCCCCATTCGCGCGGTGTCTCGACGTACGACCGATCGAGGGCGGTAGTCGACGGACAGCCCAGCAGACGTAGTGTCCGCTCGTAATCGGTTCTTAGAATCTGCAAGGCACGAATGACCCCGGGGTGTCCAGCCGCGGCGAGACCATAAGCATAGGCTCGCCCGATCAGAACGGCGCGCGCACCCAGGCAAATAGCCTTGGCGATATCGGAGCCGCGGCGGACGCCGCCATCCATCAGCACGGGAATTTTCCCGCGCGCGGCAGCCACAACCTCCGGCAGAGCGCGCAGGGTGGGTGAGACCGAGTCGAGTTGGCGGCCGCCATGATTCGACACCACAACGGCTGAAGCGCCTTGATCGATGGCGCGTTTGGCATCATCGCCGATGAGAATGCCCTTCACTACGATCGGACCGTTCCATTGCTGGCGAATCCATTGCAGATCGCCCCAAGTCACGGTTGCTTGAGCCAGAGCCGCAGTGACGTCAACCAGTTGCATCGGTCCCTGGCCAGGAATGACGATGTTCTCGAGCTTCGGCACGCCTCCATCCATCAGGAACGACGCGACCCATCCCGGATGCGAGACTATGTCGAGCAGGTACGGAATCTTCGCGAAGAGCGACGCGCCCAGAAGTTCCTTCATTCCATTGCGCGGATCGCGTTCGCGCATGCCGGCGACCGGAGTATCGACCGTTATCACCAGGGCCGAAAATCCCGCGCGGCGGGCGCGATCAAGGGCACCCTCGGCCGCTCCGCGGCCGCCCAGCAGGTACAGCTGATACCAGACCGGGCCTTGGGAAGCCGCCTTCACATTCTCCAGTTTGTGACCTGAGATGGTGGAGAGAATGTAGCCCGTGCCCGCCTCTCCGGCGGCCTTCGCGGCCGCGACCTCGCCGCCGGGATGCATCAGACGGCTATAGCCGACGGGCGCGAGCATGGCGGGAAAGGAAAGCTCATGATCGAGGACACGAGCCCTCAGATCGCAGTCGCCGACGGCAACAGCGCCTCGTGGCCGGAACATCACCTGACGAAAAGCGCGGCAGTTTTCGGCCAGCGTTTGCTCAGCCTCGGCGCCGCCATCGAGATAATCAAAAACTGCCTTGGGCAGCCGCTGAGAAGCAATCTGCCGCAGATCTTCAATGTTGACGACTTTTGCCGAGTCCAGTACGCGATTCATGGTAGCGTGCTCTAAGCGTCCACCTGAGCGAACTTGATGAAGTCAGACTTTAATGTTTCTTCCATTCAGAAAATCATGATACTTGCACACGCAAATTCCGGCTCCAAAAAACTTCGCCGAAGACTACACTGCCTTGCCACCTTGCTGTTTGCTGCTCTTGTCCCCACGGCGTTCGCCGCACCCGTCCATCTCCGCTGCCAGTACCGTGCCAACCCTCTTGGCATCGATGCGCTCACTCCGCGGTTGTCGTGGCAGAGCGATAGCCCGGAACGAGATTGGAAGCAGGCGGCATACGAGATTCTGGTTTCGAGCAGTCCAGAAAAACTCGCCGCGAATGAAGCCGATATTTGGGACAGCGGCAAGATCGATTCTTCGGAGTCGGTCGACATTGCTTATTCGGGCCCCAAACTCGAGTCGCGGCATCGCTACTATTGGAAAGTGCGCGTGTGGGCCTCCGATGGCCGACAGTCCGAGTCCTCTGAAGCAGCGTGGTGGGAGATGGGCCTGCTGCATCCTGCAGACTGGAAGGCGCGCTGGATCACCTGGAGAAATCCGGAAGACGAGGCCGACCGATCGGGTATTCGCTGGATCTGGGTCCGCGGACAAAATACGCTCGCCGTCCCATCGAAAGCTGCAGTTCAGTTCCGAACCTGGTTCGATTTATCCGCGATGCCGCGAGAAGCGGCCCTGTACCTGACGGCGAGGGGCAGCTTCGCAGTCCGCGTGAATGGACGCGACGCGGGCAAAAAGTCTCACTGGAGAGCGTTCGATCGGCGCGACATTACCGACCAACTGGTGGTCGGCAAGAATCTCGTCGAAGTCAGGGTCATTGCCCCGGACGCTTCCGACCAAGCCTCGAAGACCGCAGTGGCCGCACTGGCCGCGTTGATCAAGATCACGACCGCGGACGACCTGGTCGTCCGAACGCCAACAAACACGGACTGGCAGGCATGCCGTGAAACGAAGTGCCAGTGGCGACCTGCGCGCATCGTCGGCAGACTAACCGACTCGCGATTCGGCGATCCGGGTACGCTGCCACAACCAGCCGCATATCTGCGGCGCGCATTCGAAGTGACGAAAGAAATCACGCGGGCCCGCCTCTACGCGACCTCACTTGGAAGTTACCGCGTTTATCTCAACGGGACGCGTGTGAGCGCAGCCGTCCTGACGCCCGGCTTCACCGATTTCTCCAAACGACTTCAGTATCAAACCTACGACGTCACTGATCTGCTGACGCGTGGAAAGAATGTGATTGGCGCGCTATTGGGAGACGGATGGTATGGCAGTCCTCTGACCTGGGCCGGTTGGCACTTCTTTCCCGCACCCGATCGATTTCTGGTGCAACTCGAACTCGATTACAGCGATGGCACGCGCGAAATGCTCGTCACCGATGACTCCTGGAAATGCGCGCCCTCTCCAGTGGTCCGGTCGGAGATTTACGCAGGCGAGATCTACGATGCGCGACTCGAACAGCCGGGATGGAACACTCCCGGCTTCGACGATTCCCGCTGGTCTGCCGCGCTGGTTTTGGCGGCGCCCTCCGCGGCGATTTCAAGTCAGGTGTCGGATCCCCCGGAGGTTGTTGCAACGCTGGAGGCGAAGTCCGTCAGATCGCCGGCTAAAGGCACGTACGTTTTCGACATGGGTCAGAACATGGTGGGGTGGGCAACTCTGAAAGTACGGGGAGAGCGAGGAAGCAGAGTACGAATGAGGTTTGCCGAGATCCTCAACCCGGATGGGACGATTTACACAGCGAACCTCCGCAGCGCGGATGCAACCGACACTTATGTTCTGCGCGGGGAGGGCGAGGAGACGTTCGCGCCGCACTTCACCTTCCACGGATTCCGCTACGTGGAAATCAGCGGCTATCCCGGCGTGCCGCCCCTCAGAGCGATTGAGGGAGAAGTCGTCAGCAGCCTCCGGGGCGACCCATCGGCCACTCTCGCCACGTCGAGCGACCTGGTAAACCGGATGTGGTCGATCGGCATCTGGGGGCAACGGGGAAATTTCCTGAGCGTTCCGACTGACTGTCCCCAGCGCGATGAGCGGCTGGGATGGATGGGAGACGCCGGAGTTTTCTGGCGCACGGGCAGCTACAACTTCAATATCGCGGCCTTCTCGCACAAATTCGTGCAGGACATTGTCGATGCGCAGGAACCGCAAGGCGCGTTCACGAATGTATCACCCAATACTCTGCCCCCGAACGACGAACCGGATCCCACCGAATCGAGCGACCACATCGGGGCGCCGGGATGGGGCGATGCCGGAATCATCATCCCCTGGACAACCTGGCTGCAGTATGGCGATAAGGCGATCGTGGAACAAAACTGGAGCGCGATGCAGCGCTGGATGCAGTTCATTCAGAGCCGCAATCCTGATTTTCTCCGCAAGCGCGGCCTCGGACCCGACTATGCCGACTGGCTCGCTCCGGATGCGAACACGAACAAGGAACTGCTCGCGACCGCGTACTGGGCTCTGATCACGAACATGATGGCGGACATGGCGCGCGCCATCGGTAAAGATGCTGACGCTCAACGTTATGACGAATTGCTGAAGAACATTCGTGCCGCGTTTCAGAAGGCATATATCAAGGATGACGGTCAGGTTGGGACAGGAACACAGACGTCCTACGTCGTCGCCTTGTACACGAACATGGCGACTCCTTCGCTTGAACCAAAGATGGTCGATAAACTGGTCGCGGACATCCAGGCGCGCAACTGGCATCTCTCGACCGGGTTTCTAGGCACGCCCTTCCTGCTCTTCGTCCTCGCCGATCATGGGCGCGCCGATGTGGCGTATCGACTGCTGCTGAATGAAACCTATCCCTCCTGGGGATACATGCTTGTCAAAGGGGCGACCACGTGGTGGGAGCGGTGGAACGGAGACACCGGCGATCCGGCTATGAACTCTTACAACCACTACGCGTTCGGTTCAGTCGTCGCGTGGGCCTACCGCTATGCCGCCGGGATCGATGCGACGCCCGAGGCTCCCGGATTCAAGAAAATTGTCATTCATCCGCACCTGGATCCGCGGATGACGGCGGCGCGCGCCGAGTATGAATCAGCCTATGGAAAGATCGTAAGTGACTGGCATTCGACCGGCGACGGGCACTTTGATTTGAATGTCACAATTCCGGCCAACACTTCCGCAACGGTTTTCTTGCCTCAGGTTGCAGGAGCGCATGTTATCGAAGACGGAAAGACAGCGGAGACTGAGCCTGAAGGCGGTTCTTTGGTCGTTCAGATCGGCTCGGGAACGTATCACTTTGAAGTAAGGTGACCCTGGGCCGCTACGCTACAGCTCCCCGCGCTTCATCTGGCGGACCGCGTAGTCACAGGCTCGCGCGGTGAGAGCCATGTAGGTCAGGGAAGGATTTACGCACGAGGACGAAGCCATCGCACCGCCATCGGTGATGAACAGATTCTTCACATCATGCGCCCGGTTGTGGGCGTTGAGGACGGAGGTTTTCGGATCGCGTCCCATGCGCGCCGCGCCCATTTCGTGGATGGCAAAACCCGGTGGGTCCTCATCCATGACGATCTCGATGTCGCGGCCTCCGGCGGCGGCCAGCATTTCTGCGGCGGTAATCTGCATGTCCTTGCGCATGGCTTCCTCGTTCTTGCCCCACGCGCAATGCATTTTCAGGGTCGGAATGCCCCACGCATCGACGGTGTTCTTATCGAGTTCCACGTAATTGGTCCGGTCTGGCAGGCACTCGCCGAAGCCGTAGAGGCCCACCCGCCACGGTCCCGGACGGCTGATCGACTTCTTGAAGCTTGCGCCAAATCCGGTCTGCAGGATGCCTCGCTCCCATCCCTGGCGGTATCCGGAGCCCTGGCAGCCATAGCCGCGCAGAAAATCCGGAGATTTCGTCTTCACGTTGCGGAATCGAGGCACATAGACTCCGTTGGGGCGCCTGCCAAGCTCAACCCGATCTTCATTCCCGGGGATTACGGCCTCGGCGCCGGAAGACATGATGTGGTCCATGACGTTGCGGCCGAGTTCCCCGCTCGAATTGGCCAGCCCGTTTGGGAACTCTGTCGTCGAAGAATTGAGCAGGATCCGCACCGACTCCAGCGTCGACGCACAGAGAAAGACAACTTTGGCGCGAAACTCGATTGCGGCTCGAGAGTTCGCATCAATCACGCGTACGCCCGCGATCGTGCGCATATTGGAATCAAAGCGCAGGCTGTGCACGATGCTGAATGGCCGCAGCGTCAGCCGCCCAGTCTTTTCGGCCGCGGGAAGCGTTGCATTCAGGCTGCTGAAGTAAGAACGTGTGATGCAACCCCGTTCGCACGGCCCGCAATAATGGCAGGCGGCGCGGCCGAGGTGGTCCTGGGTGAGAATCGCCGCGCGGCCGATCGTGAGAATTCGTTCTCCGCCAAAGTGCCTGGCAATCGCTTCGCGCACGACCTTCTCGGCGCAGTTCAGTTCCATGGGCGGCAAGAATTTGCTGTCGGGCAGTTGTGGGAGTCCGAGCGCTTCCCCGCAGATTCCGGCGAATTCCTCCACGTAGTCGTACCACGGAGCGATATCGGCATAGCGAATCGGCCAATCCACAGCGATGCCATCACGCAGGTTGGCCTCGAAATCGAGATCGCTCCAGCGGTAGCTCTGACGGCCCCACATGATCGAGCGTCCCCCGACTTGCCGCCCGCGAATCCAGCGATAGGGCTTGCCTGGTTCGGTTGTGTAGGGATGATCCTTGTCGCTGACGAAGAATTTTGACGACCACTCATCGCAGGCGTAGCAGGTGCTCTGAATGGGCTGATCTTCCTGCAAGCGGCGCCGGTCACCGAGGCCGCGAAATTTCATCTCCCAGGTCGGGACGTGCTCGACGTAATCTTGTTCCGGGACAATCGGACGGCCGGCCTCGAGCACCAGTGTCTTCAATCCCTTCTCAGTCAGCTCTTTTGCGGCCCATCCGCCGGTGATGCCGGACCCGACCACGATCGCATCGTAGGTTGTTTCTTCGCTCACCGCGGTTCCGGTGCCTCCTTCTCCGGTTCGATCGCGGCACACTCATCATGGCGATCAGGGATGATTTGAAAATGCAACTCGTCGGTAGCTCCCTGCTCCGACGTGTAGTACGAGGTCAGGGTCAAACGGCGAAGCATGGGATAAAAGCCTTCTGGAGACTCGGCCAGAGTTCCATTCCCGGCGAAGGCACGATCTCGCGCACGCTGTGCTTCTTCCGTCATTTTCTCTCCCAATTCGATCAGAATCTCACTCTGCTGGGCCAGCGAGGCAGCGGTAAAGTCTGCGGAGAAAAGCGACTGCGTGCGTGTATCGACTGCGGCCAGCCCGCTGAGGAATCGATCTCTTTCAACGGGGTCGTACCACTCGGTCAACATCAGGTCGATGAACTCGGCGGTGGCCACGTCGGTGGCGCCGGGAGTGTCGGTCTTTGGAAGAATCAACTCCGCCATCGTGCGCACAGTCGCGAATTGATGCGGGTTCAGCGTGCGGGGAGCCGACTGTTGGCTGACCATCGCCCGTGCTTCCCGGAGCGCCGCCAGCAAATGTCCTGGAAACAGTGGAATCGATGCGCCCGCAGCCAGCAGTCGCAACGCCTCGCGTCTGTCCATTCGTGCTCGACTCATGGAGGGACCAATCATCTCGCTTTTGTGTTCCCCAAGACCAGGAAAAACCGTCAGCTTACGATCCGGGCGGCGCGGAGTTGATCTCAGCTGCCTTGCCGTCGTGATAGACGATCACCAGCGGCTTTCCTCCGTTTGGATAGTGCACCGTTTTTTCGTACGAAGTGTCGCCGGGATCAGGCACACCCATGCCGATAGCGAAGTCGGCCTGCAACTCATTCATCCCCGGCTTCACTTCGTGGTTCTCGACCGCCTGCCACACATCCGGCGACCAATGTCTGTAGAGCTGGTGCGGATCCTCGATGTAGAACATCTCGTCGGAGTAAATCGTATATTGCTCGTCGGCTTCGAAGCCGATGGGTACGGCGTAGTGCTTCCCTTCTTTGTCGAAGGTGGCCATCATCTGCCGGCGCTGCCCAGGTCCCGGGGGCATGGCCGTAATCACATCCTTGATCGCAAGTTGCTCAATGGGGAGCAGCAGGCCGCCTTCATGTTTGAAATCGACGTGCCTGGTTTCCGGGTCATACGGGTAATACGTGTATCGATAGCCTTCTTTCACCCACACCGGCTGTTGCGTGAGCTGTTTCGCGGTCTTGAGATCGTATGGGTAGAGCTTCTTGGGATTGACGTAGTAGTCGGGATTGGAATAGCCGACGTTCCGCGCTTGTATGGCCTTCTCTGCGGCGACGCGGTCCTCGTGGCGCTGATAGAAAATGTATCCGGTACGAATTGCGACCAGCACGGTCGCGGCCAGGAGGGCAAGCTGGATCCTCTTCCTCGCCTCCGAGCTCAGCATGCGCACGCTCCGCGGTTGGATTGGCGCGAGCAACGGACCGACGGGACGAGGCGAAACGAGTCAATGTCGAGTGATCGCGTGCTATCCGCCAATTTCTTCCCAGGCCTCGACCGCGCTCTGCCCAGCGGCGGAGGTAATGCGCCGGCCGGCCCTTCCGGCCATCTCCATCACCTGCATGCCGCGTTCGAAATAGTTTGGAAGCGACTGCCGTACTTTCTCAAATTTCTCGGGATAGGCTGAAGCAAGAACGGCCAGCCCCACACCCGTGGCCAGCACGCCCGCCGGATAGCGCTTCTTCATGAACAGAATCGATGCTGCCGTGATCGAACTCAGAACCACTGCCTTTTTCCAGCTTTCCATCGGTCCCCCAACGAGAACTTACTTTCTGCGATTGTAACCGCGCAGGCGGATGTCAACCAAGTGTGAAGGCCGTGGTTCCCTTGCATGTATACTGCCTCTTTTGCTGGAGGGCCCAATGGTCTCGAACTCCGTGGCGACGTCCCGTTCTTTCCCATTCGTATCTCTTGCTGTGATTGCCCTAGCCTCGGTCCTCACGGCCCAGACTAAGCCGCGAGCCCGCGATCTGGGAGTCCCATTCGATGGCACGCCCGGAACGTACAACGCGATTACCGATGTCAAAGGAATCGAGGTCGGCGATACCACGCTGATTTCCGGCGAGGGCAAGCTCGAAGTCGGCAAAGGCCCGGTCCGCACCGGAGTGACTGCCGTTCTTCCCCGGGGAAAAGCCAGCACCGATGCGGTGTTTGCGGCCTGGTTCACGCTCAACGGCAACGGCGAGATGACGGGGACGACATGGGTCGAAGATTCCGGGTTCCTCGACGGCCCGGTGATGATTACGAATACGCACAGCGTAGGCGTGGTGCGCGATGCGGTCATCGCGTGGAAAGTCAAGCACGGCACGCCCGATATGGAGGGTTACTGGTGGTCGCTTCCGGTTGTGGCCGAAACCTGGGACGGCTACCTGAACGACATCAACGGATTTCATGTCACTCGGGAAGATGCGTGGCATGCTCTTGACACCGCGCACTCCGGCCCCGTGGAGGAGGGCAATGTCGGCGGGGGAACCGGGATGATCTGCAACGAATTCAAGGGCGGGATCGGCTCGTCTTCGCGGGTTCTCGATGCCAAAGACGGCGGCTATACCATCGGGGTTCTGGTCCAGTGCAATTACGGGTCTCGAGATCAGTTGCGGATTGCCGGGGTTCCAGTGGGCCGCGAGATTCCCGAGCATACCGTGTGGAAAAACGACGTGGGCTCGATCATCGTCGTCGTCGCCACGGACGCGCCTCTGATTCCAACCCAACTGAAGCGCGTTGCCAGAAAAGTATCCCTTGGATTGGGACGCGACGGAAGCTACTCGGGCGATGGGTCCGGCGACATCTTCATCGCCTTCTCCACCGCCAATCCGGGAGCAAACGGCAGCAAAGGATCACACCAACTCACCATGCTGCCGAACGAGTCTCTCGATCCCATCTTTCTGGCAACCGTTCAGGCAACCGAAGAGGCCGTCGTCAATGCCATGGTCGCCGCCGAGACCATGACGGGCATCAACGGCCATACCGTCATCGCCCTGCCGCACGACCGGTTGCGCGAGGTGCTGAAGAAATACAACCGGCTGGTGAAATAGGGCGGAGCGCATGTGTCACCGCCCGGTCCTTTGGGCTCCGCCATGATGTCTTAGTCCTTCACGGCTTTGTCGGTGATTTCCAGTCCCTTGTCGATAATCGCGAAGGCCTCGCGCATCTGCTGCTCGTTAATACACAGCGGAGGGTTCGTGTAGAACGTATTCCACCGCACGAGAGTGTAGAGTCCTTGTTCGCGGAAAAAGCGGCCGAGTGCCGCCATCTCCTCAGACGTGCCATTGAATGGCGCCATCGGCTGCCGCGTCTTACGGCTGCGCACCAACTCGAAGATGCCAAAGAGTCCGATCGACCTCACGTCGCCGACCGAAGGATGCTTGGCCTGCATTTCTTTGCCGAGCTCGTTCATGATCGCGCCCATTTTCTTTGCATTGTCGATCAGGCGATCTTCCTCATACACCCGAATGGTAGCGAGTGCGGCCGCGCATCCCATGGGATGTGAGTTGTAGGTCAGCCCGCCATAAAATACTTTGTCCTGAAAATGCTGCGCGATGTGATGGCGCATGCCGACGGCGCCCAGGGCGATATAGCTCGAAGTCAGCCCTTTCGCCATGCAGATCAGGTCGGGGACAACCTTCCAGTGATCGATGGCAAACCACTCGCCCGTGCGCCCAAAGCCGGCCATGACTTCGTCAGCAATCATCAGGATGCCGTATTTGTCGCACAGCTTGCGCACGCCTTGCATATAGCCGTCAGGCGGAATCAGGATGCCGTTGGTGCCTACCACCGTTTCGAGAATGAAGGCCGCAATCGTATGGGGGCCCTCCAGTTGTATGACTTCCTCGATCATGGCGAGCGATGTTTCGGCTGATTCCCATCCTCGCTCGATACCGTGATAGGGATCGAGCACGCGCACGACGCCGGGAATGCCCGGCTCGGCGGCCCAGCGCCGCGGATCACCAGTCAGCGAAATGCTCCCGGCCGTCGCCCCATGATAGGAACGATACCGAGCCATGATCTTATGGCGGCCAGTAAAAAAGCGGGCAAGCTTGATGGCGTTTTCGTTGGCTTCGGCGCCGCCATTGGTGAAAAAGAAGGTGTCGATGTCCCCTGGAGTGATCTCTGCCAGTTTGGCCCCGAGACGGGCGCGCGGCTCATGCGCCATGAATGGGTTGGCGTAGGCGAGCGTGGCCGCCTGCTCGCTGATCGCCCGGATGACGCGCTCGTCGCCGTGCCCAATGTTCACCGACATCAGCTGACTGTTGAAGTCGATGTAGCGCTTGCCTTCCGGCGTCCAGAAGTAGATGCCCTTGGCCTTGGAGACCGGGATGGGATCGACCTTCGACTGCGCCGACCACTCATAGAGTGTGTGCTTCTTGGTCAGTTCGACCATTTCCTGGCCGGTCATTGTGGGGGTAGCGAGAGTAGTAGTCATAGAGTCCTCAATTTTGAATGCACCGAATCGCAGATGATTTTGAAACCGGGTAATTTTGCATTGGAAATTACAGATCCGATTACCCGAGTGGCAAATTAAAACTTTCGGCTGTGTTCCTTCGCCCAGCGCTCGACGACAACTTTCTTGTCGGTATAGAACTCAACCGAATCGCGCCCTTGGCCGTGCAAGT
Organism: Verrucomicrobiia bacterium; assembly: GCA_035508215.1. Classification (GTDB taxonomy): domain Bacteria; phylum Acidobacteriota; class Terriglobia; order Terriglobales; family Acidobacteriaceae; genus Sulfotelmatobacter. Next base: position 515,472 of record DATJNK010000014.1, on the reverse strand, counting down.
CGCCGAAGAAGCTGTTTTTCCATCCACTAAATGGAAAGTACGCCATGGGCGCGGCGACGCCAATGTTGATGCCGATATTCCCTGCCGGCGCCTGGTAGCGGAAGCGGCGCGCCGCCGATCCGCTCGATGTGAACAGAGACGCCTGGTTGCCGTAGGCGCTGCGCTCCAGAAACGCGAGAGCCTGATCCAGGTTGTCAGCATGAACAAGGCTGAGCACGGGACCGAAGATTTCCGTGTCGGCCAGTTCGCTGGCAGCCGGCACGTCATCCAGGATCGTCGGTTTCACGAAGTTTCCCGCCTCGTATTTGGCAATTTTCGCGTGGCGACCATCGAGCAGAACTTTCGCGCCCTGCTTCTCGCCGACTCCAATCAGCGATTCCACGCGCTCCTTGCTCTGCGGCGTAATGACTGGCCCCATTTGAACGCCATCTTCGAGACCGTTGCCGACTTTGAGCTTCGAGGCCGCGTCGGCGATCGAGTCGCGGAATGTTTTCTGCGCCTCGCCCACCGTCACTGCCACCGAAACCGCAAGGCATCGCTGTCCCGCGCAGCCGAAGGCGCTATCAGAAATAATCTGCGTTGTCATGGGGAGGTCGGCATCGGGAAGAACGATGACGTGGTTCTTCGCTCCTCCCTGGCACTGGCAGCGCTTTCCTTTCTCGGCGGACCGCGCATAGATGTAGCGCGCGACGGGAGTCGACCCGACAAAACTGATCGCCCGCACCTTCGGATGATCGATCAGAGCATCCACGGCGGCTTTGGCTCCGTTGACCAGATTCACGACGCCCCTGGGCAGCCCGGTTTTCTCCAGCAGTTCGTAGATGTAGCGCATGGTCAGCGGCACACGCTCGCTCGGTTTGATGACAAACGTGTTCCCGGTGGCAATTGCGTAAGGCAGGTACCAGAAGGCGATCATGCCCGGAAAGTTGAACGGCACGATGGCGGCCACCACCCCGAGCGGCTGTCGGATCATCATTTCATCGATCCCGCGCGCGACATCTTCGAGGTTGTAGCCTTGCATCATCATGGGAATGCCGCAGGCGACCTCGACATTTTCGATCGCCCGACGCATCTCGGCCTTCGCCTCAGTGAAGGTTTTGCCGTTCTCCATGGTGATGATGCGGGCGATGTCGTCGATATGCTCTTCCAGCAGCACCTTGAGCTTGAAGAGGGGCTGAATACGATCTTCCGGCGGCGCGCGACGCCATTCCAGAAAGGCTGCGGCGGCGGCTTCCACGGCGGCATTCACCTCGGTTGCCCCGCCCAGCGGGACATTCGCGAGAGTCTCACCGGTTGCAGGATTTACAACATCGCGCCATTGCGTGGCGCGCGAGTCGGCCCAGCGGCCATTGATGTAATCGGTCAGCTTGATGGTGGGAGGTGCGGCTACTGTCATGGTGATGCCTCGGCGATCGCGAAGAATGAATTACTGGTGTTGCGTTGGAGGCGAGTGGCGAACCCGCCAACAGTATATAGCGGGAATCACACGCCTCCGGGGATATGGGCGGCGGGCGACGCCGCTACGCCATCTGCACGGCGGCGCCCCTTTTCTCGACCACAGCGGAGATCCCGGCTTCGAGCACGTCGAGCGCTTCTTCCATCTGGGCATCGGTGATGACGATCGGCATCAGCAGCCGGATAACGTTGCCATAGGAACCGGCAGTGATGGTGATCAAACCATGCTCGTAACAGAACTGCGAGATCTCCTTGGTCTCGGTGTCGGCGGGTTCCCGCGCGGCCCGCGAGCGGACCAGTTCCAGAGCCTGCATGGCTCCCAGCCCACGGATTTCGCCAATCAGTTCCCACCGCTTCTGCCACCCGGACGCGCGCTTCTGGAACACTTCGCCCAGATGATTAGCGCGCGCGTTCAGGTTCTCTCTCTCGATCAGGTCCAGAACTGCGAGCGCGGCTTCACACGCTGCGGGATTTCCTCCGAACGTTCCTCCCAGTTGGCCCGGCCCCGAGGCATCCATGATCTCGGCTCGTCCGGTCACGGCGGCAAGCGGCAGTCCTCCGCTCAACGACTTCGCCAGTGTAATCAGATCGGGTTCCAGTCCAAAGCGCTGACAGGCGAAAGTCGCGCCGGTGCGGGCAAAGCCGGTCTGCACTTCATCCGCGATCAACAGGATGCCGTGTTTGCGGCAAATCTCAGAGAGGATCGAATAAAACTCCGCCGGGGGAGTGACAAATCCGCCTTCCCCCAAGATCGGTTCGACAATCACCGCCGCAACCGATTCCGCCGCAACCACGCGCTTGAACGTGTCTTCGATATGGCGGGCGCAGAACACTTCACAAGATGGATATTTCAGCGAGTAGGAGCAGCGGAAGCAATAAGCGTACGGAATGCGGTAGACGTCGCCGGGGAATGGTTCGAAGCCGGCCTTGTACGGATGGGTCTTGCTCGTCAGCGACATCGCCATGTAGGTCCGGCCATGAAACGCGTCTTCGAAGCTGATCACCGCCGGACGCTTGGTATAAAAGCGGGCGATCTTGATTGCGTTCTCAACTGCCTCGGCGCCGCTGTTGACCAAGAGCGTTTTCTTTTCAAAGCGACCGGGGGTAATCGCGTTGAGCCGCTCGGCCAGCTTCACATAGCTTTCGTATGGCAGCACATTAAAGCTGGTGTGAAGAAAACGGTCGAGTTGCGTGCGGATGGCATCGACCACTGACGCCGCGCGGTGGCCAGTATTAAGGCATCCGATGCCGCCGGCAAAGTCGATGAACCGGTTGCCGTCCACGTCTTCGATCACCGCGCCCTCCGCTCTGGAAACGAAGACCGGCGTGGCCTGGTAGACGGCTTGAGGTATGGCCCGCTCGCGACGGCGCATCAAGGCTTGCGAGCGTGGGCCTGGAATAGAAGTTCGGAGTTGAATCGTCGACATCGTAAGTTCCCGTTCCTCTGTATCAGAATCAGAAAGTTAGATCTTGAGGAGCCCTAGTTTCTCAATACCAGCCGATCGGAGCTTCGTTCAGGTTGATATGCACCTGCTTGGTCTCGAGATACTCCTCGATGCCCCAGGGCCCGAGTTCGCGGCCGAAACCTGATTGTTTGTAGCCGCCCCAAGGCGCCTCAACGTAGGTCGGCTGCATGTGGTTTACCCAGACGATTCCCGCCCGGAGCGCTTTGACCGCGCGCATCGCCTTGAAAATGTCGCGGGTCCAGACCGCGGCGGCGAGGCCGTACGGGGAATCGTTGGCGATCCTGATTGCTTCTTTTTCGTCGTCGAAGGGAATGACGGCGGCCACCGGTCCGAAAATTTCTTCGCGCGCGATGCGGGCGTTGTTTGAAACGTCATAGAAAATCGTCGGCTGGAGGTAATAGCCTTTGGCGATTTTCTCCGGACGCCCGCCGCCCGAAGCTAACTTAGCCTCCTTTTTTCCGACTTCGAGATACTGATTGACGCGGTCGTACTGTTCCTTGCTGACTAGCGGTCCCATCTTGGTGTCGCGGTCAAGCGGGGGACCAAGCTTGATCTTTTTCGCCTTCTCGGTCATCGCTTCCACGAAGTTCTTATAGATCGACTTCTGCACCAGAATGCGGCTACCGGCCGAGCAGACTTCACCCTGATTGATGAATACGCCGAACAGCGCTCCGTCAATGGCGGCCTCGAAATCGGCATCGGCGAAGAAGATGTTCGGGGATTTTCCGCCAAGCTCGAGAGTCACGCGCTTCACCGTGTCGGCGGCTTGCTTCACGATGGTCTTGCCTACGGCGGCGCTGCCGGTAAAGGCGATCTTGCTGACGTCGGGGTGCTGGACGATCGGAGCCCCACAAGTTTCCCCAAAGCCGGTGACGATGTTGACTACACCGGGCGGCAAACCGCAATCGGTGAAATGCTTGGCCAGTTCCAGCGCAGTGAGCGGGGTCTGCTCGGCGGGCTTCAATACGCAGGTGCAGCCGGCTGCAATGGCGGGGGCGAGTTTCCATGCGGCCATCAGCAGCGGGTAATTCCACGGAATAATCTGTCCGGCAACGCCGATCGGTTCTTTGAGCGAGAGCGACATCGCGTTGTCCGGGACGGGATTTACATAGCCAACGACTTTGGTGGCCAGCCCACCGTAGTATTCGAAACACGTGGCAACATCGTTGAGGTCGAATTCCGCTTCGACAATCGGCTTGCCGGTATTGCGGCATTCGAGTTCAGCGAGAGCGGGAAGATGCTGCCGGACTTTATCGGCCAGGCGGAAGAGCACGCGGCCACGCTCCTGCGCGGTGGTGGTCGCCCATGGGCCTTCTTCAAAAGCGGCTTTGGCCGCGGCTACGGCGCGGTTGACGTCGTCAGCATTGGCGTCAGGAACCTGTGCGATCACTTCTTCGGTTGACGGGTCGTAGACGGGAAACGTCTTTGCCGTCTTGCTCGCGACCCACTCCCCGTTGATGAACATCTGGTAAGTCTTTACGTCGGTCTGAACTCCGCTGGGCATCATGGCCTCCACAGAACCTTATTGCGCCGAACCGCGTTCAACCTGCACCGGTGCGGCGCCGGTAGCGATCAAAACGGGCCGCACAACTTTGCGGCGGCCGTACACAAAAAAGAAAAATGCGGCCAAGCCGACAAAGAATAATGTGCCGCCGAACATCCACAACTCGTACGACCACAGCGAAGTGATCTGCTGCGCCGGGAAAAACACGAGCGCGATCCCGAGAGTGGTCGTCAGCAGTCCGCTCAGACCCGCGGCAAGCATTGCCCCGCGGCCATATTGACCTGACGGCTTTGTCTCGGTAACGGCGAACTTCACCAGCGCGCCAAACATGTAAAGAAACGGCACGAGTTGCAGAACGACAGCCAGAGAGAGGAGTTTCTGGAAAGTTTCCTGCACACCCGCGCCGACAAAATTCAGAATCACCAGCACCGCCGAGACGATTCCCTGCACGATCAACGCCGCATAAGGAGTCGCATAGCGCGGATGGACTCTGCCGAGCCAGCCGGGCATGTAGGAATCGAGTCCGGCGACGAAAGGAATGCGGGCGGACCCTCCCATCCATGCTGATCCGATGCCGGCGATCGACAGGCTCAACATGAGGGCGAACGGGATCGTGAGCCAATTCACTCCCACCTGATGGGCCATGTGTGTGACTGCCTGCACAATGCCCTGCAGCACGTTGACGTCTCTGCCGATCGCAATCAGCAAAGTCAGCGTCGCCCCGATATAGAGTGCTCCCGAAAGCACTCCGCCCCAGGCAACTGCGCCGGGCAGCGTACGTCGAGGATCCTGGATCTCATCGCCCATGACCGACGCGAGTTCCAGACCTACAAGACCGAAGCAGATCACACCAAAGGAATTGAGGACGAACTTCGGGTTAGCCGGGATTCTGAAATCCGCCGCAGTGATGGTTGTGCCGAAGTGCGACCAGACGACGATCCCAAGCCCAATGAGAACGGCAGCCGCAACGAAAGTCCCGATCGCGCCGAGATTGTTGATCCATTTGCCGATTCCCAGCCCGAGGATATTGAACCAGGTGAGCAGTGCCAGCAGAGCAAGCGACGTGATCGATGCGAATATCTTACTGTCCGCTAATCCTGTGTGTGCAGGACCGAGCACATAGACGGACACACCAACGAAATACAACATCACCGTTGGCACGTACAGCATGTTGTTGGTCCAGTAACACCAGCCGGAGAGAAATCCGTGAAAGTCGCCGAAAACTTCTTTGGCCCAAAGGTACACGCCACCCTCACCGGGATACCGGCGAGAGAGTTCGATCACCGCAATACCTTGCGGAAAGAAGAACAGGAGAATGGAGATAATCCAGAGCCAGATGGTAATGCCGCCGTTGGCCGCGATCGACGGCACAACGTTCAGGTTGAAGACCGCCACGACAAACAGGAGCACCAGGTCGCGGCGCCCGAGGGCGCGGACCAGATGCGGCGGTTCTGCGGATTGTGGAGTGGTGGACAAATTCTCTTTGAAGACCAAAAAGCAGGTTCCTCACCCCGGATTGCTCCGGGGTTCGGAATGACATCAAGCCTAGTGCGCTACAGCCGGCTCCAGGTTGGAGCGCTCTTGTTGGGCCTTGGCAAGCGAGGCGGCGATGTCATCAAACGCCGCGAGGTGCTTCTCGATATCGGCATCCGTATGCTGCACCGAGATCGTCCACTGCTCATCCCACCAGTAGGGTTGAGCCATCACGCCGCGATTGACCATGCCGAACCAGTAGTGACGCCAGAGATCGACATCAATGACGGTCCAGTCACGGTAGTTACGAATCTCCTGCGGATAGAGCATCAGTGCTCCATTCGCGCCCGCCTGCGCAATGTATGCCTGCAGGCCGACCTTCGCGATCGTCTTGCGATATCCGTCGGCCAGCTTCTTGCTGAGCCGCTCCACCTGCGTGTAGTTGTCGCGGGTCAGCACTTCGCGGAAGGTCGCCAGTCCTGCCGCCATCGAAACCGGATTCGTGTTGTAAGTTCCGCCGTGGAAGACCTTGTGCTGGCTGATCAAGTCCATCACGGACCTGTGCGTGCCGAAGGCAGCCAGCGGCAGGCCGCCGCCGATCGATTTCGCCAGGCAAATCATGTCGGGCTGCACGCCGAAGTACTCGCTGGCGCCGCCCCAGCAAAGCTTAGCTCCCGTTTTCACTTCGTCGAAGATGAGCAGCGCGCCATGCTTGTTGCAAAGCTCGCGCAATCCCTCGAGGAATCCGCGCTGCGGCAGGCACAGGCCCACATTCATCAGAATCGGCTCAAGAATGATCGCGGCAACTTCCCCCGGGTTCTCCTGGAAGCGGCGTTCTACCGAGGCAAGATCGTTGAAGGTCGCAATCTTCACATTCGCGATCGCGGCTTTCGGAACGCCAAGCCCGCCCGGGACGGAAGCCGGAGCGTTGATATCGCCATAGTCCGGCGCGTGCGGCTTCACGCTGACGAGGGCGCTGTCGTGCAGGCCATGGTAGGCGCCTTCGAATTTAATGATCTTGTCGCGTCCCGTTGCTGCTCGCGCCAGACGAATCGCGTGCATGGTCGCTTCCGTGCCGCTGTTGCCGAAGCGGCACATTTCGATCGGAAAGCGGTTGCAGATCTCTTCCGCCAGTTCCCACTCCATGTCGTGGGGCATGCCGAACATCGTGCCGGTCGAAAGTCTCTTCTCTACAGCCTTCATTACGGCGGGATGGCAATGCCCGGCCATCAGGGCACCGAAGGTCAGGTTGTGATCGATATATTCGTTGCCGTCGAGGTCACGAAATTTGCTGCCGCTGGCCTCCTTCACGAAGATTGGCCAGGGATCGTAAGCGCGGTAATTGCTGGCTACGCCGAGGGGGATGCGCTTGAGATTCTTCTTGTGGGCTTCGGCGGATTTGGGCGTGCGCCGCTCGAAGGTGGCGAGTTCTTTCTGCAGATCGGGGTACATCGAGGTCTCCGGGAAAGCTCAAGCCCGCGGCTCGTAGGAGGCGGGCCATTAGAGTGCCGGGCGGTGGGAACCACCCGGGGATTTCATCCTTCCAGTCTACTCTCAGAATCAGAAAAACAACTTCAAGGCGAACTGCACCAGCCGCGGATCCTTGACCTCGGTGACCTGGCCAAATTGCGATCCGTCCGTGCTGTTGCCGTCCGGGTTATAGAACTGCGTGTGATTGAAGACATTGAACAACTCTCCGCGGAATTCGAGATGCGTCCGCTCCGTGACCGGGATGGTTTTGATCACGACCAGATCCGTGTCGCTGATTCCCGGCCCGCAGCAGATGGTTCGCGGCGCGGAACCGACGTAGCCGAATACTCCGGTCTCGGTGAAGATAGAAGTCTGGTCCGTCGGAGTGTTGAAGTAGTAGTTTTGGTTGCTCTGCGGCCGATGCCAGGTGAAGGGTGCGACCTGATTCGGCTCGCCCGGCAATTCGAAATCGAAGCTGTTCATCAACTCGTTATCCGAGGACGACGTGATGCGGATGGGGAATCCTGTCTGATAAGTCGTGATCCCCGACAGGGCCCATCCATCGAGCAGTTTCCCTTTGAGTCCGCTGAATTTCTGCGCCGGGACATCCCAGTAATAGCTGAGCACAAAACGATGGCGCGCATCGAACAGCGATAACCCGCGATTGCGGGCTCCCGGCAACGGGTTCAGGATGCCCTCAAAGCTCGAGGCCTCATCGATGGACTTGCTGAAGGTGTACGCCGCGGAAAACTGCAGCCCGTGCGCGAAGCGCCTCTCCAGTGAAGCTTGCAGAGAGTTGTAAGAGGAACTGGCGATCGTGTCCTGGGCAAAGATGCTGCTGAAGACCGGCACGCCATCTGCCGGACAACCATTCGTGAACACCTGGTTCGTCGGATCCCAGCCGGTCAGCGGATTGCATTGTGGCGAGGAGTAAGGCCGCAGTCCGACCAGCGCAATTCCGTTCGGTCCCACGTTAGTGCCGGCCGGAATTACGGAATTGTTCTGCACGTATGGCAGGTGCAGATCATTGGGCAGAACCGTATTCGGCATGATCACGAAAGGGGCGTCTTCCAGGAACTGGCCGCAAGTTGTGTCATCGCCGAATCCATCCTGAACGCTGTCAGGATTGGTGGCAGCGATGTTGGCGATATCCAGACAGGTCTGTGGGTTCGAATAATTGATGTCGTGCGTTCCCAGCAGCCGGTGCCCCTGCGATCCGACATAGCTGACTTGCAATTTCATGTCGGGGGTCAACTCCCGCTCAATCGTGAAGTTGTATTGCGCCGAATACTGCGTGCGCATGTGTGGCTGAAAATCACCAAACAGATCGATCGGCTCAAATACCGCCCAGTCCTGTGGCGTCCCCCGCTGCGCGTTGAGAACACCATTGAAGGGATTCAAATAACCGGTTGAACCGTCTTGTCCGAGGAATGGCAAATTGAATTGCGTCTCGTACACAAACGTGCTGCCGCCGAAGGGCGGCTCCGCGCCGAACTGAGCCAGCACCAGTTGTTCAATCGGGTTATAAAAAAGTCCCCAGCCTGCGCGAAAACTGGTCTTGCCCGAGTTCCCCGGGCTCCATGCCAGGCCGATTCGCGGAGCAAACGCCTTGTAATAGGTTTCCGTCATTCCTGGCGGCACTCCGGGATCGCCGGGAACGACCAGTCCAACCGGCGACTGCGAACTGCAGTCGGTGTTGGCGGTGTCTGCGCAGGGATAGATCGAAGAATTCTCGCCGGCCCGGAACGTCTGCACGTGCTTAGCTTTGTCCGCCAGCGGTGTATCCAGTTCCCAACGCAATCCATAGTTCAAGGTCAGGTTCGGCTTGATCTTCCAGCTATCTTGCGCAAACAGATACAGCCCCGTGTTCCGCACGTACTCGACCTGGCCGGAACCTTGTCCGAATTGGTCGGGAAGGCCCAGCAAGTAATTCGGGTAGAGGTTCGCGGAGCCCGTGTCGTTCGGGCCACCGCCGTAGTAGTCAAAGGTTCCATTGACGTTGTAGTAGTAGAACTGGTTGAACTGCTGCCGGCGGAAGTCCACGCCAAACTTCAGGGTGTGGTTGCCCGCCACTCGGGTGAGATCGTCAGACCACTGGAACGAATTCCCAACCTGCGGAAGCTGGCCTTCCGAGTTGTTTCCGATCGAGAATCCGCCCGAGATCGAGACGAACGGCAGCCCCTCTTCTGCGGAGCTCAAGAAGGGATGAATGCCGTACTGGCTGCCCAGCGGATCGCTCGAGCCGTCGCCGTAAAAGCACGGAACGGTCGCGGTGAGCCACGACTGCGAGGGCGGACACGAATTCTGCACCAATTCCGTGTTCTGCGGATGCTGGAACGTCTCCTGGCCTTCGCGGTTGTAGTTGAAACGGAATTCATTCACCGTGCTGTTGGTCAAAGTCCATGTGTGGGTAATGTTCCATTGCTGGAAGCGTTCTGCCAGCCTGCTGCCAAATCCCGGGACATCCGCACCCGTGAGCTCGAAATTGTCGAATGGGCTCAGCGTGTTGTCGTCATCAAAGTAGTAATAGATGCTGAGGTTTTGCTTGTCGTTCAACCGGCGGTCAATTTTCACTGTGAACTGATCGCCGCGCACGGAACTCACGGGAGTCGTGGTGATCAGATTCCCACCGTTGGGCGCTACCGGGACGAACTGAAGAAGGTCGACCGCTGTCGGGTCCATGCATGCAAGAGGAATCTGATTGTTCGGAAATAAGGACGTGTATAACGTCCCCGCCGGGATTCCACCCGGATATCCGACTGCCTGGTCGCACCCGGAACGGCTGTCGAGAAGCTGCGGGTTGTTAAGCGCGGCAGACCCTGGATTCTGCGTATCGAAACCACCAATATCTGTAAAGTCGGCATACGGCTGTGTCGCGCTCGGGCGTTCGGCCAGCGTTGGGACCGTCACGGCTGGCGACCGGATGCCTTGCCGGACTCGCCGGCCTTCATAGCTGACGAAAAAGAACGTGCTGTTCTTGACGATCGGCCCGCCCAGCGTGCCACCGAACTGGTTCTGGTTGAACTGTGGCTTGGTGCAGGGAAGGCCCTCCGCCTCGGTCAGACAAAAGTCGTTCGCGTTGAGGATCTTGTTGCGGAAGAATTCGTAAAGGTCGCCGTGGATCTCGTTTGTACCCGACTTCGTCACCACGTTGATCACCGAACCGGAATTTCGGCCATACTCCGCATCGAAGGTATTGGTCAGAACACGAAATTCCTGAATGCTGTCGGGAGAAGGCTGCACGGTGGGCAGGTTGGCGAACAAATCGTTGGCGTCGCCACCGTTGACGCTGAAATTGTTCGCGCGGCCGCGGCCTCCGTTCACCGAAACCGCCCCGGGGCTGTCGCTGCCATAAACCAGCGTATTGCTCGACCCCACCGTCGACATGACGCCCGGCTGCAACTGCAGGAGCTGGTAGGTATCCCGCGAGTTGAGCGGGAGATTGGCCACCTGCCGGCTTTCCATCACGGCACCCAGTTGCGTGCTGGTCGTATCCACCAGAGGGGCTTCTGAAGTCACATCCACGACTTCCTGCGTCTGCCCCAACTGCATGGTCATGTTCAGCGTGATGACCTGGTTGAGGTCGAGCTTGATGCTGTGGCGGACGTCCTTCTTGAAGCCAGTCAATTCGAAGGTCAGGGTGTAGGTGCCGACCGGTAAATCGGGAAAGACGTAGTCGCCGCTGTCGTTGGTTTGCCCAGGGCGGCTAACGCCCGTCGCCTCGTTGGTTGCCGTCACTTTGACGCTGCTGAGAACCGCACCGGTGGGATCGGCGACGCGGCCGAGGATTCGGCCGCTCGTGCCCTGCGCCAACAGCAAGGATGGAACTGCCAGACAGACAACGACAAGACAGCCGATGTACCAGCGGGCTCGCGGCGACGCCATGGAACCTCCAAGCATTTCTTTTGGGATTTTTCTTTGAAAGCGACTGCTTGTGTCCACCCACAACCTTGCTATAATCCCGCAAGGTTAGAGAAGCGGGGCCGAGCCTGTCAAGGAGAAAAAAACGGGTCCTCGCCATAGAAATTTCTTATGCGCCGGGCGGTGGGAACCGGCACAGGAGCCATGAAGTCATCCCCTGAACCTTACTTGAAAATCGGAGACGTGGCGAAGCAGGTCGGCGTCTCTCCCTCGGTCATCCGGTCCTGGGAGAGCCTCGGGCTGGCGCGTCCCCGCCGCACCCAGAGCCGGTATCGCCTCTACACTGCTGAAGACGTGAAACTGCTCAAGCGCGCACGCTTCCTGCGCCGGGTCCGCGGATTGAATGCACCTGCCATCGTGCAACTCCTCAAGCGAGACGGCCTGGTGCTTCCGGCCGCGGACGGCAACGCCCGCGCTATCGGAGCACACTTGCGCCGCCTGCGTACCCGCCGCCGGCTTTCGCTGGCGCAGGTGGCAAAGGCGGTGGGCATTTCCGTCGGTTTCCTCAGCGCTCTCGAGCGTTCGCAAATGAGCGGATCCGTCGGCACTCTTCGCAAGCTGGCTCGCTTCTACAAAACCAATATCCTGGACTTTTTTGGCGCCGAGGGCGCCGGCAGCCGGCAGGTACGTCCCGGCCAGCGCAAGGTTCTCGAAGCCGGCGCGGGCGTTCGCATGGAATTGCTGGCCTGGGGCAACGTAGTCATGGAGCCTCACTTGTTCCGCATCGCCCCCAACGCCGGCAGCGGAGACTCCTATACCCACGAGGGCGAGGAGTTCATTTACGTGTTGCGCGGAGACCTGGAGATCACCCTGCAGGGCGACGAGTACCGCCTCAAGCCGGGCGACAGCTTTTATTTTGAAAGTGCGACGCCTCATCACTGGAGAAATCCGGGCCGCAAGGAGACCTGGGTGCTCTGGATTAACACGCCGCCGACGTTCTAGTAGACGCAAGGGGCCGCGCTTACGAAGGAAGGGTCCGAGTCAGGAAGGCTGGCACCATCGCGGAGGAAAGATGAACCATCGACGAGTAGTTCTTTTGCCCGCGCTCGCCGTGCTTGTGTGCGTCAGTTCTTGTTCGAAGAAAACTCCAACACTCAACCTCCTGGTCTGGGAAGGCTATGCCGATCCCTCGTTCGTGACCCAGTTCGAGGACCAGAATCACTGCAAGGTCTCCGCGTCTTACATGGGATCGAGCGATGAACTGGTGGCCAAGCTGCGCGGCGGCAGCGCCGGCAACTACGACGTGATCTCGCCTTCGAGCGATGTCGCAACATCCATCGCGACAGCAGGACTCGCCGAACCGCTGGATCTTTCGAAGATCCCGAGCTACGCTCAGCTTTCTCCACAACTCACTTCCCTTCCGCTGGTGCACGCCAACGGGAATGTTTACGGCATTCCGTTCATGTGGGGCCCCGACCCGATCATTTACGACACGACGGTTTTCCCTCGGCCCCCGGACTCCTGGAGTGTCCTGTGGGACCCGAAGTACAGAGGCAAGGTCTCGGTTTGGGACGATCTCTCCACCGTCTACATGGCCGCTCAGGTTCTGGGCTTCGACAAGCCCGATCCCTCACAACTCTACAACCTGAGTGACGATCAACTCGAGGCCGTGAAGAAGAAGCTGCTCGACTTGAAGCCCAACATCCGCAAAATGTGGTCTACCGGCGGTGAGCTGACGAATCTTTTTGAGAACCACGAAATCGTCATTGCCATGGGCTGGCCGCTGAATACGGCCGATCTCAAGAAGGCGGGTTTCCCCGTCGGTGAGACGATCCCCAAAGAGAATACGACCGGGTGGATCGACCACCTTATGATCACTGCCGGCAGCGAGAATAAGGACCTCGCTTACAAGTTTCTGGAATACATGGTCGAAGCCAAGACGCAGAAGCTCGTGTCCGACAAAACGCACTACGTTCCGGCCAATCCTCAGGCGGCGCAGTTTATGAGCCCCGATGAAGTGAAGACGCTTCATCTCGACGACGTAGACAATTATCAGAAGCGTCTTTATTTTTGGCAGAACGTTCCGCGCCGCGCCAAGTACAACGAGATCTGGAATGAAGTGAAGGCTGCGCAGTAAGTCGCCGGAATCTTGAGTGTGCGCGAACTAAAGACTTCTGGACCAACCATGACTTCTCCGACCGCTTCCGCCGTCCCGCCAACCATCGTCGATCCACCCGCGGCCAAGCCTACGCTGCTGAGTATCCGCAGCGTCGCCAAGAACTTCGGACGCAATCCGGTCCTGCGCAATATCTCACTCGACATTGCCGAAGGAGAATTCCTCACTATCCTTGGTGAGAGCGGTTCGGGCAAAACGACTTTACTTCGCATCATTGCCGGATTCGAAAATGCGACGTCCGGCGAGGTCTGGATGGGCTCGGAGCGACTTGATCTGCAACCGCCGTATCGCCGCCGCGTCAACACAGTCTTTCAGCATTACGCGCTCTTTCCCCACCTGACCGTCGAGCAGAACGTAGCTTACGGACTGCGCGTGGCCCGGCGTCCGGCCGCAGAGATTACCCAGCGAGTCTCCGAAGCACTCGATAAGGTAAAGATGACGGCGCACGCGAAAGCGAAACCGTCGAGGATCAGCGGCGGCCAGCAGCAGCGTATCGCCCTGGCTCGCGCCCTGGTGAACCGCCCACGGCTTCTTCTGCTCGACGAGCCGCTTTCGGCTCTGGATGCCAACTTGCGGCGCCAGATGCAGGTAGAGCTGAAATCTCTGCAGCGCGAGGTTGGTATCGCGTTCGTTTTTGTGACCCACGACCAGGAAGAGGCGATGGTCATGTCGGACCGCATCGCGCTCCTGCGTTCGGGCGAACTCGAACAAGTTGCCCCACCGCGTGAAATCTACAGCCGCCCGGCCACAGCTTACGCGGCGGAGTTCATCGGTCACACAAACCTGCTGAAGGGAGAAGTGCTCGGCGGCACCGTGCGAAGCGGTTCGCTCTCCTGGCCGACAGCCTTGCCCGACGGCCCGGCGCTTTTCTCCCTGCGCCCGGAGCACATTCGGCTTGCCGACGCAAATCGTGCCTCGGGCGCGGTGCGCGTCCGAGGCCGGGTGCTTCATCAGGCTTTCCACGGAGCGACAGAATTGATTCGGGTCGAAAGCGCCGACGGCTCTGTCGTCACGGCGCGCACCGCATCCGGCAGCGTGCCGGGAAATGAGGTCGAACTCGAATTTTCTCCCGGCGATGCGATTCCCGTACGCGAATCGCCAGAAAGAAACTGATGTTCTCCCGCGCTTACAGGACGCTCGTGACCGCGCCTCCCCTGCTCTGGGTCGCGGTGTTTCTGCTGGTGCCGTACCTGCTGATGTTCTGCTACAGCTTCTGGGCAGTGTCTCCCGCGCAGACCATCGTGCATGCATGGACTCTCGACAACTACAAAGAACTGCTCGCGAAGCCGGTCTACGCGGAGACGCTGCTGCGCTCGATGTGGATCGCCGCGCGCGTGACTGTTTTCTCTCTGCTTCTCGGATATCCGCTGGCGTATTTCCTGTCGTTTTACGCCGCCCACAGAAAAGACTTTCTGTACCAGATGGTGATCATTCCCCTGTGGGTGAGCTACCTGGTGCGAGCCTACGCGTGGAAGACCATCCTCGGCTCTGATGGCGTGCTGAACACCTTGCTGCAATATCTGCATCTGACGCGCCACCCGCTTGAGTTCCTGCTCTACAGCCCGTTTGCGGTGGTGCTCACTCTGACTCACATCTATACCCCGTTTGCATTCCTGCCGATCTACGCCGCGCTCGAGCATATCCCGCGCAATCTGGTCGAGGCTTCGCACGACCTCGGGGCCACTCCGGCGCAAACTTTCTGGAAGGTGATTTTCCCGTTGTCGATCCCCGGGGTGCTGGCGGGAGCGACGTTTGCCTTCGTCCTGAGCCTGGGCGACTTCCTCGCGCCGCTGCTGCTCGGAGGCCCGAGCGGCATCATGATTTCCAACGTGGTGGTCAGCTTATTTGGGGCGGCTTACAACTGGCCGCTGGGCGCCGCTATCTCGCTTTGCATGCTGGTACTGGTCGTCTGCCTGCTCTTCCTCTCGGAGCGACTCGAGAAGAAATGGAGCTTCTCGTGAACTCCAACGCATGCCCGAGACAGCACTCTCGCTGGCTGCTTGCCCACGCGACGATGGTGTTCGCGTTCCTGTATCTCCCGGTTGCGGTGCTGATTCTCTACTCCTTCAACGGCGAAGGCGTTGGCGGATTCCCTCCCCATCACCTGACCCTCGACTGGTATCGCATCCTGTTTGCCGACGGGCCGATCTGGGACTCGGTGCTGAATAGCCTGCAAGTCGCCTTCGCCGCGATGGCGATCTCGCTGACGTTCGGCATTCCGGCTGCGCTCGCTCTGGATCGCGCTCACTTTCCGGGAAAAGCTCTCTTCCGCCGGTTAGTGCTTCTCCCGCTGATTTTGCCGGGGATCATTACCGGCCTGTCGCTGCTGATGCTGTTTGATCTGGTGCGAGTCAAGCTCAGCCTGATGACGATTATTCTCGGTCACGGGACGGCTTTGATTTCAGTCGCGACCACCGAAGTCTTTGCCGGCCTGCAGAAGCTTGACCGCGCGCAAGAGGAGGCGTCGCTCGATTTGGGCGCGAACTACTGGCAGACCTTCTGGCGGGTGACCGTGCCTAACCTGAAGCTCCCGATCATCGGCGCGGCGCTTCTGATCTTCACGCTCTCCATGGACGAGATCGCGGTCAGCTTTTTCCTGATTGGCCGCGATAACACCCTGCCGCTCGAAATCTGGGGACGCCTCCGGCGCGGCATCACGCCCGAGATCAATGCCGTGTCGACGATCATCTTTCTGTTTTCGCTGGTGGCGATTGTGCTCTGGTACCGGCTGCGGGTAAAGGCAAAGGGCAGCGCGGAGGTGGGAGCGGAACTGATCGAAAGCGGCGCGACAGCGGAGAGGTAGGCTCGTGTCGGGACAGAATCGTGGCGGGCATGTGCAGAATGGCCAAAGCGAGTCGAACGCGTACACTCTTTCTGCACCCTTCCCTTCATGACCAACACATCCCTCGCATAGTAAATTGGTAGCAGTACCAACAAATAAGGAAGGATCCCTTTTGTCTTCCGCCATTCGCAACATCGCCATAATCGCGCACGTCGACCACGGCAAAACCACGCTGGTTGACGCCATGCTCAACCAGAGCGGCACATTCCGTTCCAACGAACATCACGTCGAGCGCGTGATGGACTCGAACGAACTGGAGCGCGAGCGCGGCATCACCATCCTGGCAAAGAATACGGCCATCTTCTACCACGACGTGAAGATCAACATCGTCGACACGCCCGGCCACAGCGACTTCGGCGGTGAAGTCGAACGCGCACTGAAGATGGTCGATGGCGTCATGCTGCTGGTCGACGCCAGCGAAGGCCCGCTGCCGCAAACCCGCTATGTTCTGGGCAAAGCGCTCGAAGCCAAACTCCCGCCGATCGTCGTTATTAACAAGATCGACCGCTCTGACGCCCGCCCGCAAGAAGTGCTCAACGAGATTTACGATCTGTTCATCGATCTCGACGCCAAGGAAGAGCAACTGGACTTCCCTGTTCTCTACACGAACGCGAAGACAGGCACGGCCTCAACCGAGATACAAGTCCCCGGCCAGGACCTGCGGCCCCTGTTTGACGCGATTCTGAACACGATTCCCCAGCCGAAAGGTGATCCTGCTGGACCGCTGCAGATCCTGGTTGCGAACCTTGATTACAGCGATTACCTGGGACGCCTTGCCATTGCGCGGGTCTTCAACGGAAAGATGTTCACCGGGGAAGAGGTTGCCATCGCCAAGCTTGACGGCTCCCTGCACAAAACCAAGATCACGAAGCTATTCTCCTTCGCAGGACTCAAGCGTACCGACACCACCGAGACCGAACTGGGTGATATCGTCGCTGTCGCGGGTGTCGAGGGCATCACGATCGGCGAGACTATCACCGACGCCGAGAACCCCGCGCCCCTGCCGCCGATTGCCATCGACGAGCCGACGATCGCCATGCTGTTCACCGTCAACACGTCTCCCTTTGCCGGCAAGGACGGCATCTATGTCACGTCGCGCAACCTGCGCGAGCGGCTGGATAAGGAATTGTTGACTAACGTCTCCCTGCGCGTCGAAGAAACGGGCTCGACCGATTCCTTCAAAGTCCTCGGCCGCGGCGAGCTGCAGCTTTCTATCCTGATCGAGATGATGCGCCGCGAAGGATACGAACTCATGGTTGGGAAGCCGGAGATCGTCACCAAACGCATCGATGGCAAACCGATGGAGCCGGTCGAACACCTGACCATCGACGTCCCCGACGAGTTCGTCGGCGTGGTGATGGAGCAGCTTGGCTCGCGCAAGGGTGAAGTCACCAACATGCACAATCACGGCTACGGACGCGTGCGGATTGAGTTCCGCGTCCCCAGCCGCGGGCTCATCGGCCTGCGCAGCCAGCTTCTGACCGATACGCGCGGCACCATCGTGATGAACTCTCTTTTCGACGGGTACACCGAGTGGCAGGGCGAGATTCCGCATCGGCTGACGGGCGCGCTGATCGCCGATCGCGCGGGCGTTTCGACCGCCTATGCGTTGTGGGGCCTGCAGGAGCGCGGAGAGCTGTTTGTCGGACCGGGCATCGACCTCTATGAAGGCATGATTATCGGAGAAAACGCCAAGGACAACGATCTCGATGTCAACGCCGTCCGGGAAAAGAAACTGACCAACATGCGTGCGTCCACCGCCGATGAGGCGATCCGTCTGGTGCCGTTCCGGGCGCTCAATCTGGAGCAGGCGATCGAGTTTATTGCCGACGACGAGTTTGTCGAAGTGACGCCCCAGTCTCTGCGGCTGCGAAAAAAGACTCTGCAGGCGAACAAGCGCAAGAAGAGCGCATTGGCCGCGGTTGAGGAATCGTGAGCGCTCGTTCGAAATCCGCCGTAAGGGTCGCCGCCAGAGCGCCTTTGCGCATGCTCCTGGTTCCATGCAGCTGCGGTACCACTTTCGCCGTCGCCCAGGACTACGATCGGCAGGGGACGACCTGGAGCCGCTATCTGGTCTGTCCCGGCTGCGGCAAGCGGCACGACCCGAAGAATCGCCTGCTGCAGATGGGATTTCAGAATGAAGGCTACTGGAAAGTCGACGACTGTTAGGGAAATGACTCAAAATTCGCATGGACGTAACCCAAGAATCAATTTCACAGGCCCCTTTCAGAAAACCTGCTATACTGCTCGCCGCAATTGACTGTTCGCAGCTCCGGTACCGCTTTTCAGGAACGGCCTTCCCGACCTGCCAAGTCCGCCGAACTGAGCTCGCACTCCAACAGCTCAATGCAGAGGCAAGGCGTGAAGAATATTTTTGTGGGGAATCTCAGCTTCAACACCAACGAAGATGAGTTGCGTCAGGCGTTCGAGGCCTACGGACAAGTCGATCGGGTCTCCATCATGACCGATCGTGACACCGGCCGCTCGCGCGGCTTCGGTTTCGTCGAGATGGCCAACAATGACGACGGCGAGAAAGCGATCGCCGCTCTCAACGGCGCGCAACTGAGCGGCCGCACCATTAATGTCAACGAGGCTCGCCCGAAGAACGACCGGTTCGGCGGCGGAGGCGGCGGAGGCCGCGACCGGGGGGGCCGTGGCGGCGGTCATCGCGACCGGTATTAGCGCGTCGACCTCTCAGGCCGACCTTCTGACATCAGAAGTGCAGGACAGCCAAGCCGTCAAGCCGTCAACGTTGAGCCGGCCCCGCTCCGCATGTAAACTGAAAGCACTGCGCCCGTAGCTCAGCTGGATAGAGCGGTTGCCTCCGGAGCAACAGGTCGGGAGTTCGAATCTCTCCGGGCGCACCATCGCCTCTCCTCGAACGTTACCGGATCCACCCGCAAGCCTGCATTGATTAGAATGAAGCCCTCATGACGACCCTCGTGCACGACCTGCGTCACGCCTTCCGGATGTTTCTCAAGTCGCCGGGCTTCGTCGTCATCGCGGTTCTCACCCTCGCCCTCGGTATTGGCGCCAACACGGCACTTTTTTCCGTGGTCAAAGGTGTTCTGCTCAATCCACTGCCCTATCCGCATCCCGAGCAGGTCGTCGCCGTGTATGCCAGTACGACCGCGGTTCCACGCGGGCCCGCCAGCTATTTGAATTTCATCGACTGGGACCGCGAAGCCAAGACCTTCTCGTCGATGGCCATGTACCGCAATCAGGATTACAACTTCAGCGATCTGAGTGAGTCCGAACGCCTGAGCGGCTACATGATTTCATCAGACTTCTTTTCTGTTCTCGGCGTGGACCCCATTCTCGGCCGCACTTTCCGGCGGGAAGAAGATCAAGTCGGGGCCGGGCCCGCGGTGATTCTCGGCGGCGGCTTTTGGAAGCGCAAATTCGCCTCATCGCCCGGCGTTCTGGGAAAATCGCTGATCTTGAATGGCGTCTCCTACACTATCGTCGGCGTCATTCCTTCCAGCTTCAGCTTTTATGGGCATGATCGCGATGTTTACACTCCGATCGGCCAGTGGAACGATCCCTCCTTCCGGGATCGCCGCATCAGCGTGAGCGCTCGCGTGATTGGCCGCCTCAGGCCGGGCGTCACGCTCGCTCAGGCGCAAGCTGACGCCGATGTCATCGCGCGCAACCTCGCCGCCGAATTCCCCGTAGCCGACAAAGATGTGAGCATCGCCGTGGTGTCGATGAAAGACGATATTGTCGGCAATGTCGAGCCCTTCCTCCTCATTCTTCTCGCAGCGGTGGGTTTCCTCCTGCTGATTACCTGTGCCAACGTAGCCAATCTCCTGCTGGCGCGCTCCATCGGCCGCTCTCACGAATTCGCCATCCGCACAGCGCTGGGCGCAAGCCGCATTCGAGTTATTCGGCAGCTTCTCACCGAGAGCATGTTGCTCGCGGGCATGGGCGCAGCCATCGGACTCGTTCTCGCCTTTTGGGGCACGAAAGCTGTTCTCAATGCTCTTCCCGGAACGTTGCCGCGCACCGGCGAGATTCATCTCGACGGTCGAGTCTTGCTCTTTACCGTGGTTCTGTCGCTGTTTGCGGCACTCATCTTCGGATTCGCTCCGGCGGTAAAAGGCTCGCGCGCGAATCTGCAGGAAGTCCTCAAGGAAAGCGGGCGCGGCTCCAGCGGCACGCGGCATCGAATGCAGAGAGTCTTTGTCGCGGTCGAGGTCTCGATGGCGCTCGTTCTTCTGGTGGGCGCGGGCCTCATGCTTCGCAGCCTAGCGGCGCTCTGGCGCGTAGATCCCGGCTTCAATCCCAGTCACGCCATTACCTTCAGCCTGTCGATGCCATCTTCGACGGCAACGACCTCGGCCGAAACTCGTGCCCGCCTGCGTCAGTTCGACGACAAGTTGCGGTCCATCCCCGGAGTCAAGGCAGTTTCGGTTACGCTGGGCTCTCGTCCGATGATTCATGATTCTTCCCTGCCCTTCTGGATCGAAGGGCGGCCGAAACCCGCCAACGACAATGAGATGCCCGCGGCCATGTTTTATCTGGTCGAAGCCGGATTCCAGCAGGCCATGGGCGTAACGCTTGAACGCGGACGCTTCATCAACGCCGATGACCATGAAAACACTCCCGTCGTCATCGACATCGACGACGTTCTCGCCCGCACGTATTTTCCGAATGAGGACCCGATTGGCCAGCACGTTCATCTCGAGCAATTCAATGTGGAGGCGGAAATCGTTGGCATTGTCGGCCACGTAAAACAGTGGGGACCCGGCAACGATGCAAAATCGGCGATTGAGGCCCAGTTCGATTATCCATTCATGCAGCTTCCCGAGAAGCTCATGCCGATGGTGGCCGATTCGGTTGCCGTGGTTCTGCGGACTGAGGGGGATGCGGCTGCCATCATGGGTCAGGTGCGACGTGCGGTGTATGAAAATGACCCCCGCGAGATCATCTATAACGTCGAAACCATGGATGACGTCATTGCCAGCTCGTTTGCCGCGCGCCGGCTGTCGATGATTCTGCTTGCCGTGTTTGCCGGGCTGGCCCTGGCTCTCTCCTGCGTGGGAATCTATGGCGTGATTTCGTATCTCGTCGGTCAGCGCACTCACGAAATCGGCGTGCGTATGGCCCTTGGCGCTCAGCGCAGAGATGTAATGCGTCTTGTGCTCAGCGAGGGTTCGCGCATGGCTCTGCTTGGCGTCGCTATTGGCATTGCCGCATCTCTGGCATTGACCCGATTCATGGCGAGCCAGCTTTTCGGCGTTACCGCGCATGATCCGTTGACCTTCGTCGGAGTGGCGATTCTGTTGCTGCTTGTAGCCGTGCTGGCGTGTTTTGTTCCCGCATTGCGCGCCGTTCGCGTCGATCCGATGATTGCATTGCGGTACGAATAGATCTTGAGGAGCAGCATGGACAGAGGTTCTGTTTTGAGAAATGGAGTATTCATCGTCATTGCAGCCGCGATGGGCGTAGGCGCAGCATATTGCCAGGCTCCTGGCGGCGCGGTTTCCGCCAAGGCGTCCCCGCCAGACGCCGGGCTGTACCTCAAGGTAGTACTGGCGGATCGCGTGCGCCTGTCGAAGCTGAAGCCGGGCGAAGTCGTGGAAGGCAGTCTCGCCCGCGATGTCTATGCCGCGGATCGCGAGCTCTTCAATGCCGGGAGCCCCGTGCGCCTGACCGTGGATCACATGGAAAAGCGAAAACGCACACCCAACGATCACTGGCCGGGCGTGATCAAGCTCTTCACACCGCGCCATGAGAACTATCCGGTTTTCAAGACCGCGGACGTGACGCAGGCGTCCGGCGAGAGTCGCTTGCAGGTCTCATTGATATCGGTGAGCCGCCTGCGGGAAGTGCACGCGGCGGCGAGGAAATCCAAGAGTAATGCGTCATCCTCTGCCGACCACGGCGCCGTCGAGGTGAAGCAGCCATACATCAAGAAAGCAGCAACGCCCACCATGGTATTTGAGGCTTTCCTCTTAGAAAATGCCGGATCAGGGGGCAGATCCGAGCCCCCGCCATCGTCCGCGGAACCAAGTCCCGCCGGTCTTGCAATCATCCCGGCTGACACGCGCTGCCACATTTTGCTCTTGGGAGATGTAAGCGCTTCGAAGAGCAAGCCGGGCGACGTGGTTCGTGCGCGCCTGCTCGAACCGGTGTTGCTGAACTCGCGAGTCGTGCTGCCGGCCGGGAGCGTTTTCGAAGGCAGAGTCGTGAGAAGGACTCCACCACGCTGGTTAAGCCGCGCCGGCTCTCTCTATCTGTCCTTCACTCAACTCACGCTACCGGAAGGGACCGGGTTGCCCATCACGGCATCGGTCGCAGGGGCAGAGTTGGATCGCCGATCCCATACCCGAATCGATTCCGAAGGCCAGCTGCACGGGGAACGTCCGGGCAAGGCATGGATGGCCATCAATCTCGGCGTCACCGCGGGCCTGGCGAAGGAAGCCGACGACACCGTGCAGGTGATCGTCGAAGCTATCGTTTCCACCGCGACCGACGCCTCCACGGCGGGAACGGCGCGAATCGTGGCCAGCTGCGTTTCCGGACTCTACATGGTGACGAGGCGCGGCCGCGATGTGGTTCTCCCCCGCTTCACCGAGATGGATCTTTCGCTCGACCGCCCGGTCACGGTTGGCGCGTCGTCTCACGACGCGCCGGCAGGGGCGGCTGCCGGCGGAAAATAGCGGCCCTGGGCGCGCCATGCCACCGCCCATGTAACATACGGTTGCGTCGTTCCGGGGAAGACACGACTCGAGCATGAACTACGATGCCCTCCTGGTGGTTTCTTTCGGCGGTCCCGAATCGCGGGATGACGTCATCCCGTTCCTCGAGAACGTACTGCGGGGAAGAAACGTTCCTCGCGAACGCATGCTGGCCGTGGCCGAGCACTATTTCCACTTCGGCGGCAAGAGTCCCATCAACCAGCAAACCCGGGAACTGATCTCATCCATTGAAAAGGAGCTGGCGCAGCATGGTCCGAAGCTGCCCGTGTATTGGGGCAATCGCAATTGGCAACCCTTCCTGGCGGAGACGATGCGGCAGATGGAGCGTGACGGAATCCAGCACGCGCTGGCGTTCGTCACGGCGGCTTTCAGTTCCTACTCCGGTTGCCGGCAATATCTCGAGGACATTGCGCGCGCTCGGGCCGAAGTTGGTGCATCGGCGCCGCAAGTAGACAAGCTTCGCGCATTCTTTAATCACCCGGGATTCGTCGGAGCGAGCGAAGACCGCCTGCGAGAGGCTCTTCAGGAACTTCCAACGAATGCCCGTCAGAACATTCAAGTCGTGTACACCGCGCACAGCATCCCGTTGTCGATGGCGAGTACGAGTGACTACGTGCGTCAGCTTGAAGAGGCGAGACGGCTGGTCTCGGAGCGGCTCGGGATTCAGAACGATGCGCTGGTCTATCAGAGCCGAAGCGGGGCTCCCGGGCAGCCCTGGCTGGAGCCGGACGTGCTCGATCACCTGCGGGAGGTGAAGTCACGGCAACTGGCGAGCGCGGTGGTGCTGGCGCCCATCAGCTTTATCTCGGACCACATGGAGGTCCTGTACGACCTCGACGTCGAGGCGCGGCAGCTTTGTGAGTCCTTGGCTCTGCCCATGGCGAGAGCCAGGACGGTGGGCGTACATCCCAAGTTCGTCGCCATGATTCGCGAATTGATTCTCGAGAGAACCGCGCCGGGAATGGAGCGCCGCGCTCTGGGATCGATGGGGCCGCGAGAGGATGTGTGTGCCGAGGACTGCTGTCCCGCGCCGCAACGGCCGGGGCGACCGCAGAAGTGACACGAATTCAGTCTCTTGCAGTCAATTCGCTGAAGTTGGGCGAAGCCACGGCTGTTAGCGGGGCAATCATGGAGTAGTTTCCTTGTGGAAGGCAAGGACATCCGTCACATTCGCGGATTGTGGAAATCTTCTGGCCGGCCATGGGACGTCTCGGGATCTGGTTCTATCGCCGCGCTCGGGAGGGCAATCTCCACGGGGCGACAGTCAGCGCGATGCGGCCGGGACGTGGACGCCTTCGTAGTCGGTGGCCTTGGGAGTACATTCGACCAGCCGCATGGTGCTGATGATGGTTTGAATGACGGCTTCGTTGCCCACAGCGGTATTGATCATCATGTGGTAGAGAGAGCGGGTGGGCCAGTCGGCGTTGAAATAGTGCTTGATGTAGGCCATACGCTCGCGGTCGACGGAATCGACCAGGTCCTCGGCTTCGGACTGAGTATGGCCGTCCAGAATCGTGCGCCGGATCTTCTCGGCCCGCGGAGCATACAGAAACACATGGAAGGCGCAGGGATGCTCGCGTAGAAAATAGGGCGCGCCGCGTCCGACCACAACCGCGTTGCCTTCGCGTCCGATGCCGTCCATGATTCCCTGCATCATCGACATCATGCGGTCGGTATCGAAGACCTGACTCCCCAGCGGCGAACTGCGCTCGTAGCTGCCGCGCCAGAAGGCTTTGGCGAGGCGATGCAGGGGGCTATCCATTCTCTCATCGCAACGCTTGACAGCGGCCGGGGCAACATTGGCGAGGCGGGCGGTTTCTTCGGTGAGGAGGTGGTCCCAGAGTTTCCAGCCGAGGTGGGTGGCCAGTTGGGCGGCGATAGTGCCGCCGCCGCAGCCGTATTCGCGCTCAAGCGTAACCAGGCGGAACATGACTACTGTTTAGTGTACCGCCATTCCACCACCGGGCTTGGATTTTTTCATCAAAAAGACTGTCGGGACCATCGCCAGAATGGCCCATCCGAGAAACCAGAAACAGTCGATATAAGAGAGCATGGTGGCCTGGCGCTCCACCACTCCCTGAACCAGGGCATAGGCCCGCTGCGTAGCGCCAGCAGCACTTTCGCCATGAGCCTGCAAAGCGCCCGAGGCTCCCTTGATCATGGCCTGCAAGGCGGGATTGGTAGGGCTCAGGTTGCGGGCGAGGTCGGTCATATGGACCTGAGTCCGGCGTTCGAGCATAGTGGTGACGACGGAGATGCCGACGCTGCCACCGACGTTGCGGGCCAGATTCATTAGTCCGGAAGCAGCGTTGTTCTTGTCACGAGGCAGGAAGGCATAGGCAGCGGTATTGATAGGAACAAAGAGAAAGGCCATTCCTGCGGCCTGCAACACGCGGGCGGTCGCGGCGGTGCGAAAGTCGATCTGCAGGTCGAACTGCGTCATGTGAAACAGCGACGCCGAGAGCACGATCAATCCGTAGACCAGCAGCCAACGCGGGCTATATCGGGAGAGCAGGAACCCGACCAGGGGCAGGAAAATCATGATAGTGAAGCCGCCCGGCATGAGGGCGAGGCCGGCCTGCTCGGCCGTGTAGCCGAGCAACGTCTGCATGAACAAAGGCAGGAGCAAGGTGCTGCCGAGCAGCGCGAACCCCAGCATGAACATCAGCAGATTGGAAACACCGAAGGTGCGCTCGCGGAACAGATGCAAGTCAATGATCGGGTCCGAGTGATGCCATTCCCAGTAGATCACGAAGATCAGTGAGGCCACGGCGATCGCCGACATCGCGAGAATGAAGTGCGACTCGAACCAGTTATCGCGCTGGCCTTTATCGAGCACGACCTGCAATGTGCCCAGACCGAGGGCAACGAAGCTGAGACCGATATAGTCGATTCTGGTCTCGCTCAGCTTGCGGCGGCGGAGATACGGCGGATCCTGAATCAGGCGCGAGGTCAGGACCATCGACAGGATGCCGACCGGGATATTGATGAAGAAAATCCAGCGCCAGGTGAAGTTATCGGTAATCCAGCCCCCGAGTGTTGGACCGATGGCGGGAGCAGTCACGACTGCAATGCCATAGACGGCAAAAGCCATGCCCCGCTTAGCTGGCGGGAAGGTGTCGGCCAGGATGGCTTGCTCGCTGGGCTGCAATCCGCCGCCTCCGACGCCTTGCATTACCCGGCACAAGATCAGTGTGGCCAGGTTCGGGGCGAGTCCGCACATGAAGGAACTCACGGTGAACAGGGCTACGCAGCTCATGTAGAAATTCTTGCGGCCCATGATTGAAGAGAGCCATCCGCTGAGCGGAAGGACGATGGCGTTGGAGACAAGGTAGGAAGTGAGAATCCAGGTGCTTTCGTCGACGCCGGCGGAAAGCCCGCCGGCGATGTGCGGCAGGGCAACATTGGCGATGGAGGTGTCGAGCACCTCCATGAACGTGGCCAATGTAACCGTGAGGGCGATGATCCAGGGATTGACTGCTGGACGCCAGGCGTCGGCCTGGTCCAACGTGGCGGCGGTTGAACCCATTAACGAATCCAGACCTTGGGCTCGACCGACATCCCCGGGCGGAGCTGGTGATCTTTGTTGGATCCGGGGTCCAGCACGATTTTGACCGGAATGCGCTGCACGACTTTCACGTAGTTTCCGGTCGCGTTCTCGGGCGGAAGAAGGCTGAAGCGGGCGCCGCTGGCGCCGGCGATGCTGTCAACTTTGCCCTTGTAGGTGCGCCCGTTGGCATCGACCTCGATATCGGCGTGCTCGCCGACCCTCATATTGCGAAGCTGCGTCTCTTTGTAATTCGCGGTGATCCAGACATCATCGAGATTGATGACCTTCATCAATTCCTGGCCGGGGGCGACGTTCTGACCGACATCGACGGTGCGGTCGCTGACGATCCCGTCGACGGGGGCGACGATCTTGGTGTATTGCAGGTTGAGCTGAGCCTGATCCAAAGCGGCCTTCTTGATCTGCACCTGGGCAAGAGCCTCGGAGGCGCGGGCGCGAGTAACCTGCATCTGCTTGGGAGCGGTACGGGCGTAATCCGAGTTCGCCTGGGCCTGAATCAGCCGGGCATGAGCCTGAGTCACCTGCTGCTGAGCGGCATCGGCACTGGCGCGAGCGGCCTGGACGGTAGCGGCGCTGGCTTTGGCGGCGGCGGTGGCCTGATCGTATTGCTGCTGGGAGATCTCCTGCTTGTCGACCAGCTGCCTGTAGCGGACGAGATCGTTCTGCGCCTTGACGTTGTTGGCCTCGGCTTCCTCAAGCTGGGCCTTGGCCGCTGCGAGCTGCTGCTCCGCGACCTGGATGCCGGCCCTGGCGCTATTGACATCGGCTTCGGTCACAGATACCTGGCTGGTGGTGTTGACTGAGGTGATGGGAACATTCACGCCGGCGGCAATGGCAGCGGCTTGTGCATCCTCGAAATCGGCTCTCGCCCGATCATAAGCAACCTGATAGTCAGTGGGATCGATTTCGACCAGCACGGTTCCTGCCTGGACATACTGATTATCTCGAATGTTCAACTTAATCACGTGGCCGTTGATGCGCGCGCTGATCGAACTGATATGGCCGTCGACTTCGGCATCGTCGGTCGACTCGTAACTGGTGACGTAGCGATAGACGAAAAAACCGGCAATCAGCAGCACGAGGATGGCGATGACAGCGCCGATGCGGAATGCCGAACTTTGCGTGCGCGGAGGGCGAACGCGAAAATCCTCTTCCGACGCGGGCAGCGGTTTCGTGTTGTTTTCCGGCTGAGCAGGTTCAGCGGGTGGGTTCTGTGTCGTCTGTGGCATACCCTACCGATTGCCTTTCAAGTATCGTTTTACGCCCGCTTCGGCATCGCCGATGGCATAGGCAAGTTCGACTTTCGACAGATTGTGAATATAAAGGCTCTGAATATAACTCTCGTGGGCGCTGGCCAGCGACTCCTGAGCCTGCACGACTTCGAGATTGTCGGTGACACCGGCGGTAAAGCGGTCCTGCGATTGAGCCAAGGTCTGCTCGGCAAGATCGACGGAACTCCGGGCCACCTCGACCTGCTGGGCTGCGGCATTGAGATCGAGCAGGGCAGTACGGACCTCGTAATCGATGCGACCGCGCAGGTCTCCCAGTTGCGCGTTCGCCTGCTTCAAGCGGGCGTCAGCCTCCAGGACATCGGCGTGGGTGCGATTGCCGGCAAAAATGGGAATGTTGATACCGCCGCTGACCTGCCAGGTCCCGTTCGACTGGGAGGGATTGACGCCAATGTCGCCGAGATTGGCCTCAACGTCCACCGTGGGATAGTGGCCGGCGAAAGCGGCCCGACGCGAGAGTTCGGCTGCCCGCACCTGAGCCAGGGCGGACTGGTAGTCGGCGCGCGAGGCATAGGCGCGCTGCAGATACTCATCCAGCGGCTGTGGAATGAGCGCCTCGTAGGGAGCTCGCTCGGTCAGAACGAATTCCTGCCCGGGAGGAAGTCCGATGACGCGGGCAACACTCAGCTTCTGCTTGGCCAACTCGTTGCGGGCGACGATCAACTGTTCCTCGCGAGTCTGCAACTCGACCTGAGCGCGCATGGTATCGATGGCCGGACTCAATCCCGCTTTCTGTTGGTCGGCGGCCTTATCGTAGAGCGCCTGTGCGCTCTTGACCTGGGCTTCGGCGGTTTCGACGCGTGCGGCGGATGCGATCGACTGCAGATAAGCATTGCCGACGGCGAGGACGACCATTTCCCGGGCATCCTTGTAGGTGAACTCGGCGGCCTTCACGCCCTCCACGGCAGCGCGCTCCTTCTCCAGGTTCGAGAAATTGAAGACCGACTGGCCGACCGAGGCTCGCAAATCGAAGAAGTTGAACGCGGGAACGACGCGGGGAAACGCGCTGGAGCTGCCTCCCGAAGGAGCAAACAGGGGGAGAAGCTTGTTGAAACCGAGCGCCGCGAGGCTTTGCGTCTGCGTGTCTTCCATGAGGCGCGCGCTGAGGTCCGGGAGCAGATTGCTCAGTTGCTTCCAGCGTTCTCCTCGGGCGGTCTGGGCCTGGTCGCTGGCCAGCAGCAGGCCGAGGTTATTGCGCAGTCCGCGGTCGATGGCTTCGTTGAAATCGATCTGCAGGACCTCGGCAGTGGCTTTGCCCTCAGGTTGACTGCCGAGAAACGGGTTTTCCGGCCCTGGAAGCGAGACGCTGGGAGGAGAAGACGCCCCTCCCGTAGCTTGAGCGGTCGAACGGGGAACGAGAAAGAACGGAACGATGAGACAGGTAAGTACTTTAAGAGACGATGAGACCTGCATTCTTGAACGTAGTGTCCGCCGCGCGGCCCTCACGGCAAAGCCGGGGCGCCTTTCTCGCTCCATAGCATAAACGTTTCCCATTGGATTCGTCTTTGGATTCTCGAGATGCAATCCATTTGGGGAGCGGAAGGGGCTGAATTGAGACCAGAATCGGGCGGGTGGCGTGGCGCCGGGCGGCTGAAGCGTCGTTCTCGAAGTGTGTTTGAGCTCACTTCCAAGGGCTTGGAGCCCCTGAAAGTGCACCGCCTTCGGTGTTTTGCCAGCGTGTTCCTGCCAATTTAATCTGGCGCTTAAGGGGAGACATGCCGAAGACTGCCATCGCTCTAGCCTTAGTCATGGCTCTGATGCCAGGGCTGGTGATAGCCCAGCAACCGGCGCATCCGAGTGCTCCGGACCGCAAAGTAATCTCCAGGGTCCAGCCGCAGTACCCCGAACTCGCCAAACGGATGCAGATCCGAGGGACGGTCAAGGTCGAGGCCATCGTGCGTCCGAATGGCACCGTCAAGACCGCCCGGCTGCTGGGAGGAAACCCGGTCCTGGCGGATGCCGCATTGGGTGCCGTCCAGAAATGGAAGTTCGAGCCGGGCGAGAACGAAACGACCGAGGTTGTGCAGCTCACCTTCGACTCCCAGTGAGTCGGTCTCATCATCCCCCAGGAAACACTGAATTTCTGGAGCCGTACCCATGTCTTCGATCCCGGGAAAAGCACTACGGCGCGCGCCGGATCGTCGTCCGCGCGAATACCCGCGGTTTCGCTGCGAGTTTCCAGTCGGACTGAGCCTGCTTTTCAACGAAGAACAGCAGCAGTTGAGCGCCCACTGCCGCGATCTCTCGTCCGGCGGAATTGGCGTGCTGGTAGCCGCCGAGCTGAGACCCGGCGAGGTCGTATCCCTGACGTTCTCGCTTCCGGGCGAGCCTCACTTCTGGATGGTGAGAGCGGTGCTTCGCTATCGCCGCGGATACCACTATGGCTTCGAGTTCCTTTCGCTGACCGAGGAACAGAACGAGATCCTGGGGAGATTCCTGCCGCGGCTGGAACGGTCCGATGTGGCGGGAGAGAGTTCAAACCGCAGCAAGAACAAGTTGTGAGAGGTCATCCCTTTGCGACACGAAGGGGCACAAAATCGAAAGAAGTGACTTAGGTCATCTTGAAGGGCCGGGTACCTTCGGTCCAACCTAAGCCAGAGGATTGTGTGAATCGATGAGCACGGCAACCGGAACCGACTGGACTCGAATACTGTCTGATCCCGACCTGGTCCGCCACGTGGGCAAGCTGCTGCAGGCCTATCGCGAGGCGCCACCGGAACGGCGGGAGGCCGCTTTGCTCGAAGCCATGCGCGAAATCAAGTCGGGCGCGGCGGCGGGCGGCAAGTTGACGGAAGCGGATGCGGCCGCTGCGCCACAGCCGATTCCGACTCCGGCTTCGGCGACGCCTCCGTTTGAGCCAGACCTGTTCCATCCGACCTGGGGAAGCGACCGGCGACGGCATCCAAGAATCAAGTGTTTTGTCGCGGTCGAGTTGCGGGTCGACGAAGTTCCCACCCCGATCTGGGGCAATCTCTCCAACACCGGCGTGGGCGGATGCCTGGTCGAAACGGCGACTCCGGTCAAATCGGGAGCCAAAGTAGAAATCGGTCTCTGGGTACCGAACGGAAAGATCTGGGTAAAGGGCTTCGCGCTGAGCGGGGTGGTCACTCGGAGTGGTCCCACCACTGGTGTCCGAGTTCGCTTCGACGCGATGCAGTCCACCGAGCGCGACAGCCTTCGGCAGTTCCTGAAGTTTGTGCAGGATACGACGCGCACGCCAACCACCGAGAACGGATACTTTCAATTTCTGAAATAAGCGCGGTGAGCCGGGCCGTCTCGATTCGTCTTCGGAATCCGAGGCCAAGAGACTCACGCTGCCTTGACTGCCCGGACGCTATAGTTCGCGGTGAACTGATCGTTCGAAGTTAATTTTAAATTTTCTGCCACCAGGCCGGCCAGATTCAGAAGCGGGCAACCGGTCACTCGGTATAAGCGACGCAAGCCGTCATAGTGGGCGAACGAATCCAGACCCAGGTTCACAGTTCGGATCAAACTCGCCAGGCTGTACAGTTCCGGGATGACATCCGCCGAGGCAAAGGGCTCGAGCAGCGAGCGAATTCCGGCCGCGGTGAAGCGCCAACGTTCATCTTCGCCGAAGCGGGGAGCACAGGCGGCAAAGCTGGCCAGGACGATCCCGCCGGGCTTGAGCGCGGCGTGGATCTGCCGGAGCGCCTGGCGAGGATCGCGTACGTACTCAAACACCTGTGTGGCGACAACCAGGTCAAAGGTGGCGGGAGCAAAGGGCAGCGCCTCGGCATCAGCGATTGCATTTACAAACTCGGTCCTGATGAGGTCGACGGCAAGGTAGTTCTTTACCCTGTCCCCAAGCAGCGGCCGGTACGGCTGGTATCTGCCGCCAACGTCGAGCACGGTCAGGTTCTTATCCCGGAATTGCCGGGTCCAGGCGGAAAAAATCAGGCGACGGGAGCGAAGCGTCAGGTAGCTGGGATCGGCCAGCGATGGATAGAGTCGGCGCTGCGCCGCTTTTGCGAGTTCTCGCATAGAGGAAAAGCAGTACACAGTATAGGCAAGAGCCGGACATCCCGGGGCAAACACCTGCATTCACAGGCAGTTTTCACTCGAACGTAATCCAAGCCCGCCTGGAACTTGATACACTTCTCCGTGAACCCTTTCACTGTCGGGAAACTCTAATTTTATGTAGGCGTCAGCGTCACACCGATCTCATTTCCAGTTGAGGAGAAGAGTCGCATGGTAGCCAGTGAACAAGTTTTAGCGACCGGCAAGCAACTTGACACGCTGTGCATCAACACCATACGAACTCTGGCAATTGACGCCGTTCAGCAGGCCAACTCAGGCCATCCCGGCGCACCCATGGGGCTGGCGCCGGTTGCCTATTGTCTTTGGCAGGATTTCCTGCGTTATGACCCCGCCGACCCTACCTGGCTGAACCGCGACCGTTTTGTGCTGTCGAATGGCCACGCTTCCATGCTGCTTTACGCCATGCTGCACCTGGCGGAAGTGCGCCAAGTTGCAGCGGATGGCAAAGTCACCAAGGAGCTGGCGGTGCCGATGGAGGAAATCAAGCGATTCCGCCAGTTGGGCAGCCGCACGCCCGGCCACCCGGAATCGCATCTCACCTCCGGAGTGGAGACGACGACCGGGCCGCTGGGACAAGGTGTGGGTAACAGTGTGGGCATGGCGATCGCAGGAAAATGGCAGGCGGCGAATTTCAACCGTCCCGGACAGGAGATTTTCAACTACAACGTCTACGCGATTTGCAGCGACGGCGACCTGATGGAGGGCATCGGAGGCGAAGCCGCCTCGCTGGCGGGGCATCTGAAGCTTTCCAACCTCTGCTGGATCTACGATCACAATCACATCACGCTCGACGGGCCGGCGAGTTGGTCGTTCAGCGAAGATGTGGCCACGCGTTTCGTCGGATATGAGTGGAACGTTACGCGGGTCGTCGATGCCAACGATTTGGAAATGCTGGCGCGGGCGTTCGAGGTTTTTCAGAAAACCACCGACCGGCCGACGCTGATCATCGTCGACAGTCATATCGGCTACGGCTCGCCCCACAAGCAGGACACGAACGCGGCGCACGGCGAGCCGCTGGGCGAGGAAGAAGTCCGGCTGGTGAAGAAGTTCTATGGCTGGCCCGAAGACGCCAAGTTCCTGGTGCCCGACGGTGTACGGGAGAATTTCCGCGATGGCATTGGCCGGCGCGGGCATGACCTGCACGCGCAATGGACGCAACTATTCGCGCAGTATTCGCAGAAGTATCCCGATCTGGCGGAGCGTCTCCACTGCATCCAGCACCACGAACTGCCGCCCGGCTGGGACAAGAGTCTTCCGACGTTTCCCGCCGACGCGAAGGGGCTCGCCACTCGCGACAGCGGTGGGAAAGTATTGAACGCGTTGGCGCAGAACATTCCCTGGCTGATTGGCGGTTCTGCCGACCTAGCCACCTCGAACAAGACGACGCTGAAGTTCGAAGGAGCGGGCGATTTCAAGGCGAGCGATTACGCCGGGCGCAACCTGCACTTTGGAGTGCGCGAGCATGTGATGGGAGCCAGCGTGAACGGCATGACGGTCTCGGGACTTCGCGCCTTCGGCGCCACGTTCTTCAATTTCAGCGATTACATGCGGGCGAGCATTCGCCTTGCGGCGCTGATGGAGATTCCCTCCATGTTCGTCTTCACTCATGACTCGATCGGCGTAGGGGAAGACGGGCCCACGCACCAGCCGATCGAGCAACTGGCCTCGCTGCGCGCCATGCCGAACCTGATCGTGCTTCGTCCGGGAGACGCGAATGAAGTCACGGAAGCCTGGAAGATCGTCGCGCAACTGAAGCACTCGCCGGCGGCGCTGGTTCTGACGCGGCAACCGCTGCCGACGCTGGATCGGACGAAGTATGCGGCTGCTTCGGGCACTGCGCGCGGAGCCTACGTGCTGGCGGATCCGCCGCAAGGCAACCCTGACGTGATTTTGCTGGGCACGGGCAGCGAATTGTCGCTTTGCGTGGAAGCTTACGAAAGGCTGAAATCCGAGGGCATCAAGGCGCGGGTGGTTAGCATGCCCTCCTGGGAGATCTTTGAGCAGCAGGATGCGGCTTATAAGGAAAGCGTTCTGCCGGCGCAGGTGACGGCGCGGGTTTCCGTAGAGATGGCGGCGACATTCGGGTGGGAGCGCTACGTCGGAACCAAGGGACGAATGATCGGCATGCATCGCTTCGGAGCCTCGGCTCCGCTGAAAGATCTACTGAAGTATTTCGGGTTTACCGTGGACAAGGTGGTCGCGGAAGCGCACGCCGCACTGGCGGCGCGCTAGGGCCGGGACACAATTCTGCCATCGAGATTTGGAGAAAAATCATGCAGCCTACTGGAATTCTTGAAAATTCGAAAGCAACCGCGAATCCGTTGAAGGAATTGCTGAGTTACGGGCAGTCGATGTGGCTTGACTACATTCGGCGCGACCTTTTCACCACCGGCAAGCTTAAGCAGTTGATCCAGGAAGACGGCTTGCGGGGCATGACGTCGAACCCGGCGATTTTCGAGAAGGCGATCGGGGAGAGCTCGCTCTACGATGACATTTTGAAGACGCTTTCAACGCGCAGCGACCTGGACACCACGGCGCGTTATGAGCAGATCGCCATTCGCGACATTCAGGATGCGGCAGACG
Source organism: Verrucomicrobiia bacterium (assembly GCA_035508215.1). Taxonomy (GTDB): domain Bacteria; phylum Acidobacteriota; class Terriglobia; order Terriglobales; family Acidobacteriaceae; genus Sulfotelmatobacter. Next base: position 481,022 of record DATJNK010000014.1, on the reverse strand, counting down.
TTTTGCGTCCGGTGTATGACGATTCGAAGTTTCGCGATGGCTACGTCAGCCTCGAAGTGTCGCCCTACCTTGCGCGCAAGACGCAGGAGACGATTGATGAAGCACGCCGCTTGTGGAAGACGGTGAATCGGCCGAATGTGATGATCAAGGTTCCGGGCACGGCGGAGGGACTGCCGGCGATTCGCCAGCTGATCGGCGACGGCATCAACATCAACGTGACGCTGTTGTTCGCACAGGAAGTGTATGAAAAGGTCGCGGAAGCCTATATTGCCGGACTTGAAGACTTATCCGGGCGCGGCGGCAACCTGAAAAAGATGGCGGGGGTTGCGAGCTTCTTCATCAGCCGCATCGATACGTTGGTGGACTCGCTGCTGAATGAAAGGTTGAAGACAACGTCGGACGCAGGCCAGCAAGCTTTACTCAATGGCCTGCTGGGGAAGGTCGCCATCGCCAACGGCAAGCTGACCTATCAGCGGTATCAGCGGATCTTCAGTGGCCCGCGCTGGCAGGCGCTGGTGGCCAAGGGGGCGCAGACCCAGCGCGTGCTGTGGGCCAGCACCAGCACCAAGAATCCCCACTACCGGGACGTGATCTATGTCGAGGAACTGATCGGACCGGACACCGTGAATACGATGCCGCCGGCGACCGTCGACGCCTTCCGCGATCACGGGCAGCTGCGAAACAGCCTGACCGAAGACCTCCCGGGCGCGCAAAAAGTGATGGACGATCTGGCTCGCGCCGGCATCTCCATTAAGGAAGTGACCGACAAGCTCACCGACGATGGCGTCAAACTCTTCGCCGACGCGTTCGACAAGTTGCTTGCCGCAGTTGCCAAGAACACCCAAGCAAAGGGATAGACCGTGAATGGATTGAAGAGTTCCCTTCCTGAATCACTTGCCGCCGGGGTGAAGGCGACGGCGGCCGACTGGCAGGCGGGCGGCAAGGTGCAGCGCCTGTGGAAACGCGATGCGTCGCTGTGGACGGGCACGGACGAGGCCAACTGGCTGGGCTGGCTCGACATTGTCGACGAGCAGATCGCGCAGCAGGACCAGCTCCAGAAATTCGCCAAAGAAGTGCAGCAGCGGGGTTTTGAGGATGTCCTGCTGCTGGGCATGGGAGGATCGAGCCTGTGTCCGGAAGTGCTGCGCATGACGTTCGGACGCAATCCGCACTCTCCTAACCTGCATGTGCTCGACTCCACGGACCCGGCGCAGGTGAAGTCGTTCGAGCATCAGATCGACATTGCCAAGACGCTGTTTATTGTATCCAGCAAGTCGGGCAGCACGCTCGAGCCGAACATCTTCAAGCAGTATTTCTTTGAGCGGACGAAGCAGACCATCGGGGCAACGAAGGCGGGCAGCCACTTCGTCGCCATCACCGATCCGGGTTCGCATATGCAGAAGGTCGCCGAGTCAGACCGTTTTTTGCACGTTTTCTTTGGGCGGCCTTCGATCGGTGGGCGCTACTCCGCTTTGTCGAATTTCGGGATGGTTCCCGCGGCGGTCATCGGGATCGACACCAAGAAATTTCTGGCAGCGGCCGCGGAGATGATGCGAGTTTGCGGCGAAGGTGTGCCGGTGGAGCAGAACCCGGGCGCTGCCCTGGGAGTAATTCTCGGAACCGCGGCGAATGCCGGCCGCAATAAAGTCACCATCATTGCTTCGCCGGGAATCTCCGATCTGGGGGCATGGCTGGAACAGTTGCTGGCCGAGTCGACGGGAAAAGTCGGCAAAGGCATCATTCCGGTTGACCGCGAGCATCTGGGCGCGCCCGATGTCTACGGCAACGATCGCGTCTTCGTCTACGTTCGTCTGGAGTCGGCGCCGGACGCAGATCAGGATGCCAAGATCGCCGGCCTGGAAAAGGCGGGACAGCCGGTAATCCGTATAGCGCTCTCGGATATCTACGAACTGGGCGCGGAATTTTTCCGCTGGGAAATTGCGACCGCGGTGGCAGGAGCCATCATCGGCATCGACGCCTTCAACCAGCCGGACGTCGAGGCGAGCAAAATTGCCACGCGCAGCCTAACGTCCGAGTATGAAAAAACGGGAGCGCTGCCGGCGGAGAAGCCAATTCTCGACGACAGCGGTGTCAAGCTGTTCACCGACGACAAGAACGCCGCCGAACTGGCGAAGGGCGCCAGTGAAAAGACGCTGGCCGGATATCTCAGAGCGCACCTCGCCCGGATCAAGGCCGGCGACTATTTCGCAGTTCTCGGCTACATCCAGATGAATGGGGAGCACGAACAAAGTCTGCAGTCGATTCGGCATGCGGTGCGCGACAGCAAGCACGTGGCGACGTGCCTGGGATTCGGGCCGCGTTTCCTGCATTCGACCGGCCAGGCCTACAAGGGCGGTCCGAACTCGGGAGTATTTCTGCAGGTTACCTGCGACGACTCGGTCGAACTGCCGGTGCCGGGACAGAAATACACATTTGGCATTGTGAAAGCAGCGCAGGCGCGGGGCGATCTGCAGGTTCTGACCGATCGTGGCCGGCGAGCGCTGCGGGTGCATCTCGGGAGCAACCTGAAGGCCGGCCTGGCCGCGTTGCAGGCAGCAGTGCAGAAAGCTCTCTAGCGCTGGGGCACGCGACATCGAGAGAAGGCTGTATCGCGACAGCAGGAAGATGCCGTCGCTATCGAAGGAGCAAGCATGCAATTGGGAATGGTCGGTCTCGGACGCATGGGCGCGAACATGACGCGCCGGCTGATGCGAAATGGGCATCAGGTGGTGGTATCGGACCTGAGCGCAGATTCGGTGAAACAGCTGGCGGGCGAGGGGGCGACGGGATCCGCGTCGCTGCAGGATCTGGTCGGCAAGCTGACGCCTCCCCGCGCAGTCTGGATCATGGTGCCGTCGGGAGGCCCGACAGAGCAGACGGTGCAGAAGCTGGCGCAGTCTTTGCAGGCGGGCGATGCCATCATTGACGGCGGGAATTCTTATTTCAAAGACGATGTCCGGCGGGCAAAGGAGCTCGGGCCCAAGGGTATTCATTACATCGACGTTGGAACCAGCGGCGGCGTGTGGGGACTGGAGCGCGGATACTGCATGATGATCGGCGGTCCGAAGGAAGCAGTGCAGCGGCTCGATCCGATCTTCAAGGCGCTCGCCCCGGGCAAAGGCGACATCCCCCGAACCCCGGGCCGGGAAAAACTGGGCGGCACATCCGAGGAGGGGTACGTCCACTGCGGGCCTTCGGGCGCGGGGCACTTCGTGAAGATGGTGCACAACGGGATCGAGTACGGCATCATGCAGGCCTATGCCGAAGGGTTCGACATCTTCAAGAACGCGACCAGCAAGGAACTGCCGGAGGACATCCGCTACGACCTGAATCTGCCGGACATTGCCGAGGTGTGGCGGCGCGGCAGCGTGGTCAGTTCCTGGCTGCTGGATTTGACGGCGATGGCGCTGGCCGAGAACCCCACGCTCTCCGAGTACGAGGGCTACGTGCAGGACTCCGGCGAAGGCCGCTGGACGATCCAGGCGGCGGTTGAAGAAGCGGTTCCGGCTGACGTTCTGACCGCCGCGCTCTATGTGCGCTTCCGTTCTCGCCAGCAGCACACGTTCGCCGAGAAAGTGCTCTCCGCCATGCGCCAGAAATTCGGCGGACACGTGGAAGCGGGCGAGGGAGCGGGCGGCGCCGCGAAGAAGAAAACAGCATAACAAGTCCAAGCGACTGTTGGACGATGAAGAGGAACATTCATGGCTCAGTTAGCAGAACAACCGGCCGCCACCATGCCGCGTGTCGGCAAGCAAGGCGATCCCTGCGTGATGGTCATCTTCGGCGCGGCCGGCGATCTGACGGGACGCATGCTCATTCCTTCTCTTTACAACCTGGCACGAGCCGGGCTGCTTTCCAAGGAATTCGCGGTAGTCGGAGTGGCGCGCACGCAGCTCTCCGATGATGACTTCCGCAAGCGGGTGCAGGACGACGTCCGGAACTATTGCGGCGAGTGCGTGCAGGATGAGCTCTGGGACTGGTTCGTGCACCGTTTTTCTTATCTGGCTGGCGACTTCAACGACAGCAAGCTATATCCGCAGCTCAAAGATTTGTTGACCAAGATCGATCAGGAGAACTCGACGCACCAGAATTTCTTCTATTACTTGGCCACTGCGCCCAGCTTCTTCGGGCCCATTGTCGAACAACTGGCGGGGACCGGGCTGATGGCGCAGAGCAACGATCACTGGCGAAGAGTGATCATCGAAAAGCCGTTCGGCCATGATCTGGAGTCGGCCAAGACGCTGAACCAGCACCTGCTGAAAGTTGCCGACGAGACCCAGATTTACCGCATCGATCATTACCTGGGAAAAGAGACGGTGCAGAACATTCTGGCCTTCCGCTTTGCCAACGGGATCTTCGAGCCGGTGTGGAACCGGCGCTATATCGACCACATCCAGATTTCGGTTGCGGAAACCGTGGGGGTCGAGGGACGCGGAAGCTACTTCGATCATGCCGGCTCGCTGCGCGATATGGTTCCGAACCACATCATGCAGCTCATCAGCCTGACCTCGATGGAGCCTCCCATCTCATTCGACGCCAATGCGGTGCGCGACGAACAAGCCAAGATTCTGCACGCGATCCAGCCGATGGGCGACGAAGAGGTGCTGAGCCGCACGGTTCGCGGACAGTATGGAGATGGGACCGAGGACGGCAAACGGGCGGCGGCGTACCGATCCGAACCGGACGTTGCGCCCGACTCGCGCACCGAGACATTCGTGGCCATGAAGCTGCTGATCGACAACTGGCGCTGGGCCGACGTGCCCTTCTACTTGCGCACGGGAAAGCGCATGCCGGTGCGCAACACGCATATCGTGATACAGTTTCGACGGGCGCCTTTTGTGCTGTTCCGCGATACGCCGGTCGAGCACCTGATGCCGAACCAGCTCGTCCTGCATATTCAGCCCGAAGAAGGCATCTCGTTGCAGTTCGCGGCCAAGGTCCCAGGACCCGTGATGCGCCTGGGCACCGTCGACATGAATTTCGAATATCAGCAATACTTCGGCAAGCAGCCGAGCACCGGCTACGAACGCCTGCTGCACGACTGCATGATCGGCGATCAAACGCTGTTCCAGCGCGCCGATATGGTCGAAGCCGGCTGGTCGGTGGTCAATCCGATTCTGGATATCTGGAAAGCGCTTCCTCCCCGCAATTTCCCGAACTATGCCTCCGGCACGTGGGGACCGAAAGACGCCGACGAACTGCTCGAGCGCGATGGACGCCGTTGGAGGAATTTCGAAAAATGATTCTGGCCGGCGATATTGGTGGTACCAATGCCAGGCTGGCATATTTTCAACCCCAGAATGGCCACCTCCGACTGGTTTCGGAGCGGGTGTATCCCAGCCGCGAACACCGCGAGTTGGGGGAAATCGTGAGCTTGTTTCTTCACGACTCGGGAACGAGGCCGGATGTGGCGTGTTTTGGAATTGCCGGTCCGGTTCGCAACGGGCGCGTGGAAACGTCGAACCTGCCCTGGGTAATCGAGCAATCCCGCCTGGCCCAGCAGATTCACCAGCCTGCCACCTGGCTGATCAACGACCTGGAGGCGAGCGCGTGGGGCATTGGCGCGTTGACCGATACCGACCTGGTCTCGCTGAACCGGGTGAGCAGTCCGGTCACCGGCAATCAGGCGGTGATTGCTCCGGGCACGGGGTTAGGCGAGGCTGGGCTCTTCTGGGATGGCAGCCAGCATCATGTGTTCGCGTCCGAGGGCGGCCATGCCGACTTCGCTCCGCAGGGCGAATTGCAGATCGAGCTGTTGCGCTTTCTGGAAACGCGCTACGGGCATGTCAGCTACGAGCGCATCTTGTCGGGACCGGGCCTGGTCAATGTGTACGAGTTTCTGCGCGACAGCGGGCACGCTGCCGGGTCTCCCGCGCTGGCGGAAAAGATGAAGGCAGGCGATCCGGCAGCGGCGATTTCCCGCGCCGCGCTCGATTCGTCCTGCCCTTTGGCCGAAAAGGCGCTGGATCTCTGGATCTCGGTCTATGGCGCCGAGGCTTCCAACCTTGCCTTGAAGGTCATGGCCACGGGGGGCTTGTTCCTTGCAGGGGGCATCTCACCGAAGATTCTCCCGCGGCTGACCGGCCCGTTGTTCATGAAGGCGTTCCTGGATAAGGGCCGCCTGCGTCCGCTCGTGGAATCGATTCCAGTGCAGATCGTGACCAACGACAAGGCCGGATTGCTGGGGGCGGCGCGCTGCGCGGCGGTTCGAGGCCGTGAAATTCTGGTGAACAGCTGAGCGTCTTCTTTGAGTGATTCTGCGGAAATCCGCACCTTTACCACGCCGCAAGAGCTTTTTGCCGGCTCCGCCGAAGAGGTCTTCCGTGCGGCTGAAGACGCGGTCGAGGCGCGCGGACGCTTTACCATCGCGCTCTCCGGCGGTTCGACTCCGAAGAGCCTCTACAATCTTCTCGCCACCAACGCGCGCTATGCCCTGCCTTGGGAACAGATGTACTTCTTCTGGGGCGACGAGCGGCACGTGCCTCCGAATGATCCGGAGAGCAACTTCCGCATGGCGAACGAGGCGATGTTATCGAAGATTCCGGTGCCGGCGGAGAATGTGTTCCGTGTTCCGGCGGAGAACCCGGACGCTGCGGCAGCCGCCGAAGCCTACGGTGAGACGCTGCGGAAATTCTTCGCTTCCGAGGCGGGCCAGTTCCCGAGCTTCGACCTCATTCTTCTTGGCATCGGCCCGGATGGGCACACGGCTTCATTGTTCCCCGGAACAGCCGCCTTGCAGGAGAAATCCAGGCTGGTGGTCGCAAACTGGGTGGAGAAATTCAAAACCAACCGCATTACTTTCACCCTTCCCTTGTTGAACGCCGCTCGCAAAGTTGTGTTTCTGGTCAGCGGCACCGACAAAGCTCCGGCACTGCACGCCATCCTGGAAGGCAACCAACCGGGCGAGCAGTATCCCGCGAAGCTGGTGCGTCCGGTCGATGGAAAACTGATCTGGCTGGTGGACCGCGCTGCCGCGAGTGGGCTGGCGATTTAATTCAGAACCGCAGAGGTCTTGGAGGATTGGGGGCGGGTTCGTTATCCGCGCCAGTCGCCGATTTCTTTCAATCCGCGGCCGCGGGCGTGCTCGAACAGGCGAACGCGATGGCGGGAGTGCTCGAACTCGTGAATATCGGCCCAGACTTCCGCCTGCCACCCGGTCTCGTGCACTGCGGCCTCGCCGCAGGTGGCACAGCGCGTGTGGAGGGTGACCTGAACCGCTTCTGTAGTGACTGGAACCGCGCCCGGAAGCTCGATGAAGATACAGCGGACCTCTTCGATCTCCTCGTTTTCCCCTAGAAGGTGCTCGTAGCGCAGGAGATAGCCGAATCCCAGTTTACGAGCTTCGCTCTCGGCTTCGCCGCGAGTGTGGAAGGGGCCGTACTCGGCGCGCAACTGTTCGGTGGAGTCGCACGCCATCCAGAAGATCTCTTTATAGGCCATCGCGGGTTTCGCCCCGGGTGCGAAGAGACCTCGCGAAGCCGGCTCGTGGCTGCTTTTGAGCCTGCGTCCGAGTGTCCGATGGTACAGTGCAATTCGTAGGCCGGATGGCCAATCCGACAAGCCCATGCTAAAGATAGGGTTAGCGAATGATTGACTGGTGCCGGGAGTGTCGGACATGAAAGCTTTTGCAGACTCCTGAGGGAGAACGCCGGTCCGACGAGGCTTTCCGGGGTTTGTGAGGCCCCCATTCCATCGCTGATTCCTTGCATTCTTGTCCAAGGCGAAGGCCAACGGCAACGATACATTCCTGATCGTAGCCCTCTGCGGCGGCGATTCAGAATCTCGCCACTGGAACCGCAGCTTGGCTGTCGACGGGCGGATCGGTCAGCCAGTTGCGCCCGCCATGCCCGGCGATATACATCGCGAGTTCGAGCCGGCTCCAGACACCGAGCTTGTCGAAGGTGCTGCGCAGGTGGTTCTTGATGACCTGTTCGGTTGTGCTCATGATCTTCCCGATTTCGCGGTTGGTCAGGCCTTGCCAGACCAGCGTTGCGACCTGGATTTCTTTGGGGGTGAGGCGTTCGCGCGGGGTCATGATTCGGCTTCCTCCTTATCGAACATAGCGATGGCGAGCTTGACGCGCTTGCGCCCTTCGCGGATTCCGGCACGCAAGAAGAGTGTGCGCAGATGCTGCTTCACGGTGCGTGGGCTGATGTTGAGCTGCCCGGCGATCTCTTTGTTGCTGCAGCCCTGGATCAGCAATTGGAGAACCTGCTGATCCCTCGGGGTCACTTTGATCTCGTTGAAGTCGATCATGCTTGCCTCCTGATGTCTGGCTTGCGCCGATGTCGATTGCACGGAGATCACCAGATGCCTGGACGTTTGGAAGACGAGGGCTAAGACCCTTTGCCGGCAGCACTTAGGGGACACTCCCGAGGTCTTCAGGTAGCTTTCAGGAAGGCTGCGTAGTCTTGATTCCGTCCCGAAATGGGGAGCTCCGACCGGTCGAGCATGAGGTCCGCGGGTGTCGCTGGCGCGAAGCCGCGGAGAGCTCGCCGGGTGTCGCAGTGTTTGTGGGAGGCGCGCAAGAACCATGACAGCGTGCGATCTCCTTTTCGATCAGACAGTTTGTGGGGGCCGAGCCACTTCCGCATCCGAGGGAATCTCATGACTAAGCCTCTGAGCGATGTTTCTGCCGGGCGAAAATCCTGCGCCCAAATCGGCACTGGCGCCTGGCTTTGTGTTTTCGTTTTGGTTCTCATCGTGAGCGGGCTGCGAAGTTTTGCACAGGTTACTGAAGCGCCTGAAGCTTCACCGGCGCCGACGAACATGGCGCCGCTGACCATCACGCTGCAAGATGCTCTACAGCGGGCACAGCAGAATGACCCGCAATATCGCTCTGCGGTCACCGATCTCGGACTGGCGCATGAAGACCGGGTTCAGGCACGGGCCGGACTCCTGCCGAGCCTGACTTACGAGAACTCGTACATCTACACACAGGGACGCGGCCTGCTGTCGGCAAACTGTGAAGCCACGACGCAAGGCTGTACCGACTCAAGGTTCGTTGCCAACAACGGAGTGCACGAATATGTGAGCCAGGCAGACGTCCATGAGGCGCTCTCGCTTACGAATCTTGCCGATTACCGGCGATCATCGGCCTTGCTGGCGGAAGCGCGTGCCAAAGCGGAGATCGCGACGCGCGGCCTGGTCGTAACTGTAACGCAGGCGTATTACGGGCTGGTCATGGCGCAGAGGAAATACGCCAATGAGGAGAGGGCGGCGGCCGAGGCAACACATTTTCTCGAGATCAGCCAGGAACTCGAACGCGGCGGCGAAGTCGCGCGCGCCGACGTTATCAAGGCCAGCATCCAGTCCCAGCAGCAGCAGCGAGATCTTCAGGAAGCGCACATCGACATGGAGCGCAGCCGGCTTGATCTGGCCGTGCTGCTGTTCCCCAATTTCAACCAGGACTTCTCCGTGGTGGACGATCTGCAAACCCCCGAACCTCTACCGTCGTTTACCGAAGTCGAGGCCGCGGGAAAGAGGAACAATCCGGACTTGCGCGCGGCTCTCTCGGCCTACGAAGCGGCGACGCATGAAGTCACTGCCGCGTGGGGCGGCCTGCTGCCCAGCTTGACCCTGGACTATTTCTACGGCATCGATGCCAACCAATTCGCGATCCGGGCGGAGGGAGCGCGGAACCTCGGTTACTCGACGATCGCAACTCTGCAGATTCCGGTTTTCAGCTGGGGCTCGGACCGCAGCAAGCTGAAGCAGGCGGAATTGCGGCGGGATCAGGCACAGGTGGAATTGAGCTACGCCCAGCGTACGCTACTGAGCCGCTTGCGGCAGTTCTACAGCGAGGCCGAGACCGCGCGTTCGGAAATGGAGTCGCTAGCCTCCTCTGCCGAGCTGGCAGCCGAGAGCCTGCGCCTGACCACGCTCCGCTACCGGGCCGGAGAATCGACAGCGCTCGAAGTCGTCGATGCGCAAAACACAATGACACAGGCACGCAACGCGTATGACGATGGGCAGTCCCGCTATCGCCTGGCGCTGGCAAATCTCCAGACTCTGACAGGAACTTTTTAGGCAGATGGCTTTCCACTCACTCATCGCACGCCAACATTCCGTCCCCCCAATGCGCGCGAATCGAAAACCCATAATCGCGTGCAGCTTGGCCATCGCTGCAGCAGCGGCGATGAGCGCCTGCTCCTCCGGGGAGCGCAACCAGCAACCGGTCGTGACCGTCCAGGTGGCGGCCGTGCAACGAACTTCGATCCAGCACGTCATCACCGCGCAGGCGATCGTATACGCGCGACAGCAGGCGACAATGGTGCCCAAGATCAGCGCTCCGGTGGAGAGATTCCTGGTGCGCCGGGGCAGCCGGGTGCGTGCTGGAGAATTGCTCGCGGTTCTCGAAAATCGCGATCTGGCGGCAGCGGCACAAGAGAGCAAAGGCGCTTACGATCAGGCGCAGGCGACATTTGAAACGACCACGGCTGCCGGTGTGCCCGAAGAAATTCAGAAGGCCGAAGCCGATGTGCGCCAGGCGCAGCAGATGCTCGATGCCGAACAGAAGGTCTTCGAAAGCCGGCAAAAACTCTTCGACGAGGGCGCACTGCCGCGCAAAGAGCTCGACCAGTCACGCGTGGATATCACGCTGGCGCGGAACCAGTTCGCAATTGCGAACAAACATCTCGATGACCTGATGGCGGTGGGCAAAGCGCAAGAACTGAAAGCGGCCGCAGGGCAGCTCGAATCGGCGAAGGGACGATACCTCGGAGCGCAGGCGCAGCTGGCGTACTCAGAAATTCGCAGCCCGATCGACGGCGTCGTCACCGAGCGGCCGCTTTATCCCGGCGAGATGGCGGCGGCCGGCAGTCCGTTGCTGACCGTGATGGATATATCGTCGGTGATTGCCAAAGCGCACATCTCCCGCGCCGACGCCGCTTCGCTGACGGTCGGCGACGCCGGCAGCATGACCGTCACCGGAATGGCGGCGCCGGTCGAAGGCAAGGTGACGGTGGTCAGTCCGGCGCTCGACCCGAACAGCACCACGGTCGAAGTCTGGCTTGAGGCGAAGAATCCCAGGCATGCTCTGCAGCCGGGAACCAGCGCGCAGCTTTCGATTGCGGCCGAGACGGTGAAAGATGCGCTGGTGGTGCCGGCGAGCGCGGTCTTCACCGCCCCGGACGGCAGTTCCACGGTGATGATCGCGGGCAGTGACGGCCTCGCGCACCGGCAAGCGGTGACACTGGGGATTCGAAACGGCGACCAGGTTCAGATTCTCGAAGGCGTGAGTGCCTCCGACAAGGTCGTGACTGCCGGCTCTTACGGCCTGCCGGACAAGACGAGAATCAAGATCGAGGCAGCCGAGCCCGGCGGCTCGACGAACGACGAATCGAAGCCGGCGCCCGAGGAAACGGATGACAAGTAAGCCCACCGGAGCCTCCGCGTGACCTCGATCAACGCTCATCCTGAGGAGCGGCACTGGGTCGCCCGGCATTCGCGGCCAATCATCTTCCTCATCCTCACGCTGGCATTGCTGGGCGCGTATCTGGCGTTCACCGTGCCGGTGGCGGTGTTTCCCTCGACGGACTTTCCCCGCGTGCTGATCGGCGTCGACAACGGAGTGATGCCGATCGATCAGATGATGGTGACCGTCACGCGCCCGATTGAGGAGGCGGTCAACAGCGTTCCCGGATTGCTGACCGTGCGTTCGACCACCAGCCGGGGCTCGGCGGAGGTCGACCTTTTCTTCCGCTGGGACGTCGACATGTTCCAGACACTGCAGTACGTCAACGCAGCAATCTCGCGGGTGCAGCCGGAGCTTCCGCCAACGGCGCGAATCGAGGCGCATCGCCTGACCTTTGCTGCGTTCCCGATCATGGGGTACAGCCTGACCTCCGACAGCATGCCCCAAACCCGGCTCTGGGAGATGGCCACGTATGATCTGAAGCCGCGTTTAAACCGGCTGGATGGCGTTTCTACCGTGGTCGTGCAGGGCGGGCAGGAACCGGAGTTCCAGATCACCCCGGACCCGGCCAAGCTTCTGACCGCAGACATTACGGTTTCCGACATTCTGGAGGCAGTGCGGCGCACCAACCTCATCGATTCTCCGGGGCTGCTGGAGCAGAATCACCAGCTCTATCTGGGCCTGGTGAACGGGCAGGTGCGGACTCCCGAAGAGATTTCAAAGGCAGTCATCAAGAACACGCCGGCAGGCATTCCGGTGCGCATCGGCGATGTGGCCGCGGTCGCTCCGGCGGTGAAGCCGGTCTACACCATCGTGACGGCGAACGCTAAGCCGGCGGTTCTGCTGAACATCAGCCGCCAGCCGGACAGCAACACGATGGCGGTGGCGCAGGAGGTTCATCAGGAGATTGAACAGATCCAGAAGACGCTTCCCCCCGGCGTCCGCATCGAGCCCTTCTACGATCAATCGATCATCGTCAGCCAGTCGATCGGCAGCGTGCGCGACGCCATCCTGCTGGGACTGATCCTCGCATCCGTCATCCTGGTCGTCTTTCTCCGCGACTGGGGAACATCTCTGGTAGCGGGATTGGTGATTCCCGTAACGGTGATGATTGCTTTCATCGCCCTGAAATTGATGGGGGAGACGTTCAATCTGATGACGCTGGGCGGGCTTGCCGCCGCCGTGGGGCTGGTGATCGACGACGCCATCGTGGTAGTGGAGAACATCGTTCTTCACCGCGATGCCGGACAGGGGCGCGTGCAGGCGATCCAGAGCGCAATCCGGGAGCTGACGATACCCCTGCTGGGATCGACGATCACGCCCATCGTGGTTTTTGTTCCGCTCATCGTAATTACCGGCGTGACTGGGGTTTTCTTTCGCGCGCTGGCGGTGACCATGAGCGTCTCGCTGCTGGCTTCGCTGGCGCTGGCGCTCACCTGGACGCCGACGCTCAGCCAGTACCTGATCCGCCGCAAAGACGGGGGGAAAACGGAATCGATCGACAATCCCGCCGCAACGGGAGACGGCGGCGATGAAAAAGATGAGGAGTCGCCCAGCGTTCGCCGCTTGCTGGCTGCGGAAGAAGCGCACCTCGGCGGATTCTTTCGGCGCGTGATCGGCTTCCACCAGCGCTGGCTGCGACGCGCCTTGGAGCGGCCACGGTTGCTGGCACTGTTCAGCGCAGCGCTGATCGTGGTGTCTTATTTCTGCTACACGTTCTCTGGATCGGACCTGCTGCCGGAGATGGATGAAGGCGGATTCGTTCTCGACTACATCATGCCCGCCGGCAGTTCTCTGGCCGAGACGAACCGAGTTGTCAGCCATGTGGAAAGGATTTTGAGCGACATCCCTGAAGTCGAGAGCACATCGCGCCGGACCGGCCTGCAGCTCGGGCTTGCTGCCGTGACCGAGGCCAACACCGGCGACATTCTGGTGAAGCTAAAACAGAAGCGCAGCCGCGGCGTGGAGGAGATCATCGACGAGGTGCGCGCCAAGGTAAACAGGCAGGAGCCGGTACTCGATGTGGAATTTGCCCAGGTGCTGCAGGATCTGATCGACGATCTTACGTCAGCGCCGGAGCCCATCGAGATCAAACTCTTCTCGCAGGATCCGGCTTTGCTGGAGGAATGGGCGCCCAGAATCGCCGAGGCGATCAAGCCCAATGACGAAACCGGAAAAGGCGGGGTCAAGGGAGTGGTCGACGTCCTGAACGGCATTGAAAACACGGTCAGCGGGCCCGCGCTGACTTTCCAGGTGGATCCCAGTGTGGCAGCACGCGCAGGCTTCAGCGTGGAGGAAGTGGCGCTCGATGCCTCGGCAATTCTCGAAGGCGAACCGGCTCCGACTCCCGTGGTCGCAAACGACCGCGCCTACACACTTCGCGTGCGCTTCCCCGCCGCAGACCGGGGATCGCTCAACGCCATGCGCGACACCCTGCTGGTGAGCAGCACCGGACACACGGCAACACTGGGAGCGCTGGCAACCATCGCCGAAAACCCCGGGCAGACGGAGATTCATCGCGAGAATCTGCAGCGCTATGTTGCTGTTACCGCTCGCCTGGAAGGCAGAAGCCTGGGCAGCGCGATGTCCGATGTGCAGAAGGTAGTTGCCGGCCTGCACCTCCCGGCCGGCATCCGGGTAGTCTACGGGGGGACGTATCAGGAGCAGCAGCGCTCGTTTCATGATCTGGCGCTGGTGCTGATCCTGGCGGTTCTGCTTTTATTCGTTGTATTGATGTTTGAATTCGGAACCTTTGCCGCCCCGGTGGCGATTTTGTCGTCGGCACTGCTTTCCACTTCGGGAGTGTTCATCGCGCTGGTCGCCACGCAAACCACATTCAATATTTCGTCGTTCATGGGGATGATCATGGTCATTGGCATCGTGGCCAAGAACGGCATCCTGCTTCTTGATGCCGATCATAAGATGCGAGAGCTCGGCGTGGGCGCAGAAGAGGCGATGTTGCAGGCAGCGCGGCGTCGGTTGCGTCCGATCGTGATGACGGCGATGGCGACGGTCGCGGGCATGTTGCCGCTGGCTTTTGCTATCGGAGCGGGATCGCAGATGCTGCAGCCGCTGGCCATCGCGGTGATTGGCGGCGTTCTGGTCTCGATGGTGCTCTCGCTGATCATCACTCCCGCCGTACACTTTTATCTGGGTGGCAAGAACAACGACACCGCCCCATTAGAAGCCTGATGGGAAGAACGCGGGAACAGTTGTGCAGAGTTCTGCGCGTTACCCTGGTAACCAGAGCGCGGGTGCCGAGTTGGCCTTGTTAAAGGCTGGTAGAGGAAAACTCGCACCAAGGCAGCTTCCGGCTGTAAACTATTGCAATATTCCGCGCTCCTTTATCGAGGAGTTCCATGCCGAGCCCATTCCTGAGTCCTAATTCCTTAAACGCGAACCAGCTTTGCGCCTCTTTGTTGGCCGCAGAGTTGCACTAGAATAGCGGCATCTCCCCGTGGATCAAGGAGGCGGCTGAGATCCGGCCGCACCGGCTGTAACCGGACGTGCCCAAACGACGCATGGCGATTGTGGAAGAACAGACGAACCGACCCATTTTCGACGAGCGCGCACTGGCGAAGCTGCTCGAGGCAGCCTACGTCGTCCAGGAACATAACCGTGAGCGGCAGGCCACGGAGAAGCACACCGCCGAATCCGAAGCACTTGCCGCGGTAGAAACTGTTACGGTTCGGGAGCCAGAGGCGCCCGCCGCCCCGGTCGACATCCCCGAGCCTCCTCCGACCTCCAAAGCCCCGACTGCAGAGGTTGCCAGTCCGAAAGCCGAGGCGCGCGACGATTTCGCGCGCAGGATGGCGCAGATCATCGAGACGCAGCGGGAAATGCATCTGCTTCGTCCGGAGCAGGAAAATCTGATGGCATTCGTCGCCGGTCGCGTCTGCGAGATCGCGAGTGCCGGCGGCACGGCAATCGGAATCGTCGAAGGCGATAAAGTTCGATATCACGCCACGGCTGGGCTGATGGCTCCCGCTGATGGCACGGAAGTCCTGAAAGAAAGCGCGCTTTGCGCCGCCAGTCTGCGCACCAGCCAAGTTCTGCGGTCGGCCGACATCGATACAGAGTTTCTGATCGATCCGGAAGAATGCCGGCGCCGCGGTATCCAGTCGATGATCGTGGTCCCGGTCTTTCACAAAGGCGCCGTGGCGGGCGGCCTGGAACTGTACTACATCCGCAAGCAGGGATTCACCGAACAAGACGTGCACATCGCCCAGTTGATGGCGGGCCTGGTTACCGAAGCTCTGGCGCGGGAGGAAGAATTCACGCTGAAAAAGTCGCTGGCCAGCGAGCGGGCGGTGATGCTGGAAGCGCTGGAAAAACTGAAGCCCAATCTTGCCGCTCTGGTTGATCTCTCCGCGAAAACGTCGCCCACCGCCGCTCCGGCTTCGAAGGCAACCTCCGTCTGCGGCAAATGCGGGCACGGACTTCTGGCGGAAGAACAGTTCTGCGGCAAGTGCGGTTCACCGCGCGGCGGCGGGCCGGAAGCGCCGGTGATGCAGAGCAAGGTCGCCTCCATGTGGCAGATGCAAGGGGCGACCCATGCGGGCGTGACTGCGCCGGCAAACGGCTCTGCCCAGCATGATCTCGACGCCGGCATGAACGGCGACCAGTTGGACCGGATTCTCGTCGAATCGCTGGAGAAGGAAATGCCTCACTTGTTTCGCTCGAGCGAGGCGATGCTCGAAGAGACGAATTCGCCGGCTCGGGACGATTTACGCGACTTCGAGGAGCATCTCTCGAAGAATGGAGACCACACGCTCCCGGCGCAGCTGACGCAGGAGGTCGACGAGAACCTCTCTGGGGAGGAACGCGAAGAAGAATCACCTGCGGCGCTGAGCAAACCGCAATCTGCACCGGACTGGAGTTCCGCGGCCAGCGCGCGCCAATTCCTGGAACAGATTTTTGCGAAACGGCCCAGCGGACTGGTTCGATTCTGGCAGGCGCGGAGGGGCGATATTTATCTGGCGATCGCGGTGGTTCTCGTGGCATGCGTGATTCGCTGGGGAATCTGGCCCAATCGTCCAGTGGGCGCGACTGGTGCGCCGGCCGTCGCCGCGGCACAACACCACAAGTCTCCCGACGCCGATCTGCCCTGGTTTGATCGTGTGCTGATCAAATTAGGATTGGCTGAAGCTCCGGAGCCAGCAGCATATATGGGGAATCCGGGAACGCAGGTGTGGGTGGATCTGCACACGGCGCTTTATTACTGTCCGGGTGCCGACCTCTATGGCAAGACCCCGAAGGGGAGATTCACGACGCAACGCGAGGCCCAACTGGATCAGTTCGAGCCCGCGTACCGCAAGGCCTGCGACTGATGGCCGGCGGCAAGGTATTGAAGGCTTTCAAGTTGCCGGGTTTGACAACCCCTGAGAGCCGGAGTGCAATCATACATACGCCCCTCGTCCACCGGGAGACCCTCTTTGCCGCAAGAACCTGACGATTCCAACCGATCAATTACCCTTCCTCCAGAAGAGTTGAATCCTCTGCTGAACCCCCTGTTGAGCAAGAACATGGGGAGATGGGCGGAGGTGTATTTCACGAACCTCCCAGAGAATCGCGATCACGCGGTCATCGAGCTGCTGCACCAGCTACAAGCTGAGGAAGCGCTGCAGGAAGGCTTGATCGATCCTGAGGCAATCACTGCGACGGATGGCACTGCAAATCTCGCCCTTGATCGAGGAAGCGGTGTGGCCACGTCGACGATCCGTTGCCCGCACTGCGGCTATGAGAACCGTCCCGACCACAACTTTTGCGGCGCGTGCCGCACTCCCCTGAAGGCCAATGGAAACGAAGCAGGTGGAATTTCAGATGCGTATGCGCCGGATCAGTTCAGTGGCCGGCAAGGACCTATCACTCACGCCAGCGGCAACCGCGGTCTGGAGACTGCAGAGGCGCAAGAGTGGCCCGTGAGCAACGAGGCGCAAGGTGAGAACGGCGAACGCTGGATCAGCGCCGACGACTCAATTCCGGTTCCTCAGTTCGCCACAACCCCGCGATCCTATCGCGCATACATCGGCGCGGTGTTGGCGATTCTGATCGCTTTCTTGCTGTATCGGGCGTGGGTCGCGACACAGTCGAACGTGGGCAGTGCGCACGTCACGCCGGAAGCGCCACCGGCGCTTGCGACAGGCAACGGGGCGAACCCAACCACAGCATCTCATGCCGCGCCAAAGGCCGCAGCTCCGGTTGCTGTCGCCTCGGTCAAAACCGCCAATGCGCAGCCGGCGATCTCTTCCCCTCAGTTGCGCCCGGCCCTGAAGAACAGCACAATCGTGCGCCCGGTTCCGGCGGCCTTGCAGGCGCCGGCTGCGCCCGCTTCTTCACCTGCGGCTTCGATGATTTCAGCGAATGGAGCGAGCGAACTGAACCTGGCCAAGAGTTACCTGAACGGAACCGACGGCAAGGAACGCAACACAACGGCCGCGGTGACATTGCTCTGGGAAGCGGTTTCCAAACGGAACGCGGAGGCAACGGAGTTGCTCTCCGAGTTATATCTGAAAGGCGACGGCGTTGCGCAGAATTGCGATCAGGCGCGGGTGTTGCTCGACGCGGCGGCGAGCCGCGGGAGCAAGGACGCCGGCAACTGGCTGCGTCACCTGCAAGCCTTCGGCTGCCAATAACTTGTGGAATTCAGAATTCGCGGGTCAGGCTGCGAGGCTATTGCGTAAGCAGTGAGGGGCCTTGGCGCCGCGACTCGTACCACAACGCCAGTTCCACGCGGTTCCACATTCCCAACTTGTCGTAGATGGTCCGCAGGTAGTTCTTCACTACATGTTCGGTCGTGCCAATGGCTTCGGCGACCTCGCGGTTCTTCAGGCCTTCGGCGACTAGTTCGATGACTCTCTGTTCTCGTTCATTGGGGACACGGGATCCATAGCGTTCATTTGCAGACATGATTGCCTCCGATACAACAGGGTCGCGAGTTTCACTCGCTTGATTCCACCGGTAATTCCAAAGCGCAGAAAGAGACGGTTGAAGTGCGCTTTGACGGTGCGCCGCGCCATCTTGAGCTGGCTGGCGATTTCCGCATTATCACAACCTTGTAAAAGTAGCTCTACGATCTGCCTCTCGCGCGGACCTAGCCGAATCGTCTGCTCCTCCATCAGACACCCTTTTCCTGTAACTTCGATAGTTGCCGATCGCGCCAAGCATGGCGGACGGCACCGCCTTTTCCAAATCTCATAGCACCCACAATGCCACTTTGAGACGCATTCTGCTGTGACGACTGAACTAGCAATTTCCACAGCCACTTGGAGAGATTTCCAAAGGCCTCCAAAAATGGAATTCAGCTCATCACCGACCAGGGCACGCATGATCCCACCCAGGCTGAGAGCGTCAAAACTCGCGGCGAGACAGATGAATCACAAATCCTGCCGAAGACGATGCCAAAGAGGGAATCATAATCTGGGCTGTATTAATTTTGGGAGAAGGGGGCGGTTTCGGGCTTCGTTGACCGTCGAGGGCGACGAAGAATGTTATGAGCGTTGGGGCAAAATACGCGCAAAATTAAGGTAAACACCCTAGACGAAAGTTCCCGCAAAAGTGCTGTTGTTGGCACAAATTACACGATCTACCGGATAGGAATCCTGACTCGCCATCCACTAAATCTCGGAGTTCCGCGCCTGGGGGAAACGAGACTGCAGCCCGGGCAACATGCCCTTGTTCTGAACGACCCTTCTGCGAGTACGGCATGCAGAATAGAGCTTCAACTATCGACGATGTGGAGTCGGTGCGGTGGTGCGACCCGTTCGAACGGCGGGCCGGACAACTTATTGCTGGGAAACGAGGTGGAAAGAAGGGGTTTGCCTCGGTGCGCAAGGCTTTTCACACTGGGGAAGGCCGGTCACAGGCGTTTTATGTGTCGATTCGGAATTCGGCCTTTATCCTTATCAACTTACAATAGAATCGTCCAAGTGACTTACGGCAAGGGATTTGCGAGCAAAAAGGGGTCGCTCTTTATGGTGATACACTGACAATCAAGCTCGGGGTCTGACCTGGCATTCAGGTCTGTGGTTCTCACGACGTTCCCCCCCAACAGAGAAGCGCGTCCGGAAGTGATCGATAGATCTCTCCGCAGGACGGGCAAATTAACTGGCAACAGATTTCAAATCGACGAACCTGGGAGGTTCACACGCTTGTCTGCTTCGACCGGTCATCTGATAGCTCCGCACGGCGGCGAACTCGTCAATCTAATCGTTTCTCCAGAAAAAGCAGCGGAATTGAAGGGGCACTCGCGGGAGTGGCCTTCATGGGATCTTACCGCGCGCCAGATCTGCGATCTTGAACTGCTGATGAGCGGAGGATTCTCTCCGTTGCGTGGGTTCCTGACAAAAGCGGATTACGAAGGCGTCTGTCACAACATGCGGCTGTCGAGCGGACTGCTCTGGCCGATGCCGATCACTCTGGACGTGACCGAAGAGTTCGCGAAGAAGCTCACCCCGGGCAGCAGCAAAGTCGCTCTGCGGGATGCGGAAGGCGTCATGCTGGCGGTGCTGCACGTCGAAGAAGTCTGGCAGCCCGATCGAACCGCCGAAGCGCAAGCGGTCTTCAAAAGCGCCAGCAAAGCCCATCCCGGGGCCGATTATGTGATGAATAAGGCGAATCCGTGGTATGTGGGCGGGCGCATCGAGGGATTGCAGCTGCCTTCGCATTACGACTTCCGCAGCCTGCGCTTTACACCGGCCGAATTGCGCACGGAATTTGCCCGTCTCGGATGGCGGCGGGTAGTGGCGTTTCAGACTCGCAATCCCATGCATCGCGCTCACGTGGAACTCACGTTCCGCGCGGCGAAGCAAGTCGAAGCCAACCTGCTGATTCACCCCGTGGTCGGCATGACCAAGCCGGGGGACGTGGACTACTACACGCGCGTCCGCTGCTATCAACTGCTCGGCTCGAAATACCCGCAGGGCACGCAGAAGCTGTCTCTGCTGCCTCTGGCGATGCGCATGGGCGGACCGCGGGAAGCGATGTGGCACGCGTTGATCCGCAAGAATCATGGCTGCACCCACTTTATCGTCGGCCGCGATCATGCCGGTCCGGGCAAGGACGTCGACGGAAAGCCTTTCTACGGGCCCTATGAAGCCCAGGAGGTGTTCCGGAAGAACGAAGCCGATATCGGCGTGACCATGGTGCCCTTCAACATGATGGTCTACCTCGAGGGGCAGGATCGCTATGTTCCCGATGATGAAGTGAAGAACGGCGATCGGGTGCTGAACATTTCGGGCACCGAATTGCGGCAACGGCTCAACGAAGGCCGCGACATTCCCGGCTGGTTCACTTATCCGGAAGTCGTGCATGAGCTGCGCCGCAGCTTTCCACCGCGCGCCGGGCAGGGCGTGACGATTTTCTTTACCGGACTTTCGGGCTCGGGCAAGTCGACGATCGCCAACGTGCTGCTGACGAAGTTCCTGGAAGTCGGCGGACGGCCGGTGACGCTGCTCGACGGCGACCTGGTGCGCAAGCATCTCTCGTCGGAGCTGGGATTCTCGAAAGAGCATCGCGACATCAACATCCGGCGCATCGGCTATGTCGCTTCGGAGATTACGAAGAACGGCGGCATCGCGATCTGCGCTCCGATCGCGCCCTATGACGCGACCCGCAAGCACGTTCGCCAGATGATCGAACCGTATGGCGGATTCATCCTGGTGCACATCGCGACCCCGGTCGAAGTCTGCGAACAACGCGACCGCAAGGGGCTGTATGCGAAAGCGCGCGCAGGAATCCTGAAGGAATTCACCGGGATCTCGGATCCGTACGAGGCACCTTCGGACGCCGAAGTCACCATCAACACCGGCGAACTGTCTCCCGAGGAGGCAGCGCAGGAGATCATTCTGCATCTGGAGCGGGAAGGCTTTATCGGGGTAAACGGGGCAAGCGCGTAGTTCGCGACGCGTAACTGGGGAATAAATCAGCCATGCCTTTGATGGCAGTGAAGATCCTTGTGGGCTTCATCGTCGGCATTCTGATCGGAATGACCGGCGTTGGCGGCGGCGTGCTGCTGCTGCCGGTGCTGATTTTCGGATTGCGGATTCCGGCGATCGTGGCGGTCGGCTCCGACGCGCTTTTCAATTTCTTTACGAAAATTCCGGCAAGCCTGTTGCATCTGAAAAATGGGACGGTGCGGCGCAAGGTCGTGATCGCGCTGGGGATCGGCAGCGTTCCCGGCTCCGTTATCGGCATCAACCTGCTGATGTATATCCGTTCCATCTACGGGAACGGCGTCAACAATTTCATCAAGACCGCGGTCGGGGTGCTGCTGATCGTCGTCCCGATGCTGCTGTTATTTCAGCGCCAGATTGAAGAGCGTGTGGCGACCCGTCCGCCCACCATGAAGGGTTTGGCCGGGATCGCGATGATTGGACTGGTCGCCGGTTTTCTGGTGGGCATGACCTCAGTCGGTTCGGGCAGCATCATCATGATGTTGCTGTTGCTGCTGTACAGCTTCCCGCCCAAAGTGAATGTCGGAACCGACATCGTGCATGCGGTAATTCTGACGGGAGTAACCGGTCTGCTGCATTTTCGCCTGGGCAACGTCGACCCGAGCCTGGTGCTGTCGTTGCTGATCGGCTCCATTCCGGGAGGGCTGATTGGATCTCACCTGGCGACCCGCATGCCCATGCTATGGCTGCGCCGCATTCTTTGCACTCTGCTGTTGATTACCGGGGCCCGCATGCTGCTGGCCTGATCCCGACCCGAGGACCCCTTCGACCATGATTCCGCAAAAGCTCATGTCTTCGTCCTACGCCAGCGTGCTGCAGCGCATTCAAGCCGGCATTGATGCGGCCCGCGGAGTCTTCGCGCGCTTCACTTCCGGGGCCATCGAAACCGAATACAAAGCAGGGCACGATCCCGTGACCGAAGCGGATCGGGCCATCGACACCGTCCTGCGCGAGAACCTGCTGCGCGAAGGCGAAGGATGGCTTTCAGAAGAAACTGCCGACAATCCTTCGCGGCTGGAAATGGAGCGGGTGTGGATCGTCGATCCTCTGGATGGGACGCGTGAGTTCGTAGCCGGTATTCCGGAGTTCTGCGTATCGATCGGTTTGGTCGAGAAAGGGCGGCCGGTCGCCGGAGGAATCTGTAACCCTGCGACAAATGAAATCGTGATTGGAGCGATCGACGCCGGGGTCTTCTACAACGGCGAGCCCGCCCGGGCCAGCCAGAAAACCAGCTTGCAGGGAGCACTCATTCTGGCCAGCCGGAGTGAAGTCAAACGCGGCGAGTGGCAGCAATTTCAATCCGGGGAGTTCCGGATTCAGGCGATGGGATCCGTAGCTTACAAGCTTGCCCTGGTGGCTGCCGGGCGGGCCGATGCTACGTTCACGCTGACCCCAAAGCATGAATGGGATGTGGCGGCCGGGGCGGCACTGGTCCTCAGCGCCGGTGGGTTTGTGGCGACCTTGGAGAATACTCCATTGTGCTGTAACAGGCGCAATCCGCTGCTTAGCGGGCTACTGGCTTCGGGGCCCGGGTTGCGCGAAGAGCTGCTTCAGCTCATCCGCCAGTCATCGGCGGTGTCTTCGCATCGAGTCTAGCGACAATCCGGAGGAAACTTCGATAAGTGCTCAGGCACACGCGTGCCCGGACGTTGGCTTCAATGTACGGGCATTAGTCGGCAGCGACGTCTTTGGGGCGCTCGGGCTGATTCTGCTTGGCCGTGCGGTTGGAAGGCAGGCCGGCATCGCGAATCTTGTAAAGCAGCGCGCGATAGCTGATGCCTAACGAGCGCGCCGCCTGCTTGCGGTTCCAGTGATGATTCTGCAGCACTTTCAGAATGACCTTGCGTTCGAGCTCCCGCACGGCCTGGCGAGTGAGCTTCTTGAGCGAGATCTGGCCATCGACGGGAATGTCGGTGTTGAAGAAATCCGGCTCGCGTGGAGCGAGATCGGCAAGGATCACTTCCTCGTTGCCCAGGATCACGTAGCGCTTGACCAGGTTCTCCAGTTCGCGGATGTTACCGGGCCAGTGATACTTGCGCAGAACCGACATCATTTCGTTCGAAAGCGGTTTGGCGCGGCAGTTGTACTTGCGATTGTGGTATTCGAGAAAGTACGCGACGAGGTCGGGAATGTCGGCGGCGCGGTCACGCAAGGGCGGCAGCTGCAGATTCACCACGTTGATGCGATAGAAGAGATCCGAACGGAAGGTACCGTTCTCGATCTCCTGCTCCAGTTTGCGGTTGGTCGCGCAAACCACGCGCACTTCGACTTTCTTGTCTTCCTGCGCGCCGATGCGGCAGAACTGGCCGTCCTGCAGGAGCTGAAGCAGCTTGGACTGCAGGGCGAGATCGAGCTCGGAGATTTCGTCGAGAAATAGGGTGCCACGATGTGCCATCTCGACGCGGCCCGGCTTTACGCCGTAGGCCCCGGTGAAGGCTCCTTTTTCGTAACCGAAGAGTTCGCTCTCAAGCAGGGTGCCGGGAATCGCCGGGCAGTTGACCTTGACCCATGGTCCGGTTCGCCAAGGCGACGCAGCATGAATCATGCGGGCAATAATGTCTTTGCCGGTTCCGCTTTCGCCCTGAATCAGGACCGGAACGTTGGCACCGGCAAGCTTGGCGAGGCGGTCGCGGACCACCTGCATGGCCTCGGTGCGACCGAAAACCACTGTGGATGGAGGCATTTCCCCCAGCGGCTGGACGAGACTATTGACACTGGTAGTGTTCATGGCGGAGCGACTGCCCCGGGGGAGTAGCCCTTTTGTAGCATCCCGAGAGCCAAAACCGAACCGGACAATCCACAGGCTCAAGCAAATCTATCCTATGTGATTGATCCGCATCAACTTACTAAAGAGCCATAGGGGTTTACGCCGGTCACAGCAGATCGGGCACGAGGGTAACATTCCCGGCTGAGCCAGAGGAAAAACATTTCACACGGCAGAACTAACTTTCCGCCGTCCCCGGCCGTTGGAATCGCCGGGACGCAGCAATGGACGGGAGAATTTCAGGCCCAGCAGGTAATAGCCCTCAGCCGGAGTATGGCGCAGAGTGCGGGCTTGGAGGCTGCGGGCGACGCGTGGAGAGCCATCGAGCGCTCCCACGGGCGCACTGGGGATCTCAAGCGAAATCGCGCCGCTGGGCGGCAATACGCGACGAACGGCAACAAGCATGCCGCCGGCGCTGACATTGAGGGCAGTCGCGAACTCCAAAAACTCGTTGCCATGGCCATCGCGACCGCGCACGAACACGGGGATGGCCAGAGGCAGTCTGGACCACTTCCGCCGTTCGACTGCCGGTTTTGCAGGGCGCATGCACACCCCTCCTCCAGAGGCTTCGCAGAGGCGTTTGAAGCACCTCAGGGGCCAAATTTCAGGCGTTGCCGGGGTGATTCCAGGGGAAACTCCGGCAATTTCGGCAGCAGTCACCCTGGAACCCGGGCATTAGCCGAAGTATACGGACGATATTTTCTCTTTTTGTTCGATTCAGGAAAAGTCACCGAGGAGTGAGCCAATCCACGGAAAGTGCAAGGTTTTGCTATACTTGGGTAATTTGGTTGCATTTTTCGTTGACAATGCAGATGAGGGTCGCATAGGATTTTTTTGTCGGCGCTGCTTCTGTCGAGTCGACTGCAGTTTCCCTCCCCAGTCGTCTGTGATTCCTCATGGCCACCGCTCACAAGAATCCGTGTGTGTCGGAAGAATCGGCCGCAATTGTTCCCTCCAAAGATGGAGGTCAGGGGGCGACACCCGCCGCTGCGGACGTGCCGGGCCCGGAAAATCTGCTGCAGGAATATAACGAGCTGCGCGGGCGTTTTCAGCGCACGACGAACGCGCTGGCTTCAGCAGCGCACGATCTGAAGACTCCGCTGGCGATTCTGAACGGCTATGTGGATCTACTTTACAGCGAAAAGCTTGGTCCGGTAAGCGAGAAGCAGCGGGAAGTGTTGCGCGACATGCAAGCCAGCGGCAAGCGGCTGCAGGAATTCATCCAGGATTTTCTGACATTCAGTGCGCTCGAGACCGGCGGCCTGCGGCTGCAGTTTATTCCGGCCAATATCAACGAGTGTCTTTCCGATGTGTGCCGGCTGTGGTCGAACCGCTTCCAGCAAAAAGGCCTGGCGTTGTACTTCCTCGCCAATGAGAAGCTTCCCGTGTTTCCAATGGACGCGCCGAAGGTCGAGCGGGTGGTCTCGAATCTGCTGGAAAACGCATTCAAGTTCACGCCGCAGGGCGGAACCGTGTGGCTGCACGCCGAACCGCACATGTGGGACCGGCGCACAGCGGCGGTGCCCTCGGCGGCGGAGCGACGCCGGCAGAACCTGAGCCATCCGAATGCGGTGAAAGTCAGCGTGGCGGATACGGGGCCGGGGATTCCGCCGGAGTTTCACCTGGAAGTATTCGATGACTTTTTCCGCCTGCCGGGCACGGAGGCCCAGGAAGGAACGGGACTCGGGCTGGCAATCGCGCGGCGGCTGGTAAATGGCATGGGAGGCAAGATCTGGGTCGAGAGCGATCCGGGAGGCGGGTGCAAGTTCTCGTTCCTGATCCCCTATAAGCCGGTGGCGGCGGCCTTGGCGGCGGGAAAAGGCAAGGGTTAAGTTCGGAGCCACACAAGTGGCACCACCGGCGAGACGTGGGGCACTCGTATTTGTGTACGTGGTTTTGGAAGAGACGCTGGCTCGGAATGACGCTGAGTAGGTTCAGGATGACACGATGAAGCAGACGGCGAAAATCCTGCTGGTCGACGACGAACCCGGCATGCTGCGCTACATCAAAACGCTGCTGGAGGTCGACGACTATAAAGTCGAGACCGCGACGACGGGCGAAGAAGCGCTGCAGATCGTGGAGAAGGGATTGCAGCCGGACCTGGTATTGCTTGACGTCCTGATGCCGGGCATCGACGGATTGCAGACGCTGGAGCAACTGCGGCAGATTCGCCCGGGCGTGAAGGTCGTGATGCTGTCGTGCGTCAGCGACACGCGCAAGGTGGTCCAGGCGATGAAACTGGGCGCGCAAGATTATCTGACCAAGCCGTTTCAGAAAGCGGAGCTGGATGCGGTCATCGACCTGAGCCTGGGGCAAGGCAAGCAGACCTACGGCGGGGAAGTGGAAGAGCTGACCGAGGATGTTTTCTTCATTGCCGCCAGCCCGGTGATGCGCAAGATCCGTTCGCAGGCGGCGCTGGTCGCGAATGTGGATATTCCTGTGCTTCTGCTGGGCGAGAGCGGAACCGGCAAAGAAGTGCTGGCGCGGCTGATTCACAAACTATCGCCGCGCGCGCATCGGACATTCCTCAAAGTCAATTGCGCGGCGGTTCCGGCGGATCTGCTGGAGAGCGAACTGTTCGGCTACGAGCCGGGCGCGTTCACCGGCGCCACGCATGCCAAGCCGGGAAAGTTCGAACTCTGCAACAAGGGAACGATCCTGCTGGATGAGATCGGCGAGATGCCTCCGCAATTGCAGGCGAAGCTGCTGCACGTGCTGCAGGACGGCCAATTCTCGCGGCTGGGCAGCCGGTCGGTGATCAAAGTCGATGTGCGGATTCTGGCGGCAACGAATATCAACATCCCGGAGGCGTTGGCGACCAAGCGGCTGCGGGAAGATCTTTACTACCGGTTGAACGCGTTTACGCTGCATCTTCCGCCGCTGCGGGAGCGGAAGGAAGAGATCCCGATCCTGCTAAAGCATTCGATGACGCGTATGGCGGAACAATATGCGCGTCCGGCGCTGCCGCTTTCTCCGACGCTATTGCAGGCGTGCCAAGACCACTCCTGGCCGGGCAATCTGCGCGAGCTTAACAATTTCCTGAAACGCTACCTGATTCTGGGAGACGAAACGCTGGCGATGGCGGAGTTGACGCCGCGCGACGACGGCAACGGCGGCGGACGCGGGGATGGCTCCGGGAAGACGGGCGATGCGGGTGGGTTGAAATCACTGGCGCGGTCGGCCAAAGACGAAGCCGAGGCGCAGGCGATCACGCGAGCGCTCGAACAAACAAACTGGAACCGGAAGCAGGCGGCAGCCCTGCTGCAGATCAGCTACAAGGCGCTGCTGTATAAGATCCGGCAATACGGCATTGCCGAAGCGAAGAGCCATCACAAGTTGTCGGCCGGCGCGTAGGCGAGTTGAGGTCTGGGACGGCGTCCTGAAGAGGACGCCGTTTTTGTTTGCGAAAAGCAGAATCTCACGGCCGAAGCCGTTCGCAGTGAAGGCTCGAACCTACTGGTTCATGCGGATGCGAGCCGACGCGCGAGCGATGTTTCGCAAAGATCGCTGGCTCGGGACAAGCTGGCTACGGAACCGTGAGCACGAAGCTGGTGCTCTTGCTGTCGCTGCCTGAGCTTGCAGTCAGCGTGAGAGTGAAAGAGCCGGCCGGAGTCCCGGTGGCCGGCGGCTGGGTGGATGTACCGCTGCAGGCCGGCTGGAGCACGAGCAGGGCGAAGAGCAGATAGAGCATGAGGCATCCGGCGAGGCGGTGCCGGCGGCGCCGATCACTGACTACGAATCCAAGAACCATCAATCCGGGGATAGGCAGCCAGAGCGCGTAGAACTGCCGGGTAAAGCGGCTCATTGACGTCGTAATCGGCCGAGTCTGGGTGGTGATGCTTAGTGTGCTGGTGCCTGGGCTGCTGCCCTGCAAAGTGACCGGATTGGTGGTGAAGGCAGCGCCGGCTCCGGCTGGCAACCCGGTGACGGACAGCGAGATGTTCGAACCATAGACCGGAACGGGAGTGAGCTGCACCTGATAGACCGCCGTGTCGCCGGCCTGTGGGACGGAAACATTGGTGGGACTGAGCCCGAGGCGGAAATCCGACATCTCCGCAGGCACGGAAACCTCTGCGGGCGTGATGTTGTTGGAAGCGGTGGCTGAGACATTTCCGCCATTGAAGCTGGCTTCGCTGCCATCCGCCGTCGGCTGCGGAACCAGCACGATCGTGATGATGGCCGTGGAGCCGGACTGGAGGGATGGGATAGTGCAGCTGACGCTGGTTCCGGTGCCGCCGGAGCTATTGCACGTTCCTGAGGATGCCGTGGCGGAAACAAAGCTCACAGGAATGACCGTTGTGGAGTCCCGGATGTCGTCCGTAACAGTGATATTCGTGGCGAGGTCAGGACCGTTGTTGGTGAGCGTATAGGTGAACGTGGCCTGATTGCCTGCGCTGATGAAGCTCTGGCCGGTACCGAGAGAGAGCACTCCGGTCAGAGAAAGACTGGCTACGGGGCCCAATTCGCCGACGAACGAATCGGTGCCGCCGTTGTAATTCCCACCTTCATTGGCAGGCAGTGGCTTTTCGGTCAGCAGGTTCGAAGAATTGGTGTCACCGGCGAAGTAAATGAGACCATTCGGATCGATCGCAATTCCTGTGCCCTCATCGATAGCACTTCCGCCGAAGTAAGTCGCCCAGGAACCGGTCGTAGTCTGGCCAGTGGTCGCGCCGGTGAAGAGCCGGGCGACGAAAGCATCCTGCGGGCCATTCAGATTGCTCTGAATGCCATCCTGGGGCGTGGGGAAGATCGGGAAATCGGTAGATTGCGTCCATCCGGTCACGACGGCGCCATTGGCAGCGTCGACAGTAAGCGCCAACCCTTGCTCGTTACCGGCACCGCCCAGATACGAGAAATAGGTCAACTGCATGTTGGTGGGGGGATTGGTGAGGCTGGGGTTGGTCAGCCGCCCGACGAAAGCGTCCGTGGGCCCCGGGGCGGTAATCGTAGGACAGGTCACGCCCAGCGCCACATTCGGCGAATCGAGACAGCGCTGATAGGTACCGGCGTTAGTCACGGTGGCGGAGAGAGTGACGTCGGGCGAATTGGTTGTGCCGGTCACGTAGACGTTGGCAGCGCCCGAGTCGAGGCCGATTCCCGTGCCTGAATCCGTTTGCGAGCCGCCGAGGTACGTCGACCACTGTAATTGCAACCCCGGGCTGACGTTGGGATTCAACTTGGCCACGAAAGCGTCAGAATTGAGGGTGCTCGAGGTATTCGAACAGACCGCAGGATTCACGATAACGGTCGGGGGCGGCTGATCCAGACAGGGCTGATAGGCGTTCAAGATGGGAAAGTCGGTGGTCGAGGAGGTTCCCGTATAAGTGAAATTGGTCGTTCCCGTGAAGTAGATGTTGCCGTTGGGATCGACAGCGATGCCGCCGCCCACCGCAATCGGATTGGTCGTGCCAAAGCTGCCGCCGCCGAAGTAGGTCGAGTAGGCGATGCTGCCGATCTTGATCGACTTGGTGTACACCTTGGTGACGAAGAACTGGAGCGCGGTACGGGGGATCTGCTGGTAAGGCAGAGCTTCGGGGATATTGCTCACCGGGAATTGAACCGTAGTGCTGTAGTCCTGCGGGTTCGTCGATGTGGTGGTGCCGGTGATGTAGACGTATCCCTTGGAGTCGATGGCCATGCCACTGGCAATATCGTCGCCGCTGCCGGAGAGATACGACGAATACACCAGGGCCTGCGCGGTAACCGAATTGTTCACTTCGGTCACAAAGACATGCTGCGTGCCGCTGCTGCCTGGCTCAGGAGTTGTCTGGTAGGCGGTGAGGGTCGTTGGGAAATCGGTGGATGTAGTCGTGCCGGCGACGTACGCATTGCCGGCGGCATCCGCGGCAACGCCGACCGGAACCTCTGTGCCGCTGCCTCCGAGATAAGTAACGTAAACGAGGCTGGCCCCAGTCGAACCGAGCGGCGGAGCAATCTTGGCGACGTAGACGTCTTCCGACCCATCAATGGCTTGCTGATCGACGCCTACCGCTGTTGGAAGATTCGTAGAGGTGGTCGAGCCGGCGAGGTAGATGTTGCCGCCGGCATCGACGGCGACACTGGTCGCAGCCTCGTCGCCACTGCCGCCGAAATACGTCGAGAAATTGAGAATCGGGTCGATAACCAGCTGCCGGGAATGATCGTAGGGCCCGATCGAGAAGGCGGCGCGATTATGACTGCGCAATACGAATCCGCCGCGGACTTTCTGCCGGCGAGCATCGATCTGCTGGTAGATCACGGGAGCGGCCAGTCGGATGGTGCCGCGGCCGGCGTGAATCACCAGATCGCCATCCACTAATTCGAGCTTTCGAGCTCCATCGAACTCGAGTTCGGGCTGGGAGGGGTCAGCTCCGGGAGCGATCTGAAAATCGTATTCGAGATGCCCTTGATTTCCGTAAAAGACGAGGTTGATGCCCGGATAGACGTCTTGGTAACGGACGCGAGCAAAATTGGGAACAGCTTGCCGCCAGCGTTGGGGATCGTTGCCCAAGAAGTAATTGGTGACGCCGGGCAGACGGTCATCTCCGCTGAGAACTGTCCCGCTATTCGCGCCGACGAGCTTCATCTGAAGCGTTTCCAGATGCCGCGCACTGGATCGAGACGGAATGCCGGAAGCCGGGGAATGACGCGGGGCCTGATCTTGCGAAACCAGGCTCAGGATCGCACCTTGCGAGCCGAGGAAAAGACTATATCCGGAGCCACGAGCCAGAAATCTGGCGCGCGCATCAGTGGGAGCCAAGTGAGCCTGGCTCTGATTGGCCTCGAAGGTCAACGGAAGACCGGTGAAAAGGCCGCGAGCACGGGCCGGAGTGATGGTCTGCGGAGTAAAAGGAGGCGCGGAAACGGCCATTGGGGCAGAGGGTAAGAACTGTCCACCTGCGATCGCCTCTGCTCGGTGAAGACGGGTAGTCGCGCTCAGCGCCACCCATCCCGCGGCCAGCAGGACCACTGCTGGAATCATCAGGCGAACCCCTAGCACAGACGCTCCCATCCCACGGCGAATTACGTTCACGCGTTTCCTCCGGTGCATCGCTTGAATCAGGCTGCCATCACCAGTCGTTTCTGTCAGGTCGTCTTATGCTCGCGTTTGTCAATCGGGCGATTTGGATACGACGCACGAGTCACTACCGACCTCGCGCCGGCGCATTTCCCAAGGCGAGCTTGCCTGCGGCTTGCTGGGTCACTGGAACTGGCGGAAAAATAAATAACTACTTAAACATCTGACGGATAGGCAAGTCAAGCCGACGCCGGACCCGACTCTAAGATTCCTCAGATGCGGCGGCGTATGGGGAAAGATGCCGGACCACGGCACAAAATTGGAAAGCGTCGAATCCGGCGGGGAAAGGGCCGGCGAGCGCTACCCAGCCGTCTGGAATCCGGCCTCGGACCCCGGACGATTGACGGAATCAATACCGAGCCTGATTTTGCTGTTGCAAACTGAAATCGGTTCTATACATTGATGCACGAGGCTGAGCCGGGTCGGCTTCGCGAGTCTTGGGGCGCTCTCGCCGCCGGGCTTCCTATGGTTAGGGAAAGCGCCGCCGGCTGGTCGGCATCCCAGATGCGTTCCGCTATGCAACCGAGAGATTCTCAGGAACGGCGGATGATGCGACGCTTTGACATGCGTCTTCCAGCCGTCGTGCGACTGGAGGGAGCCAACGAGTTCCAGACCGAGACGCAGAATGTGAGCGCCCGCGGAGTTTACTTTTACCTGGACCGGGCGGTCTCGGCCGGGACAAGACTCGAAGTGACGCTTACGATTCCTCCCCACATCACCCTGACCGATCCGGTTCGAGTGCGTTTCACGGCGCGGGTCATCCGGGTCGAACAGCCGCTGCCTTCGCTGAGGATCGGTACGGCGGCCATGATTGAAGACTACGAATTCCTGCGATCGGATGGCGAGCCCGATTTCCTGGCAGCGATGGGCGTAAGCCGGAGCAATTAGCGCCGATTCATTGAGTAGATTCAGCTTACGAGCCAGAGCGGCGGCGTTTCCTCAGACGAATCCTATTTCTTTCCCAGTTCTTTCAGTTCGCGGCGGAGGCGGGAAAAGCGGCGGACAATCGTCCCGAGATAGAAAGAGTGGATGACCCAGGTCGCGATATAGGCGGCGAAGAGGTACTTGATCGAGTTCACGGGGCGCTCCGATGCAGCGGGAGACTGGTGCCGGAGGGAGCTGCGCCGCTGCCCACCAGAGATTCCATGGCGTGGGCCTCATCCACTTCGCGACGGAGAAGTTCCAGACGAAAGCGCGACCAGCAGACGAGAAAAGCGAAGCACAGAAAAGCGATCCAGCTGAGCAGAAGCGTGTGCAGCATGCGCGGGTCCATCGAACCACCCCCGCCGATGACCGGCTGCGGATGCTGTGTGCGGAAGAACCAGATCGAAAAGTAAACCAGAGGGACATCAAGCGCGCCGAAAACCGCGAGGGCGGCGGCAAGCGTTTGCGTCTGCGATCCGCTGGAGAAGCGGCGCAGAACGAGATAGCTCACATAAATCAGCCAGAGCACGAGGGTGGAGGTCAGGCGAATGTCGCCGGGAGCCCACCAGATGCCCCAGACCGGGCGCGCCCAGATGGGGCCAGTGACCAGAACAATCGTGCAGAAGACGACACCGACTTCGGCGGTCGTAAGGGCGAGCACATCGAGGAGCTGGCCCTGGAAGAGCCGTCCGATCAGAAAGTAAAAAGCCGGAATCGCCAGAACCGTGGTTGCCATCGCGCTGGGACGCATTCCGATCGAGGTGAGTTGCTGTTGCACCTGCGGGAGGAAGACCACAACTACGCCGATCACTCCGATCGCGATCACAATCCAGTTTGCGGCGGACTTCCGCGATGGCTTGGCGCTGACCAGGTATTGGATGGAGGCGATGAAGTTGATGAAGAACAGCAGAAAGGCGGTCCAGGCCGAAGGGACGTGATAGTAGATGATGCGGTAGACGTCACCCTGAAGGGCGTCGGTCGGGGCAACGACCAAGTCCTGATAGAGCGCATAGGCGAGCAGGACCGCGGTTGCGATTGACAGGATGGGGAAAAGCCGCTTCATTCTCTTGTCAGAAGAGCCCCAGAGCTAAAGCTCCGGTTTCTTCAGGAAACTTCCAACCGCGTGCGAAGCACCGGGTTCCAGGGCAAAAGTCCTTACTCAGCATGAAGAATGGTCCCAAACAAGGCCAGACTAGCTGTAGTAAACACCACATCGTAGGTCAGAAGCAACACGATGTAGAAGCGCGCCGATTCCTCCCCGGTGAGAATCGCAGTGGTGCCGGCGACCATCGCGATCACGGCAGGAATCGAAACCGGGAATAGAAGCAAGGGGAGCATCAGCTCGCGATTGCGCGTTCGCAGCGACATGGCGGCGAAGAAGGTTCCGTTCACAACCAGCGCCCAGGTCCCCAAAACCGCGACGGGGATCAGCTGCCAAGCCGGTCCGAGCACGTGTAAGTTGTAGAACACGACAAACAGCGGCGTCATCAGCGCTTCGAGCACACCGACAAAAATGAAGTTGCCCATCGACTTGGCAAGAAAGAGAGCATTGGCGGGAGCAGGAGAGACACGGTAAGCGTCGAGCACCTGATTGCGGATTTCCCGGGCCCAGGTCTGGTTGAGAGCCACGACAGCAGCAAACAAAAACGCGATCCAGACCAGCCCTCCAACGATGAGGCGCGATTCTTCAGCCAGCGGGTCAAACGAGAAGACAAAGATCACGACGACCAGGAGCGAGAAGAACAACATGGAGTTCAGCGCGTCCTTCGAACGCCACTCCAGGCGAATGTCTTTCTTGAGCGTGGCGAAAGTGACGGGCCACAGAGGCTGGCTCCTGCGGCTCATGGCAGTTCCTCGCCGGGCTGTCGAACGCGCTCGCAACTGGCGGTGCGGTCGACGATCTGACCGGCCTGCATCCAGATGAACTCATCGGCGACCCCTTCCAGCAGCGCCGCCTGGTGGGTCACTACGAAAATGGTCTTGCCCGCATCGCGCATGGTTTGCAGGAGTGAAACCATTGCCCGCGCAGAGTGAACGTCGACATTGGAGAACGGCTCATCCAGGAGCAGGACTTTCGGGTCATGCAGAATGGCGCGAGCCAGCGACATGCGCTGGCGCATGCCCTGCGAATACTGGCCGACCGGCCGAGTCAATTCCGGATCGAGCCCGACGGAGCGAGTCACCTCCTGGCAACGAGTGTCTCCGGCGATGCCATAGAGTCCGGCGAAGTAGAGCAGGTTCTCCAGGCCGCTCATCTCGTCGTACAGGAGAGAGGGATGGGCCATATAGCCGAGGTCGCGTGAAGCATCTCCCGGAGTCTTGCCAAAAATGGAGATTTCTCCGCGAGTCGGATGGGCGAGTCCGGCCAGGGCGCGCAACAGGGTGGTTTTGCCGGCGCCGTTGTCGCCCAGGATAGCGTGGAACCGGCCACTGTCGAACTCGGCGCTCACACCGCGGAGAGCGGCGAAGCGTCCGAACTGCTTGACGACGTCGCGGACGAGGATGATCTGGGGCGCTAAGTCGGTCACGGTGCCAGGATGAGACGATCCAGGAAGAGAGTGTATCGAACGTGGGGAGAGTCTGCACGCTTCGCCCCTGCGGTCAACTCGCATCTCCGTCGCCGAGGGGAGCGACAACCGTGTGACGATGATGCATGAGGCTAAGTCATGCCATTGCCGGAAGGCTGCGGCGAGGCACCGGGCTGCTTGGGAGCATATTTCGAAGCGCACTTGGCCTGAAGCTGCTTGGCATGGAATACGCCATCGTGGCCGAAGCGGCCATCGGCGAGAGCCTGCGAGTCATCTTTGAAGGTATCGGGCGGGGCTTCGGTTCCAGTGTAATCGACGCGAAGCGTCTGATCTTCTTCCATCAAGACAAACTCAACGTGCGTTCCCGTGCGCTTGATCGAGCCGGGCTGGACATTACCAGCAACGCGCAGGCGCTTGACATAAGCGCTGTCGCCCATCTTGTGAAGTTCTTTGATGGTGACGTAGTAGCTTTTGCTGTCCTGAACGCCGGTGTAGGCGAGGTAGCCCATGAGCAGGAGAATGACGGCGGTCGCGGCGCCGAACTTGAGATAGGTATTGGCCTGACTGGACATCGATATCCCCATCGGGGTGAACCCCAAAGAAAAACTGTACGCGTGCCGAACCCGAGAAGCAAGGAGGCGAGCACTGTCCCGGGCACAGAACCAAGAGGCGTCTGCCGAAGGGGGAGCCTGCGAGCAGGGGTCCTGGTGAGGAGATCCCTCGCCTTACCGGTGAAAACGCGGGGCTTCGGGAAGATCGCCCACGTGAATTGGATTCAAATCGACAGGAGATCCAGGGCCGGTTCGGGATCTGGTTCCATTCAAGTCTCATATTCCGCTGCCGATAACAGAATCGACGGACTGTCTCCTATGCGAAAAACCATTGCATTGATGGCGTTGCTATCGGCTGGGGTGTGCTGCGGGTGGGCGCAGGAGCGGGTGGACGCTGAATCGAAGGTACTTGCGCTCGAGAGGCTATGGGGATCCGCAGTCCAGTTGCGCGATATCAAGGCGCTCGATTCGATCTTCGACGATGCCATGGTGTATGTCGATATCGATGGCAAATTGATGACGAAAGCTGAGGTGCTGGCGGACACGAAAGAGCTGAGTCCGGTCGATGTCGTGATGCAGTCGTCGGCGGCGCGCTCGCAAGGAAGGGTAGTCATGGTGACCGGGGTGATGCGGCTGAGAGGAGTCGACCAAGGGCGGCCGTAC
Organism: Verrucomicrobiia bacterium; assembly: GCA_035508215.1. Taxonomy (GTDB): domain Bacteria; phylum Acidobacteriota; class Terriglobia; order Terriglobales; family Acidobacteriaceae; genus Sulfotelmatobacter. The sequence continues at coordinate 445,166 of DATJNK010000014.1, read as the reverse complement.
CAGCGATATGCGCGCTTTCTCGATACCTGGCTGGACAAGGGCGATCACTGGGTGTGCATCTCGAGCGTAACGACACCGGTGAGGAAATGAAGAACGGGGGAATGATGCGAACGAAAATGGCGCGAGTGATCGCCATTCCGCTGCTGGCGCTGTCGGCAACCGTCTTGGTGCTTGCAGAACAAGCCGGCGACAGGCTTCCCTCCCCGAGTGATCTTCAGACTCTGGAGCTGGCGAAGTTTGCCGCGATCGAGCGTCACGACAAAGCCGCCCTCGACGGGTTGCTGGACGATGGGCTGATCGGGGTCGATGCCAACGGGACGGTGCGAGGGAAAACAGATTATCTGGCGAATCCACAGGATGCCGGTGTGCTGGCGACCCACGTGATCTCGGAGTCGCTGAGCGTGCGGGGATTTGGGAATGTGGCGCTGGTTGTAGGGATTTATGAAGAAAAAGGCGTAAAAGCCGGCCATCCCTACCGGCAGCGCTGCCGGTTTATCGACACCTGGGGTTTGAAGAAGGGGAAGTGGGTCTGCATCGGCTCAACCGCGACCGTGGTGATTGGATAAAGTGCCGGCGGACGGTCGCAATCCGGTAGAATGAAATGTGTCTTTTTCCAGGGGCTGGGGCCCCTCTTCTTTTTCCTAGCTGGGTCGCGCGCCGGAAGGTGCGCGCCAACCAAAGCATCGGGATGAGCACACCCTGACGGCAAAAGTGCCCTGACATCATCGCGGAGAATTTCATACTCTTATGATCCATCCCTGGCACGATGTGACTCCCGGTGACAAGCTGCCGCAGGAGTTCGATTGCGTGGTCGAGATTCCGTTCGGCTCGAGCGTGAAGTACGAATTGGATAAGTCGAGCGGACTGATCCGGCTGGACCGCGTACTCTATTCGGCGGTGTACTATCCGGCGAACTATGGGTTCATTCCGCAAACGCTGGCGGAAGATGACGACCCGCTGGACGTGCTCGTGCTCTGCCAGGAAACGGTCGTGCCGCTGACAATCATCCATGCGCGCACTATCGGCCTGATGACGATGATCGACAGCGGGAAGAAAGATCACAAGATCATCGCGGTCGCAACCCAGGATCCAGAGTTCAATACATATCGCGAGGCAGCTGAGATGCCTCCGCACCGGCTGCTGATGCTGCGGCGATTTTTTCAGGACTACAAACAACTGGAAGGGAAAGCCGTCGAGGTCGATGAGATCCGGCCGGCAGGGGAGGCCTTTCCTATCATTCTCGACTCGCTCCTCCGCTACAGCGAGCAACGGCGAAAAGGGTTTAAGATCCAGAAGGGATAATCCCTTCGCCGAAATCGCTTTCTGTCGACGATGTCCTGGCAGCCGCCGGCCCGGCAGCCAATATTGACTACTGAACACAAGTAACCTTCTGCTCCGGATCAGCACCCAACACCCAAGCGAGACAAATTCCGCAGTTCCGGGTTCAAACCTTCGACTGCAGTTTCTGCCGAAAGGCTGACCCCGAAAACAAAAAACGAGGAGATTATGAGGACTGTACGACATTTGGCTGTAGCGTTGTTTCTGGTTGCGATCTGCTCCGCTCTGACGTTTGCGGACGAGCCCGGCAAGCATCCCGCGTATCTGCACGCGTTATCGGACTTGCGGCACGCGCGAGCGCACCTGGAGCGGCCGAGTTCGATGGAACAGCTTGACCCCGAAGAGCAACACGCGGTGGACGAGATCGACAAAGCCATCCGCGAAATCAAGAATGCCTCGATCGACGATGGCAAGGATCTGAACTACCATCCGCCCATCGACCAGCATCTGGACCGGCGGGGGCGCTATCGGCGTGCGCTGGAACTATTGAACAACGCGCACAATGATGTGGCGAACGAAGAGGACAATGCCTTCGCGCGCGGCCTGCGCAATCGCGCTCTGGAACATATCGACGCGGCGCACCAGATCGTCGATCGCATGGTCCGCCAGATCAATCACGAATAAGAGCAGGCGAAAAGATCCGCTGGTGGACGCGACACGGTTCCGCTCCCGAGGTTCAGGACGGTCTCCAGGCATGCAGACGCGGCCACCAGCGACGCACGTTGCGGCAGTAAGCTTCATAGTCGCTTCCGAATTTGCGGCGGAGCGTGGGTTCCTCGTAGAAAACGACGAACAGATGAACGACGAGTGCAACCGCCGCGACTACCGCGATTGCCAGCGGATCGGGATGCCCGAAAACCACCCATAGCCCGATCCAACCGACTGCGAATCCCACGTACATCGGGTTGCGCACATAGCGGTACATGCCAACGACCACCAGCCGCCGCGGGGGAATCACCGGCGCGGGAGTTCCGTGCCCGGTCCATCCAAAATCCCAAACGCAGCGCAGGGCGGCGGCGAACCCGAAGACCGAGGGAATGGCCGCCAGCCAGCGCCAGCGCGCGGCTCCGGCCGTTTCCACACGAAAGCCAAGCCAGCCCGGCAGCAACCAGAACCATAAGGCAAAGAAGGCCAATCCGACGGCCAGGGCCGCAACGGCGCTCAGCCACTGCTCCCGATGTTCACTGCCTGCATAAGTCATGAAGCTATCCTTCCCAACCCGGAGATTATCCCGCGGAAGCTCCGGTGTTTCGAGCGCTTCTGCAAATGCGGACGGATCGCGCAGAAATGTATTGACATAGTGTACTAGTATTCTAGTATACTAAAGCACATGGCAAAAAACTCGCGGAACGGGGCATTCGAGTTTGCGCTGGACCTGCACTGCGGTGTCCCGGTGTACCGGCAACTGGTAGACCAAGTGCGGGCCGGAATGGCGTCGGGATCGCTGACGGCGGGCGAGCAGCTGCCCACGGTGCGGCAGTTGGCGGTCGACCTGGCGATCAATCCGAATACCGTCATGCGGGCGTACCGGGAACTGGAACTTGGCGGGATGCTGGAAACCCATCAGGGAACGGGAACGTTCATCAGCGAACGGAAACTCGAAGGAAAAACGGCCGAGCGTGAGCGGCAACTGGTCCAGATGGTCGGAGAATTTGCCGCCCGAGCCGGGGCCTCAGGATTCACCGTAGAGGACGTGATCGATCGGCTGCGGGAGCTTTTGCCGCGTGCCACGCAAAGGAGATAGTCATGTTGAAAATTCAAGTGCGAGAATTCAGCGGAGTGGCGATCTTGCTGTTCGTGATCTGCCTGGTGAGCGGGATCGCCGTGACCCAAGCCACGAAACAGCCAGCCGGGGTTATCGCAGGGGTGCTGGCCGGACTATATTTTCTGTTCGCGATCAAAATCGTGCGGCAGTGGGAAAAGGTGGCCGTGCTGCGCCTGGGACGCTATGTGGGCCTGCGCGGACCCGGGATCTGTCACATCGTACCGGTCGTCGAGACGCTGAGCCCGTATGTGGACCAGAGGATTCGGGTGGCCAGCGTTTCGGCGGAATCAACTCTCACCCGGGATACGGTCCCGGTCAACGTGGACGCGATCGTCTTCTGGATGGTGTGGAACGCAGAGAAATCGATTCTGGAGGTCGAGAACTTTGTTGAAGCGATCACATTGAGCGCGCAAACCGCCCTGCGGGAATCCATCGGGCGTCACGAACTCGGGCAGATGATCACCGAACGCGAAACGCTCGGGCGGGAACTGCAACGGATTCTCGACGAGAAGACCAATCCGTGGGGGATTACGGTGCAGTCGGTGGAGATTCGCGATGTGAAGATTCCGCAAGCCCTGGAAGACGCGATGTCACGGCAGGCGCAGGCGGAGCGCGAGCGCCAGGCAAGAAACATCCTCGGGCAGGCCGAGACGGAGATCTCCGACAAGTTCGCGCAGGCGGCGGCGACCTACAAGAACGATCCCGTCGCGCTGCATCTGCGGGCAATGAACATGCTGTATGAAGCGATCAAGGAGCGGGGTTCGATGGTGATCGTCCCGTCATCGGCAGTCGAGACGATGGGACTGGGAGGAAGCCTGGCGACGGCGGCGTTGGGAGGAGCGAAGCCGTAAGTGGACCTCAGCCGTTGTCTCTCGAAACGCCGAACTGAACTTCCCTGTCGCAAGGCGATCGTCCGGTAACTTATGGGTGGTTACGGCCGGAGTTTAAGCGGAGGCACGAAACTCAAGTTCAGGAAGGATTGAGCCGATAGCAGGGATATGGATGTTTCTACCATAGCGCTTCAGGGATTGCAGCAAGCCGAGCGTCAACTGAATGATGCTGCCGCAGCAGCAGTAAATGCAGGAGCCGGCCCGTCGAGCGGGTCGGGTACGGATGTCGTCGAACTCAGCAAGGCAATGACCGACCTCATGTCGGCACAAAATGTCTACGAGGCGAACCTGGCGACGCTCAGGACGGCGGATCAGATTGAGCAGCGGCTGGTCAATGTGACCGGATGACCCGCACGAGAACGCAGACTACCGGACAGCCAAGGGCGGCTGCCTGTACAGGGTTTCTTGCGGCGGACGAGGTACGTCCGCCGGTTCCATCCTCAGTCCGATCTCACCAGACGTGACAGGCGTTTTCGGCGACCATGGGCTGACCGGCCTTGCATCCCCATGCTTTCTGAAATTCGGGCATATTCTGGACCACGCCGTCGACGCGATACCTTCCCGGCGAATGCGGATTGGTGCTGACCTGCATGCGGAGATATTCGGGCCGCTGCTTCTCGCACCAGACGCGTCCGAAGCCGAGGAAGAAACGCTGCTCGGGCGTGTAACCGTCGATGGTGCGTCCTTCCTTGCCCGTCTTGTCTTCGGCAATCAGCCGCTCGAGCGCCGCTAGCGCGATCCGCGCGCCCCCGTTATCGGCAGTGTTTTCGCCGAGCGTGAGGCGTCCGTTGATGTGGAGGTTGTCGACGGCAACGAAATTCGAGTATTCGTCAGCGACGCAGCTGACGCGCTTCTCGAATTCCTTGCCATCCTGCTCCGTCCACCAATCGCGCAGGTTACCGTCCGGGTCGAACTTGCGTCCTTGGTCGTCGAAACCGTGGGTGAGTTCGTGGCCGATCACCAGGCCAATGCCGCCGAAGTTGACGGCGTCATCCATGTTCTTGTCGAAGAATGGCGGCTGCAGGATTCCGGCGGGAAAGACGATCTCGTTGAATGAGCCGTTGTAGTAGGCGTTCACGGTGGGCGGAGTCATGCCCCACTCCTTGCGGTCCAGCGGCTTGCCGATCTTGGCGATGTTGCGCTTGGCCTCGAACATGTCGGCGCGGGCAATGTTGCCCAGCAGGTCGTCAGGCTTGATGACCACGGAGCTGTAATCGCGCCAGACGTCGGGATAGCCGATTTTGTTGCGGATGGCCTGCAGCTTGACCTTAGCCTGCTTCTTGGTCTCGTCACTCATCCAGGAAAGATTCTGAATGTCGTTGTCGAGCGACTGCTCCAGCAAGTCGACCATCTTGAGCATGCGCTGCTTGCTCTCCGGACCAAAGGTGGCTTCGACATAGCGTTGCCCGAGAGCCTCGCCGAGCTCGCGATCAGTAAGGTTGACGCATCGCTTCCAGCGCGGCTGAATTTCCTTCTGGCCGGTGAGCGCCTGGCGGAGCTTGAACTGGGCATCCACGAACGGCTGCGACAGCCACGGCGCCGCCGAATTGAGGACATGCCAGGCCACGTACGTCTTGAGAGATTCCAGGGGAAGGGTCGCGAGGGCGCCATCGACCTGGCGGAAGAAGTCGGGATTGGTGACGTTGATCGAGGTGAAGTCTGAAGCGCCGATAGCTGCGAAATAGCGGTTGAGATAGAAATCGGGGGCCAGCGCAACCACTTCGTCGCGAGTCATCTTGTGGTCGCGGTTCTTGGGATCGCGGCGCCGGGTGCGGTCCATGGAGTCGACGGCTAGCAGAGTCTCGACGACCAGAACCGTCTGCGCCGAAGCCGCGGCCTGTTGCGGCGTTTGTCCTGCAAGCGTGAACACCTCGGTGGCATAGTCGGTGAAGTGCTGGCGCATCGCGACCTTGTCGGGATCGTCTTTCACGTAATAGTCGCGATCGGGGAGCGTGAGTCCACCCTGATCGATGTAGGCGATAACGGCGTCGGCATTGTGCAGGTCGGAGTACGCGTAGAAGTTGAACAACGCCGATGTTCCTACGAGATGGAGGTGGCCAAGCTCGTCGGCCAGGGCAGCCTTGTCCTGGATGGCAGCGATGTGCTGGAGTTCCGGCTGCAATGGAGCGATTCCGTTGGCGTCCACCGATTTTTCATCCATGCATGAGCCGTAAAGATCACCGATCTTCTGGTCGATGGCGTCACGGCTGGCGCCACCTGCAGCAGCTTTCTCGAGAATTCCGCGCTCGATATCGAGATTGCGCTCATCAAGCTCGGAAAAGCTCTGCCACGAAGGGCGATCGGCGGGAATTTCGGCATTCTTGATCCAGTTGCCGCACGCGTATTGATAGAAATCGACGCAAGGGTCGACGCTTTTGTCGATGTTGTCGATGCTGAAGCCGGATCCGGGCTTGGAGGAGGAAGCGGACTGTGAAAAAGTCCATGGGACTACAACCAGCAGGAAGGCTAACACGAAGCGGAACGCACGCATCTGGATTTCTCCCTTGGGCGGATGAAATGAAGAAAAACGATTCTATGCCGCGTGACCGGGATCAGCAACCAAGTTGCAGGGCACAACATTCAACACTTGTTTGCTGGGGCGGGGGCGTGCCGGGAGAAGAAAGCCCAATGTTCAAAGAAAAGGCGGACCGGGAAGGCCCGCCCGTCTCGATCACTGTCTAACTGGCTTTTCGCTGTTCGGTTTGCTCGGACAGTTCTTCGCGCTCGGCCCGTTTCAAGTTATCAATGGAAGACTGTAGAACCTCTTCGCGGCGTTGCCGGAGCGTGTCCTCAAAGGCAGTCCAGCGAAGCGAAGGACCGGCAGGAGAAACGTCTTCCTCGGCATCGGTGCGGACCGGCGTGACTTCGGTCTCAAGGTCGAGTTCTGCCGTATCTTCATCTGCCGGCGAAGACGGAATGCTTCCCGAGCCCGCGTCGATCTGCTGTTTCGTGGTCGGCGTGATATTCCGGTCGGTCGCTTCACGATGCATGATCGGGCGCTCAACCCAGCGTGAGCGGTAGCGGCGCTCATAGTCGGCCCACTTCTCTTCCGAAGTAAGAGCTGTTCCGTCGTAGGGAGGGAAATTTTCAATCTGGTCCCGGGTCAGGTCGACCCGAAAATCGTTCCCGTGCTGGACGGAAGGGCGAATTTTCTGCGGAGGCACGATGAACTTTCGGCTGGAAAGCCATTCCCCCGTATCCACGATGACAAACACGATCCCGCCGGTGGCCTGATCGAAGACCACATCATCAATCTCTCCCAGCTCTTCGTCGTTCGGTCCGTAAACTTTTGCGCCCCGGATGTCGAGGGCGGCCTCTTTCAGATCGGTAAAGCGATAATCTCCGAGCGTGCCGTAGCGAGCCATAGAATCCTCCAGGAAGTTTTGGCCTGCGATGCTGGTCGTCCTGAGAACGCAGAGCGCAAGTAAGATGCAGAAAGCAACGCCGAGTTTGGCAGCATCTGTCTCGGCGGCGGGTATAATCGAGGTTTAGCGAATTTTTGAATTTTCGACGAGGGTTGATCCGATCATGACATCCACAAATGGAAACGGCAGCAATGGCGAGGGCTATGTCGTCCCGAAACCCCGCGCGGAATGGATCGCCCAGCGCAAACAATCAAACTCCGACGGAAATTTCTCACAGTTGCACTATGCCCGCCAAGGTGTCGTCACGGAAGAGATGGGGTATATCGCCCACCGGGAAAAGCTCAGCGCGGAACTGGTTCGCGACGAAGTGGCACGCGGCCGGATGATCATTCCGGCGAACGTGAACCATCCGGAGCTGGAACCGATGGCGATCGGGGTGGCGTCGCTGTGCAAGATCAACGCGAACATCGGGAATTCTGCGGTCACCTCGGAGATCCACGAGGAACTGAAAAAACTGCACACGGCGGTGCACTACGGCGCCGATACGGTGATGGATCTTTCGACAGGCGGGAATATCCACGAGATTCGCGAAGCGATTTTGCGGCACTCGCCGGTGCCGATCGGAACGGTTCCAATTTACGAAGCGATTTCGCGGGTCAAGCGGGTCGAAGACCTGAATGCGGCCGTCATGCTCGAGGTCATTGAAGAGCAGGCGGCCCAGGGCGTGGATTACATGACAATTCACGCCGGGGTGCTGATCGAGTATCTGCCGATGATCTCCAGCCGGATTACAGGGATTGTGAGCCGCGGCGGCGCGATCCTGGCGCAATGGATGGCTTACAACCATAAGCAGAACTTTCTGTATGAGCGCTTCGACGACATCTGCAAGATCTTCAAGAAGTACGATGTGAGTTTTTCGCTGGGCGACGGCTTGCGCCCGGGCTGCGTAGCCGACGCGAGCGATCAGGCACAGTTCGCGGAGTTGCGCACACTAGGCGAACTCACGAAAAAGGCGTGGGAGCACGACGTCCAGGTGATGATCGAGGGCCCCGGGCACGTTTCGATGGACAAGATCAAGGAGCAGGTCGACAAGGAAGTGGAGTACTGCTACGAGGCTCCGTTCTACACGCTGGGGCCGCTGGTGACGGACATCGCTCCGGGATACGACCATATTACGTCGGCCATCGGAGCGGCGATGATCGGGTGGTACGGGGCGGCGATGCTGTGCTATGTCACGCCGAAAGAACATCTGGGACTCCCCAATGAAAAAGATGTGAAGGACGGCATCATTGCCTACAAGATTGCGGCGCATGCAGCCGATATTGCCCGGCAGCGGCCGGGGGCGCGGGATCGCGACGACGCGCTGAGCTATGCGCGCTACAAGTTCGACTGGGAAAAGCAATTTGCCCTGTCACTTGATCCGGAAACCGCTCGGGCGATGCACGACGAAACGCTGCCCGATGACTACTACAAAGAGGCCGCCTTCTGCTCGATGTGCGGTCCGAAATTCTGCTCGATGAATTATTCATCGAAGGTCGACGAATATAACCGGCAGGTTCACGGCATCGAGAAGAAAGATTATTCGGAGCTGGCGGAAAAGCTGGTGACGCTGAAGTAGCGACCTCTCGCGGGACGGCCGTCAGACTTCCTATCCAACCGGAGTAACCCGTGAGGCGAAGGCTGTCCTGGGCCGCAAGGTGTACACTTGTCGCCGCTCGGGGACAGCAGGATCGAAGTCCCTGATCTAGTTCAGCGGGGATCAAAACAATGAACAATCCACTGGGGAAAACTTTCGCCGTTGTGTGTCTGCTTGCAATGCCGGCGCTCGGTGCGCGGCCAGCTTCGGCGCAGACACAGGAGGTCAAAGAAAAGCCGCCGATGTACACCTATGTTGCGTTCTGGGAGATCCCGCGTCAGCAGTGGGCCGATGAGGAAAAAGCGGTTGCCGCGGAGCAGAAACTGACGGAAAAGGGCGTCGCTGACGGCCAACTCGTGGGCTACGGTGACGACAAGAACCTGATCCACGAGGTCGATGGGGCAACTCACGATACCTGGTTCTCGGCGATGTCGTTGGCCGGGATTTTCAACGTTCTTGACGGAGTCTACAAGTCGGGAATGCCCACGGGACCGGTCCAGGCAGGAGCGACCCGGCACTGGGACAACGTTTTTGTCAGCCACTACTACAACTGGCATTCCGGATCGTGGAGAGATGTGTACTCGGCCGTCGCAAACTACAAGCTGAAGCCCGACGCGCCCAACGATGCGCTCGATAGCCTCAGCAAGAATCTGATCGTTCCAGTGATGGAAAAATTACTGGCAGACGGGACTATTCACGAGTATGAGATCGATACCGAAGCCATCCACACCAACGATCCGGCTAACTTTTGGATCGCCTATGTGGCGGCAAACGCCGAGGCACTGGACAAGGTTCAGGCTGCGATCCGTGATGCAGTCCGAGCCAACCCACTCAGCTTACCGGCCTTTGCGTCGATGGTAGATGTGAGTCAGCATCGCGACTACCTGGCGCGCACGAACGCGACCTATAAGTAGACCGGCTGGAGGCGCTTGCCCCACTCTTTTCGACGGTCTAAGAGTGGGGCCTTTCTTTTCGCCACCAGTCGCTATTCCCTTCCGTTCGGATGCCGGCGTGGCAACGCCCCTTGCGGCCGGGAGGGGGTATTGGTGCTAAAACGGCACCCCTCGTTGTAATTGTTTTCTTCCGTTATCCCAATCACAGACCCATCCTCGCCTCCGGCATAGAATGTCAGCATTCCCATGGCGAAGCACGACACCCTGTTGCAGGATTTCGAAACCTACGCCCGCACCGCCCACACAACCACTGATCTTATGCAGCACATCTCCGATCGGCTGCATAAAGAGATGGGACGCTACAACTGGGTCGGCTTTTATCTGATGGAAGCGCCCACCTTTGAGGCGCTGATTGTTGGTCCGTATGCCGGCAGCTTTCAGCCAACGCCGCGCATCCCGCTCGACCAGGGCTTATGCGGCGCCGCAGCAACGACGGCGCAGTCAGTCGTCGTAAACAATGTCGGTAACGATCCGCGCTATCTGGGATCCGACATGGTGAAATCCAACATGGTCACTCCGATTCTGGTGAAAGGCGCGGTAGTGGCCGAGATATGCATTGAGAGCTACTTCAGCGAGACCTTCGTGGCGGATGAGCAGGCCTTCGTCAGATCGTGTGCCGCGCTCGTCGGCCGCTTTATGGAGAAGCGGTCGTAGCCGCCGCTTCGCTGAATCTCCGGGGCAGGCCGAGTTCCGCGCTGCCCGCGCCAGATGACCTACTTCCCTTCCAGGCGGATGTCGCCGATACCGACGTGGGCCCGCAGTTCGTACTTCCCTTCGCCGCGGTATTTCAAGCTCTTTCCCAGCCAGCCGCTGGTTTCACCGTAGCCGTCACTGTCGACGTCGCCGATGCCGGTGCTGGCGTGGATCAGATTGTAGGGAGAATGTCCTTTGGCCACGCGGATGTCGCCAATGCCGAGGCTCAAGTCCTTGTCGCCGTCGATATCTTCCACCGTGAGATCGCCAATCTTCTGGTGCACGTCTAGATTCGTGTTGAGCGGCACTTCCACTTCGACATCGAATTGCGTATTCGAGCTCGGCGCGTGGAACTCAATGGTCGCATCATTGCCGCGGACATCGAAATCGACCCGCGCCTCCTTGACGTTTCTTTCGCGGCGCGACTTTACGGTGTAGTCGAGGCGGAGTTTGGCCACATCGCCGCGCTTGATGTGCAGGTCGCCCACGCTGAGATGAATATGCAGCACTCCCCCGGAGACGACGAACTCCCGCGAATCGGAGTGGGTTTCTTGATAATCCCAATCGTTGCTGGCCGCGGCGAGCGGGGCGAGAACGAGGCAAAGGAGGATTACTTGCTCGAGCAGACGGAGCAGACGGCGTCGGGGCATGGAACACCTCGCGGGCGCGGAGGCGCCTGATCGGGATACGCGGGCCGGGGAACGGCAGTTCCATGAAAATTCGGCCTAGTGGCCGAAGTCGGCGACGCCGTCCCAGACCAACTGGACGGCGATGGCGAGGATCAGGAAGCCGAAGATCTTGTTAATGGCTCCCACGGCGCTGGGGCCGAGGCGGCGGACCAGCGGTCCGCCCAACCAAAAGAAGAGAGTTACGCTGAGGGCAATCGCGGCGACGCCGATGACCATCCCGATATAGGCAGCCGCGTTATCGACATGGGCAGCAAGCGCCATGAGGACGCCGATGGCCCCCGGCCCCGACATCAGCGGCATGGCCAGCGGAGTGAGGGAGATGTCCTCTTTGCTCTCGGCTTCAAGACTTTCCGCCGGAGTGATGCGGGAGGTCGACGTCACCATTCCCCACGCCGTATTGGCCACGATGAGACCGCCTGCGATCTTCAGCACGGGTAGCGAGATGCCGAAGAAGTAGAGCACGAAACGCCCAAAGAAGAGAAACGTGACCAGAATCAGGAAGACCCAGATCCCGGTTTTGAAGGCGGTGCGGTTGCGCTCGCGCGAAGTCCAGGAGGACGTCATGGTGAAAAAGATGGGGATGCCGCCGAAAGGATCGACGATGGGAAAAAGAGCGAGGAAGGTCGCGGCGGCGGACGCGGGAAGCGTCCGCAGGAACTGCCCGAGAGCGTGAGCGGAGGACATGAGTTATCGGTAGGACTCCAGAGTTTTCGCGGCACGCTCGATCGCCGCAGTGAGGGCGGCAAGTTGCTCGCGGGCCCGCTCACTGTCTCCCTTGTCAATCGCCTCGTTCACGCCCGGGATGACAACAGCGGCATAGCCGGTATATTCGCCGGGCGCAAAAATGGCGTGCTTGTACCAGGGACGGTGAGGCAGTCCCTGAGTCTCAAGGAAGGCGCGCTCTCCATTGCGCAAAGCCAGATTGAGGCGGGTCGCATCTCGGGGCGGATTTCTTTGCTTGGCCAGGATCTTCGCGCCGGCCGTCTCGAAATGCCGGGCCGCCACGTGGGCCGCGCCGAAGTCGAGTGCACGCGCGCCGAACTTGAGGTCGGCCCGCTTCTGTGCGGCATCCAGATACTCCGCGATTTCCTTTCCATAAGCTTCATAGTCATAGGGCAGGATGTCCGCGTCAGCCATGCGAACTGCTTCCAGTCCGAAGACGCGAGCCATCTCCTGTTCATAGAGAAAGTCGGGATCGGCAAATTTCTTGAACCATGTGAAATCGTCGAAGGTGGAATGGTAGACGCCGTAGGGGCCGCTCGACGTAATGTCGGAGGAAGGAACTCCGAGATGCTGCAGAAACGCGGTGTAGTCGGAGCCGCTACCCAGATCCCCGACCGGCACGTCTCCACCCATTCGCGCGTTCGGAAGGCGACGAGTGTCGCTGGCCTCGCTGGGTATCTGCGTTCCCGGACCCTCGGGCTGCGAGGCCTTCTGCCAGGCGTCATAGACCGAACCGCCTTTCGGGCTGGGGACTGATTTTGTGACCTCGCGGATAAACTGTTTCAGGCTGGGCACGGCGGAAGCGCCAAATTTCGCGCCGGTAACAGCGACATCCACGTTGAAGTACGCGGGAGAGTTGGCAAGCTCGGATTCATGCTGTTCGGCCCATTCGGTTGAGCCGATCAGGCCTTCCTCTTCGCCGTCCCAACTGCAGAAGACGATCGTGCGTTTGGGCTTCCAGCCGGACTTGAGCAGTTCGCCGACTCCGTGGACAGATTCGAGCATTGCGGCGGTGCCACTGTTGGGATCGACGGCGCCGTAGACCCAGGCATCGCGATGGTTGCCGGCAACAACCCATTGATCCGGCAATTCGCTGCCGCGCACCCGGCCCACGACATCCCACAATGTGCGGTACTGATAATCCTGCTTGAGGTGCATTTTGACTCTCGCCGGCCCGGGGCCGACGTGGTATGTGAACGGAAGAGAGCCTTGCCATTCCCGTGGTGAGTCCAGTCCACCCAGATGCTCGAGAATGGGCCAGGCATCGTGGTAGGAGAGAGGGGTCACAGGAATTTTGGGCATCTGCGCGGATTTTTCCGGGGAAATCCGTTGCGAGTCGGGCAAAGACGGAACCGAGGCGACTCCCGGCGTAGTGGGATCGCCGGGAAATTCGAACATATATCCCACAGAGCCGCGCTGCACGCCGGTGTCAGGGCGCCAGGGGCCTTCGGGATATTTGTCGCCACGACGCCAGCCATCATCGGCGGGATCGGAATAGATGATCACGCCCGCGGCGCCGTGCTCCTGTGCGACGAAAACCTTGACGCCGCGAAAGTTCTGCCCGTAGCGGACGAGAACGATTTTTCCCCGGACATCGATGTTCATCTTCTCCAGCTTCGCGAAGTCTTCTGGTGTGCCGTAGTTGGCATAGATGACATCGGCCTCGACGTCACCGGACGGCGACATGCCGTTGAAAGGCATGACGACGCGGGGATCATCCTGAAACCGATCGCTGTCGACATGCTCGCGAGTGGGCCCGTGCATTTCGACGCCGGCGGGAGCGGTCATATCGACGCTGATCTCAGCCGGATAGTTCATCCACACCTTATATTCGCTGATTTCGGTGTCGAGTCCGGCATCGCGGAATTTCTGCGCGACATAATCAGCGGTGGCTTTGTCTTCGGGCGTGCCCGCCATGTGCGGGGCCTGGGTCAGGATGCGCAGATGCTCCTCGGCCAGTTTGGCGTCGGGAACAGCGAGGAAGCGCGATTCAATCGCCGATTCGGCGGCGGCATCGCGAAATCCGAAGATCGACGGGCTTGAGCCGGAATTCGGCGCCGGCTTTCCTCTTGCGCTCGTCGAAGCGGTGGACAATAAGACGGCTGAAGAGAGAAGCAGGGTAGAGAACAGTTTCATGGGGCTCCTGAGAGGAATCAGTAAGGTAGCACAAGTGGCGGCGGCGAAAACCCGGCATAGGGCGCTGCTGTAATATTCGTCTTTTGTTCTCCTATTTCACCATGTTCACCAAATGCACCTGATGGTCATCCCAGTCATGAAGCGAGCAACGATGACCCTGCCCGACGACCTGGCCAGGGCTCTGGACGAGTATGTGGAAGCGCAGGAGGCTCCTCCGGCACTGACGGCCGTAGTACAGGCAGCCCTGCGTGAATATCTGCGAGACCGCGGATTTCTACGAACCTACAGGCCATTGAAGATCACTCCGGCGATGCGCGGCAGCGGACGGCGCGATGTCAGCGAGAACCACGACCGCTATTTTGCGGAGCGACAAGGATGAGGAAGGCCGTGCTGGCTGATACCGGACCGTTGTACGCCGCTGTCGATCCTCACGATGCCAATCACTCTAGGTCCATGCGGGAGTTGCAGAAATTAGCCGGCGAGAAGCGCGAAGTGCTCGTTCCCTTCCCAACTCTGTGCGAAGCCTATTCGCTTGTGCTGTGCCGACTGGGAGGTTCTCTGGCAGCGAAGTGGCTCGCGGAGCTGTCCGGCGCTACCGTGGTGAATCCGACACTCGACGACCATCGGGAAGCAGTAGCGAGGCTGAGCTCGTTCGTGGATCAGCGCATCACGCTGTTCGATACGACGCTAGCTGCGGTTGCGCTCCGACTCGGAGTTGTCGTCTGGACCTACGATCACCATTTCGACGTGATGCGAGTTCCAGTGTGGCGATAGTTGGCGGCGCCTAGCGCACCTGTCCCGCTCCAACAATCTGATACTTCGAGGATGTAAGTTCGGCCAGCGCAAAGGGGCCGCGGCAGTGGAGTTTCTGCGTGCTAATGCCCATCTCGGCGCCGAATCCGAATTCGCTGCCGTCGGTGAAGCGGGTCGACGCATTCCAGTAAACGGCAGCGGAATCGACTTCGCGAAGGAATTTTCGGGCGCGGGTTTCGTTGGCGGTGATGATCGAATCAGAATGCTTTGTCGAATATTGGTTGATGTGGGCGATGGCGGCATCGACATCGGCGACGACGGCGATGGCGAGGCAGAGGCGGAGATATTCCTCGTACCAATCTCGTTCGGAGGCTGGGTGGATGGTGAATCCAGCAAAAAGGCTGCGCGATTTTCCGTCGCCGCGGACTTCGACTCCAGCGGCGATCAATTTCTTCGTGATGCGCGGGAGATAGCTGGGTGCAATTCGCTCATGTACGAGCAGTTTTTCGGCAGCGTTGCAGACCGACGGCCGCTGCGTCTTGGCATTAAGGATAATGCGATCGGCCATGTCGAAGTCGGCCGATTCATCGACGAATACGTGGCAATTCCCTGCCCCGGTTTCGATCACGGGTACGACCGAATTCTCGCTGACAAAAGAAATCAATTCGCCGCCGCCGCGAGGAATGATGACATCGACAAGACCGCGAGCATTAATCAGATCGTGGACCGACTGGCGCGTGCTGGCGTCGAGCAGTTCGATCGCGCCTTCGGGAAGACCGGACACGCCGGTCATGGTTTCGACCAGACGCTGATTGCTGCGGGCGGCCTCTTTGCCGCCACGGAGCACGATGGCGTTGCCGCTCTTCAGAGCGAGGACAGCGGTATCGACAGTAACATTTGGGCGCGACTCGTAGATGATGCCGATAACGCCGAGGGGCACGCGGACCTTGCGGATGCGAAGGCCGTTGGACTTCGTCCATTCGGCGAGGATTTCGCCGATGGGATCGGGCAGGGCCGCGACTTCGCGTACGCCGCGAGCCATCTCTTCGATGCGGGCGGGGGTGAGTTGCAGGCGGTCGCGCATCGCGCCCTCGAGGCCAGAGGATTCCAGATCTTCCCGATTTGCGGCCAGAATCTCGGGTGCGCGGAATTCGATCGCGGCAGCGATGGCGAGCAGTAGGCAATTTTTTTCCGCGGTCGAGAGCAGGGCGAGACGAGCGGAAACCGCGCGAGCGCGCAGGAGTTTCTGATTTGTGGAGGCGCATTGCGCGGGAGGGGACATCAGGTGCCCTGCCGCGGAGGAAAGTAGGTTCCGATCTTGCGTTGCATCCCCATACGAATGGCTTGGGGATGATTCCCGTTCACGATGACCACGTGGACTCCAGCTTCGCTGGCGAGTCTGGCAGCGCGGAGTTTCGAGAGCATGCCGCCGCGGCCGAGGGCGCTTTTGCCGCTGCACTGCGCTTCCAGAGCCGAAGTCAGTTTGCGAATCACGCGCTGCAGGCGAGGTTTGCGGCGGCCGTTGGGGATGAGGAATCCGTCGACGTTGGTAAGCAGCAGCAGCCAGTCGGCGTGGACCGCACGAGCCAGCAATGAGCTCAACTCATCATTGTCGCCGAAGGCGCCTTCGAGTTCACGCACCGAGACGCTGTCGTTTTCATTGATGATGGGCACCACGCCGAGCGCGAGCAACTCCGCCAGCGTGTTCTGCAGGTTACGGTAGCGGGCGGCCGAAGTGAAGTCGTCATTCGAAAGGAGAAGCTGGGCGACTACTTTCTTCCCGAAAAACAGGCGCTCGTACGTGTGCATCAGCCGACTCTGGCCGACGGCGGCGCAGGCTTGCATCCGCGAAACCTTGCCGGGACGTTTGCCGATGCCGAGTCCCGACATGCCGGCGGCGATCGCGCCGGAAGTAACGATAAGGTATTCGTGGTGCGCGAGATCGAACTGATCGACGATGCCGCGCAGCAGGTTGGCGTCGATGCGCCCCGCGGGAGCGATCAGGCTGGTGCCGACTTTTATGACGACGCGCATGGATGGCGAAAAGACAGCACTTCCATCCTGCCGTTAGAATGGGATTCTGGCAAGCGGAAGCGGATTTTTTCGAACTCCGTGGAGGAGCGCTGTGCGCGAGATCCCTAGGCCCATTGTGACGTGCGGGCCTCAGCGATGACGCATACGAAATAGGTCTATGAATTGGGCTGCTTCTGAATTGAGTTGATCATGCCGGCATCCAATGCAACGACACGTTTTTCGGATCGAGTGGAGAACTACGTGCGCTATCGGCCGGGATATCCGGCCGAGGTGGTGCAGACTCTCAGACAAGAATGCGGCCTGCTTCCCGAACAGGTGATGGCGGACATCGCGTCCGGCACGGGAATCTGGACGCGGATGCTGCTCGAGAATGGCAACTTTGTTTTTGGGGTCGAACCGAACGCGGAGATGCGCCAGGCCGGCGAGCGATTGCTGGCGGGTTTCCCGCGATTTGAGAGCGTGGAGGGAACCGCGGAGACGACGACACTGGCCGACGGGAGCGTGGATTTCGTGACTGCGGCGCAGGCCGCGCACTGGTTCGATCCCAGCCGAGCTAGGCGCGAGTTTGCTCGGATCCTGCATCCGAACGGGTGGCTGGTGCTCGTGTGGAATGAGCGCATGACGGATTCGACGCCGTTTTTGCGCGACTATGAGCGACTGCTGCTCGATTACGGCACAGATTACGGAGAAGTGCGCCATGAGCGGACGACGGATGCGGTGAACGAGTTCTTCGATCCAGATCCGTTTCAGGAGCGCGTCTTTGCCATGCGGCAGGAATTTGATTACGCCGGCATTGAGGGCCGGCTGCTTTCGTCGTCGTATGCGCCGGGGCCGGGACATCCAAAGCACAAGCCGATGCTGGCGGAGTTGCGGCGGATTTTTGATAAGCACGCGATCGACGGCCAGGCGATTGTTCAGTACAAAACGCGAGTTTATTTTGGCCGGCTGGGCTAGGTCCCGGCGTTTAAACGGGGCGGGCCAGAGCCCGAAGCCCCACGCGCACGCAACACGGCGATTCGGCGCGGCTAGCGCAACTCTTTCGCTGCGTGGAAAACATTTTTCAGGATGACTCCACAAATGTCTGACGAAAAATCGTTTCATATGACGCCCGACGAGTTCCGCCGCTACGGGCATGCAGTGGTGGACTGGATCGCCGACTATCAATCGCGTGTTGAATCCTTTCCCGTGCTGTCTCAGGTCAAACCCGGCAAGATTCGAGCCTCGCTGCCGGCGAATCCTCCGGCAAAGGGCGAGCCGTTTGACGCGCTGCTGAAGGATGTGGAGCGGCTGATTTTGCCGGGAGTGACGCACTGGCAATCCCCGAACTTTTTCGCGTACTTTCCCTGCAATGCGTCGGGGCCGGGGATTTTGGGCGACCTGGTTTCGTCGGGGCTGGGCGTGCAGGGGATGTTGTGGTCCACGAGCCCGGCGTGCACGGAACTGGAATCGCATGTGCTCGATTGGCTGGTCGGAATGCTGGGGCTGCCGGAGAAGTTTCTTTCCTCGTCGACGGGCGGCGGAGTGATTCAGGATACGGCTTCGAGCGCGGCGCTGTGCGCGTTGCTGGCTGGGCGCGAGCGGGCCACGAATTACGCAAGCAATAAGAAGGGATGCGATGGGCGTCTGGTGGCGTACGCCTCAACCCAAACCCATTCTTCGCTGGAAAAGGCAGCGATGATCGCGGGAATTGGCGTGGAGCACTTGCGGCAGGTTGCGGTGGATGAGAATTTTGCCCTGCGTCCGGAGGCGCTGGCCGAGCAGATTGAGGCCGACAAGCGAGCGGGGCTGGTTCCGTGCCTGGTGTGTGCGACGGTCGGAACGACGTCGTCGAATGCCATGGATCCGATCGCGGCGATCGGCGAGATCTGCCGGCGACATAGTGTATGGCTGCATGTGGATGCGGCGATGTCGGGAACGGCGATGCTCTGCCCGGAGTTTCGGCATCTGCAAAAGGGCGTGGAGTTCGCCGATAGCTATAACTTCAATCCGCATAAATGGATGTTCACGAATTTCGATTGCAACTGTTTTTGGGTCGCGGATCGGAAGGCGCTGATTCAGACGCTGAGCATCCTGCCGGAATACCTGCGCAATCAGGCTACGGAATCGGGGGCGGTGATCGATTACCGCGACTGGCATATTCAGCTGGGACGGCGGTTCCGGTCGCTGAAGTTGTGGTTCGTGATCCGGCACTACGGCGTGGAGGGATTGCAGTATCACATTCGGGAGCACGTGCGCCTGGCGCAGCAATTTGCCGGATGGGTGCGGGAGGATGACCGGTTTGAACTGGCTGCGCCAACGCCGCTCAATCTGGTCTGTTTCCGGCACAAAGGCGGAGATGCAGCCAATCAAAGAGTTATGGATCGCCTGAATCGCAGCGGAGATCTGTTTCTCACGCACACCAAGCTGAACGGCAAGCTGTCGCTGCGGCTCTGCGTGGGCCAGACACACACGCAGGAGCGGCACGTCGAGCGGGCGTGGAAGAGGATCCGAGAAGAAGCAGACTCGCTGTAGAGAAGCGGGCGCCTACTACCAGGCACCCGCACTTTTCACGTAAACCCCTACGACTGAACGATCTCCTCCAAAGCGGGGCGGCTGCGAATCACCAGAGTGGCGCCTTTCAACTGAACCAACTGTTTCCTGCGAAATTCCGAGAACAACCGGCTTACCGTTTCGCGAGTAGTACCGATGATCTCTCCGATTTCCTCGTGAGTCAGGGTGAGTTTGAGCTGAGCCGAGCCGTCGTTCTGCGGGGTGCGGGTCGACCAGGAAAGCAGCAGCTTGGCGAACTTCTCAGAGGGCGAGGCCGCCAGGCCGAGCGTGCGAATCTCCTCGTAAGCGGTGAAATAGTTCCGGCTCAGCTGTTGCGCCACGCGCAGAGCCACTTCCACGTGGTCCTTCAGGAACTGAAGCAAGGGCTCGCGGGGGATGAAGTTGGCCTGGCCGGGCTCCATCATTTCGGCGGTGACTTCATACGGTCGGCTGGAGATGACCGCGTTCAAGCCGAGCACGTCTCCAGTGTCGGAGATTTTTGTGATGATGGTTTTGCCTTCGCGCGAAGTGGTCGACAGTTTCACCTTGCCGGTGCAAAGAACAAACACTCCGCGGGGTTGCTGGCCTTCGATGAACAGCATGGCGCCCTTGGGATAAACGGCAGTGGACTTGATCTCGTTGAGACGCTGGCCAGCGTGCGCGGAAAGATTGCAAAAAAGATGGTCTGCCCGCGATGGGCAGGTTAGGCAGTTATCCAGGATATTAAGACCGTAAGGAGCACGCATCGCGAACCTCCCTTTTGGCAGGGCCGTCTTGGGAACCCCTGATCCAGGCCTTCCTGCCACATAAGGGAGAAGGCACGTGGCTGACCAACTCAAGGCGGCGGCACCGTTGCCGGGAAGATCCTGTATCTCACAGATAACAAGCCATTTTGAGGGCAAGGCGGCGGGGATAAGGGCGCGCCATTTTGTCGCGCCGCAGGTGGACTGGGTTAATTCCCGCACAGCAGTGTGTGACCTGCATCACTTAGCTGTGTGATTCCCTGTTTTGAACGGGAGCCTGGCTCGCCTCGCAGACACTGTAATTAGATCGGCGGCAGCGCCCGACCGTGCTGGCTCTCCACCGCCTTGGCGAGAAAGGTCAATCGGCAGGCATGGGAGCCGTACGGGGCGAACGGCGGCGATCCACGGCAGGGTAAGTTGCCTCGGAGGGCGCTTGCAGCCACTTGCGAACCTCGGGCAGCGCCTTGCGCATGGCGGCTTCGCCGACGCGAATCAGGTCTTCGGCACGCTTGAAATCGTCATAACCGAATCCGGCCACATCCGGTTCAACGACCAGATCAGCGGCATCGCGCCAAAGTGAGGACATAGCATCCTGGGCGATAGCGAAGGATTGTCCGATGACGTCGAACAGATGCCGCGGCGGTCCACCGCCGGCCCAGGTTCCCCTTAAATGAACGGCAAGGACGCGATCGGCCCCCATGTCGCGCAAAGGACGCGTTGGCACAGGGTGCGACAGCATGCCGTCGACCAGATAACGCCCACGAATCTCTACGGGCAGGAACATACCCGGATAAGCACAGCTGGCGCGGACAGGGTCGACGATCTTTCCGGAGTGAAATACCACGCCTTCGCCGGTATTGAAATCGGTCGCGGCCACGCCCAATGGGATGCGGAGTTCCTCAAAGGTTTTGACCTTCAACGTACGATCCAGAAAGGCGACCATTCGGTCGTTGGAGGCAAAACCATAGCGAGAGAGCGTCCAGCGGGCGAAGGTCGTAAAGCGGACGGAGCGGGCAACCTGCTCGAGTTCAGCCGAAGAGAGACCACTGCAGTAGGAAGCGCCGATCAACGCGCCGACGCTGGTCCCGGTTACAACGCGAATCGGGATCCCTTCCTCTTCGAAAACCTTCAAAACTCCGATGTGAGCGATGCCGCGGGCGAAGCCGCCACCGAGGGCGAGTCCGATGGCGGGTACTGGTGCAGAGCAAACCGGGGCGTCGCGGCGAGAGAACTCCCGCCCGAACGCCTGCATGGAACGAATGATCTTCCCCAGTTGTTTCAAGGCGAACCCCACATTCGGCGCTGATACCGCCGCAATCCAAGGCCCTAATCAGTTGCCTGTAAGATGCCATAACCAGGCCGGGGGCTGTAGAGCACGAGTGTGCCACTCGATGATCTGGGTAATGGTTACCGGCTGCGCCCGGCCGAGGTGACGAAACTCCTGTAGAACTGCTACCTTGCAGACAGTATGGTGCGGGAAATTTCGGCCGGCGGGGTGGTGGTGCGCCACAAGGATGGCGAATGGTGGATGGCTGCGATCGAGCTGCCGGCGGATCCAACGGTTAAGGCTGGACCAAGCAAGCGGGCAGTTCGCACCCGTTCCAAAGCCACACTTTGTCTGCCTAAAGGACTGGTCGATTCGGGGGAGAAAGCTCTCGATGCAGCGCTTCGTGAGGTGAGGGAAGAAACCGGCGTCACGGCGATCCTTGTAAGCAAACTCGCCGACATCAAGTACGTGTACGTGCGGTCCTGGGGAGATGGTGAGCGCGTTTTCAAGGTTGTCAGCTTCTACCTCCTGGGGTACGAATCGGGACGGATCGACAACATTTCCGAGGACATGCGAATCGAGGTAGCGCGGGCCAAGTGGGTGCGACTGGAGGAGGCGCCGAAACTGTTGGCGTATCGCGGGGAAAAGCAGATGGCGCGGAAGGCGATGGAATACGTGGAGAGTCATCCGGAGTTATCGCGGCAAAGTGCGGTCTGAAAGGAAGCCAGTCATGAAGCGGATCCACAAAGTAGCTGTCCTGGGCGCGGGAACGATGGGGGCGCGCATTGCGGCACAATTCGCGAATGCAGGAGTGCCCAGCTACCTGCTGGATATTGTTTCTCCGGACGCCGACGGAGCGACGCGAAACCAGATCGCCGCGGCTGGACTGGACGCGGCGAAGAAATCAAAGCCGGCAGCCTTCATGGAGGCTTCTTTGGCGGGCTTCGTCACCGTTGGCAATTTTGAAGACCATCTGAAGAAGCTCGCCGAGGCAGATTGGATTATCGAGGCGGTTGTAGAAAATCTCGATGTCAAGCGCACGCTGCTGCGCAAGGTGGAAGCGGTGCGGCGTCCGCAGACGATTCTGACGACGAATACGAGCGGCTTGCCGGTAGGAAAAATCGCCGAGGGGTTTTCGGAAGACTTCCGGCGAGCTTGGTTTGGCACGCACTTCTTTAATCCGCCGCGGTATATGCGCCTGCTGGAAATCATTCCCACGCCGGAGGCGGATCGCGAACTCATCGATGCGGTCGCGCAATTCTGCGATGTCCAACTGGGCAAGGGCGTCGTGATTGCAAAGGATACGCCGAACTTCATCGGAAATCGCATCGGGACGTTTTCCGTGCTGAACGTCATGCGGCTGATGCAGGAGATGGACCTGAAGATCGAAGAGGTCGATGCGCTGACCGGGCCGGCAGTGGGTTGGCCGAAGTCGGCGACATTTCGCACGATCGATCTGGTGGGGCTGGACATTCTCGGCCATGTCGTCGGAAATATGACGGCGAACGTGCGCGACGAGCGCAGCGATCTGCGGCTGCCAGAATTCTTTCAGCAGATGCTCCAGCGGAAATGGCTGGGCGATAAAACCAAGGGCGGGTTTTACAGGAAAGTGAAAGGCGGCGAGGGCGCGGAGGACGAGCGGCTGGCGCTGGATTGGAAAACGCTGGAATATCATCCCCGGCAAAAAACAAAGTTCGCTGCGCTCGAGATGGCAAAGAACATTGAGGACACTGGCGCGCGGCTGCGCACGTTGTTGGGAATCGAGGGCGGGGGTCCACAAAAAGGCGATAAGGCGGGCGTATTTTTATGGGCTGCGTTGTCGGATCTGTGGACGTATTCGGCGAACCGCGTGCCGGAGATCTCCGACTCGATTGTTGAGATCGATCGGGCGATGAAGCTGGGTTTCAACTGGGAACTGGGTCCGTTTGAGTTGTGGGATGCAGCCGGAGTCGAGGCGACGGTCGCGCGGATGAAGAAAGAAGGTAAACCCGTCGCCGCGAATGCGGAGAAGTTGCTGAATGCGGGGCAGAAGTCATGGTATGGAGACGATTCTCAAGCGGCTTCGGGGCGCAAGTTCTGGGATCTGGGCTGCGGCAGTTGGAAAGCCGTCGCCGTTCCGGCAGGGGTGTGGTCGGTCACAGCGGCAAAGAAATCGAACGGCGTGGTGAAGAAAAACTCCGGAGCGTCGCTGGTTGATCTGGGCGATGGCGTGGGCTGCCTGGAATTCCATTCGAAAATGAATTCGCTGGGCGCGGACATTCTCGGATTGATCACGCAGTCGCTCAAGCAAGGAGGGCCGGGGGATGGTTTTGACGCGTTTGTGATCACGAATGACGCGGCCAATTTCTCCGTTGGCGCGAACCTGATGCTGCTGTTGATGAGCGTGCAGGAAGACGAGTGGGATGATGTGGATCTGGCGATCCGGCAGTTCCAGGGAATGACGCAGGCGATCAAGTTCTCTCCGAAGCCAGTGGTCGTGGCGCCGTTCGGGCTGTGCCTGGGCGGAGGAACGGAGATTTCTCTGCACGCGGCGGCGCGGCAGCCGCACGCCGAGCTCTATGCCGGGCTGGTGGAAGTCGGAGTCGGCTTGCTGCCCGGCGGAGGGGGCTGCAAAGAGATGCTGCTGCGCGCCGTCGATGGCGCGGCTGCAGCACATGGAAAATCGTCGGGCGAGGCTTTGGCCGGCTCGGTTGAAATGATGGAGGCGATGAAAAAGGCCTTCGAGACGATCGCGACGGCAAAGGTCGCTACATCCGCGCATGAGGCCCGGGGCCTGGGGTTCATTTCGCCTTCTGACCGAATCACCATGAACCGCGAGCGAGTATTGTCGGATGCGAAGTCGCGAGCACTCGAACTGGCTCGTGCGGGATATGAGCCCCCTGTGCCGCGAACCGATATTCCGGCTCCGGGAGAGAGTCTGGTGGCGGCGCTGAAGATGGGCGTGTATCTGATGCGGCAGGGAGATTTCATTACCGATTATGAAGTGAAGCTGGGCGGAAAGATTGCAGAGGTTCTTTGCTGCGGCAAGTTGACGCCCGGGACGCCGGTCAGCGAGCAGTACATCCTCGATCTGGAGCGGGAAGCCTTCAAATCGCTCTGCGGCGAGAAGAAGACGCAGGAAAGAATCCAGTACACGCTGAAGACCGGCAAGACGTTAAGGAATTGAAGCGACGGTTTCACTTGCCCAAGGCAGCCAGGTAATTCCTCACCATGGCAGCATCGCTGGGATCGGTCGCGAACTTGAGATATTCGCGTAATTGGGCGGCTTCGCTGGAAGTGTTGCCCTCTGCCTCATAGATCTGGGCCAACAGGAAATGCACGCGCGGATCCTTGTTGCCCTTATCAATCTCGATGGCGCGCAATGCGTTCTTCTCCGCCTCGGGCAGGTGGTGCAGACGAAAGTTCGCCACCGCGATGTAGGAATAGGCCGGAGCATCGGTCGCTGGGTCAATCTGCAGCGCCTGGCCGCTCATCTTGAGAACGTCATCCCAGTTTCCGGAGCGCGCGGAAATATCGGCGAGGCACAAGTAAGCGGGCAGATAAGACATGGACGCAGGCTTGGTGCAGGCGTCCCGTGCCTGATCCCCTTTCTGTTCAGCTTCGAGCATCTGGCCGAGCAACACCCACGCGGCGGGAAACTTGTCGTCCTGCTTCAGCGCTTTTCGCAAGTGACTCTCGGCGTCGGCCACTTTTTTGTCATGCAGGTCAGCGCAAGCGGCTTCGAATTCGTGCCGGCTCTTGGCGGGGACCTGTAAATCCGTGACGGCTACGGTATCCGGTTGCAGGCCGTTCAGCGGAGGGAGGAAGCAATCGGCCGCGCTCTGTTTCTTTTCAGGAATGGGGTTTCCGTTACTGTCGACAACCACCTTCGCCTGATCGAATGGCGATGGAACTGAGTAATGGAGCGGGGCCGGTGGTGGTGGAGGAGGTGGGGCGGCTTTACCCTGGGCAAAAGCGAAAGGCGGAGTGCCCCACACGCATGTAAAACAAGTCAGGATCAGCATGCGGGCATGAGCGCTCATACTCTTTCTCGATCGCGTTGTCATGATTGGATCTCCCCACTCTGAATCGACGACCCAGCGGCGCCGCGCCAAACTTGCCTGATGGAAGCCAATAGTAGCCCGCTTTCGGGTGAGAATCCACGCCATTTTGCGTCAGACGTGGAACGCCGCGGCGAGCTTGGCGTTTCGAAGGAGGCAGCTCTCCCCTGCTACAATCGCGGTCATGCGAAGAATACTATTTCCCTGCGGTGGTCTGGCGGGCATCGCGATATTCGCCATCATTTCATTCTCACTTGCCCATGCTCAAGGTGAACCGGCGCCCAAGGAAGCCCCACCCGACGTGCCCGACGCAATCGCCGTGCCTGCTGGGCTGCAGGTTGTGCTGTCGGTTCATGCCATCGGATCGCAGATTTATACCTGTCGGGCCAACGCAGACGGCAAGTTCAGTTGGACGCTCAAAGCTCCGGATGCCGAACTTCACGATCGAAAAGACAAGGTGATTGGGCAGCATTCCGCCGGCCCGACGTGGAAGCTGAAGGATGGCAGTGAAGTCACCGGCAAGGCTGTGGCGCACGTCGATTCGCTTGACCAAGAATCCGTTTCTTGGCTGCTGGTCGATGTCGTAACCAATTCCGGCAAGGGCGCTCTTGCGAAGGTGACGAAGATTCAGCGCGTGCATACGCACGGAGGCATGCCTGGTTCCGATGCCTGCGACGCGTCTCACAAAGACGCAGAGACCAAGAGCAGCTACACGGCGGATTACTATTTCTACGCGCCGGCGAAATGAGATTGCGGCAGACGCGGGCGATAGAGTCGCGGCATCTAATGAATCATTGGTGGGAGTGAAAAAAACTATGCGTGAAGTGGTGATTGCGTCGTCCGTCCGCACGCCTGTTGGGCGGGCCTTCAAGGGGACACTGCGGGCAACTCGCCCCGATGAACTCGCGGCGGCTGCGATCAAAGGAGCACTCGAACGCGTGCCGCAACTCGACCCAAAGGAGATCGAGGACGTGATACTCGGCTGTGCGATGCCGGAAGCCGAGCAAGGCATGAATGTCGCCCGCATCGCGTCGCTGCGCGCGGGTTTGCCGGTCGAGACCTCGGCGCTCACCATCAATCGCTTCTGCTCCTCGGGACTGCAGGCGATCGCGATTGCCGCGGAACGAATTATGGCTGGCGGGGCCGATGTCATCATTGCCGGTGGGACCGAGTCGATGTCAATGATCCCGATGGGAGGGAATAAAATCTCGCCCAACCCCTGGCTGGTTGATCATTATCCGGACGCCTACCTCACCATGGGACTCACCGCAGAACGGGTGGCGCAGCGGGTCGGGATCACCCGCGAAGCTGCCGACGAATTTTCCCTGCGCAGCCATCAGAAGGCGATTGCGGCGATCCAGGCTGGGAAGTTCGACGATGAAACTGTTCCCGTGCCGGTGAGCTTCACGATGCCGAATGGGTCGAAGCCCAAGCGACTGGAGATGGTCTTCAAGATGGATGAGGGACCACGCGCGGACACCTCGCTCGAAGCCCTGAGTGCCCTCAAGCCCGCATTCCACGCTAAGGGAACGGTCACGGCTGGGAATTCGTCCCAGATGTCGGACGGCGCGGCCGCGGCGGTCGTGATGTCAGCCGAGCGCGCCCGGGAACTCGGTGTTCCGCCCCTGGCACGTTACGTTGCGTTCGCCACGGCAGGGTACAAACCGGAAGAAATGGGGCTTGGCCCGGTATTTGCGATACCGAAGGCCCTCAAGCTTGCCGGATTGAAGCTGGAAGACATCGATGTAATCGAACTGAACGAGGCGTTCGCGGCGCAGTCGCTGGCGGTGATCAACGAAGCGAAACTGAACCCGGAAAAAGTTAATCCTAACGGCGGGGCGATCGCTCTGGGCCATCCGCTGGGATGCACTGGAGCAAAGCTCACCGCCAGCGTGATCCGCGAGATGAAGCGGCGCAAAGGACGCTATGGGCTGGTAACGATGTGCGTCGGCGGGGGCATGGGCGCGGCTGGAATCTTCGAGAATGTGTGACTGCGATCACCGGGCGGCAGATTGTGAATGCCCTGCAAAGTGAACATAGTTGCCCGATGTTCCTCACAATCTTTTACTCATTCGATAAACACTTTTACCTGATCAGGACTATCCTGTCGGTGGGTATTTACGTCCATCGGGTGTGGGCATCAAGTTCTCCACCCGGCCCAGTTGGTTAGGAGGTGCGTTATGCGGCACTCCAGCCTTTCTCTCGCAGCGGTTCTGCTGTTTTCTTCGTTCGTGATTGCACAGCATGTTGGAAGCACGGCAAGCCCTTCGGCGAGTCCGACGCCGCCCCCGAGCGCGGCCCCAGCGCCGCCGCCGCCCCCACCGCCACCACCTCCGCCACCGCCGCCTCCGGCCGTTATGCATGCAGAGCCGGCCAGCCCGCCGCCGAGTCCGCCTGTGTCGCACATCAGCCCGCCGAGCGCCCCGGCAAACATTCCGGATACGCACGTGGCGCCTCCGGCGAACGCTCCGGCTCGCAATTCGGAGACGATGGGCAGCGAATCAAGTCCCGGGCGAGCAGCGCCGGTGGCACACGAGCCCCCACCCGGCACCGGCCGCATTGTTCCGAATCAGAAGATCACTGGGGAGCACGGGATCGCTTCGGCCCCGCGTATTGGGGAGAATCCTCCTGATAAAGACAAACCCGAAAAGCCGGCACCTGATCTCCGGCACCGGGTTTGCCTGAACGGATCTTGTCCCGATGAGACCGCGAAGCCCACGCCTCCGGAATCTGACTTGCGGCACCGTGTCTGCGTGACCGGCCCTTGTTCGTGTCCCGCAGGGCAATCGTGGAGCAAGAACGGATGCGTGGCCAGCGGGACGCCGGAACAACCGAATGCCTGCCCGCCAGGGCAAGTCTGGAATGGAAGCTCCTGCGTCGTCTCTCAAACTTGCCTGAATGGCGAGTGGTGGAACGGCGCAGCGTGCGTGTCGTCCGTGGCTGAGTGCGCGAGCATTGAAAGCCGAGCGGAGATCATCATCAGCGAGTGGAGGAGTCTCAAGGCACAGATCGAGCTGGCTTGCGGGCAGAGCCCTCCAACGCAAGAGTGTGAGGATCTGAAGCAGCAGCGGCAGGGCGTTTTGCAGCGCTACCAGATGCTGTTGACAGAGGCGCCGCCAGCGTGCCGAGGAATGCTCGCCGACCTGGGATCGCTGCAGTAGCAGAAACGGCAGCCCTCGGCGTGGCGCTTTGCCCCTTGCTGGAACCGGCGCGTTGGGTCCGCGACTGTCGCTTGGCAGGCGGGATTTTGCAACGGACGGGCAGATCCTGCCAGGAAACCACCGCGTAAGCCGGAGTTTCCGGCCTACCATTCCAGTCTTCTGGGCATTAGAATTGAGAAACACTTCCGCTGCGCTGTACGAGGCAGCGGTTTCTTTTCCTGAGGGGCGAACATGGCAACGACAACCGCGGCACCCAAGACCAGAATCTCCGGCGGAAGCTTTCTACTCGACTCGCGGCGGCCAGAGGAGGTCTTTACGCCCGAGGATTTCACCGAGCAGCACCAGTTGATCGGACAAACGGCGGAAGACTTTGCCGTCAACGAAATCGTTGCCAATGTCGACAAGATCGAGCACAAGGATTTTTCCGTCACCCGCGATTTGCTTCGAAAGGCTGGGGAGTTGGGCCTGAGTTCCGTCGAGATTCCGGAGGCCTACGGCGGGATGGAGATGGACAAGGTCACTGCGGCGGTCATCGCGGACCACATCGCCAAATACGCCGGATTCGCCACCACCTGGGGCGGACATACGGGAATCGGCACGCTGCCGCTGGTGTATTTCGGAACGGAGGAACAGAAAACAAAGTATCTGCCGCGCCTGGCTTCCGGCGAGATTGTGGGCGCCTACGCCTTGTCGGAATCGACGTCGGGTTCGGATGCCCTGAATTGCCGTTCGCGGGCCCAGCTTTCGCCAGACGGCAAACATTACATTTTGAACGGCGAGAAGATGTGGATCACGAACGCGGGTTTCGCGGACCTGTTCACGGTCTTCGCGAAGGTGGACGGCGAGAAGTTCTCGGCGTTCCTGGTGGAACGGACCTTTCCCGGCTTTTCCGTGGGATCCGAGGAACACAAGATGGGGATTCGCGGGTCTTCCACCTGCCCGATCATCCTGAACGACTGCAAAGTTCCCGTGGAAAACCTGCTTGGCGAGATCGGCAAGGGACATCTGATCGCCTTTAACATCCTGAATATCGGCCGTTTCAAGTTGGGAGCAATGTGCGTGGGTGGAGGACGGGTCTCGATCGAGAACGCGATTGGCTACGCTAAACAGCGCAAGGCCTTCGGCAAAGTCATCGCCGATTTCGGGCTGGTTCAGGAAAAGATCGCCAATATGGGCACGTTTCTATACGTGGGCGAGTCGCTGGTCTACAGAACCGTGGGCATGATGGATTCAGCTCTGAGCGAGGTGGAGAAGTCGGCTTCGGATGCCGCCCGGCAGACCTTGAAAGCGATCGAAGAGTATGCGGTGGAGTGCTCGATCATCAAAGTCTGGGGTTCGGAGATGATCGATTACATCGTCGATGAAACTCTGCAGATCTATGCCGGGTATGGATTTGTCGAGGAGTATCCGGCGGAGCGGGCCTACCGCGACGCGCGCATCAATCGCATCTTCGAGGGCACGAATGAAATCAACCGGCTGATCATCACTGGCTTCCTGCTCAAACGCGCGATGAGCGGCCAGTTGCCGTTGATGCCGGCGATCAAAGCGCTGATGGACGAAGTACTTTCCGGTCCATCGGCGGGCGAAGAATTGGAAGGCGCACTGCCGGACGAACGGAAATTAGTTGGCCAAGCCAAGAAACTTGGTTTGTTTGCGGCGGGAGCGGCGACCCAGAAATATATGCAGGCGATCCAGGATCAGCAGGAGATCATGGGCGCCATCGCCGATATGACCATCGAGACCTACGCCATGGAGACGGCGGTGTTACGGGCGCAGAAGATCGTCGAGGCCAAGGGTGAGGCGGTGGCTCAGCTTCCGATTGCGATGACCCGGGTGTATCTGGCGCAGGCTTTTGAGAAAGTTGAGTCGGCCGCGCGAAAGGTAATCGCTGCCGTTGCCGATGGCGACATGCTGCGCACCCAGTTGGCGATTTTGCGGCGCCTGGCAAAATATGAGCCTTTCAACACCATCGAATTGCGCCAGCAAATTGCGCGCAAAATGATTGAGCGCGGGAAGTACACGCTCGGCTGAGGAAGATTTGGCATCCGCCACAGACAAGGCGCAAACCGGAGCTTGAGCGTCAGCGTGTGACGCTTCTTCTTCCTCGCCTGTTCTGATACAACGGTCCGATGAGAAACCGTTTGATCGGACTCGCAATCACTGCCCTAGCCGGCTCGTTGACGGCACAGTCGAGTTCCACGCTGCAGAAGGATTCAGTCGCGTTTGACCCCGATGGCACGGCCCACATCACGCGCGTTGTGCCCATGCCCGATACCATAAGCGCGGAGGCGCAGCAGTGGCTGCAGTCGCTCGAGCATAGCCGCGGGGGACCGGAAACGCTGACGGAGCGGCGCAAGCATACGGACATGTGGCGGGCTCAGGATTCGGCCGAAGCCGAGCGGCTTTATCCGGTCAAGATCGAAGAAACCACGACCGCCGGGGTTCGCACCGACATCATCAGCCCGCTCGCCATGCCGGAAGCGAACCGCGACTGCGTGCTGATCAACCTGCACGGCGGGGGGTTTAACTCAGACTCGGGCTCTCTGATTGAGGGCGTGCCGATTGCGAACCTGGCGAAGATCAAGGTGGTCTCGGTGTATTACCGGCTCGCGCCGGAGAACCCCTTCCCTGCCGCCGTGGATGATGTGGTTGCCGTCTACAGAGAGCTCCTCAAAAACTATTCGCCACATCACATCGGAATCTTCGGCACGTCCGCTGGGGCCATTCTCACAGCCGAGGTTACGGCACGACTCAAACACCTGGGAGTGCCGCTTCCAGCCGCACTGGGCATCTTTTCCGGACTTGCCGACTTCAGCGGCGTGGGCGACTCGCGTCAGCTGTTTACTCTCAACGGCTTTCCGGGAGACATGCAACCGATCGATCCCCGGCACTTGCCCGACGACCAATATGTCGGCAAAACCGATCGCCGTGAACCGGTGCTTTCGCCGCTTTTTGCCGATTTGCACGGCTGGCCGCCGACGTTGCTGGTGACGAGCACGCGCGACATTCTGCTCAGCGACACCAGCATTTTCCAGCGCGCGCTGTTGCGCAACGGGAACGACGCGCAATTGGTCGTGTTCGAGGCGCTGCCGCATGCCTTCTGGTATCACTTCCAGCTTCCGGAGACCAAGGAAGCACTGGAGCTGATGGCACAGTTTTTTGAGGCAAGAGTCGAACGTTAGCCGACGGAAGCGCCTTAGAACGTTCGGTCATTTTGAGCCTCTGAGGAAAAATCATGATGAAATCTGCACGCTGGAATGGATCCTTCCTAATGGTTGTCCCCCTTTTGTTGCTCTCGGCGGGAGCGAGGGCTGATGTCAAACTTCCATCGCTGCTGGCCGATCACATGGTGGTGCAGCGCGGATTGCCGGTGCACGTTTGGGGCACGGCCGCGCCGAACGAAAGTGTCTCGGTTGCATTCCGCGGTCAAACGAAGACTGCAACGGCGGATTCGCTGGGAAACTGGAGCCTTTATCTTTCTCCGGGCGAAGCGGGTGGCCCGTTTCAGATGGTGGTGGCGGGGAAGAACACGATTCAACTCGACGACATTCTGGTGGGAGATGTTTGGGTTGCCTCGGGCCAATCGAACATGGAATTCCCCATGACTGGACTGCTGAATGCCCCAAGCGAGATTGCCGCGGCGCAGTATCCGAAAATCCGCATCTTCCGAGTGGAACACCGGCCATCGGATTATCCGGGCTCCGATGTCGATGCGAAGACTTGGGCATCGTGCACGCCGGAGAGTGCAGGCGACTCCTCAGCGGTCGCGTACTACTTCGCGCGCGACCTGTATCAGAGACTGAACGTGCCGATCGGACTCGTGGAAAGCTTCTGGGGAGGCACAACCGCGGAGTCCTGGACGAGCCTGCGCAGTCTGGGGGCTGATGCTTCGTTGATGCCGGTGTTTGCGGAGCGGGCGGAGATGACCGACGAACGGGAAACGACCATACTGCAACTGAAGCAGGAAGACCTCGATTTCGAAAAGGCTGTCGCACAGGCAAGGGCCGAGGGGAAACCGGCTCCCGGCCGAGCGTGGCATCCGGATTTTGAGGCATGGGCCCCGGCGGCGCTTTACAACGGCATGATCGCTCCTTTGACGCGGTTCGCGATTCGTGGCGTGATCTGGTATCAGGGCGAGGCCAACAGCGGCGAGCGGGCTCCGCTTTATGCGCACCTGTTTCAGACCCTGATCGCCGACTGGCGCCGCTCCTGGGACGAAGGCGATTTTCCTTTTCTGTTTGTGCAAATCGCGAACTGGAACACGGAGCCCGATGGGCGCTGGCCCGAAGTTCGCGACGCCCAACGGAAGGCACTCGCGCTGCGGAATACGGGTATGGCGGTGACCATTGATATCGGCGATCCGGTTGATATTCATCCGAAGGATAAGCTGGACGTTGGATTGCGCCTGGCGCGGGCTGCGCGTGCGATTGCGTACGGCGAAAAGCTGGAATGGTCTGGGCCGCTGTACCGCCAACTCACGCGCGAGGACCATGCGCTCCGTGTATGGTTCGATCATGCCAATGGGCTGATGGCCAAGGGAGCAACCCCGACCGGATTCGAGGTTGCGGGAGCAGACGGAAAGTATGTGCCGGCCGATGGCAAGATCGAGGGCACTTCGGTGATTGTCTCGAGCGCCTCAGTCCCCGATCCGGTTTCTGTGCGCTACGCATGGGCTGCCAATCCGACGTGCAATCTCTACAACCGGGAGGGACTGCCGGCGTCGCCGTTCGAGGCGCCAGAGTGAAGGGCCGGAACGAAACAGGCTAGTCGTTTCCTTTCGGAATGAGCATGTAGCTGACGAAGGCGACGCGTTTGCTGTCTGGGGACCACGACGGCACGTTGATCGTGCCCTGGCCGCCGAACAACCTCGCCAGCACGCTGATCTTCTTGTCTGACAGAGACATCAGCCGCAGCATCACATCCTTGTTTTCGGGATGGCCTTTGACGTCGGCCGAGTAAGTGAGAAAGACCATCCACTCGCCGTCGGGAGAGATGTGCGGGAACCAGTTGTTGAGATCGTCTGAGAAGACTTGCTCCTGGTCGCTGCCATCGGGCTTCATGCGCCAAATCTGCATATGGCCAGTGCGCTCGGAATTGAAGTAAATATACTTGCCGTCGGGTGAATAATCCGGGCCGTCGTCGAGTCCCTTTGCAGTCGTAAGGCGCGTCTCTTCTCCCCCAACGGCGGGGATCGCGTAAATGTCGAAGTCGCCATTCCGCTGGCCAACGAAGGCAAGAGTCTTGCCGTCTGGAGACCAACCGTGCCAGTACGACGGCGATTTCTGTGTGATACGACGCGGCGTTCCGCCAGTAATGGGGACGATATAGACGAGCGAATCGTTGCTCTCCTGCGAGTTGTCACTGATCGCAAGCCGGATGCCATCCGGAGAGATGCCGTGATCGTTGTTACAGCGCGTGGCGAAGCCGGTGTCGATTATCGCTGGCTCCTGCCCGTCAACCGGGAGGCGCTCGAGGTGGCCGTTTCGGTTGAAGAGAAATGCCTTGCCGTCGTGCGTCCAATTGGGAGCTTCAAAGCGGCCTTCCGCAAGATAGGAGACTCGCCGGTCGGCAGAGTCGATCGCGATGGTTTCAAGCGCACTGTAAAGCGTTGGCTGTCCCCCTGCAGGAGCGGGCTGGCTCAGTTCGACATTCGAGAATACTGCCGTCTCGACCACATCTTTATCGTGCGAACAGACACCAAGCCCGACGTAGAAATCGCCCTGCAGCGGAATGCGCAGCCATCCTCCGGCAACTGTCGGAACGCCTCCGTCGGCCGCGAGGGCCATGTAGACATACTCGCCGCGGCGGGCGATCTGCAGGCGTTTGGGGGCCGAAATATTCGACTGGATCTCGCGCGTGACCGCGCCTTTCTCCTCACGAAATTGCAAGGAGGTCAGGCCGCTGGCATGCAGCGCCACGTCGGCGTAAACAGAATCCGCGTCAAGACTCTGCCGCAGCATCAGAACAGCCTTTTTGTGCTCGTTGCCGGTGCGGGTGAGGAATCCGATGTCGGCCGTCAGCGTCACATCGCCCGACATTTTTTTCCAGGCAAACTGGAAAGCGTCTGTCGTCGACCACATGTTCTCGCCGCTACCTGTGATTGTGTAGGTCTTTTTCGCGGCATCATAGGCCACAGACCCAGGATGCAGCACGGTTCCAACATCGTCATGGGATTCGAAGATCCCAACTGTACTTCCGCTTGCCTGCGCACGAACACAACCTGAAAAGCAAAAAATGAGAAGAACCAAGGGAAGAGTCACCCGACGGAACAGAGTCTTCACGATGATCGACGCTCCTTGCCGCCGTTGAATTCCGAATCCAGAGCAGCCAGAGATTGTAAAGCAGATTCTGCCAAGAGAGCCGGCAGCTTTTATTCGCAGATCAACGAGAGTGTCAACCTGCCGGTCGTTCTGGTAAAACATTCGCATGAAAACGATCCGCTGCATTCTCATCCTGTGTTTCTGCGCTGTGCCGGCATTCCACAGCATCGCGGCGCAAGAGAAGACCGCTCCCTCGGCCAATCTCGCCCTTACACCGCCCATGGCCTGGAACTCATGGAACAAGTTCGGCTGCAACGTCAGCGAAGAACTGATTGAGGGCATGGCCGATGCCATCGTCAAATCTGGCATGAAGGACGCAGGCTACGTCTACGTGAACATCGACGACTGCTGGCAGGTCCGCCGCGATGCGGCCGGAAACATCGTCGCTGATCCGCAGCGTTTTCCGCACGGCATGAAGGCCGTCGGAGATTACATCCATTCCCTGGGATTGAAATTCGGTGTCTATTCCGATGCCGGATCGAAGACTTGCGCCGGCCGCCCTGGCGGCCTGGGACACGAATATCAGGATGCTTTGCAATATGCCGCATGGGGTGTCGACTATCTGAAGTATGACTGGTGTAATACGACCACGCAGGATGCGCGAGCCTCCTATGCCAATATCCGCGCTGCGCTTGACGCGTCGGGGCGGCCGATCATCCTCAGCATCTGCGAGTGGGGCACGGCGAAACCCTGGCTCTGGGGCAAAGAAGTCGGCG
Source organism: Verrucomicrobiia bacterium (assembly GCA_035508215.1). Lineage (GTDB taxonomy): Bacteria > Acidobacteriota > Terriglobia > Terriglobales > Acidobacteriaceae > Sulfotelmatobacter. Next base: position 409,415 of record DATJNK010000014.1, on the reverse strand, counting down.
GAAACCTATGGCGCACGACCGGGGACATTCAGGACCGCTGGGGCGGTCCCGAGAAATGGCCGGACGGTAGTTGCTGCTCCAACGGAGTGATGTCGATTCTCGATCAGCAGGTTGGACTGCAGTCGTACGCGGGGCCGGGACACTGGAACGATCCCGACATGCTCGAAGTGGGCAACGGCGGCATGACCGACACCGAATACCGTTCGCACTTCAGCCTGTGGGCGATTCTGGCCGCGCCGCTTGTCGCCGGAAATGACGTGCGCAACATGCGCCCGGAAATTCACGACATTCTCACCAATAAAGAAGTGATCGCTGCCGATCAGGATGCGCTTGGACGCGAGGGCGAGCGGGTCGCGAAGGACGGTGATCTCGAGGTCTGGTGCAAGCAACTGAAAGATGGAAGCCGCGCCGTTGTTCTTCTGAACCGCGGCGGCAGCGAGCAACAGATCACGGCGCGTTGGGAGGATCTCGGCTATCCCGCTGACATCAGCGCCTCCGTGCGCGACCTGTGGGCGCATAAAGATCTGGGGAAATTCACGGGAAGGTTTTCCGCGCCGGTCGTGTCGCATGGCGTAGTGATGGTGACGGTGAGGCCGTGAACGATTAAGATGCTGGAGATGAACCAGGGCTTAAGCTCCCGGCTCAAGCCGGCTTCAGCTCTTCCATCACGCTCTGGATCAATTCCTTCGCCCCGGTCAGGCTCTTCATGATGATCTGGACATCCATAACCGGCTTGCCTGGCCAGCGCTGGCTCTGGCAATAGACGCCGTGCTGGCCGACCAGCGCCATCGCATCAGTGATCATGTCCAGGGTAACGGCGAGTCGTCCCCGGGGAACTCCCATCATGGTCTCGTAGTGTTCCAGTTCTTCCTGCTTGTCGTCAAAGACGGGCATGGGGCGATTGTAACCGCCGCCGTGAGCAGTGCATAATGGGCTGCTCTGACATAATCCCTCGTCGTGCGTCAAAGCACCTAGCGCCACCTCGTCTCAAAGGAGAGACTATGCAAAAGCGAATCGTTTTTCTCACCCTGCCGATTTTTCTGCTGACGGTTGCCGGCTTCGCCCAGATGAAAGGAAACCGCCCCAGTCCAGCGGCATCCGCTTCCTGTGATCTGGGCTCTGGCAAGAGCATCAAGACTGATTACTCAAGCCCGCGGATGAAGGGGCGCAAAATCTACGGCGGCCTTGTTCCCTACGGCGAGGTCTGGCGCACCGGTGCGAATGAAGCGACGACATTCGTCACCGACAGCGACTTGGTCGTCGGAGGCAAAGACGTGCCCGCCGGCAACTATACGATCTTTACCGTTCCTGCCGCCGACAAATGGACGCTGATCATCAACAAGAAGACAGGGGAATGGGGCATTCCCTACAAATATGAAGGTGATGAATTGGCACGGGTACCGATGGAGCTCTCGAAGCTGCCATCTCCTGTTGAGGACTTCACCATTTCCTACGAGAAGTCGGGTAACGGCTGCACGATGAATCTGGACTGGGAGACAACCCGGGCATCGGTCCAGATTTCCCCGAAGTAACCAGTTGATTGTTGATTTCCGATTGCTGAATGAGAGACTGGCTGAGCGGACCTTTCATTCAGCAATCAACCGATCAACAATCGGCTATTTCTTCTCCGGCGTACAATCTTCCCAGGCGTATTTCCTGCGGGAGGCGTTTCATGCCCGTCTACGATTACGTTTGCCTGGATTGTCATCAGCCCTTCGAACGCGTTCTTACCCTCAGTGAACACGATCAAGAAATGCCGAAGTGCCCTCACTGCGGCAGTAAGAATGTTGAGCAGGAGGCAGCGGCTTTTTTCGCGGTGACTTCGCGGAAGAGCTGACGCCAGCCTGTCGGCGGACTCCGCGGCGGTCTACTGGCGCTGGCGTTCGAGAGCGTCGAGCGCGTGCTGCGCTTCAGGGAATGCGGGGGAGATTTTCAGCGCCTGCTGATAGGCATTGGCGGCGTCGGTTACGCGTCCGCTTTGCGCCTGGGTGCGCCCCAGCTCGAAAAAGCCTTGGGCCGTCGGCCGCAGTTCGAGCGAGCGGGAAAGATCGCTGACCGCCTCGTCGAGTTTTCCTTCCTCCCGCGCCAGCAGCCCGAGCCCAAGCCAGGCGTTGAACTGGCGGGGATTCAAGCTCAGAGACCGGTCGAAGTCCTGCTGCGCCTGCCCGTTTTCTCCCATCGCGCGGTGCGCCGCGCCCATGTTGGCATAGGTCTGCGCCAGCAGACCGGCGTCTGAGGTCAAGTCAATGGCAGCCCGGTCCTCGGCGATCGCTTCCTGCATCCGGTTATGCGTCTGAAAATAAGCTCCGAGATTGCTGTGGCTCATGGGATCCCTGGGATTAATCTGGGCAGCCGCTTCAAAGTGGGGAAAGGCTTGGCTCTCTTTGCCGTCGAGGATGAGGGCACCCCCGAGATTGTCTTCGGCGATGAAATTGTTCCCCGTGACCGCGAGGGTATGCGACCACAGATCATTGTTGCTTTGCCAATAGCCGATCTGGCGATGAGTCACTGCAGCCAGCGCCAACAACACTGCTGCGGCGGGAACGGCGGGGGTGAAGCCAAAGTTTCTGTGCTCGGCAAAATCTGCGACACCAAAAGAAATCATTACGAAGATTCCGATCAGGGGAATGTAGGCATAGCGATCCGCCATGGCAGCGTCTCCGACCTGCACCAGGCCGATGACAGGCACAAGCGTTCCCAGATACCAGAGCCAGCCGACCAGCAGGTGGCGCTTTGATCGCAACCGGATGACCATCGCAGTGATAGCTATCAAGACCGCCGCCGAGGCGGCAACCCGCCACGCGGGCAAGGAACTGCCTGGATGCGGGTATAAAGGGGCCAGCTGCGACGGCCAAATCGCCTTCCAGAGGTACATTCCATAGGCGCAAATCGCGTTGGCGAGGCGGACTCCGAAAGAAAACTGTTGTGTGCTGCGCATTGCCCCACCGGCCCGCTGCGCATGCACGGTAATTACCGCACTGGCGGCGGAGAGCGCCAGCAAAGGCGTTTTCTCGAGCACGAGTTGCGACCAGGAATAGGACCCAGGCTGCAGACCGGCGCTTCCTTCCGCCGACCCGACTCGCCCCAGCGGCCAGTAATCCAGCAACAGGAGGACGAAAGGCAGAGTGATGACCATGGGCTTCGAAGCGAGTCCGGCTGCGAACAGAACCACAACCGCGAGATACCGCTTCCAGTCGGGCTTTTGCGAGTACCATCCGTAAGCCCAGAGCGTGAGCAAAAAGAACAGCGTGCAGAGAACGTTCTTGCGCTCTGCGACCCAGGCCACCGATTCGACGTTGATCGGGTGGATGGCGAACAGGGCCGCCACGAACAAGCTGGCGCCGAATCGCCCGGTCGCCCATCGGAGGAGCAGAAAGAGCAGAAGCACATTCACCATGTGCAACAGCACGCTGGTGAAATGATGACCGGCCGGGTTGAGGCGAAACAGCGAGCAGTCGAGGGCATGCGACATCCAGGTCAGGGGATGCCAATTGGCCTGTTCGGTCGAAGTCAGCGCCCACATGACGGTATCGACCGTCAAGCCCTGCCGCACGTGTGGATTCTCCGTGATGTAGCGGTCATCGTCGTAGTTCACGAATGGATGACGGCTCACCGGGTTGTAAAGGGCAAGAGTCACGACTGCCAACAGAAGGCAGACGACCGGCGTGCGCTTCTCCGGCGCGGCAAACAAACCCGCTCGCTCAGGCGCGGCGGGATTTTTCATGGGTCGAGGCAATTGAGAAGATTTAACCACAGAGGACGGGGAGAAGAAATTGCCGATTGAGAACCTCGCCCTGACCGGAGAATCGCAATTCAATCAGAAGCCGAGGATCAGCTGGCAGGCTTCCATCTTAGGACCGGCTTTCGGGCCGCTGCGGTTTCATCCAGACGCGAAACGCGCGTGGAGTGAGGCGCGTCGAGCACGGTTTGCGGATCTTCTTCAACTTCCTCGGCAATGGACTTCATGGCTTCGACGAACAAGTCCATCTCTTCCTTGGATTCGCTCTCGGTGGGCTCGATCATCAGCGCACCGGAGACGATCAGCGGGAAGGCAGTGGTGTACGGATGGAATCCGTAGTCAATGAGGCGCTTGGCGATGTCCATGGTGCGGACACCTTGCTTCGCCTGGATTTTGTCGCTGAAGACGACTTCGTGCATGGAAGGCGTGGCGTAGGGTAGATCGTAGGTTCCTTCGAGTCCCTTACGGATGTAGTTCGCGTTCAACACCGCGTCTTCGGTGGTCTGGCGCAGTCCATCGGGGCCGTTGGCCTGGATATAGGCAAGAGCGCGTACGAACATGCCAAAATTCCCATAGTAGGCCCGCACCCGGCCGACAGATTGAGGGCGCTCGTAATCGAACCCGAGAGTGCCGTCGGGTTTTTCCAGGACAGTCGGCCTTGGCAGGAACGGCTCAAGCGCCTTCTTGACGGCGACCGGACCAGAACCCGGCCCACCGCCGCCGTGCGGCGTAGAAAAGGTCTTGTGAAGGTTCAGGTGCATGACGTCGACACCGAAATCGCCGGGACGCGCCTTGCCCACGAGGGCGTTCATGTTGGCGCCATCCATGTAAAGGAGCGCGCCCTTGGCATGCAGAATGTCGGCAATCTTGTGGATTTCCTGCTCGAAGATGCCCAATGTGTTCGGATTCGTGAGCATGAGCGCGGCGACCTCTTCGTTCACCTGGGACTCGAGCGCCGAGATGTCGACCATGCCGCGAGCATCTGACTTCAGGTTTTCCACCGCGTAGCTCACCATCGCAGCCGTCGCTGGATTTGTCCCGTGGGCAGAGTCGGGAATCAGAATTTTCTTGCGCGCATTTCCCTTGGACTGGTGATACGCGCGGACCATGAGCAATCCGGTCATCTCGCCGTGAGCGCCGGCTGCCGGCTGCAAGGTGATCGCATCCATGCCGGTGATTTCGATCAGGCATTCGCTCAGCGTCTTGATGATGCGCAGGGCACCCTGCGAGATCTTTTCGGGCTGATATGGATGGCCGTTGGCGATCCCTTCAACTCGCGCCACAGCTTCGTTGACGCGCGGGTTGTATTTCATCGTGCAGGAGCCCAGCGGATACATGCCGAGGTCGATGGCGTAATTCCAAGTGGAAAGGCGCGTGAAATGGCGGATAATCTCGATCTCGCTCACTTCGGGCATCGTGCCCAGATCCTTTCGTTCCGAGGTGCCGAGCAGCTTCGCGGTGTCGACCTCGGGAACATCCAGCGGGGGCAGCTTCCACGCCGCTTTCCCCGGCGAAGATTTCTCGAAGATGAGTCCTTCGTTCTGATTGACGTGGCGCGTGGCCTTGCGAGTCATGTGCTTCATAATTTATCGAGACCTAGCTCGAGAATTTCCGGACGGATCGCAGACGCCATTCCAGTTCCCTCGCAGTTCGGACAGGTACCGAGTCCTCGGCAGTTCCGGCACTTTGGGTCAGTTTCGTTCAGGTGAATGTTGGCGCCGGTTCCGTCGCACTCTGCACACTTGCCGTTGCCACGGCAGTAGGGACAGGCAACTTCGCCGGGCATTGCTATTTCGCTACCTCTTCGACTTCCTCTCTGGCCGAGCGCACCGAGCGCTCGCTTTCGGCGATCAATCCTGCCGCAGTATCAATGGAACTGCGGGTGGTCAGTTCAGTGCAGCACCAGAGAGCTGCATTGCCGAGGTCGGGATAGAACTTGGCAAGCGGCAGTCCGCCGACGATCTTATGCCCGAGCAAACGGCTGTTGATGGCACGGGGATCCTCGCTGGTCTGCACGACGAATTCATTGAAGCGCGGCGACGCATCGAAAAGAACCTTGCCATGCCTGGCAAATTGTCCCGCGGCATAGGCGGTCTTCGCCAGATTCTGCTTCGCCAGTTCCTTTAGCCCAACTTTGCCGTAAACCGTCATGAAGATGTTGACCATCAGGGCAACGAGCGCCTGGTTCGTGCAGATGTTCGAAGTCGCCTTCTCGCGGCGGATATGCTGCTCGCGGGTGGCCAGCGTCAATACGAATCCGCGTTTGCCGTGCTTGTCGACGGTCTGGCCAACCAGACGGCCGGGCATCTGGCGCACGTTCTTCTCGCGAGTGGCAATTACACCGCAGTAAGGACCACCGAAACCAAGAGGAACGCCGAAGGATTGCGCCTCCATGGCGATGATGTCGGCATGACGGGGAGGCTCGACGATCCCGAGCGAGACCGCTTCCGCGATCGAAACTACGAGCATGGCGCCGCCTTTGTGAGCGATCTCTGCCATCGAGCCGATATCTTCGAGCGTGCCAAAGAAATTCGGGGACTGCACCAGCACGCAGGCCGTTTCGGGGGTGATGAGGCTCTCGAGTTCCGCAAGATTGACGCGGCCATCGTCGCGGTAAGAGGCAATGGAAACCGGCATGCCCTGATGGGTTGCGTAGGTGGCGAGCACTTCACGATATTCCGGATGCAGACTGCGCGCCACGACAACCGACCGCCGGCCGGTGAGCCGCACGGCCATCATCACGGCTTCGGCTGCCGCCGTCGAGCCGTCATACATCGAGGCGTTCGCCACTTCCATGCCCGTCAGTTCGCAGATCATCGTCTGAAATTCGAAGATGGATTGCAGCGTTCCCTGCGAGATCTCAGCCTGGTAGGGTGTGTACGCGGTGAGGAACTCGCCCCGGGAAATGAGCGCGTCGATAATCACGGGGCGGTAATGGAAGTAGGCTCCGGCGCCTAGAAAGCTGGTGAAGCCTTCGCCATTTTCGCGCGAACGGTCGCGGAAGAATTCGACGATTTCCGATTCCGCCATCTGGCGCGGAATTTTCAAGTCCTGTGTCAGGCGGTATTCGGGCGGAATGGGAGCGAAAAGATCATCGACCGAGCGCAGTCCGATCGCCTTCAGCATGGCTTCGCGGTCAGCGGGAGATTTGGGCAAGTAGCGCATAGGAATTTATATAGATGAAAGTGGAGGAGTTTCGGATTGCGAGCGCCTTGCGGCGGTTGAAGTCATGAGTGAAATTCTTGAGCCCAATTTGCCTGTTGCACGAACCTCCCAAGGAACCGGACTCGACCGCCTCAAAGGAGAGCGCTATTAGTGGCCGCCCTCTTCGGCCACGAACTTCTCGTAGTCCGCAGCCGAGAGCAGCCCGTCAAGTTCACCCGGGTTCGTTAGCGTAATCTTGACCATCCACGAGCCGTGGGGATCTTTGTTCACCTTCTCGGGAGCGGTCGCCAGATCGCCGTTGACGTCGGTCACCGTACCAGATGCGGGGGCAAAGAGATCCGAGACCGCTTTCACCGATTCTACCGTTCCAAAAGTCTTACCCGCTGCCAGTTCGGCTCCGACCTTGGGCACCTCGACGAAGACGATATCGCCGAGCGACTGCTGCGCGTAGTCGGTAATGCCGATACTGGCAGAGCTGCCATTTGCCTGAATCCATTCGTGTTCTTTGGTGTACTTGCGATCTGTGGGATAAGCCATACTCTTCTAGCTCCTGGCTGCTGACCTCTTACACTTCTCCGAAGTTGCCCGCGCGGCTAACCGGATTTCTTCGGCCGCCTGTAAAAAGGCGTCGGCACAACCACCGCACCTGCACCCTGCCCGCGAATCACCACCTTCACTTTGCTGCCCACCGCGGAATGTTCCACCGGCACGTACGCCAGCGCGATATTCTTTTTCAAAAACGGCGCCGGGGAGCCGCTGGTGACGTAGCCGATCTCGCGCCCGGACTCATCCTGCACCTTGTAATCGTCGCGCGCAATGCCGCGTTCGACCATCTCCAGCCCAACCAACGTCCGCTTGATCCCCGCGGCTTTTGCCTTTTCCAGCGCATCCCGGCCAATAAACTCCGGCTTCTCCATCTTGCAGAATCGGTCGAGGCCAGCCTCCCAGACGTTTATCGTATCGGAAATCTCGTGACCATAGAGGGGCAGCTTGCCCTCGAGACGCAGCGTGTTCCGGGCACCCAGACCGCAGGGGACGGCACCGAATTCCTTGCCGGCAGCCAGGATTTCATTCCAAATGCGGGCGCTGGTTTCTTCATCGGATGGGATGTAGACCTCGAACCCATCTTCGGCTGTGTATCCGGTTCGTCCCAGCAGAATGTTCTTGAGCCCACAGAGGGTTCCGCGGGTGACCCAGTAAAACTTCACCTGATTGAGATCGGCATCTGTCAGTTTCTGAAGAAGGTTGACGGCCTTCGGTCCCTGAATCGCAATCTGAGTGAAATCATCAGAGAGGTTCTCGACGTCACAGTCAAACTGGCGGGTGTTGTCCCGCACCCAGCTGAAGTCCTTCTCCCGAGTGCCGGCATTGATAACAAGGAGGTACTCGTCCTCGGCCAACCGGTGGACGATTACATCGTCGACGAACGTTCCCTGGGGGTAAAGCAGCGCCGAATACTGAGCCTGGTGGATGGCCAGCTTCGAGGCATCATTCATCGAAATGTGCTGTACCGCAGCGAGCGCCTGCGGGCCGGCGAGGCGAATGTCGCCCATGTGGCTGACATCGAAGATGCCGGCGCCGGTGCGAACGGCCAAGTGCTCATTGATGATTCCGCACCCGATTGACGCCGGATATTCGACCGGCATCTCCCATCCGTTGAATTCGACCATCTTCGCGCCCATCTGGCGATGGATGGCGTTGAGCGCGGTTTTGCGAATCACCGGCGGAGCGGGTTTTTCGTGAGCGGTCGTCTCAACAGAAGACAAAATACGCCTCAATCCCCAAGCAGCGGCTGCTCTCGGGATGGTGTGACTGATTACCGTAACACGTGGTTTTTCGGCGGGTCAAACGAAAGGGAGCAGCGTTTCGTGGGCCTCAGCCTGGGAGTTGTTCGAGACGTTCTCGCAAAGCGAAATAGAATGCTCTGACCGATAGGATGGCGAATTTACGGGCCCAGTTGGACCGTCACGTGGGAGCCGGCGGGCACGTGAGTTCCAGCTGCGGGCGATTGTTCTCGGGCCACCCCGCCGTTGCCGACAAGTTCAAGCTCCAGGCCGGCGTTTTGTGCAGCTTCAACCGCCGCCCGCACGGTTTTACCGACAAAAGAGGGGACCTCGATGCCGCCCTGCTCCACGTCAAGGACAACAGTGCCGCTCTCAGGCAACTTGGCAGACGATGGCGAGGCCGAAGCCTGCGATGGAGAGGATGAATGGCTGCCCGGAGAGTCCGCAACAGGCAGGGGTTCGCGCGCGGCCGCTTGAACGACGCGTCCCTCCGTCGCAACCGGCGCCGCCGGTAGAGCAACGTCGGGTGCGCCGTGAGGACGATCGGTTGAAGGATCATCATTCACTTCGGCAGTTTCAAGCGGCTCGCCAGGATGGTCCGGAGATCCTTCCACCAGATCCTTGTCTTGCAAGCGGGATTGCGCCAGCAGCAACTGGCGCTGCGGCATCAGTGGAAGATCATGCGGCACATGCAGATACTCGAGGACTTGCTGCGCGATCCGGCGAAATACGGGCGCGGAAACCTGGCCGCCCTGGTGTAGGCCGACGGCTGAGTCCAGAATTACTGCGACCACAATCTGAGGGTTGTTGACCGGCGCGAATCCGGCAAAGGATCCGACATATTTTGTTTTCGAATAGGCATGCGTAACTGGATCGACTTTTTGCGCCGTCCCCGTCTTTCCGGCGGCGGAGTAGCCCTGGAGATTCGCTTTGCGGCCGGTGCCTTCCAGCACGACCTTTTGCATCATGGAACGCATCTCGGCCGCGGTAAACGGGGAAATCACGCGGTGAGACGGTCCGGGATGAAAGGCGACGGTCTGTAGGCGGCCCCGGGGCGGCACGGTTCCGGCGACGATGCGCGGCGCGACCCAGACGCCGTCATTGGCAAACGTCGAAACCAGACTCGCCAGCTGGATGGGAGAAATCCCGATCTCCTGCCCCATGGCGATCGCGGCAATGGAGACCTTCGACCAGCGGCTGGGAGGTTTGGTGATGCCGCGCGTCTCACCGGGCAGCTCGATGCCTGTCTGCTGCCCGAATCCGAAGGCGCGAATGTATTTGTAGAAGCGGTCTTCGCCCAGGCGGAGAGCAATTTTGATTGCGCCTACGTTGCTCGATTCCGCCAGCACTCCCCACACCGGCAACAGGCCGTGCGGCTCCGCATCGCGGATGCGCATCCCGTTGTAGACGATCGATCCCATCTGGCAATCGAAAACTTCGTCCGGATTGGTGATTTTTTCGTCAAGCGCGGCGGAAATGGTCACCATCTTGAAGGCGGACCCTGGCTCATAGATGTCGCTGACAGCTCGATCGTTGAGAGCTGCGGGAGTGATCTGCTTCCGGAGGTTGGGATTGAAGGTAGGCCTATTGGCGAGCGCGAGAACCTCTCCAGTGTGAGGGTTCTCCACGATAACGGTGCCGGCGATCGCCTGCGTATCGTGCATCGCCTGATCGAGCTCTTTCTCGGCGATGTACTGGATGTTCTTGTCAATGGTCAGGACGAGATCCTGGCCAGGCTCGGGCTGGGTCTCGACGTCGGCAAACCACTGGCGGCGAGCGTCGACGGAGATGAACATCTTGCCCGGGCGGCCGCGGAGTTCGTCGTCGAATTGGTGTTCGATGCCGCTCTGGCCTGAGTCGTCCATGCCGACCGAGCCCAGGACCTGCGCAGCCAGCTCGCGGTCGGGGTAGAAACGCTTGGGCTCTTTTTGAAAATGAATGCCCTGCAGATCGAGCGCCTTGATGCGCTGGATGGTTTCATCGTCGGCTTTGCGCCCAACCCAGCAGAAGGTCTTATGAGCGCGGCAATCGGCGAGGACAACGTTGTAATCTTCGCCGGTGATGCGGGTAATGAGGGAAACCGCGGTGGGGAGATCTTTGACTTCGCTGGGAACGGCGAATGCCGAATCCACCAGCACCGACATCGCCAGCTCACGGCCATCGCGATCGTAGATGATTCCTCGTTTCGCTGAAAGGGGGATCGCCCGTTGCTGTTGATGCTCAGCCTGCTTGACAAATCTCTCGTAGCTGAAGACCTGGAGATAAACCAGGCGGAAGCAGATCGCGACGCACCAAAAGAAGAGGACGGCGCCTAGCAGGTAGAGGCGGGAGTTGGTAGACCGATCGGTACCGGAGGCTGACATGACTCGTCGCTAGCTGATGCAAAACGTGCCGGTTGAAACATACAGGGTGCCTTGACAATGGCGAGACTTCCTCGCTCATGCCGGGTTCGCCCCGCGCGAGCCTTACTGCCCTTCGATCACGATCGGCGCGGCGCTGGCCATGACTGGTCCCTGGCCGCTGGATGGAGACGCGTCCATCCGGATGATCTGTCCCGGCGCAGGCGGAACCAGGCCCATGCGCCGAGCCAGCACGTCGATCCGTTCCGGATTCCGCAACGACGCATCTTCCAACTGCAGAGCGTGGTGCATTTCGGTCATGTTGCTCAGTTCGCGCTTGGCAGCTTCGATCTGATAGCCGTATTCAATGGCGCGGAAGTGCTGCCACGTGTATCCGAAAACCAGCAGAAAGAGAACGGCCAGCGCCGTGCCGAACTGCTTCATCTCGCGGTTACGGCGCGGGTCCTCGACTTTTACCAGGCGTGAATTGTCGATCGCTTTGGAGAAGTAGACTTCGGGCGTGCCCGTCCAAAACGGCTGACGCCCTGCTGCCGGCCTGGAGCTCCGAATTGCCGCTGCTGCCGCCATTATGCTGCCCCCATGAAAATGCGATCGTCATCGACGACGGGGATCTGCATGGCAAAAATCGCCCGCAGTTCCTCGGCTTCGGCCACCCGCTGCTGTTCTACTTTCTGCTCGGCGCGTTCGACTGCTGCCGTCAAGTCTCGAATCAGTGTTCCCGTGTACATTCCGCAACCTCAAAAATGGATTCCTACCACGGAACCCCAGTGCTGCTGACCCCGTCTCTCCGACAGCTGCCGCAGTCGACTTGCTGCAGACCGCCGCCTGAGGTGCGACGTCAGGGTTAGTTCTCCAGCGGATCTTCGTCCGCCTGATGAAACCTGAACCCGTAAGGCCCGGCACTGCCGTTACCGCCAATGCCGGGAGCTCCAGCAGGTTTTCCGGAGCTAAACTCGAAACCGACTTCAGACCTCGGACCTCCGACTTCAGCAAACCCGATCCCGGTCAGACTTGCTGAGGTCTGAGGGCCGGGGTCCGCCGCCGATTTCAAATCCGTTCCGCGGCCCGCAACTTGGCGCTGCGTGCCCGCGGATTGCGATCACTTTCTTCTTCCGTCGCCGTCACCGGTTTCTTTGTAAGTAACCGGTACAAACCCCGGCTCGCTCCATCGCGAAACGCATCCTTCACGATGCGATCTTCCAGCGAATGGAAACTGATCACCACCACGCGTCCGCCGGACTTCAGAATCCGGGGCGCTGCCTCGAGCAGCGCCCGCAGATCGTCCAGTTCGCGGTTTACGAAGATTCGAAGTGCCTGGAAAGTTCTGGTCGCTGGATGAATCCGTCTTTCAGCCTGATTCATTGGCCGGGCCGCGGCTGATATCACTTCCGCAAGATGTGCGGTGTTGCGTATCGGCCGCGACCGGCAAATGGCTCTGGCGATTCTCCGCGACCTCCTTTCCTCTCCGAATTCGTAAATCACATCGGCAAGCTGTCGCTCGTCGAGGTGGTTTACCACTTGTTCGGCGGTGCGCTCCGACCGCGGGTCCATCCGCATGTCGAGCGGCCCTTCCGCCTGAAAACTGAAGCCGCGCGCTGCCTCGTCGAGCTGCAGGCTGCTCACGCCCAGGTCGGCGAGAATGCCGTCGACCGTCGCTGCTTGCTCGCCCTGCGCAATTTCTGCGAAGGATCTATGCAGCAACGTGATCTCCGGCCAATCCGCGCCCGTTGGCGCAAGCTTGTTTCGCGCGATTCCCAGCGCCGCCGGGTCTTTATCGAGCCCAATCAAATGTCCCGGTGCGCCGAGGCGTTTTGCGATTTCGGAACTGTGCCCGCCCAGGCCCACCGTGGCGTCGATATACGTCCCACCGCGCCGCACGGCTAAAAAGTCGATCGCTTCTTTTAAAAGAACCGGAACATGATTGGCTTCCCTTCCACCACCATGCCCAACCCCCTGAGGGGTGTCTGTTGATCCCCCGTCCGATAGATGGTTCACTAGATGCCCAGCGTGTCGAGCGTCTTCTCATCCTCAGGCGTGAACTTTTCTTCCCTAACTTTCTGTTCGTACACCTCGAGATTGCGGACTTCCAGATACGTCTGATATCCGGTCACCGCAACATCTCCCTTGAGCCGCGCTGCATCGCGCAGCAGTTGAGGCAGCAAAAGCCGGCCTTGTCCATCCATCTCGACCTGCTGACCCCAGTAGTTGGTCTTGCTTAGAAACTTTTTCTTCGTGGGATTGAACGTGGAGAGGGCTGCCAGCTTCTGTTCGATCCGCTCCCACTCCTCGAAGGGATACACTTGAGCAACATCCCCATCGAGGCTGGTGATGTAAAATTGCTGCCCGTATTTCTCGTCGATCACCCGCTTGAACTCGGCCGGGACCTTGAGGCGTCCCTTTTCGTCGACCCGGGTTGGATGATTGCCGCGAAACATGATCTTGAGCTGTCACCCCGAAACGACGCACTTTCCGTCGTCGAAGGATCCGGGCGCCTTGTTTCTGGACAACGCAAATACGTCCAGGCGGCGCGTCCTTATTCGCTACAGCAGCAACGAGGGAGGTAAAAGCGGCGCAAAGTAAGGTCGAAGTTGAGTGGTTCGGGCTGTCTGTCGTGCTTTTGGGTCGGCTTCCCACCGGCTCCTCGTTATCAGCTCCTGACTCCCACGAGCCCAACTCTTCTGACCACTTCTAACCACTTTGTACCACATCTTAGCTGTAAGTCTTTTATTGTCAAGCAGAAACTTGAAGGTGCAATCTGGCGTTCTTCACGGCAAAGCGAAAGCGCGAATCCTTGTGGTTAACCATTTGAGTGACCACAAGTGATTGTGTTTCTTCTTTTGGTTCTTTCGCCATTCATTCGCTCAGATTTTTCTTGACCTCCGCCATGGGCGCGGAGTTTCTTGTGGATATTCCGGGCTTGTTTTGTTTCGGCTCTCAGGGCGAGAGGGCTGCTCCTCTCTCGCTCGCGGCTAATCGGCCGTGCCGAGTGTCGGCCATTGGTGTACACTGCCGCCGCGGATGAACCGGATTGGTTTTGAAGGGCATCGGCAAAGGAGGCTCCTCAATGTCAATCAACAAGGGCAGGGTGTGGCTGGGTGGTCTCGCCGGGGGAGTGGTGTGGTCAATCTGGAGCTATGTCGTGGGCGCGTTTGTGATCAAGAACGCGCGCTACGTCGCTGCTCAAAACGCGGGACTCTTTCTCAAAACGCCCCGCTATCCTTACTTCGTCGCACAGTGGATCGTTCTTCTGTTTATCCTGGCGATCATCATCTCTCACCTCTACGCCTGGACACGACAAACGCTGGGCGGGGGGCCAGGCACGGCTCTGAGAATCGGATTCTGGGTAGGCTTTATCGCGGGATTTCCCGAGAATTTTGCGCAAGCGACGTGGTCATCCGTGGGTCGCTCCCTCCCGCTGGGATGGATGATCGAAATGTGGCTGGGAGCGATCCTGGCCGCGATGGTGGCCGGATTCCTCTACAAAGACTGAACCCGGCACCGCGCTCAAAGGCGGGGAAGGCCGGGCGGGAAGCGAAAGTCCTGGTTGTACTCGTGGGCGCGTAGTGATGCGCCCGGCGCTCTACTTGATCGGCTCCACATAGACGGCCGTGCCGTAGGCCAATACTTCGGTGACGCCCTGCATGATCTCGGTCGCGTCATAGCGCGCGCAGACGACTGCGTTTGCCCCGATTTCAGCGGCATGCTGGAGCATCAGGTCGAACGCCTCCTGACGCGTCTTCTCGCAGAGATTGGTGAGCAGCGTGATGTTGCCACCGACCAGCGTTTGCAGACCCGCACCGATCGTGCCGAAGATCGAGCGCGAGCGCACGACAATGCCGCGTACGACTCCGAGCGTACGGGTCACGCGGAAGCCGTCAAGCTCGAACTGCGTCGTTACCATGTTGTGAGCGACTATTCTGCCGGCAGTGTAGCCTGTTGCCATGGGAAGATCCTTTCCAAATCCAGCGCCCTTGGCTATAGGAAGCGGCGCCGGACAGCTAACTATAGCGCGGGAAGCAAAGAGACTACGAGTATTTGGCAAGGTAGCGGGGCCACTTCGGCCTGAAGCTTCGCACACCCCTAATCTGCCTCTAGTTCGGCAAGGATGAGAAACTGCTGCAACGCGGGATCGTACTCGATGTGGAGAAGATTCGGCCTACAGCAAACCTGGCAGTCTTCAACGTAATGCTGGCGCCGCCCGGCCGATGCGTCGACCGAAGTCGTATTCCACTCGCCGCAACCCGCGCACTGGAAACCGGATTCCATCGGGACGAGATATTGCGCGAGCGACTGTCCGCAGCTCACCTGATTGTGCAATCGCCCTCCGAAAACCGCAATTCCCTCATATAATGGCCGGACTGTTTTCCTCACGATTTGGTTTCTTATGTCCAGGAGGGGTTCATGATCTCGAGGCGGCGATTTCTTGAAGTCACTGGCATCACCACAGGAAGCGCGTTGGCCACACGCTCCCTTCGCGCGGCAGAGACAGCCGGCAGCAGTGACGACGCTTCCCTTCCGCCCGCGATCGCCCGTTTGAAGTCGCGGAAGAACGAAGCGAAACCAATCACAGTGGCAGAGCGCCGCGCGCGGCTGGAGCGCGCCCGTGAACTGATGGGCGCGAATTCTCTCGATGCCATCGTGCTGATGGAAGGAACGTCCCTGCGATACTTCACCGGCATCCGCTGGTGGGGCGGCGAACGGGCGTTTGCACTCATTCTTCCTGCGAAGGGTGCGGAGTTCTACATTTGTCCGGCGTTCGAAGAAGGACGGGCGCGCGAGCAGATCGCGAATTCCCCCGATGCGGACCAGCCCGATGTACGCATCTGGCAGGAGGATGAGAACCCGTATCAACGGATTGCGCAAGGGCTCAAAGATCGTGGCATAGCTACCGGCAAAATCGGGATCGAGGAGACTATGCGCTTCGTCTTCGTGGACGGCATCGCGAAAGCGGCGCCGCGGGCGATGTTATCGAGTGCGACCCCGGTAACGGCGGGCTGCCGGATGATCAAGAGCGCAAACGAGGTCGCGCTCATGCGGCTGGCAGCAGAGGTAACCCTCGCGGTTTATCAGGCCGTGTTCCAGTCGCTTTCCGAAGGTATGACGCAGCGGGATGTCGGCAACCTGATCGACAGGGCCTATCAGCAGATGGGATTCCCGGGGGAAGCAAGCGTGATGGTTGGCGAGTACACCGCATTCCCCCATGGGTCCAACACTCCGCAGGTGATCCGCGAGGGCACCATCATCATGATCGATGACGGCTGCACGGTCGAGGGATATCAGTCGGATATCACTCGCACGTTCGTGCTCGGGAAAGCGTCGGACAAGATGAAGGCCGTATTCGACATCGTGCATCGCGCACAAGCGGCAGCACTGGCGGCGGCAAAGCCCGGTGTGGAATGCGGATCGATCGATGCGGCGGCTCGGAAGGTCATCACCGACGCCGGCTACGGTCCGGATTACAAATACTTCACCCATCGTCTCGGGCACGGCATGGGCATGGACGGCCACGAGTGGCCCTATCTGGTTCGCGGAAATGCAACCAGGCTGCAGGCGAACATCACCACCAGCGATGAGCCGGGAATCTACATCCGGGGCGAATTCGGCATCCGCCTCGAAGATGACATGCATGTGACCGAGGACGGGGCGGAATTATTCACGCGGCAGAGCCCATCGCTCGAAGAGCCGTTCAGGGGTGCTTGAGGTAAACGACCGTCAGGTTTTCTCTGAGAGCGCGATTTAGGGAAGCAACCCGGCCGCCGCAAAGTGAGCGCCCGGGCATTCGCTGCTTGCAGCAGTCGGACGCAAGTCAGACCGCACGGCTCTGCATTTTCCGCCTGTCTGCCCAATCGCCAAAGAGATCGCCAACCAGTTGCTTCGCGAGCGTCACTCGGCGTGAGTAGCGTGCCGTCCTTTCGCGTGCAACAGAACCAAAATCCCCAATCCGCAAATCTCGACTGGGCTCGGAGGCAACAACTGGATTTGCCAGAAGCTGGCGTGCTCCACAAAGACGACGTAGAGTGCCCAAAGGCTGCCGGCAAGAGTGAGCAATCCGCCGAGAACTTCCTCGAAATGGTAACCGTGGGAACGACGCTTGCCCAGTTGGCCGACAGAACTGTGGATCGGAGGGTAAGCAGATCGAACGGGATTGACGTAACCTTCGCGTTCCTCGTCGCAGTCCATAGAAACGCTCCCGCTTGCTTTAGTTAGCTCCAATGTTGCCACAGAATCAAGCGGGAGCGCAGTTACTCTGGTTCCCTATTACTCTCCGTTAGAGGTGTCTTTCCGGACATTACTTCCGGCCTAACACCAAAAGATTACCAGCGCAGCTTGCTCAGATATTCATAACTGGCGGTGATGCTGGCCAACGGGTCCGCCGGCTTATCGTGTTCGACGATATAGTGCTTGATTCCGGCCTCCTCGGACTTGGCAAAGATTCTCTTCCAGTCGATGATGCCATCGCCGACAGAGGTCATATCTTTTAGGGAGTCGCCGAAGTCCTGACCTCCTGCCTCGCTGACTTTCGGCAACTTCTTCATATCCTTGACGTGAACCAGAGGGAACCTCCCCGGATATTCGCTGAAATACTTCAGCGGATCGCCACCACCCACCGTGATCCAGCAAAGATCCAGTTCCATCTTCACCAGATTCTTGTCGCAGAGCTTGAGGAGCAGATCGTAAGGGCGCTTTCCGTTCACTGGCAGAAATTCGAACCAGTGGTTGTGATAGGCGAACTGAATGCCGGCTTTCTTGCTCTCTTCGCCGGCGCGATTGAATGTATCGGCGGCGCGCTTCCAATCGTCGTCGGTTTTGCGCAACTCCTCGGGAATCCACGGATTGACGATATATGGCTGCCCGATCACTTTCGCCGATTCAAGCTGTTCCGGCCACTTGTCTGGAGCCAGAACGCCGTATTCAACGTGGCATGCCGGGGAAGTCAGTCCGTTCTTCTGGAGAATCGCGCGGACTTGTTGCGGGGTGTGATCGAAATATCCGGCAAACTCGACTTCCTTGTACCCGATCTGCGCAACCTTGGCGATCGTGCCCTCAAAGTCGTCCTTCATCTGATCCCGCACCGTGTAGAGTTGCACGCCCACGCGGTCAATTTTGTGTTCGTCGGACGCCCAGCCGAAACGCCTGGTCAGCAGGGTCGCGGCGGTCACTGTGGTTGCAGTTTCGAGAAAAGTCCGGCGGTTCATAGCATGAAGACTCATGACGGAGTTCCTCCGAATTGGGGTGATGATCGAATCCGCGAGAATTATACGCGCCCGCTGGGAGGATTCTCGATGGGAAGAAGAGGGGACGCAAGGTTCGCGTCCTCTCTTGGGAATCTCAACTCAGGAATATCAGGAGGGTTTCACAACTTGCAGATTGTTGGTGACAGAGAAAATCCCGGAGATGCCGTTTGCGCGGAGTCCGGCCAGATTCTTGTCGCCATCGCTATCGACGGTTCCCTCCAGTGTCACCCGGCCATTCTTGACGATGATGCGGATCGGTTTCTGCACGCCGAGTGCGTACTTCTCCAGAGCGGGATATCCGTAGATCGCGCGATAGAGTCGCAGGCGAAGATGGTCGTCCATGGAGGAGGGTGGAAGAACCTCAATCTGATTCTCAACCTTCTCGACTCCTTCAATCCCTTTGACCGCATTTTGAGCATCGGTTTTTATGACCGGACGCACCACCTGACCCAGCAATGTGACTGTCGTTCCTTCGACTTTGTAGGCAATGAAGTCGAATACTCCGTAGTAGGGCAGCATCAGCAGTTCATGCCGCACCTCTTTGGTGATACGTTCCTCTTCTCTCGCCGTGGGTTGATTGCGTTGATCATTCTGAGCAGGCGCCGGATTGGCGAGGGCCAGCAAGCCCGCAACCATCAGACTGAAGCAAATCGGCAGGCGATGTTTCATGGTGATTTCTCCTACGAGTAGGTTGCCACGGGAAGATTCAAGTCTACTCCGGCGGCAGAACGATTTTCGAGGAACGAAACTGTGACGCAACTCTGGAGTTTGAAGAGCGCGCGAATTGGCGCGATTCCTGGGAAGAATCTCCACTGGCGTCTTACAGCGTGCTCAGGCGCAGATGCAAACCTGCGGCTGTGGCCGGTACCCGATGAATGTCAGCGCAGTTCCTGAGCAACCAGTCGGCGCCCGCGCCAAGTAACTCTCGTTCTTTAACCGTGGTGGTGAAGGCGATCACTCTGGCCCCGGCGGCTTTCCCGGCGCGAATCCCCGCGGGCACATCTTCAATGACAACGCAGTCTGCCGAACGAAAGCCCAGAATTGACGCCGCTTTCTGGTAGGGCTCGGGATCCGGCTTGCCATGGGTAATGTCGTTCGAGGTGATCAGCTTTCCGGGCAGCGGCAGTCCCGCCGCCTGGATGCGAACCCGCGCCAGCGGACGAGTGCAGGAGGTCACGATGGTCCAGCGATCCGCCGGGAGGCCTGCCAGCAACTCGAGCGCTCCCGGAAGCGGAATCACGCCCTCCAGATCCTCGATCTCGCGGCGCTCGACTTCGCGGTTCTCTGCGTCGTGATCGGCATGAGGAAGATACTCGCGAACCGTGGTGAGACTCGGCCGTCCGTGGGCGCGAGCAACAACTTCTTCGGGATTGAATCCGTGCTCGATCGCCCAGCGCCGCCACACTCGCGCGACCGCCGGGGTCGAGTTGATGAGGACCCCGTCCATATCGAACAAAAGAGCTGCACAGGTGATCTCGGTCATCGCCTCAACGTTCTCGCAGTTACCACGTTCGGTGAATCGGGTGGGCCTCGGTATTGAAAACTGTGGTGCTCAGGTTGATCGTGTCCGGAGGGGCATACAGCAGGTACAGATACTTCAGTGTTTCGGCGAAGAAGAAGCTCTCCATCTCATCCTTCTTGGTTTTCTTTACAACGTGGCTCAGGGCGGCATAGCCCGAATCTGTCCGGCAATACTGGATGAGGCTTGCGAAGAACGTCTTCCCCATCTCGCGATACCGCGGATCGCCGGTGAAGCGGTAGAGGTAGTAAGCCGACTCGATAATCTCGGGCCTGAGAGCGTATCCGTCGTAAGCCACCTTCATGGTCGTGTAGTTCATCGCTTCCGGTTCCATGCCGAAAGTGGTCCACATCTTGTAGGCTGAGTCTTCCAGCTTGCGGGCGCGGCCGAGGTCACCGGACAGGGCAAGCGTTCCCGGGAAAAACGCATCGAGAGCCCCGAAGTCTGTGCCGACGCGGACGCCCGTATTCATATTCGCCTGACCATACCAGAATCCACTTGGCGCCTGATCAGCGAGATATTTGTTCACAGCTTCGATACTCGTTTCCCACATGCGCTCGCAGTCTTTGTCTCCGAATAGCAGCCACGCCTTCAGCAGATATTCGTAATAGGAATCGATTCCACCCCCGATGTGGCTGGTGGGATCGGTCCATTGCCCCGTCTTTACATCGATTCCTGATCCCACGAGTCCTATGGGCGAACGGCGGTTGTAGAGTTCGGTCACCGCTCGCTTTGCCTTCTCGTAGTAGACGGACTTTCCGGTCAGCTTGCTCAGAGAACCGAACTCAATCAGCAGCGTTCCGACTTCCGCGGGATTGGTCTCCTCTCCACGAACGGCGCCGGTCTTGAGATTGACGTAGACGTAGGGCATCCCGGTTGGGGAATTGAAAGCCGGCAAGAGGCGCGTGCCGAGATCGTCGGCGAGTTCCAGCAATCGTTTATCGCCGGTCAGTTGATAGCTGCTGAGCAATCCCCCGAGCAGGCGAATGGTAACCTCGAAGTTCTTGACGTAAATGTCCTGTTTGAACGAGAGGTTCTTGTCGATATACTCGCGGGTTTTGGCTGCCTCGTCATTCATGCCCATCAAGAGCATCGTGTCCAGGCCATCGACCTGTGACATGAGCAGGGGCGCGGAGTACCAATCGTGGTAGGTCTTGCTCAACGGTTTGAGGGCATCGTGGCCCCAGGCATATCGCTTGTAGCCCTCCCACGCATGTTGAAATTCTGCACGGACGCGCCCGGCCATCTCAGCATCGGCCCCTGCGGCCTCAGAAGCTTGTGTGGACGGCGTCTGCGCTAGAGAGAGATGTGATGATGCAAGTATCGCGATCAGGCAGAGTCCTGAGAGAAATGTCGGCCGTCGGATCGTCACGCGGAAATTGTAAACCACGTTCAATGGCGAGCCTTTGGACGTACGTCACCCGATTGGGTATCGATTGTCATCTCGACTTCCGTCGCCCGCCGTAAGCCAAGTAACAACCGAGCCACGGGGACACTCCGACGTTTCGTCAGCGCATCGGGATACAGCGGCGAGCTGGTCGCTGTCGAACTCAGGACTGAACGATCTTTTCCAGAGCCGGACGGTTACGAATCACGAGGGTCGACCCTTTGAGCTGCAGCAACTGTCTCTTCTTGAAATCTGAGAACAGGCGGCTGACGGTCTCTCGGGTGGTTCCGATGATCTCCGCGATCTCCTCGTGCGTCAGGGTGAGCTTGACCTGTGTCATGCCGTCATTCTGCGTGATCTTCGTCGACCACGAAAGGAGAAGCTTGGCAAACTTCTCCGACGGCGATGTAGCCAGGCCGAGCGTCCGGATCTCCTCGTATGCGGTGTAGTAGTTGCGGCTCAATTGCTCGGCCACGCGCAACGCGACTTCACCGTGATCCTTGAGAAACTGCAGCAATGACTCGCGAGGAATGAAATTCGCCTGCCCCGGCTCCATCATTTCCGCGGTCACTTCGTAAGGACGATTCGAGATCACCGCGTTCAAGCCGAGAACGTCGCCCGCATCCGATAGTTTGGTGATGATGGTCTTGCCTTCGCGCGATGAGGTGGAGAGCTTCGCTTTGCCGGCACAGAGGACAAAGACGCCGCGGGGCTGTTGCCCTTCAATGAAGAGCATCGCCCCTTTGGGATACACCGCTGTGGATTTGATTTCGTTCAGACGTTGTCCGGCATGAGGAGAAAGATTACAGAAGAGATGTTCCTCGCGAACCGGACAAGTGAGGCAATTATCAAGAATATTTAGGCCATATGGGGCGCGCATGAAAAGCAGCACCTCACTTTCGAGTTGATTGTAGCATTCAACTCGCGCTTGTGATCGCGGTCACGAAGCCTCGTGATTAAGGGCATATCGCGATCACAGACGCTTGCTAAAGAGTGTGGGATTATGGGGATAGTGTTGGGGCATGAATCGCTCTTTCTCGAATGAGTTTTATGCCAGAATGACATAGGAGAACGGGAGCGTGACCGTTGAGCCAGCAGCTTAGCCAAAAGTCCACTTCACTGCCTGGCTCGGCCGACGCCGCCACTCATGCACCTGTGCCCTTGCGCGGCGGCCTGGAATCCCTATTCATGCCCCGTTCCGTGGCCGTGGTTGGAGCTACCGACCGCGAGGGCACGGTGGGAAGAAGTATCCTGACAAATCTGCAGGCTAGCCGCTTCCCTCTTCGGCTGTTCGCCATCAGTCCCACACACTCCGAAGTTCGCGGTATTCAGACGCATAAACGAATTGGAGACATTCCGGAAGCCATCGATCTCGCTCTGATTGTGACGCCAGCCCAGACGGTTGCCCAGATCGTAGGTGAGTGCGTCGACGCAGGCGTGAAATCCGCAGTCGTCATCTCTGCCGGTTTCCGCGAACAGGGACGCGACGGGGCGATTCTGGAAGACGAGATTCAGAAACATCTACGTCGCGGATCGCTCCGCCTGATCGGACCCAATTGCATGGGCTTCATGAATCCGACGATCGGCCTGAATGCGACTTTCGCGAAACTGATGCCGCAGAAAGGCAGCGTCGCCTTCCTGAGCCAGAGCGGAGCCTTGCAGACGGCAATTCTCGACTGGAGTCTGAAAGAGCAAGTGGGTTTCAGTGCGATCGTCTCGACGGGTTCGATGCTCGACGTCGGATGGGGCGATCTCATTTATTACTTCGGCGACGATCCGCACACCAAGAGCATTCTGCTGTACATGGAATCGGTGGGAGATGCCCGCTCCTTTCTTGCGGCGGCGCGGCAGATTGCGCTCAGCAAACCGATCATCGTCATCAAAGCAGGGCGATCGGAAGCGGCGTCTCGAGCGGCAGCCTCGCACACCGGAGCTCTGACTGGAAGTGATGACGTGCTGGAAGCAGCCTTCCGGCGATGCGGCGTGCTGCGCGTGCAGAACATTGCCGACCTCTTCTATATGGCGGAGGTGCTCAGCAAACAGCCACGGCCTCGCGGCCCACGCCTCACGGTTGTAACCAACGCGGGCGGCCCTGGAGTGCTGGCGACCGACGCCCTGATCGCGACAGGCGGGGAGCTCAGCGCCCTGTCCGACGAATCTTTGAGCGAACTTAACGGCATCCTTTCCCCGTACTGGAGCCATGCGAACCCGATCGACGTACTGGCCGATGCGGATGCTGAGCGCTATGCCAAGGCGGTCGACATTGCTGTGAAAGATCCCGGCGGAGACGGGTTGCTGGCCATCATTGCGCCGCAGGGACTTGCGGATCCTGTCCAAGTCGCGGAACGCCTGAAACCGTATGCTCACAAAACGACGAAACCGGTGCTGGCCAGCTGGATGGGCGGGGGTACCGTGGCGGAGGCAACTGCGATTCTCAATGCATCCGGTATTCCGACCTTTTCTTATCCCGATACGGCAGCGCGCGCCTTCACTTACATGTGGCGATACACCTACAACCTGCGCGGGCTCTACGAGACTCCCGCGCTGGTGGATGCGCCCCAAGGGGCAGCCGGCGCCCGGAAGAACGCCAGCGATCTGCTCGGACAGGCCAGATCAGTTCGCCGTACTTTGCTGAATGAGTATGAATCAAAGCAGTTGCTGGCTAGCTATGCGATCCCGGTGGTTGACACGCGAATTGCGCATAGTGAAGAACAGGCAGTAGCGCTGGCGGCGGAGATCGGGTTCCCCGCCGTCCTGAAGCTGCTCTCCAATACGGTCACGCACAAAACGGACGTCGATGGCGTGCGCCTTCGTCTGCAGAACGCCGACCAGGTGCGAAATGCATATCGCGCAATTCAAACTGCGGTATCCGAAAAGTCCGGCAAAGAGCATTTCGGTGGCGTCACCGTGCAGCCGATGATCAAGCGCGACGGCTACGAACTCCTTCTCGGCAGCACAGTCGACGCCCAATTTGGGCCGGTCATCCTGTTCGGCTCCGGCGGAGTGCTGGTCGAAGTCTATCGTGACCGTGCTCTGGCGCTGCCGCCGCTCAACACGACGCTGGCGTACCGGCTGATGGAGCAGACTCTCATCTTCTCAGCGTTGAAGGGAGTGCGAGGCCGCAGACCCGTGGACCTGAAAGCGCTGGAGGAATTGCTGGTGCGATTCAGCCATCTCGTGATGGAGCAGTCCTGGATCAAAGAGATCGATATCAATCCCTTGCTCGCAACTCCAGCGAATATCCTCGCCCTCGATGCCCGCGTGGTGCTGCACGATCCCGATCTGCCTACGGAGCAGTTGCCCCGCCCGGCCATCCGTCCTTATCCGTCACAGTATGTGACGGAATGGCGCTTCGCGGACGGCACACCCGTCACGATCCGCCCCATCCGCCCCGAAGACGAGCCGCTCATGGTTCAGTTCCACACCACGCTCTCGGAGCGCAGCGTTTACCTGCGCTACTTTTGCTCCCTGAGCTTGAGTACTCGCGTGGAACATGAGCGGCTGGTTCGCATCTGCTTTGCCAGCTACGACCGCGGATTTGCGCTGGTGGCGGATCGTCTGAATCCGCAAACCGGGCAACGCGAGATCCTTGGAGTCGGGCGTTTCAGCGCTGTCCGGGCCGGTGAAGCCGAGGCTGCGGTCCTGGTCACTGACCAATGGCAGGGTCGTGGACTCGGTAGCGAGCTGCTGGCCCGCGTGGCGCGCGTCGCCCGAGCTGAGAAATTTCGAAAGATCACCGCCGAAATCCTGCGGGACAACCTCGCTACTCAGGCAATTTTCAAGAAGGTGGGATTCCGGCTTCGCACAATGGAGGATCCATCATCCGTATCGGCAGTGCTGGAGCTCTAGATTTAAGTTGCTGCAACGACGACGCGCTCGCTCTTTAGCCGACGGAAGCGGGACTGCTGATTTCGAGCAGTGGCTCAAACTTGAGCGTGGTTCCAATGGCCCGCGAGACCAGGCACAATTGTTCAGCGCGCTTGAGAAGATCCATGGCCCGCGCACGTTCCTGCTCGGAGCCGATCTTGAGATTCGGGCGAATGACGATTTGCGAAAAGCTGTAGCCCGACTCTGCCTTCCGTACGACGCCACTGGCTTCCACCTGCAAGTCGGTAAATGAGAACTGGGCGGCGCCGGCAATCGCCCGCAGGGTTGTGGTGTAGCATCCTGCAACGGCAGCCAACAATAGTTCCTCGGGCGTCCAGCGGCCCTCAAGCCCGCCGAATTCTGTCGGTGCGGTGAAATGGATGGCATTGGGAGCCGAGTCTGATTTGGCCAGACCCGTTCGCCCGGAGGTCCACCACGCGGCAACTCGATATTGATGATCTTCACTCATAGCTGCTTGCTCCTCGAACAAGAATTGTGCGGCTGATGGCGCATGGCAGAACTCGATTCACTGGAGCGCCCATCCGTCGACGGCTGATTGAAGCTTATGCGATCTCTTCCTTGGCGGCTCGCTCGTTTTCGATCCGCTGAATCTGTTCGCGTAACCACTTAGCCAGAGCTTCCTCCATCTCCGCCTGGCTTCCGGTTCGATAAAAGTCTTCTACTGTCTGCCCGTCGTTCGTGATCGGGATGAAGCGGCATGGAACGCTCTCTTTCCTTCGATCAACAGGAACGAATCGCTCGAACAGACACTCTTCGCACGAGTGGGGGCGGGCAGGATCACAGAAATTGGGGCAGGCAGGAGAATCCTCGAAAATCGCCGGGGCCCGCCACGGGGTCCGCGGTGAACGGCCATAGCCGCCATCTTCCAAAAACCTCAGTTCGAACTTAAGCACTTCCAGCACGTCACGACTGTCTTGAGTCATAGGCCACCTCTGAATTTGGTTGCCAGCATGGCAGAGGTTCGGCAGAAACTCCGTGTATTTCATCACTTAGATTTGTGATTTAGGTCACACAGGGCTCGGGGGGAGGCACCTGATGTCGAGGTCTTTGGCGATGTTTTCGAGAAGCTCACAAACTCTTCATGTGCTTCTAATCACACAGCAACGTTAGGCGTATCACACGTGGGTACGCAGAGAATCCGGTTCTAGCGCGGCTCAGGCGCAGTTTCGCTTCCCACTTGCCTGATAACGACTACTCTGACCCGATGTCTTTCCGTATGTGAGTCCAAACGCAGCCATCCGACCCCTTGCCCCTCCCACCCGTAGAAGTCTCGCATTTCAAAGGGGAAATCGGTGTGATCTCAGTCACTTGGCGGAGTGACTTCTGCCATAGGTCGAGTATGGCAGGCATGCGAATCTACAGTTGTAAGGAATCTCATCAGGATGCGAAATACAACATTGACGATGCAAAACGCAATGAGCAATTCGTCAAAGGTAGACCGCGATTCCTGGCGTTTTGGAACGGGCAAGTTCAACAGCAGTCATCTTGCTCTATGATATGTTGCGAAAAATTCTTCCTCAGGAGGAAGCAAACGTGAAGCATCTTCTTCAAATGAGCTTGATGACACTGGTCGCGCTGGGCGTGATCGCGCTTTTCAACCCGTCGGCCTCGGCCCAGGACGCAGCCGCAACCTACAAAGCCAAGTGCGCCATGTGTCATGGCGCCGACGGCAAGGGCGGAAAGATGGGTACCAAGGACTTCGCATCGCCCGAAATCCAAAGCCAGACCGATGCACAACTGATTGAGACCATCACGAAAGGCAAACCCCCGAAGATGCCGTCTTACGGCGGGAAGGTTTCGGACACGGATATTAAGGGTCTGGTGGCTTACATTCGGACCTTCGCGAAAAAGTAGCTGTACTGGTTACGAGCAACAGAAAGGCGGCGACCCCATGCGGCCGCGCCTGATCAGAGCGATTCGGAACCGTTGGCGGGTGAGAGCATGTCCACGCGAACAATGCGGAAGATTTTTGCGTCTGGATTTGCCCTCATCCTGCTTTTAGCATGCGAGAGTCTCCACGCGGCGGGCAAACCGACTCCGAAGCCAACGGCAGAGGAGTGCCTTGCCTGCCACGGCGATTCGGGCCTGAGCCACGATGTTAACGGAAAGCCGGAGAGCCTCTACGTAAATCCCGAGGCGTTCAAAGACTCGATCCACGGGAGCATGTTCACTTGCGTGGATTGCCATACCGACGTAAAGACCGCCGGGCACGAGACAACCCCACAGAAAATCACCTGCTCTAGTTGCCACGCGGATGAGCAGGCGGCCTACGACCGGAGCTTCCACGCGGCAGCGGTCAAAGGAGGCAATACCCATGCCGCCACCTGCGTTGACTGCCACGGCAGCCCGCATGAACTGCTGCCGGCGAGCGATCCGAAGTCACGGGTTCACCACACGAATATCCCGGCGACCTGCGGCGCTTGCCACAGCCAGAAATTTGTCATGGAAGACGGCGGCTTGAGCGAGCAGATGGTCGCATCTTATCAGCAGAGCGTGCACGGGCACGCGGTGGCTGCAGGCTCGGAGAAGGCTGCGGTTTGCACCGATTGTCACGGGACCCACGAGATCCTCGACGCCAAGGACTCGAAGTCGCCCATCTTCAAGTTCAATGTCCCCAACACGTGCGGTCACTGTCACGAGGGCATCGCCCAGCAATTCCAGCAGAGCATTCACGGGCAGGCTATCGCGCAGGGCAACTGGCTCGCCCCGGTTTGCACGGATTGCCACGGGATTCATTCAATCAAGTCTCACCTGGACCCGACTTCTCCGGTAGCAGCGCAGAATCTGGCTCAGGCAACGTGCGCCCGTTGCCACGAAGGTGTGCGCCTGTCGCAGGAATTTGGCGTGCCGGGACGCCGCGAGACTACCTATCTGGCGAGCTATCACGGACTCGCATCCCGGTTGGGATCGCAAGTCGTCGCGAATTGCGCGAGCTGTCACGGTGTTCACAATATTCTTCCCTCCAGCGATCCGCGGTCCACGATCAACCCCGCAAACCTGGCGCGTACCTGCGGCCAGTGCCACCCGGGCGTCACTGAGAAATTTACGGCCGCCAAAGTGCACGTGGATGCGCCTCTTTCGGCCGACATCGGCAGCAAGGCGGTCCGCTGGATTCGCCGCTTCTACCTTTCCATGATCGTAATGGTGATCGGCGGGATGCTGGCTCACAACTTCGTCATATGGCGATCCAAACTGATCGCCCGCCGCAAAACGGAGAGTCGTTTCGTCGTGCGCATGGCGTTACGTTTCCGTTGGCAACATGCCGCGCTGCTCACCAGTTTCTTTGTACTCGTGCTGACCGGCTTCGCGCTGAAGTTCCCGGACTCCTGGTTCGCCAGCTTGCTCGGGATGGGCGAACATGTGCGACGCCTGCTTCACCGCGTCGCTGCAGTTGTTCTCATCGGAGTCAGCGTCTATCACGTGTTCGATGTCGCCTTGACCCGGGAGGGCCGGAAACTCGTTCGCGATCTCTTTCCCACTCTGGACGACGTCCGTGGCCCGTGGCAGAATCTCTGCTACTATCTTGGCCTGAGCCGGACCAAGCCCGAGTTCGCACGTTTCAACTACGCGGAAAAGGCGGAGTACTGGGCTCTGGTATGGGGAATGATCGTGATGGCAGTGACCGGCACCATGTTGTGGGCGAAAGTCTCGGTGGGAAATCATCTGCCGCGCTGGTGGCTCGATATCGCGACAGCCATTCACTTCTACGAAGCCATCCTGGCCACGCTGGCGATCCTGGTCTGGCACTTTTATCAAGTCTTTCTGGACCCGGATGTCTACCCGATGAACTGGGCCTGGTGGGACGGGAAGATGCCGCTCCATCATTACCGCGAGGAACACGGCCTCGACTCAGCCGCTCTCACCGGAGTCAACGATCACGGCCATAGCCCGCAGCAAGGGGCAGCGTCGGAAGAGCCTGAACCTGCCGAGGTTAAACATGGACGCTGAGAAGACTCCGCCCACCCCGGTGGAGCCTTGGCATCGCTCCCGGATGCTGCTGCGCAATCCCGTCAGCCTGGCGGGCGTTGCGCTGGCCATCGTCAGTCTTGCGAATATCTTCCTCTTTGTTCTGATCGATATCATCGCGGCGAAGGCCAGCCCCTACATAGGAATTCTGGCTTACATGGTGGCGCCGGGCTTCCTTTGTCTCGGCCTGTTAATGATGCTGGCGGGAGTATTGCTGGAGCGCCGGAAGAAAGTAGTCTCCTCCGAGTTCTATCCTCGTATCGACCTGAACGATCGCGCTCAGCGCCGGGCCGTCATCTCATTCCTGACGTTTCTGATTGTGTTCGTGACAGTCAGCGCTGCGGGAAGCTACAAGGCGTATGAATTTACCGATTCCGTCCAGTTCTGTGGCCAGCTTTGCCATACGGTGATGAATCCCGAGTTCACCGCTTACCAACTGTCTCCGCATGCGCGCGTGGCTTGCGTCGATTGCCACGTGGGAGCGGGAGCGACCTGGTATGTGAAATCGAAGCTCTCGGGGGCGCGCCAGGTTTTCGCGGCGACCTTCAACACCTTCCCCCGCCCGATTCCGACCCCGGTTCATAATCTGCGTCCGGCGCAGGACACCTGCGAGCAATGCCATTGGCCCAAGAAATTCTACGGCGGCCAGCTCAAGGTCTTCACCCACTACGCCAACGACGAAAAGAATACGGTGCGCCAGATTCGAATGCTGATCAAGACCGGCGGAGGCGATCCGGCGACCGGGTCCCCCGAGGGCATCCACTGGCACATGAACATCGCCAACAAGATCGAATACGTGGCGGCGGACGAAACCCGGCAGATCATCCCTTACATCCATGTGGAAGACATGCAGGGCCGAGTGACCGATTACTATGCCAAAGATTCGACCCTGACCAAAGATCAAATCGCCAAAGCGCCCCGGCGTCGGATGGATTGCGTCGATTGCCATAACCGTCCCACTCACATCTACGTACCGCCGGATCAGGCAGTCGATCAGTCCTTGCTGGCGCGGCGCATTGATGTCTCGCTTCCCTTCATCAAGCAGCAAGCGGTAACGGTTCTCACAGCGACTTACACGACTACTGACGCGGCCATGCAAGGAATTGCGAGCGGGTTGCAGGGATTCTACGAGAGCAAATACCCGGACGTCGCCAAGAGCAAACAACTCGAAATTCGGAATGCTGTGACGGAAGTCCAAGAGATTTTCAAGCGGACCACTTTCCCCGAGATGAAATTAAACTGGCAAACCCACCCCAACAATCTCGGACATTTCTACTTCAGTGGTTGCTTCCGTTGCCACGATGGCCAGCACGTGAGTGCCGATGGCAAAGTGATCAGCAAGGACTGCAACCAGTGCCATACCCTGATGTCACAAACCGAAGGTACGACCAGCGTAGCGGCTGCGCCACCGCCGACTTTCCAGCATCCCGTTGATATCGGCGACCTGACACAAGTCAATTGCGCCGATTGCCATACCGGAGGAGTCGGGCCGTAAACATCGTCCTTGCCGCCGGAGTCATCCGTACCGAATAATGGGGGGTCGATCATCGCCGTTCTGGATCGCGGGATGAAGCTGCTGGAACTTACCCAACTCTTTGAGAAGCGTTTTGCTGCGCGGCCCCGGCTATTTCGGGCGCCCGGCCGCGTCAACCTGATCGGTGAACACACCGACTACAACGATGGCTTCGTCATGCCGGCTGCCGTTAACTTCTCCACCTACGTCGCCATTGCGAAACGTCAGGATCGGAAACTTGTCATTGGCTCCGAAGAGTTTGCTGGAACGTCCGAGTTCGATCTCGATCACCTTCCCGAGCGGCGCGCCGGGGCTTGGCATGATTATGTGGTGGGAGTAGCCACGATCCTGCGCCGGCGTGGTCTCCATCTTCAAGGTGCGAATCTTCTGATCCACGGAGAGATTCCAATCGGTGCGGGTTTGAGTTCTTCCGCTGCGATCGAGGTCGCGTCCGCCCTGGCTTTTTTGAGTCTCGACAATGAGCGGTTGCCGCTGCCTGAGATCGCACGGGTTTGCCAGCAGGCCGAAAACAATTTCGTCGGGGCACGGGTCGGCATCATGGACCAGTTCGTTTCCTGCATGGGAGAAACGGGGCACGCACTCCTGCTCGATTGCCGCTCCCTGGGTTTCGAATTGGTGCCGTTGCCGCCCGAGATTCAGCTGATCGTCTGCAATACGATGGTCAAGCACGATGTCGCCGCCGGGGAATACAACAGCCGACGGGCTGAATGTGAGGAGGGCGCGCGCTATTTTGCGAAATGGGACCCCGCGGTTCGCGCGTTGCGTGACGTCTCTGTCAAGCTTCTTGATGCGCACGCCGACGACCTGCCGCCCACCGTCTGGAGGCGGTGCTGTCACGTGGTCCGCGAGAATCAGCGCACCCAGGACGCGGCCCGGGCGCTTGCTGCCAACGACTTCCCGCGGGTGGCGGAGCTCATGCGCGAGTCGCATTGCAGCCTCCGCGATCTGTACGAGGTCAGTTGCCCGGAACTCGACGCAATGGTCGATGCTGCCGAAGGTGTGCCCGGGTTTTGCGGTGGACGCATGACTGGAGGCGGCTTTGGCGGATGCACCATCAACCTCGTGCGGCAGGAGAATGCCGCGGATTTTGTCCCGCGGGTTGCCGAACGTTACCAAAAGAAAACCGGAGTCGAACCCCAGATCTATCGTTGTTCCGCCGAAAACGGAGCCCAGGCGCTGGATTAAGACCTGGTCAATAATCCTTCCAATCTCCTAAACTCGCTCTCGGTCTTGATACACTACTCCGCGATCCGTACTTCGGATCTGAGCCCGAATGAGCATGCAACCGAAACCTACGTTAGTGGCCGAACTTGTGGCCGAGTTTCTTGGCACATTTGTGCTCATTCTGCTGGGAACGGGCGTGGTTGCCATGGTTCTGTTGTTCCCCACGCGGAACGCCGGCGAGACCATCCACGGCGGCTACACGAACATCACGATTGGGTGGGGACTGGCGGTCACGATGGGAATTTATATCGCCGGCAGGATTTCCGGAGCGCACCTGAATCCCGCCGTAACCCTGTCTTTCGCGGTATTTCGTGACTTTCCGTGGCGCAAAGTGATTCCCTACTCGATCGCGCAGACACTCGGCGCCTTCGCGGCCGCAGGGCTCGTGTTCTGGGATTACCTGCCGGCATTTCATCAGGTGGATCCGCAACTCGACCACACGGCCGGGGTCTTTACAACGTTTCCAGCCTTTCCCGGGCTGCCCCAGGCTGGCTTTCTCGACCAGTTGATTGGCACGGGTCTGCTGGTGCTGCTGATTTTCGCGATCACTGACGAGTTCAATCTGCCGCCGGGAGCCAATCTGGCGCCGCTTCTGATCGGCCTGGTGGTGGTGGCGATTGGCATGAGTTTTGGAGGCATGCACGGCTATCCGATCAATCCAGCCCGCGACTTTGGACCACGGCTGCTCACGGCGATCGCCGGCTTTCGCAACAACGGCCTGACGGATGGGTCGCGCGTGTGGTGGATTCCGATCGCCGCGCCGTTGCTCGGAGGATTGGGAGGAGCGGCGCTGTACGATTTCGGCATCCGGCGATTCCTGCGCCGCCCTCCGGTGCGCGAAATCGGAAACAGGTGAAACGACAGGAAACAGCGTGCGTTACGTATTAGCCCTCGATCAGGGCACGACCAGTTCGCGAGCACTCCTGTTTGATCATGAGGGAAAGGTCTGCGCAGTCGCGCAGCGAGAGTTTGATCAGATTTTCCCTCAGCCTGGGTGGGTCGAACACAACCCGGAGCAGATTGCTTCGTCGCAGATTGCGGTGGCGCTCGAAGTCTTTGATCGAGCAAGAATCGGACCCATGGATCTTGCTGCGATTGGAATCGCCAACCAGCGGGAGACCACCATCGTCTGGAATCGCGATACCGGAAAACCCATCTGCAACGCCATCGTCTGGCAGGATCGGCGCACCGCGGACTTTTGCGAGAGCCTTAAGAACACGGGCCATGGTCCTCGGATTCAGCAGCGCACTGGCTTGCTGATTGACTCCTATTTTTCGGCGAGTAAGATCGCCTGGATTCTCGACAACGTTGCCGGCGCCCGCCAACTTGCGGAGGCGGGAACACTCGCGTTCGGCACTGTGGATGGCTGGCTCGTCTGGAAACTCACTTCTGGACGCGTGCACGCCACTGACGTCAGCAACGCGTCGCGGACGATGCTGCTCAACATCCATCGCGGCGACTGGGACGAGGAACTTCTGGACCTGTTTCGGATCCCCTATTCCATTATGCCCGCGGTGCGCGCTTCGAGCGAGATCTATGCCGAAGTCCAGAGCATTCGCGAACTCGCCGGAATTCCGATTGCGGGCATCGCCGGCGACCAGCAGGCCGCCCTGTTTGGACAGCGCTGCATCTCCCCGGGGTTGACGAAGAATACTTACGGCACAGGATGCTTCATGCTGCAGAACACAGGAGCGCGTGCCGTGCCATCCGCCAACCGGCTGGTCACCACGATCGCCTGGAAAGTCGCTGGGTCAACTGAGTACGCGCTTGAAGGCAGCGTCTTTGTCGGCGGAGCGGTCGTGCAGTGGCTCCGGGATGGGCTCGGGCTCATCCGCACATCGGCCGAGGTCGAGGCTCTCGCGAAATCGGTGCCGGATAACGGAGGAGTCTACTTCGTTCCTGCTTTCGTCGGACTCGGGGCACCGCATTGGGATTCCTATGCTCGCGGTTCACTCTTTGGCCTCACGCGGGGCTCGACGGCTGGCCACCTCGCTCGCGCTGCGGTCGAGAGTATCGCCTACCAGGTCGCGGACCTGCTTGACGCCATGCATCGCGATTGTGGTAACAGCGTCGGCGAGCTTCGGGTCGATGGTGGAGCGGCAGCCAATGACAGCCTCATGCAATTTCAAGCGGACATTTTGCAGATTCCGGTAGTTCGGCCGGCAGTGACCGAGACGACGGCTCTTGGCGCGGCTTATTTAGCTGGACTCGCGGTGGGCTACTGGTCTTCTGCCACTGATATTGCACCGGCGAAACAGGGCCTGCGCTTCGAACCGCGCATGGCGGCCTCGCAAGCCGCATCCTTGCGACAGCGTTGGAGCGAGGCGGTCGCGAGGTCCAAAGGCTGGGAGAGCGAATTCTCTCAACCCGGTTGACTTACGGTTCGTACCAAAAGACCGCTCCCTTTGTGATAGCCGGTAGCGTGAATGTGACTTTCTCTCCGCGCCGAATTCCTTTGACGGATTGCACCTCGCCGAGAAAAGGAAGAACGAAACCGCGCCCATCCGACTTGGATTCCAGAGTAATGGTTATGCCGCTCTGCGGCGTTTGAACGGGGTTGGACCCTCCGCGGAGCCCGGCGAAGTTCGCAAAAAAGCAGTTAACGTGCTCGTCCGACGTGCGGGCGATCGAAGTCGCCACATGCGGGCCGGCCTTGATCTCAATTTCGTGGCCGTTCGGAAGACTCTCGAGAAACGACTTTTCCAGATCGGGAGAGGCCTGTTCGAAGTCTTTTTCGAGTGCTGTGTTGTAAGCTCTGCCCGGATCGTCGGCAAAACGCACAACGTTCGCCGCCGCCTCCACCCCAGTTGCATCATTTCCGGCAATCACCAAGCGATTGCCGCGTTGCACGTAGGCTTTCAGAAGATCCTTCTCGGTTTCGCTGAGCACGCGAACATCGGGTAAGACCAGCGAGCGACCTCGAAAGTCCGCCAGCGTTCGCGGCGTCACAATCTGAAACTCCCGATGCTGTTGCATCAGCAGAATCAGGATTCCGCGATAGGAGGCGATAAATTCATTGGCATAGAAATCCCGGGTTTCGGGAGAAAAGTAAACCCCCACCGGATCAATCGGCGAACGCGGCAGATAGAACGTCTTCTCATGCGCGTGAATCCACGAAAAAATGAGTTTGCGGGTCGGCAAATCATTCGATCCGGCCATGGAGTGGCCGGGAGCATCCCAGAAGTTGGCGCCTGCCATCACCTGCGACATGGCGAGGTTCTTCATCGCTTCGCGCGGATCTACCTTCTTGTCCCCATCCCACGAATAATTCAGAATCCAGGTCGCCTTGCCCTGAGCAAAGGCGCGAAACGAATGCATGCCGACCTGATAGCGAAACCAATCGAGTGGCGTGCGCGACGACGCCATATGATCGCCCTCGCCGAATTCATATTCGTGCGTGATCGCATCCACCACCGGGTAAAGGCTGTAGACATCCGCGCCCACCCGTACCGCCTCTTCCTCGATGCCGGGATAGATCTCTGGAATAATCTGAATCTTCGGATTGACTGCCTTGGCGTTTCGTCCGATCTCGCTCAGGAAGTCGGTGAACGTCTGAATCCGGAACTCCACCCACTTTCGAAATGCGGGATCTGAAAAGTCTCCGAGTTTCAAATCACGCTTTGCGTCGAGTCCCGTCTGTCGCTTGAACGCGGCGACGGTGTAGTCATCGAAGCTCGCCCAAGTGTTTTCCCAGCCCTCGAAATGAGTCATCCAATAGGGAATGTCGATGTAGATGCCATCGATGCCGGTCGCGGCAATCTGGCGAACGCGCTCCATATAGATCTTCCGCCATTCGGTCGCGTATGGGCTGACCCAGACATCTTCATCGCCGGGCCGGATCCAGAACGCGGTACCGCCGCCGAAGATGGCGGGTTCCCCGGTGATCTTGCGCTGGAGCCAATCCGGATGTTCCTTGGCCAATGTGTGTGGAGTCTGATCGGCGTTTGCCGTGATGCACTCGGTTCCCGCGATGTACACGAAGGAGTAGTTTCCCGCCTGATGCGCGGCCTCGGCGACGGCGCGAATCGCCTGCAGCTTCTCTTCTGGATGAACGAAACTCTCGTAGCGTCCTTCGATGTCATTGTCGACCTCAATGCCAAAAACATCGCTGGCCTCGGCGCTGCGCACGATCTTCAGAGCGTCGCCGCCCTTCAGTCCGTAGGCTCCGATGCGGACGTAGTTCGTCCAGTTCTGCTGCGCCACATCTTGCGCAGCGCTTCCGCTCCGCGCCGTTCCCATCGCGAGTATGAATAAAACTGCAAATGCCAATGTGCGTTTCATCGGATATCCTGAATCTCCCCCGGTTGACCTCCGGGTACACCGCCTGTCGTGTCGTCTTCTCCCAGGCCTGCCGTCTGGTGCAGCGTCAGGCTTCCATCGTCGTTGAGCTTTTGCCGGCACGCCCATCGCACCGCATATCTTTGCCCCTTCACTTCGACCTCCGCTTTCAGCCGCAGGCCTTGCCATTTCGTTCCTTTCGGCAAGGGGAACTTCGCCTGCCGGACCTTTCCCGGCAGCGGATATCCGGCGTCCAGGGACCCGCTAAACAGCAGCGTCCCGTCTTCACGTATCACAGACACCCGCAGCACACCCGGCACCCCCGCAATGCCGTCGTTCACAAATCCGATGATGAGCCCGGGGTAACCACCCTCTTGATATGTCCACACCCATGACGGCCGCACCCGGTATCCGATCTGACGCGCGAGCGAATCGAGGGCGTCCGGATACTCGCGGTAGTAGCTGAGAATCCGTTCTGCCTGAATCCGATGCCAGTTCCACAGGGAGAAGTAACAGGCTCCCACATCTCGAACGTGATGCACCACATTGTCGGTATAGGTCATGCCTTCGTCGAGCTTCAGGCTGTTCGGCAACCCATCC
This sequence comes from Verrucomicrobiia bacterium, assembly GCA_035508215.1. GTDB lineage: Bacteria > Acidobacteriota > Terriglobia > Terriglobales > Acidobacteriaceae > Sulfotelmatobacter. The sequence goes on along the minus strand of DATJNK010000014.1, from coordinate 372,736 downwards.
GACATCCCAACCTCCACCGACACGCCGGTCCACGGCGGACGATTGCTGAGCTCTTCAATCTGTTCGTTCTCGATGAAGATCGTGTCCGTGCGCAGCCAGTTGCCGCTTCGCACGGTTCGGTCGAGCAGTTCGGAGTTTCCGACCTTGCTGAAGTCTGGCTGCGTATTGGTCAGCATCGGCGTCTTCTTCCATCGCTCCTGCTGGTGCTGAAACATGCTGACGAATGTATTTTCGGCCGTCACCGCATCGGGGAACGGATTGTTCTCCAGCGGCCACGTATGCCCCTCGCCCCAGAATCCGTACATGAACGTGTCTACATACTCGACATCCGGATGCCCATCGTAAGCATCCGCCAGCAGGTCGACCAATTCGCCAAACGCGGCCTGAAATGCCGGATCGTCATACCGCGGTTCATACCGAGTCCGGTTCAACCAGTCGCCCAGTTTCACCATTGGGATCGTGTCGCGCAAAAACTCCGGCAGCGGCGACTCTTTGATATCGGGATTGCTCATCATCACACGGAAGCCCACGCGCTTCCCGTAGCGCCGCGCCAGCTCGAAGGTCGTCTTCCAGTGCTCACACGGTTCCAACCGTCCCGGCCTCTGTTGCACATCTTTCCAGTTCACGCGGATGTAGAGCTTCGTGCCCAGCGGCAGCTTGACCAGGTTCTCCAGCGACTGCGCCAGCGATTCGCCATCCTTGTGCGCCGGACCCACTTCGTCGCAAACGTAGGTGATCAGTCCCATCCCGTAGTTCGGCACAACCTCCCGTGAGGGAGTCAGAGCCATGACCACCGTCCAACTCGGGTAGTCGTCCGCGGAAAAAGGTCCCTGGTACAGGCGCTCCTTTACCGGAGGACCGCCGCCAAAGTCGTACTTGTCAAAATTGTGGGTGGGAACGTGAGCGAAGAGCGGATTGCTGCCGAAACCGGCCAGCGCAGCCATGCCGCTGGCCTTCAGAAAAGATCTGCGTCGCATGTCGGACCCTCGAGTGATTAAGTAATCACACGAATCCCTCGGTCGCCGCTGTCAGAGTTGCGACGACGTTAGAATTCGAATCTCAGACCGAATTGGAAGAAGCGCGGTGTTTCTCCTGCAGCGTCGCTGGTGATCGTCCCGAAGAATGGATCCCCAACCGAGGAATCCGGCTGCCCAAAGCGCGGGTGGTTGAAGAAGTTGAACATCTCCGCCCGCACTTCCAAACGCATGCCTTCTTTGGGCACGAATGATTTGTAAAGGTTCAAATCCACATTGTGGATACCGTCAACCCGCAAGTTGGAGAAGTAACGCGGGGCGTTGCCCGGGTTTTGATCGCCTGGGTCGCCGAAGCAGTTGGGGTTGAAATAAGACGGTGTGGCCGTCGATCCGCCGACGTTTTGCCATTGCAGAGCTACATCGTGCATGCTGATCCCACTCCGCAACTGAGAGCAAAGAATCTCAGGACGTTGGGTTCCGTTCGCCAAACGCGCATTCGACATACCGATGGCCATCGGCTGTCCTGATTGCTCGGTAATCATCGTGGCGATCGACCAGCCGCCAATTACGGCGTCGACCGCGCGATTCATGTTTCCGCCGATCCACTGCTGGCGCCCGACCGGCAAGTCGACCACGATTGCCGCAGCGAGCCGCTGGGGCGTGTCGCTCGCTCCAATGCTGTGTTCCGCGGACAACTGATCCAGTTGCTGAGGAAGGCCGAGGCCAAGGGCTCCCACCCAATTGTTCCGCCCGGCTGAGGAATCGTCGGTCGCTTTCGAAATCGTGTAGCTGCCATCGAAACTGATGTGGTGCGTCGTGCGTTTTTGGAACCGAATCTGCAGTGCGTTATACCAGGAACTGGCTTCCTCGATCATCAGCCCTTCGAAATCGCCAGCAAACTGCGGGTACTTGTTAATCAAGGTCGCCAAGGGCAGCGTCGACTGCCAGTAGTTCGAATTCGGCTCGTTGAAGCAGGGGTTCGAAGCCGAGGCAACACATCCCGGGTTGAACATTTCCGCAAACGGGTTGTCGACCTGAGCCTGAAGGAAGTTGCTCACGCAGCTATGTTCCTGGCACGCCGAGTCCGTAGGAGTGACTGCTGCGGAAATCTGCGCCAGCAATGCCGACGGGATGAACGCCCGGTTATTGGTTCCAGACCACGGAAGATGAGTGCTCCGGTTTGCGGAATAATCGACGCCGAGTACGATCTGACTAGGAAGCAGGCGTTGAATTCCGACGTTCCACTGGTAGATTTCAGCGTCGCGCGCGGCCATTGTGCCGAGATCGTTGGGGTTCTGATATCCCCAGTTTGCAAATTGGCCGTACTGCTTGCCCTGAGGGCCGGTAAACCCACCGGGAAAGGGATTTTCCAGGGTTGCGGATTGAGTTGCAAAGTTATCATTCGTAAAGAACAGGTTGGCCGTTTTCCGAAACGCGGAGCCGGGATACTGGAAATTCGTTGCCGGACTCATGCCGAAATAGACGCCGGCCCCTCCGCGCACGACCGTATTCGGATCGAGCTGATAAGCGAACCCCAGCCGCGGGCCAACATCTTTGCGATAGGTTGGAATCGTTCTCATGCTGGAGGTGGGAAATTGTGTTGTCCCCAGTAATTCCTGCGTGGCCGGAAAATTCACGCCCACCGATTGCAACGCCGCCTGAGCGCTGCTCTGGTCCAGGTTTACACCGCTGTCAGCGGCGAAATTACTGAATTCGATCTGATTGCCCCGTGATGTGTAAGGCGAACTCCACTCGTAGCGCAGACCCAGGTTGATGGTCAGCTTCGAATTCACCCTCCAGTCGTCTTGAACGTAAAACCCAGTCTCAAGCGATCGGTTAGCCACGGAAGGAGTGACCACCAGCTGCGTAGTGGCATTGACGTTGTCGCCGTAACCAAAGGCCAGGCTGGCGAGCGGGTTGCCCGAGGTGTTTCCGTCTTGATCGAAGTCACTGTTCGGAGTCGGAGACGTGACGTCATCGGTGAACGTTAAGATACCGGTCGGGTAATTGGGCTGCCAGAAATTGTTGTAGAAAATTCGCTGTTCCCCGCCAACCTTCACTAAGTGCGAGCCTTTGGAAATCACCAGCTGCGATGAGTAGCTGACCAGCGTGTGGCCAAAGGTCGTGTTGATGCAGCACTGATCGTAGAGATTATTCCAGGGCAGGTTTCCCTGCATCAGGAACGTCGGCATCTTGTCGATCCCGTTGGCTTGCTGGAACACGGCCGGCAAGCCCTGCGCTCCGCCGGGCAGCGAAGCATTGAAACTCGAGATCGTAGGGATGCCGGGCAATGAGACTTCGTGCACCCGGTCCAGACCTACATGGCTTGTCCAAACGATGCGCGGGTTCACGGTCCATGTGTATTCGAACGACGCATTCTGCGCCACCGTTACTCCGCTTTTGATTCCATCATTGTCGAAGCCGTCGCCCAGCGTGAGCGGAGTGGTGTAGTTGCTCCAGCTCCGGCTGTATCGTCCGCTCACATGGTTCCGGTCGTTGATCTGGTGGTCGACCTTGATATCGAATTGATAGTCAGGCGCGTTCGTAGTGACGGTGTAGTTGTAGTTGTCGAATTCGTTGCCATTGCTCGGCGCCGGATACAGGCCGAGGACCGCCAATCCGATGGGGTCAATTTCGCCCGCGGGAATTACATTGGCGGGACCAATCGCGTTGCCGCTGCAATCGAAGCCGACCTGTGGCCTTTCCACGTTGTCCGGCGTGCCGCAATTCACATTCGGGTCGTAAATGTTGTTCGTCAGCCCCGAAAAGTCGCCGGTTCGCTCCGCCACGGTCGGTACCGTCGTGATGCCGCTTTGCGCACTCGAGAAGCGGACCTTTTCAAAGTCAACAAAGAAGAAGGTTCGGTCTTTCTTGATCGGCCCGCCGAGCGAAAACCCGCCCTGGTCGCGCCGTGAGTCGGGCTTTGGTCCGGCGCTGGCGGGATTAAAGAAATCGCGAGCGTCCATCTGCGGCCGCTGCAGGAAATACCAGCCACTGCCATGGAATCCGTTGGTTCCGCTCTTCATGACCATGTTCACGACAGTGCCGCCGTTGTTTCCAAATTCCGCCGAGAAGCTGTTGTTCTGGACTTTCAGCTCCTGCATGCTCTCCACCAGCGGTTCGTAGTACACGTTCGAGTTCCCGCCCTCGCCTTGTTCCGGAGCACTCAGCAGCGAACCATCCAGCCGAACCTCGGCCGTCGCATTGCGTTGTCCGTTCGACGTGAAGTTGGTACCCGAAGGATAGTTATCCCCAGCGCCCGAACCGGCTACCTCGGTCACACCCGCCGAAAGAAAAGTCAGGCCGAAGAAGTTGCGGTTCAGTAAGGGAAGTTCGTGTACATACTCGCTGGTGATCTCTGTTCCCAGGGTCGCGCTTTCGGTGTCGAGCAGAGGCGCGGTTGTAGTCACCTCCATCGTCTCGTTGACCGTCAGCGGCAGAAGAACGAAGTCGATGGTCGTTTCCTGGCCTACTTGCAGCACGACGTTCTTCTTTTCCTCGATCCGGAAGCCCTTGATCTCCGCCTTGATGGTGTAGACCGCGGGGCGCAGTCCCACCAGGACATACTGGCCGCGATCGTCGCTCTTGGTTTGCTGCGAGACGTTGGTCGCGTCGTTGGTGATCGTGATTGCGGTGTTCACCACCACAGCTCCGCTCTGGTCCTTGACGGTGCCGCGAATCTGCGCTTCATAGGCGACCTGGCCGATTGCTACCTCGGTGAGCAAGAGAATCAGAGAAATCAGGACGGAGCGCACAATCAAGCCCCCACTGCGACGGCAGACACGCATGGCAGCCTCCTTGCCAGGACTTTCATATTATTACGAGTTAACACTATTACTTTCGTTTGTGGCTAAAGTCAAGTCAAATCGCTCACGAAAGGAAACGGATTACGCAATCTCGCTTCGCCCTTTCCGGGCCGGTTCTGGAGCCGTTTCGACGGTCCAGATCTCGCTGTCTTTCATCCCCCTTCTTGTTGTTTCGCACCCGATCTCGTACTCTGTCTCAGAAAAACGGCCGTTCAAAACAATGCGCATCCTATCGTCGATCCGTTCGGGCCTCCCTGTAGTTCTTTTGGTGCTTGGCGTTTCTTCCTCTGCCAACGCCGCAACTTCTTCGTCTGCGGTTCAAACCGTGCGCGCCGGCGACCTTCTCACGATATCCAATGACGACATTTCCGCTGCGTGGTCGATTCGGGGCAGTGCGCTGCGCTGGGAAAGCCTGAAAAACAGGCTGACGGGCGACGCCCTTTCGCTTGAAGAAACCACGTTTGCTCTCGTCCCAAAGGAAGGCCCGGCGCTGCCCTCCTCGGCGTTCAAGATTGTTGGCGGACCTTTCCTCGAAGATATTCCGTTGCCGCAAGATACTTCGAGGGCGGCAGATCACGTGCCTGGTCGCGAGATTCGCATTGAACTCCTCGATACCACGACCAATGTTTCGGTGACCTGGAAGGCTCTGCTTCGCGGCAAAACAAATTATCTTCGCCAGGAACTCACGATCCATGCCGCGGAACACGACATCCCGCTCACGCGCATCGAGTTGATCGATGCCGAAATTCCGGGAGCCGTCCTCTCGGGACAAGTGAAAGGATCTCCGGTTACCGCCGGCACCTGGTTTCTCGGCTTCGAACATCCACTTTCGAACTGCCGCGTCGACGGCGGCCGCGCCTCCTGCTGGCTCTCGCGCGAGCTCCCAGTCCGCGCGGGCCAGAGCGTAACGTACTCGTCCGTGATCGGCGTGACCCATCCCGGACAAATGCGGCGAGATTTTCTTCGCTATATGGAACTCGAACGCGCCCACCCTTATCGGACCTTCCTGCATTACAACTCCTGGTACGATCTCGGATATTTCGACCGCTACAACGAACAACAAGCGATGGAGGCGATTCAGAGTTTCGGTGAACATCTGACGAGAGAACGCGGGGTCAAGCTCGACAGCTTTCTCTTCGATGACGGCTGGGACGATCCGACGACTCTCTGGAAATTCAATCCGGGTTTCCCCGATGGGTTGACCAAGATCAGGCAACTCGCCGCCAAATACGATGCTGCGCCTGGAATCTGGCTTTCTCCTTGGGGCGGCTATGACAAGCCCAAACAGCAGCGCCTCGTTTCGGCACGCGCTCAGGGGTTCGAGACCAACGAGGGTGGACTCGCCCTTTCAGGCCCGAAATATTACAAGTATTTTCTTGATACCTGCCTGAACATGATCGATCAGTATGGAGTGAATCAGTTCAAATTTGACGGCACCGGCAACGCCAATGAAGTGATTCCGGGCAGCGAGTTTGACAGCGATTTCGATGCCGCTATCCACTTGATCGGCACGCTGCGGGCGCGAAAGCCGGACCTCTACGTTAATCTCACGACCGGCACGTATCCTTCGCCATTCTGGCTGCTCTACGCGGATTCGATCTGGCGCGGCGGCGATGATCACAGCTTTGCCGGGGTTGGCTCAAACCGCCAGCGCTGGATCACCTACCGCGACTCGCAAACCTATCGCTGGGTGGTCGAAGACGGCCCGCTGTTCCCGATTAACTCCCTCATGCTGCATGGCATGATTTTTGCGCGTGATGCCGAACGCCTCAGTACCGACCCCAGCCATGATTTTCCCGACGAAGTTCATTCGTATTTCGGTACTGGGACTCAGCTTCAGGAGATGTACATCACTTCGTCGCTCTTATCCTCTGAAGATTGGGACGTGCTTGCTGAAGCCGCCCGTTGGTCGCGCGACAATGCGAAAGTTCTTGAGGACTCGCATTGGGTGGGCGGCGATCCTGGTCTTCTGGAAGTGTATGGATGGGCTGCCTGGTCGCCCGCAAAAGCGATTCTGACTCTGCGCAACCCCAGTGATCATCCGCAGGACTTTACGGCGAGCGTTGCCGGCTTGCTGGAACTTCCTGGCGAAGCCGCAACGACTTATTCCGCACATAGTCCGTGGAAAACAGACGCGGCGAAGGCGGTACTGCGTATTGGCGCGAAGGAACGTCACATATTTCACCTGCAACCGTTTGAAGTTTTGACGCTCGAACTCGTGCCGTCATCCTAGTAACAGCCCAATGAAAGCCGCAGTCCTAACTTCGCCACAGTCCGCTTTGCAACGGCCGCTTCGGATCGTCGAGGTCGCCAAGCCGGAGCCCGACGCGGGCGAGGTCCTGCTTCGCGTGCGGGCATGCGGCGTCTGCCGCACGGACCTCCACATCGTCGAAGGGGAGCTACCGCCGAAGCGCCCGGGCATCATTCCCGGACATCAGATTGTGGGCGAGGTCGTCGACGGAGCAACCAAGGAGGTTCCGCGAGGTTCTCGCGTGGGCGTTTCCTGGGTCGGAGGAACTGATGGAACCTGTCCCTATTGCCGGCGCGGCGAGGAGAATCTTTGCGACTCGCCCACCTTCACGGGATACTCCGTCCCGGGTGGATATGCGGAGTACGCTCTTGCGCGCGCTGACTTTGTCTTCCCGCTTCCCGACACACTCGATGATCTGCACGCCGCTCCCTTGCTCTGCGCCGGAATCATAGGATTCCGCAGCCTGAGGGTGGCTGGTGTCCGCCCCGGCGAACGCGTGGGCTTATTCGGCTTTGGCGCGTCCGCACATTTGGCCATCGCCGTCTTGCAGGCATGGAAGTGCGAGGTCTACGTTTCAACGCGCGGAGATTCTCATCGCAAACTGGCAGCATCGCTAGGCGCAACCTGGGTTGGAAGCGAAGTTGAAAAGCCGCCGGTGGAGCTCGATCGCGCCGTCACCTTCGCTCCGAGCGGTGATGTGGTGGTCGCGGCGCTCTCCAGTTTGCGGAAGGCCGGCGTCGTGGCGATCAACGCGATCCACCTGGACCGCATTCCCCAGTTTGACTATGACCGGCTGCTGTGGGGCGAGCGGCAGCTGCGCAGCGTGGCGAACATGACACGGGCGGATGCGCGCGACTTCCTGGCAGTTTCGGCACAGATCAACCTCAAGCCGAGAGTGACCACGTTCTCTCTGGATCAGGCAAATGAGGCGTTGATTGCCGTAAAGAACGACGCGATTGACGGCGCGGCGGTCATTATCCCCTGAGCTCGCGTACTGCGGGATTGCATCCGCTGAGTCGGACACACTCCTCTGGAGTCTGCTCCGAGCTTTCTACCCGGCAATTGCAAAGGAAACGATCAGCAGGATGCAGAAGGTCACCGCGTGGCCCAATTCACTCCAGCCGAGCCGGCGAACCGAGAGCGGGCCGGGCTTCTGGATGAAATAGAACCATCCTCGAAAAAGAATGGGAGCAAAAGCCAGGGATGCGAACCGGGGAAGAAGACCTCCGACGCAGGCGATCGTCAGCGCCGCGGTCAACAGAGCTTGTCCGGTGGCAAACGCCCAACCGCGGGCGAGCTTGTCGCGCAAGCCGTTAATCTTCGCCGCGTGGATTCGGAGTTGCACGTAGTGAATCTGATCGCCGGCGAAGATCAGGTTTGCCAGCCAGAGCATCCAGGCGATCGGGCCGAAGTCGCCGGTAATCACGTAGTACGCGGCCGGCGCCGAGGCGGTCAGTCCGATCGTCCCGACGATTTCGGCCGGCATGCGCGCGTGGCGTTTTCGCAGCTGGGACTGTCCGACAAGAGCCGTGGCTGCAATACCACCAACGATCCACAATGCCGGATTTCGCCCTGCCCACAGCAGACCACCGAGAGCAAGCACTGCGATTGCGGCCAGGTAAGCGATCGCGATCCCGACTGCGCGCCGCTCCTCCGCGGTCCGGGCCCGCATGGCGGCCCCGCCCAGCAGGCTTTCGACTGGAGTCCTTAACCAGAACAACGACAACGCCGCAATCAGCAGAAGAAGAAACGGAACGACTCTGGAACTCGTGAGGAATCCAACTCCCGCGCCGGTTACGAGCGGCACGAGCAGGAGCCCCCACGCTCCATGTTCGCGGGGAAGAATCAGGGCTCGGCGGTGGGCCCGTTCCGCGGCATCGACCGGATGATCCTGAAAGGCAACTCTGACTTCGCCCAGCTGCAAGATTCCTTCGTAACGTCGTTTTGGATGCGGCGCCGCCGTGCCTAAAACACGAGTCACGTTAAGAACCCAGGTCTTCTGATCCTCATCGAGATCGGTGTGCGTTGCCATTAGCGCCATCCTGCCATATGAAGATGTTGCATGCCCTTGACCGCATGCATGTATTGAGCCCGTTCGAAGGCAGCGGGATCGGGGCACTTGATCTGGCTCATGCTGCCTTTCATCTGCGCGACCGACTCATATTCGTGCTCTTCCATCCACTCGCGGACCTCACGTTCAACATGCCGCAGATGATTCACTCCGTGTCGCATCAGAGCAGAGCACATCATGGTGACATCCGCGCCCACCATCAGCAGCTTGATCACATCCTCGGCAGTGTGGACGCCGCCAGTGGCCGCCAAGCCGGCCTTCAGACGTCCGTGCAGGATCCCGATCCAGGTCAGCGGCAAGCGCAGTGCCTGCGGGGTGCTCAACAGAACATTCGGACGAATTTCCAATTCTTCAAGGTCGATGTCGGGCTGGTAGAAACGATTGAAGAGCACAAGCGCATCGGCGCCAGTCTCATCCAGCCGTTGCGCCATGTTGGCCATATTGCTGAAGAACGGGCTCAGCTTGACCGCGACGGGAATGGTGACGGCCTGCCTCACTGCTTTCAGAATGTTCAGATAGGTTTGCTCAATGGTGGCGCCGTCGCGATTGGGGTCGGTCGGGATCGAGTAGATGTTGCATTCGATCGCGTCCGCCCCGGCTCGCTGAATATCTGATGCGAATTTCGTCCATCCTCCCAGGGTTGATCCATTAAGGCTGGCGATGACCGGAATATGGACTGCTTTTTTCGCCTTGCGGATGTGTTCCAGATATCCCTCCGGCCCGGTGTGGAATTCGCCGGCCCGCGGGAAATAGGTAAGAGACTCGGCAAAACTCTCGGTGCCCTCCTGGAGATGGTAATCAAGGTCGGCCTCCTCCTGGCGCAACTGTTCCTCGAAAAGAGAGTAGAGCACGACGGCAGAGGCGCCCGCCTCCTCCAGGCGAGAAATTCCATCGATGTCGCGCGACAGGGGAGAAGCCGAGACTACCAGCGGCGACTGGAGCTTCAATCCGAGGTATTTGGTGCTGAGATCGATCATGAAATCCTCCTCGCGCCTAGCGCGTCGCTCCTGTCGGCACGGAAGTCGAAGACGGCGCCGATTTGTCGGCCGGACTCTTGGGAGCCGCAGGCGGCTCGAGCTTGCGGGTTGCCATAGACTCATACAGACGGTAGCGATGTTCCGCGTCCTTCTGCGCCTGTTTCCACAGGCGTTCCGCGACTTCGGGCTTGCTCTTGGTGAGCATCTTGAAGCGCGTCTGCTGCAGCAGATATTCCTGCACTTTGCGGGTGGGAGCGCGCGAATCTAGCATCAGGGGATTCTCGCCTGCCTCTTCCCGCTCGGGGTTGTAGCGATAGAGCAGCCACTGCCCGGATTCGACTGCAACTTTCTGGTCGGTCATGGCGGTCGTCATGTCGATGCCATGCGCGATGCAGTGCGAGTAGGCGATGATGATGCTGGGGCCGTCGTACGCTTCGGCTTCCAGGAAGGCCTTCAGCGTGTGCTCGTCTTTCGCGCCCATGGCGACACTGGCGACGTACACATTGCCGTACGTCATAGCCATCAAGCCGAGATCCTTCTTCGGCCCGGGTTTGCCGCCGGCGGCAAATTTTGCCACTGCCCCGCGGGGCGTCGCCTTGGAGGCCTGGCCTCCGGTGTTCGAGTAAACCTCGGTATCGAGGACAAGCACGTTCACGTTGCGGCCGCTGGCCAGTACGTGATCGAGCCCGCCGTAGCCGATGTCGTAAGCCCAGCCGTCGCCCCCCATGATCCAAACGCTTTTCTTCACCAGCATGTCGGCGACCGAGAGCAATTGCCTGGCTTCCGTTGAGGTGAGCTTCTGCAGTCGTTCTTTCAAAATGTCGATGCGCTGCCGTTGCTCAAAAATGTCGGATTCGTCTTTCTGTTTGGCGTTGAGAATCCCCCCCGCCAGATCGTCGCCGACTTTTCCTGCCAGCCCGAGCAGCAGTTCCCGAGCAAACTCGGTCTGTTTGTCGATTGAAACGCGGTACCCGAGACCGAACTCGGCGTTGTCTTCAAACAAAGAGTTGGACCAGGCTGGTCCGCGGCCATCGGTATTCTTGGCCCAGGGCGTTGTCGGCAGGTTGCCTCCGTAGATGGAGGAGCACCCGGTGGCATTGGCTACAATCGCGCGATCGCCGAACAGCTGCGATACCAGCTTCACATAAGGGGTTTCACCGCAACCGGAGCAGGCGCCGGAGAATTCGAATAACGGCTCCTGCACCTGCTGCTGCCGGATCGTTCCGACTTTGATCTTGCGCCGATCGAGTTCGGGAATGTTGAGGAAGAAGTCCCAGTTCTCTTTCTCCGGAGCCCGCAGGGGCGGCTGTGGAACCATGTTGATCGCCTTCAGCCGGGCCTCGCTCTTGTTCTTCACCGGGCAGACATCCACGCAGACGCCGCATCCCGTGCAATCTTCGGGCGCGACCTGGATCGTGTACTTCATCCCGGCCCATTCCTTATCGCGAACATCGCAGGACTTGAAGGTGGCCGGTGCGCCCTCAAGGTTCTTGCTGTCGTAAACCTTGATGCGGATGACTGCGTGCGGGCAGACCATCGCGCATTTGCCGCACTGGATGCAGATTTTCGAATCCCAGGCTGGAATTTCCAGGGCCAGATTGCGCTTCTCCCAGCGGGCGGTGGCCGTGGGGAACGTTCCGTCGCAAGAGAATGCGCTGACGGGAAGTTCGTCGCCGCGACCGGCGTAGATGGCGCCAAGAACATCGTGTTCGAACTTGGGAGCGCCGGGAAAGACCTCGGGAATCTCAATTTTGCTGGTGGCCGTTGCCGGAACCTTCACTTCGAACAGGTGGGCCAAGGTCTCATCGACCGCAGCCATATTCTTCTTCACGACTTCTTCGCCCTTGCGCCCATAGGTATCGCGGATAGACTGCCGAATCGCTTCGATCGCTTCTTCTCGCGGCAGCACTTTGGAGATGGCGAAGAAGCATACCTGCATGATGACGTTCATGCGCGAACCCATGCCGGTCTTGCGGGCGACTTCGTAGGCGTCGATGGCATAGAACTTGGCTTGCTTCTCGATCAGTTGCTGTTGAACCTGGCGTGGCAGATGATCCCAGACTTCATCCTTCCCGAATGGGCTGTTGAGCAGGAACACTCCGCCGGGCACCAGCGCACTCAGCATGTCGTAGCGCTCAAGGAAGATCCATTGGTGGCAGGCCACGAAATTGGCCTTCGAGACCAGATAGCTGGAACGGATCGGTTGTGGCCCGAAGCGCAGGTGAGAGACGGTCATCGCACCCGACTTTTTCGAGTCGTAGACGAAGTATCCCTGGGCGTAGTTGTCGGTATTCTCGCCGATGATCTTGATCGAGTTTTTGTTTGCGCCGACCGTGCCGTCAGCGCCGAGGCCATAGAACATCGCTCGGATTACGCTGTCAGGTTCGGTCGAAAACGAGACATCATAATCCAGGCTGGTGTGGGTTACGTCGTCCTGAATGCCAACCGTGAAGTGATCCTTGGGCTGTGCCTGCTTGAGGTTGTCGTAAACCGCCTTGACCATGGCCGGAGTGAATTCCTTCGAGGACAGGCCATAACGGCCGCCGACCAGCGCAGGAGCGGTCTTCACCTTCCCGTATCCAAGCTTCAAGCCTTCGTGCAGCGCGTTGACGATATCGAGATAGAGAGGTTCGCCGATCGCGCCGGATTCCTTGGTGCGGTCGAGAACGGCAATCTGGCGGACGGTTGAGGGGAGGGCTTCGAGGAATGACTTCACGCAGAACGGCCGGTAAAGGCGGACTTTGAGCAGACCGACTTTTTCACCGTGCGCGTTGAGATGGTCAACGGTCTCGTGGGCCACTTCCGCACCCGATCCCATCATCACGATGACGCGCTCGGCGTCCGGTGCGCCAATATAGTCGAACAGGTGATACGAACGTCCGACCACCTCGGCGAACTTATTCATCACGGCCTGCACTTTGGCCGGAGCAGCGGTGTAGTAGGGATTGGCCGTCTCCCGAATCTGGAAGAAAACGTCAGGGTTCTGCGCCGTGCCCCGCAGCACCGGATGATCCGGCGAAAGCGCGCGCTGACGATGCTCGATGATGCGATCCGTGTTGATCAGCGCTCGGATATCGTCCTCTGCCAGCATTTCGATCTTGTTGACTTCGTGGGACGTGCGGAATCCGTCGAAGAAATGGAGGAATGGAATGCGCGTTTCGAGCGAGGCAGCGTGCGCAATCAGAGCCAGGTCCATCGTCTCCTGCACGGAGTTCGACGCCAGCATGGCCCAACCCGTCATGCGGCAGGACATCACGTCTGAGTGATCGCCGAAGATCGACAGAGCATGGGTGGCGACGGTCCGTGCCGAGACGTGAAAGGCGGTCGGCGTCAGCTCACCGGCGATCTTGTTCATGTTCGGGATCATCAGGAGCAATCCCTGGGACGCAGTGAAGGTCGTGGCCAACGATCCGGTCTGCAAGGCGCCATGGACCGCTCCCGCCGCCCCGCCTTCACTCTGCATTTCCACGACGTGGGGCACACTGCCCCAGGCATTCGGAACACCTTCGGAAGACCACTGGTCCGCCCACTCGCCCATTGGCGAAGAAGGCGTAATCGGGTAGATGGCGATGACCTCGCTCGCCCGGTAGGCAACATTCGCCACCGCCTCGTTGGCGTCCATGGTCTTGAATTTGCGCTTCATTTCATCCCCCGTTCAGAACTTTCGACGGCGGCCACGGGCGTGGCCGCTACGATGCCTTAAGCATGCCGGAAGAAGGCCATAGATGTCGGGACGTGGGTTCACACACCGGTGTGATTACAATCACAATTTGCCAAAACGGAAATCCGTCATTCGCGCAAGCTTGGTTGCCCGTGAAGCGTAACTTCTGCTGAATCACCGCCTTACTAGCCCCGCCGGGCAGCCCTTGCCAGATCGATTAGAAACACATGCCAATAGTTTCCTACGGGATCGGACAGACACTCACCTCTTGGGTGTCGCATTGAACGATTGAAGCCGCGATTCACGCTGATGCATCGGTCGACGACACCCGCTTCGCAAAAGTTTTGCCCCCGGCGAACGCTGTCGGCCCTTGGGCAACACGGTCGCTGTTGCGGGCCATCTCTACTAGTAGGAGTCCTAGACTAGAAGGGAGAGAGCTTATGAGCAGGCTCAAAGTGTTTGCAGTTGTCGTCTGTCTCGTTCTCGCATTCGGCGTGTGTCTGCCAAGCGCCCGAGCTGACGAATGGAACGAGCGAACGGAACTCACGTTCAATCAACCTGTGGAAATACCGGGGGTGGTTTTGCCCGCGGGAACCTATTGGTTCATTTTGGCCAACAGTCAGGGCAATCGCAATATTGTTCAGGTCTTCGGCGAGAACTGGAAGACTCTGTACGCAACCGAGTTAACCGTGCCGACGCTCCGCGCGGAATCGACTGATCACACGGTGATCCGTTTTGCCGAGCGTCCTCACACGGCACCGGATGCGATTCTGAAATGGTATTACCCGGGCCGCGACACCGGGCACCAATTCCTATACCACTCCAAAGAGGAACGCAGGCTCGATCGCGATGCCAAGTTGACTATATCCACCGAACCGATGAACCAGATCTACAGCGCTTCGGTTTCCGGCTAGAGAGCGGGGATCGGGCATCAGGGCGTTCCAGCTGCCCCCTACAGCGAGAACGCTCTCTCCGCTTTGGGATTTGCGAACTTGGGGGCGGGGGTTGGGAGCTGCACGACCTAGGCTGCCTCTCGAATCGTTCCGGGTATGGAGAAGTGGAAGGTAGACCCGCCGTCCGGCCCCGGATCCACTCCGATCGTGCCGCCATGCGCCTCGACGATGGTCTTGGCTATGGCAAGACCGAGTCCGGTACCGGGAGCATTAACCTTGCCCCGATAATGCTTCTCGAAGATCAGCATCCGTTCGTCCTCGCTCACGCCAATTCCACAATCCGTTACCGTGATCACCACCTGTAGTCCGTCTTTCCGCCCGCAAATGGACAATGGTGTCCCGCGAGGCGAGTACTTCAGAGCGTTCTTCAACAGCTCTTTGAGGACGCCCTTCATCATCCGAAAATCGAAGACCGCGCGGAGCGACGGGTCCGACAGTTCCACACTCAGCCGCCGGCCGCGGAGCTCAGGCTGCAGTTCTCTTAGTGCTCCATCGATCAAGTGACGGATGTCGTGAGGATCGCGAGCCGGCTCCAGCTTTCCTGCATCGATATACGCGACCCAAAAAACTTCACTGACCGAGGCATCCAGGCGGTCGACTTCCTGGTTAACGATATCCAGAAGTTCCGGCCCGTGGGTGGGGTTCCAATCTCCCGAGAGGAGAGAACTCACCGCAGTCTTGACCACGCTGAGCGGAGTCTTCACTTCGTGGAGCAGCGAATCCAGAACCGCCGACTTGAGCTCCTGACTGCGGCGGGCGGCCTCCGCATCGGTCGCTTTCTCCAGTGCGATTGATTTTTCGAGCGTCGATTCCAGACGCTCGGCGATCGCCCGGAAAGTCAATTCGGAAAGTTGGCTCCCAGAGGCCGCCAGAGCTCCCGCAACGCCGCCGTCGACGTGTACCGGAGCAAGAAAAGAGTGGCCGGAATTCTCGATGCACACCCGATCAGCCGCTGCAGCTGATTGCAGTCGTTCCAGAGAAGCCACGTGCTGGCCCTGCCCAGCCCGGAAAACCTCTTTTTTTTCGGCACAATAGAATGCGGCAGCATCAAGACCAAAAGAACGGACCAGCGACTCCAGGAATTGCGGGACCAGCACATCCTCCCGTCCGTCCACGGTCAGTCCCCGGGACCAGGAATCAAGCTGCTCGAGTTCCTGCGACCGAGCGAGCGCTTCCAGGGTCAGACGCCTGGCATGTGCGGCAACTCGAGCTGTCGCCAGGCCCACGACCAGGAATGTGAACAGCACAACCCAGTACTGCCCTGACTCGACGTACCAGTGGTTCACCGGAGGAATGAAATAGAAAGCGATGAGAAAATCGCCGACCACGGTGGCCGCGACTCCATCCCAAAAGCCCCATCGCGAGGAAATCGTCATTACTGCCAGCAGCAAAAGGAGACAGGGGGCGGCAACATGGAGGTTCGGGGCGAAGTGACAAGCCCACACGATCACCCCGGCGGCGGCAGCAGAACAGAGCAACTGTAGGACTCGTCGCAGAGTGATCCCCCTCGGCTGCTGCTTTGACCAATTTTCGATACATCCTACACCGGCCCCGCGGCCTTTGCCAGCACGCGCATCCGCCTTTGTAGGGGCCTCCGATCTTCGGGCAATCGCCTTTTTCGTGTGGACAATCCGGCCCGATGCAGGTTTTTACCGCTGGCGCGCGCTAAACGGCACCCGCTAAACCTGGAGGACGTCGCCTTCACGAGCCACCATCTCGTAGAGGACCGGATTCACAAAAAATCCGATGAAGAGACGGGAGATGAGCCCAGCCACAATCACGATGGCGAACGGCTTCTGCGTGTCGGACCCAATCCCGGTGGAAAGAGCGGCGGGGAGCAACCCCAGGCAGGCGACCAGAGCGGTCATCATGATGGGACGAAGACGCAGGAGCGAAGCTTCACGGGTTGCGGCGCGGATTCCCAACCCTTCCTGACGTAGCTTGTTGATGTACGAAACCAGGATGACTGCGGTTTCCACCGAAACGCCCAGCAAGGCGAGAAGCCCCAGCACCGACGACACACTGAAAGGAGTGTGAGTAATCTTGAGCGCGAGCAGGGCGCCGACCGGCTCCGTCATCAAGACGCCCAAAGCAATCGTGACCGGGAACTTGAAATTTCCATACAGGGCGAACAGGATCATGAAGATCAGGGCCACGGCCAGGGGCCCGATGAAGTACATCTGCGATCGCGCTTCCAGAAACTGGCTGTACTCTCCGCCCCAGGTCATGCGGTAGCCTTGAGGCAGTCGTACGGCCTGGTTCACGGCTGCCTGGCCGTCTCGCACGGCGCGTTCCAGATCGCGGCCTTCGATGCTGTACTGCACTCCGATGTAACGCGAATTGTTCTCCCGGTAGATGAAGGACGCACCGTTCCCCTGCGTGATGTTGGCCAGCTGGCTCAATGGGATCTGCTGACCGTCCGGCGTACCCACCAGCAGATTGCCGATCTCGTGAGCGTTGCTGCGGAATTGCGGCTGCATGCGCACCACCAGATCAAACAGTTTTTCTCCCTGAATCACCTGCGTGGCCGCTTGTCCGCCGACGGCGGCAGAGATGACGGCTTCGACGTCGGCCACATTGATCCCGTAGCGGGCAATCTTGTCCCGGTCCACATCCACCAGAAGACTGGGCTGGCCCAGTTCGCGCACCACCGTCAAGTCGGTGAAGCCGCGCACTTTGGCGAGCGTATTCTTCACCTGGATCGCCTTAGCCTGAAGCACATTCAAATCGTCGCCGTAGATCTTGACGGCGAGCGAACTCTTCAACCCGGTTAGAGCCTCATCAACCGCGTCTTCGGCAGGCTGCGTATAGTTGAAGATGATTCCCGGAAAAGCGGTGAGCTTGCGGTTGATCGACTCGGTCAGTTCCTTCTTGTCGCTGACCTCGCCGTGCCATGACTTGTCTTTGTAGGGCTTCAGGCCGACGTAGAATTCGCAGTTAAAAAACCCGGTTGGATCGGTGCCGTCATCCGGCCGTCCCAACTCCGAGCCGACCACGGTCACCTGGGGATACGACATGAGAATATCCCGGATCTGGGGAGCGATCTTGCTGGCCTCTTCGAACGAGATCGTGTAGGGCATGGTGGCCCGCACCCACAACGCGCCTTCGTCGAGATGTGGCATAAACTCGCCGCCGATGAACGGGATCAGCAACAACGTCGCGCCAAAAACGGCGGTGGCGATCAGCATGGTCGTTTTGGGGCGTTCCAGCGCCCAATCCAGCTGCTTCGCATATTTCTGTTTCATCCATTCATAAGCCCGGTTCGGCTTCTCGTGCACGCCCTTATTGAACCAATAGGACGCCAGCACAGGAACGAGCGTGAGCGTCAGGATCAGGGCCCCGACCAGGGCAAAAGACATCGTCTCGGCCATGGGGTGAAACAGTTTCCCGGCCGGGCCACTCAACGCATAAATCGGCAGATAGCCAGCTAGAATCACGGCCACCGAATAGAAGATGGGCCGGTCGACGTCCTTCGCAGCCGCGAGAATGACGTCGTTCACGCGGTATTCCTGGCCTTCCCGCAGGGCGAGTTCGCGGTAGATGTTCTCCATCATCACGACCGTGCCGTCGATGACGATGCCAAAATCGATGGCGCCAATCGATAGCAGGTTCGCCGCCACATCGTGGGCATGAAGCACGATGAACGCGAACAGCAACGCCAGTGGAATCGTCAGGGCAACGATGATCGCCGCCCGGAAACTGACCAGAAAGAAAATCAGGACGATCAGCACCAGCACCATGCCGCGAAGCAAATTGTCTTCTACGGTGTCGGTGGTCAGATGCACCAGCTCGCTGCGATCGTAGTAAGGACGGATCTTGACATCCGGCGGAAGAATCTGGCGATTCAGTTCTTCGGTTTTCGCTTCCACCCGTTTCAGGACATTCTGGGTCTGGTCGCCGCGCAGCATGAGGATGACGCCTTCGACGGCGTCATCATTGTTTTGAAATCCGAATTCGCCGAGACGCGGCGCATGCCCGATGGTGATTTCTCCGATGTCGCGCACCCGGATCGGCACGCCCTTATTCGCTCCGACCACGATATTTCCGATGTCTTCTGTGTTGCGCACCAGGCCGAGGCCGCGCACGTAATAGAACTGTCCACCCTGCGAGTAAAATCCGCCGCCGGCATTGGCGTTATTGGCCGCCAAAGCGGTCATGACCTGCGGAACGGTGAGGTGATAACCGTAGATTCGAGCCGGATCGAGCAGCACCTGATATTGCATGACCGTGCCGCCGAAGCCCGAGTCGTCGGCGACTCCGCGCACGGAGCGATACGCGCGTTCCACGACCCAGTCTTCGATGGTCTTCAATTCCTGGGGCGTGCGGTCTGGACTCTCGATCACGTAGCGATATACCAGGCCGCTCGGACTAAACAGCGGCGCGAGAGTTGGGGTAATCCCTCCCGGCAGCGTGGCCTGTCCCAGTCGCTCGAAAACGATTTGCCGGGCGAAGTAATCGTCGGTGTTCTCTTCGAATGTCAGGATGATGTCAGACAACCCGTAGAGTGAGATCGAACGCATGACCTCCATGTGCGGGACGCCGTTCATCTCGATTTCCAGGGGAAGCGTGACCAGGCGCTCGACCTCTTCGGCGGCGTGATCCGGCCATTGCGTGATGATTTCGACTTGTGGCGGCGAGAGATCAGGATAGGCATCCACCGGCATCCGCTGGAAGGAAATGATGCCGGCGACCGTGATGAACACAGTCATGATCAGCACCAGGAACTTCTGCCGCAACGCGGCTTGGACGATTCGATGGATCATTCAGGTACGGTAATTCCCAGACCCCGGACTTTCTGTTTCGTGCTATGCCTCACCGCTGCAGGGAGTTTGCAAACTGCAGGAACAAGCTGCCATCACCGATCACTTGATCTCCCGGTTTCAAACCACTCGTCACTTCGGTTTGTCCGTTCAAGCTTTCTCCTAATGTCACCGAACGCCGGCCAAATTGATTCGAAGCCATGGCAGCATAAACGAACGGCTGATTCTCACTATCGCGAAGAATCGCCGCATCAGGTAGAGCAATGGCGTTTTGGATTGTGCCCGCGTTTACGGTCGCGACCACGTACATATCTTTCTTCAGCTTCTCGCCGGGATTGCTGGTATCGATGCGGGCCGGCAGAGTTCGCGTGTTCGGGTCAAGAGACGCCGACACGTATGAAATGTGCCCGTGAAAGACTTGCGAATACGTGTCCGTTTGCACCGTCACTGGATCTCCAACGTGCACATAAGGCAGATCTTTTTGATAGACGTTGACCAGGACCCAAACGCTGGTGGTATCGGAAATCATGAAGCACTGCGTCGAGCCCGGCTGGATCAACTGTCCGGCAGCAATATCCTGCTCGACGACCTCACCGGCAATCGGCGCTTTTACGGGCACTTCATAGGTTGGCGGCCCGGACACAAGCGCGTCGGGATCGGTGATGCCCAGCACTTTCAGGGCAGCCAGCGCCGCCACCAGATCTCCACCCGCCTGCACCTCCGCAGATTGGGCTTGCTCCAGATTTTGTTCCGCGATGGCTTTGTGATCGTACAGGTCCTTTGCGCGAGCGTAGGCCTTCTGTGCCAGCGCGTAAGCATCCTTGGCCTTCAGATAATTGGTGCGTAGCTGGGAATAGTCCGGACTGGCGACGTATAACATCGGCTCTCCCACACGTACGTGCTGGCCCGGCGCGACCACCACCCGGCTGACGGGACCGCTCACTTGCGTGATCACCGGAGTGGTACGAAATCCGTTATAGGCGACCGCGCCCGTAAGCCGCAGCGTCCGCGTCAGCGTCGTGGGTCGGACGGTAACGATCTGCACGTGCGACATCTGCTCGGCAGGGATCGAGAATAGTTCCGCGCTGTTGGCAGCTTTCTCGGAGGGAGCCGCGCTGGTCTTTGCGCCCTCGCAGCCGGCAAGGATGCAACCGATCACCGAACCGGCAATCAGGGCAATCCCGACTCTGCGGACTCTCCGCTTGATCATGGCAGGTTCCTCGTTCCCAGAGCCTCCTTCAGTTGCTCCAGTGCGGTCATGTACGACGCCAGCGCCTGGCGATAGGCCAGTTGCGTTGCCCGGTAACTGCGCTGAGCGTCGAGAAAATCGAGAAGACTCGCAGCGCCCCGCTTATAAGCATATTCGCTGATATCGCGGGAGTCCTGCGCCTGCTTCAGGTATCCGGAGGTGTAGAGCTGAACAATCTCATCGTTGCTCTTGACGGCCTCGTAAGCATTGGCAACGTCGGAAAGGACGGTGTCGCTGGCCGCCTGCGCCTGTTCTTGAGCTTGCGTCAGCGCATACTTCGTGCGCGCAATCTCACCCTGGTTGCGGTCGAATATGGGCAAGGCAAAATTGGCAAAGATGGAGGCGGTATTTTCGCCGGAAACATGAGTGAAGTCGTAGGTACCGTTCACATCAACCTTCCCATTCGCCTTCGCCAGTGCAATCTGGCTCTCTGCAGCGGTAATTCCCAACTTGGCGGCGCGGTAATCGGGTCTCTCGCGCAATGCCTGCGCCTGCAGGTCCTCGAGCTTGGCGCTCAGCGGCCGGTAGGCGAGATCGCCGATCACATCGTAATTCTCCGGCACCGCATCGTAGCCCAGAAACTGGCGCAGTCCGACCAGCGCCTGCACTCTCGCCAGCCTGGCGGACGAAACATCCGTCTGGAACTGCAGCAACTGCAGCTTGATTTTGAGATAATCGCCTTCCCCGATGTAGCCGGCCTTGAATTGGGCTTCGCTGATATCGACTGTCTGCTGAAAACCCTTGAGGTCTTCCAAGGCGAACTGCAAGGTTGACTCCGCCAGCAAAACGCTGACGAATTGCTGGGCCACGCTGAAGGCCAGGGAACGTTCGGAGTCGGTGACCTGCTCGCGCGTCACCGCGGTCTGATCGCGCGCTGCCTGCAGACGGTGCTGGCGCTTGTGCCCGCGCTCGAACAGGTAGCTGATGCCAAGATCGAACTGCTGGGTTTCGTTGAGATTGTCGCCAGAGAAATCCTGCGGACTGAAGAAGGGAACAAACTGCGTGTCCACGCCGAAGGTCGGATTAGGGCGGAGATTCGCTGTGATCTCCTGCGCCTGATTCTGAAGGATCATTGTCCGACCGGCCTTGAGCGCGTGATTGTGGGCCAGCGCCAGATCGATGGCTTGGTCGAGCGTGACCAGGGTTGGCGATTGCGCGGCCGCCGTCTTGCCTGCCAGACAAAGGATCGATGTCGCGGCGATAATGACAAGGAACCTTGAACTCATAAGAGTCAGAACAGAGCTGCTTCGGCACTCAGGATCGCCGATGGTGTCCGCCCCAACACCAGGCCGAAATCCGGCGCCTACGATCCTCCTCTACATAGGAACTGTATTCCCCGATGGAGACCTATTGTAAATGGTTTCCGGCCCGCAAGCAGTTTGACGCCTGCATTTTACGTGGAGATGTACGACCCGGACATGAAAGCATGCGCGAAAGCCGGAAGAGCGGGCGGAATTTCAGGCTTGGCCAGGCGATCGGGAAATGCCTCTGTCGAGCGATCCGGATGGTGCGACGCTATCGGCCATATCTCCTTTCCGAATCGCCGAATCGATGTCGGTAGTTGACGCTTGCGAAGCCAACCTTCGGGTGTAACCTATGCTCGACTGACCAGCTAGACTCGCTCCCTGGAAGGGCCCCTGCTTGCGAGTCTGCAGAAACCGGAAACCCGCTACCGTTATCCCGCTTTGAGGCTGACGATTGAAGGGTCCGGCCGATCATACTCGCGTCTGCGCGAAACGCACGTATAAGCAAGAATTGAGTTTTCTTTGAGTGGGCTGATATCAGATCAGCGCCGGAGTTGTGGCCCGACAATGCGAGAAGTGCCCGGAGACGCTTCTGTTTTGTGCGCGGATTCATGCTCGGAACGCTTGGAGAAGCTGACTCGAACGCTCGAGCATGAAGGATATGCGGTTTCGCGCGCCCAAACCGCTCCAGATTGCCTGGCCGCTATCGCGGCCACTCATCCGGATGTCGTGGTGCTCGACATCGATCTTCTCTACGTGGATCGACAGAACATAGCCGAATACATCACCCATATAAGCGAGTCGACGATGGTCCTTCTGACCGTCGACGATCTCTCTCGCTGGCGAGACGCGCGGCCCCCATTCGTCAGGGCTGTACAGGATCGGACACAGACCAGTCTGATCGTCGAGCAAGTTCGTGATCTGGCCCGCTGAATGCGGTTTCAATCTCCGGAATCACGCGACCGGTTTGAAGCTAGCTTGGAAGTCAAGGTTCGGCGGAACACTGGCGAGATCCGATTTCGATTGCGCGGCGCAAAGTTCGCCGATTGCCGTCAACAGCATGGCTACGGGCTGCCCTTTCTGGACGAAACTATCTACCAGTCTCATCAACGGACCGGCGATTTCTCCAGTGCCCGAGAGAAGAAGAATCGGAACCCGCGGTTTACTCTCATGGAGCAAGCGAACAACAGCTTCACTGCTCAAATCCGGAGAAGAGTGACCGAGCAGAACCAGATCTACGGATTCCTTTTCGAGGATGCGTAGCCCCGCGCGGCCGCTGTTGGCGGTCAGGACTTGATATCCCATAGCTTCGAGAAGGACGCGGCGGACGGCGAGGCCTTCCGCGTGATCGTCGATGCATAACAGGGTTGGCCGCCACTCCGTAAGCGCAGTCGATGGGCTTTGGGTGGCATTATCGACCGTCTCGTCCAACTTGAGGTCGCCCACCTTTTTCGGAACGTTGCGAGACCATGCCTGGATTTCCGACGGGAGCGCAATAACAGCGCTGCGTGTCCTTCCCGCCGGTCTTCTCACCGGAAGACCAAAGTATTTTTCCCAGCGTTGAACTGTCCGCTCGCTCCTGCCCATATAACCGGCAATTTCTTTCCAGGAATTCAACAGAAGTTCACCAGGCATGCGCGTTCCCTTTCCGCGTGGATCTCCCCGTTTTCGAAACTGAACCAGTGTTCCCCAGTTAATCCGATGAAAAGGCTCAGACGCTCAGACCAGAAGGCGTGGTCTGATGGCTGAGCCAATTGGTAGGAGTATAGTGAAAAAAGAATAAGGAAGTCATAAGGGAAGCATCAGGATCCGCATTAGATGCCATTGGTCGGCGACGCCAGGGAAGCTCCCACAGCAAGGCAGCTTTGAGGATGGCGAAAGTTGACGCTTGTGCCCGCTCGCGAGGCCTATAACCTATAGATAATATTGAGACTTGATATCGGTGTGGACGCAATAGTTTGTACGCTTGGAGCCCGCTTGGCAGCTTCCGAATTCTGCGAGGTTCGCCTGTTTTCTCTCGCGCTTAATATGACTCATAGTCGCATTCGGCGGGTACTTTTGACGGCTGCGATCGCCGCAGCGGTCGGAGGGCACTCCGTCGGCCAGGTTGAACCGCCCCGCCGAATGACCGCATTCGGGTCTCTGCCGCTGACCGATTTTTACACTACCAAAGCTCCTCTGACGGGCAAGCCGGGTTCGCTCATCCGGTCGGAATCCTTCGACGGGTATGACTTGCCGGCAGGGGCGTCAGCCATACGCATTCTCTATGAGTCAGCGTCAGCCGCCGGCGACGAAGTCGCATCATCGGGAGTCGTCCTGCTTCCCGATGGAACGCCGCCGTCCCAAGGATGGCCAGTGGTCGCGTGGGCGCATCCATTCATCGGAACCGCCCGGACTTGCGCCCCGTCGCTGATGACCGGATTGCACAGCGCCCCCCTGCTGAACATGTACCTCAACCTGGGATACGCCGTGGTTGCGACCGACTATGCCGGACTGGGGACTGACTTCCGGAATGCATTCATCGATATGAAGTCGAACGCTACCGACGTCATCTACGCGATGCAGGCGGCGCACCAGCTCAAGGCTCCCCTCGGCCAGCGATGGGTCACCGTAGGGGAAGACGACGGAGGCGCCGCTGCTCTTGCCGTAGCCGAATTGGAGGATTCCCTGCACGATACGGGCTTTCTAGGCAGCGTCGCGATTTCCGGGGCGTTCGATCTGAAGACTGCACTTGACCGGATGGCGCAAGGACCATGGCAAGACAGTCTGGCCTTTCTGGCGTACGGCATCCAGACGGTGTATCCGAAATTCCGTCCAGCAGACTGGATGACAAGCAAGGGATTGGAAAGGTACCGGGTGGCCAATCAGTCGTGTTCCACAACCGCGGCGGAGTCGCGTAGCCCACTCAAAGACATGCTGAAACCGAGCTGGCAGAGCGATCCGTTGGTTCGAGACTTCGTGCAGCGCAACACCCTGGGCTTAAAGCCCGCGCGTGCGCCTCTGCTTATCATCAGCACCGAGAGCGCAAACCCCGGGGACTCCATGACGGCGCGTGTTGTAGGTCGAATGTGCGGCCAGGGTGATCGCATCGATGTAAAAAGCTATTCCGCCGCAGATTCCAGCGAGGTCATGGGAGCTTCGATGTCGGGGCAGGTTTCCTGGATCAAGGCGCGGTTCGCCGGGCAAGCCTCTGAAAACGATTGCCGCTGACGATTAGTATTTCTGGCTCACGAGCAGAGCCAACACGGCCGGCAGGTAGATGACGGAGGCGTGCAGTAGTTGGCTCGCTGCTCGACGCGATCCGAGACGCGCCAGACGCACGCCACAGTAGCAGAGCAAAACGCCGAGGCAGGTCATCACCAGAGAAGAAAGCCGATGGAAGCCGCCAACACCGGTGCTCACAATCGTCACCACAGCCAGCAACACGCTGAATCCGATGATTTCGAGGCGAGTGAAACGGCCTTCGACGTCGAAGGCCGGCAGCATTCGATATCCGGCGCGCTCGTAGTCTTCGCGATACATCAGGGCAATCGCCAGAAAATGCGGGAACTGCCAGAGAAATAGGATGGCAAACAACAGGCCGGCGCCGGATTCGAGCTTGCCTGATGCTCCCGCCCAGCCAATCAGCACGGGCATTGCTCCGGGCACCGCTCCGATCAAAGTACAGAGCGAAGTCTTGCGCTTGAGCGGAGTATAGAGAAGAAGGTAGAGCAGCAGCGTCCCAATCGCGAGCCCAGCCGACAAGGCGTTTACTGCAAACAGCAGTCCCAACCCGCCCGCGGCACTCATGAGCAACCCGAAATACAAGGCCTCGCGCGGATGCAAACGCCCGGCCGGGAGCGGACGGTTCGAAGTCCGTCTCATGCGCGCATCATGCGCCCGCTCCATGTATTGATTCAGTGTCGCGGTTCCGCTGGCGACTAAAAGAGTGCCGGTCAGTGTCTGGAGAAACGTGCCCCAGGCAAGAGCGCCACGGTTGCCGAGGAGATACCCAGCGGCGGTCGCCATGAGAATGAGCAAATTCACTTCCGGCTTGGTGAGCGAGTAATAGTCCTTGAGCTGAGAAGTGCGCTCTCTTGCGGCCTGTCCCGGAAGTGCTGCCAGTTGGCTTGCCATCGGTGTTTGTCTCAAATGGACCTGGGTCGGATGCTGGAGGCCGGAGCAGAACTGTTCGAGCCTTTTTGTTCCCTCTTCGCCGAGTTTGCCCACGACGGGATCCAGGAGTCACCCCTGTCATCGATCTCTCTGAACTGTTCGCGCCTTCGGTATGCCATCAGCGTAAAGGCGGTGGACAGCAGCAGCGGCGGAATCACAAGAATCAAGATGCCTTCGCGGAGAGCATGGATCATGCGATTCCCCGAGCCGGCAGCCTGCGTGTAGCAGAGGGCGCAGCCCTGGCCAAATGCGGCCGGGGCCAGGAACAGAAGAAATGCCACGCCGCAGGCCAGGGCCCGGCTGGCTTGGTCGAAACGGATTCTCCGCCTCATGAACATTTCCCGCCGCATGTAATCAACCGGAAGCTGTCGGACCAGCTGTATTGAAGCGCAAACAGCACAAATATGGTGACAACGCCGACGGAGATGATGAAATACCGCTTTTCACTCCATAGGTGCATGAAGAAAAGCACCGCCATAGCAGCCTCGACGAATGCGAGACAGAGCATACGCACCAGCATCTGCGAGGTCGACAGGTTGGAGTATGCAATCACGAACTGAAGCGCGGCGATGACGAGGATGCAGACGTAAATCACGAAGTACGTCCCCGCTCCTTGCGTCGGTGAAGCTCTATCTTCTGGAGTGATCACGCGGCACGACTCCTTCTCCGTTTTAATGGCTGAGGTTCAGCAAGTAGATCATCGGTACGACGAACATCCAGACCAGATCGACAAAGTGCCAATAGAGACCTGCGGTCTCAACATGGTCGGCGTTGTAACGCCCGCTCTTATAAGCGAGAGTCACGCCGAGCAGTGCGAGAATTCCTCCGACGACGTGCAGCAGGTGCAGACCTGTGACTCCAAAAAAGGCAGCCCCGAACAGCGGATCTCCCCATGGGTTCTTAGAGAGCGTCATTCCCTCATCAATCAGGGCCAGCCATTCGCGAATGTGCAAGAAGGCAAAGATGACCCCCAACCCTGTGGTTGCGAGGATCCAAGCGATTGCGCTGTTCCGCCGCGCCTGTCTCGCCGCCTGTACTGCGAGCAGCATCGTCAGGCTGCTGGTAATGAGGATGAACGTCATAATGGCCACGTTGACCGAACTGTGGAAGGGACGGGGCCAACTCGCGCTAGCGTTCCGCAAGAATCCATAGGCGATGAGCACCGCCGCAAAGGTCATCGCGTCGGCGATAATAAACAGCCAGATCGCCAGTTTCCGGGATGGAATCGCAAACGGAGACTGCTCCATCAATTCCGAGTGGCCTCCAACGGCCAGATTCGCTTCGCTCACAATTTTCCTCCGTGCGGAAGCCTACATCTTCATCCAAAGCAGACCCAGCAAGTAGAGCCACAGGACATCCATAAAGTGCCAGTACTTGGCGGCAACATCCAGCGTGGTCTTGCGCAGCGTGAGCTTTCTCAGCTTCCCGATGACATACAGCAATCCTCCGAGGCCGCCGATCACGTGCACAGCATGAGTCGCTGTCAACACATAAAAGAAAGAACTGCTCGGATTGCTCGCCAGATAGACGCCTTCCTGGTTCAACTGCCGCCAGGCGATATATTGTCCGGCCACAAAAATCATGCCCAGCCCCAGCGTGGAGTACAGCCAGAAAGCCGCCGAGTCGGAATAGGCACTCGCAGAGACAAAACGCCGGCGAAACAACTCGAGGGTCACACTGCTGCCAAGAAGCACTACGGTATTGAAGAAGAGGATATTGGGAAGGTTGATGTGCTGCCAGTCCATCCCAGCGCCCTGGCGAACGACCATAGCGCTGGTGAAAGCGGCAAACATCATGCAGATCGCCGCGATCCCAACCCAAATTGCGGTGCTCCCCGGAGGCGGCGCATTGTCGTGCACCCGGCGGAGGCTTCCGCCGTCGGGCACAAGATTGCGCGAGCCATTGTGGCCTGATCCGCCTAATTTCGGGCTCCGCACGTCACTGGGAGCTGCATCTGCAATCACCGGCATGACTGAACCACCCTCCTTCTCGAACCTATCCCGATCCCAACCTCATCCTGCGATCAGGATGCTTTGCCTTCCTCCGGTTTCGGCTGCTCTGGCGAGGTTTGCATGATATAGTCCGCCCCACTCGAAGTCACCACTCCGTACTGATATGGATCATGGTAAACAACCGGGAGTTTTCCGCCGAAGTTGTCGTACGGAGGAGGCGTTGCGGTTGACCACTCG
Source organism: Verrucomicrobiia bacterium (assembly GCA_035508215.1). Taxonomy (GTDB): domain Bacteria; phylum Acidobacteriota; class Terriglobia; order Terriglobales; family Acidobacteriaceae; genus Sulfotelmatobacter. The sequence goes on along the minus strand of DATJNK010000014.1, from coordinate 344,446 downwards.
AGCGACGTGGCCTCCCACGGGTTGTCCGGCGCTTTCTCCCCCCAAAACCGGCTGTGAATCAGGTTGTACAAAAAGAGCAACTGAACGGCCCCGGTGAACAGCGCTGCCACGGTGATGAAACGATGCACCGGGATCAAGTGCATGGTGTAGTCATCCACGAACGCCTGGTAGCGTCGAACGTTGCCGGCGATGCCGAGATAGTGAAATGGCATGAAGATGCAATAGACACCCACGAATGTCAGCCAGAAATGGAGCTTGCCGATTCGTTCACTCATCATTCTTCCGAACATCTTCGGGAACCAGAAGTAGGTTCCGGAGAAGATGCCAAAGATCGCCGCGACCGCCATCACAAAGTGGAAGTGACCAACGACGAAGTAAGTCGCATGCAGCATGATGTCGATCGGAGGCTGAGCAAGGAAGAAGCCGCTGACGCCTCCGGTGATAAACATCGAGATGAAACCGAGGGCAAACAACGACGCCGTGTTAATTCTCAACCTAGACTGATACAAGCTTCCCAACCAGATCAGCACGATAATCGTCGCCGGAATGGTGATGATGAGAGTCGGGAACGAGAACACGAGCGATGAGTAGGGATTCATGCCACTAACGAACATATGGTGGCCGTACACCGTATAGCTGAGGAATGCGATGGAGATCATGCTGCCAACGATCACTTTGTAGCTCAGCAAGGCTCGCCGCATCGAGGTGATCAGGACATGCGAGACAATGCCCATCGCAGGCACGATAGCGATATAGACTTCTGGATGACCAAAGAACCAGAACAGGTGCTGCCACAACAGAGTCGACCCGCCGGAGTGAGGTTGCAGTTGGTCGCTGACTACAAGATTGGACGGCACGAAGAAGCTCGTTCCGGCCACGTGGTCGAGGATCAGCAGGATGCAGGCGGGCATCAGGACTGCGAAAGCGGTGAGTCCCATGCAGGAGGTAATGAACCATGCCCAGGCGGTCAGCGGCAGGCGCGACAGACTCATGCCCTTGGCGCGCAGGTCCAGTGTTGTGGGGATGAAGTTCAGCGAACCCAGAAGCTGGCCGATACAAAAGACTCCGATCGATGCCGCCCACAAAATCTGTCCCAGTCCCTGTCCCGGACCCGCGACCGAACCCACAGCGCTCAATGGAGCGTATGCGGTCCATCCGGAAAGAGCCGGTCCATCGCCGACGAAGAACGATGCGACCAAGATGCAAAAGGCCACGAATGTGACCCAGAACGACATCATATTGAAGTGGGGAAAGGGCATGTCTTCCGCCCCGACCTGAATCGGCAGGAAGTAGTTTCCGAAGGCGGCAAACGGAGCAACTGTCAGAACGAAGAAGACCATGATCGTGGCGTGCATGGTCATCAGCTGCAGATAGTATTCCGGCGTCATCACTCCGCCGGGAGCGCCCGTCTTCGAAAGCAGCTCAAGGCCGGGAATGCGCATATCGGTCCAGCCGAGGTGTAGCCGCATCAGCCAGGAGAGAACCATCCCGGTGAAAACTGCAAGCAGCCCCAAGGCGTAATACTGCTTGCCGATCACCTTGTGATCGATGCTGAAAATGTATTTTCGAATAAACGTCTGCGGAGGACCGTGATGTCCTACCGCATGCGCGCCGCCCACGTCGTGCATGTCATCACCTCAGAGTTATTGCACTTGCATTTCGGACGATGCCCATCCGAGTTGCATCACTGCAAAGCAGCCTGCTGCTTCAGCCAGTTGTCGAAATCTTCCTGGGACATCACATCCAGATAGGCCTTCATGTTGTAGTGCCCGAGGCCACAAAGCTGCGTGCACACGATCTCGTACTTCCCGACTTTGTTCGCCGTAAAGTGGATCGAGAGATCAAGGCCGGGGACGAAATCCTGCTGGATGCGCAAGGCCGGGACAAAGAAAGAGTGGCCGAGATCCTTCGAGTGCATCAACAGATCAATCTCGCGATTGACTGGAATCGCCATTTCGGCCGTGACAATGTCATCGCGAGAATCCGTATCGTGCTGGGGGTCAAGTCCGAAGAAGTTCTCTGTCGCCTCGCTGATTTGGTCGGGATGAATCGGTCCAAACTTCCCGTCCGGGCCGGGATAACGGAAATAGAACGCAAATTGCCCAGCCTGCACCTGCACCGGAAGAGCATCGGAGCCGACAGGGGCAAAGTAAACTCTGCCCCAAGCCTTGCTTCCCAGAACGCCGAGCGCGATCACCTCGCTGCCCACCAGCAGGAAGGCTGCCAACACAAGCCCGAGAGCTCCTCCGGGAAAACGTCCGATCTTGTGGTCGCGGCCTCGCCCGGCATATTTCCAGAGGAACACAGCAAGCACGGCTTGCCCCGCGAGGAAGCACAGCCCCGCTTCCGTCATGGTCTCTGAGATCTGGTGATCGATGGCGGGCCCATGATTGGAGACATCGGCCGGCGGCTCCCATGTGTGCATCACAATCGGGATAGCCGATAGCACAGCGATCACAACAATTGTCACCGCAAGTAATTTCGCCATAGAGTTCTCACAATTGCAGCGGAACCACTGGAAGGGGTAGAGTCGCCGCGTTGCGGCGACTCCGGCCTGCAACTCAGTACACCGGCTTCGATTTATAGGTGAAATCTGCCGTCGCTGGTTTTCCCGCAGCGACCGTCACCTTCGCCGTCTGTTTTCCGTAGCTCTCCTGCCATGCTGTGACCGTATAACTGCCGGGCGGTACGTTCTCGATCGTGTAGGAGCCGCTCTCGTCGGTCGTGGCGTATGGCCCTTTGACCACCACAAAATAGCCGTGCATCCAGGGATGGATGTTGCACTTGACCGGGATAGCCACTTCTTCAGACTTCCAGGACTTCACAATCGGGGCGGAGCCCGGGGGTTGCGACTCGTTCCACGGAATGTTGCCCGTCAACGGATTCGGCTCGGGGTGGATATTGTGAGTGGTCTGATCACTGGTAATAACCTTGTAGTCCTGACCTGCGTCCATCGCCAGCACGTGGGGTGTATACATGCAACCTTTTTGATCGAAGACCGGAATGGTGGTGGCCTTCATGGACGATTCGTTGGCGCTCAACCCCTCGGAGAGGTAGAGAACAACATTTTCCAGACCGCCTCCAGTGCCGACTTCGACCAACTGAAGGTGGACTGGATTGCCTGCATGCTGCTTCACGCACCAGGGATCTTTTGACATGTCAATCCCTTTCATGTGCGGAGGCGCGCCATCAAGCTTCACGGTTCCCTTGATCGAGCCTTCTCCAGCAGCATTGACTCTCGTGTTCAGTAGCAAGCCTGCAACAGCCATCAGGACTATGGCGCATAGTCCGGCTGTCAAGCTGTGCCGATACGGATGCTTCATGGACTTTCTCCTAATCGCCTAGAGGCGAATTCATCGTTATTGAGACAGCTTCATTGCGTCGAGAGGTTTCAGGTTGAGTTCTTTCGCGATCTGTTTCTCCCGCTTATTGAAGCCGTTGTTAGGCTGCAGAGTGCGCAGGAAGAAAACCAAGTCCCAAGCCTCGTCTGGCTTAATCACGTCGGCGAACGACGGCATGGGGGTGCCGTCGAGACCGGTCATAAAGATGCGGTAGATATCCTTATCGGTTTCGCCGCACATGGGGCGAGCGCCGCTGGTGAAGTTGTAGGGAAGGATCGGGCGGTTGAGGTCGTCGGTCAAGGTCGCCGCGGAAGGCCCGTTGGCCCTGCCGGTCACACCGTGACACTTCCAACAGGACACACGAGCAAACACTTCCTGGCCAGCCTTGACTCTGTCCGCCGTGACCTCGGGCTCAGCGGGAATCTGGATCGGAGTGCCGGCTTTTTCCGTCTGCCAGCGCGGCGAGAAGTGTTTGATCCAAGCCACCATGTCGGCACGTTCCTGCTTCGTGAACGTACTCCACGGCGGCATGTTGGACCGGTCCAGGCCGCGGGCGATGGTGTCGAACAAATCCTCATCCGTGGGAAGAGTCCCGGTTGGGGTTGAGCGGCATTTAAACACTGCCAGCTGAAAATCACGCGGCTTGGGATCCAGCCACATGGCATTTTCGCCGTTGCCGTCGCCCAGATCGCCGTGACAGCCGGTGCAATAGCGGCGGTACGGCATGGCCGCAGCGTGAGCATCGCCGGTGACCTTGCCGACGTGACTGGTTACCGCGGGAGTGTTCAGCCATTGTTCTTGCTGATACTCGGTAACCTGCGCCAAAACCAGAGTGGGCAATGCCAGAAAACCGGCAATCAGGACGGGGCGCAACCATTTCACCAATCGCGAGTTCATCAGTATCCCTCTCTAGAAATCGAAATCAAATCCAAACATCAACTCACTCTGGTTGAGATTCGTGCCCAGCGGCGAGGTACCGTCCTGGTGCCACCAGTTGTACTCGTTGTGCCAGGCAAAACCGGCTCGGCTGGTCATGAACGGGTTGTAGCGATAGCCGATGGTATAGGTTGTGATGTTGCCGAGGTTCGAAGCCGACGGCACGGCGGATTGAGGGCCGTTCGCCTGCTGTGACATGCGGATGGTTTCGAACCGCCCGATAAAAATGAGCTGCGGGCTGTAGATGTAGTGAGGCTCAAACAGGACGCCATTCCAAGTCGGAGCCTGAGCGCCAACCGGCAGCGTGGTTCCGGGCGTGTTGTTCAGGCCGTTCAGGATGTCGACCAGATCGCCGTAGCCCTGGCCAAACCAGGCGTTATCCCAGCCATGCTGCGTGACCACCTGAAGGTCGACATGCTGCCCGAAGTAGAACTGGCCAACAAATCCTTCACGATGGTAGCCCTTGTTGCCGATGCCTGAGCCACCGATGGGAGCGTTCGGTCCGCCGCTGGTCAGCCAGCTGGTAGGCGCCTCTCCAGCCATGAAATAGCCGCCGATGCGTTCGACGCCCATCTTCCCGGCATCGAATGCCTGGCTGAAGGTGAAGAATCCGCTGTAAGAGTTCGCCCCGTAGACCAACCCAGGATTGCCGTCCGACGAACTCAGCAAGGCTGCCGAGTAGCGCGTGCGGTCGTTGTAGGAGTGGCCCATGACTTCGACGCCGAGCTGGTTATCGCCAATCTGACCGAAAATGTTGCCGTCGCCGACGGGAATGAAGTGATACAGCTGATAGATTCCGCCGTTGCCGGTGAGAGTCAGAATGCGTTTTTCCGACAATAGGTTGTCGAGTTCGAATTTGCCCATCTTCACGTTCAGCCACGTGCTGCCGAAGACATTGTCGAGCCGGGCCATCACCGTCTCAAAGTGAAAGGCGCCGGTTTCGTCCGACGAAGGCAGCAAGTAGAACGAGAAGTTCTTTTCCAACGTGCCGGCGGTGTGGAAGTCCAGTCCGCTCAGGTCGAAGCCGGAGGAGGTGACGCGCGCAATGCCATTGCCTTGATCGACGGCCACTTCGCCGGTGCTCACGCGGTGCCACATCGGCGTCATGCGAAAAGTGGCAGGCCAGTAGCTCGGATTCTGCCAGATCGGCGAATCGCGGTCGTTCATCAACTGATAACCGTTGTCTTTGAATTTCTGGCCGAAGTAATTCAGCATCGGCCATGACTCATGACAAGCCGAGCAGCGCAGGCCATACTTGCGGGCAAAGGCGGGTATGCCGAATGCGCTTTGCCATGACCCCAGAGTTAACAAAGCGAGCAATGCCCAAAGAACGCGAGGCCTCCACACCGAGTTCATTCGTCCTCTCAATCTGACATCACGCAACACACTCATGTCTGGTTGATTGCTAGCGCGTCTTGATCTCTCAGGAACTTCCCCACTTGGACCTATTTTTTTCACGCTACACCCGCCATTCGGAAGAGCAAGCGTCAAGTTCCGACAAAGCCGCCAGCGAGCCGCAATCTTTCCCGGCGGAAACGCACGAGGCCCAGTTCACTTGGAAGTGACGTCGATTCAACCCCAGGAGCCTGAAAACAAGATGTTTTACGGCAACCAAAGAGCTTGCGACAGCAACTAAGGCCCCGGCCCGCGGTCATGGGGTCAGCATCGAGTCGCCGGAGATGACTGCTGGTCTTATTCGAAGCAGAGATCGAGGCATAACCGGGCGAACGGAAACGTTTCCGCTGCCGAATTTCGCCTTCTTCCCATGGGATGTTGCGACTGTCGTTGTGCAGTTTGCGCAAATGGCGTGGTAGACTCGTCGGAAATCGATTTCTGACTTGCGAGTCGTGGGAGCGCGTTCGCGATTCTTCTGTCCTCGAATGTGCCGGGAAATTGTTCGAGCAGGTCTTATGGCAAGCCGAAAGATACTGGTCATCGACGACGACCCTCAGATGCGGCGTGTCATGAGGGCAACCCTGGTCAGCCACGGATACGAAGTCGTCGAATCGCCCTCCGGAGAACAGGCGCTGCAGACCCTCAGGGCGCAGCCGTGCGACTTTGTGCTGCTCGATATCAATCTGCCGGGGCTGGACGGGATTCGAACCTGCCGCGCCATCCGCACAACCTACGAAATCCCGATCATCGTTATCTCCGTGCGCGGTTCGGAGAAGGACAAAGTCACCGCCCTCGAAGCGGGGGCCGACGATTACGTCACCAAGCCTTTTGGTCTGCCGGAGCTTTTAGCGCGGATTCAGGCCGTTACCCGGCGAGGCCCCAAGATCGACGGTCAGCCCCGCGTTCTGGTTCTGGACAAAGTGGCCGTCGACTTCGAGACACATCGAGTGTCGGCTCCCGATCGCGAAGCCGAACGGCTCACACCCAAGGAATTCGATCTGCTGCGGTTCCTGGTATCGCATGCCGGTAAGGTGATCTCTCATCGCCGCCTGCTGCAGGCGGTCTGGGGTCCTGATTACGGAGACGAGGTCGAATATCTGCGCGTTGTGATTAATCAGTTGCGCAACAAGATCGAAGAAGATGCGCATAACCCCAAATACCTCCTGACGGAACCATGGGTTGGCTATCGTTTCGTGGCTCCGTTGAAGACGCAGCCTCAGCCATAAGATTGTGCCAGCCGCGTTCGCGTGAAGAAGTTGACCGGGGCTGCGCGCCTTGGCATTCCGCGAGCCTCCGTCGGCAGGGCGTTGAGGATTTTCCGTTCAGAACAGCGCCGCTCGTGGCCGTCGACGCGACGGACCGGTTGGCGATGCTATAATCTGGGTTCGCTCTTCTCTTCGGATCCCACCGTAGGGCGCGTAGCTCAATTGGCAGAGCAACTGACTCTTAATCAGTAGGTTGTAGGTTCGATTCCTACCGCGCTCACCAACCTAACCTAGAACAATCGCTTGGCCGACCCCGGACAACGCACGCCCGCCGGAGGATCCAATCCGCAACCGTGGCAGGCCCCGACGGCCGGCTTTCGGCGACCTCGTTCCCGAGCCGTCAGGAAAATAGCTGGCCGCATACAAGATTCAAGGATGGGCTGGCTTACGCCAGCCCTTTCCTCGATTCTAGAACTCAGCGATCAGGCCGAGCGTGAACATTCTGGCGGTATCGTAGGTGGGAAAGGCCAGAATCGGAGTGGAGTTGATCCGCTTGGGTGCGCCAACCTGCCAGCCCGACCCGGACCAGGCATAGTCGTAGTTGATAAAACCCGCCTTGATCAGAAAGTGATCGTGCACGCGATGCGTCACATAGGTTTCGAAGACATTCCCCCGCGTATCGGTCTTGGGAGCGATGATGTCGTCCTCGGCCTGCGCGAAGTTGAACCAGTATTCTGTTCCATGGTTGAACTCGAACCCTATCTTGGTGTGGCCGTCGTCCTGAGGAATGCTGTAGCGGACTCCCAGGTAATACATCTGACCGTCATGATTGGCCGGAGTCTCAAACGGATCGCTCATGAGACCGCCGAATGGAGTGGTCAGTCCGTTGGGACGGGTTGAGGACCAGTTGCCACTGACGAAGAGATCGAAGTTCTGCACCTTTTTCTGCAGATTGACTCCGTACAGGTTGATTGCTCCCAGATTGGCCGAGGGCGCATAGCGCATGACGACGGGCGCGGTTACTGGAGCTCCGGTCAACGGATTGTTGGGCAGGACCATCAAGCCGTCGAAGCCGTCGGTCACGTTCCACGCGCGCGCCATGGTTACCTGGATGAAAGTCTTGTCCGTGCTGTAGAGATCGAAGTTTCCCCCAAACAAGTGCACGGATTTGACCCGGTCCGCCGGCGTCTCGAGCAGGTTACCGTTGCCGAAACCGGACGAGTAGCCCATGCCGTAACAGGCACGCAGCGTCATCTTGTCGTTCACGACGTAGCCGGCAGTGATGCCGTCGAATTGAAAGTCGATGAGGGAACCGGAGGGAGTACCGCCTCGGGGTTCGTCGTCGCGGAAGTTCAGAGGCGGACCGTCGGTGGAAGGCCGCCGCCCGATGGAAAGGTACAAATTCGACCCTCCGATGTGATTCCAGCTGAAATAGGCGCGTTCTACCCGAACCATGTCGCCGCTGGGTACCCCGACCGTGGTGCCATCGATCGCAAGAGAGGTCGGCTGGCCATCAAATATCTGAACCCCCGTCGAATCCCCAAACACCTTATACATGCTGAGGCGGGCGCCAAAACTGATGTTGTCAGCGACCTGAGAATCGAAGCGCAGGCGAAGCCGGTTGGTCATGAGGGCATCGGTGTTGGCGTTGTAGACCGCCTGCAGAACACCGGGCACCTGGGTGAGATAGCTGGTCAGCATCTGCTGCATCTGGGGCGAGAACTGCCCCACGGATTGCTTCAGAGCCGGGAATGTCAGGTTGTTGGTGAAGTACTGGTATTGCGAGTAGTTCTGCTGCACCTGCTGGCCCAGGAAGGCAGAGAACTGCGCCGGAGTCATCTGGCTGAGCATGTCGGGATTGAACGTCATGCCAAGCCCGCCCTGTGACTGGGGTGTAAACAGCCATAGGGTATTCACCATCAGGTTCTGGACCTGCATACCATCGTAATGACTGGGGATGCTTCCGCGAATGGTGTGCACTTCGAAGCGGTAGTCTCCACCCCACTCCAGGCGGTCGCGGAGATTCTTCCGCTCTGCCTGGTTGACTCGTTCGTTCAGGTCCCGAACGTTGGTTTGCAGGTCGGCGACTGCTTCATCTTTATCTTTGCCGGCAGCCGGCGGCGTTGTGGCTGATTGGTTCGCTGACGCCTGAGCCGATGCGGCTTTGGCGGCGTTGTCCTGCGCGTCCAGCCGCTGTTCCAGCGAGTTGACGGTCTTCTTGAGTTGGTCGATTTCCTGCCGTAGCTGGGCAGCATCATCGGTCGCGGGCGGCGCCGTTTGAGCCCACAGCCCCGACACGAGCAGAACGATCGGTACTGTCAGCAGAAGCTTCCGCATAGGAATAATCCCTCTCTTCTATGAAGTGCGCGGCCCGGACGGTTCTGAGGCCGAAAGGCCGGGCTATACCAGATCAGGGTGAGCAAGGAATGTCGACCCAGTACAGCAGATACATGATTGACGAAGAGGCGAGGCCTTGCAGTGTCTTTAATCACATACTTTCGAAAGTTCTTAATTACTAAAGGACGCATCACTCCGGCACAGCGGGTGTGTTCCCGATCACTGAAATGCCTGCCGGCGATCCATATGATCCTCGTCAGTCGCTAACTTTCGAATGCTATCGAGGTGGAAAATATTTATGATGCGATTCGTAAAACTCATTTTCCTTCTGCTCGCCGTTGTCGCGGTTTCCGGCTTGTTCTCGGCTCTGCCCGCTGCACAAAAAGGCAGTGAAACCAAGGGACGTCACTTCTTCAAAGACACCTGCCGCCAGTGCCATGCCAAGGGTGGAGCGGGTGGCGAACTGACCCCGATGAACAAAACCATGGCGCAATGGCGCGCCTACTTTGCGGCGGGCACTCACAATCACGGGAAAGAGTCGCTGACCAAGTATCTGCCTGCCGATCAGTTGCTCGACGCCTCGGCGTTCCTGATTAATCACGCCGCCGACTCTCCGCAACCGGAGACCTGCGGCAAGTAGCCCACGGAACGGGAGAATACCCGCGACCGGAGTTGTGGGTTTTCGCTTACATCGCGGCACTAGGAGAACAGGCATGCGTCGAGTCCCGTTGGAATCCCACGCAAAAGTGAAGATCAGGCGGCTGCCAGCATCGTCTGCGCTGGCGGCGACAGTGCTGTTCTGTGCTCTTTCGCCGGCGCAGACCGTGGTCCCAGGCGCCCACGGCACCGGAAACACCAGGCCGCCGAAACTGGCTCACCCTCAGCTTGTCTTAAAAGACGAAAGCGGACAGAGCGTCCTGGTCACCGGGAAGCCGATCAGCACGCGCCAAACCTGCGGGGGGAACTGTCACGATTACGAGTTCATCACCGACAGCTTTCACTTCCAGCAGGGCAAGAATGAAATGGACAGGGCCCTGCTGGCGTCTCACGGCGCAGCCTCGTTCAACACCTCTCCGGGAATGTTTGGAAAGTTTTCGATTATTCCCAACCGCCAATTAACAGCCATGGACATCCAAGATCCATCCGATGCTGACATGAGCCAGCCAGAGTGGCTAACCAAATGCGGCGGCTGCCACACCGGCGGCGGGATCTCGGAATACGATCTGCGCGGGCGTCGTTTTCTCACTCCCGAGGCAAGGCCCAGCGGTCCTCTGGATCCGAGTTACACGATCCGAGACCGGGAGACCGGGCACGTCATCCCCTGGGATTGGCAGAAGAGTGGCATCGCTGAGGGCGATTGCTTCTTATGTCACGTTCCCAAAGCCAGCCGCGGCGATCGCAAGAGGGAAATGGCGGCCGGCAACTTCCGGTGGGCCAACAATGCGACTTTGCTCGCGACAGGCATCGTCATCCGTCAGGAAAACGGCACGTTTATCTACAATCGTGCCGCCTTCAATGCGGACGGAACTGTCAAAACTGAAGCTCTCGACATTTCCGACCCTACGCTGGAGAACTGCGCCCAGTGCCACGGGTTCACCGCCCGGAACACAACGACCATCCAGCCCATTCAACACGCCGACATCATGCGCGGCACCGAGAAGTCAGGCTGGATCTACAACGGCGCCAAGATCAGCGACACCGTCTCTCCCAATATCGTGGGAAAGGAAAAGTTGGACTTCCCGTGGGACGTGCACGCCGCCGCCGGGCTGGCCTGCATCGACTGTCATTTCTCGGTGAACAATCCCGGGCGGATGGTTCACGAAGACCCAAAGAAGAACCTGCGCTACAAACCGGCCGAAGATGATCTGGCGGTCTATCTGCGGCGTCCCGATCATAATTTTGCCCGCGGCGACATTCCCCCGGAAACTGTCAATCTCACACGGCATGACACCATGCGGGCATGTGGCGATTGCCACGAGGCAGAGAAGGGCCACGCCTTCCTGCCGTACAAGTCGACTCATTTCCGGACGCTGGCTTGCCAAACCTGTCATATCCCCGCCGTTCATTTCTGGGCCTATCGCAGCGACGACTGGGGCTTTGTCATGGATACCGGCGGCAGCCGCATCACGATGCGCGGAATCGACGGTTCGATCGTTGATCCGGAATCGGAAATCAGGGGTTATCTGCCGGCCTACATCCCCACCCTCGACAAGAAGAACAACCAACAGATACGGCCGACGAACCTGATCACCGGCGTCTATTGGTTCGATAAGAGCAAGGGCAGGCCAGTCTTCACCTGGCAGGTACAAAACGCATTCTTCGCCGGGAGGGCGGTCGAAGGAGAATTCCCCTACCGCCCGGAGGTGCTCAAGGCATTTGCCGACAAGGACGGCATCATCGATCTTCCGCAAGCCGTGTACGACACGCCCGAAAAGATCGCTCTGATCAGGGAACTCTTGCAGAAGTATTCGGGCGTAGCCGATCCCGAGCTGCGAATCGAAATCGTGCCCTGGGCAATGACTCATGGGATCGTCGGCAAGAAGCAGGCGGTTCGCGACTGCGCCGCATGCCATGGAAAAAACAGCATGCTGGCGCGCGCGGTGGATCTGAACTCGTCACTCCCCAGCGGAGTGCCGGTCATGTATCGGGGCAAAAAGTTGAATGTCGTGAACTTCTCAGCCAAAGAGCCCTCTTTCGACAACCGGGTTCTGCTGAACTCGTTCTACATCGTCGGCTACAGCCGGGCGGAGTGGGTCGAATGGCTGGGCTGGCTGTGCGTGGCTGCAGCGGTCCTGGCAAGCCTGTTGCATGGTGGAATTCGCCTTTTTGGTGGACGCTTATGAACTCAACATCGGCTCTGTACTCGCTGCATGAACGCATCTGGCACTGGTTGCAAGCGACAGGCATGATCTGCCTCATCCTTACCGGAATGGCCATCCATTATCCGGACCGGTTTGGCATCTTTGGCTCCCTGGCCAACGCCGTTCGCTGGCATTCCTGGATGGGATTTGCGCTGATCTTGAACGCATTCCTGGGGGTCTTCTACCATCTGACGGCAGAGAAGTATCACCACTTCCTGCCTCGCATGGAGGACTTCACCGGAGCAGCCATTAGCCAGGCACGTTTTTATTTTTACGGCATCTTCAAAGGCGAAAAGCATCCCTTCGATGCCGATCTCCGGCGCAAGCTCAATCCACTGCAGAAGATTACTTACTTGTTGCTGTTGAACATTCTGCTTCCGTTCCAGATTGTCACCGGAGTCCTGATGTGGGGCGCCGATCGTTGGCCCGCAACGCTTGCGCGACTTGGCGGCCTCTGGATTCTCGCCCCCGCCCACACTCTCGGCAGCTATCTGTTTCTGGCATTCTTGATTGGCCACATTTATTTATCAACCACCGGCCCGACTCCCGGGACCCTTCTGCGGGCGATGATCACGGGCTATCATGTAGAGGAGGAACAGGTCCGATAAGGCAAGCACTCGAGGGGGAAAGATGAAAGGTCGCAACGGTCGCTTGATGGATGAGGAGCTTTATGAGAGGCGGGCGGCGATCTGTAAGGCTTTCGCCAATCCCGTCCGCCTGAAGATCCTCGATCTCGTGGGCAAGAAGGCCTATCCCGTCTCGGAATTGCGCCGCCGACTGGGGGTTAGCGAAGCAAATCTCTCCCAACATCTGTCGGTCCTGAAGGGGGCCGGAGTAATTGCAACCAGCCGCGCCGGAAAGCGCGTGTATTGTTACGTTGCCATACCGGAGGTCAAACAAGCCTGCTCTTTGGTCTGCGACGTCCTGCGCGCGCAACTTCACAGTGGCAGGCGACTCGTAATCTAAGGCCTCGACCTCAAAGCTGTCGGCGTCCCAAACGGACCAGCCGAGAGCTGAAAGCCCGTGCAGCCGGGACCGCGATGGCGTCTGGGCCCCGGCTGCGAGCTGAAGGTTCTCGAACGTCTTCACTCCGCGATCAAGCGAGGTCGAAGCGATCGAGGTTCATCATTTTCGTCCACGCCGCCACGAAGTCCTTCACAAATTTCTCCTTCGCGTCCGCGCAAGCATAGACTTCCGCAACCGCACGCAGTTGAGAGTTCGAACCGAAAACCAGATCGACACGCGTGCCGGTCCACTTGACCTGGTTCGTCTTCCGGTCGCGCCCCTGGTAGACGGGCCCAGAGCCGTTCGATGCATTCGACGGCTTCCATTCCGTACCCATATCGAGAAGGTTGACGAAGAAGTCATTAGTCAACGTCTCCGGCCGCTTGGTGAAGACGCCGTGTGCGGATTTGCCCACATTTGCACCGAGCACTCGCAGGCCACCGACCAGAACGGTCATCTCCGGCGCCGTCAGCGTCAACAGTTGTGCCTTGTCGACCAACATCTCCTCAGCGGACAGAATCTGTTTGCCGCTGAGATAGTTGCGGAACCCATCCGCTTTGGGCTCAAGCGGCTCGAAGGACTCGACATCGGTTTGGTCTTGGGATGCGTCCATACGACCGGGCGTGAAGGGAACCTTCACGTCGTAACCCGCTGCCTTCGCAGCTTTTTCGATGGCTGCATCGCCGCCAAGAACAATCAAGTCCGCAAGCGAAACCTTCTTCCCGCCCGATTGGGCAGCGTTGAATTCCTTTTGGATCGCCTCGAGTTTCTGCAGCACCTTGGCGAGTTCAGCCGGCTGGTTGACCTCCCAGTCTTTCTGCGGGGCGAGGCGAAGGCGTGCGCCGTTCGCTCCCCCGCGCTTGTCGGAGCCACGGAAGGTTGATGCGGACGCCCAAGCCGTCGAAACCAACTGGGAAACGGAAAGGCCTGACGCAAGGATTTTCGCCTTGAGCGCGGCGACGTCCTTTTCACCGATCAAGGGATGATCTACCGCCGGGATCGGGTCTTGCCATGACAGCTTCTCCTTCGGAACGAGAGGGCCAAGATAGCGCGCGAGCGGTCCCATGTCGCGGTGCGTCAGTTTGAACCATGCTCGGGCAAACGCATCGGCGAACTGATCCGGATGCTCGTAGAAGCGCCGCGAAATTTTTTCGTATACCGGATCGAAGCGCAAAGAGAGATCGGTGGTCAGCATCGTCGGCGCATGATGCTTCGAAGGATCGTGCGCATCCGGCACCGTACCCGCGCCTGCTCCGTTCTTAGCGACCCACTGATTCGCGCCCGCCGGACTCTTGGTCAGTTCCCATTCGTACTTGAACAGGTTCTCGAAGAAGTTATTGCTCCACTTTGTGGGCGTGGTAGTCCAAATGACTTCCAGTCCGCTGCCGATGGCATCACCGCCTATTCCCGACTTGTACTTGCTTTTCCAGCCGAGACCCTGCTCCTCCATGGTCGCGGCTTCCGGCTCGGCGCCCACGTTGTCGGCGGCGCCAGCGCCGTGGGTTTTGCCGAAGGTGTGGCCCCCGGCAATGAGAGCGACTGTCTCCTCATCATTCATGGCCATGCGCCGGAAGGTCTCGCGAATGTCCCTGGCCGCCGCCACAGGATCCGGCTTCCCGTTCGGTCCCTCCGGATTGACGTAGATCAGTCCCATCTGTACGGCGCCGAGCGGATTCTGCAGGTCACGGTCTCCCGAGTAGCGCTCATCGGCCAGCCACTTGCCTTCAGGCCCCCAAAACACGTCCGCTTGCGGCTCCCAGGTGTCCTCACGCCCACCGCCAAAGCCGAAAGTCTTGAATCCCATCGACTCGAGGGCGACGTTGCCGGCAAGAATCATCAGATCGGCCCAGGAAATCTTTCGGCCGTATTTCTGCTTGATCGGCCAGAGCAGCCGCCGCGCTTTGTCGAGATTCACATTGTCGGGCCAGCTGTTGAGCGGAGCGAAGCGTTGCTGACCGGCCCCGGCGCCGCCGCGGCCGTCGCCGATACGATACGTGCCGGCGCTGTGCCACGCCATCCGGATAAACAGCGGACCGTAATGCCCGAAGTCCGCTGGCCACCAGTCCTGCGAATCCGTCATGACGGCGTGAAGGTCTTTGATCACGGCGTTCAGGTCAAGACTCTTGAATTCTTTCGCGTAGGCAAATTCTTCGCCCATCGGATTGGAGAGATTGGAGTGCTGGTGGAGGATCTGAAGGTTTAACTGGTTCGGCCACCAGTCACGATTCGTGTACGCCGCCCCGCCGGTGAATGGGCACTTAGATTCGGCGGGCACATTGTGTTCCTGCTTGGCGAGTTCTTTTTCCATAAGTTCATTCTCCTTCGTGCATAATCCAAAAAAGGCCGTACTGAGATACGGAACGATCCTGGCTGTCCGATTCGTTGCAAATTGCCAGCCGCGCCGGAGCGACCATCCGGGGCGAGCGCGTGCGATAGTCAGCGGGCTGCGCGCCGCGGAGCGCACCTGGTGCAGAGCCCGCGGAAAATGAGTTCGCATTCCCGCAGAACCCGCTTGCCCAGGGAGCGCACAGCCGGTCTCGGCACGTCATACCACTCCAGATCCTCTACATTGCCGCAGCGGTCGCAGATGAAATGGTGATGGCGCATGCCCTTGGCATCGAACCGCGCGGCTCGGCCTTCGACCGCGACTTCGCGCACTAACCCGGCCTGCACCAGGTCCCGCAGATTGTTGTAAGTTGTGGCCCTGGAAGAGCGTGGATCCAGACGGTTCACGGCTTCGAAGATTTCCGCAGCCGTGGGATGTTGACGGCATTCCATCAGAAACGCCATGACGGCATACCGCTGCGGTGTGCACCGCAACCCGCTGCTCTCCAGGGACCGTTTAATCGCCACGGCGTGCATCAGCCGATTAGAATATATCTAATCTGATATTTGATCAAGGCCGGGGTGGCATCAGCCGGGAATGAGTCTCTGCGATTCGCCTTCAGGCGACGACAGGCGTCTCTATCTCGTCGACATGGTTCTTCGCACGCAGTTGCGCTGCATCCTGAGCCGCCCGGATGACGCGATCCGACAGGGCAAACAGAGCCTGCCAGTTCTCTTCGCCCAGAGTATTTCGCAGGCGTTGCTGGGCGCGTTGCCAATAAGGCAGGGCCTCGCGGAGACGTCGCAGGCCTTGTTCGCTAAGCCGGTAGATTCGTTCGCGGTGACCTGCTCCGATGCGAACCTCAACCAACCCTTGCCGTCGCAGGGATGCGAACCGCCGGGAGAGAGTCTCAACCGCTACCGAGTTTTCGCGCGCATACTTGCATTGGGCGATCTCTTCGGCGTGGTGAATGGCCCTCAGCATGATGAATTGCGTCGCCTTGAGACCGGTCGGCATCAGCACCAGATCGTAAAGCTGGGTCACAGCCCGACTCGCCATCCGACTCGCGGCGCAGGCGCAGAATAGTTCGTTTTCGTCGAGTAGATCCAATATCTTCTCTTCTTTCACAGACACATCCCACCGTGCCTGCGAGATCAGCCACACGGTTCATCCGGGGACCGAGGCGGGCGGAGGCTCAGCTGCTTCCTTTGATGGTCGCACATCACTCTGTGGTTCTCAAAGCGGCAACATGCGCCAAATGAGCGCGTACTCGGGGAAGCAGCTGTTTGTAAGATGCGGAAGGTCGCGGAGAGGACAACGAGCGCTCAGAAAAATCGCGGAAAGTTCCAGCGCACAGAGATCCAACGAAGCCGAATATGTGGAATTGATTCGCGAGCTTACCGGCCCGCGATCAATTCCAGTAGTCTTCAATTCAAGCTGCCGGCTTGAAGCGGTGGGTTGTGTCTACAGGCTCTGCCGGGCGAGAAGATCCCAAACCTGTCGACGTGGGATGTATGCCGGATGACGCTCCGATCATGGCCGCGAGCCAGCCAAGAAAGAGCGAAAAGAAACCGATCCAACCGAGTCCTGCCAGAACGTTGAGCACATGAGGGCCGCGCAGTGTTTCGGCGATGCCGGTGCCACTGTTGGCGCCAAAAACCGTGATCACCAATGCCGCAGTGACGGAAAGACCAAACATGATCATCCCGTGCATTGCGCCATCCTGCCGGTTGATCGCAGAAGCCAGGCGTGCGGTCTCGCGCCCGGCAACAAACATAGCGATCATCGTCAGCACTACCGCCCAGATTCCCAGTCCAAGGTTCATGCTCCCGAAGTTTTGGGCTGCGGGATTCGCTGAACCGGTAAAGATTGCCATCCCGAGAACTCCGAAGACCGACCAGATGGCGGTAAAGATGAACACGCCCGCCCAGATTGCTCCCCAGTCTGTTCTTCCCCGTGCCAACACGACGTTCTGATTGTATGGAATATCAGCCATTTCCGATTTGCCTCCCTAGTTAGTTGGATGACATGTGAATTTCCGAAGGATGACCAGCGTGGAAATGGGCAATGGGATGACCGGTTGCTGTTACAACCCCGGGGCGTGTTGAACTGGCTGAATTGCGGCTGGATCTTTACCGGTGCTCTTTCGCGGACGTGGCACGGACCGAGATCGCGCGCTCTGCGCGGGCATCGCGGCGAGACGATTCGTAAGGAAGCGTTGACGCTCGCGGCAGCATGACTTTCGCCACACACCCCCGCTCTTCGATGCGATTCGCCAGTTCGAGCGACCCGCCGTGCGCCTCACAGATCTGCCGCGAGAGAATCAGGCCGATGCCGCTACCGGTCGGCTTCGTCGTGTAAAAAGGCACAAAGGCGTTGCTGGGATTCATCAGGCCCGGACCCGCATCTTCGATCGTAATGACGAGCTCCTTTTCAAGGAGTCCCCAGGTCAGAACAACTGGCGCCGCCGCCTCGGGAAGAGCCTGGGAAGCCGTTGGTTCAGGTTGCGCGCCTTCGAGGATGGCCTCTGCGGCGTTCTTCACGAGATTAATCAACATCTGTTCAAGCTGATCGGGGTCCGCGTTGAGAACCATCTCGGGGCCAGGCACGACTTTTACTTCGACGCGGTCCTCCATTGCGACGACCCTCCGCACCAGCGCAGAAACAGAGCACTCCCGGACTACCGGGGGTGGGATCTGCGCCAACTGACGGTAGGCCTGCAGGAATCGGTTCAGGGAGGCAACGCGGGCTTCGATGATACCGAGCCCACGCTCAAAGTCCTGCCGTTCGTCGGCATCGAGATTCGTTTCGCGCAACCGATGGCTCAGGGTCCCGGCAATCGATTTGATCGGTGCAAGTGAATTGTTTAGTTCATGTCCGATGACCCGAATCAAGCGCTGCCACGCCCTTCTTTCTTCTTCACGCAAAGCGCGGCTGACATCGGAAAGCACGACCAGTGTGTGCGGGATGCCTTGTTGTCGAAACGCGCTGCGCCTGACGAACCAGCGCGCTTCCCCCGCAAACGGAAGCGAGACCAGCGTCTCGTTCTCGCACGACAGCGAGTCCTGCAAGTGGAACTCGGAGGCTGTCCTGCCTAGCAATTGCGAAGAAGGCTGCTGCAGAAGCTTCTGTCCGGCTGAGTTCACCAGCCGCAGCTTCTGGGCGGGATCAAAGGCAAAAATAGGAATTTCGACCTCTTCGATAACACGCTGCACGAGAGCAGCGGCCTCCAGGGCTCCCGTACGATTCTGAGCCAGGAGATCGGCGAGAGCGTTGACCTCCAGCGAGAGTTCGCCGAGAGCATCATTGGGAACGGCGAGCCGGGCGCGAAACGAGTAGTCTTCATCCCGAAGAGCACCGACCACATTCGCCAGAGTCTGCAGCGGACGGATGATGTGGTCGTGCAGGGCGGCTCCGATCAGCAGGCAGGCGAAACCCTCGCCGCCAAGAATCACCAGTTTCGTCTGCAGGGCCCAAGGCAGAAGCCAAACCAAGAGGCTACTGGCGATAAGACCTGGCAATGCCAGCAATACGGTGAAGCGCAGAACTCTACGTTCATAAGGAGTGCGCTGCGACTTGCGGACGATACTCCTGGAGTGGTCGCCCAATCGTGGGCTAGAGCCCATACTTTTCCATCCGCCGGTACAGGGCGCCGCGACTCAATCCGAGCGAATCCGCGGCCTGACTTACATTGCCCTGAAAGCGCTGCAGCGCTTTGCGAATCAGAATACTCTCGACCGCCTCAAGGCTCAATTCTTCCAGATTCTGCGAGGAAGGCCGTTGGAGAATCAGGCCAAGATCCGCCGCCTGAATCTGATCGGTGCGACACATAAGGACGGCGCGCTCGATGGTGTGCTCCAGTTCGCGGACATTGCCCGGCCACGAGTATTGCATCAGCAGCTGCAGTGCCGCTGAATCGAGTCCGTTGATCTGGCGACGGTACCTTGATGCATACTGCTTCAGGAAATGTACCGCCAGCACGGGGATGTCTTCGCGGCGTTCGCGCAGAGGTGGCAGATGGATTTCGACCGTGTTGAGGCGGAATAGCAGGTCTTCGCGAAACTGACCGCTCTGCGACGCCACGGATAGATCCGCATTAGTCGCGGAAACGATGCGCACATCGACTCGCCGGCTGCGGGAAGATCCGACTCGCTCCATTTCCCCGGACTCGATCACGCGAAGCAACTTGGATTGCTGGCGTAGTGGTACATTCCCGATCTCATCGAGAAAAATTGTGCCGCCATCGGCAAGTTCGAACCGGCCGATGCGATCGGTTCGCGCATCGGTAAACGCTCCTTTGACGTGACCGAAGAGCTCGCTTTCGAACACGCCTTCCGCGAGCCCACCGGTATTCACTGCAACAAATGGACGCGAGCCGCGAAGCGAGAGCGCGTGTATGGTTCGGGCCACAACCTCCTTGCCTGTGCCATGCTCGCCGGTAATTAGAACGTTGGCATCGGACGGAGCAATGCGGGTAATCGATTCCAGCGCCTGGGCCATGGCCGGGGCGGTAGCGATAAATTCCGGCCGGCCTTGCGCGCTCAGCAGCCGGTTCTCAGCAGCGAGACGTTCGGCTTCCTGCAGCGCGCGATGCAGTTCCACTTGAGTGCGCAGAATCGACAGCAACCTCTCGTTCTCCCAGGGCTTTTGCACGAAGTCGCGCGCGCCACGGCGCATCGCTTCCACAGCAATTTCGACATTCCCCCACGCCGTCATCACAATCACGGGCAGGTTTGCGTCCATCGCCACGATCTCGGAAAGCAAATCGAGGCCTTCCTGGCCAGAGGTTGTGTCACGCGTGTAATTCAAATCAATCAGAACGGCATCAAACGAACTGCTGGCCAAGGCTTCTCGCACCAGAACCGGAGTGCGTGCGACTTCGACCTTGTAGCCTTGGGGCTTGAGCAGCAATTCGATGGCATCGAGAATGTGCTGCTGGTCGTCGGCGGCAAGAATTCGCGGCACTCCGCTGCCCGTTCTCGGCAGAAGCACGGCACTTACGTCTCGTGGCTTAGTGGAGGTTGGCATGACTAGGGAGCAGGATTGCTGACCGAACCCTTGATCGCATCCTGAAGCTCGATCCCATTATGTTCCAAAGTTGCCCCGGTCGCACGCTCCAGTTCAACATCGGCTTTTTCGTAGACCGTCATCGCGGTGACGAGGTCCAGTTCTGCCAGCGCCAGATCGCGCTGCGCGGTGAGCGTTTGAAATGTCGACCCCGCACCGAGATTCTGCTCCTTCTGCGTGATCTCAAACGTGCGTTGGGCCAGATCGCGAGCCTTGCGAGCGGCATCGACACGAGCAGCCGTCTGTTCCAGCGCGTACTCCGCGTTGCGGACTTCAATGCGGATCTGCTTTCTCAATTCTTCCCGCCGCAGCTCTGCCTGCCGGTACTCGAGTTCCGAGCGGTACTGGTCGGCTTTCGCAACGCGGTTGCGGATGGGAATATTCAGGTTGAAGCCGAGGTAGTAGTCGGGGGCGGTGTTATTGAAGGCGTTTTCGAGCGCGCCGGAAAAATCAGTTGGCACGCTCGACGAGTTCGGCGTTCCCGGAATGTTGTAAGCAGGATTCAAGGGACCGGCCAGGCCGGATCCGCCATAGAAACCAACAAGTGAGAGCGAGGGAAGAAGAGCATTCCGTGCTGCCTTGCGACTGATTTGGCGATTGATGAGGTCGATGTCAGACTCCGCCAGTTCGGGACGATCATGCAGTGCTTCGTTGATGAGCTCCTGGACCGGTTGCGTCGTTAAAGGCGGCAGCTCGGACTGCAGGCGGTCGGTGGGAACCACCGCGACCGACTCAAGCACCGGATCGTCGAGGCTGCGGGTCAGCGCGTTTTTCATGAGCAGTTCCTGCAACTGCAAGCTGGTACGCGCCACCGTCAGATCCTGGTCGCGTTTCGACACCTCTGCTTCGGCGCGCATGACGTCCATCGCCGGAATGCTCTCCAATTGAAGTTGTTTTTTGGCGTTGTCGAGCGACTGCTGGGCGAACGACAGAGATTGCTCGTTGACCTGAGATTGCTCGTAGGCGTTGACCAAGTCCCAATAAATGTTCTCAATCTGGGTCACGGTTTCAATGACCTGATCTTTAAAGGCGATGTCGGAGATTTTCTTGTTGTTCTTGGCGATTCGCAAATATCGAAGATTCGGGCCAAAGCCGACACCCGCCAATAACTGCTGTTGGAAAGTAATGCGGTACATCGAGTTGAGAGTCGGCGACAGGTTGAAGTAAGGACTGTTGGTGGTTTGGCGACTGTTGTTGAACTCGAAGGAAACGCTGGTACCTGTTGGAAATGCCTGGGCGAATCCAAAATTCGCCTGCCCGGTGTTGAGCTGGAGGAGCGGCACGCCATAAATCTGCAGGTTCGCCAAAGGGCTGGTCTGATGTTCCGCTCCAACCGATCCGAAGATCGAGGGATCGTACGAAGAGACCGGAGTGCCCACGCCCAGCGTCGACTGCACCAGGCCCGAAGCGCCTGCGCCAGCACCTCCGGCGCCGGCGGTCGTACCGCCGGCTCCCGCGCCCGGAGCTCCCGTACCGAACCCGCCAACCCCGCCGCCGGGTGTTCCCTGCACCACGCCGGCGTTTACACCGCGAAACACTCCACCAGCCTGCGTGCGCAGGATATCGGTTTGCGCAATGGGCAGGTTGTAACGAGCGATGGCGATATCGAGGTTGTCTTCGAGCGCCAGTCGAATCGCATCTTTGAGCGACAGATGCAACTTACCATCCCGAATAAGCTGATTCAGCATCGGCGAGTTCGTGAGTTGAGGTTCGGGCGCCTGCTCGGGCTCATACGCGCGGAGAGGGTTATTCGACTTCTGCATTTCGAATGACGCCGCAGTTTGCGCGCAACAGGCTGCGGTCGCATAAGCAAGAAAGCAGGCGAGGAGACACAAGCATCGATCGCTGGAAAATATTTTTCTCATCGGGTCACCACCTCATGAGCCTGCATCTGTGGATTGGCCGTATCACTGACCATCCATCCATCGCGCAGCTGGATGGTGCGCGACCCATATGCCGCGTTTGTCTCCGAGTGCGTGACCTGAACGATCGTGGTTCCCTGCTGATTCAGGTCGCGGAACAAATCCATGATTTCCTTGGCCTGGGAAGAGTGCAGGTTGCCCGTAGGCTCGTCGGCCAGCAGCAGGGCCGGATGGTGAATGACGGCGCGCGCAATTCCGACCAGCTGTTGCTGCCCGCCCGAAAGCTGGCTCGGATAGAGATCCTTTTTCGCGACCATCTGGAAGCGGTCGAGAGTGTCGGCCACCATGCCTTGCCGCTGCTTCGAAGGGATGTCCTTATAGGAAAGGGGCAGATCAATATTCTCGCGGACGGTCAGGTCATCGAGCAAATGGTAGCTCTGAAAAACCATGCCGACGTTGCGCTTGGCAAGCTCGGCGCGCTGTTTGCGCTTCATATCGTGAACCGCCTGCTCGAGAAACCAGTACTCGCCCTCCCAGCTGTCATCGAGCAGGGCGAGAACATTCAAGAGCGAGGACTTGCCGGCGCCGGAAGGTCCCATGATGGTAATGAACTCTCCTTCGCGGATTTCGAGATTGATGCGCCGCAGCACCCAGTACTGTCCCGCGGGAGTTTTGTAGCTGCGTTCCAGATTTTTCAACTGAATCATTTCCATCGTCTCCAAAGTTCTATTCGTAGCGCAGCGCAACCATGGGATCGACGTCTGCGGCGCGGCGAGCGGGGATATACGCCGCAATCAGCCCAACCAAGGCCACGCCGGCACAGGCAAGCGCGACGACGATCGGATCGCGAGGCCGCGTGCCATAAAGCAGGCTCTTCAGGATTGAAGCGGATGCCAGCGAGGAAACACTGCCGATGGCAATACCGCAGACCAGCAGAACGGCGGCGTCAGCGAGCACCATGGCCAGGACTGACGCCCGCGGCGCCCCCAGTGCCATGCGGACTCCGATTTCGCGCGTGCGCCGCGAAACCGAATACATCATTACGCCGTAAAGACCCACAATGGTGAGAACCAGGGCTAACGCGGCGAACGTGCCGAGCAAGACCATCGCAAATCGAGGTTCGGAAAGCTCATTGAACATCAGTTCGTTCATGGTGCGAACCTGGGTGACGGGAATGTCCTTGTCGAGTCCCGACACGATGCGTTGCACACTGGTTCCCAAGCTGGTCGGGTCGAGCGAGGTGCGCACCACCGAGTAGAGACAGCACCAGGTGTTTAACTGATCTGCGGGCAGGTACATTGCCGGGCGCATCTCTCTTTGGGTTGCACCCATTCTTATGTTTCCGACAACCCCAACGATCTCGCGCCAAGGCAATGCATTGGGGCCTCCGGTTCCTGCGCCCGGCTTCAGTTTCTTGCCCAAAACATCTTCTCCGGGGAAGAACTTCTGCGCGAACGCTCGGTTCACGATCATCACCTGCTCAGAATTCTTGTCGTCGCGTGGAGAGAAGTCGCGCCCCTCAAGCAATGGAATCTGCATCGTACTGAAGTACTGTGGCGTGATCGGTGTCAGATCAGCGCTGGCCTGCTGCCCTTCAGGCAAGGGATGTTCGGGGTCCTCGAACGAAATGGTAGCGGCATCATCAGTCATTGGAAGTATGATGACACCGCCCGCGGATTTAACACCCGGCAGTGCGCGGAGAGCGTCGAAGTATTCACGGTAAAACGCGGACCGAGTGTCCTTGTACCGCGTATCCGGCGTCTCGAAATAGAGCGTCGTCAGGTGGTTGGGGTTGAATCCTTCGTCAGTGTGCAGCAGCCGGGAGAAGCTGGTGACAAGAAGGCAGGCTGCTGCCGTCAGCAACAGGCCAACGGCCACCTGCCCAACGATCAGTGACGACCGCAGCCAGTCGCGTCTCGAACTCTCCGTTCTTCCGCCCTCTTTCAAAGTCGACACCAAATCGGTTCGGGACCCGGCGACGGCAGGGACGACTCCAAAAACAACTCCCGCGGCGAGCGATGAAGCAAGAGCAAATGCGAGCACGGGAAGGTTGACGCCAGCATCTGCGGCACGCGGAACACTCTGGCCAATCAAGGCGAGAATTGCAGGCGTGCAGAGAAACGCCAGTAAGCAGCCCGCCATGCCGCCCAGAGCGCTGAGGGCCAGACTTTCCGCCAACAGCTGGCGCGCAATCCTGGCTTTTCCTGCGCCCAAAGCGGAGCGCAGGGCCAGCTCGCGCTGACGTTCGCGCAATCTCGCCAGCAGCAGGTTGGCAATATTGGCGCAGGCAATCAAAAGAACCAGAGCCACCGAACCGAAAACGATCAAGAGAGCGGTTCGGGTATCGCCTAACAGAGCCTGAGGCTCGGTAATCACTCGGGCCGCGTCGTGTTTGGTGTTGGTGTTGGGATACTCTTTGGCAAGATTGGCCGCGATGGTATTCAAGTCCTGATCGGCCTGGGCAACGCTGGCTCCAGGCTTCAGCCGACCGAAAGCATTCAGAAAATGCGAACCGCGCTCGCTCGTGCTGGGCTCGGGATCTTTCGGATCGTCATCTACCGCGAGTGTCGTCCAAATGCTGTTGGTCGGCCGGTTGAGGGGGAAGCGGAATGCTTTCGGCAAGACGCCGATGATCGTGAAGAGTTCACCACTCAAATGAACGGACCGCCCGATGATCCCATTGTCCCCTGCGAATTGGGATTTCCAGAGGGAGTCGCTGATGAGAGCGACGCGAGTGCCAACTTTTTCCTCGTCCCGGGTAAATCCGCGGCCAAGTTCAGGATCGATTCCGAGTGCCGGCAGGAGGTCCCAGGAAACGACTTCGCCATCGACCTGAATCGGCCGGTCAAGTCCTGTCAGGGTAAGTTCAGTGTCGTGATAAGAGACCAGGCGCTCCAACGTATGATTTCGCGAGCGCCAGTCGAAAAAATCCGGATACGAAATCGCATGCGGTGTCGGATCGCGCCGGCTGTTCGACTGCGCTTCGACCAGGCGCTCGGGTTGGGAATACGGCAGAGGGCGGAGCATGACCGCATCAATCACACTGAACACGGCGGTGTTGGCGCCGACCCCGAGGGCCAGGGTGATGATCGCAACCGCCGCAAAGCCGGGGCTCTTCCGCAATTGCCGCAGCCCGTAACGAAAATCCTGAATGATCGCCTTCATGTCAGCCCCTAATCGTTCCGCAATGCAACCATTGGATCCACTTGCGTGGCCCGGCGAGCCGGAACGTAGCAAGCCGCCATCGTCACCAGCGCGACGAGAAGCGCGACGCTGGCATAAGTAGCGATGTCCATCGGACCCACGCCATACAGTTGCGTAGCCAGCAGCCGGGCAACAAAAAACGCCCCCAGCAGGCCGAGCGCGATCCCGCTCAGCGAGAATTTGGCGCCTTCCTTCAGGACCAGCCACAAAACGTCTCTGCGTTGAGCGCCAAGAGCCATGCGGACACCCATTTCCCGTCTCCGTCTCGACACCAGAAAAGAAAGAACACCGTAGATGCCGACAATGCCCAGAATGAGCGCGACCCCGGCAAAGGTTGCGAAGAGAAAAGTCGTCGAAGCGGAAGCGGATTCCGCATCGGAAACCACCGCCCGCATCGTTCTTACTTCGCTAACCGGAATATTCGGACTCGAAGCGGCGAGAGCGCTGCGCAGAAGGCGCGCTGCTTCCGGATTGTCGGAGGTCGCGCGCACCGCGATTGTCATTTCCGCCGGCAGACGGCCATCTTCGAGGGTCGCCGCAGGAGCGTAAGGAACGTACGCCGTCCCCTTCATAAAATTGGGGACGCTGTTTTCAAGATCGTAGGCGCGCACATCCGAGACGATTCCAACTATGGTGCGCCAATCCGTTTCACCGACGAATCGGACGTGCTTCCCTACTGCATCTCCGCCGGGCCAGAACTTCTTGGCCGTGGTCGCCGAGACAATGACGACCGGAGGTCCACCGGACTCGTCTGCCTGGTTGAACCACCTCCCTGAAACCAGGGGAATGCCCATCACCCGGAAGTACCCGGGCGTTATGACGTCGAGCCAAAACAAGGGCTGTGTTTCGGAGAGCGCGGGGTTGGTAAATCCCTCGAGGTCAAAGGAACGCTTGGCCACGCGTCCGCCAAGCGGCAAGGTATTGATGAGCGCCGCGCCGCGGATTCCAGCTGAAGATTGAATCCGATCGACTAAATCCCGGTAGAACGTGAGGCAGCGCTGCCCATCGTCGCAGAAGGATTCGTCAGGAGTGATCCGGGCCGTCAGGATCTGGTCGGGTCGAAACCCGGTGTTAACGTGCGACAGCGCCCAGAAGCTCCGGATCAAGAGACCGGCCGCGATCACCAGCATCACCGAAAGCCCTACCTCGGCAACCGCCAGCGAGCCGCGCAGCCGGCGCGAAACGGAAACGGCGGCGCCGCGCCCGGCAGCATTGAGGGAATCCGACAGCGCCAGCCGTGACGACTGAAGGGCGGGCGCAAGACCGAAGATCAATCCGGTAACAACAGCCAGTGCGCCGGTGAACAGAAGGACCCGCCAGTCCAGATGCACGTCGAGCAGGCGTGGCGTGTCAGCGGGCAAGGCGGCTTTGAGTGCGTTGAGTCCGATGGCCGCGAGCCCGAATCCCAGGACCGCGCCCACCGCTGCCAGCAAGACGCTTTCCGTCAGCAACTGCTGGGCAAGGCGTCCCGGCGCGGCGCCCAGCGCGGTACGGATGCCCATTTCCTTTTGACGGCTTGCGCCACGCGACAACGTAAGGTTGGCAACATTGGCGCAGGCAATGAGCAAAACCAACGCGACTGCATCGAGCAGCAGGAACAGCCGGGTTCGGATATCACCGACCACGCCATTGCGCAGGTCGACGACGGCCACATCAGCGTTCCAGGCGGCCGGCATCGTCCACGGGAACAAGGCAAACACGCGAGATTGAAATAAACGAATTTCGGCTGTCGCCTGCGCCATTGTTGTCCCGGACCGAAGTCTGCCAATCACAGGCATGAAATCCCCCGCCCAGTAGGTGGAAAGATTTTGCGGCTCGTTGTGCAACGGGACCCATAATTGCGTTTTGGGAGATGGGAAGCGGAAATCCGCGGGCATCACGCCGACGACCTGCCGACTCACACCTTCGAGATCGATTGCCCTGCCGACGATCGCCGGATCACTTCTGAACCGCTGCTCCCAGAGATCGTGGCTTAGGATGACATAGCTATCCTGTTCGGGCGCATCTTCGCCGACTGAAAACGTTCGCCCCACCTCGGCACGCGCACCGAGGACGGAAAACAGTTCAGCGGAAACCACTGTACCGGTGAGGCGCACAGGATCCCCGGCGTGAGTCAGATTGAATTCATGCCCTTCGGCGTAGGCAGCGACATCCATGGTATGAATCTGCCGCCGCATGGCCGCAAACGCGCCCTTGGGATAGGTCCCTGTAATGCTGACCAACTCTTCCGGATGAGGATAAGGAAGCGGCCGAAGCAGAATGCAATTTACCAGGCTGAAAATGGCCGCGTTCGCGCCGATGCCGAGCGCAAGCGTGAACGCGGCAACCGCCGTGAAACCGATGCTCTTGCGTAGCTGGCGCAGGCCGAAGCGAAGATCCTGAAACAGTCCCATCATGCTCTTGATTCCTTACTCATACCGCAGAGCGGTGACCGGTTGAACCCGGATCGCCCGTTGCGCCGGCACGCTGGCCGCCAGCACAGCAACGATGGCGATTGCCAGTGTGACCAGCGCCAGAGTCGCCGGGTCGTGTTGGGAGATGCCGAACAACTGGCTCTTAATCAGATTGCCCAGTGCGATAGACACGGGCATCGCGATCGCTACGCTTAAACCCGTGATCACGAAGACCTCGCGCAGAACCAGGTTGATGACGGAGGAGCGGGTCGCGCCCAGAGCCATGCGGATTCCGATTTCGCGGGTGCGTTGCGCGATGGAATAGGCGAGCACTCCGTAAAGACCGATCGCTGCGATAAAGATGGCCACCACCCCGAAACTGCTGGCCAGGAAGGAAAGCATGCGCTCGGAGGTGAGGGTTGCATCGATTTGGGAATTCATCGACTGCAATGAATCAACGACGAGCTTTGAATCGATGCCCGCAACCGCGCTGCGCACTGCGCCGGCCGCGTCTTCCGGAGCCTGCCGCGTGCGAATGTACACGGCGACTGCATTTGGCTCGGCGTCCTGAAAAATAGGCGAGTAGTAGATCGGCACTGGCTGTTCGTGCAGGTTCGAGTGTTTGGCGTCTTTGACTACGCCGACGATCTGCAGCGTGGTCGATTTCCCCACCTTGAAGGTGCGTCCGAGCGCCTGATCGGGGGTGTGGAAGAACTTGCGTACAAAGCTCTCATTCACCACGGCAACCTTGACCGTATTCGGCGTATCAGCATCCGTAAACTCTCGCCCTGCAATGAACGGGAGTTCGAGCGCCGCGAAATACCCGGGCGTGACGTGCTCCCATTCAAAACTCATGTGTTCCCCCTCCTGAGCCTGATAGCCGGGAACCTCGATTGAGGATGTATCGTTGGAGTTAGCGAGCACCGGATCATCGGTCATGCCCACGGACTGCACTCCGGGCTGCGAGCTCAGCACCTCGATGAGCCGTCTGTACATGCCGGACACGGCAGCAGGCTGGTAGCCGGCAAGATGCGGGTCGAGTTGAAAGCTCAGCACGTGATCGGTCACAAAACCGACATCCACTGATTTCAGATTGCTCAGGGTCCGGGTAAACAAGGCCGCCCCGACCAGCAGAAGTAAGCTGAGGGAAATCTGCACGCCCACCGTGAACTGACGAAATCGCGCGTGACTGACCGCGCCTGTGCCCGTCTGCTGTTTGAGAGCCTCAACAACCTGCGGACGAAAAAACTGCAGAATCGGAGCCAGACTGAATACAACGCTCGCCGCTACCGACACCGCGAGACAAAACAGCACGATTCGCAGGTCGGGAGTAGATGACAAAGAGGTCATCCCGGCGGTGGTTGCGGTCGGATTCACGAAGTCGATCAATGCCTTCGCCAGCAACGGCGAAAGCACGAGTCCGCAGACTCCGCCGGCGAGTCCAAGAGCGAGACCTTCGATGAGCAGCTGCGCGACTACCCGGCTGCGGGTAGCGCCCAGAGAGTAGCGCACCGACATTTCCCGCGCGCGGCCAGCCGCGCGCACCAACAAAAGACTACCGACGTTGGCGGTGGCCATCAGAGTGAGAAGTGCGACCATGCCCAGGAGGATCAGCAGCGGCGTCCGCATCAGATCTCGAAGAGGAGAGAATCCCCGGGATCCGTCCAGCAGGGTGATATAGCTTTTTTCCACGAACTGATCGCGAAAGCGCTGGGTTCGCGCCGGAATGCTCTCCAGTTCGAGCGCGCGCAGCGACTTCCAGAGCGGGGTGATCTCCGCTTGGGCTTGCTCGACACTCACCCCTGGTGTCAGCCGCCCCACGATGTTCAGCCAGATCGATCGCCGATCTTCCAGTTCGTCCCACTCCGGTGTCATCTGCGCCTTCATCGTGATGGGGACAAAGAAGTCGGGAAGCGTACCGGCGATCACGCTGTTGAATCCGGGCTGCACTACGCCGATGATGGTGAAAGGATTGCCGTTGATGAGCAGACCCTGACCGACGACAGACGGATCGGAGCCGAAGTGCTGCGTCCAGTAGCGGTAACTGAGAACGACCAGCGGTGATGCACCGCGGGCAGCGCTGTCCTCGGGAACTAAGAGCCTGCCCAGGGCCGGCTTCACTCCCAGAAGAGAGAAGTAATTCCCGCTGACCAGCTCCGAGTTCGCCAGGCTGGGAACATTCCGCCACTGCACGCCGACCTGCGCCGGAAACATGGCCAGCATTCCGGCAAAGGCCGTGTTGTGGTCGCGGAGATCGCGATACATCGGATAGGAGAAATACTCGCCCGGATCGCCTCCATAAGAACTCGCGTGACCCGTGTTCGAGCCGGTGTATTTCAGCATCACCAGCTGGCCGGGCTCGACGACGGGCAACCTCCGGATCAGAACCTGATCCACCAGGGAGAAGATCGCGGCGTTCGCCCCGATGCCGACGGCAAGGGTCAGTACCGCAATCGTTGTAAATGCCGGATACTTGCGCAACTGGCGCAAGGCGTAACGAACGTTTTGCAGAGTTGTTTCCATGCGTCTCACTCGCAGCGCAATGCAACCGCAGGATCGACCTTCGTCGCGCGCCGGGCTGGAAGGAAGCAGGCGGCCAGCGCAATCGCCATTAGCAGAATCGCCATCCCCGCAAAGGTGATGGGATCGAGAGTACTGACCCCATAGAGAAGACTCGACATCAGCCTCGTCAGACCGGCCGCAGCTGCCATCCCCAGCACGATACCGGTCAAGGCGAGCTTCCCACCGCGGCTCAGGATCAAAGACAGAATGTCGAAGCGACGCGCCCCGAGCGCCATCCGCAAGCCGATCTCGTGCACTCTCTGCGCGACTGCGTAGGAAATCACTCCATAGATACCCACGCTGGCGAGCACAAGGGCAAGCGACGCGAACACGACGAGCAGGATCATGAGGAACTGCCGCGATGCCAGGGATCGGGCAATCAGCGAGTCCATCGTCTGCATCCCGAAAATGACTTGTTGGTTACTCATCTCACCACTGACTCGCCGCACAGCGTCTGCGAGCCCGGCGGACGCCTGATTCGAACGCACCACCACGCCCGAGCCTGAAGGCGCCATGGCTACGAAATCATCGGGCATCTGCATGCACGGAATGTAGAGCTCAGAGCGCAGCGACTGGCGATCGTCAGCATCCATCCCCCACTGCCGCACGTGGCTCACGACCCCGACAATTTCTGCCAACCGGGGATTCTGATTGAGGTGAATCCGTTTGCCCACCGCATCCTGATGAGGAAAATACTTGCCGGCGAAGACGTCATCCACGACCACCACGAGCGGTGAGTGCTCGTTATCTTGCGCAGTGAAGAATCGGCCGTGCTGCAGCGGGATGCCCATGATCCGCAGGTAGTCGGGCTCGACGATGTAGTCAATTGCCCAGTCCATGTCGTTTTCATTCGCCGGTTTCGGCTGGCCGTCGAGCCAGAACAATTGCTCATCATCAGAATCGAACGGCAGCGCTCCCCACACTTGGGAAACTCCGCGCACTCCTGGAATCGCCGCGACCTTTGCATCGAACTCATAAAAAGCGGCGCGGATGGCCTCCGGTTTCGCGTTCACCATCGAAGGCGGCAGCGACAACCCAAACGTCATCACGTTATGGGGATCCAGGCCTGGATCAAGGCTCCAAAGGCGCATCAGGCTACGGATGGTGAGTCCGGCCCCGATGAGCAGCACGACCGCCAACGCCATCTCCGCCGTTACAAAAACGCCTAGTGTGTAGTGGCGGGGCCCGCCGGCTCCGCGGCCCCCTTCCTTGAGTCTTTCCTGCAAATCCGGTTGCGAGGTTTTCCACGCTGGCGTCAGGCCAAAGAGAATTCCCGCAATCAGCGACACACCCGCGGTAAAGAACAGCACCCGCAGATCGAGGCCGACCTGCTCCGCCCGAGGCAGCGTCGTAGGTAGCGTCTGGAGTACGGCACGAATACCCCACGCCGCCAGCAACAGGCCCAGGGCACCCCCGGCAAGAGACAGCAAGACACTTTCGGTGAGCAGTTGCCGGACAACTCGCGAGCGGGAGGCTCCTAGCGCAGCACGAACGGCAAACTCGCGCCTGCGTGCGGTGGAGCGAACCAGCAACAGGTTGCCCACGTTGGCGCAGGCGATCAGCAGCACAAACCCGACCGCCGTCATCAGAACGCTGAGGAATGGCCGGACATGCCCAATCATTGTTTGCTTGAGCGGAACCACGTCAGCCGTGATTCCCTTGTCGGCATTCGGAAATGCGGCAGTGAGATTCCGCGAGACCGACTCCATATCCGCACGCGCCTGCTCAACCGTCACTCCCGGCTTGAGGCGGCCGATCCCGTGAATTCCCAAACCCGCGCCGCGCTGCTGCAACAGAGGATTGCTCCATTGACCAATCGGCACGAAAACATCGGCGTCGCGATACCCCGGGATCAGCAGGTGAAAATTCGCCGGAATCACGCCGACCACGGTGTACTCCCTGGCATCAAGGGTGATGGTCTTGCCGGCGATCTCTGGGGCAGAGCTGAACTTGCGGCGCCATAATCCGGCACTGATGAGCGCAACCGGATTCGCACCCACCTCGTCCTCGCCTTGCGCAAACGTGCGGCCCACCACCGCATTCACTCCCAGGATCGGAAAAAAGTCCGACGAAACAAACTCCCCGTTGAGCTGCTCCGCCTGGCCGATGCCCGTCAGGCTGAAGGCATAACTGCGCGAGATCGCCATCAAAGAGAATGTGTGATTATCCTTCTGCCAGTCCCGGAAATTTGGATAAGAGACGGACCCGCCTTTGAAATTCGGCTTGTTCTCGTGCAGGGTGACCAGCTGATCTGGTTGAGGAAAGGGCAAAGGCCGCAGCAGCACGCCATTCACCACGCTGAAGATCACCGTGTTCACGCCAATGCCCAGAGCCAAGGTCGCCACCGCGACCATGGTGAACCCCGGACTCTTGCGCAATTGGCGCAAGGCGAAACGCAGGTCTTGAAGCAGCGTGCTCACGCGCCCACGTCCGCCAGAAGTTTCTTGAGCTCTTCTTCGGCCACGACTTTGCCATCAAATAGATGCACTTCGCGTTGCGCGTGCTTGGCGAAGCGCGGATCGTGGGTCACCATGCAGATCGTTGCGCCCTCGCGGTGAAGGTCGGCCAGAAGCTCCATCACCGCTTCGCCGTTGCGGGAGTCGAGGTTGCCGGTGGGTTCGTCGGCCAGAAGGATCGAAGGCTTGCCTCCCAGGGCACGCGCCACTGCGACGCGCTGTTGCTGACCGCCGGAGAGCTGGGAAGGATAGTGGCGCACGCGATGGGCCATACCGACGCGTTCCAGCGATTCCATCACGCGCTTTTTGCGCTCTACGGATGGCATGCGCTGGCGATAGGTCAGCGGCAGTTCGACATTTTCGTAGACCGTCAAGTCGCCAATCAGATTGAAACTCTGAAAAATGAAGCCGATTTCCTGGTTGCGAATGCGCGAACGCGTCGCGAAATCCAGATTCTCGACCGGCTGCCCATTCAACATGTATTTCCCGCCGGTGGGCGTGTCGAGCAGACCGATGATCGACAGCAGCGTAGACTTGCCGCATCCCGACGGTCCTGACATCGCCACGTACTCTCCCTTGCGCACCGTCAAATGCACTCCAGAGAGAGCATGCGTTTCGATCTCGTCGGTGTAGAAAATCTTAGTGAGGTCTTCAATCTGAATGAGCGATGCCCCTGCTTCTGCCATGGAGTTTTGTCCTCGTCTGCGTTTAATCGAGTCGAATCCGGTCGGTGTTGTCGTTCCGTGACATGTCGGAAAGAATGACCGTGTCGCCTTCCTGCAAGCCCCCGAGAATCTGGATCGAATTCACCGAGGCTCGTCCCACTTTCACAGGAACGCGAACGGCGCCTTTGCCGTCTGGGTCAAGTTTGAACAAACTGATCGTGCTGTCTTCCTGCCCGAAGGCGGGACGGCCGACATAAAGAATGTTGTCCAGGCGCTCCAGGTCGATGGTTCCATCCACGCTCAGATCCGGTCGTGCGCCTTTCGGTAACTCTCCCGTCAGTTTGACATCTACGGTTACGGTTCCATTCTGCACGGCAGGATCGACCCGCATCACCGTGCCACCTACAGTCCCATTGTGTGTGTCAATCATTGATGGCTGACCGATCTGAACATCCCGCGCTTGCGTCTCGGGAATCTTCAGCTCTGCGATCAGATGATTGGGTTGCACGACTTTCGCCAGCATCGTCCCGGGAAGTACGTGCTGGCCCACTTGCAAAGGTAGATCCACGAGGACACCATCGATGCCGGCCCGCACTCTCAGCGCATCCAGTTGCTTCTGCTTCAGCTCCGCCAGAGCCCGAATCTGTTCTACCTTGGCTTGCTGCTCGGCGAGTTGAGACTCAATCGCCTTCTGGCCGATCTCGAGCCGCTCTCCTTCAATGTTGTTCCGGGTCGTGAGTTCATCCGCCTTGCTCTTGGAGCCCTTATACGCCAGTCCGGAAATGACGCCGAGATCGTAGAGAGCTTTATCGGTGTCCGCCTGGAGCTTCGCCTGACTGTAGTCCGCGCTCACTGTGGCCGCATCAGCCTTCTGATTCATGAAATCACTTTGAAGGGTGACGCGCAGGCTTTGATATTCGGCTTGCGCCGCCTTCAACTGTAGCTCGGCGTCGACCGCGGCCTGCTCCACCTGTGGATTGCTCATCTCGAGCAAAACCGTATCGGCATTCACCTGCGAACCCGGCAGCATGCGAATCCGAACCACGGTCGCCTCCGTCTCTGCCGGTATTTGACGGATGAATTCCTGACTCGGAATCAGCGAGCCCAATCCCCGCACTTGGCGGAGCATCGAGCCGCGCCGGACCGTGTCCGTCCAGACTGTGCTGCGCTCGACCTCTGGCGCAGCGGGTTTGAGTCGGGTAACGCCGATAGTAAGTGCCGCGAGAATGACGATGGCGACTGCCGACCAGATGATCTGCCGGCGTCGTTTCTGCTGCTTGAACTCAGGCCGTGCGATGTCCATCGCCTCAGAATTATGCAACCGCTCGGCCAACCAGCGCACTAACGCTATACAGCTGAAATAATTGGATTAAGGCCTGATCGAGGTTCGCGGCTTGGCGGCAATCTTGTCCAGCGACGGAATCGGATGTCCGTTATCGGACAGAGCAAGAATAGCCCTCACAGACTGTTGGACGTGAGAAGAACGCCCAGGAAACAGGGAGGAAACGACGGATGCGGCTTCGCCGCCGCATGCGGCGTCGGGCATCGCGGGCGATCCTATGAGCGCTGACGAATCTCCGCGGCGAGACCCTGTGGCGTATCGCTCGCAGCTGGTCGCTTGGGGGGCAACGAACCAGCACCCACAGGTGGACGATGCTCGATGATCCCGATCACGGGCGCCTCGTCCATCGTGTCGGTGTAGATCATGGAGGCAAATCGCTGGTCGGTGCACAGCCGGTCGATCAGGCGCTGTTGCCGCCGCGACAGCACTGCATGCGGGAGAATGGGAAAGTTGCGGAACATCCAGAGCAGATACATGCGCTGGAGTAGAGAGGGGATTACGTAGCGCGGCCCGATCGGCGTCTCTACCTGGACTACGCCGGCCGCGAGCTTGTCGATCATACCTGGGCCCACCCGAACTGAGATTTAAGAATCTGAATTTACCAGAGCAATTCTAGGGCCGCCATTATTGCACCACGGACGATGCAATGGGAAGCACTTTTTCACAGAATTTCAGGGACTTAGCGGCGGCCTTCTCCCAGCCGCTACATCGGCCTGATATTTTTGGGAATTTTGGGAGCGGGTTTTGTCCCGAACCGGGCTGGCTACTTCAGGGACTGGCGCGGACTAATCAGGGGCTAAACCGCCACCTCCGGCAGGATGTCCATGCGCCGAATCTGGGCTGCCACACCGAAGTCTGACCCTTTCTCCTCGACCCGCACGACCGTGGCCTGACAGCACACCCAGCATTTCTCTCCCGATGTGAGTTCGGGAGGAAGGATCAGCACCAGCTCCACCTCGGCGCCCGTTTGTAGCCGAGACTTTGTATAGAGAAACACGCCGCTGGCGCTGACATCACGCGTTTGCGCAGTGTGGTCTGCACCTTCGGCGGTACGGACACGCGTAGCCACGCTGGTCGCGATTCTGGTTCCAGAGCGGCGCTCGGAGTCTGCGTTCATCGTCAAGAGTGACCACCTACTGTACACCAGGAGTCAAGTTCGGGCTGGAAAATCGGGGCATCTCGCGGAAGGGAACCCGGATTGGGAATCCGGCGGCACGGAGGCGATCGGCTTGTGGATTCGCGGGAAAACGTGAGCGATCAGAGCATGGGACGCTGAGCGCGAACCGCAGGCACCACCAACGCCTGTTCCATCGTAGGAACGTTCGTGCCCCGGAGCCTGGCCTCGATTTCGTGGAGCTTGTCGACCTGCATCGTCTGGTAATACGCCTGGACAAGGAGTTCCATCGTAAACGGGTTGTCCTGATCTTCTTCTAGATCAGCAATCGCATCTTCATACTTTTTCTGATCCATCAGAAGCGTGCCAGCCGCTCCATGATACGAACTCTGGATCACCCGATTGCGGCTGGCGTTGGCCATCTCTTCCAGCTGGTGCATCGTCTGCTCAGCGAGACCTGAATTACCGCTATGGGAGGCGCGCACGACGCGAATGCGAAGGATCCGGGACAGCTCTTCATCGCGATCCGAGGGGGCAATCGTCGACTGGTGATACAGCGCCTCCTCGGCCAGCTTCAGATGCTTGAGCGCCGCTCCGTCATCCGCCTGGTATTCGGCGAAATGGCGGTAGGCTTCGGCCTCCTGCAAGCCCTGCGCCTTCGCGTGAGAGGTTTCTGCGATCTCGAGGAATTCCTTGTCGGCTTCGGCGTAGTTGCCGTCGCGCACAAAGGTCATTGCCTTCTGCATACTGTAGGTCAATCGGTCGGCCTCATTGTGAGCGAAGCGGATCGCCTTGTCATACTCGATGCGCGCCTGCTCCTGGTTACCCATGAGCGCATAGGTGTCACCGAGACCGGCTTGCGAGGTCACAAAATCGGGATCAATCTTGAGGGCTGCGCGGTAGTGCTCAAGCGAGCTGTCAAATTCTCCGGCCATGCGCTTCAGTTCGCCGTACGAATCCTGGGGATTGGGCTCTTTGGGCAGCAGCGCAACATACCGATCCATGGCGGTAAACGCCTTGGCGAATTGGCGGTTGCGGGCATAAGAGTAAGCGAGATCATTGAGGGCAGGCGGGAAATTCTTGTCAATCGCCAAGGCCTTTTCCATCATGCGCTGAGCCTGGTCTGCTCCGCTCTCTCCCATCATCCAGTTGCCGACGAGGTAAAACAGGTGCTTGTCGTGCGGGTACATCTCCAGCATGTCGTTCATCGCCTCGATGCCGCCCAGGAAATTGCCTTCTTGCACTTTCGCGATCCAGGAAATCATCAGCTGTTCGCCGGGCGTCGCCTTCGGGGCTAGTTCCTTGGCCTTGGCCCTTGCGTCGCTGACTTCCTGCGGATTGGTGCTATTGAAGGCAATCCAGGCCCAGGCCACCGCAAGGTTCGGATCCTCCTGCACGGCGGCTCGCCAATCGTCGTTGCAGCGCTCCAGATAGAGATTCTCGTAGTCCAGCATTCCTTTCTCGTAAAGCGCGCGAGCCTTGGCGGAAGAAGTCGTGACCGGGAGGTAGGTCGATTCACCTTTCTTCAGGTGATGCGCATACAACGGCGCGGCTACACCGAAAACCAGAGCGAGAGTGCAGAACTTTGTGAAGGCGAAGCGACGCATGGCGTTCTCCGGAGACAGTTTTGCGGGGAGGGAGTACTAGAAGAGAGGCTACATCGGAGAAAGGTCACGGACGAGGTGACCAAAGACATTGTCCGGAAGGACAGTCAGGGCCCCGCGGCGGCCGAGGCCCTGCTCCCAACCCCAACTAGAACTTGAGGATAGCCGCGAACTGGATCCCCCGCGGCCCACCCCCTCCAAGGAACGGATTGCCGATACCCACGTCTCCCGTCGCTGTGAGCGAGTAGTAGCTTGGCACCCCGCTGAAGACGTAGCCTCCCGTGGCGGGGTTCGGTGCGCCGATGTCGCCGATGAAATTCGGAAGCAACGGGTTGGAGAAGTTCGGGTGATTGAGCAGATTGAAGAACTCGGCGCGCAATTGCAGATTCACCCGCTCCGACAGGAAAGTGTCTTTGAAGAGAGAGAAGTTAAACTCCTTGAAGCTGGGACCCCTCAGCGAGTTGCGTCCCAGGTTGCCGAAGTGCCGCGTGCCCGGAACGCAATTAGTCTCATCCGAGGTGCCGTCGTTGAGCGGATTGCCCCACGTGCACGGCGCGGCGAAAGCCGACAGGTCCAGGTACTGCGCCGGATTGCTCGAGTAGTGGATCGGACCCACGACATCGGGCCGATCAAAACCCTCGCCTGCTCCTGAGTAATCCCCCTCAAACTCGTAATTCAAATGCCAGGGCTGGCCATCCTGCAGATTCAGGATTCCATCAATCCCCCAGCCATCGGTAAGTTTGGCGAACTGGCCTTTGCGCTTGGGAAACTGGTAGACGAAGTTCCAGGTGAAACGTCGCCGGATGTCAAAACTGGAGTTCCCGCGATCTCCCGCAGGGTTCGTGCTGTTCTGCGGCTGAGCTTCGTTCGGCTCGAAATCCTCAAGGTCGCTCGCGGTATCGATGGAGTGGGACCACACAAAGTTCGCCTGCGACGACAACCCATGCCATCCGCTGGTGCGTATGCTGGCTTGCAGAGCATTGTAGATCGAGTTCGCTGATGACCGTTCCTGGTTCAGGTAGAAGAAGTTTGGCGCGAAGGTCCGCGGTACTCCATAGCCTGCAGGACAATAATCTCCCGCCAGAATATCGGGAACGCAAGCCAGGTCGGCCGCGGTAATCTGCGCCTGGCTGGGCTGGTTGATATCGAGGAACTGGAACAGCTTCGTTCCTTTCGCCCCGACATATCCAATCTGAACCACGGTTCGACTTCCCACCTGCTGCTGCACATTGAGGTTGAAGTTCTGCACATAAGGCGTGCGCATGTGAGGATCAACCGCAAAGAAGTCGCCCTCTGGTCCAGGATTGGTATACACCGGCGCCCCCGCGGCGAGCGGAGTTACGGCCAGCCCGGTTACAGGATCGGTGTCGACCGTACCGGTCTGGAGGGCCTGCGGCCCGAGACCCGGATAGGCCGGACCGGGACAGAAGACGCAGTTCCACGGCAGGTGGCCAAGAAACATGTCCTGGGAGAAGGCGTCGTAGAACAATCCCCAGCCGCCGCGAACCACGGTTTGTCCTTTGCCGGTGAGGTCATAATCGAAAGCCAGGCGGGGAGCAAAATTGTTGAGGTCCTTCCCATAAAGCTGGCTGGTCGGAACGTTGTCTCCGCCATTCGCCGGATCGAACGTATAGAAGAGACCGCTATTCTCGCCCGTCACTCCGAAATAATCCCAGCGCAGGCCATAGTGCAGAGTAAGCCGCGGGGTCGCGCGATATTCATCCTGCAGGAAGAAGGCATGGCTGTTCTGGAAGGTGTGCCGCCTGGAATCGCCACTGACCTGCGCACCGCCATCGGATATTCCGCTCAGGAAGTCGGACAAATTGTCGAAACCCAGAGTTCCGCGGAAGTTGTGATCGATGACCTGCATGATCGTGGTCCGGCGGAATTCATATCCGAACTTTACGTCGTGCTTGCCGGACTTCCAGGAATAGTTGTCGACAAAATGCCAGTTCGAGTCGACGCGGTTGCGCGGAATCGAACTGGTGGCGCCAATCTGAGAGAAGCCGGCAACGCCGGTCGCGGGCAGGCCACCGTCATACGCCCCGACGCCGGTGTCGAGCCCGATCGAATTCGGATTGAAGCTCTGGTCCTGGGGGAAGAATCCCTCCGCGAAACGGTTCCATCCCAGCCGGGCTTCATTCACCTGGCTGGCATTCATCACTCTCACCCAGGAAAGCGCGACCAGTTGCACCCGCGTCGGAGTCACGGTGTTGAAGCCGGGAAGCAGGCCGCCCGACAACTGGGCGAAGGGGAAACTCTGGTTGCTGTCGCCGAAATAATAGCGGCCGGTCAGCATGTTGTTGGTGTTGAAGTTGTGATCGATCTTGGTGATCAGGCTATCCACGCGGTTAAAGAAACTGGTCGAGGTCGAGAGATTGTCTCCGTTCGGGCATCCGGTATCGAAATCCGTGCCCGGCCCCAGCGTCTGCCCAGGTTGCGGTGCCGCACTAGCGATGTTCGGGGTCGGCCAGGGATTGCGCGCCAGCAGCGCAGCGATGACGGGGTTGGTCGCGCCCAGCGCGGTCTGATCGGCAGCGATCTGTTGAGGATCCGGCACACAGGTCGTACCCGCCTGTCCCCCGTTCTCGCGCTGCCCTTCATAATCGGCGTAGAAGAATGTCTTATCTTTCACGATCGGGCCGCCGAGCGATCCCCCGAATTGATCGTTGTTGAATGGACTCTTGGGGTCGGGCGCGAAATTAAAGTAGTTCCGAGCTCCCACCTTTCCGCTTCGGTAGTACTCGATCGCCGATCCGTGCCAACGATCGGTGCCGCTCTTGGTCACGATATTGATGACAGCGCCGCTGTTGCGGCCGTATTCGGCTTCGTAATTGGAAAGCACTCGCAACTCTGCAACCGCATCGATGGGCAGGATGGTGGCAGGATCGCCGAAGACGCCGGCTTCGTTAATGGCCGGATCGTTGCGGTATCCGTCGTTCATATCGGTGCCATCGAGGAGGAAATTGTTGGAGCGCCCGCGCGAGCCATTCATCGAAAACGTTCCGTAAGATCCGGGCGAGTCGGAGATCTGATCCGGCGAACCGGCAATGCCGGGATTGAGATAAATGAGCTTCTGGTAGTCGCGACCGTTAACCGGCAAGGTCTCGATCGTCTCAGAGGTCAGCGTTCCGCCCAGTTCCGCCGAAGTGGTTTCCACCTGTGGCAGCAATTCTCCCGCGACTTCGACCTGGGTTGAGACTTCGCCGGGTTTGAGAACGGCGTCCACCCGCCTCTCGCTGGCCACGTCGACCCTTACCCCGGTTGCCAGGAAGGTATGGAAGCCGGCCTGAGTGACGGTCACGCTGTAGGTGCCGATAGGCAGCTCCGGCACGGAGTAACTGCCATCGGCGCTGGTTTCTGTAGAGCGTTGTAATCCCGTGGCGGTGTTCTTCACGTTCACCTTCGCTCCCGCCACGACCGCACCTGTGGCATCGGTGACCGTCCCCAGGATGGTGCCACGAAACGTCTGGGCGGACGCCCCAACGACAAACAAAAGAACGAATCCCAGCGCGATGCGCACTCTCATGTCTTCTCCTTAAATTGATTGAGGGGGTTGCAACGCAGATCGAGGGCCAGACTCGATTGCCATCATCGTGGCTTGGGAAGCTGGCAATCTGTCTGCTGCGAAATGGATAGGCCCCGAACCCCGAGCTTGAACATTAGCGAAACCTGTTCGCCAGAGTCAACCAAGTAGTTATCGATCAAGCCTATAGATTTTGCGAATAGGAGTGGCGCTCTAGAAGGTAAAGGCCAGCCCACCGCGGATCGAGCGGGCTGACTGAACCAGGTAGACTGTCTGCCCATCCTGGCCCAGCACCGGGACATATCCCTGGGCCAGCAGGTTGCGCACATCGATCAGCGCCTCCAGATGGCTGGGAAGAAATCCCATCGTCGGAATCGGCTGCCGGATAAAGATGTTCAGGAACGGATCGCTTTGTCCGGGAGAGTCGTTGAAAAGATCGACTGGCGTAAGGGCGGGGCCGCTCACCCAGCGATAGGAGGCAATCCAGCGTGTGTGAGTGCGCGAGAGCGTTCCGCTGAACTTGGCCGCAACCGCATGGCGCCGCTGCGTGTCGATCGAAGATTGCGCATCCTTCAAAGCGATGTCCGGCTGCTGAAGATCAAGCACTCCGCCGAAGGCGTAATCCAGAGTGGCCGTCAGATCATCGGAAAACTTGCGCTGCAGAACGATGCGGACTCCGTCCGTGTCGAGGTCGGTTCCAGCGTAGCTGAAGGTTCCCGAGGCCATGTCCGGCAGCAAGAATCCTCCCGCGGCGGTCACCTCGCCAGTCCCCGTAAGCGCCGGATTGCTCACGCGGTCGGAGAACATTGCGACCTGCATACTGTTCTTGCCCATGCGATGCGAGAGGCTGATTTCCTGATGATGCGCGCTCTCCACTTTCGCGGCGAATCCCATCACGCTCACCCGAGGATTCGACTCACTCAGATCCGCCGGCGACGAATCGAAGCCCTTTTCCGCCCGCATGTCGGGGCGCGAGGTGGTGTAGGCGTATTCGACAACCGTATTCGGCGAAAGATGGACATCCGCAGAACCGTAGGGACGAAACGCATTCAGGTGTCCCAGGAACTGGATGGTCTGCAGTTCGCTGCCGAACTTCAACTCGACGACATCGTCGATGGCAACATCATCCGCGCCGGAAAGCGCCAGCGCCTGCAGGGCAGCGTTGTGCAAGTTCGGATCCGTGGCGGCAAAGCGCCGTACGGTCAGGCCCATGGTAGGCTCGGAGCCGTTGGCCATCCGGTGAGAATAGCCGGCATGCAACACCGCTGCCGGCAAGCCGGTTCCGTATCCGACATTGCCGCTAAACGCGAGTGTGCCGTCCGCAAATACCGACCGCTCCAGCTGGAAACCTGTACTCATGTCAGAGCCGGTGCCATAACCCCCTGCTGCCGACCCCGCGAGGAAAGACAAAGAGCCGCGCAGGGAGTGATCTTTTTGCTCTGCCGAGGCGGTCAGCGTCGGATCATCGAACACGCGCAGAATCGGCCGGTTGGCCACCGAACGCAGCGTCCACTTCCAATCGTCATCGTCCGGAAGCGGGCGTACCGGTCCCAACTGCATCATGTTGAACAGCGTGCTGAGCGTGACGTTGACGCTCAGGCTGCCTCCGGGGCGCAGTCCGATCTTTTCGCGCAGCGCCGGAAGAAAAGAAGGAGCCGTGACTCGGAGGGAATAGAGACCGGGCAAGAGACCTGACGCTGTGTAGTAGCCGGCGCCATCCGTAAAGACGGTGAGAGTGCGATTGGCCGCACCAAGGATCTCAACCACCGCGCCCATCTGGGGCACGCCGGTCGCATCTCGCACATAACCCGAGATCACTCCCGACCGGTCGCCCGCCCACGCAGGCAGCGACACACTGAGGAGGATCGCCCATATTCCGAGTTTGCGCAGTCTCACACCGCCCCACCCCCCGGGGGAATCGCAGGGAGTTACTCTACTGCAAACACCGCCGATGGATCAACGCTCTGCTTCGAAATGTTGTCGTTGATTTTGATCTGAATCTTGTAAATTCCGGGTTGCAGGTTCGCCGATGCAATCGACTTCTCCAGCGTGACCTGCTCGCCAACGTTGCCCATCGTTTCGGTCGACTCGACTTTCTTGACGATCGGTTGGTTTGTCGCCACGTTCACGATGTCGTACTCGAAAGTGGCGGAAGGCTTGTGGGTTTTGTCGTCTACACCGAGATTGTAGACCTGCATCCAGAAATTAAGCTTCGCATCTTTGTCGCGGTGGAACAGGGCCGGCTTGCCGTCCGCGGGCGCGACCCGTGGCCGGACTTTCATGGCTCCGATCACAAAGTTGCCGGTGCCGATGGCCTTGGTGGGTACCGGCTCCATCTCGTCGGCGACAATCAGACTGGAAGTTGCCAGCTTGTCGTCGGAGTAGTCGGGTACGATAATGCTCCGGCTCCAGATGCCCTTACGGTCGCCGTTGACATCCTTCACTGCGACATACAGTTTGTAGCGGCCCGGGCGCAGCGGCAAGGCTTTGTAGTACACCTGAGCGTTCTCGGTGGTGCGCGGCAGCAGTTCGCTGGGAACGTCGGCCTGCACCGTATCTTCGAAGGTCTGAACGATCTTTCCCGTCAACGTGGTCAGGCGGCCCAGGATGTTCACCGTCCCGCGCTCCACGCCGTCCTTATCCACAAAGGTGATGTCCCGATTCCTCATCTGGATCGTGATCGGAACCAGCGCGGTGTCGCTGGTGACTTTGACAAAGTCCACGTGCACGTCGAACGGCATCGGGTTGAGGATGACCTTGGTGTTGACCTCTTCCTCCAGATCTTTGAACTTCACTGGAGGCGGGGCATTCAGCTTTGCGAACTGCTCGAGGCGATCGAATTCCTTCGAGGCTTCGCTGCTGCTGTCGGGACCGAGGCCGAGCCGCTCAAGCCCGTTGCCGTTGAAGCGGTCTGCTTTGCTCGACAATCCCATCTGCTCCCAGAGTGTCAGGCCGGCGTTCGGCGTCATCAGGAGGGCGTCTTTTTCAGAACGGTCCAGGGTCATGTGATACTCGCCGCACATGCAAGTGTCAACGAACTCGATGATGACCTCCTGCCCGATTCCTTCGATATAGCGATAGCGCCAGTCTTCAAACGGGAAGGTCGACGTCTCTCCGCCACCTTCTTCGATCGGGCGCTCGTACGTTCCACCGGAAGGATGAGAGTCAATCTCGTCCGGCTTACCGTACATGATGTAGATGCGGCCGCGATCGGTCTTCCATCCCGGTACGCCCGCCGCGAAATGCTCGTTGGCGTAGGCGATGCGGGCGTAATGCTCTTCCTTGTATTCGTTCTCTTCGGTGTCGGGTGTTGGATCGCGGCGCTGCCAGAAAGCTTC
The DNA here is from genome assembly GCA_035508215.1 of Verrucomicrobiia bacterium. GTDB lineage: Bacteria > Acidobacteriota > Terriglobia > Terriglobales > Acidobacteriaceae > Sulfotelmatobacter. Next base: position 299,907 of record DATJNK010000014.1, on the reverse strand, counting down.
GATGAAGTTGTCCCGCTCTTCATCGTTCGACAGTTGCTTGAACGCCGCTCGTTCTTCCGGAGTGATGATGTAAACGACATCCTCGTCAAGCCACTTCTTGTAGGGCTTGCTCAGTTCCTGTTTGAGAGCGCGCTCGTTCTTTTTCCTTTGCTTGGCGTCGGGAGGACGCTTCAAGGGGTCAACCGACTGACTGGCCTGCCCCGGCTGGGTACCGGCGGCTTTATCAGACGCCGCTGCCGCCGAATCCGCAGGCTTCTGCTCGGACTGATCTTTGGTGGCGGGTTGGTCCTGCGCGAAGGCGGTCGCGCAGACGAGCGCTGCAACTATCAGAAGAATTCGGACAAACGTTTGGTACGAACCGACCCGGAACATGAGAGGGACTCCTGCCTGACACTGTTCGTCTGCCTATTTTAGGCCCTTAATTGTGTGAAAGCAAGGTTAAGTCGTGCCCGGAGAATGAATTAAACGTGCTCGATCCGCTTTTATTAGAAGGTTGGCGTTCTCAGCGAGTTGCCTGCGCAGGATGCGATTCTGTGGCTCGTTTTTCAGGTTCCCAAGCTATAATGGGGGGTTCCGGGGCGGTAGTCATCCAGCGACAGTGGTCTCGGCACTCCTAAATATTTCCTGATCGGGAACTTTCCGGGCGGCCAAGCCGTACCAGTGAGTGTACCCGTCACCTTCGCCAAAAGCGAAAAGGGGCCTGCGGTGCAAGTACCGCTCAAGGCAGGACTTGGCCTTCCTGAGGACTAAGGCCGGATCGTGACGGAAATCATGAAAGCGTGGAAAAAAATTGCAATCGGGGCCGGAGCGGTTGTTCTGGTCGCAATCATCATCGGCTTTACCGTTCACCAAAGCAGCAAGAATGTGGCGACGGTACAGACCGGGAAAGTGGTGCGGGAGGACCTGGCGACGGTTGTCAGCGCTTCGGGAGAGATTAAACCCAAGACCTATGTGAATCTTGGGGCGAATGCCTTCGGCAAGATCACCCATCTTTACGTCAAAGAGGGCGATCGCGTGAAGAGAGGTCAACTGGTGGCGCAACTGGAGAATGTACAATCTTCGGCCGACGTAAACGCCAACCAGGCCTCCTTGCAGGCGGCGCAAACCGATGCCCTTGCCTCGGACGCGGCGCTGAAGACATCGCAGGCTGATTTGCTCCGCGCCCAGGCGGACTATGACCGCAACAAGCTCGATTGGGATCGCGCCCAAAATCTCTTTAAAGACGGGCTGATCTCGAAGTCGGACTTTGACAGTCGCAAGGACGCATGGGCTACTGCGGAAGCCGGGCTGGCGCAGGCTCAGGCGCGCGTGGCTCAGGCCCAGGCCCAGGTCGACTCGGCGAACAAGCATGTGGTTCAGGCACGAGCCAATCTGACGCGGGTGACCGACGTCTTGCAGAAAACCAGCTACAACGCTCCCTTCGACGGAGTGGTTACGAATCTGCCGGTGCGCGAAGGCGAGACTGTGGTGATGGGGATTCAGAACGCTCCCGGCAGCACGCTGATGACGATCGCCGACATGTCGGTCATCACCGCCGAAGTCATGGTCGATGAAACCGACATCGTGAATGTGCGCCTCGGACAGCCTGCCGATGTGACCATCGATGCGATCCCGAACAAGACCTTTCACGGCACGGTTTCGGAAATCGGAGACAACGCGATCGTTCGCTCCAGCGGGGTCTCGACCTCGCAGCAAACCACCGCGAATGAAGAAGCCAAAGATTTCAAGGTGGTCGTGAACTTGACGGATGCGCCCAAGGACCTGCGTCCAGGGCTCTCCACCACGGCGAAGATCACGACTGCGACGCGAAGCAACGCGCTGGGCGTTCCGATTCAGGCGCTGACGATGCGTACCAAGCAGCAGATCGACCAGCAAAACAATCCTCCCGGTTCGGTACACGCCGCGGAACCATCCACGCAGGATGCCGCATCCAAGAAAAAGGACGACAGCATCCAAGGTGTTTTCGTCATCCGCAATCGAAAGGCGTTTTTTGTTCCGGTGAATACCGGCATCACAGGTACGACCGACGTGGAGGTTCTTGACGGATTGAAGCAGGGAGACGAGGTGATTACCGGGAGCTACAAAGTGTTGCGCACTTTGCGACCGGGGAGCAGCGTGAAGATCGACAACAGCGTCCCCAAGAAAGAGGACGAGTCGTCATAACCTTCGCCGGTTTGGCGCGTCCAAGAGGGAAGCCGGTTGAGGTCTCGGAAAACGGAGCCCGCAGTCAAGCATACTGAAACCAGTTAGATCGGAGAGGTCAGTGGCACCGGACCAGGAGAAGAACATGGCAACCGCCGAAGTCATCAGCATACCCACGACGGAAGCACAGGCACCGCCTGAATCTTGCATGATCGCCGCCGAGGACCTATGGAAAACCTACGACATGGGTTCGGAGCAGCAGGTTCATGCCCTGCGCGGTGTCAATCTTCGCATCCAGCGCAACGAATACGTCGCCATCATGGGACCGTCGGGGTCCGGCAAGTCGACGCTGATGAATCTGATCGGTTGTCTGGATACGCCGTCCCAGGGAAAATACTGGCTCAACGCCCAGCTGGTCAGCGAACTGGATGATGACGAACTGGCGAGGATCCGCAACAAGGAAATTGGCTTCGTGTTTCAGACCTTCAATCTGCTGGCTCGGGCGACAGCCCTGCACAATGTCGAGTTGCCATTGATCTACGCCGGCATTCCCACCGAGGAACGTCTGGAACGAGCGAAAGCGTCGTTGACCGCCGTGGGCATGGAATCTCGTATGCATCACAAGCCCAACGAACTCTCCGGCGGCCAACGGCAGCGCGTGGCCATTGCCCGCGCTCTGGTAAACAAGCCGTCGATCATTCTGGCTGACGAGCCCACCGGCAATCTGGATTCACAAACGGGTATTGAAATCATGGCATTGTTTGATCGGCTTCAGTCGGAAGGAAACACGATCATCCTGGTGACGCACGAAGGCGATATCGCGGAGTACGCGCACCGTGTGATTCACATTAAAGACGGCATCATCGCCAGCGACGAGAGCAAAGGCCGCGCATAAGAACTCAGGAATATTGGAATGAAAACGCCCAGCGTGACGGCTGGGCGTTTGTTTTTGCGATTGCGAAGTCAAGCTCAGCCGCTTCCCGCCTGTGCCGCAGCGTCAGCCCGCTCGGGCGGGATCACAGCTTCCGACACCACGACTCGATCTCTGCCTTCCCTTTTTGCCCGATAGAGAGCCGCGTCGGCGGCTTCCAGAAGATCCTTGGAGGACGTGCCATGGTCGGGAAGCGCCGCCACGCCCACCGAAACGGTCACTGTTCCCAGCGATTGCCCCTGATGCACGATGCTCAATTCGCGGACTTTGGCGCGGATACGCTCGGCGCGGGCCTGAGACGCTTTGATATCGGCCATCGGAAGAATGATGACAAACTCCTCGCCCCCGAAACGGCAGACAATATCCTCGGCGCGGACGCTCTTGGCCAGCAGCGATGCGGCTTCGCGCAACACGGTGTCGCCGGCTTCGTGGCCATACGTGTCGTTGAATTTCTTGAAGTGATCGAGATCGAGCATCATGATGCCGAGGCCGTGCCCGGCGCGACTGGCCCGGCGCGTCTCGCGCTCCAGCATCTCGCCAAGATGCCGGCGGTTGTACAGGCCGGTCAATGGATCGCGAATGGACTGAGTTCGCAACGCTTCGCGCAGCCGGATGTTCGCCAGCGACAACCCGACTTGCCCGGCAAAGGTCGTGCGGAAGGAAAGTTCGGCATCCGCCAGCGATGGCGAGTGTTCTGTCGCCTGAAAATGCAGAATTCCCAAAGCCTCTCCCTGCGCCATGATGGGGATGCAAAGATATGTACCCTTCACGCCGTCCGCATGAGTGCAGCGGGCGGTCTTATCCCCGGCGACGACCAGGTGAGGGTGCGACGTGCGCAGGGCCCAGCACGAACTGGGTTCGAAAACCGTGGCCGGGATCTCGCACTCCTGCCAGGAGCCGGCGACCTCGGCAAGGCTGCGGGAAGGATTGAGCAGCGCCATCGCTCCGCGGCTGGTGGGAAAAATTTTAGGAGCGAAACCCAGCGCCGCCTGAAACACTTCTTCCTTGGTGACGCAGCTTTGCAGTAATTCACCCATCTTGGCGAGCAGCGTCGCGCGCTGCGAACGCTCCGTCAACTCGCGCATCATCTGCTCGTTCTGCTCGTCCAGGCGGCGGCGGGCCAGATCCTTTTCCCACATCTCCTCGTGCAGGCGGGTGTTGGCGTCGGCCAACTCCTCCGTGCGCTCGCGGACTTGCTGCTCCAGAACCTGCTGATGATGCTTCTGATCCTCGATATCCGTGAGCGATCCCACCCATTTCACGATTCCTTGCTGTTCGTCGCGGACCGGGGTGGCTCGGGTGAGAAACCAGCGATAGGTGTCGTCTGCCGCGGACCTTAAACGATATTCCATCTCATAAAGTTCACCGGTTCGAATGCACTGTTCCCACTTCGCCATGCACACGGAAACATCGTCGGGATGAACCGCCTTCTTCCACTCCGCTCGTTTGTCGGGCTGCGGGGTTTGTCCGGTATAGCGATACCACTGTTCGCTGGCAAAATCGATCACCCCATCGCCTCGAGCCGTCCACACAATGCCCGGGATCGCTTCGGCGAGCCGGTGGAAGAACGTTTCATTCTCATGCGCCCTCTCAACCGCGGCTTCCTGCGACTGAAGCAGGCGTTCCAGCGCCGAAAAGACGACCGCCCCAGCGAGCGTGAGAAATGCCGCAGCGGTGATGGACAGGATCTCTACCGAGGACCGCGCGACAGTATGAAGAACATCCGGCAGAAGGTCCGACTCCCGCAGCCTCACGCTCTCCATGGTCAGATAAGGCAATACGGTAAGCCCCGCGCCCAGGAGCACAGAGCCGGTGATCTTTCCCGAGAATCCCGGATGCTTCCTGTCAGGGATTTTGGCAGCAAAAACAACAATGACTGACCAGAAGATGACGATCGCCAACACCCCGGAGATCGCTACCAGCGCCCAGTGGTGTTCTACGCTCGCCGCCATACGGCGCGAGGCAACTTCAAGAAAAGAAACCGCCGCCATTCCGATTCCAACGGGAACGCTGAACCCAATGGCCTCAGCCAGCGCGATTCGATCCCGGCTGGCGACGGACAATCCCAAGAAAACCGTGGCCATCGCCAGCAGGAGCGCGACCAACTGGGTCGGGTAGTGATAACGCACGGGAATCGCAAGACTGAAGGCTTGTATGCCCACCTGCTGCGACGCCCAGAGCCCGATGCCGATCGCCCCAGCACTGCATGCAAGCCACCAACGTCGTCGCTCGCGAGTCGCAAGGATTCTCTCGTTGAGTTCCAATCCCGCGTAACACGTGCATACTGACAGAACAAACGACAGCCCCAGCAGACGGTAGTCATAGGATCCGACCAGCAGAATCGGCTGCGACGTAATCTCTCCCATTGCACCCATCCGGAGCTCGGGAAACACAAAGCCCTCTTTCACATATCGGCAAAACAGGACTTTCGTTCTGGTTATGAATGTCTAATAGTCGTGCCCCTGATGGAGGCTCAGACTCGGGAACGAAAGTTGATATGGATCGGAAGACATCGATCGGAAGGGCAAAAAATCTGCTCCTCAGCGGAGCAGATGTGCGAATCGCGGATAGATGACGAATTACTGCACGGGCGTGCCGGGCTCGGAAAACAGCGCTGGACCGGCGACGAAGAAGTTGTGATCGTACATATCGCGATACATGCGGCCGGCAATCTCGGCTGCCTTCGGACCGAAGGTCGGACGTCCGCCTTCCAGGAAGACGACGATTACCACCCGTCCAATGCTGGTGTTGGCATAGGACGCAAACCAGCCGAAGCGGGTTCCGTCATGCGAACAGGTTCCGGTTTTGCCCAGAATCTCCTCTTCATTGAAGTTCAATCGCAGGCTGCGCGCCGTGCCGTACTCGACCGCCCCAGCCATACCATCGGAGAGGTCAGGAATAAGCGGCGCAATGTTCAGCTGCCGCTTCACCCGCGGCTGAAAATTCGCGACTTCGTCGGGAGTGGTCGGATGCTGCAGGTAATAAAGCGTTCCCCCATTTGCGATGGCAGCCACCAAAGCGCCGAGTTGCAGCGGCGTCATCGAAATTCCCTCGCCAAAGGAGCACATTTTGCCCACGCCGCCCAGCTTCGCCGGAATCACTTCGTCGGGGTAGCTGCCTAGTTGCTCTCCCGGAATGTTGTAGCCGGCGAGTTCGCCGAGCCCGAATTCGTGCGCATAGTAGGCGACTTTTTCGAAACCAAGCCTGCGTCCCAGAGCCTCGAAATAGGCATTGTTGGAATGAGCCAGAGCCGTCGTGAGATTCATGCGGGCGCGGCCGCCCAGCCCGACCTCGGTGTCTTTTGAGATCATTCCCTCGCTCAGGGCAGCCAGTGCGACCGAGAGCTTGATGGTCGAGCACGGTTGCGCCCCACTGGAAAGTGCCAGCCTCTGGTTCACCATGGCCAGTACGCGTCCGCTGGTGGGCTCAATCGCGACCACGGTCCCGTTCATGTTGCCCAGGGCATCGATCGCCGCCCGGCGAACCACCGGATCTTCTCCGGCCGTGATGTCGCCCGCAGCTACATCGTCCGCAAACGAACTCATGGTGAAGCGTTCGTAATAGCGATGCCGACGGTGGCCGGTAACCGAAACCCGCCTCACCGTGGCGCGGCTGCGCGCCAGCCGGTGCAGACGGCGCCGGGTGCGCTGGCTCTCACTGATCCTTTGCGTTTTGGTCTTGGTCGGCGTGTGCGTAGCGATGTGCGCGGCCCAACTCACACCCACCAGAGGCAGGCACAAAAGAAAACTGCAAAAGCGACGAAAAAGGCTCAATCCCTTGTACATCTTCCTGATCTACTCCCCGGAGTCTTAACTGCAGTTTGATGCACGCACCGTGCCAGCCAATGGTAACTTACCCTACCAAGCCCCAACTCCGCGATAGTACGAGACTTAGCCCATTTCTGGCAACGGTAAAATTTGCCCGAAAGAAACCATTATTTTTTCTTTAACCCATTCTGAAATAAGGACATCCACACACATTACCTCAGTCCTAACTCCTTCGGTAACCCATTACCTAGTTACTCCTGCAGCACGTCCCGAGTGAAAAGCTTTTCCTATTCTCGTTTTCCGTTCGAGCAAGCTCGAAAATCTGCCGCTCACTTCTTCACATCACGTCGTTGCGCTTGCGCAAAAAAGCAGGAACATCGAGATCATCCTGGTCAAAATTGGCAACCATGGCCCCCCGCATCGAATCCAGCGTCATCACGTCAACCGCGGTCCCGTCCGACGGCTGAGCCAGAATTGCCGGAGAAGCCTCATCCGCGAAAGGCCGCTCCTGCTCGATTGCAGGCGTCGACATGATGTGTTCCGGCGGTTCGGGCGTTGGATCGCGTGGCCCGAGCGCATCGGGAAAATCCATCGCCTCATCGTGGGCTGCGGCAAAGGACGTGTGCGTCTCATGCGTTCGGTGGCGGGCCACCGGAACATCGCGAAACCCGGTGGCGATGACCGTGATCTTCACCGCGTCTTTCATTTTCTCGTCCATGACTGCGCCGAAAATGATGTTGGCATCTTCGTGCGCGGCGCTCTGGATAATCGAGCAGGCCTGTTGCACTTCCGCGAGCTTCAGCGAGGAAGAGCCGGTGATATTGATGAGGATGCCGCGGGCGCCGTCGATCGCTCCCGCTTCCAGTAAAGGCGAGGCGATAGCGCGCTGTGCCGCCTCCACCGTGCGCTTCGCCCCGGCGGCCGAAGCTGTCCCCATCACGGCATATCCCATGCCCGACATAATGGTCTTCACATCCGCGAAGTCCCGGTTGATGATGCCCGGAATCGTGATGATGTCGGAAATCCCCTGCACGCCCTGGCGCAGGATGTCGTCGGCGATGCGGAACGACTCGAAGAATCCTGCATCCTCGGCGACCGCCAGCAGTTTTTCGTTGGGGATAACGATGGTGGTATCGACCGAATCCATCAACTCGGAGATACCGCGCTCGGCCTGCTGCATGCGGCGTTTGCCCTCGAAGGAAAATGGCTTCGTCACGACGGCGACTGTCAGCGCTCCCATCTCGCTGGCAAGCGAGGCGATGATGGGCGCTGCTCCGGTTCCGGTGCCGCCGCCAAGACCGGTCGTGACGAACACCATGTCGGCGCCTTCGAGCGCTTCAATGATCTTGTCGGAGTCTTCCAGGGCGGCCTTGCGGCCAACCTCGGGATTGGCTCCCGCTCCCAGACCATTGGTGAGCTTCACGCCCAGCTGCAACTTAACCGGCGCATGCGACATGCGCAACGCCTGCAGGTCGGTGTTGGCAACAATGAATTCGATGCCCTCCAGACCGGCGTCAATCATGCGATTGACTGCGTTCCCGCCGCCGCCGCCGACTCCAATCACTTTGATCTTGGCGTCGTTGCGCGGTTCTTCGTTGAAGCTGATGCGAATGCTGGAATCGTTGCTCATAAAATCATCCCCTGGGTACGTCCGGGTTCTCAACCCTACTTTCTTCTTGCTGGTAAATCACGTCGAACGGTTCTAGGCTCCCACCAACATTGCTTTCAATCGCGTTCCCCATCGACTCTCTTGTAGTCCGCGCGCCACGCGCGCTCGCTGGCCGTAGTTCACCATGCCCAGCACAGTGGCGAATTCCGGCTCCGACAGCGTCGCCGGCATCTTGGCCAGCGGAGCAGGCCATGACAGGCGCACCGAACGCCGCAGCACAGATTCCGCCACGTCGAAGATTCCCGGAAGGCGCGATGCTCCTCCGGTCAGGACGACACCGGCGATGCAGATTTCATACATGCCGGCCTGCCGCAGCATGTCGCGCATCATTTCGAAGAGTTCGCGCGCCCGCGGTTCGAGGATCTCGGCGACGAGGCGCTGCGGAAGCAAGCGCGAGGGCCGGTCGCCCACCGACGGCACTTCGACTTCGTTCCCCTCGGGAATGAGCGTGACGATGGCGTTCCCATAAACCTTTTTGATCTTTTCCGATTCCGCCAGCGGCGTGCACAACCCCACTGACAGATCGCTGGTGAAATGATCTCCTCCGACCGGAATCACCCCGGAGTAGGCAACCGCGCCCTGCTGGAACACGATCAGGTCGGTGGATCCAGCGCCCACATCGGCGAGGCATACGCCCAGTTCCCTCTCGTCCGCGCGCAACACGGAGTCGGCCGCCGCCAGCGGTTCAAACACCGTATCGTCGACGTGAACTCCGGCCTTATTTACCGCGGTGATGACATTCTGCGTGGCACTGGTAGCGGCCGTCACCATGTGCACGCGCACCTCCAGCCGCGACGCCATCATGCCCAGCGGATCATGCACTCCCGACTGATCGTCGAGAATGAATTCCTGCGGCAGAAGATGGAGGATTTCTCGATCCGCGAGCAGCGGAATGGTCCGCGCCCGCTCCACCGCCTGTTTGATCTCGTCGCGGCCAATCTCGCGCGGACGACTGCCCAGGCTGATCCCGCCGTGGCTGTTGATGCCGCGGACATGCGCCCCCCCGATTCCGACGATGGCATGCTCGACGGGCGCGCCGGCGATATCTTCGGCAGCCTCCACCGCCTTTTGAATCGCCGCTACCGCTTTGTCGAGCTCAACGATGACGCCCTTCCGCGAACCCCGCGATTCCGCGACGCCGTGCCCGCGGTAGCGCAGGCCGTTCTCGGTGACCTCGGCCATCAGCGCGCAAGTCTTGGCGCTGCCTACATCAATCGCCGTTAGAAAGCTGCCTTGCTGGTTCCCCATGCTTTTATGAATCCTGAAACCACTTAATTCAAACTTGTATTCGCCGGCTGGCGCGTGATCGCCGGGCTGGGTTTTGCGCCGGTCGCGGGTTGCGACGACGACGGATTCCTGACGGCTGCCTGCGGCGGCCCTGCATGCGCAATCAACTTGTGCGGCGCGGTCGCTTTTGTTACCGTCCGGGCGGCAATGGTGTGCGCCGGTTTCGCCCGATTCTTCCTGGTTTTCGTCTTCGCCGCTGATTTCCTGGCTGCGGCCGCTTTCGGATTCAGCGTGCTCGGCGCTAACTCAAACACCGGTTTTGGAACGGGACGGTCGAGCGCGCGCGTTCGTGTGATGAGCGCCGCCGGCTTCACGCCAGCGGCCGCTGCCGCCTTGGCCGAAGCCGCCGTAAGAGCCGCCTGTCTTGCCCGTCCTTCCATGTCCGGATTGACGATGACCTGGTTGTCGTAGCGCAGGTTCACCGACTCCAGTTTCTGGAACTGCTGCCGCCACTCCCTCACGTGGCCCACAAAAATCTGGTAGCGCTTGAGATAGTCGGATGAGCCCAGTTCCACCAGCACGTCTCCGGCCGGATCGTTAACGCGGACTTTCAGATTATCGAGATCGGAGATATCGACCTCACTGAGGTCTTGCGAGTAATGGGCGCCGGTTGAATCAATCTCGTCGACCAGTTGGTTGTACGCCTTCATTCGCGGAGCCCGCGTCGACAGCGGCTCCCCGGCATTCATGCCCAGGATGACGGGAAAGGAATAGCGGTGATTGCGCGGCAGCTCCATCAACGTGCCGCCGGCATCGATGAGATAAATCCGCGACCCAACCCGGGCAAAGGCGACCGGGGTGCGCTCTTGGATTTCGACTTTGAGCCGGTTGGGCACAAAGCGCATCACGCTGGCTGATTCTACCCACGGAATCTGCTCGAGCTGGGCCTGCTGCTGCGCCAGAGGAATGAAAAAGATATTCCGGCCGATATCGGCGCCCATCACTTCCATGATTTGCGCTTTGGTCACGTTCTGCATCCCCGTGACCTCGATGTTGTCGCTGGAATTGATGCGGAAGCGCCAGGAATCCTGGCCGTAGTGATAGATGCCGGCGGCGGCAACCACCGCGACAAACAGAATCGCAACCGCACCCGACGCCCACAGCAGACGGCTCGCGGTTTTTTTCGGGAGAGAACTGCGCCGCGCTGGAACCCGTTTTTGGCCGCGCAGGAAAGGAGATTCTTCGTTTACGTCGAGATCGACCAGACGGGTGTCGTCGAGCTCCTCGCGCGGAGGCTCCTCGTAGTGACGGTCGGCGCCGGGCGGGTACAACTCCTCCTGCACGATGGTGGGACTGCTTTTCCGCGCCATCAATTCAGGCAGTTGTCGTCAGGGAATCGCTGAGCCTTTTCACTATAGCTGCATTTTGCCGATTGAGATAGATCAAAAATCCGTGTTTTTGCACAGGAGGGACAAGACTGGGTACGAGCGTAAAAAAAAACGGGCGCAGCAGTTGGCCGCGCCCGAGTTTCCAGGAGGCAAAAGTGAGAAGAATCCTTAAACTGGACCGGCGTCCGACGCGTCGATGTGGACGACCGGCATCGCCGGCATCTGGATCCTCGGCATCCGCGGAAGATTCACCCGCACCCGGGGACAGGCCGGGATATTGATCTTCGGAACGCTGATTTCCGGAACACTGATTCTCGGAATGCTGATCTCAGGAACAGTGACTTCCGGAACCTGAATCTTCGGGATATTGATCTGCGGAACCTGGACTTCGGTCAAGACCGCGGGGCGCACCGACACCGACGGCACCCGAATGCACACCCGGCGAGAAGCCACTTCCGCTTCGATCTGTGCCCGCCTTGCCTCGATTCGGGCAACCTGCGCTTCCTCCCGCGCCGAGAGCTGTTCCACTCTCGCCAGCCCGGTTGCGCTGCGCGCAATTCTGGTCTGGGCCTCGGCTAGGGCTGTCGCCATCCGGCAGGAAGCGGTCTCATCCGGGGAAGTCACCAACTCTGCCTCACTGACGAACTGGCCTGTCTTGCCGGAAGCCAACGCCACGATCGTTTCCGTCCGGCTTTCAATCCGGTCGGCGATCCGGTGCGCCCACGACATGCCACCGTCTTGATAGAACCCGTTGAGCCCCAGAGCCGCCACCCCGGCGATCAGCCATCCCCACGCTTTTATTTTCATATGCTTAACCTACCTGTGTCATAGACGAGGCGAGCCCCAATCGGTTAGCAAAAGAAGGTACGGAAGGAGGGGTCGAAAGGTTCCGTGGTCGGCGAAAATGCCCCGTAAGACCCGGTCGGGCCGCGGCAACGTCACTCTATTCCGGCTTCACTTGGCACTTTCCGCCAGCAGTTCCTTCAAATACTGCTGCCACACCGCCGCCCAGGTGTGTGTCCCGTGCCCGTGGGTCTGATCGGAAACCGGAATCAAGACGAATTTGCCGAGCGGCACCCGCTTGATCTCCCGTTCCGCGATCCCCAGTTCCGGCGGGTTGATGAAGTCATCCGCCGAATTCACGAACATCACCGGGACCCGGATCGTCTCCAGCTGGGGCGACGGATCATAATTGCGCGAAGCGCTAACCGCATATAGAAAGTCGTTGGCGTCGAGCATGGCCGTAATGCGCTTCATTGAATCGTCGAGGAACTTGTCGGCAGCGTCACGCGTGGGAAGATTCTTCTGCATCAGCAGCGGCGCGCTGCCAGCAATGAGCAAAAAATCCGCGGAGATCTGCAGTGCCGCGCGCGGCTCGGTCGCGTAGTCGCCATTTTTCCAGTCCGGATCCTGCCGAATCCCTTGGATCACCATCTCGCGCCACAGCCGGTTGCGCCCGGCAATTTGCACGGGCAGGCAGGCCAGGGGCATCAGCGCATCCATGAAATCCGGATACGTCTCGCCCCACATCCACGAGTGCATGCAACCCATGGATGTGCCCATCACCAGCCGCAGATGATTCACGCCCAGGCCTTTCTGCAGAAGTTCGTGCTGCGCGGCGACCATATCGTTGTAATCGTATTGCGGAAAATGAGCGCGCATGCCGTCGCTCGGCTTGCTCGACTTTCCATGCCCGATGTTGTCCGGAAGAATGATGAAATATCGATTCGCATCGAGCAATTGGCCGGGCCCAAACAACACATCAGCGAACTGCGGCGCCAGAAACTGGTGCCCGGAACCTCCGGTGCCGTGAAGGATGAGGACGGCGTTGGTGACCCTACCCGAAGCATCGCGCTCCGGTTTCCCTAAGGTCGTGTAATGCAGGCGGAGTTCCGGCAGGGTCTCGCCCGATTGGAAGTGGAAATCGTGGCTGACGTAGTCGCCTTCGGATGTTGCCAGTTTCGCCGCGGACGTTTGCTGGGCTGGAAGTTGCGCGGGCAAGATTGCGAGGGCAAAAAGAATCGGAATCGACCACCGAAGACGGACCACGGAGTGACCTCCTCAAACGCGACACAGATACGCTTTAACGCTCAACCGGCGCGGCTTCTCGTGCCCTCAGTTTTTCGAGAATCATGGGCCCCAGCTGCGAGACGCTGCCGGCGCCGAGAGTCAGAATCATATCTCCGGGCTTAGCCGCGGCAGTCGCCGCGCTTACCGCATCGGCAAACGAACTCGCATAGTGAGCGTCCTTTCCGCTTTTTTCGCGGATGCTGCGCGCCAGGACTTCCCCCGTGATTCCCTCGATCGGCTTCTCGCTGGCCGCATAAATGTCGAGCACAAACAACGAATCGGCGTCAGCGAAGGCAGAGGTAAACTCTTCCCTCAAGTCGCGCGTCCGAGTATAGCGATGCGGCTGAAAGATCACGTGAATTTTGCCGTATCCGCACTGCCGCGCCGCTGCCAGCGTCGCTTTTATTTCGGTGGGATGATGTCCGTAATCGTCGATGACGCTGACACCGCCCACGCGTCCGCGCAATTGGAATCGTCGATCGACTCCGCGAAACTGATCGAGTGCCGCCCGAATCGCTTCCACGCCGATATCGAGACCCAGACCGACGGCAATTGCTGCCGTCGCGTTCAGCACGTTATGCAGGCCGGGTACGTGCAGCGTGAACTCGCCGAGATCTTCTTTTCGATCCCCCGGTTTGCCGTAGCTCACATGGAAACGGCTGAGCGGACGCGAGTCATCGGGGTGTGCCGCTTCTCCGCGGTTTTGGGAGAAGTGGGGATTTTGACCCTCCTTGCCCGGCGCCATCCTGATCAGAAAATCCGATCCGCGTTTGGTCCCATAGGTTACTGTGCGTCGCTGCACCTCCGGCAATAAGCGCCGCAGCAAGGGATCATCGTTGCAAGCGACAATCATTCCGTAAAACGGGACGCGGTCCATGAACTCCAGAAAGGTATTTTTCACGTCGCGCATGTTGCGATAGCAATCCATGTGCTCGCGATCGATGTTGGTCACGATCGAAAGGATCGGAGTCAATTTCAGAAAGCTGCGGTCGCTCTCGTCCGCTTCGGCAACCAGATATTGCGATTTCCCCAGCCGCGCGTTCGATCCCATGGCGTCGACGCGCCCGCCCACCACGACCGTCGGATCGAGCCCGCCCGACGCCAGCACCGCCGCGACCATCGAAGTCGTCGTGGTTTTGCCATGCATTCCGGCAACGGCGATGCCATATTTCAGCCGCATCAATTCAGCCAGCATCTCCGCGCGCCGAATGACGGGAATATGCAGTCTATGCGCCTCGGTGACTTCGGGATTGTCTTTGGCGATTGCGGAGCTGGTCACCACCACTTCCGCGCCGGCGATGTTCTCGGCGCGATGGCCCTCAAATGTCGCTGCGCCCAGCGAAGCCAGCCGCTGGGTCACGGCAGAGCTTTTGAGATCAGACCCCGAGACTTTGTAGCCGAGATTCAGCAGCACCTCGGCGATGCCGCTCATGCCGATCCCGCCAATGCCCACGAAATGAATGCGTTGTATTTTGGCAAACATAAAGTCAAATTCCGAGCCGCGGATTTACGCGAATCACGTGGATAAATCTGGAAAGTTCGAACGACATAGAAAAAGAATGATCCATGAATATCCGTGTGAATCCATAGCTAAAGCTCCTCTATCCCCGCCACTCTGACCGCCAGAGCCGCGATATCCCGGGCGGCATTCGGATGCGCCAGTTCCCGCGCCTCGTGGCTCATTGTCCGCAGCCGTGCTGAATCCTGCAACAGGGCCGCGATCGTCTCCGCCAGCCACACTCCTTCCAGCCTCGATTCCTCTACTACGACCGCGGCGCCATGTTTCGCCAACGCTTCGGCATTCACGCGCTGGTGATCGTCTGCCGCGCGGGGGAAAGGAACGAAAACTGCCGGCTTGCCCGCTGCTGCAATCTCCGCAACCGTGCTCGCTCCCGAACGGCACGCAACCAGATCCGCCCGGGCGAAAGCCGATGGCATGTCTTCGATGAACTGGAACACCTCGAAGGTAAAACCGGCTGCTGCGGAAGGCGCGGCCGCAACCAGCCTCTCATACGCCGCCAGCGCGTCATTATAATCACGCTCGCCGGTCTGATGGATGATGTGAATTCCCTGCGCTTCGCGCTGCAACACCGGCAGGCAGCGGATCACCGCCTCATTGATGGCGTGGGCGCCCTGGCTGCCGCCGAAGACGAGTACAGTCGGCGGCCCGCCGTGCTTCGGAGGGATCTCAAAGAATGCCTGCCGCACCGGCACGCCCGTCACTTCCGCATGTCGAAAATATTTCGCCGTCTCCTTGAAGTGAACGGCCGCTCCGGAGACAAACTTTGCGACCACGCGGTTGGCGAATCCGGGCACGACGTTCGGCTCAAACGCCAGTGTCGGGATGTGTTTCACCACGGCGGCCAGCATCGCGGGGCCCGAGGCATATCCCCCGACGCCAATCACCACGTCGGGCGCAAACTGGTTCAGCATCCGGCCGGCGTCCCAAACTGCTCTGGGCAAATCGAATGCCGTCTTCAGCCGCGTCACCAGGCTGACGTTCTTCAGTGCGCCGACACGCACCAGCTGCAGCGGGTATCCCGCCGCCGGCACCAGACGGTTCTCAATCCCCCGCGCCGTGCCGATGAATAAGCACTCCGCCCCGTAGCTCTTCTTGAGTTCGTTGGCGATGGCCAGCGCCGGAATCACATGACCGCCCGTTCCCCCGCCGGCCAGGATGGCGCGCATGGAGTGACTATAAACCATCCTTTTTCAGTTAGCTACGATAAATATTGATATATCTTGATTTATCCATATAAAGCAATATAATTGACTGAGGAAAAAGCCTGCTCATGGGCACCACCAAGAAATTCACGCCTGAGATTGACTCCGCTCTCTACGACGAACTCACCCAGACCGCCGAACGCAACGGACAGACCAAGCGCTATGTGCTGGAGCAGGCGTTGCGCTTTTATCTGCACAACGTTGTTCCGTCTCAGCACCTCGTGCGCCGCGAAGTGATGGATGCTTTCGAGCAGTCCGTAGCCCGGAACCGGGAGCTGCTCGAACGGCTGGCCAAATAAGTGCGCGAATACCTCACCGTGGCCGAAGTCTATCGCATGCAGCACCGCCTGATTGAACTCTTCGGTGGCCTCCACGGTGTTCGCGATGCCGGGGCCAGCGAGGCGGCGGTATTCCGTCCGCAAACTGGCTATTACGACTCAGCACAGGAGGAAGCGGCGGCCCTGATGGAATCACTGGGCATGAATCACGGTTTTGTGGACGGCAATAAGCGAATCGCTTTTACCGCGGCGGACGTTTTTCTGCGTCGCAACGGCTTCTACTTAGACGTCGAGGCAGATGAAGGCTACAGCTTCGTCGAAGGATCGCTGGCGCACCAGGAGTTTCGCTTCGGTAAAATTCTGGACTGGATCCGGGGACATGCGAAGCGTCTCGAGGGCTAAGCTGTTTTGCCAAACTGACGCCAACTTCCATGAGTCTGAGCCAGTATAACCAAGTGCTCTTCGAACAGACATTTGGAGCTTATTCCGCTTGCTTCGTAATATTCAGAAGCACGCCAATGCAGGCCAGCGTCACGAACAACGACGATCCCCCGTACGACACCAGCGGCAGCGGAATGCCCTTGGTAGGCATCATGCCCAGGACTACGCTGATGTTGATAAAAGCCTGCAGACCGACCATGCACGTGATGCCCACCGCCAGGTAGCGCGCGAACAAATCCTCGGTTCGCCACGAAGCTCGCATTCCCCGCCAGAGGAAGATGGCAAACAGAGTCACCACGAACAGGCAGCCCACCAGTCCGAGTTCTTCCGCCGTGACCGCAAAAATGAAATCCGTGTGCGGCTCGGGCAGATAGAACAGTTTCTGTTTCCCTTCCATCAGGCCCACGCCGGTCACGCCGCCCGTGCCAACGGCAATCAATGACTGAATGATGTGGAATCCGGCCCGCTGGCGGTCGGCATAGGGATTCAGGAACGCGAGGATGCGGTCGCGCCGCCAGCTGACATGAAAAATCAGGAAATAGAGCGGCACCAGCGAAGCGCCAAAGGCGTACGCGAAATATCGCATCCGCACGCCGGCCACATAGAAAACACACGACACGATTCCCGCGCAAGCGATCGCCGTGCCGAGGTCAGGCTGCAACACGATCAGGCCGAGAAACACCAGCACGGGCGCGATCGCCGGCAACAGGGTGTTGCGCACGTCATCCATGGTTTTGGAGCGGCTTTCGAGCAGGTACGCCAGGAAGAGAATCAGGGCCGGCTTGGCTAGTTCGGAGGGCTGGAAGGAAAGGCCTCCGAGATGGATCCAGCGGTGCGTGTTGTGCGACCGGTCGAGAAAGAACACCGAGATCAGCAACAGCGTGGTGACCCCGATCAACGAAAACACCAGCGCGGGACTCTTATACCGGCGATAGTCCACGCGCATGGTAACAACCATGGCGGCCAGACCGGCGACCGCCCAGATCAACTGCTTCGACAGGAAGGCGTAGGGCGAACCGAAGCGCTCCCGTGCCATCACCGCCGATGCGGAAAAGACCATGACCAGCCCTACGAAAACCAGGAGCATGGTCACGGTAAAAAGCCAGCGATCGACACTCACCCGCTTCGCCATGGGACATTCATTTCACCACGGAGGACGCTCTGAGATGCTTGATTGTTCGAGTCCCGTTATTGCTTGTCTTGATACCGGCAGGTGCTGCCCTCGGGCGAGGCGATCGCCGGCGAAATTTGCGGACGGGCGGAACTAACTGGACGCGGCCAGCGCCTTGACGACCTCTTTGAACACCTTGCCGCGGTGTTCATAACTCTTGAACTGATCGAAGCTGGCGCAGGCGGGAGCCAGCAGGATTACGTCGCCTGGTTCGGCGACTGCGCTGGCCTTGCGGATCGCATTCTCGAGTGTTTCGGCGTGCACGACTTCAGGCCCGCCGTCCTTCGAGGAAACGATTTGCGATTCGATCTTCGCCGCCGCCGCTCCGATCGTATATACGCGCTTCACCCGCTTGCGCAGCAGGTCGTTGAGCACGGTGTAGTCGCTGCCTTTGTCCTTGCCGCCGAGAATCAGGTGGATATTCGCCGGGAACGATTCCAGCGCCTTGATGGTCGCATCCACGTTGGTCGCTTTGGAGTCGTTGTAGTAGTCCACGCCCCGAATTGTCGCGACGAACTCCAGCCGATGCTCGACCGCTTTAAAATCGTGCACCGCCTGGCGAATCTTCTCCGGCGCGCATCCCATCAACGCGCCGGCACACACCGCAGCCAGGACGTTTTCCAGGTTGTGCGCGCCCTTGAGCGGAATCTCGGAAACCTGCAGAATCTCTCTCTGTCCGTCCCCATCGCGGAACACGATTTTGCCGTCCAGCACGCAGGCGCCGCGCTGCACCTCTTTCTGGCGACTGAACCAGAAGACTTGTGCGCGGGTGCGAGCGGCCAGCCCCACGCACGTAGGATCGTCCCCATTCAGAACCGCAAAATCACTGGCCTGCTGATTTTCAAAGATGCGGGCTTTCGCGTTGACATATACCTCAAAGGTACGGTGCCGGTCGAGATGGTCCGGGGTGACGTTCAAGACGACTGCGACTTTCGGACGGAAAGTCTGAATGGTTTCCAGCTGAAAACTCGAAACCTCCAGCACAATCACGGTCTCAGGCTTGGTACGTTCCGCCAGCGAAATCGCCGGCGTACCAATGTTGCCGCCAACCAGCGTCGAGAATCCACCCGCGGTCATAATCTCGCCGGCAAGCGTGGTGGTGGTGGTCTTGCCATTCGATCCAGTGATCGCGACGATCGGACCAGGCAAAAACTGCGCCGCCAGTTCAATCTCGCCGATGATGGCTTCGCCCAGCGAACGAGCTTGCACCAACGCAGGGGCGTCCACCGGAACACCGGGAGAAACGACAATCAGGTCCTGCCCGCGGAAGGTGCGCTCCCCGTGTCCGCCAGTCTCCACGGTAATGCCGTGATCGAGCAGCAAGGGAATCTCGTTGCGCAGTTCGTCCCCGCTCTTGGTGTCGGAGACCGTCACTCTCGCCCCATGCGCCTTCAGAAACAGCGCCGAGGCTACGCCTGACTTGCCCAGGCCAACCACCAGCACGCGTTTTCCGTTCAGTTCCATAAAATCCTGTTTCACCACAGAGACATAGAGAAACAGTCCAAGAACTCACAGTTCGCGAATGCCCGTCAAGATCATCATCGCAAACAAAGCAAACACAAGCACTGTGATGCCCCGCTGCAGGGTGGGCAGCATACTCGCCGGGAATCGCTCTGCGTAGAATTTGTTAACTTGGCGGTAATTTCGAGACCACCAAGACAACCGCTTGTCCGCAGAAAGCTGTTCGTTAACTCGCCTCATCATCCAAACGTACAGACATCGGAGGCGATTCCCAACACTAGGAAGCAACTCAGAAACGCAATAAACATCTCCCGGTGCCCCCGTGTCTTATCTACCTTAACTTCAGCGTCGTCAGTGCAAACAGCGCAAACACCAGCGACGCAATCCAGAAACGCACGATGATCTTCGACTCCGACCATCCCAGCAGTTCGAAGTGATGGTGAATTGGCGCCATCTTGAAGATCCGCTTCTTGCGCAGCTTGTAGGACCCTACCTGCAGCATCACCGACAAGGCCTCGATCACGAACACTCCACCGATGAATGGCAGCAGCAGTTCTTGCTTGATGATGACCGCAACCGTGCCGATCGCGCCGCCCAGAGCCAGCGACCCGACGTCTCCCATGAACACTTCGGCGGGATGGGCGTTGTACCACAGGAATCCGATCGCCGATCCGACCATGGCGCCGCAAAAAATCGTCAACTCCGCCACCTGCGGCATGCGCTGCAATTCCAGATAGGTCGCGAACGTGGCATGGCCGCTCACATAGGTCAGCACCGCCAGCGCGCCCGCCGCAATCACCGTGCACCCGATCGCCAGCCCGTCGAGGCCGTCGGTCAGGTTCACCGCATTACTGGAAAATGTGATCACCAGCGCCACGAAGGCAATAAAGGGCAGAAAGGCCGCCCACCAGAAGTGCCGGGAATGCTCCAGCGACTGCACGACCAGGTCGGGATGAAATTGCTTGAAGAAGGGCACAATCAGCCGCGTCGAATACATCCCATAGGTCTGCATGGCGATCAGCATCGATGCTACGATGATGCCGGTGGCGATCTGCAATCCCAGCTTGGCGCGGGCGGTCAAGCCGAGATTGCGGCGGTGCGTCACCTTCGTATAGTCATCGGTAAATCCAATCGCCGCGTAGGCGCAGGTGGAAAAAACGGCAATCCACACGAAGCGGTTGCTGAGGTCTGCCCACAACAATGTCGGGACCACGATCGCGATTACGATCAGCAATCCACCCATGGTGGGTGTTCCGGCCTTTTTCTGATGTGCTTTCGGACCTTCTTCGCGAATGTACTGTCCGATCTGAAAATCGCGCAGGCGGCTGATGACCAGTGGCCCGACGATCAGCGCGGTAAACAGCGCCGTCAGGCTGGCAAACGCCGTACGGAACGTGACATATCGGAAAATTCGGAACGGCGGGACGTAGTGTTGCAGCTTCAGAAACAACAGCCAGTAGAGCAATCAGCCTCCGAAGATCAGTGGCCAGCGATCCGTGGTCAAACTCCCGCGACCACCAGCACAAACGTTACCCACCAATCAAAGCCTTCCACTTCTCGAATGCCTTTTCCAGCTTCACGCCGCGCGACGCCTTCAGCAGCACCACGTCTCCGTCTTGCGCCTCACGGGCAAGCCACTCGCCCGCTTCTTCGGGCGTGACCACGAATTCGGCCCGCACTCCGCTCTGGCGCGCGCTCTCCACCATGGCCTCCGCGGCTCCGCGCACACCCACGAGCCGATCAATCTTCTTCTCTGCGATGTGGCGGCCGGCATCGCGGTGCATCTGCTCTCCCGCGGTCCCCAGTTCGAGCATCTCTCCCGCCACCACAATGCGACGCCCGGCTTTCATCGTGGCCAGAGCGTCGACCATGGCCTGCAGCGCCTTTGGATTGGAATTGTAGCAATCGTTGATGACCGTAATGTTGCCCAGTTGGAGAACCTGTCCGCGTTTGTCTGCCGGCGTCAGCTTGGCCAGGGCAGCAATCGTCTCTGCCAGCTTCAGTCCTTGCGTCATTCCGGTGGCAATCGCCGCCAGCGCGTTCAGCACGTTGTGCTGTCCCACCAGGGAGAGGCGCGCAGGCTCGCGGCTGTTCGCCGTGACCACATCAAACTCGACTCCATCCGCTCCGCAGGATTGCACCTTCTCCGCGCGAACGTCGGCGGTCGACTTAGTTCCGTACGTGATCACCCGGCCTTTGAAGTCCCGCCCAAACTGGGAGACGTATTCATCGTCGGCGTTGAGCACCGTCGTTCCGCTTGCCGGAAGCGACTCCACCAGTTCATACTTCGCCCGCGCAATTCCCGCCAGTGAGTCGAAGAACTCCAGGTGGACCGGAGCCACATTCGTCACCACCCCGACTTCGGGACACGCGATTTTGGCCAGCGCCCGAATCTCCCCGGCATGAGACATCCCCATTTCGATCACCGCGACGTCGTGCTCCGGTTCTAGCTTCAGGAGCATCAGCGGCAGGCCGAAATGATTGTTGAAGTTGCCTTCCGACTTCAGCACGCGGAATTTCGCGCCGAGCACGTGAGCAATCGCTTCCTTGGTAGTCGTCTTCCCCGCCGACCCCGTCACTGCAATCACCGGCTTTCCCCAAAGCTTGCGAACCGCGGTCGCCAGAGTCTGCAGGGCGGCTAGCGTGTCCTCGACAACCAGCACTTGGGTGGTCCAGGAATCACGATGCCATTGATCTTTGCGCACCACCGCCGCGACCGCTCCTCGATCGAGCGCATCGCTGACGAAGTCGTGACCGTCGAATCGTTCACCCTTGACGGCAAAGAAGAGTTCTCCCTTGCCGAGGGTGCGCGAGTCGATCGAGTAGCCCCGCGCCGTCCCATCGCGCGGGAAGTCGCCTTCGGCGGAAATGAATTCCCCGATCCTAGAGAGTTGGAGCTTCATCGATCGGGATCTCCCGCCGACTCGCACTCGAATCCGCTCCGCCGCAACGCCTGCTGCGCAACCTCCACGTCATCAAACGGATGCGCTCCCTCCCGCGTCACCTGTACCTTCTCATGCCCTTTTCCCGCGAGCAGGACGATATCTCCCGGCCGCGCCTCCTCAATCGCCAGCGCGATGGCCTTGCGGCGATCCGGTTCGATCGTATACTTCACGCCGGTTTTCTGCAGTCCTACCAGCGCGTCGTTAATGATTGCTGCCGGATCCTCGCTGCGCGGGTTGTCGGAGGTGAGCACCACGAAATTGCTGCCCCGTCCCGCCGCCTCGCCCATCAATGGACGCTTGGCCCGATCGCGGTCGCCGCCGCAGCCAAATACCGTGAGCACACGGGCCTTCTGTCCCGCTCGCGAGACAAACTCGCGCGCCAGCGCCGTCAGATTCCGCAAGGCATCGTCGGTATGCGCGTAATCGACCACGACGGTGAATGGCTGGCCGCAGTCGACCCGCTGGAATCGGCCGGGCACGTGGGTGAGCGATTCCACGCCGCGAGCGACCGAATTCGAATTGCATCCGCGGGCAAAAGCTGCGCCCGCCGCCGCCAGGATATTGTAGACATTTACACGCCCGATCAACGGCGAAAACACCGCGATCTTCTCCGCCGGTGTGACCAGATCAAAACGGGTCCCGCGCGGAGTGATGTCTGTCTTTTCGGCATGGAAATCTCCCCGTTCCCAACCGTAGGTCAGAACTGTTGCGCTGTGTCTGCGGCTGAATGCCGCCAGTTTTGCTCCGTACTCATCGTCGAGGTTCGTGACCGCGGCGCGCGGCGAATCCGTGCCGCAGCCTTCGAAGAGCCGCCGTTTGGCCCCGAAGTACTCGTCCATCGTCTTGTGATAATCGAGATGATCGCGCGTCAGGTTGGTGAATACCGCGACATCGAACGGGACGCCATAGACCCGCTCCTGAGCCAGAGCGTGGGACGAAACCTCCATCACCGCCTCTCCGGCGCCCAGGCCGATTGCGTCGCTGAGAATCTGATCCAGCTCCAGCGCCTCCGGTGTCGTGTGCGCCGCGGGATAAACCTTCCCGGCCACGTGATATTCAATTGTGCCGATCAGCGCACTCTTCCTTTCCGCCGCCGAGAAAATCGACTCCACGAGAAATGCGGTTGTGCTCTTTCCGTTGGTGCCTGTGATCCCGGTGATCGCCAGCCGCTCGCCCGGGTGTTTGTAGAAATTTGCGCTCAGCCGCGCTAACGCCCGACGGCCGTGGGGCACAACGGCCCAGGCCACGGCCTCTCGCGGCTTTTCGGTGCTGGAATCGGTCACGACTGCGGCCGCGCCGGCGCCAATCGCCTGATCGATAAACCGATTCCCATCCGAAGTCTCACCCCGCATCGCTACAAACGCAAATCCGGGCCTGATCCGGCGCGAGTCGTAGTCCACACCCGTGACGTTCGGGTCCCCGCTCTGAGCAAGAACCTCCGCGCCATCCAGCAGATGTTGAAAAGTCATTGCTCAAAATTATAGGGCAGGAGCAAACCGCTATCGTCTCGCCGGCTCTCGCCGCGCCCCCATACGCGCCGCCACTCGCATTACCAAGGTCATTTTCTGACGATCGCATCCGGCGCTACATTAGCTCCATGAGTACCGGAGCCAGTCTCGGCAAATACCGGTGTGCCCAGTGCGAGCAGCCGGAAGACGCCTGCCAATGCGAGAAGTACTGCTGCCTGTGCCAGGCCGTAATCGACGTACGTGTGTGCGCCGACGGCCTGATGTACTGCGAGCCTTGCCGCAAAGCCTGCGACTACAAAACCTCCGATTAGGCGCTCACGGACGGACCCGGTGGCGATCGCTGTCGCCGCCGGTTCGCGAAGGAATTTCGGCCGCCGCAACATCCTTCCCGTAACATCCTGTCATCCAACAAGATAGAGATCGCATCCCGGCCCTTGAGTCCCGTGATTCCGTTCCTTGGCAAACCTGTCGGTTTTAGGGGAGAATAGAGCGTTTTTGCCTTGCGCCCTTGTTTTTGGGGCGGTAAAAGGAGACCTTGATGGCCACCACGGTGCACATCAGCGACGTAGCCGAGTTGCTGAGCGAGGGCAGGACGCACTTCAATCTCTCTCCCGCGGAACTGGTGGAGCATGCCCTTCGCCGCCATGAAGCCAAGCTGGCTGCGAACGGCGCGCTGGTCGGGTACACCAATCGCACCGGCCGCTCTCCCAAAGACAAATTCATCGTCAGGGATCAATCGACTGCGCACACCGTGGCCTGGGGTTCGGTCAACGTTGCTTTCGAGCCTGAGAAATTTGACGCCCTCTACGAGCGCGTCATGGCGCACCTCCGCGGACGCGAACTCTTTGTGCAGGATCTGTTCTGCGGGGCAGATCCCGCCTATCGCTTGCCCGTCCGCATCGTCAATGAATACGCCTGGCACAACCTGTTTGTCCGGCAGCTCTTCTTGCGCCCGTCCGCCGAGGAACTGAAGACGCATCAGCCCGACTTCACCGTCGTTGCCGCTCCCGAATTCGAAGCCGACCCGCGCCGCGACGGGGTGAACTCCGAGGTCTTCATCCTGCTGAATTTCACGCGCCGCACGGTGCTGATTGGCGGGACTTCCTACGCGGGTGAAATGAAGAAGTCCATCTTCAGCGTGATGAATTTCCTGTTGCCCCCGCGCAACGTCTTCCCCATGCACTGCTCTGCCAATGTGGGACACAACGGCGTGACCGCGCTGTTCTTCGGACTCTCGGGAACCGGCAAGACCACGCTCTCCGCCGATCCATCGCGCGACCTCATCGGAGATGACGAGCATGGGTGGAGCGCCGATGGCATCTTCAACTTCGAAGGCGGATGCTATGCCAAGTGCATCAAGCTTTCGAAGAAGAATGAGCCGCAGATCTGGAACGCGCTGCGCTTCGGTTGCGTCCTCGAGAACGTAACACTCGATCCGAGCACGCGCGTGGCGGATTACAACGACGACAGCAAAACCGAGAATACGCGCGCCGCCTACCCGGTGGATTTCATTGACAATGCTGTGATTCCTGGCATCGGCGGGCATCCCAAGAACGTTGTCTTCCTGACCGCCGACGCTTTTGGCGTTCTGCCACCGATTTCTCGCCTCACGCCGGAGCAGGCCATGTATCACTTTCTGTCCGGTTACACCGCGAAGGTAGCCGGGACCGAGGCCGGCGTGAAGGAGCCGGCGGCCACGTTTTCTACCTGCTTTGGATCGCCCTTCTTGCCTCTACCCCCGAAAACGTATGCGGAAATGCTCGGCCGCCGCCTGCGCGAACATAACGCGCAGTGCTGGCTCGTCAACACGGGATGGCAGGGCGGACCCTATGGCGTCGGCAAGCGCATGGACATTCCCTACACGCGCGCCATGGTCGATGCCGCGGTCGAAGGAGAACTGATTCGTGAAGAATTTGAAATCGAGCCTGCGTTTGGCTTTGCCATTCCCCGGTTCTGCCGCGGCGTGCCCCCGATCGTCTTGAACCCGCGCAACGCGTGGAAGGACAAAGCGGCCTATGACAAGGCAGCACAGCAGCTGTGTGCGCGCTTTGCCAGGAATTTCGAGAACTTTGATGCCCCGCCGGACGTGAAGGCGGCCGGACCGAAAGCGCAGCGATAGCCCTTTAGGCCTTCTTGATCATGCGACTGATCCAGATCAGTACAACTGCGCCGAAGATTGCGACCAGGATCGAGCCGATCATTCCTTCGCTGTGAATCCCCACAACGCTCAGCAGCGCTCCTCCGACAATGCCGCCGACGATACCGAGCAGAATATCCATGACTGGTCCATAACCGCCGCCCTTCATGATTTTTCCTGCGGCCCAGCCTGCGATAAGCCCCGCGACAATCCACCAGATCAAAGCGATGATCATTCAAGTCCCCTTTCCGGCCCCATTTAGGTGTTCCCGAGAAGGCCGAAGTTGCGTCGAAATCTGAAACGGTGAATCGAGCCAGAAGACTACGGACAATACTCCTTCGTGTCAAACCCGCGGTAGGCAACGTGGGCTAGAATAACCATGAAATGTTTGCACGCAAGATTCGTGTCGAGTACGAAGAAAACGGCCAGAGACTTCCCTGCCAACTCAAGTGGCTCGACAGTTTTTCCATGCGCAGTTTCACCAATGCCAGCGTCTTTGATGACACTCTTCCCACTTCGGATGGCCACATGGAGATTGGGTCGAGCGTGCCGATCGACGCGCTGAAAGAATCCATGGAAGACTGGTTTCGGCGCAAAGGATACCTGCCAAGAGATTCGAATCTGTATCTCACCGAGGGCTAGAACCAGCCCACTACCTCCGAGGCATTTCCCCGACACTCCTCTTGCGACGGTGCGAGCGATTCGTCA
This sequence comes from Verrucomicrobiia bacterium, assembly GCA_035508215.1. GTDB lineage: Bacteria > Acidobacteriota > Terriglobia > Terriglobales > Acidobacteriaceae > Sulfotelmatobacter. The sequence continues at coordinate 273,379 of DATJNK010000014.1, read as the reverse complement.
ACAAACACCTGAGGAATTCTTCGCATCGGGAAGGGCCGCTTGGGACTTTTGACTCGGTGCAAAAACCAGCAACAATCGCAAAACTGTTCTTTCTCAATGAATTGCGTTCTTGTACAATTGGCCGATCATTTGCACAACAATCTAGCGGAGGTGTGAAATGAGCTACGGGTCACCGCAGCTATCCCCCCATTTCGGCACCCATCGAACCGGAATTCGGGTCGTTGTACAGGCTCCCCCAAACGCGCCGCCTGAGCGCTCCCCATGCGTTGATTTTGGCTCAGGCTTCTACCGGTCAGATCTCGATCAAGGCGATGCCACCGGCCTCATTAACTGGGGCACGGTCTTTGGTCTGACGCTCACGGTTATCATCGGTGCCAGTTTTTGGACCGGTGTCGGGATGCTCCTGGCGCGTCTCTGGAAGTAGTTGTCGAAGAAGAACTGACGGAACGGCGACAGCAGCAGTCGTTGGCGATTGAGTGTCTGCTTGCTCTCTACTTGTCGTAGTGCAGCAGAGCCATCACGTCATAGCCCTTCAGCTTTTCCCGGCCCTTCAGGAAGTCGAGTTCCACGACGAAGCCAAGACCTGCGATTTCTCCGCCCAGGGCAAGCGCTAGATTCACGGTAGCCACGGCCGTTCCTCCGGTAGCCAGCAAGTCGTCGACGATCAGGACGCGCTGGCCTTTCTGAATCGCGTCTCTATGCACTTCGAGCGTTGCCGTACCGTATTCCAGGGCGTAGCTCTCTTTCACCGTCTCGGCGGGCAGCTTTCCCGGTTTCCGCACCGGCACGAAACCCGCATTCAGGCGGTAGGCCAGGGCCGGTCCAAAAATGAAGCCGCGCGCTTCCATGCCCAGCACCAGATCGACGCTCCGCGAAAGATAGTACTCGGAGAATTTGTCGATGAGAGTGGCGAAGCCGACCTTGTCCTTGAGCAGAGTGGTGATGTCGTAAAAAAGAATTCCCGGTTTGGGAAAATCCGGAACCTCGCGTATGAGTTTTTTTAATTGACGGGCGTCGAGCGCCGAAGAAGTTGGCATCTACCACGCTCCTTCGATACGGAATGCACTCAAACCAGCGACGGGGCTGGCATCAGAAATATCCACGGCATCCACGCGCGCCGCGCGCGGGCCCTCGCGCAGCCGGGAATGCAGGCCCGAGAGTTGATCGCGCGTCCCCTGCGCGAGAACTTCCACGCTGCCGTCGTGATTATTGCGCACCCACCCGGCGATGCCCAGCATTTGCGCCTCTCGTTCCACAAACCAGCGAAAGCCCACTCCTTGTACGCGTCCGCGGACGAGGAAGCGCCGGGCCTGAATCTGCTTTTCCGTGGAGGTCATAGGAAGCTGTGCCATCCTGAGCGAGGAATCTGCTTCGGCGAACCCCGCCTTCGTTCCAGGACGCGTGAACTTACGCGCGCGATAAGTACGCGCCTTCCGACGTGTCGACCTTGATCTTCTCCCCTTCGTTGATAAAGGGAGGTACCTGCACTACGAGGCCTGTTTCAGTTTTCGCCGGCTTGGTGACGCTGGAAGCGGTTGCGCTTTTCAATCCCGGCTCGGTCTCTATTACCGTCAGTTCCACTGTCTGCGGCAGTTCAATGCCGACCGCCTTGCCGTCGAAGAATTCCACTTTAATCTGCAGATTGGGAATCAGGTAATCCACCGCGTCGCCCAGAGTGTCTTTGGTCAGGTGCGTCTGCTCGAAGTTCGATGTGTCCATGAAGTAATAGCTGTCGCCGTCGCTGTAAAGGTATTCCATTTCCACTTCGTCGACGTTGATCTTCTCGATGGGATCGGGCGAGCGGAACCGGTGCTCGAACATTGCCCCGGTGCGCAGGTTGCGCAGCTTGGCCTGAATGAACGCGCGCAGGTTGCCGGGGGTGCGGTGCTCGACCGAGAAAACCGAATGCAGATCATTATTGTGCTTGATGATCATGCCGGGACGCAGTTGTGTGGCAGGGATCGACATCGCTTGCGATTTCTCCTCTACGATTGCGGTTTCTGGAGCCGGCGGAAGACGGGGCAGGCCACAATTTCCGCCGCCACTATGGCTAAAGCCTTATTTTACACGTAGCTGCACCGGAAGGGAAAGTTCTCCACACGAGCCGTGTTTTCGGTCCCGAAAAACTGCATATCCTCTTCGTTCCCTTTCCGTCATCCTAAGCGGAGCAGCCGTTTCTCCTGGGCCCACGCCGAGCAAGCGACCTCGGGCGAAGCGATACCAGCCTCGCGGCTCAGGCCGTTGAAGATGCCGAACCTTCGGTGCCGCAGATTCGCCATTCACAAACAGCGGCCTGGGACTAGAATTGGCTCATAGGCTCGACCCTGGAAACTGAAAAAAGGAGTTTTCCTTATGCGCGTCGGACGTTACACATCTTCGGAAGGCAGCAGTGCCGGCACCGCCATTACTTTTCTGCTCATTGGACTCGGGGCTGGCGCATTGATCGGGCTTCTCTTTGCTCCCAAGAGCGGCAAACAACTCCGCCGCGATCTGAAACGCGGCTATGACGACGCTCGCGAAAGCCTCGAAGACTGGACTGACGAGGCCAAGGAACGGGTCCGCGAAGCCGGCGAGCGCGTACGCGATGCAGCCAGCCGTGGCGTGGATTTCGCGGCTGACCTCGCCGAAGATGCCCGCGAAAAGGTCGAGCCCTTGCGGCGCGCCATCAACCGCAGCTAGTACAGGTGGAAGTCAACCTGTACCGCAATCTGGGTCGCGACGGGCCGGCCATTTAACGTGGCCGGCTTGAAGCGCCAGTGGCTCACCGCCTCGGTCGCTTTCTCGTCGAGCCCCATCCCCAGGCTTTGTCCGACACGAATGCCATAAGGCCGGCCGTCTTCCCCGACGACGAGCAGCAACAGGACGGTGCCTTGCATTTTCGCCTTGCGCGCCTCGTCGGAGAAACTGGGCTCCGGGCTGTAAATCACCAGCGGGATCGTCACTCCCATCTTTCCCGCCGGAAAGATTCCCGGCGGACCATCACCAACCCAAGGCCCAGTTGACGTACCGATTCCGCCGCAACAGCCGGGTCCGATTCCGGTCGGACCACCTGGGCCGTCTGAGAGCGCGCCAACAAATCGCGACATCGGATCGCCGATCTGCCCGCTCTGCGGAAACCTGATGGACGGAGCAGCCATCACCGTTTCTTCAGCAGCCAGTTTCGGCATTTCCTTCGGCACCCGGACGGTCGGAGGCGCCAACTGAACCTCCAGCGATGCCTTCGGAAGGTCCCCGCGCGACGCCGGCAGTTTTTCGTGATTGCCGCCGCCGCCTCCGTTCAGCCCGGAAAACACCAGCGGCAGTTGTGCCAGGTCCGAAACGCGCGCCACGATTCCCCGCGGATTGCGGATCACGCAACTGGTGAAATAGGTGACCAGCGCGAGCAGAAGGATTTGCCCCAGCACAGACAACATGAAGGCCTCGCCGCGCGCACGATACGGCGCATTCGCCGAAACCATCGAAAACAGATTGGGATCGGGACTTCCCGAAGGTGCAGCAGTCATGGCGCACTCCTGCCGCCCGAACAAACCGATTCGGTGAGAACTCGGGCTAACTTGTGCTATGACGCGCGCAGGTTGAAAAAGGATTTCCGAAGCCGATGGACCTTCATGGCCGCCTAGCTGAAGATTGCCGCGAAAAATCCTCGCAAACGATGAAAGAATCCGTGACGCTCCGGCTTCGGCTTCTCAGCAGGCGCCTGCACGATCGCATCGAGATGGACCGGCCTGGCGGAAGAGTCCTCGACTGGCAGTGCCTTTGCTTCCTGCACTGGAGTCGGAACGCTGACCGCGCGATCCTTCGCGCTGAAGACGAAAGGTGCGTCCACCTGAACGTGTACGTCGTTCGGCTGCGACGCAGGGAGAGGCGCCGTCTCCGGCCCGTTCGATAGCGTTGTGCCCGTGGAAGGGACGTTTCCGCCCGTCATTTCATTGCCTGGAGGCATGGACTGCTGGCCCGAACCCAATCGCGCCTTCGTCGGCAATTCAGATTCGGGAACTACGCTCGGCGGAGCCGAAGCGCGCATCACCTGCGTTGGCGGCGGGCATCCGCATTCGATCGGGATGTCTTCGTCGACTCGATCGATCTGTCCCGATCGGAACACGACTTGCTGATTCGGCTTGACCTGATAGATTCGGTCGCCCATCAGCTCGGAAACGATCGCGGAAGAAGTGTTGCCGGTCAGCGCCCGCACGCAGGTGTTGCCATGCGAGTCCGCGCTGATGGCAAAGTGGAATTCCCCTGGGCCGGCAAAAAGGATGCGGAAGTCGGGCGTCAGCACCGAGTCCGCCGAGGCGTCGAGCGAATAGTGCGTCTCCAGTGCCCCCGTGCTCATGCCCAGCATGATGTCGTGTTTGTTCTCTGAGGGCGTAACCGATACAGTCGTGCCCGGACAAACACGGACTTCCCCGCCGCGGTCCAGATGCAGCACGCTGGTATCGCTCCCGGCAGTGATCGAGGTTCCTGCCGCAAAACGGCTGCCCGCCACCACGGCAGAACCCGCACCGCCGCTCACCGGCACAACCGCCGGCGACACGCTCCCCGCCAGCGCCGGAACCTTCGGCGGTTGGAACGGAGAGTTCTTCCCCGCACTCACATCTTCCGCCGGCTTGAGCCGCACCATCAGCCGGTTGCCCGCGCCATCCCACGTGTAACCATAGGGCGCCAGCAGGTCGAGAACGATGCGCGTAACCGGAGGACTCTGCTGATACTGATCGACCCGGATCGCCAGAATGTTTTCCTTGTCGACAGGGATTCTTTTCTGCGCGAGCCCCAGCCGCGAGTTCGGCAGATCGATCACCAGCCGAGGCGGAGAATCGAGAGTCTGAATCTGGGGTATCAGCGGCCCGCCCTTCGACATGATTTCTACGGCGGGCACGCCGCGTTCATGAATAATCCGGACGCTTCTCACCAGGGGCGGCGGGCCAAAAGTCTGCGCTGCAACCGCAACCGTCAGACAGGCGCCCCACCATAGCACGCAAGCAGATTTGTACCCGGATCGCTGCAAGGAATCCCTCATCGGGCCTTGAAGGAAACATATCACTTGCGGTGCATCGAGAGAAGTGACGGCGGCGCTGCGAATCCCTCACTGCTGGCCCGGTGTGGATGGGGCAGGACTCAATCGCCCCGGACGCAGTTCCCAGGAGGGTTACGATTCGGGCAGGAATTCGTACTCTTCGATGACTGCGGCCACCGCCAGCTTGCCGTCCTCGCGCGCATCTTCCACGCGCACGACATGACCTTTGCACTGCACCCGGATGCTTTCGGTGAGGGTAATCTCCGGCGGAAGCGTCAGTGTGAATCCGATCGGCGAGCCCTTTTCCACGGCGGCGTCGAGATAGAAACAGATGCCGCGGGCGCTCACGTCGCGCATCTGCGCGAATTCTCCCGGCGTTCCGTTTTCACCGTGATTCACATGAACAGGGATATGAAGCGCGAACCGTCGTGCAGCCCGTTTCTCCTGCTGCGGCTCAGCCATAGGTTCCCTCCGAAGCGGCGCGAGGTGGCATTCTTCCCACCGGTCAAAACTGCTACAAAGCATGCTCCGCCCGCACTGCCATGGTCAATACCACCCTTGGGTCACGCTCTGGCCCATTCAGGCGATTTGTCCCTTCCCTGCGAGCCTCCCGGACCGCTCTTCGGTGTAAGCTTTAAGCAGAGGCTTGCCGCCTGACGTCCGCAGTTCGGGTTCCCATGGTTTTCGTTCTCGACAATTACGATTCGTTTACTTACAACCTGGTCCAGTACATCGGCGAACTGGGCGCGCAGGTTGAGGTTCGTCGCAACGATCAGGTCAGCATTTCGGAGGTCGAGCACCTGCGTCCGGAACGGATTGTCATTTCGCCCGGACCGTGCACGCCCAATGAAGCCGGTATCAGCATCGACCTCATCCGCCATTTCGCCAGCAAAGTCCCGATTCTTGGCGTTTGCCTGGGACACCAGGCCATCGGCCAGGCGTTCGGCGGCAAAGTTGTTCGAGCGCCCCACCTGATGCACGGCAAAACCAGCGCTGTCCTGCACGATAATAAGACCGTCTTCCAGGGCTTGCCTCAGCCCATGACGGCCACCCGCTATCACTCGCTGATTGTGGAAGAGAAGAATCTGCCGATCGAACTGGAAGTCAGCGCCTGGACCACCGAGAAAGACGGCTCGCGCACCATCATGGGGCTGCGCCACCGTCATCACTGTGTCGAAGGCGTCCAATTTCATCCCGAAAGCGTGCTGACGGATGCGGGCAAGAAATTGATCGCAAATTTCCTGCAGACCGGCGGCTAGCGGTCAGCCGCATGGGCGAGACACCCCGAGTTCCCCGACGACGAGATCACATGGCCGCGCCACTCCGGCACATCTTTCCTCTCAAATGGGACCCGCGTACGACTGACAACTAATCACATAACTCTGATCATTGAACACTGATTACTATCCCCTGCCCCTTGCCATCTCCACCGCCCGCAGCAGTGCCTGCGCCTTATTCATCGATTCTTGAAATTCCGTCGCAGGATCCGAATCCGCCACGATCCCCGCTCCGGCCTGCAAGTATGCTTTCTTGCCTCGCATGAGCAGGGTACGAATGGCGATGCAGGAATCCAGATTGCCGGCAAAATCGGCGTACAGCACCGAACCGCCATAGATTCCCCGCCGCGTCGGTTCCAGTTCCTCGATGATCTGCATGGCGCGCACTTTCGGCGCACCACTCAAGGTTCCAGCGGGAAAGCACGCCGCAAACGCATCGAGCGCATCAAGATCTTTGCGCAGGGTGCCTTCCAGGGCCGACACCAGATGCATGACGTGCGAATAGCGCTCCACATACATCAAGTCCTTCACTTTCACTGAGCCATATTCGCTGACTCGCCCCAGATCGTTGCGGCCCAGATCGACGAGCATCACGTGTTCCGCGCGTTCTTTTTCGTCGTTGCGCATCAGTTGTTCGAGGCGCTGGTCTTCGGCTTCGCTCTGCCCGCGCGGATGCGTTCCCGCGATCGGTCGGTACTCCAGCTTTCGACCCGTCACCCGCACCAGCATCTCCGGCGATGACCCCAGGATGTGGGTATCTGGCATGCGGAGAAAGTACAGATATGGCGACGGATTGACCTGCCGCAGGGCGCGATAGAGATCGAAGGGCGCGACCCCCGGCGTGAAATCCAGCCTCTGCGACGGAACCACCTGGAAGATGTCGCCGGCCGCAATGTACTCCTTGCAGCGCTCGACCGCCCGTAGGAAATCCGGCCGCCGCGTGCCGGCATGCACTTTGAGCAGGCCCGCGCTGCGGCTGGATTTTTGCCAAACCGATGGACTCAAGCCACGCGCCAGTTTCTTCTCCAGCGCAGCAATATCGTGAAGCGCGCGGTCGTAAGCGCTGCGCGCACTCTCTTGCGAGACATCGGCGGTGGCGACGATGTGAATCTGGTGTCGCAGATGATCGAAAGCCAACAAGCGATCGAAGAACATCAGCTCCGCGTCCGGCAAGGACAAATCGTCTTTCGCGTGTTCCCCAATGTTTTCCAGCTGGCGCACCACGTCATAGGCGAAATATCCCACTGCGCCGGCAGTAAACGGAGGCAGTCCACGATAGCTGGCTGCGGAATGCTCCCGGAGCAGCTTTTTGACTACCGCAAAAATATCCTCGCTCTGGACCCGGCTGTGTCCGCCCCGTTCGATCTCCACCTTCCCCTTCTGCGCCTTGACGCGCATATAGGGTCGCGCACCGAGAAACGTGTATCGCCCGATCTGCTCGCCGCGCTCGATCGACTCGAGCAGGAACGCGTAGGGCTCTTTCTCGGCAATTGCCAGAAACGCTGACACCGGCGTCAACAGGTCGGCGCTCACCGACTTCACCACCGGTACCAGCGTGGCCTCGCGGGCAAGACGGGAAAACTGCTTGAAGTCTGGCTGCAGCATGTGAGATCCCGCCTGGGCGAATGTGGTCCCAGGGACGGGCTTTCATTATAGGGGAGAAGGAGTTAGCGATCTGCCAGCGGCCCTTCTTCACATCTTTCCCGCGCCTGATCCTCTGTTCTCTTTACTCCCGCACTCGTCGCCAAACTTTGGTCACTTGTTGGGTCTCCTGAAATCGTGAAGAATCGTGAATATCCTGAGTATTATGAGCAGCTTGCGTCGTTCCACCGAGGGTCACCCTCTTATTCGCGCGAGCCGCTCGGGGATCGTCTTGCCTGCGGTGCGAGAAAAGCGCTCTGCATTAGCGATGTCACAGCAGATGTTGAGACAAGGCCGGGCAAGGACCGGCAAATATGAACCGCTCGCGAGATAGACGAGAAGGCGAGTGAGGATTGCAGATTTGAGCACAATGGGACTTTATGCTCATTAAGTTCTGGGGCGTGCGTGGCTCCACGCCCACTCCACAGGCCGAGAACCTGCGCTATGGAGGCAATACCTCCTGCGTCGAGGTCCGCCTGGGAGATCAGATCTACATCTTCGATTGCGGCACCGGCTTCCGTGTGCTCGGCCACGCTCTGCGCAAGGAATTCGGCGATCAGCCCATCGCCGCCCACGTCTTCGTCTCCCACTTTCACTGGGACCACATTCAGGGCATGCCCTTCTTCCGCCCGCTTTACGAAAGCCCCAACAGCCAGTTCATCTTTCACGCTTCCAATCGCACGCGCAGCCTCGAGCAGGTCATGTCTGAGCAGATGGCTTCGCCGTACTTCCCGGTGAATCTCGATCAGATGCGTGCCCGCCGCGATTTCTACAACATCGAAAACGGATGCCTGACCATGGACAACGGCATTCGCATCCGCACCGCCTGGCTCAACCATCCGCAGGGCTGTCTGGGATTTCGTCTCGAAACCAAAGATGGCGTGCTCGTCTATGCCACCGACAATGAACCCGGCGACCTCGTCTTCGACAAAGCCGTGCGCAAGCTGGCCGAAGGCGCCGACATTCTGATCTACGACGCGCAGTATCTGCCGGAAGAGTACGCCGCCCGCCGCCGCGGCTGGGGACACAGCCACTGGCGCGAAGCCGTCAACGTGGTGATGGAAAGCGGCGCCAAGGAACTAATCCTTTACCACCACGACCCCGATCACACCGACGCCATCGTCGATAAAGTCGTGGAAGACGCACGCAACTACTATCCCAAAGTCCGCGCCGCCTCCGAAGGCCTGCAGATTCAGCTCGGAACAAAAAAGCAGGGCACCAGCGCGGGCGAGTAAGCGCCTGCGCGGCTTACCTGGCGGAGTTCGCGGGACTGGACTTTCCCCAGCCTCACGTTATGCACTCCAGGGGAAAGTCCGGCCATCGCCTCCCGCGTCCATCAGTTCACAGTGAAATTCGCCGTGGTCGAAACCGTTCCACCCTGAGTCGTGACGGTGATCTTTCCCGTCGCTGCCCCGGCGGGCACGGTTGCGGTCAGTTTTGTGTTGGAGTTCACCACGAACGTTGCTGCCACAGATCCGAACTTCACGGCCGTGGTCTGAGACAGACTCGCCCCGTTGATCGTCACCGACGTGCCGACGGCTCCACTGGTGGGGCTGAAGCTCGAGAGACTTGGCGTGATTTTGAATTTCTTCAGCGTCGTCAAATTGCCTGATGGCTCGAAAACCGTGATCTTGTCGGTGGTCGCGCTTCCGGTCGGTGTTGCCACCATGAAGGTGTCGCTGACCACAGTGAACGTGCCTTTGACGTTGCCGAATTTGACCGCCGTCGCCGAGTTGAAGCCCTGGCCAATGATTCCCACCGGGGTACCGATCTTCGCCCCGGGCAGAACGACGGGAGCAACAAACGGCGCCAGGCCAACGTCCATGCTGTACAGCGCACCTTCCTTGGGACCGACTCCGGCCCAGCCGTAAATCAAGCCGTCCGTATGCAGCATGGGCGTTGAAAACGGATTGCCGCCGCTCGGCTTGCCGTCGAACTCATGAAGAATGGTGTACTTCGTCCCGCCGGTGCTGATCTTGAAGAACACTCCATCCCCATTGGCACCGCCGTACACCGTCGCGCCGTAGAGGTAGCCGTCGTTGCCCTGCACCATGCCTCCATCAGCCCGCGAACCGTCGGTGCTGTTGAAGGAGTGCATGACTTTGTAAGAGCCCCCAGTCGTAGTCAGCGAGAAGACCGTTCCGTTCCCGGTCGTGCCGCCCCAGGCCGTAGTCCCATAGAGCTTGCCGTCGGTGCCCTGCAGCACTGGTCCGGTGGGCGATTCGCCGTCATTCGCAACGCTATCGAAGCTGTGGATCAGTGTCAGCACGCCTTTTTTGGTCAGCTGAAAGACAGTACCCTGGTTGTAGGTTCCGCCGTGCAGGGTCACGCCGTAGAAGTTGTTGTCGCTGCCGACAATCAGGGGTGCGATGCTCGCAGCGGGAAGGTTCGCCAGCACAGAGAACGTTCCGGCTGGCATCGCGATCTTGTAGGCGACCGGCGTCCCGCCCTGCGTCACCCCGTAAAGATTGCCATCGGCGGCCATGATCGGCGGCGCCCACGGGTACGCGCCGTCCGTGCCGTTCGAGAATCCGTAAAGCACCTTCACCGCGCCATCTGGCGTGATCTGGAAGACTTCGCCATACGGGCCTGTCGTGTGGATGTAGGTGGTCCCGTAAAAATTGCCGTCCATGCCTAGTGTGAGGCCGGAGGCGGGCGCGTAGCCGTCCGTCCCGTTGAAATAATGAATTACCGAGGCCGTGCCGCCTGTCGGAGGTGTAACCAGCGCAGTGCCATCCCCCGGATAGGAGGAGGACATCGTACTGTAAAGGCTGCCATCGCGCCCCTGGGCGATTATGTCCGGACTACCCGGCCCGCTGCCGGTTGTCTGCGTCAGGTCATACAGATCGGTGTAGGTCTGGGCGGTCGCAGGGAGAATCAGAATCAACAGCGGAAAGGCAATGCGCCAGACGGCGAACTTAGGCTTCTTCATGGAGTCCTCGCGAGCTGGGATCGTCACCAACTCCTGCCTAGTAATGCGCGAAGCGAGGAAGAACTGGCTCAACTGGCGGACCGTCACCGACAAGTTCCATTCCCAGGCCGACACCGGGTCTGCGGCTTGCTTCCCTGCCTTCGAGCCCCATATACTCGGAACGTTTGCTCGCCCGGGGAACCTGGGGCGACGCCAGCCGACCTGCATCGATTCCGGAGAATATTCCCATGTCAATCACGACCACCGCTCCGCACGTGGATAAGGAAGCCAACCCGTGGGAGTCGCAGCGCGCCCGCTTCGATCTGGCCGCGCAGAAGCTGAACCTCGATGAAGGCCTGTGGCGCGTGCTGCGTTATCCCAACCGCGAGATCACGGTCCACATCCCGGTGCAGATGGACGACGGCCATCTTGAAGTTTTCACCGGCTTCCGCGTGCAGCATTCAATCGCCCGCGGCCCCGCCAAAGGCGGCATCCGCTATGCGCCCGACGTCACCCTCGATGAAGTCCGCGCCCTCGCCAGCTGGATGACCTGGAAGTGCGCCGTCGTGAATATTCCTTTCGGTGGCGCCAAGGGTGGCATCATCTGCGATCCCCACAAAATGTCGATGGGCGAAGTCGAGCGCATGACCCGCCGCTACACCGCAGAACTGATCGAATTCATCGGCCCGGAGAAAGATGTTCCCGCCCCAGACGTGAATACCAACGAGCAGATCATGGCCTGGATGATGGACACCTATTCGATGCACATGCGCCAGACCGTCACCGCCGTGGTCACCGGAAAGCCGATCAACATCGGCGGATCGCGCGGCCGCCGCGAGGCCACCGGCCGCGGCGTGATGATCGTCTGCGACGAAGCCTGCCGCAAGCTGAATATCGATGCACAGCGCGCTCGAGTCATCGTCCAGGGATTCGGCAACGTCGGCTCCAACGCCGCTCTGCTCATGCACGAAGCGGGCTACAAGATTGTCGGAATCGCCGAAGTGGGCGGAGGCCTCCACAACAAGAACGGCATCGACTTGAAGGCGCTGGTCGAATTCCGCCAGAAGAACGGCACCGTACACGGCTTCCCCGGCGCGGAGAAATGCGATGCCGCCGACCTGTTGACGGCGGAATGCGAGATCCTGATTCCGGCCGCCACCGAAAATGTCATCACCAGCCGCAACGTCGATCGCGTGAAGTGCCGCATCCTGGCGGAAGGAGCCAATGGCCCAACCACTTCGGCTGCCGATGACGTGCTCAGCGAAAAGGGTGTTTTCGTGATCCCCGACATTCTGGCCAATGCCGGCGGCGTCACCACTTCTTATTTCGAGTGGGTGCAGGACCGCCAGGGCTATTTCTGGAAAGAATCGGTGGTCAACGAGCAACTGGAAACCATCATGAAGTCGTCGTTTGAAGACGTGGTGCGCTATGCCGACACGCATCGCGTAAACAACCGTATCGCGGCCTATATGCTGGCGATCGATCGCGTGGCGTACACCATCCGCCAGCGCGGAATCTACGCGTAGGCCGATACCCGGAGCGCATCGTAGGATTCGGAAATGGCGCGCGGATTGGTCATGCCGCGGGGATTTTGGGAAGGGCGCGGCTTCAGCCGTGCCGCTCGGACGCTCGATAAAATGGGGCCTTAACCCCTGTGGCCGCTTCACGGAGGAGTCATGAAGTCCATTGAAAGAAAACTTGCCGCTCAGATCGCAGTCTTGACTTTCCTGCTTTCTCTGGTCAGCGGTGCGGCCGTTGCGCAGAATCAGGAACCCGGGGACACCGCTCCGGAAATCATGGCCACCGCGACGCCCGCGCAGTCTACGATGGCTCCGGCTGCCGGTGAAAAGCTCGATATCAATACCGCGACCAAGGATCAGCTCAAAGCGCTGCCTGGCATCGGCGATGCCTATTCGCAAAAAATCATCGACGGACGCCCCTATCGCGCCAAGAACCAGCTCGTCCAGAAGAAAATCATTCCTCAGGCGACCTACGACAAGATTAAGGACATGATCATCGCCAAGCAGCCCAAATCTACCGCCACTCCGAAATGAGCGCCGGGGGCCCGGCGATTCGCCCCTTGCAACTCGGGACAACCCTGGCTTTCTGTGCATTGCGTTCCACTCGGGGGTGGAGGATAATCAGACTGGTTTCGGTCTGGCCTCCGGAACCATCCCGTGCTGTGAACCTGCCTAACTCCATCACGCTCATCCGTATTTTCAGTATCCCGCTGCTGATCTGGATCCTTTCCAGTTCCCGCTTCACGAGCGCTAATGGAGAGAAGGAGTTGCTGGCCTCCGCGCTGTTCATCGCCGCGGCCATGACTGACGGTATCGACGGATATCTCGCCCGCAAGCGCGATCAGATCACGACTATGGGGATTCTGCTGGATCCCCTGGCCGACAAGCTGCTGATCGCCGCCGCTTTCGTGGTGCTGGTGCAACTCAATCCCAGCCTAGTGCCGGCATGGGTGGCAATCGTCGTGATCGGACGCGAATTCCTGGTCAGCGGATTGCGATCGATTGCCGCTTCGGAAGGCTTCACCATCGAAGCCAGCGAACTCGGCAAGTTCAAAATGGTGGTGCAGATCGTGGCCGTGGTTGCCGTCATTCTCGACCTTCGCTGGAAGGCGTGGCCGGTTTACAGCTACTACGTGTTTCCCATTCACTGGATCGCCTCGGTGGCGATCTGGTTCATGGTGTGCGTCTCGCTGGTATCGGCGATCGATTACTTTGTCGCATTCTGGTCCAAGATCGACCGGCGCGTGGTCAAGCGCCGCCGCCGCGCTTTCATTCTGAGCCGGCGTAGAAAGCCGATTCCCGCACCGCCGCAGGCGGACCGCGATGTCGCTGCTTCGACCTAGTCCCGCTGCCATGGAGTCTGGCGAGTCCTTCAAGGGCGAATTCCCGCCGGCTGAGCGCTCTACGTTGCTGCACCTCGCCCACGAATCCATCCTCTCTCATCTCGAAGGCCGTGAGATTTCTCTTGAGCCGCCTACCGCTCATCTGAACGAACCCCGAGGCGTGTTTACCTCTCTGCACATTGGCGGCGAATTGCGAGGATGCGTCGGTTACGTCTTGCCTGTCAGTTCCGTCTACCGGGCGGTCGTCGAGACCGCCCGAGCCGCCGCCTTCGAAGACACGAGATTCTATCCCGTGCGTTGGGAAGAAGCAGTACGTCTCGAGATTGAGCTCAGCATCCTTTCACCCCCGCAACGGATCCAGGCCGGAGAAATCGAAGTCGGGCGCCACGGCTTGTTGATCAGCATGGCCGGACACCGTGGTCTGCTTCTGCCGCAGGTCGCAATCGAACATCACTGGGAGCGCACGACGTTCCTCGAACAAACATGTCGCAAGGCCGGGCTGCCTCTGGATGCCTGGCTGAAGGGCGCGGTGATTGAGGCGTTTACTGCTGAGATTTTCGCCGATTCCTCACTGGCGCGCTAGCGCGGGACAAAAAAGCGGGGACGTTGACCGTCCCCGCTCTGCAACTCGATCAGAAGAGCGCTAGTTGGCCTGATCCAATTCCACGCCGTCGCCGGCATGCACATCTTCGAGGGCGAAGACGATCATGCCCGTCGCGGTGGTTGGCGTCACGCCGATGACCACGATCTCGCCCACCGCGCGACGCGGCAGGTCGCGCACGTGAATCACCGGTCCATTGGACTTTGTGAACATGTGCGGATCATACGAAGGCGTCTTCTTCTGCGTATCTTCGGCAATCGCAGCCTTGAATGACAGCGAGTCGACCGGATCGTTCAAGTCCTCTTCATATGCGCGTACTGCGCGGAAGAAGTCTCCGACTTTGACGCCCTGATTCGCGCCCACGTTCAGGTACACCTTCTGCCCGGTGCCTAGTTCCGAATCGAAATCTTTGCCCATCACGATGCGGCCGGAAACCTTGTTGCTCGCGGGCAGGAAGCGGTCAAAGTGAATCGGGGTGTGGAAGTTCACCATCTGTTTTTCGGCAAACGGAATCGCCGTGTCTCCCGGATTAATTCCATCGCAGGAATAGTCGATCTGAGCAATCGCCGTTTTGCCTCGCATGTCGATCACGCGCACGCGGCCCACTTCCTCGTAGGCTTGTCCCGTCTCCTTCAGAAGCTTCTTCTGCCCGGGGAACATCTCGTATTCGTTCACGTCGCGCAGGGCGCGGACGATCTCATACATCGCTCCCGGCGTGTATCCATTTCCCTTCAGATACACGATGTCGCCGCGCGTGAATTTCGTCGTGCTCGGGGTCTGCAGCCCGCCGGCAATGAAATTGGCATCGGGCAGGGTCTGCTTGTTGATGAACCCGGCACAATAGATATCGGCATAGGTCGGGGTCTGCACGCGCTCCGTGGGAAAGCTGTTCGTGGTGGGAACCGTCCCCTGCGGAGCTTCGGTCGCATTCGCGTCGTCGCCGGATTGGGCCCACGCCGCCGCCGCGAGCAATAGCACTAACAGTCCTATTTTCTTCATGTTACCTCCGGAAAAGGACCGCCAAGCGTCCCCCTCCCCAGTTAAATGCCAGAAAAGAAAGGCTTCACCCGGAAGGTAACAAGGTGGTAAGGGTGGGTCAAGGTTACGAGGGTGATGGTCGTTCGGGGCTCCTGATTTTTTCGCGTTTCCACGAATCCGCTGTTGCATATGGAATTACGCCCCTGTAATAATCGCCCTCGTTTTATTGCAACGGCGAAGAGATCACTCGAACGCTTTCATGAATTCCGCTCCGGCCTACCCACCGCGTCTACTACCTTTGCGCCTGCCCCGGGTGTGCGTGGCGGTCATTGGGTCCGATCCCACCGAGATGGCAGAGAAGGCGGAACTCCTGGTAAGAGATAACCCCTTTCTGGAGTTCAGGTTGGACTACCTCTCCAAGCCTGCCCTGGCGATGCCGAAAATCAAGCGCTTCATGGAGTCCCACCCCGGCGCGGTGGTAATCGCCACTTGCCGCAGAGCCGCCAATGGGGGGAAATTCCGTGGTTCGATCCCCAGTCAACTCGACGTGCTCAGCAAAGCTGCAGCCGCCGGCTGTCAACTGATTGATCTCGAACTGCAAACCGCGGGCAAGTGCAAGCCGGAACAGTTGCGGAAGCTGCGCAGTCGCGGCGCGCTGATCCTATCGTTCCATGATTTCCGGGCTACGCGGAAACTCGATTCTGCTCTGGAAAAGATGCTGGTCTATCCGGCGGACTTCTACAAGATCGTCACCACTGCCACCACGCTCTCCGATAACGTCACCATCATCAAGTTTCTGACGCAGGAGGGTGACAAGCATTCTCTGGTCTGCATGTGCATGGGCGAACAGGGAATCATCAGTCGAGTTCTGGGAGTTCGAGCCGGCAGCGTCTTCACTTTTGCCGCCGCGGTTGCCGGAGAAGAAACCGCCCCCGGACAGGTGACCGCCCAGGAACTGCGCAACGTTTACCGCATCGAGCAGGTGGATGCGGCCACGCGGGTTTACGGAGTGGTGGGTGATCCCATCGCACATTCGCTCTCGCCCGCCATCATGAATGCTGCGTTGCGTCGCGAAAACGTTAACGCCGTGTATCTCGCGCTGCACGCCAAGGAATTGAAAGACCTCCTCACCTGTGTCCGCGAGATCCCGATCCACGGCATCAGCGTGACTATGCCGTACAAGCAGGCGATTCTTTCGCACCTCGACAATAGCGATTCGCATTCGGCCAAGATCGGGGCTTGCAACACCGTCGTGCGCGCGCAGGACGGCAAATTGTACGGCTTCAACACCGACGCCGCCGGAGTCGTCCGTCCCCTGGAACGGCGATTAAATACGATCGAAGGCGCCCGCATTCTCGTGATTGGCGCCGGCGGAGCGGCGCGCGCTGCGGTCTTCGGATTGAAAGAACGTGGAGCCGAGGTCTACATTCTGAATCGCAGCGCGCGTCCCGCCAAAAAACTGGCCCACCAGGCCCGTGCTCGCATCATGAAACGTCCGGACCTCAAGAAAATGGCATTTGATGTCATCATCAACGCCACTCCGGTGGGCATGGGCAATACCCGCGAGTCCCCACTTCAGGATAAGGAGATCAATGCCCGCTATGTCTTTGATATGGTGTATGATCCGGGCGAAACCCGGCTGTTGAAGATGGCCAAAGAACGCGGAGCCCAGGTCATCCCGGGCATCGAGATGCTGGTCCACCAGGCGGGCCGGCAATTTGAAATCTGGACGGGAAAGCCTGCGCCCTGGGACGAGATGCTGCGCGTCGCGACGCTCGCCCTGCAGGAGCGCGCTGCACGCTCAAAAAACAACAAGTTACGGGCGTCCGATGCTGATTGTTAAGAAAAAGTTGCATTTTTCATGGTGCCCAAAGTAATATGCACATCAGGGAGTGCGACTGTTAGCTTCCCTGGTTCGTTCGACCCTGTACCGCCCGTTTCCATACTTCCAAACTCGCTGTTCAGCTTTGGCTAGAAAAAACTCGACGTACGAAGCGGTTCAGTCCGCCTCGATCCCGGTTCGGAGAGTTCATTATGGCGTGGTACGCGTACTGTCTCACTGAGCATCAAACCCTCCCAAATGGAACCCGCACTCGCCGTCCTTTTCTGCTGGAAGGTGTCCAGGGCGTAAATGGCGCCGCGGTTCTCAGCTATCCCAGCGGCGAGTTTGCAGTCATCGTCAGCGAGTTCGACCACGCCGGCGGCGAACTCGATCAAAAGGCGGCCATCGATCACGCCCGGGTGGTCAGCAACTGCTTCCGCAATTCCACGGTCTTACCCTTCAAGTTCGGCACGATTTTCGACAGCGATGACGCGCTGCGCCAGGCGGTGCGCGTCAACCGTCGCGCCTTTGGCCAAAGCGTGGCCAAGCTGCGCGGCAAGTCGGAGATGCACATCAAGCTGGTAGTTCGGGATGGCTCGTTGCGCGAAGCCATGATCGACGTCGAGCTGCCGGATACGGTCGGCGGCGATTACCTCTCGAAATTGCGGGTCAAGGCGTCGCGGGAACGCGAACGGCAGACGAAAGCACGCGCCCTGTCCGTCCAGGTCCACAAGCTTTTTAACCCGCTCGAGGAAGAGGTCAGCTGCAAGAAGGTAGCGCCTGAGGGCATGCTGATCGATATTGCCCATCTGATCGACTCCAAGAGCGTCGAGAAATATCAGAACCGTTACTCGACTGCGGCCAAGCAGCTCAAGAACTGTGAAGTCGCGATCAGCGGGCCCTGGCCTCCGTACCATTTCCTGCCCGGAAAGTTGCGGACTGTCGCCGGCAACAGCTAAACAGCGCTCTTACGGAAATTGGCGACTAGGCTCAAAACCCGCATCAATCGCGGGTTTTGACGTTTTTGGTAGCGGAATGCACCGAATGTGCATTGTTCTGCACTAGCACTTTTCGCTGGTCGACGTTTCGCCCGCCCGCAACCGCGGTGCGGCACTCCTCTAAGCCCTTGCCGCTCATTCATTTGGCTACCCCTGTGCGTCTAGTCACCAAAGAATTCGGTTTTGGCGCAGCAAGTGCATCCGTATCTACCAATAAAGAGGCCGCTCACTCAAGATGATCTTCACTCTCTACGATTCTCCGTGTCACTTCCTGAATGGCCGTTCCGGCTGGCGGGACGGTTCCTTGCATCGCCTTTCCTGACATTACCTACCATTCGTAGCCTCTTGGATTGGCCCCAGCAATGGGGCCTTTTTCTTTTGACGAGCAGAGCGCTCGGTGTCCGGCTGCCGGGTGGTCGGACCGCAACCCTTGCCGCAGATTCTCAACCGGTCCCGCTTGGGACTTCCGCCTGCCTCTGCAAAGAACGTCAACAAGTTCTTCGAATGCGGATCAGATGCCGTCGATCCGGTTGAAAGCGCAATTCGCACATGAGAATCACTCAGGCCAAGGGCCTCGCACTCGCGCTTGCGGTCCGCCACAGCAGCGCCCGATGTCGAGTTTCATTACAGGATATCCACCACCCCTCGCGCAGAAATGAGTGATGCAAGTCACATCGCGCGGTTGCAGGGGAAAGTATGATTCCGGGCTGGCGCAACGCTTTCTGCAGCCTCGGACGCGGTTGACGCATCTTAATTTTGGCGCTTATGATTGCCGTTTGGCCTTTATGGCAAAGGACGCCTCCGCAAAGAGGCGTCTTAAGAGTTTCATGGGCCAGTTGTGAGTGGATCGGAGTAGCGACGCGCCCAATTCATTTAGAACGCTATCGTTGATGTGATCTATGGATAAGAAAAAGCTAGATGCCTTCAAGAAGCGACTGGAGACGCGCCAGCATGAATTGCGGCGGACGGTGAACCGCACGCAGGCTGATGGCCGCTCTGCCGACGAAGATACCGCGCAGGACATCGCGGACCGCGCTGCCAGCTCTTACAACAAGGAATTCCTGTTCAGCCAGAGCAGCAATGAGCGTCAACTGCTGCAGATGGTCGAAAAGGCGCTGGCCCGCATTCGCGAAGGCAGCTTTGGCGAGTGCATCCATTGCGGCAAAGAGATCAATGCCAAACGGCTGGAAGCCGTGCCCTGGACCCGCCACTGCATCGAGTGCCAGGAAAAACTGGAGCAGGGAATGCTCGAAGAAACTTCGCGCTAGAGCGAAGTCCGCTCACTGTTTTCGTTTCTGCCTTGAAGACGCCGCCGGGAAATCGGCGGCGTCCCTATTTCATAGCTGATTTGGTTTGCATGGGAGGCCTTAAACCATACCGCAAATCTTGTTGGACCCATCAGCTCTCCTGGCTGCTATTCTCCCGCGGGCATCACGTTCTTCAGCGGCGCCTTTCGCTGTTCTTCCAGTTCCGGATGCGGCAGCGGCTTGCGCGGCAGCATCTGATCGCGCATCGCGGTGTTGTAGACGAAGATCGCCTCGACCACCGCGGCTTGAGCCAGATCATCCGGTTGCAGGCGCTCATAGGTATCCATATTGGAGTGGTGAGTTCGAGATCCGTAATCCAGCATGTCCTGAATGAACTGGAAACCGGGGATTCCCACCGAATCGAACGCTTCGTGATCGGTGCCTCCCGTGTTTCGCATGGTCAGGGTGGTCACGCCCAGGTCCTGCAGAGGCGCAATCCACTGCCGGAAAATCGGCGCTACCGCCGCATTCTCCTGCAGGTAGATGCCGCGAATCTTCCCCGTTCCATTGTCGACGTTGAAATAGCCCGAGATCTTCTGCTGTTCCGGCTTCAGCTCCACCGGTCCCGCGGGCTTGCGCAGAAAGTCAGGAAGTTCGAGTTGGTCGGGCGCGGTCGAAAGCGGGACGTACCCGAAATGCTGCTTGACGTACCCATAGGACCCGAACTCTCCCTGCTCTTCGCCGGTCCAGAGCCCGACGCGAATCGTGCGTCTCGGCTCCACGTGCAAAGCGTTGAGAATGCGCATCGCTTCCATGGCGACAATGGTTCCCGCGCCGTTATCGGTCGCGCCGGTCGCCGACGCCCAGGAATCGAGATGCCCACCCAGCATGACCACTTCATCTTTCAGTTTGGGATCGGTGCCGGGAATCTCTGCGATCGTGTCGTATCCATGTTCGTGGTCCCCGGTGAATTCGGTGTCGACGTCCATCTGGATGCTCACCGGCACGTTTTCCTTCAATAACCGGTAGACGCGGCCGTAATTCTCGATCGCCATGACGACGATCGGGAGCTGTTCGGCATGCTCGCGCTGATACGTGAACCAGCCCATTCCGGAGCCGCCATCGTCGAAGATCGTGCCTCCGGAACCGCCGTTGTTCCTGCCATCGCGGCTGGGAATGACAATCGCCAGCGCGTGCTCGGCGGCAAAGAACTGCCCGGCCTTTTCTTTGAACGTCAGGCGCCGGATAAAGCTCGTGAAGAAGTCTTCCTGCTCGCCCACGTGCACCGGATACTCCTCCGTCTGCTTCAGGTTGGCATCGTCGCGGCGTTCGAACAGCGGCTTGTCGACCGGCTTCACGTCCCGCATCTCTCCGAAGAAAACAACTTTCCCGGCGAGCTTTCCCTTGTACTGATCGAGATCCTTCTCGTTGTTGGCATTGACCCAAATCGCATTCCCGGTGATCGCGCCGTGGCTCGAGGGGGACCAGGGCAGAG
The DNA here is from genome assembly GCA_035508215.1 of Verrucomicrobiia bacterium. Taxonomy (GTDB): domain Bacteria; phylum Acidobacteriota; class Terriglobia; order Terriglobales; family Acidobacteriaceae; genus Sulfotelmatobacter. The sequence goes on along the minus strand of DATJNK010000014.1, from coordinate 252,532 downwards.
CCTGCGCGATGAAGACGGCAGTGTCGGGCGCGGACATTCGAACCCAGGTATTCAGCTGCCTCCATCCCATGCCAAATTCGCCCCAGTCCTCCAGATGCGCGTTGCTGCATCCCATGGCCACGAGTTGCTCGCGCGTCCACTCGTTGGCGCGCTTGAGGTTGGGCGAGCCGGTGAGGCGTGGTCCGATTCCGTCCATCAGCGCCGACGCGTATTCCATGACGTGAGAATGCGACAGGCCCTCGTCGCGGATCCGCTGATACATCGTCAGGTCGAGAGTCTCCGTCGCCGGCTGCGGCAATGCGTAGGAGGGCTTGGATTCTTCGACGACCTTGTTTTCTTTGGATTTCTTGTCCGTCGCTGAAGCGGAAAAAGTGACGCACAACAGCAGTACAACAACCGCGATCGGGGATTTGCGCGCTGGCATTTTGGATTCCTCTCCGGAGCTCCTGGCAAAGCGGAAAGCAGAGTAGCAGATGGCAGGGGCTTCGCGAAAGGGCGCTGGCGCCGCCGTTCGGGTGTCCTCCTGAACCAGCGTTTTTTTGACGCTCGGTTTTGCCACCTGTTAAACTAACCGTTTGCAGATCAGCTTTCCCAGCCACCGTCACCAGTAGAAGGGAAGTCCGTGCGCGCAGAGACCCGCCATCAACTCAAACAAGACGCCTTCAGCCGTGCGACGCTTCAGGCGGCCGAAAAGACGGCCGACTGGAGCATCGAACATCGCTCCGCTCTGATCATTTCCGGCATCATTGCCGTAGTCGTATTGGGCCTCGGAGTCGGGGGCTGGTTCTACCTCAACGCGCAGAACGAGAAGGCCGGGTTCGATCTGGCGCAGGCCGTACGGACGATGCAAACTCCTCTACGCCCCGCCGGTGCGCCGGCTCAACCCGAGTTTCCCACCTTCGCTTCCGGGAAGGAGCGGGCCGAAGCTGCGCAGAAACAACTTCAGGCGATCGTCAACAATTACCCGCACACGCGCACCGCCGACACGGCCCGATACCTCCTCGGCGTGAACGCCGCCGATCTGAATGACGACGCCACCGCAGAACGCGACTTCAAAGATGTCGCTTCTTCCGGCAATCGGGAAGTTGGCGCACTGGCGAAGCTTGCCCTGGCATCGCTCTATAGCCAAACGAACCGCACCAAAGACGCCGTTGCTCTCTATCAGGAACTGATCAACAAGCCGACGGCGTCGGTCAGCAAGGTCATGGCCCAGCTGCAACTCGCCGAGCTTTATCAGAGTTCCAACCAGCCGCTTGATGCCAAGCGCCTCTACGAGACCATCAAGAAAGACAATCCGGGCAGCGATGCCGGACAGATGGCTACCCAGAAGCTCGCCCAACTGAACCAACAGAAATAGAATTCCGGAAACAGGCTTCGCTCGATTTCCTCTTTTCTCTCCGCTTGAGTACCATGTTGTCGACGTTCTGAATCTCAGGAACCGCATCGACATGGCTGACATCACATTTCGCGTCAACGGGAGCGAGAAAAAAGTCGACGTCTCTCCGGAAACGCCTCTGCTGTGGGTTCTGCGCGACACTCTCGAACTGACCGGAACGAAGTTTGGCTGTGGCGCTGGACTCTGCGGCGCATGTACAGTGCACGTCGACGGGAGCGCCATTCGCTCCTGTTCGACGCCGGTATCCCAAGTCGCCGGCAAGAGCGTCACCACGATCGAAGGCATCAGTGCAGACGGTCTGCATGCGCTACAACAGGCGTGGATCGAAGAAGAAGTGCCGCAATGCGGCTACTGCCAGACCGGGCAGATCATGTCCGCGGCCGCTCTGCTGGCGAAGAATCCCCAGCCAACCGACCAGCAGATTACGGAGGCAATGAACGGGAACCTCTGTCGCTGCGGAACCTATGAGCGGATTCGCAAGGCGATTCATCGCGCCGCCGGAAATGGAGGCACGCGATGAGCCCGATTTCGCGGCGCGAGTTTGTTGCAGCCGGAGTCGCGGCCGGCGCCGGCCTGGTCATCGGCTTCTACCTGCCCCACGGCGCGGGCCAGCCGGGTGAATCGTTCTCTCCCAATGCCTACCTCCGCATCACGCCCGACAACAAAATCACCGTCGTCGTGGCCCGATCCGAGATGGGTCAGGGCGTGCGCACCGCGTTGCCCATGATTCTCGCGGAAGAATTGGAAGCCGACTGGAAGCACATCGAGATTGAGCAAGCCGGCGCCAGCACTCTTTTCGGTGATCAGACGACCGGCGGAAGTGCGAGCATTCGTACCACCTGGGACCCCATGCGCAAAGCCGGAGCCACGGCCCGCGAGATGCTGATTTCTGCCGCGGCTCTGACCTGGGCAGTTTCGCGCTCTTCGTGCACGGCTGAAAGCAGTCAAATCAAGCATGCCGCTTCCGGCCGCAGCCTCAGTTATGGGGATCTGGTTGCCAAGGCCGCGACCCTCCCCATTCCCACAGACGTACCGTTGAAGCAGAGCAAAGACTACAAGATCGTCGGCCAGCGTCTGCCTCGTCTCGACACACCTGTGAAAGTCAAAGGTCAGGCGATCTTCGGCATCGACTATCGCCTGGCGGGCATGCAGTTTGCGGCGCTTTCCCGCTGCCCCACGATTGGCGGCAAATCGACCGGCTTCGATGACAAGGATTCCAAGAAAGTTCACGGCGTAAGTTATATCGGCAAGATCAGCGACACAGCGGTCGCCGTCGTCGCTGACAGCGTGTGGGGCGCCTTGGAAGGCAGCCGTCTGCTCAACGTAACCTGGGACCCGGGCCCCAACAAGGATTTAAATACTGCGGCGGTCATGGCGTCACTCAAACAGGCCGCACCGAAAAAAGGTGCGAGCCTTTACCTGGCCGGCGATCCTTCCAAAGCGGCCGGACGGCGGATCTCCGCCGAATACGAACTGCCGTTCATGGCGCATGCTCCCATGGAGCCCGGCAATTGCACGGCGCATTATCAAAAGGGCGGGTGCGAACTCTGGGCGCCGACCCAGGTTCCCCAGGATTGCCGTGATTCGGTGGCGCAAGCCCTCGGCCTCGATTCAGATCAGGTCAAGGTCAATGTGATGCTGATGGGCGGAGGTTTCGGCCGCCGTCTCGAGCACGATTATGCGGTCGAGGCCGCGCTGGTATCGAAAGAGGCCGGCGGGCCGATCAAAGTCATCTGGACGCGGGAAGACGATATGCGTTTCTCCACCTATCGGCCGGCGAGCCTGCACCAGCTCAGCGCAATGCTCGACGGCTCGGGCTTCCCCGCTGCGTTGACCCATCGCATCATCGCTCCTTCGATCAGCGGACAAAAAGGTCAGCCGACTCCCGGCAATGTCGACCCCGATCTGCCGGATGAAGCCGGCCCTGTCTACGGACTGCCGAACTATTCGATTGAGTATGTGATGACAGAGACGCCGGTACCTCTCGGCTGGATGCGGTCCGTCTACGCGCTCCAGGCCGCCTTTGCCCTCGAAAGCTTCATCGACGAATTGGCCGTGGCCGCGGGCAAGGATCCGTTGCAGTACCGGCTGCGCCTGCTGGCAAAAGATCAGGACCTGCCTTATTTCACCACCACCTGGCATACTGCCCGCATGCGCGCCGCCTTACAGTTGGCCGGCGAAAGATCCGGATGGGACAAGCCGCTCCCGCCGGGGCGCTCTCGGGGCGTTGCCTGCTTCGGCTGCTTTTCTTCCTACATGGCGGAAGTCGTCGAAATCAGCATGGAAAACGATCAGCCGCGCGTGCATCGTGTCGTGGCCGTGGTCGATTGCGGGCAGGTTGTGAATCCCAGCATCCTGGAGCAGCAGATTCAGGGGGGAATCGTATTCGCCCTGGGCAATGCCCTCCGCGCAAAAATCACGATCGAAAACGGGCGTGTCGTGCAGGGAAATTTTGATGACTATGCTCCGGTGCGCATGGAAGAAACTCCCACGGTTGAGGTTTACGCCGTGGCTAGCGCTGAGGCTCCGACCGGAATTGGCGAGCCTTCAGTGCCGCCGCTTGCCCCGGCTTTGTGCAACGCAATCTACGCAGCAACAAAGAAAAGAATTCGGTCGCTTCCTATCCTCAGCTGAACGGTCGCACTCTGGCGGCGACAGCAGCCTGCAGGATTTCTTTGTCCCTCAAGTCTCCAACCAACTCATTCGAGGAGGTAGATTCCATTCATGCGCACTTGCATCGTCATCCTTCTTTCCATCGCACTGTTTTCCCCGATTTCGGCTCCCGCGCAGAGTTCCACCGTTCCCGCGTCCCGGCTTGCGCATCTTCGCCATGGCATCAACTTGAGCGAGTGGTTCGCGCAGGTTTACGATCCTCGGGGCTACACGAAGGAACATTTCGACACCTGGACCACCTCCGCCGACATCGCCCTGATCAAGTCCGCCGGCTTCGATCACGTTCGTTTGAGCGTCAATCCCCAGCCGATCATGGACGCTGAGCGGCGGCCCGGCGGCGGCGCTGAGTATCTCGGTTATCTGGATCACGCCATGCACATGATTCTTGACGCCGGACTTGCGGTCGAGCTCGACATGCATCCGGATTCTGATTTCAAGGCTCGTCTGAAAGATGACGATGCCGTCGAACGCTTTGCCGATTTCTGGCGTACCCTCGCGCAGCATTACTCTTCCTGGGACCCGGACCGCGTTTTCTTCGAGATTCTGAATGAGCCCGAGATGCGCGATCCCTACCGTTGGTATGGCGTCGAGGCCAAGCTGGCGGCGGCGATCCGGCAAGGCGCTCCGTCCCATACGATCGTCGCTCCGGGCGCGCGCTGGGACGATGATGACGACATGATCTTCCTGGAACCGCTCCGGGATCCCAATGTGATCTACGTCTTCCACTTCTACGAGCCCCACATCTTTACGCATCAGGGCGCAACCTGGGGAGCATATTTCTGGCGCTGGGTGAAGGGGCTGCATTACCCGTCATCTCCGGAGAACGCCGCGCAAGTCGCTGGCGCTGTGCCGGAGGCGGTCCATCGGCTCGACGTAATCCGCTACGGGCAGGATCATTGGGACGGCTCGCGCATCGAGGCCGAGATCAATCAGGCCTCAGAATGGGCCACGCAGAACGACGTTCCGCTCATCTGCAACGAATTCGGAGTGTTCCGCAATTATTCCGATCCGCAGGACCGCGCGCGATGGATCACCGACGTCCGCACTTCGCTTGAACGCCACAATATCGGATGGGCAATGTGGGACTACTCCGGAAGTTTCGGAGTGGTCACGAAGAAAGATGGCAAGGCCACGCTCGACGAGAATACGGTCCACGCCCTCGGTCTGAAGATGCCGAATTAAGGTGATTCGTTCGCTCCGGTCATCGGCCCCGAGGATGATATCGCGCGCTGAACATCGGCGGCGGTCAGTTCGAAGATCTTGAGGTTGTCGCCGAAGCGCTGGAACTGCAGATTGTGCAGGGACGGCAGTCTCCGCAATTCTACGGGCAGCTGAGCATTCCAGCCCGCCTGAACGATCCACACCGGCTCGTTCGGTTTGACGTTGTAGGCGGCTGAAAAATTCGGCCACAGTCGCAGAAAAACATCCGGCGTGAAATTCGTGGCCGTGGTCCGGTTGGCGGCCGCCACCTGATAGCCGCCGCAGGAGAAAGTTTCAAACTGCGCGCTCGAGACTCGAACTGCGAATGGTTCATGAGCGCACAGATAGTAGCCAAGGATCATGTTGCTCTCATAGTCGGTGAAGATCAGCGTTTGGGGCTTCGCATTCTGCCGCAGAAACGCCATCGCGTTTTGCATCTGCCTCAGGCTTTGATCCTCGCGCGTCATGTAGGGCTGGTGCTCTTTGCCGAACGCAATGCAGACTGCAGCCATGCCGAGAGCCAAAGTTACGCCGCGCATCCAGCGCTCGCGCGCCAGGCGGGCGATCGAGAAAGCGACTCCGGTCAGCGCCGGAATCATCAGAAATGAACCATGGCGCGTTCCCCCATACGGATACACGTGCGCCAGGCTGGCTCCGCAGGCCAGCGCGAACAGCAGCACGCAGAAAATCGCGAGCTGCCGGTGTGTCGCAGATTTTGGGTCATTCTCCGATCGCCGCCACAGCAGGATCATCGCTATCACAAACATCACGCCGGCGACGTCGCCCACCGCCAGCTGTCCGAAAACAAACTGAAACACTCCGAAGCTGTGGCCCAGGATGAACAATATCGGATTGTCGTGTCCCGCCTGAAAGTACGAATGACGCAGATAGAACTCACTCATCCATCCTTGCAGAACGGTGCGCGATTCTCCCCGGCCCAGCCGTGACAGATGCGTCTCATACAAGAACAGAATGAGAGCGACCGCTCCGGCCTGCACGATTCCCCAGAGCGCCACGATTCTCGCCGTGGGCCGCGGCCGCGAGACTACTTTCATCAGGCCGTAGACGCCAAGTCCCGCCGTAAAGAAAAATGCCGAGTAATGAGAAAGCAGACCCAAATCAAGGCAAATCGCAGACGCCAGCATCCTCCCGAACGAATTCTCGTCCAGGGCGCGCTCCAGAAAGTAGAGCGCGGCCATGAGCAACACGAGCATCAGGGCATACTGCCGGATCTCCGCCGACAGCCGGATGCTCGGGGGCAGCAGCGACGCAAGGACAAGCCCGGCAAAGCCAGTCAACTCTCCGGCCACGCGGCTCAGCCAGCGGAACAGAATCCAGCAGAAGATCGTCCCAGCGATTACGGAAGGCAGGCGCAACCACAGCTCCGAAGTACCCACCACACGCACAACGTGCAACACGAAATACAAGAGCGGAGGATGCGACTCGGTCAGGCTCGCGCGATATACCAAAGCGAGAGACGTCTGGTTCGCGATGCGAAAATGCACCGCCTCATCCGCATTCAGGAACGTCCCCGACGCAGTCCACAGGCGCGCCAGGAATCCGGCCAGCATGATCGCCAGGGCAACAACGTTGGAATGCCCGCGCAGCCAATCCGCTTCCGGGTTCGAGGCCCCTGCCTTGTTGGCTGTGCTCGCTTTCTCTTGCGGCATAATCCTAGCCATTCTACGAGCCGGCGCACGGTCGCCAAGTCTTTGCGAAGGTGATCCCCACTCCACCTGGAACAACCGGCGGCGCTCGGAATGACTCCGGATCGAGAAGAAAGATCTCAAACTGAGCCCCTGGAACCATCCCCCTTTCTTGACACCTCCGCTCTCAGACCTTTATCCTAACTCTTGCTCCTTGCGGTACTTACGCCGTCTCTGGCGTGCTTCCGCGGGCTGGTTCCGCACTTTGCCGCGGAGGTTTCGCAATGTTTCTCGACATCAAAGACTTGGAACTTCGTCCTCTGGATTTTGAGGAGGAGTTGCAACCGGATGTCATCGATCTCGGGTCGGAGGTGCGTCAGCGCACGCCGTTGAAGACTTCGGGAAGAGCCGAGGTCGTCGAGGAGCATCACGGCAAGCATAAGATAATCAAGGACCTAAGGCTGCGTGGCAGTCTGTCGGTCGGGCTCGACTTGCAATGCGCCCGTTGCCTTGAGCCGGTGCCGCAGGACGTGAATCGCCAGTTCGAATTGCTCTACCGACCGCTCGGCGCTGATGCCGGTCGGGATGAGCTTTCGGTCACCGATGCTGAAGCCGAGATCGGGTATTATCAGGGCGAAGGCATCCTGCTGGAAGACGTTCTACGCGAGCAGGTGTTGCTGGCCCTGCCGCTGAAGGTGACCTGCCGCGAAGATTGCAAGGGCCTCTGCCCTCATTGCGGCCGGAATCTCAACCAGGGGGAATGCGGCTGCGTGACTCCCGCGGAAGACCCCCGTTGGGAAGCGTTGAAAGATATTCGCAGCCGATTGGAGCATTGATTTCTCGCAATTTGGATGTAGCCAGGATCTGATTTCTGCGGCTTGCCTGAGGCGCCGCGAGAGGAACCCAACACCATGCCGAATCCGAAACGGAGACACTCCCAGAAGCGCACTTCGACGCGGCGCGCCCACGATGCGCTGAAGGGCCATTCACTTTCTGAATGCCCTAACTGCCACGAAAAGAAAATGCCGCATCGCGCCTGCCCGAAATGCGGATACTATAAGGGACGCGAAGTCCTGGATGTCGAGGAAGCCAGCTGATTCGTAACACCATGCCTAGCGTGATTGCGCTGGACGCAATGGGGTCCGATCGCGCGCCCAAGCCTGAGATCGAGGGCGCCATCTACGCCGCTCGCCAATATGGCGTGCGCATCCTGCTGGTCGGTCCCGAAGTCATCGTTCGATCGGAGCTGCAGCGGCATTCCGTCGCGGCGCGGCTGCCCATTGAGATCGTTCACGCCAGCGAATACATCACTATGGACGACAAAGTGGAGGCGATTCGCGCCAAGCGCGATTCCTCCATGCGCGTGGGCGTGCGCCTGGTGCGCGAGGGGCAGGCTGCCGGATTTGTGACCGCCGGCAACACCGGTGCGGCCATGGCGACGGCGAAAATCGTACTCGGCGCTGTTCCCGGAGTTGACCGGCCGGCACTGGCAGCGGTCTTCCCCACTGCGCCGGGCAACCCCGCCATGCTCCTCGACGTTGGCGCCAATGTCGATTGCACCCCTGAAAATCTCGGACAATTCGCCGTCATGGGCGACGTCTACTTCCGCGCGATGTTCGGCCGGTACGGAGCGAGTGGGCCGCGCGTCGGCCTTCTCTCCATCGGGGAAGAAGAAACCAAGGGCAACGAACTTACGCGCGCCGCGTTTCAGCTGCTCAGGCAGCTGCCTCTGAATTTTGTCGGGAACGTCGAAGGCCGCGACCTGTACAACGGCCAGGTCGATGTAATCGTGGCTGACGGTTTCGTCGGCAATGTCGCCTTAAAGATATCCGAGGGTGTCGCCAATCTGGTTCGCACCGCCTTGAAAGAATCGCTGAAGGCAACCATCACCCGCCAGGTCGGCGCTCTTCTTTCGCGCAGCGCCTTTACCGACTTCAAGAAGCGCCTCGATCATACCGAGTACGGCGGCGCACCCCTGCTGGGAGTGAAGGGCGTTTGCATCATCACCCACGGCTCCTCCAATGGCAATGCCATCAAGAATGCTGTGCGCGTGGCCGCCGAATTTTCCCAGCGCGGAATCAACAATTCCATTGAACGCGGCCTCGCCGATCTCCGTTCGGCGCAAGCCGAGCCGGCTATGGCCGGACCAGAGGGATATCGCGGCTCATGACGACCTCCAATATCGCCTTCCTCTTTCCCGGACAAGGCTCGCAATCGGTCGGCATGGGCAGGGACCTGGCCGAAAAGTATCCCGTCGCACGACAGACTTTCGAAGAAGCCGATGAGGCTCTCGGCTACAAGCTTTCGCAACTTTGTTTCGAGGGCCCCGAGGATCAGCTGCGCTTGACTGAGATCACCCAGCCAGCGATCCTCACCGTCTCGGTCGCTCTGTTGCGGGTGCTTGAGACGCGCGTTCCCAAGCCCTGTTGCGTCGCCGGGCACAGCCTGGGGGAGTACTCCGCCCACGTCGCCTCCGGAACCTTCGGTTTCGCGGACGCCGTCCGCACTGTGCGCAACCGCGGCAAGTATATGCAGGAAGCGGTTCCGGTCGGTGTCGGCGCGATGGCAGCCATCCTCGGCATGGAGGCCGATAAGGTCGCTGAGGTCTGCCGGGAGGCCGCCCAGAGCGAAGTCTGCCAACCAGCTAACATCAACTCTCCCGAGCAAGTCGTGATCTCGGGGAATACCGCAGCCGTCGAGCGCGCTGTCCAGCTCGCGGAAACGCGCGGCGCAAAAAAGGCCAAGCTGCTCCCGGTCAGCGCTCCCTTCCATTGTTCACTGATGAAACCGGCGCAGGACCGCCTGCAGGCCGACCTCGACGCACTGAAAATGAACAAGCCCGCGTATCCGGTCGCCTGCAACGTCGACGCCGATCTGGTTGAGGACGATTTGCGTGCCCGCGACACTCTACTGCGGCAGGTCACCGGCTCGGTGAAATGGGATCAGTGCGTCCGCTTGCTGATTGCGCGGGGAGTTGAGACTTTCATCGAGGTTGGTCCCGGAAAAGTTCTCTGGGGATTGATGCGGCAGATCGACCGCTCCAAGACTGCGCTCAACGTGAGCGATGAGGCCAGCCTGAGCAAAACCGTCGGCGCCGTCGTACAACCCGTCGTCTGACGGTCAGTGGAACATGAGTTCGCAGGGCGGAAAGCTCATCGTCTTGTCGCCTTTTTCCACCCACACCTGAGCATGCTCGGCACGATCGTTCACGATGACATCCACGACCACACCGCTGCCGCCGCCCGGGCAGTTGCTGGCTCCGAAGACTTTGTACGACTTGATCAGACCCCACTCTCCGCCCAGACCCCAGTCGCGGTTGAAATCGGCAAACGGATACCTCTTGTGCTCATCCGGATGTTGCTGCCAGTTCGGGTCGTGCATCCAGATGCCGTAGGCTTTTGTGTAATCCTGTTTCAGCAGCGCGGCGAAAAACGTGTCAGCCACGTGCTCCTCAGGCCAGTAGCGGAACCACCAGCCGAGTCCGAGCACAACCACAGCCGCCACAATGATGGAGATGATCCATAACTTCCGCTTGCGATCTTTTTCCGGATCGTAATCTTTGGCGTCGAGAAGAGTCATACCTCTCCTAGCATAACGGACACGGGTGCCAAGTCAAAAGTTCCCAAGCTTTTGAACCTGGAACGTCTTTCCTCGAGTCCCGGCTCTGATTACAGGGTTCGTTTGAACAGCGGAATGGCGATGCCCAGCGTGATGGCGGCGAATATGGTGAGAAACAGCATGTCTCCCGACACCGCCGATAGCGAGGTTTCCTTGAGCAGCAGGCATTTGAATCCATCCACCGCGTAGGTAAAGGGATCGCAGCGCGCAATAACGCGCAGCCACCGCGGGAACGCCTGGATCGGGTAGACTGAGCCGCTCGGGAAAAACAGCAGCGTATTGAGAATGCCAAACATGGCTCGCGGCACCAGCGGGTCTTCGATCCGCACCATGAGCAGGAACATCATCGTATTGAAGCCCAGCGACGTCAGCACGATCATGATGAGCAGCCCGAATATCGTTAGTGGATTGAAGATCGTGCTCACCCCGGCCAGCAGCGATCCAATCACGACGATGATGATGCCGGTCATAACCGCCTTGATTGCCCCCGCCAGGTTCAGTCCCAACACCAGTTCCAGCTTCGTAATCGGGGTTACAAGATAGCCCTCGTGCACCCCGCGGGCCTTGTCGTCGATGTAAAGCATGCCCCCGCCGATCATCACCGAGACGAACATGGCCAGCACCAGCGATCCGGGCAGCAGATACTTCATGTACTCGATGTAGGGATAGAGCTCGACGATTTCGAGCGCCGTCTGCTGCAGAATGCGCGGCGAGGTTGTGGGCTGGTTGAGCGCGTCGACCAGGCTCGACATTTCCGACTCGATCGCCGAACTCATGAAGTTGTCGCTGTTGTCGACGACCAGCCCGATGCGGGGATGATTCTGTTCGTAAACATGCTGCGAGTACTGCGGAGGAATGATCACGGCGGCCTGCAGCTTGCCATTGCGGACGTCCTGCACCGCCTGCTTCTCATTGTCGTAGTCGATCGGCAGGAAGGTGCGGATGTTGGCGCGCACCGCATCAAAGGCCTCGCGAATCCTTACCGCCTGCGGGCCGCCGTCCTGATCGACAAATGCGATCTTGGCGTCCCGGATCTTTCCCCCAAACGCGTTGCCCAGGATGATCAACTGCACCAGCGGGAAGATCATGGACGCCAGCATCAGCGCCGGTGAACGGAAGAACTTGCGCATTTCGCGCTCGACAATGGCCATCATCCTGTTCATGGTTGCAGCCCCGGCCTTTGTGGCATGACAAATCCGTAGGCCTTCTGCAGTTCGTCGCGAAGCTGCCGCCCCGTGTAATGGACGAAAACATCGTCCAGTGTCGTGTTCTGCACCGACAGCGACTTCACCTGGATTCCACTCTGCACCGCCATTTCGACCAGTTCCGTCGTCGTGCGCGATCCGTTTCCCGTCAGCACCCGGTACATGCCTGCGCCTTCGTGTTGCACCGAGGTGACTTCATCGAGTGTGTGTAGCTTCTGCTCCCAGTCCGCGGGTGGATTCTCGAACTGCGCCTCGATGACGTTCGATCCCGGCACGCTGGCCTTCAGCGCCATCGGCGTGTCGAGGGCTACCAGCTTGCCGTGATCGACGATGGCAATGCGATCGCACAGGCGGTCAGCTTCGTCCATGTAGTGAGTCGTGATCAGGATCGTCAACCTGCGGTGTTGCTTGATGTTTCCCAGCATCTCCCACACGGCCACGCGCGAAACCGGGTCCAGGCCGGTCGTCGGTTCATCGAGAAAGAAAATCCTGGGATGATGGACGAGGCCGCGGGCGATTTCCAGGCGACGACGCATGCCGCCAGAAAGTGTCTTGGTCTGCGCATCCCGCCATTTCGTCAGGTCGACCAGCTGCAATAGCTCGTTGATCGAATCTTTGCGCTCCTTTGCCGGCACATCGTAGAGCTTGGCGTAGATGTCCATGTTCTCTTCGACGGTCAGGTCCAGGTCACTGGTCAACGCCTGCGGAATCACCCCAATCATGCGCCGCGCCGCGTTGGGTTTCCTGGTCACATCGGCCCCGGCAATCCGCGCCTTTCCCGACGTGATCGAAATCAGCGTCGTCATCATGCGAATCAGGGTCGACTTCCCCGCCCCGTTCGGGCCTAGCAGGCCAAAAATTTCGCCTTCTTTCACCTGGAATGAAATGTCATCCACGGCGGTGAAGTCGCCAAACTTCTTCACGATGTGCTCGACCTCAATCGCAGCCGCCGCCTGGGGATCGTAGACCGGTTTCTCCGCCCCGGCGTTCGGAACACGCGCTCCGCCGTTCGTTCTTGGTTCAGAAATTGTCATCACTGTTGCCCTGCCGCCGCGCTCTCCGTCGCGGCTTTCGTCTCGCCCCTCAATTGCTTCGGCGATACCAGCACCTCAGCCGTCATTCCCGGGACGTAGGCGTCACCCGGATTATTCAGACGCACCTTCAGCACAATTGTCTTGATGTCGCGTTTGCGTCGGCTCACATCGCGCTGCGTGGCAAAATCCCCTTCCACTCCCTTGAAGAACACTTTTCCGCTGGTCATCGTGCCGCCGGGCAGTTCGATCTGCATCGTCTCGCCGTAGCCGATATGATCGGCATAGGTTTCCGGTATCTCGGCGCGCACCCAGGTATTGCTCAGATCGACGATGGTGACAATCGGAGTTCCGATGTTCACCACTTCGCCCTGCAACGCGGCCCGCACCGACACCGTGCCGCTCACGGGCGCATAAATATTCGTGTATCCCAGGCGAACGGCTGCCTGATTTTTCTGCTCGATCGCGTTCTTCAGATCCGCTTCGGTCGCGGCCACCGTGCTCTTCGCCGCATTCGACTGATACGTGCGCGCAATCGCCGCGTTCAAATCGGCCTGCGCCGCGCTCACCAGATCCTGCTGCGCCTGCACCGTGGCTTGCGCCGCCTGCAAATTCGTCTCCGCCTGCACGCGGTCCTGATCCGAAGCCACCCCGGCTTTGGCCAGTTCGATGGTGCGATGGCTGTCGCTCTCGGTACGGTCCAGTGCCGCTTTGGCCTGAAGCAATTGCGCCTTCGCAGACGAAAGCTTGGCCTGCGCATTGGCGACATCACTCGACGTAGAGCCTGTCGTCGACCTCTCGGTATGCTGCATTTCCGCGACTTTGTGCTGCAGGCTGGCGATATTCGCCGTCGCCGCCGCCTCCTGGGCCTGCAGTTCCGAAGGATCGAGCACCGCGATCAGATCGCCGGCCTTCACCCGGCTGCCTTCATCGACCAGCAACTTCTGAATCCGTCCTTCCACCTGCGCGCTGACGATGAATTGATTCGCATCGACCGTGCCGATCAGCACCAGGTCATGGCTGTGGCTGGTCGAAAAATAGTAGTAGGTCGCGGCAATCACGAAAATGATGCCGAGAAGAATGAAGAAACGGTTGCGCGCGCTCATGAGCGTGCTCCTTGCGTGGCGTTGTGTGGCGAACGGAACAGTGCCGCGGAAATGAAGTCCAGCACCGCTGCTCGGCGTTCGGCGATGCGCTCTGGCGCCAGGGGGTTGAAGCCGACGATCTTGCGCATGACCGGGGCCCCGCTGAAATAGAAAACGATCATCGCGACCATGGAAGGCACGAAGTGCACCGGGTCGACGGGACGAAATTCGCCCTCGGCAATTCCCTGCCGCAGCACTGCACTGACCCGGTGAAAGATCGGCTCAAAGTAATTCTTGACGAGTTTCTCCAAATGGCGCGATGTGCCCTCTCGGGCCCGCATCATCTCGCGCTGCATCAGCCGGGGATACAGGTGGTTGGAAGCAATGAAATCGAAATAGGCGCCGGCGTAAGCCATGATCTTCTCCCGCGGCGGCAGGTCGCCGTCGAGCGCGCGGAAGACGGTGGTCTTGAGGCCGGAGAACGCCTCATCCAGCACCGCGCCGTAGAGTGTTTCCTTGTCCTTGAAGTAGTAATAGAGCAAGGCCTTGTTGACCCGCGCTTCGCGGGCAATGGCGTCGGTGCGGGCCCCGTCGATGCCGTGCTGGGCAAACTCTTGCGCCGCCGCATGCAGAATGGCCGCGCGGCTCTCTTCCGGCTGTCCCCGCGACCCCATTCTGCGGTGCAATACCTGACGATGCTGAAACAGTTGGGCCACCAGCCCCTCGATTCCTAATTAACCAGTTAGTTAGATTATACAGAAAAGGAATCGATGCAGTCTTTTTGACCTTCCGCTCAACTGCTGCGCGCAGGACCACGGGCGCTGTTCCCTGCCAGCCACTGAGAACTTCGCGGCTTGCGTGTTCTAATGCTTCTGCCATGAAACCGTTAACGTTTCTGCTCGCGCTTCTCTGCGCCTTCGCCCAGACCGCCATTGCTCAGGAGACGCAACACCCAGATCGCCAGGTGGCAATCACCATTGACGATCTTCCCGCCGGCATGGCCGACAAACTCCCCGCCGCCGACATTACCGCCATGACCACCAAGTTGCTGGCCACGCTTCACGATCAGAAGATTCCTGTCGTGGGCTTTGTCAACGAGAGAAAGCTTTACAAGCCCGGCGAGGTCGATGCTCGTATCAACGTACTCAACCTGTGGCTTGACGATGGCTTCGAACTCGGCAATCACACTTTCAGCCATGCGTCATTGAATCAGGTTGGGCTGAAGGCATGGGAAGACGACGTCATTCAGGGAGAGAGCGTGATCCGCATATTGCTGGCGCAGCACAAAATGAAGCTGCGCTATTTCCGGCATCCTTATCTCGACACCGGTCGCGATCTGCTGACCCGACGTGAAGCCGAGGCCTTTCTTGTCGAGCGCGGCTACCGCATCGCTCCAGTGACTCTCGATGGCTGGGACTGGATGTTCGCCGGAGTCTACGAAGACGCCAGGCTGCGCAACGATACGGCGTTAGAACAGCAAATTGACCACGAATATCTCGCCTACCACGATGCCGTATTCGCCTACACCGAACAGTTATCGGCAAAGATCGTGGGCTACGAACCCAAGCAGATTCTGCTCTTACATGCCAGCGATCTGGAAGCCGATCATATCGGCGAGTTGCTCGATCTCCTGCGCAAGCGTGGGTATCGCTTCATCACCCTCGAAGAAGCCCTCGGCGACCCGGCCTACAGTCTGCCCGACACCTATGTGGGAGAGGAAGGAACCGGTTGGATCGATCACTGGGCGATTGCGCAGGGCAATATCCCGCAGGGCGCTCCGCCCTTTCCCCAGTGGGTTATTGACCGCACGAAGCGGCTTCACCTGTCGACGGGCATAGTGACGCCGGAGGCGCCGTGAGGTCCGTACCGGTCAACGGTACGGACCCATTGGCTGCGACCTGAAGATTGGTGATCGATTGACGAACTTCGGCGGCACGGTCCCCGTTGGGCTCTTCCCGCAAATAGGAGCTTAGTTCGGCTACCGCCCGGTCCATCTTTCCCAAGTGCGCATAAGCATGAGCGGCAACCAGGTGCAGAAAGCCATGAGGCACTCGGAGCAGCGTGTGGCCTCTTTGCGAGGTAGCGATCGCCTGCTCAAAATGCTGAACCTGGAATTGAGCGTACGCCAACAAGCAATACGTGACTCGATCGGATGACCCCAACGTTAAGACCTTGCTCAACAGAGCCTCTGCTCCGCCGTAATCGCTCGCCGCGGAGTGCAGTCGGCTCAGATTGATGTATCCCAGGAGGAAGTGGTTCTCGATCGCGATCGCTCTTTCGAGGGTGTCGGCCGCCTCCGTCGTCTGCCCCAGATGGACGTAGGCCACCGCCAGGTTGTTGTATGGATCAACGTACGCAGGATCCGTCGCGATGGCTTCGCGAAGCGGTTCAATCGCTTCCGCCCATTTCTCCTTGCCGATAAATTGGTTCGCTTCGATCAGCTTCTTTGTGGCCTTGGCGCGCACTCGCAGATCCACAGCTGAGATAAGCACTCCACGCACCCGGTTCGCGGCATCGCTCGCCGGGCTGACTTTCACCTCGATATCCCGCATCGTAGGGGCGATGTCAATGTCGGTCGCTTCCGCCTCCTCCACGCCGGTGCCCGTCACAATCGCGTGATAGTGTCCCGCGGGAAGCGACGCGAATTCCACGATGCATTTCCCCTTGGCAAATCCTTCTGCCGGGATGGCTCCGGTTCCGGCAATCAGAGCCAGGTGAGTCGACGGCCTGCAGGAATGCGGCCCGTTGATGCTGACATGAATCCGCCTCGGAATGCCTGCTTCTTTTGGAGTTGAAGAGGATTGCCCTGCCGCAAACACTGTGAGAAAAATCACGAGTAGCGCAACTCGCCCTGCCATGGCATACCTCCGGCAGTTGCTTAACTCTTATTCGTAAGATCGAGGATTGTCCTCGTCGGTGACTTCGATCACCGGCGGGAAGGATTAGTTGTTCCTTGTCTCATTACGGGAAGGAGCGGGACAGAACGCTTTGTGAAGCACGGCGTTCTCAATTCGCGTTTCTATCGATGGCCGCGAAGTCGCGCCGGTTGAGGCGAGCTAGTTCGTCCCGCCGGCAATCGAGGGCACAAGCAGAATTTCGTCGCCCTCCTGGAAAGCGTACTCCGGCCCTCCCAGGAAGCGGATGTCTTCTTCATTCACATAGACGTTGAGGAAACGGCGAATCTGGCCTTTCTCGTCGCGCAGGTGCGGCTTGAGCTGAGGAAATCTCTGATCGAGCACCGAAAAGAGTTCATTCAGGTTCGTGGCGGTGCAATGGATCGAGCCCACTCCATCCGTGTGGCGGCGCAGCGCGGTCGGAATTTGTACCGTGATCGCCATGGGCTACGCTCCCACGCTCGCCGCTTCCTGGGCCGCGGCGACGACTTCCGGCACTTCCGCAACATCGAGCGTGCGCTGCAAATAAGCTTCGAATTCGGCGAGTTTCGGTGCGATCGGGCGCTCGGTCTGGTAGACGCCGGCCAGCACGTCGGTCGTCTTCAGGCCGTTGCCGGTGATGCAAAGAACGGTCGTCTCTTCGGGCAGGATGCGATCCTGACGATAGAGCTTGCCGGCGCAGCCGACGGTGACGCCGCCCGCGGTCTCGGTGAAGATGCCTTCGGTTCCGGCCAGCAGGCGGATCGAATCGACGACCTCCGGGTCGCTGACATCTTCACTCCATCCACCACTCGACTTGATAGTGCGGATGGCGTAGTGGCCGTCGGCGGGGTTGCCGATGGCAAGCGATCGCGCAATCGTCGAGGGCTTCTGCGGTTCGATTTCGGAGCTGCCGGTTTTCACAGCGGTTGAAATGGGAGAACATCCGGTCGCTTGCGCGCCAAAGAACTTCACTTCCTTCGCTTCGACCAGGCCGAGTTTGATCAGCTCATCAAATGCTTTCTTGATTTTTGTGATCAGCGATCCGCCGGCCATGGGGCAGACGATGTTGTCGGGCAGGCGCCAGCCGAGTTGCTCAGCGATTTCGAATCCGACGGTCTTCGATCCTTCCGCGTAGTACGGGCGCAGGTTGACGTTGACGAATCCCCAGCGATGCTCGTCGGCAATCTGCGAGCAGAGCCGGTTGACCTGGTCGTAGTTTCCAGCGATGCGGACCACTTTTGCGCCGAAGACGTTGGTGCCAAGAATCTTTGCGGGCTCGAGGTCGGAGGGGATGAAGATCCAGGCTTTCAGGCCTTCGCGGGCGGCATGGGCCGCGACGGCGTTGGCAAGATTTCCAGTCGAGGAGCAGGAGACCGTCTCGAATCCGAATGCGCGCGCGTTGGCCAGCGCGACCGCAACCACGCGGTCTTTGAAGCTCAGCGTGGGAAGGCAGACGGCGTCATTCTTGATGTAGAGATTCCCCGCGGCTGCGGTGGACCCGCTCAGCTGCTTCGCCAGATGCGGCGCGGCAAACAGCGGAGTGAATCCGACCGGCAGTCGCGGTTCAAACCCCTGGGGGAGGGGCAAAAGCTCGGAGTAGCGCCACATGTTCGGCGCCCGCTGGGAAATACGCTCGCGGCTGACAGATGCCTTCAGCGCGTCGTAGTCGTAGACCACTTCCAGAGGAGAGAAACAGTCGTCGCAGATGGAGCGGGGCTGGTTTCCCCAGGTCCGTCCGCATTCCCGGCATCGCAGTTCGTACTGAGACATTGCGCTACTCGCTTTCTTTCGTACCCGCGAATAGCTGAGGACGAGCCGGAAAATGCGGCCTAAAAAGCAAGGGCCTCATTTTCCAGGAAAAGGAAAAGAGGCTATCGGATGCAGCTACAGCTCGCAGCCGAATCTCATGTTCCCTGTTTCCAGGAGAGAGTTGGCACCAGCATCAGGGATATATGATCCCGGATCGGTTGCCGTGGCGTCTCAGGGCTCGTCCCTCAGCCACTCTGCATGAAATTCAGGTTCGCCCATCCGAATGAACGTCTGAGCGAACTTGTTCCGGTTATCTTAGCGAAATTGCCGGGGGGCGTCAAGTGGGGGCCATAGGGTACGCTGAAAGCTCCTTCAAGATAAAGCGTGATCCACAAGAGGATTTGCGATAGATTCCTTCGGACATTGGGAACGCGCAGCTGCGCGGCCGGAATGTCGCACCGCTTCACTCGAATCTGAATTGCAGGCTGGAGGCGAGGCACGATGCTGCAGAATCTCAAAATCGCGGTGCGGGTGCTGCTTCGCAGTCCGCTCTTCACGCTCACGGCGGTTGTGACCATAGCCCTGGGACTCGGCGCAAGCACGGCAATCTTCAGCGTCACCGACGCGGTATTGCTGCAGCCTCTTCCTTATAAAGATCCCGATCGCCTGGTGATCGCAGGAATGGAGTTGCGGCAGCGCCATGTTCGCGACCTCCCTTTTTCGAATGCCGATTACATCGATCTGCGCGACGGTACAAAAGACTCCTTCCAGGATATGGGAGGGGTGTTTACCGACCGGATCGTCATCGACCGCGAAGATGGCACGCCCGAACAGATACGCTTGGCTGTCGCTACGACCAATTTCTTCCGCTTGATGGGAGCGGAAATCCAGTTCGGCCGCGACTTCAGCGACGAGGACGGCATACCGCGGCCCACCCCGGCGCCGGGCGCCGAGCAACAACAGCCGCGGCTGCCGTTCATCGCGATTCTCAGCTACGAGTATTTTCAGCGGCGCTATGGTGGAAACCCCGCCATTCTGGGGCATGCCATGGTCACCGGCCGTCCATTCACCCCGGTGGTGGTGGGTGTGCTGGCTCCGGGATTTCGCTTGTACTTTCCGCCCGAAGCCGACCAGGAGGAAAGTCCCGATATCTGGATTGCAAATCGTCTGGGCTATGACGCAGCGGATCGCAACGAGTTCTCAATTATTGCCGTCGGTCGCTTGAAGCCGGGAGTTTCGCTCGAACGAGCCCAGGCCCAGGCCGACGAGGTTGCGGCGGAGGCGCGCAAGAGCTTCTTGATTTCGGGAACTGCGGGATACTTCATCGACATGGAACCGCTGAGCCGGCACCTCGTGGCGAAAGTGCGGCCTGCAATCCTGGCGCTGATGGGATCCGCGATCTTCCTACTCCTGATTGCCTGCGCCAATGTGGCGAACCTTCTGCTGGTGCGGGCTTCCTTGCGCGAACGGGAGCTTGCCGTGCGCGCGGCTCTTGGCGGCGGCCGCTGGCGTCTTATCGTTCCGCTGCTGATCGAAGCGCTGCTGATTTCGGTTGCCGGCGCCCTGATCGGCCTGGTGCTGGCGGAAATCGGCATTCAAGTACTGCGCCTGTTCGCACCCACGAACTTGCCGCGGTTGGAAACCATTCGAATCAATGGGTTCGTCGTCGGCTTTACCGCCCTGGCATGTCTGGCCGCGACCGCGATATTCGGACTGGTGCCTGCCTGGCGAGCTTCGAGGCCAGGAGTGGCGAATCTGTTGCGCGGCAGCAGCCGCAATGCCGGACTGCTGGGAAACAGCACCCTGCGAAATGCAGTGGTAACTGTGGAAGTCGCGCTTTCTTTTGTGTTGCTGGTCGGCTCGGGATTGATGCTGCGCAGCTTTCTTGAGCTACAGCGCACCGATCCGGGGTTCGACCCACACCGGCTGCTTGCGTTTCAGGTTGCCGGGAATCGGGGCGGCCAAACGCCTGAGGCCCGCGCAGCGTTTATTCGACGCATTCACGATCGCCTGCAGGCAATTCCGGGGGTAGAAAGCGTGACCGCATCCGATCCTTTTCCCCTGTCGGGAGGATTCTCCCCGATTCGATGGGGCACCGAAGATGCAATAGGGGATGCGAGCAAGTTTCAAGCAGCGAACAATCAAACCGTGCTTCCCGGCTACTTCGAGGCGATGCGCGTGCCGCTGCTGGCCGGCCGGACGTTCACGGAAGGCGACAATCTGCCGGGGCGCAACGTCGTCATCATTGACGACATTCTGGCGAGGAAGGCCTTCCACGGACAATCCGCCGTCGGCAAACGAATCTTGATTCGTGTTCGGACGCCGGAAGCGGAATGGGTCGAAGTGATCGGCGTGGTCCGGCACCAACACGAGGCCTCTCTCACCGAGACAGGACGCGAGGAGCTCTACTTTACCGACGGCTTCCTGGGATCGGGCCGGGTTGACTGGTGGGCGATTCGCACCGGCAACGACCCCGCGAATTATGCCAGCGTGGTCCGTGCCGCCATGAAGGAAGTCGATCCCCAGCTTTTGGTCAGCGAGATGCAGCCGGCCGGCATTCTCATCGATCAGGCACAAGCCGGCACGCGTTTTTCGCTAGTGTTAATCGGAGTCTTCGCCGCGATCGCGGGACTGCTGGCGGGCGTGGGTCTCTACGGCGTCCTCTCCACCGCTGTGCGGCAACGGACATCGGAAATTGGGGTACGCATGGCTCTCGGCGCGCAGCAGGAAAACATCTTTCAGTTAGTGGTGGGGCAAGGGTTCCGTTTGATCGGAATCGGTATCGTTGAGGGTTTGGTCGCCGCTCTCGCGCTGACGCGTCTGATGACCGCCATGCTGGTCGGCGTGAAGGCCACGGACCCGGCAACGTTCGCGGCTATGGCGTTGCTTTTCCTGATCATCGGCGCGGTGGCATCGTGGTTGCCGGCGCGGCGGGCTGCCGCGCTCGACCCAGCTTCGGCGCTGCGGGATGAGTAAGACATTTGGCGGTCGTTCCCCGCTAAGCCTGATGGCAACATGTCTGCACCGCAGGACCGCGCTCTGCCAGTCTCCGGCAGGTGTACAATTCCGCCACTCGCTGAATCCAGAAAATCTGGTCGCGAAAAATCTCTCGCGAGGATAACGCATGCACAGGGTCTTGCCGGCTGTTGCTTCAATCATTCTCCTGGCTGTTCCCGTCACCACTGCCTACGCTCAACAAAACGACACTCCAAGATCGCAAGCCGCACACCGACAGGCGCCCCCGGCGCCACCTGAAAAACCAGACGAGGCAAAACCTCCCATGCCGCCCGACCAGATGCCTGGCCATCCGCCGGCGGGCGAAAAGGATCGCGAAGAGCGCTACGACATGATGGAAGTGCCGCCAGTGGTCACCCACCACCAGATCACGGTCGACGGCAAGCTGCTGAAATATACCGCCACGGTCGGGCGCCTGCCCATCAAGCGCGACGACGGCAAGATCGAAGCCGAAATGTTCTACGTCGCCTATACACTCGATGGCCAGGAACCCGCCAAGCGCCCGCTGACTTTCGCTTTCAACGGAGGCCCGGGCTCGGCTTCCATCTGGCTGCACATGGGCGCGCTCGGCCCGCGCCGCGTGGTCCTACAGCCCGATGGATTCATGCCCCCGGCTCCCTACAAGATTCAGGACAATCCTTACACGCTGCTCGACCGGAGCGATCTGGTGCTCATCGACGCCATCAACACCGGGTTCAGCCGCGCCGCCGACCCTGAAATGCTGAAGAAGTTCTGGGGCGTGAACGGAGACATCGAGGCCTTCGGGGAATTCATCCGCCTCTACATTACCCGCAACGAGCGCTGGTCGTCGCCGCTGTTTCTCTTTGGCGAAAGTTATGGAACGACGCGGTCTGCGGGCATCGCCGGATATCTCGCCGACCGCGGCATTTCCTTCAACGGCATCACCTTGCTCTCCACGGTGCTGAACTTCGAGACGCTGGAAGAAAACTTCACCAACGATCAGCCCTACATCTTTCTGATTCCGTCGTTCACTTCGATCGCCGGATACCACCACAAGCTCGCCCCCGATCTCGCGCAGGATATGAACAAAGCGCGGCAGGAGGCAGAGCAGTTCGCCTCGGGCGAGTATGAGCAGGCGCTGGATAAAGGAGATGCGCTTTCGCCGGACGAGCGGCAGAAGGTCATTGATCAGCTCTCGCGTTTGACCGGACTGAGCAAGGAAGTCATCGACGAAGCCAACCTGCGCATCAACGTGCAGAAGTTCACCCACTATCTGCTGATCGACCAGAAACTTCGCGTCGGCCGGCTCGACGGACGCTACACCGGCCCCGATCCCAACGGATTGCTCGACACCCCGTTCTACGATCCAACCGGATCGGCGACGGCGCCCCCGTTCACTTCCGTTTTCAACAATTACCTGCGCACCGAACTCGAATACAAAACTGACATGCCCTACAACGTGCGTGCGCCCCGCGGCGGTCCCGGCGACACCTGGGATTGGGGATCGGCGGGCCGGGGCTTCCCTGACACCGCGACTGCGCTGCGCCAGGCCATCGTCAAGGATCCGTATTTGAAGGTTCTGGTGATGGAAGGCTACTACGATCTGGCGACTCCGTATTATGCGGCGAATTACACCATGGACCATCTCAACCTTCCGCCGAAGTACCGCGAGAACATCTCCTTCGCGACCTATGACTCCGGACACATGGTCTACCTGCCGATGGATGGACTGAAAAAGATGAAGTCGGATGAGGCGGCGTTCATCCAGAAAGTGGGAGCGGAATAATTCCGATCACAGTTCCGATCAAGGAACAACCATGAACACAGCTCGGGCTCTTTTTGCAATTGGCAGCCTGGTTCTTCTAGTCGGGACAGCATTTGCGGAAGACCAGTGCCAGCGCCTGTCGAGCGCGAAGATTGCGGACATCACAATTACTCTGGCGGAGACAGTCGCCGCAGGAACGTTTCATGGGCCTCCGGCGGCCTTCACCGGGGCCGATATGTCGGCGCTCTACAAGAGCCTGCCTGCGTTTTGCCGCGTCGTCGCCGAAGTCAAGCCCACGCCCGATTCCGATATCAAGCTGGAGGTCTGGCTGCCCGTCGCCGGCTGGAATGGGAAACTGCAAGGAATCGGGAACGGCGGGTTCGCAGGTTTGATCGATGACATGCAGATGGGTCTGGCGCTCAGGTCCGGCTATGCCTCGACCGCCACGGATGCCGGCCACACCGGGCCGGATGCGGCTTGGGCGATCGGGCATCCGGAAAAGGTGATCGACTTCGGCTATCGCGGCATTCACGAGATGACTCGCGTAGCCAAGGCGGTGGGCTCAGTCTTACTACGCGAAGGCTCCGCAGAGATCCTACTTTGCCGGATGTTCCGACGGCGGCCGCGAAGCACTGATGGAAGCACAGCGCTATCCAGAAGACTACGACGGAATTCTGGCAGGGGCCCCGGCGAATTACTGGACTCGCCTGGTGACAATGGCAGCGGCCGACACCCAGTCGCTGACCGAGGACGCCGCAAGCTTCATTCCTCCGGCCAAGATTCCCGCGATTGCGACAGCGGTGAACGCAGCCTGCGACGAAAAAGATGGCGTCAAAGACGGAATCCTGAACGATCCGCGCGAGTGTAAATTTGATCCTGCAACGATTGAGTGCAAGGCGGGAGAAGACACCGACAAATGCCTTACCGCCGGGCAAGTAGCCAGCCTGAAAAGGATCTATATGGGGTTGACGGATTCGCGGGGGACTGTGCTCTTCCCGGGCTATCTGCCGGGCGCTGAAGATGGCCCGGGCGGATGGGGACTATGGATCACGGGCCGCACGCCGGGAACCAGCTTGATGGCATTCTTCGGCAAAGGATATTTCTCGGACTTCGTCTATGAAAAACCTGATTGGGATTTCAAGTCGTTCAGCGTCGATGCCGGACTGAAGGCGGCAGAGGAGAAGACCGCGGCAGCGTTGAACGCGATCGATCCCGATCTGAACAAATTCAAGGCGCGAGGCGGGAAGCTGATTCTGTATCACGGGTGGAACGATCCGGCGATTCCGGCGCTCAACACGATCAATTACTACGGGAGCGTGGTCGCGAAGATGGGTCAGAAGGACGTCGACTCGTTCGTGCGCCTGTACATGGTGCCGGGTATGCAGCATTGTGGAGGCGGTCCGGGGGCGGATTCATTCGGATGGGTCGGCACCAGCGATCCAACCCACAGCATGAACGCAGCTCTGGAACAGTGGGTGGAAAAGGGCGTGGCGCCGGGAACTATTATCGCTTCCAAGCACGAGCATGGAGACTGGCTGCGTTCGACCATGACGCGGCCGCTTTGCGCGTATCCAGAGACGGCGAAGTACAAGGGCAGTGGCGATCCAAATGATGCCGCGAACTTCGAGTGCGTGGAGAAAAAGTGAATTGTAAGTTCCGTGCTGGGCGCAGCAAAGGATGACGAAGGTGTCGGTCTCTGCTCACCGGCTGTACTGGTTCCTCTTCTTGTCTGTGTGGCGCTCGATTCCCAACTGAATGAGCCGGTCGATCAGGTCGGCGTAGGCCAATCCAGATGCCGCCCACAGCTTCGGATACATGCTGATCGAGGTGAAGCCCGGCATGGTATTGATTTCGTTCAGAAAGATCTTTCGCGTCTTACCTGAAGGGCCGGGGTCCATCAGAAAATCTACTCTCGCCAGTCCGGAGCAATCCACCGCTTTAAAGGCCGCTACAGCCAACTCCTGCACTTTCTTGGTTTCGGCCTTCGTCAGCTTGGCCGGAATCACGAGTTGCGAGCCTTCGTCCAGATATTTGGCGTCGTAATCGTAGAACTCTTTACTGGGAACAATTTCCCCCGGCACCGATGCGATCGGGTCGTCGTTGCCCAGCACCGAGCACTCGACCTCGCGCGCCTTGTGCTTCTTTCCGCCTACGCCCTGCTCGATGACGATCTTGCGGTCGAACTTCGCCGCTTCGCCGATCGCCGGCCCAAGTTCCTTGCGATTGTGGGCCTTGCTGATGCCGACCGAAGATCCCAGGTTCGCCGGTTTCACGAACACCGGATAGCGCAGCTTGCTTTCCACCAGTCTGGTCACCTTCTTCGCATCTTTTTCCCACGCGCTGCGCAAAACCGTGACGTGCTTGACGATCGGAATTCCGGCCGCGAGAAACAGCGACTTCATGATGTCTTTATCCATGCCCGCGGCCGAACCCAGTACGCCGGCGCCGACATAGGGGATGTCGGCGAGTTCGAGCAAGCCCTGAATCGTGCCGTCTTCGCCAAACGTGCCGTGCAAGACCGGGAAAATGACATCTACGTTGATGGCGCGATCGCTGGCCCGCCGCGCCGGCCCGGCGTCGCTTTGAAAAGGAACCAGTCCGCTTTCGCGGTGCACCGGTTCCGGCGGAACGACTACGGACTCGCCCTGCGCCAACACTGCCGCGGCGGGCGTCGTGTCGGGATCGCCGGCCCGCAGGTGGCGAGGCTCGTGGATCGGCTTGCCCTCGAGCAGATTCTCGGCGTGCCCGGCCGTCAGCCAGCGGCCCTCTTTGGTGATGCCGATGGGAACAACTTCGTATTTCCCTTGATCGATGGCCTTCAGAACCGAGGCGGCCGAGAGCAACGAAACTTCATGCTCTCCGCTGCGCCCGCCAAACAGAATGCCGACGCGCACCTTTTTCATGACAGTTCAGTGTGGACGCGGGCAGGGGCAGGCGTCAATCGCAGGCATGGTTCGGTAGCGCTGGCCTCAGTCGCCGGACTCAGACTTGGGACTCGGGACTCGGGAGTCAGACGTCAGCCGCGATCGAAATCTGAGGCCTGGGGTCCGAACCCCGCTTTTACAGGATTTTCTTCCCGAATGCGGATAGTGCCAGTTCCACAGCCAGATCGGCGGTCCGATTGTGCTCATCGATGACCGGATTTACCTCGACGATTTCGAAGCTCAGCATGCGAGCATGATCGGCGATGATTTCCATGGCAAGATGTGCTTCGCGGTAAGTTGCTCCGCCACGCACTGGAGTGCCCACTCCCGGCGCATCCTCGGGATCGACCCAATCCATGTCGAGCGAAATGTGATAGCCGGCGGTGCCGCGTCCGGCCATGCGCAGCGCTTCTTCCATGACCGTGCGCATGCCCCGCTCGTCGATATCGCGCATGGTGAAGACCCCGATGCCCGCGCGCCGCACGTTTTCCTTTTCGACGGCATCAATGTCGCGCACGCCCACCAGCACACAATTCTCCGGATTCACTTTCGGAGAGAAGTCGTAAATCTTCCCTAAATCCGAGGGCCACAGGCCCATCAGCGCGGCCAGCGGCATGCCATGCACGTTGCCGCTCGGCGAGCTCTCGGGAGTATTAATGTCGGTGTGAGCATCGATCCAGATCAAGCCGATGCGCTGATTCTGGCGCCGGTAAAACTCGGCTACGCCCGAAACCGTTCCCACCGCCATGGAGTGATCGCCGCCCAAGGCGAGCGGAACCTTGCCCGCCTCGAGCGTTTTCAGCACCAGTTCCGCATGCTTGGTGCACGTCGCCGTGATTTCCTTCAGGTACTTCGCGCGCGCGTCCCCTTCTTTCTTCATTTCCGGGATCGCCACCGCGACGTTTCCGCCTTCTTCCACCTCGTGTCCGAGCGCTTCCAGACGCGCTTCCAGGCCGGCCACCCGCACCGCCGACGGCCCCATGTCAACGCCGCGGCGCGACTGGCCGAGATCGAGGGGCACGCCAATCACGCGGATTTTTTTTGGAATGATGTCAGCGGTA
Organism: Verrucomicrobiia bacterium; assembly: GCA_035508215.1. GTDB lineage: Bacteria > Acidobacteriota > Terriglobia > Terriglobales > Acidobacteriaceae > Sulfotelmatobacter. The sequence continues at coordinate 225,327 of DATJNK010000014.1, read as the reverse complement.
TTTGCGATGGTCATCGTAGTCCATTCTACGGATACAGCCGGTACAACATTCTCGGAAACGGAATCGTCTCCCGCACATGCTCCAAACCGCAAATCCACGCGACCGCGCGTTCAATCCCCATGCCGAAGCCGCCGTGCGGCACGGTTCCAAATTTGCGCAAGTCGAGATACCACTTGAAGGCCTCTTCCGGCAGGCCATGCTCGTGAATCCGTTGCAGCAGCAGTTCATGCGACGCCATGCGCTGCGAGCCGCCGATGATCTCGCCGTAGCCCTCGGGCGCGAGCACGTCGACGCACAACGCCAGTTCCGGGCGCTCGGGATCCGGCTCCATATAAAACGCCTTCACCTTCGCCGGGTAACGATGCACCATCACCGGCTTGTCGAACTGCGCCGAAAGATAGGTCTCGTCCGGTGAACCCAGGTCGCCGCCCCACTCGAACTTCGTTTCCAGCGCGCCTTTGGCGTGTCCTTCCTGCAGATTCTTGACCGCATCGTCGTAGCTGATGCGCGGAAAGGGCGGTTCCACTTTCTCCAGCTTCGAAATGTCGCGCCCGATGGTCTGGAGGTCCGTCCGGCGGCGCTCGAGGCAGCGCTTCACCATGAAGCTGATCAGCCCCTCGGCCAACTCCATCACGTCGTCGAGCGTGCCGTATGCGACTTCAGGCTCAACCATCCAGAATTCGGTGAGATGGCGGCGCGTCTTGGATTTCTCGGCGCGAAACGTCGGACCAAAGGAATACACTTTGCCCAGCGCCATCGCCGTGGCTTCGATATAGAGCTGGCCCGATTGCGTGAGATAGGCCTGCTCGTCGAAATAATCGACAGGAAACAGCGTGGTCGTCCCCTCGCAGGCGGCGGGCGTGATGATGGGCGGATCGGTAAGCGTGAAGCCGCGGCCGTCGAAAAAATCGCGTGCGGCTTTGATGATTTCCGCTCGCACCCGCAGAATCGCCGCCTGGCGTTGCGACCGCACCCACAGATGCCGGTGCTCCATCAGAAAATCGGTACCGTGCTCTTTCGGAGTGATCGGGTAGGGATCGGATTCGGGAACGCGCTGCACCACCTGCACATGGGTGACATCCAGTTCGTAGCCGCCGGGCGCGCGCTTGTCGGCCCGAACCTTGCCTTCGACGATGACACTCGATTCCTGCGTCAAGGTTTTGACAGCTTCAAATACCTCCGGCGTCACCGCATTCTTCGGTACCACGCCCTGGATCACGCCCGAGCCGTCGCGAAATTGCGGGAACAAGAGCTTCCCGCTCTCCCGCAGGTTGTAGAGCCAGCCGCGGATAGTGACCGCCTGGCCTTCATGCATGCCGATTGCTGAAATCGTAGTGACGGGTGATGACATAGTCGTTCGATTCATTCACTGCGGAGTCCGCCGAACGCGGACAATAATCAAGCGGAAAACCTCGCCCCGGCATTCTCCGCGATCCGGCGGCAAATCCTATGCGGTCTCCAGCTTCCCGAAGGTCTCAGAGATCTTCTCGAAAGGATTCACTTTCTCGTCTTCCCCAATCTCCAGCAGCACGGGCGGTGTCTGCGGCGCGGAATGCAGCAGTCCGACCGCTTGCTTCCAATCGATCGTCCCTTGCCCCGGCCACAGGTGCGTGTCTTTGTCTTTCGCGTTGTCGTGCACGTGCGTCGAGCGGATGTGGCTGCGAAGAATCTCAAATGCCTCGTTGACCGAACTCATGATGTGGGCATGGCCGAAATCGAAACAGATTCCGACGTCGTCAAAGTGCGCCGAATGAATCATCTCCACCAGTTTGTCGGGCGTCGAAAGCTCATTGGGAATATTTTCGAGAAGGATGCGCACGCCGAGCGGCTTGGCGAAAGCGCGCAGGTGCTCGATCGAAGTCATCGCCGCTTCGAACTTCTTGTCGTTGAAACTCTCGTTCGCCGTTCCCACGTGCTGCACCAGGAAACGGAACGGAATTTGCTCTGCGATTTCCAGAGCGCGCTTGATCTCATCCATAGCCTCGATACGCCCGGCGCGGTCGGTGGAGGCAATGTTGACCGGCGGAGCTCCGGCGCGTCCCCACTCGTAGTCCGCGTAGAGCGGCGAGTGCACCGAATTGAGGGGAATGCCGCTGCCGCGGAACCATTCCGCGATTTCCTTCACATGCTGCTTGCGGTTGGCGTAGTCGAGGTGCTGGCGCGCGGCGAAGATCTCGATCGCCTGCACACCATTCCGGGCCAGCCCGTCGAGGATGCCTGGATGCAGCCGCTCTTTCACGAACAGATAAGTTGAGACCGCTTTTTGCATGAAATCCTTATCTACCCGGCAATCCGGAAATCTGAAATGTGCAATTCCTAGTATCCGACAGCTTTGCCGTTGCCGCGAACATCGGTAGCGCCCAGGCGCTCACCCGTCTTCTGATCGATTGCGATGCACTCCGCGTCGCTCCAGTATGGGGCAAAGAACGAACCATAGTGCAGTCCGATCTCGACTTTGTATCCCATGTGCTCCAGCGCCGTCACCGTGTCGGGCGAGAACCATTTTTCTACGTAAAGCACATCCGGAAGCCACTGATTATGAAAACGCGGCGCATTCACCGCCTCCTGAATGTTCATCCCGTAGTCGACCACGCCCATCAATACATTCCCGACGGTCGTAATAATTTTCGAACTTCCGGGCGAGCCCAGCACCATCGCCACTTTGCCATCCCGCAGGACGATCGTCGGCGTCATCGACGACAGCGGCCGCTTTCCCGGTCCAATGGCGTTCGCCATTCCCTGAATCAAACCGTCGGAATTTGGCACGCCGGGCTTCGACGAAAAATCATCCATCTCGTCGTTGAGCAGGAAGCCCAGACCGTCAGCAGTGACGCGCGATCCGAACCAGTCGTTGATGGTCGTAGTCACGGCCACCGCGTTGCCTTCGGGATCGACCACGGAGTAGTGCGTCGTATGATTCGACTCGTGCGGCGTCAGCGCCGGAGGATGTTCCGCGGCGTACTGTTCCAGTTCGCTGAAGACCGCCGGGCGCTTCAGTTCCCTGCTCGGGCTGGCATGTTCCGGCTCGATAGTCTCGCGCCACGCCGCGGCGTATCTCTTATCGATCAACTGCGCCACCGGAATCTTGCTATAGTCCGGATCGCCCATGAATTCGGCGCGGTCGTAGAAAGCCCGGCGGAAGGCTTCGGTGGTGAGATGAATTGATTCCGCGGACCGGTCGCCGAGCTTGGCCAGATCATAGCCTTCAAGAATATTGAGCGCCTCGATCAGCACGATCCCGCCGGAAGACGGCGGCGGGGAACTCACGACTTCATATCCGCGATAGGTCCCGCGCACCGGTTCCCGTTCCTTGACTTCGTAATGCGCAAGGTCGTCGGCGGTGATCAGGCCGCCGCCCTTCTGGATCGCGGCTGCCAGTTCGCGCGCCAGCGAACCATGATAAAAATCAGCCGGATCCTTGGCAATCCGTTCCAGCGTCCGTGCCAGCTCCGGTTGGCGGAAGATTTCGCCGGGCTTGTAGTAATCGCCATCGCGCTGGAACACGCGATGCGATTCGGGAAACTTCGACAGATATTGGTCGTGCAGATCGCGAGCCTGGTCCCAGGTCAGGGCATATCCCTCTTGCGCCAGCTTGATGGCCGGACCCATGACCTGTTTCAGCGACAGCTTGCCCCATTTCTGCTCGGCATAGACCATGCCGGCGACAGATCCGGGCACGCCGATCGCTTTGTAGCCGATCTCGCTGGCTCCCTCGGTCACATTCCCTTGCGCATCGAGATACATGTCCCGCGTGGCCGCCGCCGGTGCTTTTTCCCGGTAATCGAGGAAGTGCGCGGCGCCGTCTGCCATGCGGATCAGCATGAACCCGCCGCCACCAATGTTGCCCGCAGGAGGATGCACAACCGCCAATGCGAACCCGGTCGCTACCGCCGCATCCACGGCGTTTCCTCCAGCCTGCATCATTTCAACACCAGCCCTGGAAGCCAGTTCATTAACGCTGACCACCATCGCATGGTCAGCATGAACCGGCCGCGTCGAAGCCTGTGCGGGCCACACCGCCGCCAGGATGACTAGCAGAAACAGCAATGGCTTTTGTGGGAATCGCATGCCGATCGAACAGGTTCGGGACATGGTTGAACTCTGAGGCTAGCCGACTGAGACCAGAGAGTCAAATCCGGTTGCCCCATCCGTGGTCGGTGGATTTCCCTACCTCTTCTTCCGCTGGTTTTTCACACGGCGAGTCTGCTTCTGCGGCCCCTTCTTCGGCGCTACAGGTTTCTTTGCCTTCAGTTTTCGCGAGGTCGGCGCTTTCGCAGCAACGATTTCATAGGACTGTCGGATCAAATCCTCCAGTTCCCTGCCGCCCACCGCATCCGGACGGTCGAGCATCACCCATTTGTAGCGTCCCACGTACGGCGCCGGGTGAATGTCCTCGCGCTCGATCAGCTCCGCAAATGTTTCCGGATGGCATTTGAAGCAGACCTTCTGCGGCACGGCAGTCAGCGAGACGATGGCAAAGATTTTGCCGTGAATCTTGAAGCACAGGTCATCACCCCACTGCAGATTCTCCGTCGCCTCAGGGTAGTTCAGGCAATATTGGCGAATTCGGTCGATATTCATGGGTCTCCCTGCGCGCAAGATAGGCACCATTATCTTTCCATTGCCGCACGGAATTGTAGGCGTTCACTATGCAATAACGTTGTCCCAGCGGCAAATCCAGAATTCTAACGCTCCAGCGCCTTGATTACCGTCACCTTGCTGTACGCCACACAAAATCCCAGCCGCTCGGCATTTCGTTGGGAAGTTGTGCCGCCCTGCGTGACCACGACCGCATATTCGCATCCCGCTTCAGCGGCTGCCGCCATGCGCGTGCGCAGCAGTGCCGTCTGCAGCCCGCGTCTGCGAAACTCCGCCAGCGTTCCTGCGCCGCACAGGGCAAACACGCGGTGTTCAGGAATTACCAGGCTGGTCCCACACGCCACCAGTCTGCCATCCACGTTTGCGACGAAGGCCAACGCGCGCTCCATCTGATATAGCGGCGTGATCAACCCACGAGAGGCCTCGGGCGCGCCGTCGGGAAAGAACGCCGATTCGACTATCGCTCCGGTGATCGCGGCCTCTTCGCACCGCGCTCGCCGAATTTCGCATCCGAACGGAGCCGCCGGAAATCTCTCTTCCACATCCAGCTTCCGGGACAACACGTTATTCAACTCTGCGATCGCATATCCGCGCTCCTTGAGCATTTCAAACACTTCCGGCCGATGCAGGGGAGTCACATCGACCTGCGCCGGGGCATGATGCGTCCGATAGAAATCCTCAATCCGGTCCAAATCATTCGCCGTAAGCGGACGATCCAGCCCCGCCCCCGTCACCCGCCCGATGGGCGAACCCAGTCCAGCGAACACCATGTGCCCGCCGCAAATCTCTTCTACCGCCGCGCCCATCTCCGGCCGGCTTTTCTGAAACACTCGCGCATACTCGACCTGCGGCACTTCCTCGACCGACTCCAGCCGGCGAGCGAAAGCTAAATCCACGAATGGCATGGGGAATCCTTTCTGATATTGAATGAACGAGTGGCCAGCGGTGGATAGCGGACGCGCACACTTCTGCGCGATCGCTCAAGATTACAATTCGCGGAGTTAACGGACGGCGGTCATAGGCAGAAACACAGACTACCGCGGGCGGCAACTGTTTTCAAATCGCGGCGCTGACCGGCTGTGAAGTAATGACGAAAGCGGATGCGTCACACCTGCTGCCGCGCCTCGCCCAGTGCAACGCTCACGTCCATCTTTTTCTTTTTGCGGTAAATCGTGATCTTCACCGTGTCTCCGGCACGGTGATTATCCATGACTTGCGCCAGATCCTGCTCATCTTCGATCTTCTGATCATCGATGGCCACAATCAGGTCGCCGCCCAGCGTGATGGGAATGTTCCCCAGATAAGCTCGCTCAGTGCCACCGCGCAGGCCCGCCATGTCGGCCGACCCTCCCGGAGTGACGTCAACGATCAGCAGCCCGTAATCGACCGGCAGCCCGATCTCATCCGCCAGTTCCGGACCGATGGGAATGGTGCGCACGCCCAGCGCCGGGCGCCGTACCCGCCCCAGCGTGACCAGATCGTTGAGCACGGCCTTGGCACTATTGATCGGGATGGCGAATCCGATGCCGGAGTTCTGCTGCACGCTCGAAAGAATCATGGTGTTAATGCCGATGACCTCGCCGTGCCAGTTCATCAACGGCCCGCCCGAGTTGCCCGGATTGATGGCCGCATCCGTCTGAATGGCCTCGTCAATCATGGCGCCATTCGGCTCGCGCACCGGGCGAATCGAGCTGACAATCCCGCGCGTCATCGTACCCGACAGTCCGAAGGGATTGCCGATGGCGTACACCTTTTGCCCCACCTGCAGATTCCGCGAGTCGCCCAGCACCGCTGGCACAAGATCGGCCGCCTTGATCTGGATCACGGCCAGGTCGTGCGACGGGTCCGTTCCTACCACCGTCGCCTTGTATTTCTTGCGGTTATGCAATGTCACTTCCACCTGCCGCGCGTCGGCAATGACGTGGTAGTTGGTCAGGATGTGTCCATCCTTGTCGATGACGAAACCCGATCCTTGCCCTTCCTGCGGCACCAGGCCGTAAAAGAAGTCGAAGGCCACCGCCCGCGACGTGATGTTTACCACCGACGGGATATTCTTCCGGTAAACCTGGATGTTGTTCTGCTCTTCGCTGTCGAGAGTCTCGCCTGGCGCTGCCTCGGTGATCTCCACCTGCTGCGGATGGCTCAGCCATTTGGCGGGATGCAATCCGCCCCACTGGGAGTTCGAACGCCATGTCGTGAAATAGAAAAAGCTGCCGGCAATGGCCAGCGCCAAAATCAAGGGCCGTAGGAGCTTCATAGATTCAACCGTCCAGATTGTGACTTCAAGCGATAGGTACGAATGCGCGGGGGAAAAAGGTCCGCCGTCCGTTTCAATTCTAAACGCTGACCGGGTTGGAGGGCCGGTTCTCGGCTTCCACCCGCAAGCGCTTCCAGATTTCCTGCACCTGCTGGCGGGTGTGATCCAGGCTCCGGGAATTGTCGATCACATAATCGGCAGACTTGATTTTTTCTTCATCGGGAAGCTGCGCCGCCATGCGCCGTTCTACCTCTTTGCGGGCGGCCTCCAGGTCGATTTTCTGCCGGCTGGCAAAACGGACAGCGCGCTGCTCCGGATCGCAAGTCACGACGAGGATGCGATCGAACTGTTTGCGAGCCCCGGCTTCAAGAATCAACGCTGCTTCGACGATGGCAACTCCGTGCGGATCTTCCGCGCTGATCGCATCCATCCATTCGCTCTGGCTGCGCAAGACCATCGGGTGCACGATGCGGTTCAATTCCTCGATGCGCGATTCGCGCTGATCTTTCGCGCTCTCGGGCGAACCAAAGGCGGCTTCGGCCAGCCGGGAACGGTTAATGCTCCCGTCCGGGTTCAGAATCTCGCGTCCAAAGTGGCGGACAACCTCGTTATAAACCGCTTCGCCCGGCTGCATCAGGGAATGGGCAATGCGGTCTGCCTGCACCAGGTGCGCGCCCAGGGCAACAAACATCTCCCCGACCACGGATTTGCCGACGGCGATCCCTCCGGTTAGTCCAACTTTCAGCATGAGATTCAGTGGTTCAGGATCAGTGGCCATCGGTCACCGATTAACTTCCTCCGCCTCTCCTCATCTTCGCTGCCTTCACCGTGTTGAACATCAGTATGGCAATGGTCAGTGGCCCCACGCCGCCGGGCACCGGCGTAATGGCACCGGCAACTTCGGCGGCTTCCGGATGAACGTCCCCGATCAGGGTCGAACCCTTCTTGCGGAATGTCTCCTCGCGCCTGGTGTTGCCGGCAAAGAAGCGGTGGAATTCAGCCCCGTCGGTGACCGTGTTCATGCCCACGTCGATCACGGTCGCGCCCGGCTTGACGAACTCGCGCGTGATCATGCCGGCGCGCCCAATCGCCGCTACCAGGATGTCCGCCCGCCGGCACACGGCCGGCAAATCGCGGGTCTTCGAGTGGCACACCGTCACCGTGGCGTTGGCGTTCAGCAGCAGCATCGCCACCGGCTTCCCGACGATATCGCTCCGCCCGACCACCACGGCTTCCTGTTCCGCGATGGCAGTATTGCTTCGCCGAAGTATCTCCATCACTCCAGCCGGCGTGCACGGCACCAGCCCGGGCCTTTGGGTCGACAGAAATCCCACGTTCATGGGATGGAATCCATCCACATCCTTCGACGGATCGACCGCCAGAAGCACTTTCTTCGCATCTACCTGCGGCGGCAGCGGCAACTGGACCAGGATGCCGTCGATTTCCTCCCGCCGGTTCAGATCCTCGACCAGCGCCAGCAGTTCCCCGGTCGTCGCCGACTCCGGCGGGGTGATTTTCTCGCTGTAGATCCCGACCTCCTCGCACGCCTTCACCTTGCCGCGGACGTAGATCTCCGAGGCCGGGTTATGCCCCACCAGCACGACCGCCAGCCCGGGCTTGAGCCCGGCGCCGGCCAGCACCTTCACCTCCGCGGCCACTTCGCTGCGGATCTCCTGCGCGATCTTCGTCCCGTCCAGAATCCTCGCTGACATAAGCATTAAATCTTACACCGCCGCATCGCCACGCACGCGAAGGCAAGCGGAAGCGCCGGAAGGGCAGAATGCCGAGTCCTCCGCGCTCTCTGTGATCTGAAGATCCATCGCTTGTCGTACAATTCCTGCATGATCGCCAAGGATCTGCTGGAAATCCTGGTTTGCCCCGCCTGCAAGCGGCCTCTTGAGTATCGCCAGAACCCGGAGAGCCTGAAGTGCACCCAATGCCGCCGGGTCTACGCCGTCAAGGACGATATTCCGATCATGCTGATCGACCAGGCCACTGTGGAGCCGTAATTCCCGCGTGCTTCGTCTGCTCTTCGCCCTTCTTCGCCCGGGCTCGATCAAATCTGTTCTGCAACTCGGCCGCGATGTGGCGCGGCCGACACATTGTGTCAGCTGCGCGAGTTACTTTGGGTTTTTTGCGCCGCCCAGGAATGCATGATGGTCTCCCGGGCATGCATGCAACTTCTTATATCTTCATGGGTTATGTAAATCTAGCGGGGATTGGGGGCTCATTCATAGAAATGCCGGGGTTGCGGCATCTCAATTGCATGCAACTTCAACAAGTGCCGATGAGTCTAATACGGCAATGGGGTAAAAGGTCGGAATCGGAGGTGATGACGGCCATGGACGACAAGCGCAAAAGCGATCAGATGGTAGGGGACAAAGACAGATTCACGCTGTCCGAGTTGGCGGCTCTCAGGAACGATCTGCTTCAGGGCGGAATGATCGACTCCTACGAGGCGGCCGAACTGCTCCAGGTGTTTCTGATGGGCCGTGGGTACGGGGTTTCGCCCAAGGCGGCATTGGATGCCGCGGGCCGCGTTGAAATGGCCGGATGTGCCCTGCCGGTTCTGCAGCACGAGCTGGAGAACCTGGCGATGGTGATGTAAAACCGCCACTCATCGGCGATCGGATTGAGGGTTCAGAAACGGGAATCAGGCCGGATCGTGGGTGCGTCAGAAAACGCCCCGAGTGGGTTTAAGTTCGTAGCCACCGCGACGGTTGCGTTGACATTCTGGGACGGAAGATCAGCAGTGACCAGCCGCCCAGTTCCACAAACATGACAGCCGGGCCAACCAGCCCGGCTTTGTGGTTTGTGGAGCATTTTTGGCGCCGGCGTTTCCGGGACCGCGTCTATCCGCAGCGAAAATCACCTATCCTGATGGATAGCCCGATCCCGACTCATCAGGCTTAAATTCCCTCGCGGCCGGCCAACCGAAAAAGGCGGCACACCACGCGAAATCACGCTATACTATGGGTCGCCTCGCCTCCCCCAGGCAAGGGACCGTGCAGGTCCCATCGGGGTTCATTACAGGCCAATTCAGCATGTCAGCGAATCGCGACCCGCTTGTCGACAAGCGCCTGGATTCGTGGAAGGAAATTGCTGCCTTCTTCGGCCGCACCGAGCGCACCGTCCGGCGATGGGAGGCTGAGCGCGGACTGCCGGTACGGCGCGTCCCAGGAGGCGGGCGTAGCGCTGTCTTCGCCTACAGCCACGAACTGGCCGAGTGGCTCAAAGGCCGCGGCCCGGAATTAGATGGCGAGGACCGTGCCGCGACAGAAATTGACGATCGCAGAATTGACGATCGCAAAACCAGCATTCCGCAGGCCACCGCCTCCGGACCGGCTCTGGCTTCCCCTACGACCCTCCCAGCTAAGCCCAAACCTTGGCCACGCTCCGGGATTGCTTTCTGGTCGGTGGCGCTCCTGCTGGTTGCCGGACTCGTCTTCTACCTTTCGATCGGGCATGGCGGGCTCCGCTTCAACGCTCTGGCCAGCCGTCACCCCGCGAGCGTAGAAAGCCAAGATTACTCCGGTCTCGATTCGGTTGCCGTGCTTCCCTTCACCAACGAACGCGGAGATGCCAGTGCGGACTACCTCAGTGACGGCATCACCGAATCTCTGATCGGCAACCTCGCCCACATTCCGCAGCTGAAGGTCAGGTCCCGCGACTCAGTTTTTCGCTACAAGGGAAAGAATGTCGATGTGCAGACCGCCGGCAACGATCTCGCGGTATCGGTTCTGGTGAGCGGGCGCGTCGTGCTCGACGGCGACACCATCGACGTCAGCGCCGAGCTCACCGACGTCCGCAACAACACCGAGATCTGGGGACATCACTACATGGGCAAGAGCGCCGACATCATCTTGCTGCAACAGCAGCTCGCCGGCGATATTGCCGAGAAACTGCGCTCTACGCTCAGTTCCGCCGACCAGCAGCAGGTCACCGAGCAGGGTACCGACAATGCGAACGCGTACTCTCTGTACCTGAAGGGCCGTTACGCCTGGAACAAGCGCACCCTCCCCGATCTGGAAACCGCCATCTCCTATTTCAACCGCGCCATCGACGAAGATCCCGAATATGCTCTGGCCTATTCCGGCCTCGCCGACGCCTATTCTGTCATGCATTTTTACGGCGGGAATCCCAACGAAGAGTTTGCCAAATCCAACGCCGCGGCGCGCAGAGCGCTCGAACTCGATCCGAGCCTGGCGCATCCGCATGCCATTCTCGGTGCCAACGAGATGGAGTACGACTGGGACTTTGCCGGAGGAGAATCCGAATTCAAGAAGGCCATCGAGATCGATCCCAACGACGCCACCGCCCACCAGTGGTATGCCGAAAAACTAAGCGCGCTGGGCAGAAACCAGGAGGCCATTGCAGAAATCAATCGGGCTCACGAACTCGATCCCTTGTCGCCGGTGATCGCCCGCGTCATCGGAGGCATTCAAATCACGGCTCGCCACTACGACCAGGGAATAGCGGTCTGCCGGCAGCTCGCGCAGGAAAATCCGACCTTCGCCATCGCCCACGACTGCCTCTTCTACGCCTATTGGGACAAGCACATGTACCCGCAGACGGTCGAGGAATTCAGGACATATGCCCAACTCACCGGCAACCCTCAGGATCGCGAGAACGCCGACGCCCTCGACCGCGGATTCCGCTCCGGCGGATGGCCGGGCGCGGTCACCCAGCTCATTGCTGTATTCGAGAATCGGCGCAAGATCGGCTACGCCTCTCCCTTCATCATTGCCCGCCTCTACTCCGACCTGGGCGAGAAAGATAAGGCGTTCGAATGGCTCGACACGGCCTATCGCGAGCACGACTCGCTGCTGATCGCCCTGACTTCCTGGCCCCAGTTCGATTCCTTGCGTTCGGACCCACGTTTTGACGAACTGATGCGCAAAGTCGGGCTGCCGAAGAACTGAACTCGCGAACCCCAGCACACCTGACTTATTCGTAGCGCAGGCTTTCGACCGGATCCAGTTGCGAGGCGCGGCTGGCGGGAACCGTCCCGAAAATAATTCCCACCACCGATGACACGACGATGGCGATAATCGCGGACAGCCCTGAAATGGGAATGCGATAGTCCGTGAGAAACCGGACCGAGTAAGGGATGGCGAGGCCAACGACAATCCCCACGATGCCCCCGGCAAAAGAAATCAGAACCGCTTCCGCCAGAAACTGAAAGCGGATTTCACGGTTAGTCGCGCCGATCGCCTTGCGAATGCCAATCTCGCGGATGCGCGAGGTCACCGTCGCCAGCATGATATTCATGATGCCGATGCCGCTGACCAGCAAGGTCACGAAGGCGACCAGCATCAGCACCACCGTCAAGGCATCGGCCGCTCGATCCGCCACCGAGAGCAGCTGCGTCAGGTTCTGCACGCTGTACACCGATTCGGAGCGGTGCCGCGACTGCAGCACGCGCTTGATTGCGGCCGTCGCGGGCACAACATCCTGCGCGCTGGCGACCGAGACATACATCTCATGAATTGCTGCTGTCGGAGTAAAGAACCGGCTCACCGTGAAGGGGATCAGCATCGTGTCTTCCTGGATCTCCGATTGCCCGAACGTGTCCACGCTTTCCTTGAAGACTCCGATGATGGTGAAGGGCAGCCCTCCACTGAGCTTGATGGTTTGGCCGACGGCATCCTGAGGCGCGCCGTAGAGCTTCTGCGCCAGCTTCTCGGTGATGACGCCGACTTTGTTGCGCCCTGCCGAATCCTCCGGGTCGAAAAATCTTCCGGCCAGCACAATCAGGTTGCGCACCCGCTGATACTGCGGATCGACCCCCAGCACCAGGATGTCGCGCTGCTTGCCTCCGCCTACGCTGATGCGGTCGTTCAACGCCACTGTCGGCGACGCCGCCACCACGCTCGGCACCTGCTCGCGCACGGCCTGCACGTCGGCGTCGGTCATCGGGTCCGGCGTGGAATCGATGCGTTGCGAGCCGCCCTGGTAGTCGGCATAGATCATGTTCGTGCCGATGGATTGAATCTGGCGAAGCACGTACTGCTTCCCCGTCATTCCAATCGTGACCACCAGGATCACCGAGGCCGTGCCGACCGCCATCGCCAGCGCCGTCAGGAGAAATTGCAGCTTGTTGCTGCAGAACGCGTCATAAGCGAAATTCAGGATCTCGCTCAGCCCCATCGTAAGACGACGCGGATTGGTGACGGAAAGAGAGGTTGCGCTTGGCATCGTGGTAGTGCGCTGTTTGTTAATTTGATGTTAAACCCCGCTCGCCGGCCGCCGCAATCCGGTGGGACTGCGCAAGGCACGCCTCCTCAAGGCTGAGCCGAGACCGTGACCGAAGCGCGTTCCGGCTGCGTCTGGCCAGAAGGCGCTCGGCCCGCAATCGCCACCGCGGCCAACACCACGATCAGCGGATCGACCGGACGGAAATAATACGTCTCGGGGTGAGAGATGTAGTAGGTCAGCGGAAAGAAGAACAACACAATCGCAAAGCGAACGCCGAGCGAGCGGTCGCGTCGAAACACGCACCACAGACCGACGAGAGCGAGAACGCTAAGCGGCGTCTGTACCAGCATATTCGCGGGATCGAGCGGCTCCTCTTTCAGGTAAGCCGAGTTGAAGCTCCAGTAGCCGGTCCACATGTAGACGATGCGCCGGCAGGTCATCCAGGCGAACCATCCTGGATGAGCACGGATGTAATCCTCGCCCTGATGGAGCTTGTGATCCATGTAAGCCATTTCGCCCACGCGTTCATATTCGGCGAGTTCCGCGTCGTTGTGATTCGGGTGCAGGCTGCTGTTCACCCAGCGCAGCGAATAACCGTTGTTGCCGACGTAGAGCTCGAGGCCAAAGCCGCTGCGCACCGGGATGAAGCGATGAAAGAGCTCATAGTTGCGTCCAACCCACGGCGCCAGAACCGCGATCGAGGCCAACGCCGCCGCCAGCAACGGCGTTTTCCACGACAGGCCTTTGCGGTGTCGGCGATAGAGAGTCCACAGGCCGAGTAGCGGCAGAACCGACAACACTACCGGCTCCGTTAGTCCGGCCAGAGCGCCGAGAGCGCCGAAAGCCAGCCAGTCGCGCGGACGCGAGGAATCCTCCATGCGCCAGATGTAGAAAAAAAGCCAGCAAAGTTCCAGCGTCACCAGGCAGGTCGACCACGCCCAGTCGGCTCCGTAATAAATGCCATAAGGAGAGAGCGCCCATCCCCATCCGGCCCACTTCCCGACGCGATCGCCGAGCGCACCTTTCGCAAGCAGAAAAACCGGAATACAAGTCACCGCTGAGAAGACACTGTTTAGCGCCAGCGCGGCGATGATCGAAGCGGTGGTCTCAATCCCGAAGACCTTGAAGATTCCCGCCAGAAGATAGGAGTAGACCGGCGGCAGAAGCGCCGAGGGGGCGCCAGTTTCGGCGAACGGGCTGCCAAAGCCGTGGCCCGATGCGATTGAACGTGCGATCAGCCCGAAGGCCCAATGCTGCAGGACGAAAGGATCGGTCCAGTCGTGATAGAGAAATGGAATGATCGCGAGCCGGATCGCCAGGGCCACGACCACCATGAGAAGCCAGCCCGGCAGGGGCCTGGAGGAATGAGACTCTGTTGGCATTCTTTCGCGGAAACCGCTTCACCTTCGAGACGCTCTCTCAGTATAGACGGCACACCAGAACCTGACGGTTTTGATAAGGACACGTGAAGCCGTGAGGCTGGCGTTCCTCGATCGAGGTCAACGCACTTCCGACGAGGCCGTTCGTGACGACCGCGTCATCGCGCGACAGGACGACCCATTTCACTCCGAATTGCTGCTCGAGCCTTTCGAAATCCGACGTCTGAAAAGTCTTCCACCCCGTCTGCGCCTTGACCTCGCGCAGCCAGCGCGGTGCAAGGCGCGGAACGCGCGCCGCCATGCCTCCATCTTTCACGTAGTCGGCCAGCACGCTCCGTTCCGCCAGCGCGCGAAAACCGTGATAGTCCTCGCCCGTCAGTTCGACGTAGTGCGGGTCTAGCGCGAACAAGCTGTCGACTGGCGTGTTCTGACGGATCCAGCTGAATGCCTGCAGCCATGCATTCTGTGACGCGGCCCCCGGAAGTTCCAGGTGCGCGGTCGCCGGCAACATCTGCTGCTGCGCGTAGTACATGCCGCCGCTCAGTGGAAGAAACAGCAGCAGCCAGCGATAGATATGACGCCGCAGAACATAGCGGCCGAGCAAGCCGCCGGCAAACAGGAAGAAAAACAAATAGACGAGGTGCAGATAGCGCATGGGCTCGAAGGGACGCAGCCGTTCGAGGCTCGGCGGCAGCATGATGGCAAGCCCGGCCACCGTCTGGAAGACGCCGTAATAGATCACTCCCGAAACCAGAATCGGAAGCTCGGGCAAAGCGGCCGTCCCGCCGGCATGCCGCGCGAGGAGCCAGCGAAAAAACACCAGCAAAAGAATCGGAGCAAAGATCCCCAACCACTCGTACCATTCCCATCGCGTCAGGAAGTAGAAGCTCCGCGTCGAAGCCGCTTCGCGCCAGGCATCGGAGGCCGGTTCAAACATCCAACTCAGCGGCCACGCGAATAGAAGTAGAGCGGAAGATTCGATCGGCGCCCGCCGCGACGACGTGTGTCTTGCCCACCAAAGAAATGCGCACAAGGAGATCCCGAACCCGGCCATGATGGCATGCACCGAAAAGGCGGCGGCCAGCAGAATGCCCGCCCGCCAAAATCGGCGATCCATCACCTCGACGACCGCAGCCAGAATCGCGCCGGTGGCCAGCGTGCGCGGATGCAGATACTGATCGGCCAGATTGATGCCGGTGCCGGAGACAGGCAACGTCAGCAGCGCCGCGACCAGGCACACCGCCGCCCATTGCGCCGCGGGATCGGAAAAACACCGGCGGGCGATCCGCCGGCAGCCCCAAAGCAGCGCAAAAATGGCAGCCAGTTGCCAGCCGAATTCCGCCCACGCTACCGGCAGATGCGTCACGCGTATAGATAACGCGATCAGCTTGTCGAAGATCGTCGCCTGAAACTGCAAACGGAAGAAGCTGGCGTCGTGCGGAAACAGCGCAGGATTCAGATCTCTCTTTACCGCAGCCAGGTAGAAGGCGTCATCCTCGAGTCCGGGGTGATACCCCATCACCACAAAAGCCAGCAGCGTGATCAGAGCCAGATGCGCGTAGTTCTTCAGCGATGAACGGCGGCTCGCAGAAGCTTCGGCTGGGCTCATCAGGCAGGACGGGCGGCTTCGCCGTGTCCGACGTAATACTTGTCGTAGCCTGCTTCGAGTCTCCGTCCATGATCGCTGAAGCGCGGCAGGTGGAGAAGCCCGAAGCGCTGCAAGGCAAACTGCAGCGTGGTGGCAAGCACTCCGAAACCGTAATCGACGCTCCGCCGGAAGTTGATCGACGACGCTTCTTCGAAATATTTCGTCGGGCAGGAAACTTCCCCGATGCGAAACCCGAAGTGCACGCACTGCGCCAGCATCTGATTGTCGAAAACGAAGTCGTCGGAATTCTCGAGCAGCGGCAGATCGGTGAGAACCTTGCGGCTGAAAGCCCGGTACCCGGTGTGGTATTCGGAGAGCTTCACGCGCAGGAAAAGATTCTCAAAGGCTGTCAGCAACCGGTTGGAAATGTACTTATAGAGAGGCATGCCACCGAGCAGGGCACGGCCTCCGATAATTCTCGACCCCAGCACAACGTCGTAGACATCGTAGGCGACCATGCTCGCCATCGCGGTGATGAGCAACGGAGTGTACTGGTAATCCGGGTGCAGCATGATGACGACGTCGGCGCCGGCGGCCAGGGCTTCGCGATAGCAAGTCATCTGGTTGCGCCCGTAACCATAGTTGCGGTCGTGCTGGAAGACGCGCAATCCCAACTGGCGCGCCAGTTCCACAGTGCTGTCGCGGCTTTGGTCGTCGACCAGAATCCGGATGTCGACCAACTCGGGGACTTCCGCCACCGTGGCGCGGAGAGTCTTTTCCGCGTTGTAGGCGGGCATGACGACCGCGATGCGTTTGCCGTTGATCATGGGGAACCGGGCGCTGTGCCTGCTGATGGCTCGCCGAGATAGTTTACCTGAGAAGACGGCCCAGGTGAGGGCGGCGGATCGAAAGCCGCCCACGTCCTCCGGGCACCGTGGGCGGTCAAAGGATGTGAACATCCATCCGACGAACACGCGCTCGAGACCTTCCGCGGCCCGCAGGCTATTTCATGTTGTCGAGGATCGAACCGACAATGCCTCCCACTACGCCGCCCTCGACCGCCTGCCTCGGGGCCTCGCGCGGCAGATATCTTTCGATGGCGTGGGCGAGTTTCGCGATCGGCAGAGTCTGCAGCCACACTCTTCCCGGCCCGGTGAGCGCGGCAAGGAAGATACCGTCACCGCCAAAAATCATGTTCTTGATTCCGGGAACGGTCGTGATCTGGAACGAGACGCTGGACTGAAACGCGCCTACGTGCCCGGGATGGACGCGCAGGGTCTCGCCCGGCTGCAGATCGCGAATCACAAGTTCGCCCGAGAGTTCGAGCCAGGCTGTGCCTTGTCCGCTGAGACGCTGGAGGAGGAAGCCGTCGCCGCCGAAAATCCCCGCGCCCAGGGACTGTTGAAAGCCTACTCCAATCTGAATCTGCGAAGTCGCGCACAGGAATCCGTGGCGATGGATCATGTATTCGTGGCCGGGCGCGACTTCCACGGGAACAATGTGGCCAGGCAACTTGGTCGCGAAGGCAAGCTCGCCGCCCGCGGCCAGAGAGCGGTATTCGGTCATGAAGATGGAACCGCCGCCGGCCACGCGCTTCAACACTCCGAACAGGCCGCCGCCGCCCGCGAACTGAGTGTGCGTAGTCATCTGGATGGCGCTGCTCATCCAGGAAAGTTCTCCGGCTTCGGAGATGATGGCGTCATTGGCGTCGAGCAGAAATTCGAGAACCGGCATGGTTGTGCCGGTGATGCGGCTTTGCATAATTCCTTCTCCTCTTGACTTGCGGACTCGTGATTGAAGACGGCCCAGGCGGGCCTTACCGGACCGCGAATGAGGAGTATACCGCGAGCCAGGGAGCGGCTCAGTGCAAGCCAACGGCGGCGAAGGCGCTGACGGCTTCGGGGTTCTGCATGAATATGTTCCAGACGAAACCTGTGCGCTGGTTTTCCGCCATCAGCATGGTGATGCCGAGATCAATCCCGAGCACGTCGGAATCGTACCAGCCGCTCAGCGGGTTGAACGCGTCAATGAATCCGTAGCGTTGCCACGACAGCGGATACTTCGCCTGCAGATTCCGCAGGACGGCGATGCAGTCCGCGGGCCGAAATGGCAGCGAGCCTCCGGCGGCGCACGGCACGAGCGTTCCATCGATCGGTCCCATGGCCGGAGGGCCGCCCCAGACCGTGTAGCCGCCGGCCGAGTCCGAAGCCGTAATCCCCCACGCGTCCGATTGATAATCGGAAAACTGCGGCTGTAGCGACAGACAGAAAAGTTCGTGGGCCTGCGTAGCGGTCACTGAATTGTTGAAGTAGTTGGTGTACTTGTCGCTCTTGTTGCGGAAGTCGAACCACGCATGGGAATACTGGTGAATGAAAAGCGGAGCATACAGATTCGTGATGTAAGTCAGGCCGTTGTAGGTTAAGGTGGGGCGGCTGAAGGCATCCCAGGACGACGCCGGAACGGGGTTTGTCGTCGAACCGATGGCGAGCAGGTACAGCATCATCAACTCGCTATACGTGTCCCAGCGAGTAGAGATGAAACCGTTCTCCGGCGTCCATCCCATGGAGAAAGTCGTGCCACTGTTGAGCATCCACGGCCAATTCACCCGGTCATAAATCTGCGAGGCAAGGCTCTGGATTTGCGCATCCTGGAAGTATTGGCGGCAGGTCAGAACCCCGCAGAGAAGAATCGACGTATCGATGGACGAGACCTCCGATCCCGATGCCCGCGCCCCCGTATTCATATCCACGAAGTGATAATAGAAGCCATTGACGTTGGTCTGATTCAACAGAAAACTCAGGGTGGTCGAGACTCTGTCTTGAATCTGCGTCGCGTCCCCGTAGCCTCGCTTGTGACCGATGCAGAGTGCGGTCAGTCCGAAACCCGTCGACGCAATGCTGGAGAGCGTTCTGGTGTCATTTCCCGAAGCTACAGAGCGGTCTTTGACCTGGCCGATCGTGGAGCTGGCCTGTTCCCAGAAAAAGAGGAAGATCGCGCGCTGAATCTGGTCCAGAAAGGCGTCGTCGGAGAGCGGAGGCGTGGGTGGCGGCGGAGTCGTTGACGATGGACTGCTGCTGCAGGAAGTCAGCACGCTCGCCAGGCGCAGCGCAGGGTACGCGAGTGCAGCCTTCGCGGAGTACCTGAGTAGTTCGCGGCGGGTGAGAGGCCGATTTGCAGGGCGCGCTGGCTGCAACGGTTTCACGGGTGACGATCGATCGAAGTTCGAGTTTTTCTCGTGCTACTTTTGCGTGACTGCCTCGAGTTTGTTCAGCATGGAGCCGATTTCTGGATTCGACATGAAGCTTTTCCAGACCAGCCCGCTGCGATAATTCTCGACCATCACCGCAATCGGCGCCTGATTCAGTCCCATATAGATCAAGGAAACCCAGTCGCGCTGGGGATTGTAGGCATCGCGAAGCCCGTAGAGGCCCCACAGTTCCCCGCCGAGATCGCGATAGTAATGCTTGAATGCGGCCATCGACGCCTCGGGCGTATACGGAAACGAAGCCAGAGCTCCCGTGGGAGTCAGAGTGCCGAAGTCATGATCCGCATCGGGGGCGTGCGGCACGTAGCCATCGGGACCGTCGCTGGCGGTCAGGCCCCAGGCGTCTTCGCCGTACCCCGGAAAATGTTTGGGATCGGCGATGCAATAGGCGCGATTGATCAGCGCGATGTTGCGGTTGTTCTCGAAATACGAAGGCGTGAATCGGTCGCGCAGGCTATGCGGATCGAATCCCAGGAACGAATAGTGCGTGAAAAATAGTGGACCGCCGGTTCCGACGCCAACATCGAGCTTGATTCCGTAATAGCTGTGCCCGTTGGAATAGTGATCTCCGTCGCTGCTGCCGGACCATCCGGCGCGATAGTTGATCGCCCGCTCGGACTGCGAAGCCCAGCCCGAGTAATACATCTCCGCTGGGACCGGATGCGTCGGTGACGACATGGCCAGCAGATACGTGATCATGACTTCATTGAAGCCGATCAGCGGATGCTGAATTTGCCACTTCCATTCCGCCGACCAGTGCCAGTAGAGAAAATCGCCGGGCTGCGGTCCGCGATACCAGTCCCATTCGACGGACTCCCAAAGCTTGGTAATACGGCGGTAGAGATTCTGCTCCGCGCTGCTGTCGCCGCGGAAATACTGGCGCGCGGCCAGCAGGCCTTCCATGAGAAACGAAGTCTCGACCAGGTCGCCACCGTTGTCGAACATGCCGAAGACCGGCATCGTCTTGCCGGTGCTGCCGTCCATGAAGTGCGACCACGCCCCGTGATATCGCTGGGCGTGTTCGAGGAAATTCACAATCTTGGTCAGGCGTTCGACGCCCTGGGAGCGAGTGATGAAGCCGCGTTGCACGCCAACGATCAGGGCCTCGATCCCCATTCCGCTCGCTCCGGTGGCCACGATGCGGTCGTCGCCCGGAATATCCTCGCGTGCCATGCCTGAGTGAGGATCGGCGCCGTCCCAGTAGTAATGGAAGCAGGCCTCCTGCAACATGGTCAGGAGTTCATCGTCGGAAAACTCACGGGTCGAGGCCGTGGCGGCTTGGGAGAGCGGCGAAAGTCGATAGTTCCAATCCGAGCTGGCAACCTTGTATTTCGCGGTGATGCCCGACTTTCCCAGAAAATCTTCGAACCGGTTCATCCCCGGCAACTGGATGCCGACTGGCTCGAAGCCTTTGTCATCGAGCGACCGATAGATCACGTAACGGCCGATGGCGGGAGTCTTGGTCAGATCGGACGCAACTTCATCCCAGCGCACTTCGACGTGGCGATCGTAGCCCACGGCGCGCACCTTCCGCGGCGCAGGCAACACGACCTGCTTGCCCGAAGGCGGGTCGTCGCCCACGCGGACTTCATCAATGATCAGCGTGTGTCTGGCGCGGTCCGCCCGGTCCTGATGGAAGACGACATTTTGCAGGGATTCGGGATGGAACGGATAAATCGAGCCGGTGCGGAATGTGGCCAACGGAATTCGAACCTGGACCCACCGCCCTGCTGGAATGTCGCCAATAAATCTTCCCAGCGGAACGGGCTCGGTAAACGATTGGGGAAATTCGGCGACCTGAAGTCCTGCGAACGTGTCGGAGAGCAGGAGCATGGGAAGGTCGCCAGCGGAGATTTTCTCTGGAGTGAAGCACCAGAAGTAAAGGTTGTGACCCTCCAGTGCGGGATAGCGATTGCGAAAATCGTTGACTCGGATTTCGGCTTCCCATCCGCCCCCGGGTTCTGATTGCCATTCGAGGCGAAGCGCGTTGGGCGGCGTGAGAAACGTTTTGCTTTCCACCGGGAGGTGGCTGTCGCGCAACTCGAGAACACTGGAACCATTCGCCATGCCCCAGCTGTAGAAGTAGGAGTCGCCGGTCAGGCTGTTGTCAAACACAACGTGCCGGTAATAGCCGCTGCTTTGTGCTGAGGCGGGGCCAAGGCACAGGAATAGGACAAGGGTCGTCGCTGCGAGAAGATGGCGCATTCGGCTTTTCATGATTCGTTTTTCCGCGGCCCGCGCACAAATCGAGTTAGGGCAGTAAGACTCGAGTTAGGGCAGAATGTTCGCCTCGGCCGGAGTTCCATGAGCCGAGTCCGAACTGATCCACACTGTGAGCCTGGCAGGTTCGGCGGCGAACTGGTTGTGGTCGTTCCAGATGGCGAACGCTTCCGGTTTCAGGTCGAATTTTACGTGCCGGGTTTCTCCGGGAGCCAGAGAGATCTGCTGAAATCCTTTGAGCGCTCGAACCGGCTGAGCCGTGCTGGTTCCGCGCAGCTGAATGTAAAGCTGCACCGTTTCGATGCCTGCCCGCGGCCCGCTGTTGGTGACATCGGTTTCGGCGGTCAGGGCAACTGTCGTCGGCAACTCGAGATTCCTGTTCAAGCTTGCGGCGCTCAGACTTTGAGCGCTGATGGTTGTGGGTCCGTACGAATAGGTCGTGTAAGAGCCACCGTAACCGAAGGGAAACTGCGGGCTGTTGAGTTCGTCGAGATATCGCGAGACATACTTGCTCGTGATATCTGTCGGCGGGCGGGTAAGATCGACGTTACCGGGCGGACGCCCCGTGCTTAAAGCATTGTAGTAAAGAGGTTCTTGTCCCACGCTGCGCGGCCAGGTAACGACGAGCCGGCCACTGGGATTCACATCGCCAAACAGCGTGCTCACCAGGGCGGAGCCGCCGGCGATTCCGGGCTGCCACGCGGCGATCACGGCGGGAACATGTTCGAAGGCCCAGGGCAAAGTGAGCGGCCGCCCGCTGAAGAGGATCAGGACGACCGGCTTGCCGGTGCGCACGACCGCTTCGAGAAGCTCTTCCTGCTTTCCGGGAAGCCCGAGGTGGGCGCGCGAGGCGGCTTCACCGCTCATGCCGGTATCCTCGCCCAGCGCCAGCACTGCAAGATCGGCCTTTTCAGCGCCCGCGACAGCGGCGGACATCTGCTCGCTGTTTCCATCGAGAATGCCAGAGCCCTCGTAATGCGCGACGTGCTCCGCGCCCAGCCGATCGATCAGGGCCCCGGTCAAGGAAGGTCGTGCTCCAACTTGTGGTGGGGCGCCGTTCAAATCGGAATGGTAGTCGCTCAGCGGGCCGATCACTGCGATGTTCTGAACGCTCTTCGCCAGCGGCAAGACCGGTGCTCCGGCGGGGCCGTTCTCGTTTCGCAACAACACGAACGAACGCTCAGCCGCGGTTTCCGCGAGCGCAACACTCTCCGGATGATAAAGAGCTTTGGGAGCGGCGGCTTCATCGACATAAGGATGGTCGAAGAGGCCGAGTGCGAACTTGACCCGAAGAACGTCGCGCACCGCGCTGTCCAACTCGGCCTCCGTGGCCAGGCCGGATCTGACAATGTGCTCGAGATTGTCGTGGTAGAGGCTGCTCACCATGTCCATATCGACGCCGGCCACGAAGGCTTTGCGCGCCGCCGTTTCGCCATCATTGGCGATGCCGTGTGGAATCAGCTCGCCGATCGCGTCCCAATCGCTAACCACCAGGCCGCGGAATCCCCATTCCTTGCGGAGAATTTGCTTCAGCGTGAAGGGGTTGGCTGTCGACGGAATTCCATTCAGAGAATTAAAGGCGCTCATCACCGAAGCGGTGCCGGCTTCGACCGCCCCATGAAAAGGCGGAAGATAGAATTCGCGCAACGTGTGTTCTGAGATCTCGGTGGAGTTGTAATCGCGTCCGGCCTCGGCAGCGCCATAACCGACAAAATGCTTGGCGCAGGCCGCGATGCTGTCCGCTGCGTCGAGCCGCCTTCCCTGATAGCCGCGGACATATGCCGCCGCCATCACCGACCCCAGATAAGGATCTTCGCCGGCGCCTTCGGCCATACGTCCCCAGCGCGCATCCCGGGCGATGTCCACCATCGGCGAGAAGGTCCATCGGATGCCGTTGGCCGAGGCCTCCGTCGCGGCCACACGCGATTCCTTCTCTATGATGGTCGGATCCCAAGTTGTCGCCAATGCCAGCGGAATTGGAAATTCCGTTCTGAATCCGTGGATGACATCGAGCCCGAAAAGAATCGGGATGTGCAGCCGGGATTTTTCCATCGCGATCCGCTGGTAGGCGTTGACCTGATGCGGGTCGGTGACATTGAACAAAGAGCTGATCTCGCCCTTCGCGATCATGTCGTCGTAATCGGTTCGGCCCGTCCCGGGGCCGGTGGGCTGACCGGCCGAGTACTGCACCAACTGCCCGACTTTCTCCCCCAGGGTCATGCGCCGCAGCAGCGCATCCACGCGAGCGTCGATCTTTTCATCCGCGGCCGAGGCCGCGGATTGAGGTGCAAGGACGGATTGCGCCCGAAGTGAAGATCCGGTCGCCAGCAGCCAAACTACGCTCAGGATCAGGATTTGAAGGAACTGCTTGCAGAAATAGGAATGAATTCTTCGATACACCGGATCAAAAGGAGTCATGTCTCGCACCGCACGCGGCATAAGGCCGGACCTCCAGCCAAAGGCGAAACTGCCTACTAAATCGGGTTAGTACACCGTTACGGCAGTGTATCAGATACGCTTTTGCGTCCACTGTCAAGGATGATTCTTAACTTTCAGGCAGAACTGCGCTTGCTCCGTCCTTCTCTTTATGCGAGACTTCGCAGCGTGACGATCGGAAGAACGGGCAAGGGTACGAACCGGGCCATCGAAATGGGGCGCAAGCCGGTCAGCCTGAAAGAACTTGCATCTCGCCTGGGACTGTCGCCGGCCACGGTCTCCCTAGTCATCAATGGATCGCGCGTCGCCGACTCCATCCCCCAGGAAACCAAGGACCGGATCTTCGCCGCCGTCCGCAAATACAAGTACCGCCCGAACTTCTTCGCCCGCTCGCTGCGGGCGCAGCGAAGCTTCACCATCGGCGTCATCGTCCCTGAGGTAAGCGACGGATATTCCGCATCGGTCATGAGCGGGGTGGAAGACCACCTGCTCCAGGAAGGTTATTTCTACTTCGTCGCCAGCCACCGCCATCGCACGGACCTGATTGATGAGTATCCCCGGCTGTTTCTGGAACGCTCGGTGGATGGTCTGATCGCGGTCGACACGCCCTGGACGCTGATCCTCTCGGTTCCGGTCGTTACGGTTTCCGGCCACAATCAGGTCAAGGGCGTCACCAATATCGTGCTGGACCATAAGCGCGCGGCCGAAGTCGCGCTGAAACACCTGTTCCAGCTCGGTCATCGCCAGATCGCGTTCATTAAAGGACAGGAATTCAGCTCGGACACGGCGGTCCGCTGGGCCAATATCGAATGCGTCGCCCGGCAGATGGGCCTGCCCATTCCGCCCGCGCTGGTGGCGCAGTTGGAGGGGGATTCGCCCTCTCCGCAGCCCGGATACAAAGCCGCGAAGAAGCTGCTCGCCGCCAATCGCCCGTTCACCGCCCTGTTTGCCTTCAATGACATTTCGGCGATGGGAGCGATTCGAGCATTCCGCGAAGCGGGACTGCAAGTTCCCTGGGATGTTTCCGTCGTCGGCTTCGATGACATTCAGAGCGCCGCGTATCAGAATCCGGGGTTGACCACTGTGCGCCAACCACTGCGCGAGATGGGACGAATCGCGGCCGAGACGGTGTTGCGGCGCATCACGCGCCCCGGCACTGATCTGCATGCGGCGGAACGAACCGTCGAACCCGAACTGATCGTTCGCGAGACTACGAGGCGGGTGCCGGGCGCGGCAGCGAGTTCCAAAAAGACTGCCGTGCTGAGCTGAAAGACCCGGGCAGCAGTTCTCTCCTCGGCAACCTTTCTCCTGGAAGGCGACCACGGTAGAAAATCGTTAAGGTACACACAACCGATCAGTTTCACTCCCCGCTTCATCACATCCGCGTACACTCCTCAAAACAATGCGCTTGACTGTCGAAATTCGGCTGTGCTATAAGCGGTCCGAAAATCACTACTAAAACGCTTTTGTACAGTTTTAGTAGTTGCGACGGCTCGGGGGTCGAAAAAACCTCAAGCACACGAAGGGGCGTTTATGAACCGATCTGTAGCAGGATTTCGCACGGCCTCGTTACTGATTTCTATTTTCCTTTTCGCCGGCATGGCGCAGGCCCAGTATCGCGGCTCGATCCAGGGCACGGTCACCGATCCGCAGGGAGCCGTCATCCCCGGCGCGACCGTCACCCTGACAGACAAGGAAACGAACCGCACTCTAACTGCCACTACCAGCGACGCCGGCATCTACAACTTCAGCACGCTGCCGCCGAGTCACTACTCGATGACGGTGGAAAAAACCGGCTTCAAGAAAAAAGTGCTGGACGACGTCTCGATCATCGCCGAGCAAGCCAACGCGGTAAATGTGCAACTCGACATCGGGGCCAGCAATGAAACCGTGACCGTCAATGCCGCCAACGCGCCGCTAATCGATACCGAGACCGCACAGTTGAGCGGCACGGTAACGAGCCAGGACGTGCAGAAACTGCCGTCCTTCGGCCGCGACGTGTTTCAACTGGCGCAGCTGGCTCCCGGGGTGTTTGGCGATGGCTCGCAACAGCAAGGCGGCGGCTCCTATCAGTTGCCTGGCACCAACTCCGGCGCGAGCGGCGCGACCGACGGCGTATTCAAGACCGAGAATGCCCCGCAGATCATGGCCAATGGCGGCCGGCTGAACGCCAATAACATCACTCTTGACGGCGTTGGAATCACCAGCGTGTCGTGGGGCGGCGCGGCCATCGTGACGCCAAACGAAGACTCCGTGAAGGAAGTCAAGATCGTCAGCAACAGCTACGACGCGGAAAACGGACGCTTCTCCGGAGCGCAAATCCAGGTCATTTCGCAGAACGGCACCAATGACTATCACGGCAGCTTCTTTTTCAAAGCGGACCGGCCTGGTCTGAACTCGTATCAGGCGTGGACCGGAACCGCCGGTTCGCCCACCACTCCGCAGCGCAACACCTCCCGCTTCAATGACTGGGGCGGAAGCGTTTCGGGCCCGATTATCAAGAACAAGCTGTTCGGCTTTTTTGCCTATGAGACCATCCGCAATAAATCGACGAACACGGGGACCGGATGGTACGAAACACCTGCCCTGCTGCAGTCGGCGCCCTCCGGCAGCCTGGCGTCACGGTATGGCGCGTATCCGGGCGAGGCGGCTTCGTTCAGCGGCGTGATTGATCAGACGTGCGGCTCCATCGGACTGGTCGAAGGCACGAACTGCCATGAGATTCCCGGCCAGGGGCTCGACATCGGACGGCCTCTCGACACAACACTATTTCCGCTGGGAACTCAAGACCCCAGTTTCGTGAATCAATTCACGCCGGGGTTGGGCGGCGACGGGACCGGCAGCGCCGCCAATCTGGACGGTGTTGCCGATATCGTAGACCTCAACACGATTGGGCCCAGCACGCAAACCAACCAGCAGTTCAACGGTCGCGTCGATTACAACGCAACCAGCAAGGATCTGATCGCGGTCAACATGTATCGCGTGCCGGTCACGCAGACTTCGTTTAACGGCGATCGTCCGGCGAACCTCTTCCACCACAACGCCACTAACGAGGCGGAGACCGCTCTGTGGGATCACACCTTCACCGCGACTCTGCTCAACGAATTGCGTATCAATGCCGCGGGCTGGCGGTGGAACGAACTCAAGGACAATCCCCAGATTCCGCTGGGCTTGCCGCAAACCGCTTACATTGGCGACCCATCGGCTGGCGGCAACATCGGTTCGGTCTGTCCTGGCTGCAATAGTCCCGGCGGACCCGCGGGCAGCATCTTCGATCAATGGACCTACAACCTGAAAGATGTTGTCACTAAGGTGCATGGCAGCCACACGCTGAAGTTTGGCGGCGAGGTCACGAAACTGCACTTCGTGCAAGACGCTCCCTGGTCGGCACGGCCGAACTGGGGCTTCAACAACTACTGGGACTTCCTGAACGATGCTCCCAGCAAGGAGGTTGGGACGTTCAATCCTCTGAACGGCATCCCGACCGACGTGCGAAAAGACTCGCGTTCCACCCTGCTTGGGTTCTTCGTGCAGGATGATTGGAAGCTTCGCCCGAACCTGACCGTCAACCTGGGCATGCGCTGGGAGTATTTCGGCCCGCTCACGTTCCTGCACAACCAGCTCAGTTCCGTGGTGCTTGGAAGCGGATCGGACGCGCTCACGGGAATGTCGATGCGGATCGGCGGAAACCTGTACAACGCCGACAAGCACGACTTCGGCCCGGAACTGGGATTTGCCTGGAGCCCGGGCGCCATCGGAAGTCACGACCTTTCCAACAGACTGGTCATCCGCGGCGGCTTCGGCCTCTCCTACACGGGTGAAGAAGAAGCCATTACGTTGAACGGATGGGGCAACATCCCGTTCACCGACGGCGGCGCCAACCTGTTAGGCGCGGACATCGTTTACGACTTCCCAACGGACCCGCATCAGTTCGAACCGTATCCGTCGAATCCCAACACGATTGAAACCTTCAACTCGCAGAACATCCCGACGGTTGGTGCGCCGGTCGCGGTCACCGGATTCCCGGCGAACTACGCCACTCCGTACACCTACCACTACTCGCTCGAAGGACAGTACGATCTCGGCGGCAACTGGGTGGCGACGCTTGGCTATCAGGGAAGCGTATCGCACCACCTGACGCGGCAATACAACCTGAATGAGATTTACGGCGCTCAGGGGATCGCACTGAATCCAATGATCAATGACGTGGACTGGTACGCACAGGATGGCAATGCGCATTCCAACGCATTGCTTACCGAACTGGCCCATCAGCTCACCCACTCCTTCCAGTTCGACATGCAGTATCGCTACGCGAAGAGCATGGATAACGGATCGCAACCGTATAACGTCAGCAATTTCCAGTGGGCGTCCGGCGGCGATTGGGGCCCATCCGACTACGACGTTACGCACGCGTTCAAACTCTACGGGATCTATTCCCCGCGCATCTTCCAGGGCGGCAGAGGCTGGCTGGAGAAGGTTGCCGGCGGATGGAGTTTCAGCGGAATTCTGAATGCGCACTCCGGCTTCCCATTCAATCCGACGTTTTTCAGCACCTGCGACCTGATTTACAACGGCGGCTCGTGCTCGAATGGGTCGAACGGGAGCTTGCTGCCGGCCCAGTATCTGGGCGGCGCCAAGCACAGTTTCAGCAACTCAACCTTCCTGAGCGCGGGCGGGAACTTCCCGAACGGCGGGGCCGCGTACTTCACAGCGCCGACCTTCACCGATTGCTCCGCACCGTTCCCGACCATTTGCCCGGGTACGCCGCAAGCGCCGGGGATCGAGCGCAACGCCTTCCGTGGGCCGCGTTACTTTGATATCGACGCGACCCTCAGCAAGTCATTCGGACTCCCGACCATGCCGGTACTGGGGGAGGGAGCGAGGATCGAGTTCCGCATTGACGCCTTCAACCTGATGAACTCGCTCAACCTCAACAACGTGGACACCAACGTAACCGATCCGCACTTCGGCCAGGCAACGGGCGCTCTCGGTGCCCGCACGGTCGAGATGCAGGCGCGGTTCAGCTTCTAACCGGCGAACGACCGCAACGTCGGCCCGCCATCTCCGCCGCCGCAGGATGAACCAAGACTCATCCTGCGGCGGCGCTTCATTTAGACTGGCGATTGTGCAGGCGCTCGCGGCCACTTTCCGTTTGCGTGTGATCTCTCTCTCTCATGCGAGGCGAGGCACCGCTGTGGCGCTCCTCGTCGCAGCGCTGCTCTTCGCCGCAGTTGCGCTGGCACAGAACCCCTCTCCTCACTCATTTTCCAGCGACTTCCCCGCCCTTTCGGCCAGAGCGAATGCGGCGCGCGATGCCAATCATCTAGCCGAGGCGCGTCATCTCTATAAGCAGGCATTGTCGCTGCGTCCCGCATGGGCTGAAGGTTGGTGGTCCCTGGGGACAATCGCCTATGACCAGAATTCCTACCCGGAAGCCGTCCGTGATTTCCGCAATGCTACGAAGTTCGCTCCGAAAAACGGAAACGCGTACGTGATGCTTGGTCTGAGCGAGTTCGAACTCGGCGAAGATGATCTGGCTCTCCGGCACATCATCCAAGCGGGCGATCTGGGTCTCGACCAGGATCCGGAACTTCGGCACGTCGCGCTCTACCACCAGGGCCTGCTGCAGCAACGGAAAGGACTGTTTCAGTCGGCGCAGGAGACGCTGGAGCAGTTGTGCCTGCAAAACGTAGACAACGCTGATGTCGCTGTTGCGCTCGGAATGACACTGCTTCGCCAGACAAGCAAGACTCCGCCGGCGCGTGACTCGCGCGATGGCGAGGTCGTCTTGCACGTCGGCCGTGCCGGCTGCCTCTCCGGCCAGAAGAAGTATGACGAGGCCCGCGCCATAATGAAAACCGTGGTTGCCGGCGATCCGAAGTACCCTGGCGTCCACTATGCCTACGGGCTATTACTGGTCGAGGCGAGCGACTTCCCCGACGCAGTAACCCAGTTCAAGGCCGAGATCGAGAACAACCCCAATGATGTCATCTCGCGCTTGCAGATTGCCGCTGCTACGTATAAAACCGACTCCGCCACCGGGCTGCCCTATGCCGAGGAGGCGGTAAAACTGGCCCCGCAATTGCCATTTGCGCACTACCTTCTGGGACTCTTGCTGCTGGATATGGACAACTTCCAGCGCGCGATTCCGCAGTTGGAGGTTGCCCGAAAAGCGTTTCCCGCGGAAAGCAGGATTTACCTTGCTCTCGGCACGGCATATTCCCGTGCCGGGCGTAAAGCGGAAGCGGCCCGCGCGCGCGCCGAATTCGAGCGACTGAAGACGACCGAGCACGCTGGAGAACAACCGCAGCAGGGTGGGGATAAAATCCGCGTCGGGGACGTTGTCTCGCACTGAAGCGTAAGCCCCTACTGGCGCGGTTCTTCGATCGTCATGACCCGGTCGCCTTCCACGTCATGCAGCACCTGCTTGATGCCGCTGGGCCAGCGAATCTCCATCTGCCGGATGACGCGGTTGCGCCCCAAGCCGAAATGTACCCGGCTGTCGCTGGAGCACGCGTAGCCAACCGCTGTGGTGGCTTCATTCCACTGCGACTGCCCATCTTCGGTAATGATGTGAATCTGCGCGCCCAGGCCCATGCGGTTGCTTTTCGTGCCGGCGAGTTTCAGAAGAATCCAGTGATTCGCGTTCTCGGAGATGTTATGCAGAATCTCCACCTGTCCGCCAAGAACGGAGACGACGGCATCGATACGTCCATCGTTGTCGAGATCGCCAAAGGCCACGCCGCGATGCGCCGCCTCCAATTGAAAGTCGGGGCCAGCCGTGCTGCTGGCGTCGGCAAATTTCCCCTGCCCCAGATTGCGGAAGACCGTATTGGGCTCGGGATAACGACGGTTCGGATATAGCTCATTGATATTGTCCATGACGTTTGCTCGCGCCACGAACAGGTCCTTCCAGCCGTCGTTGTCGAAATCGTAGATGCCGTTGCTCCACCCGGACATTTCCTTAGTGGCGTCGAGCCCATTGGCCTGCGTCATATCGTCAAAGTTGCCGTTCCCCTCGTTGATCAGCAGAGGAAATGTCTCGTGCTCGACGGCGGTGTACCAGATATCCGGCCGCCCATCGTTGTTCACGTCGCGGAAGTCCGATCCCATCCCGGACAGCGTGATCCCGTCGGGAGCATACGCGACCCCGGCCATGACGCCGACTTCCTCGAACTTCTTTCCACCGAGGTTGTGGAAGAGAAACGACGGCGTGGTGTCGTTGGCCACGAAGGCGTCCAGATACCCGTCGCCATCATAATCGGCGAACGAAACGCTCATGCCCTTGCCCATGTATTTGGCGATGCCCGTTTCCTCCGAAACATCGGTAAAAGTTCCATCGCCGTTGTTGCGGTACAGGGTGTTGTGCAGCGACTCGTACAGTTTGGGATGGCAATAGCCGCGTACCCCATTGCGAATCGCGCAGTAGGGATCTTTGTTTACCTCCCAGACGCAATAATTGACGACGAACAGATCGAGGCGGCCGTCATTGTTGTAATCGAACCAGCCGGCACCCACCGACCACATCTTTTTGCCATGCATCTTTGCCCCGGCCAGCCCCGCTTTCGCGGTCACGTCGGTGAACGTTCCATCGCCGTTGTTGTGAAAGAGCTGGTTATCGGTGACGTTGGCCAGGAAGATATCCGGACGGCCATCGTTGTCGTAGTCGCCGACGGCGACCCCCATTCCATACCCGGCCCCCGCCAAACCGGCGCGTTCGGTGACGTCGGTAAAGGTTCCATCATGATTATTCCGGTAGAGCCGGTTCCAGTACTCCGGCGACTCTTTCTTCAAAGAAGGAATGGCCGCCCCATTGACGAGATAGATGTCGAGATAGCCGTCGCCATCGTAATCGAGCAGGGCCACGCCTGCGACCATCGTCTCAATCTGATTTTTGTTTGGCGTCGGCGAATTATGCGTGACGAACCGAACGCCTGCCTTGCTCGCAATGTCCTCAAACCGGATCGTAGACTCCCCGGCCGCGGCCTGCCTGGAAGCCTCTTGGGCTTTTCCGGGAAGAGGATGGAGGAAACAGGAGACGAACCAGAGAACGGCGATGAATACAAACTCACGCATGTTGCGTCTGAAAACCGGCTTTGAGCATTCCTTCCTGAGCTTCCTTGTTCTTCATGAAAGTTCGCCAGACCAGGCCGCTGCGCTGATTTTCGGCCATCAGCATGGTGATGCCGACGTCGATGCCCAGCACGTCGGAGTTGTACCAGCCGCTCAGGGGATTAAAGGCATCGACGAAGCCGTACCGGCCCCAGGCTTTCGGATACTGTTCGCGGATGGCGCGTAGAACCTGCACACAATCGGAATAGAGGAACGGCAAGGAACCTCCAGCGGCACAAGGCACTACGCTTCCATCGAGGTGGCCCATAGGAGGCGGCCCGCCCCATCCCTGATAGCCGGACGACGAATCCGACGAGGTGATTCCCCAGAGATGATCGCTGTAATCGGGAAAGCGGTCGTGCAGAGATAGGCAGAAGAGTTTGTGCGCCTTGGTCGCCTTGACCGAGTTCTCGAAATAGTCGGCGTACGCATCCCGCTTGCCGCGGAAGTCGAACCATGCCTGAGAATACTGATGGGTAAAGAGCGGATCATCTCCCGAGATGTATTCGATCCCTTGAAATCTGACAACCGGCCGTGCCCAGGCGGTCCATGATTCGGCCGGTACCGCATGCGTCGGTGAGCCCAGCGCCAGCAGGTAGATCATCATCAGTTCGCAATAGTGATCCCAGCGATCGTCGAGAAAACCAGCCTCCGGATGCCATCCCATGGAGAAGGTCTTGCTGCCATTCAACATCCAGGTCCAGTCGACACGTTCATAGATCTTCGACGCCAGGTCCTGCACTTCGGCATCGGAAAAGTGTTGCCGGGCGGTGAGAATTCCACACAGCAGAAGCGAAGTGTCGATCGAAGAGATCTCGCACTCCCATTTTCTCGCTCCGCTGTTCATGTCGATGAAGTGGTAGTAGAAGCCATGCTCGTTGGGAAGGTTCCACAAAAACCGGAGCGTCGCGCGGACCCTCTCCACAATTTCAGTTCTCTTCCCAAAAGCGCGCGCTTCGGCGATGCACAGGGCGGTCAGTCCAAAGCCCGTGGCAGCAATGCTGGAAATCACCTGCGGGTCGTTACCGTTCAAGAGCGCGCGGTCTTTGACCTGGCCCGTGCTCGCGCCACACTCGGTCCAGAAGAAGTCGAAAGCGCGGCGTTCGATCTCGTCCAGCAACGCGTCGTCCGAGCCCGGATACGGGATTCGCGCCGGCTCGACGAAATTTCGCCCTCCTTGCTCTTCGAGGGCGCACGCCAGCGGACCAAAACGAGCGACGGGAACCGCTGCTGCGCCAAACACCGCCAGGCGCAGCCAGTCCCGTCGCGTAAGGCCTGCGTTCGAACCGCGATTTCGATGCCTTCGTGTGAGTGGCGCCATCGTTCTCACGAGAGGTGGTCTTTTGATGATATACGGCGAGATGAAGCGGAGGGAGAAAATCCCCACTATGAGTGCAGGCTGCGCCCTTCCACGGCCACGGTGGAAACCTAAGAAGCTACGCTGTGACGCCGGAGATGTGCGTTCGAGCGCTGGTGGGCGGGACCGCGGCGCGTATAGAGATTGATGATGGTGTTGACCATCGCCACGTGTGAAAAGGCCTGCGGAAAGTTCCCCGCGAACCGTCCGTCCCGCAGATTGTATTCTTCTGAAAGCAGGCCAACATCGTTGCGAAGATCGAGGAGACGTTTCAGCAGCTTCTCGGCTTCGGCATGACGGCCCATGAGTTCGTAATTGTCGGCCAGCCAAAAACTACAGGGCAGAAATGCGCCTTCCCCGGCGGGCAATCCGTCCTGCCCGTCCCGCGTGTCATAACGCAAAACAAAGCCATCGCGCAGCAATACCTGCTCAACGCGGCGCACCGTGCCGGCGACACGCTGATCGGAGGGGGAGAGAAATCCCACCAGCGGCAGCAGTAGCAGATTCGCGTCCACTTTGTTTGACCCGTACGACTGAACGAAGCTCTGCAGGCTCCGGTTGAAACCGCGGCGACACACCTCGTCATGGATGCGCTGCCGGATTGCGCGCCAGCGCTTGAGCGGCGCCTTCAATCGCAGTTGCTCCGCGATCCGGATGCCCCGATCGAACGCGACCCATGCCATGGCTTTCGAATGAGTAAATTGCTTCTTTCTGCCGCGAGTTTCCCAGATGCCATGATCCGGGTGATGCCAGATCTTCTCCAGATATTCCAACAGGCCAACTTGCAGGCTCACCTCGGATTCCGAAGCTGCTTTGGCGCGGCGCATGGCCTGGTGCAAGACATCAGTCACCTCCCCAAAAATGTCGAGCTGAAACTGAACACTGGCGGCATTACCCACTCGAACCGGCACAGCGCCGTGATACCCCTGCAGGGAAGGAATCTCCCACTCGGCCAGGTGACGCTCGCCGGCGACGCCATAGAGAACCTGGATCTGGTCGGGAGCTCCGGCTATGGAACGAGTCAGCCAGTTTTTCCACCGGCGCGCCTCGCTGTAATAGCCGGCGTGCATCAGGGCAAGCAGGGTAAATGTGGCATCGCGCAACCAGCAGTACCGGTAATCCCAATTCCGGGTTCCGCGGGGCCGCTCGGGCAACGAAGTCGTCGGCGCGGCTAGAATGCCCCCGGTGGGCGCGTAGGTGAGGGCCTTCAGCGTGATCAGCGACCGCTCGACTACGTCGGAGTACGGTCCCACGTACTTGCAGCGCGAGATCCACGTCCGCCACGAAGATTCGGTTTTTTTCAGCAATGATTCCGGATTCGCTCGAATTGGTACGCGGTGGAAGGAACTGCCGTACTGAAGCTCGAAATGAGCGGTTGTGCCCGCCTTGATCTTGAAATCGCTGACCGTGTGCCAACCTTCGCCCCGAAACGGCGCCGATGATCGCAGGACGAGCCGATGCGGGCCGGCGATCGCCACCAGCGATCCGTCTTCGGCCCGTGTGACCCAGGGAACGGTCTCACCATAATCGAAGCGCATCACCAGATCCATGTGCATGTGAACATTGCCACGTTCCCCCCGCACGATCCGAATGATCTGAGGATTCGCTTTTCGAAGCGGCATGAAATCGATCAGGGTCGCCATTCCCTCATCGTTTTCAAACTGCGTCTCAAGAATGAGTGTTCCTTCCCGGTAGCAGCGCCGGACATGACTCCTGGCGCGCGGGCAGATTTGCCAGCGCCCGTTCTCCGGCTTGCCCACCAGAGCTGCAAAACAGGCGTCCGAATCGAATCGAGGCAGGCACAACCAATCGATCGAGCCATTGCGAGCCACCAGAGCGGCAGACTCGCAGTCCCCGATCAAAGCGTAGTCCTCAATCGCGGAAGGCATGCTCGAGTTGTGAGTCGGACGGATCAGTGCCAATTCGAGGCTCTATCTCCTGCAATCTTACCCATTCCTCCGGATCGATTCCGAGTCAGCAGTAACAGGCGGGGGATGCTTCGCCGCAAATCTGCGCCTCAGAAAGCGGGACGTCTTTCGATGAACGATCCAGGCCAGCACCGCTGTGGCGCCCCAACAGACGATTCCGATCGCGAGGGTCCGGGCGAGAGGAAACCGAGGCAGAAGTGTCCATACAATAGCGGCGAAGACTGCGAGCCCGGTGCTGCCGATGGCAGCGCCAGCCGCATCGACGCCGGCAGCCGCCCGACCCCGCCGGGTGCCGCTTTCTCCCGCCCGTTCCTTCCTTTCCTTCTCGTGCTTCTGGATGAGCGAAGCACTCGCGGGAAAAATCGCGGGAAAAGCCAGAAACAATCCTCCGATTCCAGCTCCGAATCGGTCCGCGATCAGCCCCGCGACGACGGTGACTATCCCCCCAAATACAAATCGACTTGTGTACTCCTGCCAACCGGTTCTCCGAAGCGCCGAAGGTTCGAAAGCGAATCGCATCTGAAATTATCCCAGAATCAAAAACTGCAGTGCCAAGGCGCAAATCAGCCATATTCCCAGCGCCAGATATGCCGTTGCTACGACAAACCACTTCCTTCGCATAAGGATGGTGCACACAATCCATGCATACACGAGGAATGCGGCAGCACCGAGAATCATCGATCTCGCTTCGGTCGCTGCGTAGAGCCGCCCGCTCTTGGCCACTGTGAGGCTGATGGTCGCCAGGGCTATGGATGGAGCGGCGCTGGTTAAACCGGCAAAGCTCTTCGGCTGGAGCATGTCTCCCAGAATCGCAAAACAGGAGACGACAAACCCTCCGATAAGAAATCGAGCAATGAATTCCATCATCGATTGCAGCAAAAGGAAGGCGGGCGAAGATCGTTGTCGCCAGTGGGCCGAGCCAGATTCGGCCTCGCCCCGTCCGCCATCCGTTTTTGGTTGCTGAGGCAGCCGGTTTGGTTGCGGCGCGAAAGCCAAACGTCGTTCCCGGATCGGCGGCCGATCCTGTGGTTGCAGGTAGAAGCCGAAAACCGAACAAACCACCCTACCCATCCGGGAATCTAAGGAACGCTCGAAAAGGAGTTCCTATGCCCAAAACGCTGATGTTTGTTTTCGTTCTCCTGCTGTCGACCGCCTGGCTGCAGGCCCAAACTCAAAACTCACCCATGAATTCCAGCCAAAAGGGAAGCACGGCTTCGAGCCAGACCGCCGCCGGTAATCGGTCGGTCGAAGGCTGTCTACAAAGTTCGAATGGAAATTACACCCTAACCGCCACTACCGGCACGATGTATCGCCTGGAAGGGGACACATCACAATTGAGCGAACACGTTGGTCATAAAGTCGAGATTACTGGCACGATGACCAGCGCAACCTCGTCCAATACCGGCTCGGCGATGTCGCCCAGCGGGTCACAGGAAAAGACGATCACGGTCGAGAGTGTGAAGCACATTTCCAAGACCTGCAAAGAAACCAGCAAGTACAAATAGGTGAGTCGCGCCTTTCAAGTCTGGCAATGCTTGTCTGCATCGCCACCTCGAAAGGCCGGCTTTGCCAAGGCTCAACTCGTCTGCTTCTTTGTGCCGAAGGAGTGGCCAGAGGAGAATTTGAGTGACATTCCTTCAGGTGTTTCTCCCGTACGAACCGCCCCTCGGCGAGCGTCAAATGAAGGCGCTCGACAGCATGCGCGACGTCTACGGGATACGAGCCGTCACCATCGACGAAAAGTCGCGCCGCTTCGTCGTTGAGTATGACGCATCGCGGCTCACGCCTCGCGACATCGCGTTCATGTTGAGAACCGCGGGCGTGCGGCTTCAGGCACCTCTCGACATCGCTGCCTGATGCGCGCTCACTCTCCGGTGGAAGCCGGACATACATGGATTTCCCGCTGCGGTTACACGAGCCTGCGGATGGCCGCCTGCAGGCGTTCGCCACTATACATAACCCAGGAGGAAATTGATCATGCGCACGTTCGGAAGACGTAATACAGCCAAACAATGGGCAAGACTTGCACTCAGATGCGGACTTTTACTCACCGACGGGAAGCTCTGGTCCTCCATTAATGACGAACTGAAAGAACGCGCCGACAACATGAGCGATGTCGTACAGGAGAAATACGAAGACGCCGCGAGTCGAGTGCAAGAGGCCTCATATGCGTTGCAGGGCCGCACGCACTGGGTCGCGCCAACCCTCAGTTTCGTCGGCGGGATAGGGATCGGAGTCGGGCTCGGACTGCTGTTCGCTCCCGTCTCCGGAGAAGAAACGCGGGCCGCGTTGCGCAATCGAGCCGCGGACGTCAAGAACAAGGCTGGGGACATCGCAGCCGGCGCCAGCCGATTCGGCTCGAGTTCAATGAGCTCCCGGGCCACGGGCACCGAAGGCGACTGAAACCGCGTCAAGGGGATCAACTCAGAACGGATGGCGATTGGCAAAGGGCGCGCGACCTCCGCCCTGTCCTCAAGCCTGGCAGAGAAGCGCCCCCGAGGTGAGCGGTTGCTTCGTTCCATCCCAGAAAGTCATGCGGCCTTGCGGGTGCGAGCGGCTTTCTGAGCTGCGGCGCTGCGAGCTCGCTTCCCCCGCTTTGCCGCGCTCTTTGAAGCCTGCCGTGACAAGGCTTGGCGGCTGGCGCTGCTTTTCGACTCCCGCTTTAACGCTCCCGACGTTGCGCGAGAGCGGGTGAGCGATTTCTGACGGCGTGGCTTCTCTCCTGCCTCAACTTCATGCTCAGCTTTTGTCCGGACCGACGCTGGGCCCTTCGGTGGAGGCAGTTTCACGCCGCTCCGGCGCGCCTTGGAAAGGCCGATCGCGATGACCTGTTGCGGCGAGCGTGCGCCGTGCTTGCCTTCTCGAACGTGATCAATCTCTTCGCGGACGAATTCGCCCGCTTGCGTCGATGGGGACTTGCCCTCGCGGGCGTCTTCTCGGGCTTTTTCAATCGTCTCTTGCTCGGGCATGGAGCCTCCCTGGGATCTGACGGGTTTCAGTATTGAGGCGGCAGCCATCCTTCACAATCCGAGGTTCACTGTAGAAGCGCGTCTCTGCTCGTGCAGACGCGCTATGCCTTTGAACCCGGGGATCGCTACCACTTTTTCCTCTTTGCGCGATCCGATCTCGTTCGTCTTTGAATCCGCTGTGACAACAGGCACTTGGCCTTGTCCAGTTCTCTCCGCCGCGCAAGACTGAGGCCGCGTCCGGCTCGATTCATAAAATAGGTCAGCATTCGCATCCCCGACCCGGGCCCCATGGGAGAGACCTTTCTCGAGGCGAGGTTCCGCGCAATCGTCTCGGCGCTCTTGGTGAACAGTCCCCTCGGTGGATGGGTGGAATCCGTTTTGACTCTCGCGACCCAGCGATTCTTCTTGGCTCTATTGGCGTTTGGCAAGGTGAACTCCCAGGCCGAGGACCGGACCCTTGGATGCGCGGAGGGATGAATGGGGCACACTCGAAGGAACATTTTCGGCTCAGCTCAAGCCGGGTCAGCGGCGGATGGAGTCGCGATATTGTCGCGCTACTTCTTCCAGAAAGTCTTCGTTGACCGGACGCTGTTCTCTAGGAACGTCCAGGCGATCGCCGATGCGGTCCGCGATCAGCTGTGCCGACTGTAAGCGCTGCAGGTTGGGGATATCGAGCCGCCGCGCCAGGAACGCCTCGATCAGCTGAAATTCCTGTGCCGTTAACACCGCGGAAGCGTGGCTGACGGAAGGCACATAGGCAGATTTTTCCCTTCCATACCAATAAGCATCGACCTGTTCTTCGACCTCATGCACCACCACCGTCCCGGCCACCATGTCACCGAGCCGGCGATTCTTTTTGTCGATGGCGCAAGAAATGCAGCCCACGGCATAGAGACCGAAAGAGTCGATGGCCCTCATCAGGTTCCGGGCAATGCCTTCAAAGACGGTGATCGGTCGTCCGCTGGCGCTGATGACGCGGATTTTTGCCTGGCGCTTCCCGGGCGTCTGGCCGTTCCATAGAATTTCAAACGCCGCAAAGTAGCCCCAGTACAGGCAAAACACACAGAAGATCAGGATTGCCGTCATCCAGTTCTTTGCGCCCACCCAGTTGCGCGCCAGATCCGGGCTGGCCAGCGCCACGATGATAGCTACGACCGCCGCCGCGAGCACCTGAATCAGCGAGTCGACGCACAGGGCGAGCCCGCGGCTGCCCACCCCGGCCAGGGGAAATTCCAGGGTGATCTGCTCCGGCGTTTCGATGGTAAGCTTTTCCGTCGGGTCCAACGATGATCTCCGTATCCTGGCTCAAAAAGCGGCAATCCTACTGGGAGAAGCTCGAATCCCTGTTGACGCGGGCGAAAAAACAAGGCCTGCACACCCTCAGCCGGTCCGAGTTGCGCGAACTCGGCCTGCTCTACCGCCAGACCGCGACCGACCTCTCCGCTGTCCGCGGCGACCCCAGCAGTGTGCAGCAATCCCGCTACCTGAATCAACTGTTAGGCCGCGCCCACAATGCGATCTATGCCGGCCAGAAGAAGTCGATCGGCGGAATCTGGCACTATTACACACACCAGTACCCTCGGGTTTTCCGGCGTCTCCTTCCTTATACGGCCGCAGCCACCGCAATTTTCTTTCTGGGATCGCTGGCCGGAGCTTTCTTCACACTCTCCGACGCCGACTACGCTCGCCAGTTTCTTCCGCCCAACCTGATTGCCAGCATCGACCGCCACGAGATGTGGACGCACTCCATCGTTTCCATCAAGCCGCAGGCCTCGAGCGCGATCATGACAAACAATATGTCGGTTTCGTTCATGACCTTTGCCGCCGGCATCACCGCCGGGCTCGGAACCCTCTATCTGCTGTTCTTCAACGGCATGATGCTCGGGGTCATAGGGGTGGCCTGTGGCACCCATGACATGGGGATCGCCCTCTGGAGCTTTGTCTTGCCCCACGGGGTTCTGGAACTGCCCGCGATTTTCATCGCCGGAGGCGCCGGTCTGCGACTGGCGCAGGCGCTGATGTTTCCCGGAGCGCTCTCTCGGCGAGATTCCCTCGCCGTCGGTGGCACGCAGGCCGTCCGCCTGCTGGTCGGCGTCATTCCCATCCTGATTGTTGCCGGGTCGATCGAGGCTTTTTTCTCGCCGTCGGAAACTCCGGCCTATCTGAAGTTCCTCGCCGCCGGCGGCCTTTTCACGCTTCTCATCACCTATCTCTGGGGCGGGGCCCGGAGTGCTCAGCACAATGCCGATCGCGCTAGATCAGGTTCCGCTCTTTCACCGACAGATATTGGTTGAGAATCGCGGCCGAAATGCCCGATGGCTCGACCTCCATGCAGAGCGCCCCGCGCTCGCGCAACCGCCCGAGCAGCAACTCACGCCGGTAGACCATTTCTTGCGCCGCCACAACCTCATACATATCGGAAGCTGACGCGGGGTTCCGGCGCGCATTCTGCTTGAGTTCCGGCTGAGCAATCACGGTAAACAGCAGGAGATGACGCGAGAGCATCTGGCCAGCCGCTTCGACTACCTCCGGAGTCATCGCCGTCTCCGCCAGGTCGGAAATCCAGATGATCAGGCCGCGCTGTTTCTGCATGGTGAGCAGGTTAGCGGCGGCGCGAATATGATCGGCTTCCGGAACCTCTTCGCGCACTACCGCCAGTTGTTCGACGATGTGGCGCAACTGCGCCGCTCCCCGGCCCGGAGCCACACGCTGGTTCACGGCGCGGCCATACGCCAGCAGGCCCACCCGGTCGCCGGAATAAAGTGCCAACTGCGCCAGGCAAAGAGCGGCGTCCACCGCGCGATCGAGTTTGCTGAAACCGTCGGCGCGCGCGCGCATCAGCCGGCCGCAGTCCAGGACGATCCATACCGCCTGGCTGCGTTCCACGCGAAACGTCTTGGCCACCAGCTTGCCCCGCCGCGCCGTGGCCGTCCACGACACGTTGCGCAGTTCATCGCCTTCTCGGTATTCGCGCAAGCTGTCGAAATCCGAGCCCACCCCGCGCTGCCGCATCATCCTCATCTGCAGCTCGATCTGACGGCTGCGCGCCAGGTAGACCGCGTTCTTGCGGGCGTGCTCAAAGTTCGGGTAAATCCGCACCGTCTGTTCCATGCCCGCCAATGCCCAGCGTTCCGCCATCTGGAAGAACGAGCGGTAGCGCAAGAAAACCTTACTGACCCGCAGCTCGCCTCGCGTGCCAGGAGTGTAGTCGAACGATGCTGCCGCGGTGGTGTGCCCCGCGACAGAAAGCATCGCCCCCTTGGCCGTGCACCAGATGGATGGCGGCAGGTCGTTCACGATACTGATCTGCAGATCAACCGCAGACGAATTGATCACGGAAATATCAAAGGAGGCGCGCACGCCGATCGACAGCGGGCTGCGCCAGTCGCGTCGAACCCTCAGCGCGCCCGGACGTGGCAAGCGCAGCCAGTCGGCCGCGAATGCCAACAGAAGCAATCCATCCCACAGCAGCATGGCGTAAAGAAAGTCGTGGTTCCACAGCCCGGGGATGATCCACGCCACTCCGGCTCCCGCCAACAGCAGAAGACGCGGGCCCGCACCACCGCCGAATCGGCCGCGCGGTCGAGCCGCCGCTTCGACCGGCGACGGCTCCAAAGGCCGCGGAATACTCACTTCGGCACCTCCACCGCCGCCAGCACGTCGGTCAGGACGCGATCGGTGTCAAGCCCTTCTAACTCGGCTTCCGGCCGCAGTACGATCCGGTGGCGCAGTGACGGCAGCACCGCCGCTTTCACGTCGTCAGGGATTACGTAGTCGCGATCGGACAGTGCAGCCAGCGCCTTTGACACCAGCATCAGGCTGATAGCCGCGCGGGGACTCGCTCCCAGCGACACGGACGGCCAGTTCCTCGTGCGACGGGCAATTTCCGAGATGTATCCCAGCAGCGACGGCTCCAGCCTGAGATCCCGCAACTCACGCTGGGCTTCCTGCAGCGTTGCCGATTCGAGCGGGACGATTTCCATCTGATCCGCGGCAGCCGGCATCTGGCTGTTGTGCTTTTCCAGGATTTCGACTTCTTCCTTGGCCGAAGGATATCCGATCTTGATCTTCAGCAGAAAGCGGTCGACTTGCGCCTCCGGCAATGGATAGGTTCCTTCGAATTCCACCGGGTTCTGCGTGGCCAGCACGGTAAACAAAGAAGATAGCGAGTGCCGCGTTCCGTCGATCGTGACCTGTCTCTCCTCCATCGACTCCAGCAGCGAAGCCTGTGTGCGCGGGGGCATTCGGTTCACTTCATCGACCAGAAGCAGATCCGTGAACATCGGCCCGCGATGCAGCGAGAATGTTCCGCTTTGCAGATTCAGAACGTTGGTACCCAATAAGTCAGCCGGCATGAGGTCCGACGTGCACTGCACGCGCTGAAAGGTGACGTTCAGGGCCCGCGCCAAAACTTTCACGCTCAACGTCTTGCCCAGCCCCGGAACGCCTTCGATCAGGGCGTGTCCACCGCAGAGAAGAGCGATCAGCGTGCCATCGATCAAGTCGCTTTGGCCCACGATAGCCTTGGCCAGTTCGGTTCGCCCATGCATTACCAGCTTCGTAATTGCCTGCATCTAGCCCTTCCTCTCACGTGGTGGAGTCACCTGCGGATCCAGCATCCGCATCGCCTGGTTCAGCGCCCGCACATATTCGAGAGCCCGTTTCTCACCGAGGTCCGGATCGGCAGCGGCGTCGGCGCTGCGGCTTACCAGTTCCCCGATGGGAACCGGCAGCTTCAGCCCGTGTTGCGCCATCGCCTGCACGACCTCGTTCGGACTGGTATTCCCGCGGATTCCCAGGCGGCGCGCCGCCATCTGCTGAAAACGATTGAGCGCAATTTCGACCGCCACCTGCGTGCCTTTCGCCCGTTGAAAAACGTTGCCAAGCGTTTCCACAAATTCGAGCGGCGAGAGCCGCGACTCTTGTGCCAGCGGAACCATCGGTCCGCTCCGCCGGGAAAACGTCAGCACCAGCAGCACGCCCAGGAATGCCGCCTGCCCCAACGCCCACATCTGCGCGGGATTGGAGCTGCCCGCCGACTCTGCGGAGTGCTGCTGATGATAATACTCATCCCAGAGAATGCGCTTGCTGTCTCCGACCGAGTTGAGCAGCAGATCGAGATTTCCGTGGTCCCGGATCCCGGAATTCGTCAGCGGCAGTGCGCTCGCCCACCAGACGACTTCCCCGCGCCCGAGCGGATAAGAGACGACCACCGGCTCTTTTTCCTGATCGGCGTAGTGCACGAGCACCGCTTCGTTGTCATGATTCCAGACCAGGTCTCCATCCTGCGAAATCGGACCGCCGCGAGTGAGGCGCGTTGGAGCCACCGGCTTGCATTCCGTTTTTCCCGCGCGGCCCTCGCCAAAATCCGACGCAGCTTGAGGCAGGAACCGGTCCGGCGACGTCCCTGCCAGCAAGACGTGCCCTCCACGGAGCAAGAACCGTACGATTCCGCTGTATTCCGCTCCCGTCGGGTACGACTCCGGCCCGGCGAGCACGAGCGTGGTATCGCTCGCATCTTCCGGTAGTTCCGCTGGCGATTTTTCCCAACGCTCGACCGGATATCCGCTTTGCTGCAGGAGCAGGAAGGCCGCTTTTGCGCCATTTCGCTTCACCGAATAGCTCGACGGGTGCCCCGCTTCCTGATCGGCGTTGTCCGAATTCAGCCACGCCACTACCGTCGCCAGCAGCAACAGGATGATGCCGATGACCAGGAAACCGCGCTTTTCGCTGCTGTTTAGCGGCATCCCAGCCTTTCCAGTTGCAGTGTGAACTGCGTGAAATCGGTTTCCGCTGTCGGACGGTTTCCGTACCAGCTTGCTTCGAACGCGCGGGTGATGGCCAAGAATGGCTCCCTCGACAGGCTCGATCCCGGAATCGCGTTCAGATACTCTCGCGGCGTACGCGCCTTGTCCGGCGCCCAGACGCCTTCCGATTCCAGA
Source organism: Verrucomicrobiia bacterium (assembly GCA_035508215.1). Classification (GTDB taxonomy): domain Bacteria; phylum Acidobacteriota; class Terriglobia; order Terriglobales; family Acidobacteriaceae; genus Sulfotelmatobacter. The sequence continues at coordinate 181,077 of DATJNK010000014.1, read as the reverse complement.
CGCGATACGGCCGCCCAAAAACCCAAATGCACGGCATCTCTCCATTGTCCGGCCGCGCCTTTTTCGCGCGCTTCGGCCAGCCACTGCTGCCAGCTTCTCGACGAAGGAAGAAACGGCAGAATCTCGCGTTTGCCTCCCATCATGTTCTGGCGTGAGGTGCGGTACAGCCAGATTCCGGCGACCGCGCTCGCCAGTCCGATCACCACCCACACGAAGATCTGGCCGGCATTGCCCAGGTCCGGTACTCGCGGGCTGATTTTGCTGAGTTGTCTCCGGATCCACCCCTGCACCCTCTCCCGGATTCTTGTCAGGAATTCGAACGGCGAGGCTTCCCGCAGGCGGTCGAATTCCTTGTCTGAAAGAATCCGCTCCAACCGCTGGCGTGTCGCGTCGTCGGCGCGGTTCGGCTGCTCGTAGGAATCGGCCTCCTGCCGCATCGACTGCACCCGGCTCTTGAGTTTCGTGAGAATAAGGGATTTTTCCGCCGGCTTTACCGTCAGGAGATGGTTGAGCCCGTCGCGCAGAGAAGCTGTCTCCACCGTCACATCGCCGCGCGACGTCTGCACGATGACTTCATCGGGAATCGAGTCGCGCAGCGCGGCCGCCTTTTGCGGAGCCGAGCTGAGCTCGTTGAGTTTTTCCTGGTAACTCTGAAGTTGTTCGACGTATTGATTCCAGCTGATCGTTGGACGATCGGACGCGCGGATCACTCCCGACAACAGGACGAAAACAACCGAAGCACGGCGCAATGCGGACGGCATCATACCTGGACGGGCGCCGTCACTTCAGGCGCGTCGAGGCTCAACATCATCAGTTGCAGATCGAAGGCTTCCTTGCGCACACGCTCGTCATAATACAGCAGGGAGATTCCGATGGTGCCGAGCGGGCCAGTCAGCGATCCCGCGACAAAACTGGTCACATAAACTACGATCAAAGCCAGCATGGTATTGTGTAGAGCGACTCCGGCGGCCCCTGCCAGCCCTCCAAGGACCAGGCTGACAATCATGCTGAGCACACCGAACACGAAGTAAATCGCCAGCACTCGGCTGCGCGCCCCCTTCGAGAGGCTGGCGCTTCGCTTCAGCGAAGCAATCGGTCTAAGGTCTTCTACCACACAAGCCTGAATGGCCAGAGAATAGCGCACATAAACAGCGATGGCCAGCAGGGCTCCCAGGACTACAACAGCGACACCCACCAGGCCGCCAGCAATCGCTCCTCCGGTTCCAGCGCTGGCTCCGCCCACGACAGCGAGGCTGCCCAGCACTCCGGCGATTACAACGATGACCACGACTCCCAGCCCTACCAGAACAATCATCAGTAAGAACACGCCGAGCACACGCCAGAGTCGCCCGCGCAGCGCCTTGTACGCGCCTCCTATCGTGATCTCACGGCCCAGGTGCACCGCCGCCACAGCTTTCACCGTGGCTGCCTGGGAGTACGCCATGCCCGCCAGCATCACGACGATGCCGACAAAAAGGCCCGCGCCCAAAGACGTAATTGCCGCTGCTGCTCCCACTGCCGCAGTTCTGCCGGGAACCGCGGCCGAGCCGATGGTAAGTAGTTGGAACACGAGGTAGGCGGCAGGACCGAGAGCAGCTATGCCGACGAACAGGATGAAGTTTTTGCGGTAAAGAGCAAAGGTACGATCCAGCAGTTCACCGGTAGACATCGGGCGCAGCGGTTCAGTCATAGCACGCTCCCCCGGAATCGGCTGACACTATAGCACGGTTCCTTCCGACCTATATCTGCGCCGGAACAATCTCAGCCGGCGGCGCACCAGCATCCAGGCTCGATAGCATGACTTGAAGATCGAAAGCTTCTTTGCGGACGCGCTCGTCATAATAGAGGAGCGAAATCCCGATTGTCGCCAGCGGTGCGGTCAGAGATCCGGCAAAAAAACTCGCCACATTCACGAGCGCCAGCCTGCCCACCAGGCTGTGCAGGCTCGTTCCTGCCAGGCGCGCGATCCATGCCATGGTCAGCGTGGCGGTCATCGACAGAACTGCAAACACCACATACACGGCGGCGATCCGCAGCCGGCCGTCCTTCGACAGCGCTACGCTGCGCTTCAGCGATGCCCAGGCGGTGAGGTTCTCCACCACGCAGGCCTGGATCGCTAATGCATAGCGCACATAGACGGCCACAAAGATGGCGAACACAAGAGCGATGACCGTGAAGCCGATGCTCAGCATCAGCGGCGCCGATCGCGCCGCCTGCTGCGAACCCACACCCATGAAGATGATCCCTACGATAAAGAACAGGATCACCACCAGCACCGCCGTAATGACTCCGGCGATCAGGAAGATCAGCCCTAACACTCCCAGCACGCTGACCATCCTCCCCAGCAGGCTGCGGTAAGAAGACCATACCGAGATGGACTGGTCCAGATGTACGGCGGCCACGGCTCGTACTGTGGCTGCCTGCGAGATGGTAAGGACGATCGCCGCCACCACCCAGCTCACCCCGAGGTGCAGGTAATATCCGCCAAGCTTCCCCGGGTGCAGGACTGACGATTGAACCGTCAGCAACGCGTAGGCGAGATAAACGACATGGGTTACGACTGCAATGCCGAGGAACAGACCGAAATTTCTGCGGTACAACGCAAAAGTCCGGTCCAGTAGCTCTCCGGTCGACATGGGACGCAACGGCTCGGTCATCGCAGCTCCCGCTGGCGCGGCCAGACACTATAGCACGATTTGTCCGGGCGGCAAGGTGACCGGAAACACAATAAAGAGGACTGTCGTTCGCGGCTATCTCCGCCCGGCTAGAGCCTGAAACTCTGGTCAACTTCGACTTATAACCGGAGGCTAAGTCGAACCTCTTCTGCAGAACGTTTGACCAATCGATAGCATGCCACGACTCCCTTCTGGGGTGACTTTCAAAGCTACCGCCGCCGCGGCGTTCGACGCGTCGCTGGAGTTCATTCCTTCACTTCTTTGAGCCCAGCATCTCCCACAGACGCTGGTTCTCTGCTTTGAGTTCTGGGGCCAGGTTCAGGTCTTCGAGCGTGTGCAGAGGACGAATCTCCACTTCAACGCCGCCATCAAAAGGAGCGCGCTTCAGCCATTCGACCGCCTCCTCTATCGTGTTCACCTTCCACAGCCAGTAGCCGGCGACCAGCTCTTTCATTTCGGCGAATGGACCGTCTGTCACGGTCCGCCGCTCTCCCAAGAACTTGACGCGCTTTCCCTTCGAACTTGGCTGAAGCCCATCTCCGGCCAACATGACGCCGGCATTCACCAGTTGCTCGTTGTACCTGGTCATCTTGGTCAAAAGCTCAGTGCCTGGTGGAATGCCGGCTTCCGACTGCTCGCTTGCCTTCACGATTACCATGACTTTCATTGCAAAACTCCTTCTGAGTGAACTGATTTTCTAGCCATCGAGCGTTTCCCTCGACTGCCCTGCACTGGTAGATCGAACGAAGTCGGTTCAAATCGACAACGCCGGCTTTAGATATCGGGCCAGGAACGCGCCAGCGCTTGCCGAGTCTTTCTCGATCTCCGCACAAACCGCGCACTGGAGTAGCAGACGTCACACCGATGTCATGCTGCTTTCTGGCGCTGACGTCTGTAGAGGTGACATGAAGACTCGGTAGCTGCGTTCCCGGCATCGATCGATGGTGGAGTGCCGGCGCAGAAGCCTGGAGACGGAAGCGTGAGCCGGGCGCGTAATCGGATGGAGAGTATAAGCAATAACGATCTTAGCGGGAGCGCACGGCGACCAATTCGGTGTCGACGGGAACCTCGCGGGCGATCTTGACATGAAGCAGGGCCTCAAACGGAGTCAAATGCGTCGTCGAGCCCGGCAACTGCTGCAGGAGCTTCGCGACCGACTCCGGTGTGGAGACGAACTCAACGGCGCCTTGGGTCCCAAAGGTCGTCGTGCCCGCCAAAATGAGGACAATACGCTCCGAGGTTGCTCCCGGCACGAACACGACGACCGCATAATCTTCCGTCATGGGCGAACCCGAGGGGCTAGCGATGTAGTTGGCGGCTTCGCCCGCCTTCGGATGCTTGCTGACGATTTCGAGATCGCCCTTGCGCGGTCCGTCGGCCACTCGCTGAAAAACGAACTCCTGCGACGTGGGAATGTCCTGAAGTGAGAGATTCTCCGACGGCGATCCGACAAAAATGAGGTTCGCATTGCGAGTGTCGTCGAGGGAGAATAAGTTGCCGCGTTTTACCCGGATGTGGCGGCCAAGCTCCGCAAACGCTTCGTCGAGGTCGTGGATGGCCAGCACTTCCCCCACTCCCGTGTAGTGGTCGTATGTGGCGCTGCCGGAGTCCTTGCGCGCATTGTAGTAACGCATGCCGGTCTCGGGGCGTCCAACGAAAGCAGCATTGCTGTAGATCACCCACGGTTCTTCACCATCAGCGATGAAGGGTCTCCAGAACTCTGCCAGAGGGGCGGGGGCCACGCCAAGTTCGTGAGCGCTGGCGACGGATGGATCGGCACTCTTTCGGGATCGGAGCAAAATCCCGATCACGGCCAGCGAAACCAGCAGGCACGTCACAGAAGCCATCAGCGCGAAGCGCCAGCGGGCAGGAACGGTGGACCAGCGATCGGGCGCCTTCGCGGGATTCCCAGGATGGGAATCCGCTGCGATCGACCTCATCTCAAACAGGACGTGGTATCCACCTTTTGGTACGGTCACAACTACGGAGTCATTTGCTCCCTCAGTCGCGTAGTAGTCGGCAAGCTTCACCCTGAGGCGCCCGGCCTGCACGCGTACGCATGAATCCGACTGAGGATCAAAATCCGGTCCACGACCATACACTTCTCGCGCAATCTGGTACTCCTTCAGCAATTCGTCCGGATGTTCAATGGATTGTCTTGCGCAATATTGCAGCAGCCGCGAGAGTGACTCTGCTCCTCGCAGGCTATGGCTTTTCATAATGCGTTCTATTTGCTCGTAGAATGCCTGAGAATCAGCGGGGAGCATAACAGTTACAGCCCATCAACAGTGAGGTAACACCGGGTGTTTCGTCAAAGAAACTTAACAGTTTACTACTGTAACGGAAGAAAAACCTACCGAAACATGGTTTTTGCCGGGGATTGATCGAGAAATTGCAGGTCCCATGACTTCGCGCAGGGACCCCGTGCGTCCCAGCAAGTCACCCCGCATGTGATTCCTGCCGAGCGTAGCTCCGTATGAATTTCGAGTGTACTCGCAATCGCCGCAGATTGCGCGCGAGGACGTACTCATATGCCAATTTGGAGCCCCTGCAACTGCAACCTCGGAGGAATTATGAAGCAGTTCGCCAAAATGTTTGTTCCGGTGATGCTGATGTTGTTGTGGACCGGTATCGCAGCCTTCCCGCAGTCGGAAACCGGTCGTCTGATTGGATCGGTCACCGACATATCGGGAGCGGCTATTCCCGGCGCCACCGTTCGAGTGACTGAGCTCAGTACCAGCCGTGCAGTCACGGTCCAGAGCCAAGCCGACGGGAGTTACGTAGTAAACGCGCTGCCAGTGGGCAACTACAAGGCGGATGCGAGCAAGGAGTCTTTCAAGACCGAGTCGGCCAACTTTGCGTTGGATATCTCTCAGGTCAAGGAGCTCAACTTCAAGCTGGAGGTCGGCTCGGTCAGCGAAACCGTGGAAGTCACTAACGCGATTCCGGTCGTGGACACGGCGACTTCGTCAGCCGGCGAGATCATCCAAGGACGGCAAGTCGTCGACCTCCCGTTAAACGGGCGTAACTTTACCTCGCTGGCGCTGCTGGCTCCGGGCGTCACCCGCGGACAGTATTCCGACAATGCCAGCGCGCCCAACAATAATGCCGAGACCTGGCGCAATGCCGACTCCGGTGCGGCCGCGCTCTCGGTAAACGGTCTGCCGCCCCAGTCGAATAATTTCATCATGGACGGAATCGACAACAACGAATCCCTGGTGAACACCATCGTGATCTTCCCGGCGATCGAAGACATCGAGGAATTCAAGACCACGACCAGCACTCCTCCCGCAGAATTCGGACGCTCGGGCGGTGGGGTCGTCCAGGTCGCCACCAAATCCGGAAGTAACCAGATTCATGGCGCCGCGTATTGGTTCAACCGTTCCAAAATCGCGGCTGCGGACGAGTTCAACTACACATCCAGCCCTCAAACCACGCCGGAGTTAAGCCGCAATCAGTTTGGAGCTTCGCTGGGCGGCCCTATCCTGAAGAGCAAGCTGTTTGCTTTTGTGGATTACCAGGGATGGCGTCAGAACTTGCCGGCCGGCATTACCACGACCCGCGTCCCGACAACCTTGATGCGCCAGGGCAACTTCACGGAACTGCTCTCGTCTTCGGGCACAGGCACGGCAACCAGCCTGCCTTACTCCGGACTGCCGGGCTGCGCCGCCGCCATGTCCGCCCAGCCGAACGCGTTTCTGTCCGCTGGATACGGATATATCTTCGATCCCACCACCTGTTTGCCTTTCGGTTGGGATACGACGGCCGATGCTCCCGGGCCCAATATCAACATCATTCCCGGCGGCAGCCAGATCACCGCTGGTTTGAATTACCTGAACGCGTTTCCGGTCGCGAATATCCAGGGCGCAAACATCGCCACCAATTCCCCGAACTTCTCGCGCGCCGTCTACAACGTCATCCACATGGACGACTACGACGCGCGCCTGGATTTCGTTGCCACTTCCAAGGATTCGCTGTTTGCCCGCTACAGCCTGGGTCAGGACTTCCTGAACAACGTTCCTTTCCTGCAGGATTCTTCTCACTTCCTGCCCTCGGGCAACGGAACCAACCCGTCCCACCCGCGCCAGGTCGTAGTGGGATACACGCACATCTTCAGCTCGAACATCATCAACGAATTCCACTACGGCTACATTCGCGATCTTTCCGGTTACCAGCAACCGGATGCCAGTGTTCCTCTGGCTAACACCCTGGGAATTGCCAACGCCAATACCTCTTCGCTATTGGGTGGCATGCCGGTCATTGGCGGCTGGTATGGAAACCTGAGCTATGTGGGCGATGGCGGTCCGTATCTCATCATCGAGCCGACCCATCAGTTCACCGACTCCGTAAGCTGGACCAAGGGAAAACACATCTTCAAGTTTGGCGCCAGCCTCATTCACCGCGACGTGAATTGGGATCAGGGCAATTTCGCCAAGGGTTATTTCTGGATTGATGACGGTAACTACGGTGGAATGCCGGCCGCGACCTCCTCTCACGGGACCTTTACCGGATATGAGTCATCCGAGTTGCTTGCCGGCTTCATGGGCGGCTATACGGTGGGTGCTTTCTCCGGCTACTACAACACGCGAAGCTGGGAAAACGGCTTCTTCGGGCAGGATGACTTCCGAGTGAGCAACAGGCTCACCCTGAATCTTGGCCTCCGCTACGACGTCCTGAGTTGGCCGAGCGAAGCCCACAACCACATGTCCAATTTCAATCCGGCAACTGGAGAGCTAGTAGAGGCGGGGGCCGGCGGCTGGCCCGCCGCTTTAGTCAACACGCCACGCCATGATTTCGGCCCGCGCATTGGCTTTGCCTATGATTTGCGCGGCAATGGCAAAACCGTAATCCGCGGCGGCTACGGCATGTTCTATTTCCTGAGCCGTGGCGGCGTGGCCGAGGAACTCTCTGAAAACCCCGACTGGAACGGCAGCCAGACCTACTATGCTTGTCCGACCGCTGCCAGCTGCGCGACCGGTTATCGCATCACTCTCAGCGGCGAAGCGGCGAACGGAAGCAACGATCCGAGCACGGCCACCGGTGCCCTGCCGGCGAAGATCGGTGTTCAGCCGGATGCGATCACCTCTTCCGATACGGTCATCTACTACCCGAAGAACAGTCCTAACTCACACATTAATCAATGGAACCTTCAGCTCGAACAGGCGCTCGACCCCCACACCTCGCTCACTGTGGCATACGTGGGGACAAAGATGGCTAATCTCGCCGCTCAGTTCAATGCCAACCAGACGGTGCTTGGCTCGACTCCGTCAACCAGCTGGTTCCCGGTGGGAGGCGCCATCAATCCCGCGGGCGTAGGCGAGATTAATGCCTATGAGATGGTGGCCAGCGGCAACTACAACGGCCTGCAGACAAACCTGACTAGGCAGCTGAGCAAGGGACTTCAGCTCAATGCTTCCTACACCTGGTCGCACACGATCGACAACACCGACGACATACTCTCCACCGCACCCACCGGCATCGTGGTAGGCGCGAATGGCACGCCGCTGCTGCAGTATCAGCACGGTAACTCGAACAACGATCAGCGCCAGGCGTTCACTGCCGCGACCATTTATGAGCTTCCTTTCGGACGCGGCAGGATGTTCGGCCAGAACATGCCGCGGACGCTGGATTACATCGTGGGCGGCTGGCAATGGAACAACGTGATCGTGCTCGGGACCGGCACGCCTATGGACATTCAGGGCGCGCCCAGCAGCCCCAATGGCCGTCCGGATTATCACGGCGGTTGCAAGACGGGAGTCTCGTGGCATGTCTGGCTCAGTTGCCCGGCTGGTGCGTTCACGGCTCCGGCAGGCCTGGTCGGCAATCTGCCTCGCAATTTCTTCCCTGGCCCGGGAACTCACACCTGGGATATGTCACTGATGAAGAACATCCCGATCGGTGAGCGGGTGAATGCCCAGTTGCGCGCCCAGCTCTACAATGTGACCAATACCCCGCAGTTCCAGTTTCCGGATAACAACTACAACAACGGCGACTTCGGCCAATTGCTCAACCCACGGCTCGCGCCCCCGAACCGCGAGCTTGAGCTTGCGCTCCGGGTATCCTTCTAGGTTCCAGCGACAGGAAGGCGCTTGAGAAGATTTTTTTTCAGGCGCCTCTTGACTCGCTTGGAGCAGGTGAGGAGAGTTCTCGTAGCCCACTTTTTGATTTTCTTGCTGCCGAAGGCACGTTGGTTCGGCCCGTTCTGCAACCACGGCCGGCATTGCTGCCATGACGAATAAAAAAAACATCCCGCTCTCACTCCTGCTCGCGTGTTCGCTGGCGCTGAGCGTTTTGGCTCGGGCGCAGGCGCCCGTTGTCCACAAAATCGAGCCGCCGAACTGGTGGTCGAACTTTACTCCGGAACTCTCCTTGCTGCTAACGGGCGAGCATTTGCGAGAGGCGCGAGTGGAAAGCGGAACCCCTGGCATCACTGTGCTCGATTCGCAGCCTTCTGCCAATGGACACTATCTTTTCGTTCACCTGCGCCTGACTCCGGATCTCCCCGCTGGAACAGTCGAACTGCGCCTCGCGACTGCGACCGGGACGGCCTCGATCCAGTTGCGGTTGCTGGCCCGGGCCAACAGTGAAGGCCGATTCGAAGGTGTGTCTCGCGACGACGTCATCTACCTCATCATGCCCGATCGCTTTGCGGATGGAGATCGAAGCAACGATCAGCCGGCCGGCTCCAGCGGCACGTATGATCGCAGCAATCCCATGGCCTATCACGGCGGGGATTTGAGCGGCATCGACCAGCATCTGCCGTACCTGCATGATCTCGGCGTCACCACCCTGTGGCTCACGCCCGTCTGGAAAAATACCGACTCCGACTACCACGGGTATCACGTTGTCGACTTCTATGCTCTCGACGACCATATGGGATCGATGCGCGAGTATCAGGATCTGGTCGCCGATGCCCACAAACTCGGCATGAAGGTGCTGATCGATTTCGTGGCCAATCACACGGGACCGCACCATCCCTGGGCTGACGATCCGCCCACGCCCACCTGGTTTCATGGCTCGCCGGCGCACCACCTCGAACCCGCGTACTCGTTTTCCGGCCTGGTCGACCCGCACGCTTCGCCGCGCGAGTACCGGCGGACCCTCGAAGGCTGGTTTGCCGGCAAGCTTCCGGACCTGAACCCGGATGATCCTCTGCTCGGCCGGTACCTCATTCAGAATGCGATCTGGTGGACAGAGATCGCGCAACTCGACGGCTTTCGGATCGACACTTTCCCCTATTCGTCGCGCCAGTTCTGGAGTGAATGGAGCCGTGGCGTGGGCCAGGTCTACCCGCACATCAACAGCATCGGTGAGGTCGCCGACGCCGATCCGACGGTAACGTCATTCTTCGAAGGCGGGCGGAAGCAATTCGACGGAATCGACACTGGCCTCGCTACTATGTTCGACTTCCCGATGGAGCAGGCATTGCGCGAGGTGGTGATCGGGGGAGCGCCGATGCAGACGGTCATCGATGTGCTGCAGCGCGACGACCTGTACCCGCATCCTGAACTGCTTGTCACTTTCATCGGCAATCACGACCACCCAAGATTCATCAGCGAGAAGGGCAGCAGCCCAGACAAACTGAAAGCTGCCTTCTCTTTACTGCTTACTCTGCGCGGGATCCCGCAGATTTACTCCGGAGACGAGATCGGCATGCCGGGCGGGCCGGACCCCGATAATCGCCACGACTTCCCCGGCGGATTTCCCGGCGATCCGCGAACGGCATTCACCGAGGCTGGACGGACAGCCGAGCAGCGGGAGATCTTCGCTTATGTGCAGGGGTTGTTGGCCTTGCGCGCGGAGCATCCGGCGTTGCGCACCGGGAAACAATGGCATATCGGTTGGGACGACAGCTACTACGCGTTTCTCCGTGAATCGCCCGAAGAAAAGCTGCTGGTCGTATACAACAACGCATCCTCGGCGCGCGATCTCAAGATTCCGCTGGATGACACCCCGCTCGCAAACGCCCAGGAACTGGAACCCATCTTCGGAAGCGTTTCTGCTACGATTCAGAACCAGCAGGCACGGGTTCGACTCGAGCCTCAATCGATCGCAGTTTTCAAGGTCAGCCAGTGAGATTCGTATGATTCAGGGTGCAAAAGAAACTGTGATGTCCTACATCGAAGCAATGGGCAACAGGGACTATGCTGCGGCGCGAAATTACCTGGCAGATAAAGTACGCGTGAAAGGGCCGGCTGGGGAGATCTTTCGCAGTCCCGATGAGTTTCTGAAAATGATGGAGCAGCAGCGCGGGAAATACGACATCAAGAAAGTCTTTGTCGATGGCAGCGACGTCTGCCTGCTGTACGACTTCATCACGCTCAGGGTGACTACTTTCTTCTGCTCGTGGTATCAGGTCAAGGCGGGGAAGATCACTTCGATACAGACCGTCTTTGATCCCCGCGCCTTCGCAGCGGCACAGTAGCAAACCTCAAATTTCGCACAGTCCCGATTCCGCATCTCCTCGTCAGGCTTCTCCCCTTCGGCGCAGACGTATCTTCCAAGGCGAACGTTGTAATCGATCAGCTTGAGGGGATCTGCCGGGGAAACACGAAAAGAGCTGTGCGAACCTCGAAGCTGGTGCCGGGAGGGGGAGTCGAACCCCCAAGACCCGAAGGTCGGCGGATTTTGAGTCCGCTGCGTCTGCCAGTTCCGCCATCCCGGCTTTTCGTGGAAGTGCTTGATTCTACAGCTAATTTCACATTCTATGTCTTTTTCATCCAAGACAACGATTGTGAAACTGTGTAAGTAAATGTGGAAGTATTCATAGATTTCCACAGATACTTGTCACGTGCCTGTGAAGTTCCTTTGCGGCTCTTCTCGGGCAGCGAATGTCCACCTAGCCCAACAACAATGAGGACATCGGTACGAGATTTTACCACCCAAGGCACTCACGGCCCCATTTCTAAATGGGGACGGTTTCACCCGTGCAAATAGCCAACCTCGCTATTTTCGATTATCATGGATTGTGAAAATAGCACGGAACGCTATTTTCGACCGTAAAGAAGGCGGATGTGGCCCAAGCTACCAATATTCCCGGCAAGAAGGTGTCGCAGGGCAGCTATTCGGCATTTGTGCCAGCGCCCCTGCCTCCAGAACTTCACTGGACACCGCGGCTGATTGGGGCACTTTCGGATGCAGACCGACTCGTCGGAAGACTGGCGGGTGAGGGTGGTCGCCTTCCCAATCCTCATATCTTGATCCGGCCCTTTGTACAGCGTGAAGCCGTTCTATCGAGCAAGATTGAAGGCACACAGGCCACCCTGGGTGAGCTGCTTGCCGCCGAAGCGGGAGCGATCGTAGATCGAAGCCCCGAGGATCTTCGGGAAGTTGGCAACTACGTGGTGGCTCTTGAGCATGGCATCTTGCGCCTCAAGAAACTTCCCCTTTGCGTCAGGCTGACCCGCGAGTTGCACGAAAAGCTCATGACCGGCGTTCAGGGGCACCAAGCAGCGCCCGGACGTTTTCGCAAGATTCAGAATTGGATTGGCAAGCCTGGCAGCACGATCGCAACTGCTTCCTACATCCCCCCTCCTCCGGGAGAGGTCGAACCGTGTCTCGCGGCGTGGGAAAAGTTTCTCCACGAATCGACCCTTCCGCCACTCGTGACTATTGCGTTGGCTCACTACCAGTTCGAAGCCGTTCACCCTTTCCTCGATGGCAACGGCCGAGTCGGACGGCTGCTCATCACCTTGTTCCTGATCGAGCGCCAAATCCTTCCGACACCACTGCTTTACTTATCGGCGTTCTTTGAGGCTTCGAGGCGAGATTACTATGACGGTTTGCGCGGGATCAGCGAACGCGGGGCATGGAACGATTGGTTGGAGTATTTCCTGCTAGGAGTCGCTCGCATATCTGAGGATGCTTTGAGTCGAGCTATGCGCATCAACGGGCTATTGGCGGAGTGGCAGAGGAAAGTCTCCGGAGAATCAAGCAACAACCCGTTGCGTGTAGTCGAACTCCTGGGGGCAAATCCCTTTATCACGATAAAAGGCGCGGCGGACAAATTGAAAATCGCATTTACGACCGCGCAGCGCGCCGTCGAACGACTCGAACGCGCAAAGATCGTAAAACGGATAGGCGATGCGAAGCGCGACCGAGTCTATTCCGCGACTTCTCTCCTGGATATCCTCGAAGAGCCGGCTCGCTTTAAGCCAGCCGACAACAAATAGCCCTCAGCGCTATCAAACAAGACATGCGTATCGCAAGTGTAAAGCTCCTCAGCTCCAGTTGACCGAAGTAGCGCCACCTGCGACTCGTATAATCCGACCATGCTTCTGACGATCACAACGACGCAGCGGCCGGCAACTTAGTTAGTCAGATAAGCCAACACGCCGGACTAGTTGCTCAAAGCGCGGATCTTTCCGCAGCGGCTCGAATCTGCGTCCTGCTTTGAGATATGCGAGCTGAGGGTCATGCTCTTCGTAAGCCTTCTCCAGCCAGGCGAAAGCCTCATTCCGCTCACCTAGTGCTCCATGTAGGATGCCGACTGAGCCGGCGGGAACCACGCCTTGCGCATACAGCCTCTCCAGACGATCGAGTATCCTCCTAGCCTCAGCTCGTTTGCCCGAGACGGCATAAGCAAAGCCCACATCCAACTGGAGGTCCGTGTCGCCGGTGCCGGAGAGCTTTAGCGCGCTTTCAAACTCCCGAATCGCTTCCTTCTGCTCCCCAATATGCAGGTAAACCCAACCCAGAGTTTGGTGAGCTGGCGCAAAGTGGGAATCGAGTTCCAGGGTTTCCTGTGCTTGCCGGAGAGCCTGGTCGTAACGACCGCCTGCTAACAACCTTCCAGCCAGCGCGTTATTAATCGGCAAGGACAACGGGTCCAGGTCTCGGGCACGCACGGCCTCGGAGATTCCGTCATCGAATCGCCCTGTGTACGTCAGGTAACCCGCATACCAGTTGTGAGCTTGGGCATCGCCCGGGTTCAATTCCAGGGCCCGCTTGTATTCCCGCTCGGCCGTGGCCCAATCCCACTCATAGGTCTCTGCGATGAAGGCGAGCGAGGCGTGCGGTTCCGCCAAAGCGTCGTCCATTTCGATGGCTTTCAGGGCTGCTGCCTTGGCACGCGACAAAGCATCCTGCGACGGAAAACCGCCACGAAATCCAAGCATGGCATAAGCCTCGGCCAGGCCGCTCTGCGCAGGAGCGTAGGCTGAATCCTTCGCGATAGCCTGCTGGAAACTTGTGATGCTCTTGTTGAGTGCATCCGCTGTTCGCTGATTGAAGTAGTAACGGCCCTTCAGGTAGTCTTCGTACGCTTCGGGGTCAACTGGGCGCACCGCTGCCAGGCGCGCCCGCTCCTCAGGCTTGAGCTTCACTTCGATCTGCTCAACGATGCTTCGCGTGAACTCCTCCTGTATTTCGAGAATGCTCCTGTACTCTCGCTGGTATTCTCCTGCCCAAATGTGATCGTCTGTGGCGGCACGAATCAACTGCGTGTGTACGCGCATCTGCCGCCCCTCCCGCATCAGCGACCCTTCGACAATGGCATCAACCCCCAGCATCCTGGCGATTTCCGGCGCAGACAACTGCGTGTTCTTGAAGTGCATGCTCGAAGTGCGAGAGATAACCCGCAGTCCGGGAATCCTCGAAAGCTGACCGATAAGCTCTTCCGTCATGCCGTCTGCGAAATAATCCTGCGATGGATCTCCGCTTAAGTTCTGGAATGGAAGCACTGCCAAGGACTTGATTTTGGGCGGGTGCACAGCCCCTGCGCGGTTTCGAGCTACTACATAGCCAAGCGCAAGCAGGGCGAGCACGGCCAGCCCGGAGCCAAGAACAAACACACGGCGAATCCGGGGGGCCGTTGCCCGGGCCTCGGCAAATTGTGCGGGTGCTTCGGTGGCAACCTTCTCTTCCTCTTCTTCCAAACCCAGATTGCGGCTTTGCCACCAAGCGTCCAGTTCAGAACTCAGGGCATAGACGGAGCTGCGCTTGTCGTGCAGGTGCCGGTGGATGGGCATGCTCTCCCGCTTCTCCCAGCGCTGAACAGTGGTCACATCCCGATTGAGATAGGCCGCGATTTCCTTCCATGAGTCCAGCCGTTCGGCCGCTTTTTCGGACCGCTGTAGGCCGGGAAACGGTTCATCTGTGGAGTCGTTCTGCATATCCGGTCACCGCACGGCAGGCTGTCCGATTTTAACCCTCTGGCACGACAGCGGCAAAAGACGGCATTTGACGGTAAAACAGCCGTTCCGCCTGTTGCTGGTTGACCGCGCGCACCGTGATGCCCGACTGTGTACCGGCAGTTCCGACGCGAGATCGCCGAGCCGAGTCAAGAGTCGCGCTTTCGGCGGCTCAACCGAGAGGTTTCTATGAACAGCAAGAGCCTACGTTGGGCAATAAACGTGCTATCGATCCTAGCATTGGTATCAGCTACCGGCGCCTTGGCGCAGGACCGGCCACCAGCGCACTTTAGAGGTTTGATCAATGACTATTCACCTTCAACCGTCAAAGGCGGTCCATACGAGATTCGGGGTAACTGGTCATTGGAACTGCATCGGCGTTCCGGCAGTGCCGACTTTTCCGCGGTCCTGAATATGGAAACGTCCGACTATGGGATCGCAGAAGGCATTGTCGATCCGACGCAACCCGTGACTCGTGGGGCTCACACGCACCACATCAAATTGACGAACGCCACGGTTACTTGGAGCATGGACGGGTGCCCCACATTCAACCCCGCGACCACAAATGGCTTTCAGGTCAACGGCACGGTCAGCCTGATGACGGGCAATGGAAGCAACGCCCCCTTCGAGACCGATCCGCCGTCATCGACGCTCCAAGTCTGCGTTACTGGTGGATCGGGGGATTACTCGATTCCGTATTCGAACGTTACGTTGGTGTTGGCAGGACCTGCAGCTAAACATTTCGGAACTCAGCAGGCGATCCACGGCTTCGTTCGCACGGCAGATTAGACTTGGGACGACGCCTGTCGACCGCACAAGAAACGATGACACGAATCGCGGGTCTACCTCCTTCCCGATCGTTGGAGAGGCTGTCGATTTGTTTCGGCCTCTTCGCATCGGCACCAGCGGACCAAGGACCAGCCCCTCTGGCTCTACGGTCTGAATCCCGCCGAGAGACAGCGGTCATAAAGGATTTCAAAACACCTAAGTGGGCTGAATAGATCCTCCGAAGTAGCCTCTTTTCGTGGATGACGCGCAATCCAGAAAGTGTGGAACTGGTTATTGCTGCTGCACATCAAGTTTAGTTCTCCAGCTTCGAGGACCGCACTTGAGCACGTGCCCATGGTGGAGCAGGCGATCAAGCATGGCGGGATGGCAGCCTGTCATCTGGCGGACGAACCCGACCTCAGTTGCAGCCTTCTAGACAGCGGTAACGCCGACTGAGGGGGCCAGCGTCTTGTTCGAGGCACGGAAGCCTCCAAATCCGCGTCCGGAGAGTGCGGTTTGTCAATCGTTTTGACGATTACGGCCGGTTACCGAAGTTTCGCATAAATCCCTCCAACCCATTGTTTCTAAATGCGTTACCTGATATTCATGGGATTCGCACACTTCCCCTGCGGTTGCCGAAGTGTGTGTGTTCGAGCCGTGCCTACGCGTATGACCGGTGCTGCCAGCGTCAAGACGGGCGGTTTCGTCTCGCACTCCCATTCGTGGAGGGGCCTGTCTTGGGCCGCCAAGCTGTTCATCAGCGTGATTGTGATCGCCGGGACTTGGACGTTGGTGTACGGCGGCATTCACCAGAGCAGCAAGAACATCGCAGAATTCATCTGCTACATGGGCATCGCCATTCTGGCGTCCCGGCTCAAAGTCAGCCTGCCGGGAATCACGGGCACACTGTCGGTTAATTTCCTGTTCATCCTGATCGGCGTTCTGGAGCTCAGTTTCACCGAGACCCTGATTCTGGGCGCGGTGTCGATGCTGGCACAGTGTCTCTATCCGGAACGTCCGAAGGCGATTCAGGTGACGTTCAACGTCTGCGCGGGCGCGATTTCGACCGCGCTGGCGTACATCGTCTACCACCATCCGCTGGCCCTGGTGCTGCTCGACAGCCGGCCAATGATGCTCGGCATCGCGGCTACCGTGTACTTCGTGGCCAACGCGGGCTCGATCGCAACCGTGATTTCGCTGACCGAGCGGCGCCCGCTGACGCGCATTCTGGTCGATTGCTATTTCTGGTCGTTCCCTTACTACCTGGTCGGAGCCGGAATCGCAGGCGCGATCGGGTGGTTGAATGAGACTTTCAACTGGGAGACTTCGCTCCTGCTGGTCCCCGCCGTGTACCTGATCTACCGCTCGTACCGGCTGTATCTGGGCAAGCTCGAAGATGAGAAGCGGCACGTCGAGGAGATGGCGAACCTGCACCTGCGTACTATCGAAGCGCTTGCGCTGGCCATCGAAGCGAAGGATCACACCACTCACGAGCACCTGCAGCGCGTCCGCATTTATGCCATTGAAGTGGCGAAGGATCTGGGAGTCAGCGGAGCCGAACTGGAAGCTCTGCACGCCGCCGCGCTGTTGCACGATATCGGAAAACTCGCGGTGCCGGAGCACATCATTTCGAAGCCCGGACGGCTGACGCCGGAAGAGTTCGAGAAGATGAAGATCCACACGCTGGTCGGCGCCGAAATCCTGGAGCGTGTGCGCTTCCCGTATCCCGTGGTACCGATTGTCCGGGCACACCACGAGAAGTGGGACGGCTCGGGCTACCCGCTGGGCCTGAAAGGAGCCGAGATTCCCATCGGCGCGCGCATTCTGAGCGCGGTGGATTATCTTGACGCGCTGGCTTCCGATCGCCAGTACCGCCGCGCGCTGCCGTTGCGCGACGTGATGCAGAAGCTGTCGGCAGAGTCGGGAAAGTCGTTCGATCCGAAGGTAGTCGAGATTCTGCAGCGGCGCTACCAGCAACTGGAGCGGCTGGCGGTGGCAAAGTCTGCGGAAGATCCGAACGCTCCGCTTTCGACCGCCATCAAGATCGAGCGCGGCCTGGAACCCGCGGCCGGATTCGAAAACACCGCGGCGCAGGATTATGCCGGGCGCGAAGCGACGTTCCTGTCATCGATCGCGGCGGCGCGGCAGGAGGCGCAGGCGCTGTTCGAACTCAGCCAGGATCTGGGCGCTTCCCTGAGCCTGGGCGAAACGCTCTCGGTGTTTTCGGTCAAGCTGAAGCCGATGGTGCCGTACGACGCCATCGCGATCTACATTTTGCGCGAGAACGAACTGGTTCCCGAGTTCGTGAATGGCGACAACTACCGGCTGTTTTCCTCGCTGCGCATTCCATTCGGGCAGGGGCTTTCCGGATGGGTGGCGCAGAATCGCAAGCCCATCATCAACGGCAATCCGTCGGTCGAGCCGGGATATCTGAACGATCCGTCGAAATTCAGCACGCTGTCGTCCGCTCTGGCGGTGCCGCTCGAAGGAGTGGCGGGAGTGATTGGCGTGCTGGCGCTGTATCGCGCCGACCGCGATGCTTTCACCTCCGACCACCTCCGCATCCTGCTTGCCGTCAGCAGCAAGATGGCGCTATCGATCGAGAACGCGTTGAAGTATCAGCAGGCCGAGAACTCGGCGACCACCGATTATCTGACCGGGCTGCCCAATGCGCGCTCGCTCTTCCTGCAACTCGACCGCGAACTGGCGCGCTGCAAGCGCGACAACAAGACCCTGACCGTCATGGTTTCCGACATGGACGGCTTCAAGCAGGTAAACGACCGCTTCGGGCATCTGGAAGGCAACCGCGTCCTGCGCCTGTTTGCCCAGGCGCTGAAGGACAGCTGCCGCGAGTACGACTACGTGGCGCGCATGGGCGGCGACGAGTTCGTCGTCATCGCACCGGGGCTGGCCGCCGATGCCGCCGGGAAAAAGGCGGAACAGATGCGCGCGCTGGCGCGCCAGGCCGGAGCCGAAGTCTGCGGCGAAGAGATTCTTTCGCTGAGCGTGGGCCGCGCCATCTTTCCCCAGGACGGCGAGGACGCCGAGCACTTGCTCGCGGAAGCCGACCGCCGCATGTATGTCGAGAAGCAAAAGCAGCTCTCGTACAAAGATCGCCGGCTGCATCCCCGGCTCAAGTGCCGCGTGACCATCGAACTGCAGACCGAAGGCGGCGGACCGCCCGTCTTCGCCAACCTGACCGACATCAGCATGGGCGGATGCTATCTGGAAACCAGCGCGATTCTCTCTCCCGGCAGCAAGATCCGGCTGGGATTCTCCATGGACGACGGGACGCTGACCCACGAAGGCGTGGTGCTGCGACTCGATCCCGGGTCCGGCGTCGCGGTGCAGTTCCGGGAAGTCAACCGCGAAGGCCGCGAGCGCATGTTCAAGATTCTGGAGGCAGTGCAGAAGACCAACGCCTACTACAACAACCGCTACTTCGAGCAGATGCTGAAGCGGTAACCCCCTCCTGCTTTTTCGCGGATTCGGACCAGCCGTCCAGAAACTGATGTAGAATGGCTCTCCTGCCCCCCGGCGCTCGCGGGATGCTGGTTCGTCTCCTCGCTTGTGCATCAACCGCCGCTTCCTCGTGTCCACGATGAGTTCAGTTACGTCCTGATGGGAGAGACCATGGCCCACGGACGAGCCGCCAATCCTTCACCACAACTGCCCGAGTTCTTCGATACCTTTCATGTTCTCGTTCGTCCGGCCTACGTCTCGAAATATTTTCCAGCGCAGGGAGTGTTCTTGGCCATAGGTGACAAGCTGGGTGGGCACCCCGGACTCGGGCTTTGGGCGGGTGGCCCACCCTTGCTTTTTCTGCCTGCACTACCACGACTGAGGGTGCCCCACCCTTGCGGGGTTTGCAAGGGTGGGAACCACTGACCTATGCCTCTCGGATTTGAAGAGTGTAAATGGCCGGATGTAAGCATCCACCTGAATGGCAAAATCTCAGAGGATCGGCTGCATCGTACCCGCCCTTGCAAAAACCGCAAGAGCGGGGCACCCACTGTGTTGGTCGTGTCGGCGAGATCAAAAGCCCGGGCCACCCGCCCTTTTTCGCGAATTCGGAGCCCAGAAACTGATGTAGAATGGCCCTCCCGGCCAGACGGTCCTCTGGTCATTTCGTCCGCTTTGAGGTGCCTATGCTTAACCCGGAGAGATTTGGAATTTCGCGATTTGTGACTGTGGCGTTTGGTCTCGTGCTGTTTTCATTTGTGGCGCTGCCAGTGCAGGCGCAGTACTCGGTAATACACAACTTCGCGGGAGCGCCGAATGATGGTGCATGGGCCAATGGTGATCTTGCCGCCGATACGATAGGCAACCTGTACGGCACTACTGTGTTGGGCGGAGCCAATAACTATGGCACCATCTTTAAGATTGATTCGACTGGCGCGACCACCATTCTTTATAGTTTTACTTATGGACTTGATGGTGCCTATCCACTGGGAGGGCTGCTGCTCGATGCGGACGGCACTCTGTACGGCACGGCCAGTGTGGCTGGGAGAAATGGATCGGGCACCGTGTTCAAGCTGGATACAAACGGTACACTCGTCCCACTGTTTAGCTTCGGTCTGGGACAAAGTGGAGCAAGCCCGCACTCCAGATTAGTTACACTGAACGGCAACCTCTACGGCGTCGCGTCGAGTGGCGGCAGTTCAGGTTGCGAGGGTGGCTGTGGGATTATTTACGAGGTAACTAAGAGCGGCAAACAGACCATCTTGTATCGCTTCACTGGCGGGGTCGATGGCGCGCGGCCCCAAGGCTTGTTTCGAGACTCCGCAGGCAACTTCTATGGGGTAGCCACGCTCGATACCGGTTCCGGTGGTACGGTATTTAAGTTAGACACTGCCGCGGTCTTTTCGATTCTTTACACGTTCACGGGGGGCATCGACGGTGGTCAACCCACGGGGCGCGTGATACGTGATAACAACGGCAACATTCACGGCGTGACATTCGTTGGCGGGGATACTACGTGTGATTGTGGGGTTGTTTTCCGAGTGGATGCGAACGGCCGCGAGAGCTTACTGCACAAGTTCTTTGGGCATGGAGGCGGTGCTAAGCCCGAGGTTGGTCTTTTAGACTTAAGCGGGGTTCTCTATGGGACCACCGTAAGTGGTGGGCTTGCGTGCGGCTTCCCTGGAGGCTGCGGCACTCTTTATCAAATCGGCAAGACGGGAAATTACAAAGTGCTTCATTCTTTCGGCGGCCCCAAAGCCGGAGACGGTTACGCTAATGTCAGCGGTAGCCTTATTCGCGGGCAAGACGGCGGCATTTACGGTGCAACTTACCAGGGCGGCACTGGGACTAGCTGCACGAATGGAGTAACGGAAGGTTGCGGGACGATCTTCAAGTACACGCCCTGAACCTACTTAGACAATTACTACAACGCAGATATTACACTTACAATTTTGCTATTCCCCTTAGGCCTTGGCGAAGAGGAGTGGCGTATGTATAAGCTAACTGTCTTTGGGTTTATATTTCTCTCAACAGCAGCTATAGGGCAGACACCTAGCGCGACCCTAACAGCGGCCACTCCCACAGCTTCAACCAGCACAAATCCCGCGCCATCGCCACTATCAGTACTTTCCGTGGCGGGGGGCGATAATAACTCCACAGGAAGCGGTACAGCAGGCCAAGGGAGTAGCCCATCGATTTCTACGGGAAATGGTGGGAACTCTACGAACCCTGCGACGTCAAGTGTAGTTGGTGGGGCAGGTGGAAGTTTTACAGTTGCAACCGGGAATGGCGGTACATCCGCAAATACGGCAACGATGGGGGCAAATGGCGGCGACATCCTCCTCAATTTCGGCATTGCGGGTACTTACGCGGGTAGCGGAGCAGTAGGTCGCGGCGGTGCTTTGCTTCTGTCTCGACCCGGAGTCGCGACTAATTTACAAGGAGGTGATGTCAAAAATCCGTTGCTTTGTGGTCCTGCATCAACGGCAATCTGTCTTTATTGGCTTTATGATAGCGGTGCAATGCCGCCACTCTACAACGTTCTCGCATGGCGAGATTGCACAGGATCCAGTTGTCCTAATAGTGGTAATCAGGTGGTCGCGGGGTTGGATGATGAAGGTATACGCGTCACTCCAAAAGGCGCATTTCGGTTCACAGATGGGAGCCTCTCCGGGACACTTAATTACAATAATGGATGCCTGACCACCGCCAACAGCACTGACGGAACGCTCTCCATTGGAAATTTGTCAAGCTGCGAAAGCTACGGGCATGACGGGAACCTGAGCCTTACGAATCTCAATATTTACAGCGTACCCCTAAGTACAGGTTTACTATCGATAACGGGTAACCCCGCTACGCTTTCAAACGTTTCTAACATATTTACTATCACGTCATCGAACAATTCCAACAGCGCCCGTATGAGTTATCCGACTGACGCGCTGAACGCGCGCGTTCATCGCCGGCTTATGGCGACCGGAACCAATACCGGGGTGTCCACGACGGGCGACTCATTTAATAGCCAAGATGTCTCAACCGCTGGCGTGGCCCCAGCCACACAAGAACCTTTCGCACTGGGCTTTACCACGTCTACCACAAATGGCAACGTGGCAGGGTTGAATGGCAGTCCCACGAGTTTGCCCGGACGCAACATCTGGTGGAGTGGCTACGCGTCGATGAATTCGATCTCCAATATCCGCCACTTTATCGGGCTCTCGAATGCATCACTAAATACGCAAGGCGGGAGCGACGCCCCGAGCAGCCAGCACTATGCCGGATTTGTTTTCACGACCGACAACGCCACAATCAACGGGGTCACCTTCGACGCCTCCCATTACTGGTGCGTCACGAATAATGGCGGAAGCACGCCGACTATCACCCAAGTCTCAACTACGGTCGCAACTCCCGCCGCTGGCACCGGCCATGACTTCGATATCCGCGAAGATTCGACGAATGCAATCTGGTACTACTTTATCGATGGAAAATCGGCCTGCACATCTTCAACTACTCTACCGACCCTCGCGATCGGGCAGATGGCCATAGCGACGACGCTAACGACGACAGCCAAGACACTGAACTTCTCGTGGGCGGAAGTCTGGTCTGACAGGTAGCCATCGAAGAGGATAAGAAACTGATTCCAGAAAGAAGGTTCTCTCTAGACCGGAAATTCCCAGCCCTCTTCCTTCATCTTTTTGTTTGACCAGCGCTGCAAATGCTCGAATAGCGCCGGCTCAATCACGGCAAATCGGATGCCGACACGCCCCTCTTCGCCGATCCACATCAGCCGCGCTTTGGCTTGAAATACCACGTCGGTATCGGGAAGAACGAAGCTGACCTCGAGCAATCCGGCGAAGCGCAGCGGTTCCTTCAGGCCGTCCAGGCCCATTCCGCCGGTGCTGAGGTTCACGCCCTGGACCGAGATCTCCTCGCCCTTGGCATTCCGGATGGTGACGGGAATCTCGACCCGGGCGCGGAAGAATTTCTGCTGCTCGGTGCTGATCGATCCCAGCGAAGCGGAGTTGTCAACGGCGGCGAAGTCGATGTTGTATTGCTTCAGCTTGCGGCTCAGGGTGCGGCGCGAGATGCCGAGTTGTTCGGCCGCGAGCGTGCGATGCCCGCCGGTCCGTTCGAGGGCCTTGATGATCATCTGCTCTTCCATGCTATCGAGGTTGCTGACCGGCATGGAGGCAAGCTGCCGCAGGGCGCTGGGCTCCCCGGTAAGCGCGGCGCTGAGCTTGGCAAAGTCGATTTCCGGCTCGGCAGATTCCATGGCGACCTTGGCGATCAGGTTCCGCAATTCGCGGATGTTTCCCGGCCAGCTATGTGACAGCAGAGCGGAGATCGCCTGCGGGCTGAAGTGCTTGCCGGGCGCCTTGAGGCGTAGGAAATGTTCGGCCAGGGCAACGATGTCTTCGGGACGCTCGCGCAGCGGCGGCACGCGCAGCTGAAATTGTCCCAGGCGATGGAATAAGTCCTGGCGGAAACGTCCCTGAACGACGGCCGCTTCCAGATCCTGGTTGGTGGCGGCGACGATGCGGACGTCCACTTTGATCTTGCGGTGTCCGCCCAGCCGGTAGAACGCTTGGCCATCGAGCACGCGCAGCAACTTGACCTGGGTATGAAGTTGCAGTTCGCCGATTTCGTCGAGGAACAGCGTTCCCTTGTCGGCGAGTTCGAACAGTCCGGGCTTGGAAGAGTCGGCGCCGCTGAAAGCTCCTTTTTCATAACCGAAGAGCTCGCTCTCGACCAGGTTTTCGGGAAGCGCGGCACAATTGATGTCGACCCAGGGGCGGCTGCGGCGATTGGACGATTCGTGAATCGTGCGCGCGATGAGCTCCTTGCCGGTTCCGGTTTCGCCGGTGATCAGCGCGGTCTCTGTGTGTTCAGCGACGCGATCGACCAGGCTCATGAACTTATGCATGACCGGACTGGCCAGAATGAAGACGGTATCGTCGATTTTGCGGGAGACGACGCCCGGAGGAATCCGCGATTCGGACGGCAGCTCTGTTTTTGCCAGGTGTTGCGAGTCCGCGGCCGCTGAAACCGAGGCTACGATGGCCACTGGCTGCGATGAAGAGTCCCGCATCAGAGTGGCGGATAACTGCACCCGCGAGCCCTGCGCCGGACCGGTCATCAGAACGAGGTTGGCCTGATATCCGGCATGCGATCCGGCTGCGGCGAGAATGGTCTTCAGCAACGAGGAGTGAGACTCCGCCTCTTTTTTTGCATCAGGCTTGGCACCAGGTCTGCCATTGGCAGAAAAGAAAGATGACAAGCCGTGACCGAGCACCTGGTGCAGCGGCCGGTCTATCCATTCGGCGAATGCCGCATTGCAGGCGGTCAGCTCGCCCTCCAGGTCGGCCGAGAAGACAGCCCCCGAGGGCGGCGCGAAAGATGCACTTTTCGTGCCTTGAGATTGGGCTGGCTCGGTTCCTTGCTGCGATTTTTGGGGTATCGTCGGCATCCAGGGCGTTTGGGACGATGGTGACACACGGGAGGCGTTCCTCCGAGATGCGTCTGCCGGCCCGGGTAACCAAGGTAACGAAAGTGTGCAGAATTTCCGTCGTCCTGCCTGGCGGCGCAAGAGGTATCAACAAGCTGCCAGCTTCCCCTTTCCGGGTTCGGGGAAGGTTACTTCAGTAAGCTACTGCAGCCCCGTTTCTTCTCTTACGATTCCTCCGGGGCCCTGGTGATCAAACCCGCCACGGCCCTTGCGTGGACGCCGTGGATTCCACGCTCCAAATCCTTGAGTCGTCGTGGGATGCATTGCCGGCGCGAATCGGGGCGAGGCGCGCCGTGGCCCGGGAAGGCCTGCAGTCAAGGAGTACATGAAATCAGCGCCGGACGGTTTGTCGATCCAGACCAAGGTGTTTGTGGGTCTCACCGCATCCCTTGGGATCGCAGTGCTTGGCTTCGCCCTGTCTCACTGGCAGTCGCAGAACCTCACACGTTTTATCTGCTATCTGGCTGTCGCCATCCTTGCCTCTGGACTTAAGGTACAGCTGCCGGGCATCGATGGCACGATGTCGGTGAACTTCCTGTTTATTCTGCTGGGCGTGCTGGAGCTGAGCCTTCCGGAGACGCTGGTCATCGGGTGCACGGCGAGCCTGGTGCAGAGCGTGTGGCAGACGCGGAAGCGGCTCGACCCGGTCAAGGTACTGTTCAACGTGGCCGGGATGATGGCCAACGCCGGCGCACTCACCTATGTCAGCTACCACTGGCTGCTCTCGCGCTTCGGATCGAACAAACCCATCCTGCTGATGGTCGCGGCCCTCGTATTTTTCTTCGCCAATACTCTGCCGATCTCGGTGGTGATCGCGATGACCGAGGGCAAATCGAGCCGCAAGGTGTGGTCGGAATGCTACTTCTGGTCGTTCCCCTACTACCTGGTGGGCGCGGCGGCGGTGGGACTGGTCGGGATTATCAACCAATCGGCGGGATGGCAGACGTCGCTGCTGGTGCTGCCGCTGATCTATTGGGTCTATCGCTCCTACCGGCAATACCTGGGCCGCCTTGAGGCTGAAAAAGAGCGGGTGGAAATCGAAAAGCGGCACGTGGAAGAGATCGCGTCGCTGAATATGCGCACCATCGAGGCGCTAGCTTTGGCCATCGAGGCCAAAGACCACACGACGCATACGCATCTGCAGCGGGTGCGCACTTACGCGGTAGAAATCGCCAAGGATCTGCACCTGCCCGAGACCGAGATCGAAGCGCTGCGCGCCGCGGCACTGTTGCATGACATCGGGAAGCTTGCCGTTCCGGAGCAGATCATCAACAAGCCGGGCAAGCTGACGCCGGAAGAGTTCGAGAAGATGAAGGTTCATCCGCTGGTGGGTGCCGAGATTCTGGAGCGGGTTGCGTTCCCCTATCCGGTCGCGCCCATCGTGCATTCGCATCACGAAAAGTGGGATGGATCGGGATACCCGGAAGGGTTGTCGGGCGAGCAGATTCCGATCGGGGCGCGGATTCTCGCCGCCGTCGATTGCCTGGATGCGCTGGCTTCCCACCGGCAATATCGCAAAGCGTTGCCGTTGGCCGAGGCCATGGATCGATTGAAGGAGCAGGCCGGCACATGGTTCGATCCGCGGGTGGTGGAGATTTTGGAACGCCGCTACGTCGAACTGGAACACCTGGCCCAGAGCAAGGACGAGACCACGCTGCCCGCCAGCCTTTCGAAGACGGCTCGCGTGGAGCGCGGACTGGCGCCGGCCGCCGGATTTGAACGATCGGAACCGGCGAGTATTCCGGCAGAGAATTCCGACTTTCTCTCTTTGATCGCTTCCGCGCGCCAGGAAGCGCAAACCATGTTCGAACTCAGCCAGGATCTGGGCGTCTCGCTCAGCCTTAGCGAGACCTTGTCCGTGCTCTCGATGCGGCTGCGACGCATGATTCCCTACGATTCGATCGCAGTGTTCGTGAACCGCAACGGATGGCTTCTTCCCGAACTGGTGAGCGGCGAGAATTTCCGGGCGCTCTCCGCGCTGAAGATCCGGGTCGGCGAAGGCTTATGCGGATGGGTCGCGGAAAACTGCAAGCCCATCGTGAACGGAAATCCGCAGGTCGAGGTGGGCTACGTCGTCGACCCGGGGAAGCACAGCCCGCTGCAATCCGCGCTGGCGGTCCCGCTCGAGGGCTTGAATGGAGTGGTGGGCGTTCTGGCCATGTATCACTCCAGCCGCGATGCTTTTACTCCTGATCATTTGCGCATTCTGCTGGCCGTTGCATCGAAGGTCGCGCTCTCCGTCGAGAATGCCCTCAAGTATCAACAAGCAGAGAGTTCCGCCACGACCGACTACCTCACCGGTCTGCCTAACGCGCGATCGCTCTTCGTGCACCTGGCACAGGAAATCGCCCGCAGCCGCCGCATGAAGACCTCGCTGGCAGTGATGGTTTGCGACATTGACGGATTCAAGCAGATCAACGACTCCTTCGGCCACGTTGAAGGCGACAAGCTGCTGCGCGAATTCAGTAATCGCCTGAAGGATGCCAGCCGCGGCTACGACTATGTGGCTCGCATGGGGGGAGACGAGTTTGTGATCACTGCGCCGGGCCTATCGAACGAGGCGGCCCAGGAAAAGGCGGAACGCCTGAATCAGGCGGCCATCGAGGCCGGACGCCTGATTTGCGGCCGCGATCTCATCACCCTCAGCGTGGGGACAGCCTTCTGTCCTGAAGACGGGTTCGATGTTGAACGCCTGCTCGCCGAGGCAGACCGGCGCATGTATTCCATGAAACAGATTCATCATGCCGAAGCCGCAGGCCGCGAGCAGGAAGCGAATGCCCGCGGAGCCTCGGTCAGCTAGGAGCCTCGAAGCAATGCCGCGGCAACTCACCTTCGTCCGCCGGATCGCGCGGCACACGGCAGCACTAGTGGCCACGGCTTTGCTTGGCGGTCTTCTCTCCGCTACGCTGGTGCGCCTGGCTCCCGGCTTCGATGTGGATGAGGCCGAACTCGACCCGCATTTGAATTCCGCCAGCATTCAGGCTCTGCGCAATGCGCGGCTGGCACAAAACAACATTCTTCACTTCTACTGGAATTCCCTGGAGCGGGCGGCGCACGGCGATTTGGGAACCTCGCTTTCCCTGGGCCAGCCGGTAACTACTCTGCTGCGTCAACGTCTGGCGCTGACAGCGCAGTTGGTGGGAATCGGCTTGCTGCTGGGTTGGGCTGCAGCCCTCGCCCTGGCCTTGAGTGCGGCGTGGCTTCGGGTACAAGCCTATGACGTGCTGACGACCACAGTGAGCGGGACTTTTCTTTGCCTCCCGGCGGCGGTGCTTGCGCTGTTATCGGTATTGTGGAACGTCCCCGGATCTCTGGCAGTCGGGCTGATCGTCTTTCCGAATGTGTACCGCTACGCGCGCAATCTGCTGGCAAAAGCGTACGGCATGCCTCACATCATCACTGCCCGGGTCAAGGGCCTGAGTGAGATGCGAATCTTGTTCTGGCACGTCATTCCGGTGGCCGGGCCGCAGTTGCTCGCGGTCGCGGGAATCTCGGTGAGCATCGCCATCGGCGCAGCCATTCCTGTGGAGGCGCTGTGCGGACTGGCAGGAGTCGGACAACTGGCGTGGCAAGCGGCGCTGGCACGCGATCTGCCATTGCTGGTAAACATCACGATTCTCGTGACGCTGGTAACCTTGCTGGCCAATTCCGGAGCCGATGTAATCGGACATATGTTTCGGAGTGGGGAAGCATGAGGCTTCTCCGCGCAAATATGTGGCGGAAAACGGCTTGCGCCGTTCTGCTGCTGGTGGTGGCGGCATCGCTTTCAGCGAACTGGATCGCCCCAGAGGGATACGCCAAGCAATACCGGGAGGCGGCGGATGCACGGCCATCGCGTGCGCACTGGCTGGGCACCGACGATATCGGCCGGGACCGTTTCGCGCGCGTGCTCTACGGGACGCGAATCTCGTTGTTGCTGGCTCCCGCAGCCGCCCTGCTCTCGACCTTGATGGCGGCGCTGCTCGGCGGCCTGACGGGTTATCTGGGCGGAATGTGGGCACGCGGAGCAATGGCCGTGACAGATCTTTTTCTGTCGCTGCCATGGCTGTTTTTGCTGATCACGGTCCGGGCCTTGATGCCGTTAAACGTTTCGCCGCTGGTTTCTGTGCTGGTGACGTTTCTCATCCTGGGACTACTGGGATGGAGCAGCGCGGCGCGCGTGCTGTGTGCTACCAGTGCGACAGTGAAAGATTCTGATTTCGTGCGTCAGGCGCGGGCATCCGGCATTCGCGGAGCCCGGCTGTTTTGGATTCATGTGCTGCCGAATCTGAAGCCGGTGCTTTACGCGCAGTTCTGGATCTCGATTCCCGCGTTCATCTTGAGCGAGGCGAATCTGGGAATTCTCGGGCTGGGCATCGCGGAGCCAATGCCATCCTGGGGAAGTCTGCTGAAGGAATTGGAAGGCATGGTTTCGGTCGGCGACGAGCCTTGGAAGTTTGTTCCGCTGGTGTTGCTGGTGCTCGTCGTCACGTCGTTTCAGTTCTTGCTCTCGCCTCAGGAAGGCGAGACGGCCGCGTAACCCGCGGCAGAGTCATTACTCCGTGAGGGTGTCATGGTAACGATGTGGAGGAAGACAACCGCAGTTTTCGTGCTCTGGCTTGCGGTCTTAGCCGGCAGCATCGTGGCCCAGGGGCAGCTGAGATTCTGTCTGCGCTCGGAGCCAAAGACGTTTGATCCGCTCAAAGTCGAGGACGACGCCTCGGCGGCGATCCGCTATCTGACCGGCGGCGTACTCGTTCGGCTGAACCGCCAAACCCAGGCGCTGGAGCCGGAGCTGGCGCAATCCTGGAAAGTCTCGAAAGACGGCACGCAGATCACCTTCAAGCTGCGCAGCGGAGTTTCGTTCTCTGATGGCACGCCGTTCTCCGCCGAAGACGTCGCCCACACGGTGAAGCGGCTGATGGATCCGGCGTTGCATTCACCTACGGGAGACGCATTCCGCTCCGGGCCGGGAGATGTCGAGATTAAGATCTTATCCCCCACGCAAATTTCGATTACCTTCCCCGCTCCAGTTGCCGGACTCGACCGGCAATTCGATCAGGTGGCAATCCTCTCGGTGCACTCTCCGAAAAAAGAAATGGCGGTGCTCGGCCCGTTTATGGTCGCCGACTACCAGCCGGGCGCAAGCATCCTGCTCAAGCGGAATCCGAACTACTGGAAGACCGATGCGCAAGGCCGCAAACTGCCCTATCTGGATTCCATCCACCTCGATATCCAGCCGAATCGCGATGTGGAGATGCTGCGTTTCAAGCGCGGCGAGATTGATCTGATCAACTCGCTCGACAGCGAGTACTTCGACAAGCTGGCGGAAACGTCTCCGCAACTTGTGCATGATGCCGGGCCTTCGCTTGACAGCGAGCAGATGTGGTTCAACGAAGTGGCCAAGTCGCCGCTGCCGGCCTACAAGAAAGTGTGGTTCCGGTCGGCGAATTTCCGGCGGGCGATTTCCGACGCCATCAACCGGGAAGACCTGAGCCGAGTCGTCTTTCGCGGGCACGCGCAGCCGGCCGCAGGCCCGGTCTCTCCCGCGAACAAGTTCTGGTTCGATGCAAAGCTGAAGCCGCAAGCGTACTCCCCCGATGCCGCGCTGAAAGAGCTACAGTCGGACGGCTTCCGCCTGGAAAACGGCACGCTCAAGGACAAGAGCGGGAACGAAGTGGTCTTCTCGATCATCACCAACGCAGGCAACAAGTATCGCGAGCGGATGGCGACGATGATTCAGGAGGACTTACAGAAGATCGGGATTCAGGTCAACGTGGTCACGCTCGACTTCCCATCGCTCATCGAGCGGATGACGCAGACCTTTGACTACGAAGCGATTCTGTTGGGCCTGACCAACGTTGGGCTTGATCCCAACGAGCAGATGAATGTCTGGCTGAGTTCGTCGGAGAACCATCAGTGGAATCCGCAAGAGAAGACGCCTGAGA
This sequence comes from Verrucomicrobiia bacterium, assembly GCA_035508215.1. Classification (GTDB taxonomy): domain Bacteria; phylum Acidobacteriota; class Terriglobia; order Terriglobales; family Acidobacteriaceae; genus Sulfotelmatobacter. The sequence goes on along the minus strand of DATJNK010000014.1, from coordinate 150,614 downwards.
CACAGTGGGAGGCCGAGATCGATCGGCTGATGCGACAGCAGGCTTCGTCGGCGGACGCCAGGAAACGCAAGGAAGCCTTCGACCGGGTTCAGGAGATTGTGGTGGAAGAAGAACCCTTCATCTACCTGGTCAACCGGAACGCGCTGTCCGCGGTGGCGGCATCGGTTCACGGGGCCAGCCCCGTGATTCTGGTCCCGCAAACCTACTGGAACGCGGAGCGGCTGACGGTACAGTAAGCCAGCGCTTTTCCCACTGCTGAGTTGCGGACAACTGCGAAACTTGCGGGATGCCACGGCAACATGAATGCGAATCCAAAATCCGAGGTTGTTCTTTCCGCACGCCTTTCCGTCAGCTATGGCGACAAACCGCCTGTGCTGCGCGAGGCGGAGTTCGAGATTCGCCGCGGGGAAGTCCTGGGACTGGTAGGCCAAAGCGGCTCGGGCAAGAGCACAGCGGCGATGGCGATTCTGGGCCTTTTGGACGGCAAGCGAACTCACGCTACGGGAACGATCGAGTTTGAAGGACGCGATCTGATGCGGCTGCGGGAGCGCGACTGGCGCGAACTGCGCGGACGCAAGCTGGCGCTGGTCCTGCAAAGCCCGCTCTCTTCTCTTAATCCTGCTCTCAGAATTCGAACTCAGCTCAAGGAGGCCTGGCGGGCCCATGCTTCCGGGTCAAAGGCCGAACAGGACCAGGCGATCCGCAGCGCGCTGGAGAACGTCAGCCTGCCGTCAGATGACGAATTCCTTCGCAAGCTTCCGTCGCAGATGAGTGTCGGACAGGCGCAGCGGGTATTAATCGCGATGGCCATCTTGCATCGCCCGGCGTTACTGATCGCCGACGAGGCGACCAGCGCCCTCGATGTGATCACGCAGTCGGAAATCCTGGCGCTGTTCCGCACTCTGAATCGAAGCACGGGAATGTCGCTGCTGTACATCTCTCACGATCTGGCGTCGGTTGCGGGCATCTGCGACCGTATCGCGATCCTCCACGAAGGGCGGATCGTAGAACAAGGCCCAACCGAGCAAGTTCTAACCAATCCGCGGCACGAATACACACAGCGGCTCATGGCCGCCATGCCGAAACTGCTCCAGCAGTCTGATTCGCGGCTGCGCGCCAACACGACGGCTGCCGGAATGCCGTAGTCTTCGGACGCTCAATCTCAACCGCATAAGATCCCCGGACCTTTCGAGCCTCTTCAGACACTCCTGTCGAGCGGGTCGGCTTAACTCCTTGAGATTGGCCAAGATCATACGTAGAAGCGGGACATTTCGTCCCGCGCCCCTGTGTCTGGGACAAACTGGCGCACGCGCCACGGCAGCCCAGCTCCCAATAGTCCATAAAATCAACAACTTAGTACAGGGAGACTGGTTTGTCCCGTGCTACAGAACCCATGGCTACTAATCTCGATCTTCCCCCCATTTAGGAAAGAAAGGGTGAGATTTATGGTCCGGACTCGGAAGTCCAGCAGGTCGACGGGACGTGGAGAGCGGCGCAGCGCCGCCTGGGGTAAGCGGCTGATGATGGTTGTGCTGCTTGCAACCAGCATGGCATTTGGCCAGGGATTGAATAACGCGTCCGCCAGAGCCTCGCGGATCGCTCCAGAGCTTTCCGGCCTGCTTGCTAAGGCCCATCAAGGGCTTGGGCGCGGTGAGACCGTCAAAGTCATCGTTCAGTACCGGACGGTGCCAACCTCGGCGCACTACGCGGCGATGCAGAGCCGCGGTGGCCATCTTCACGTGAAACTGCATATGATCCGGGCCGCGTCTTTCACGATTCCGGTCAGCGCTTTACCGGCGCTGGAAGCCGATCCGGAGATCCAGTCGGTCACGATCGATCACCCGATGAACGTGATGGACGACCTAACGGACAGCGCCACCGGAGTGTCGGCGGCGTGGAACGCCGGATTCAGCGGGGCGGGCGTTGGGGTCGCGGTCATCGACAGCGGAATTAACGATAGTCACCCCGATCTCTGGAATGCCAGCCACACGGCTTCGCGCGTTGTGTATCACCAGGATTTCACCGGAACGGCTACGAGTAACTCCAGCGGCGCGATGTATGACCTGTACGGTCACGGAACCCACGTGGCCGGAATCATCGGCGGCAACGGATCCCTCTCTGGCGGGCAATACGAAGGCGTCGCCCCCGGAGTGAATCTGATTGACTTGCGGGCGCTGGATGCGAACGGCGCCGGCAGCGACAGCACGGTCATCGCAGCCATTCAGCAGGCCATCGCCCTGAAGAACACGTACAACATTCGAGTTATCAACCTGTCGTTGGGCCGCGGCATCTGGTCCAGCTATACGCAGGATCCGCTCTGTCAGGCGGTTGAATCCGCATGGAAGAACGGAATCGTGGTCGTGGTGGCGGCCGGCAACTATGGCCGCTTGAGCGTAAATGGCAGCAATGGTTTCGGAACGATCACCGCGCCGGGCAACGATCCGTTCGTGCTGACCGTGGGCGCGACCAAGAGCAACGGATCACCGCTCCCATCGGCGGAGACAAAGGCGAGCTATAGCTCAAAGGGTCCGACGACCTACGATCACATCGTGAAGCCTGACATTGTCGCTCCGGGCAACGACATCGTGTCCCTGGCCGCACCTGGCGCCACGCTGGAGCACTCGTATCCGACTGAACTCGTGACTGGCAATGACAATGGCAACGACTATTTCACTTTGAGCGGGACCAGCATGGCGACGCCGACGGTTGCAGGAGCTGTCGCACTGTTGCTGCAAGAGCAGCCTACGCTGACACCGGATCAGGTAAAAGCGCGATTGATGAAGACTGCCTACAAGATGGGGCTGAGCTCCACTTCAGCTTATGTACCGCATCTTTCGCAGAGCTTCACCGACTTTTACGACCTGTTCTCGGTCGGCTCCGGCTTGCTGAATGTGCAAGCAGCGATCGCCAACACCGACCTGGCGCCGTCGAATGTGGGAGCGGCTCTGTCGCCCAGCGCGGTCTATAACCCGCAGACCAGAGTCGTCTCTCTTGTCTATGGAAACTCCAGCGTTGCCTCCAGTTCGGTGGTCTGGGGCACGTCAGTGGTTTGGGGAACGTCGGTGGTTTGGGGAACTTCTATCGTCAACGGGACGTCAGTGGTTTGGGGAACTTCGCTGCCCTGGAATGACAACACCCTGAACGCCTTCAGTGTCGTCTGGGGGTCTAGCACCGGCTCCAGCACTACTGCGTCAAGCGTCGTTTGGGGTGCGAGCGTTTCGGACACGAATGTCGCATTTTCAGATGCAGGTGATGATGAACAGTAAGGCCGTGTGAATCCAAGAAAGGAGAACGCAAAGATGCAAGACACACGGCAAACCAAGTTCATCGCGGCGATAATGCTGGCGGGCGTGACCGCCACCGCATTCTCCAGCTACGCGAGTCACCGGTTGCACCCATACCTGGCGCTGGCGATTCTCGGATTCGCGGTGATCACCTCGCGATTAAAAGTAAAGTTGCCGGGAATCAACGGCAACATGTCAGTGAATCTGCCGTTCCTATTGACGGCGGTGATGAACCTGAGCGGGGCCGAAGCGGTCGGCATCACGGTTGTTTCGACCGCCGTGCAATGCTGGCCCAAGAATGGGAAGATGAACCGCCGGCAAATGGAGTTCAACCTCAGCATGATGGCCTTCGCCGCCGGTGTAGCCAGCCTGGTATACCACTTCAGCCTGATGCGCCTCGGGGTTCCCATGACCGCAGGAGCGGCACTGTCGGCGGCCGCATTATTCCTGAGTCAGACCGGTTCGGTTGCCGGGATCGTTTCTCTCAGCGAGGGAAAGTCCGCCACTTCGACATGGCGGAGTATCGCGGAGCTCTCGTTCCCTTATTACGTCGTAAGCGCCGGAATCAGTGTGATGGTGCAAACCGTGAGCAATCGCCTCGGCTGGGAACTGGCATTGGCGGTCTTCCCGGTGATGTACCTGATCCACCGATCGTACCGGCTGTACTTCTCCAAGTGGGTTGAAGCTCCGCGCACTCCGGTTCTCGTCAGGGCCGCCGGCGCGGGAGTGTAATCGATCGGCAATAAGGGTGGCCGCCCGGGCAAGCGGCCGCCCTTTTCCTTTCAGCCTGTCGTCAGATTCTGGACCGGCATGGCGATCGTCGGCAATTCCACACAGAATGTCGTGCCGTGGCCGAGTTCGCTGTCGACATTGATCCGGCCGCCGTGGCGGGTAACCAGCCACTGCGCGATTGCAAGACCTAACCCCGCGCCTCCCTGGGCGCGGCTTCTCGCCTTATCTACACGGTAGAAGCGCTCGAAAATCCTGGTGTGCTCATGGGAAGCGATGCCGATCCCGGAGTCGCGCACAACGATCATTATGTTTCCGCCCTTTCGTTCAAGCGAGAGAGCAATGTCCCCCGGCGACGGGGTGTACTTGAAGGCATTATCGAGCAGGATATCCGCCACTCGGCGCAGTGCCGCCTCATCTCCCATGACAAACGCTTCGGGAGCGTCGAGTCTGGCGAAGAATTGCAGATTGCGGATCGTCGCCACCCGCCGCCAGCCCTCCGCGACACCTCTCAGTGTCTGAGTTACATTGACCGGCTGCACCCGCAAGCTCTCGCGCCCCGAGTCGGCCCGGGCCAAGGCCAGCAATTGTTCAATCAGGCTGGTCGTGCGCTCGGCTTCGAAAAGAATATGGCGCAACGCTTCCTTGTACTCGTCCTCCCCGCGAGAGCGGCGCAGAGCGAGTTCGGCTTCCGTGCGGATAAGTGACACTGGAGTTCTGAGCTCGTGCGAGGCGTCGGCTGTGAATTCCGCGATGCGCAGGAATGCGGTTTCGATCCGGTCGAGCATTTCGTTCAGAGTGTCGGAGAGCCGCTGCAGCTCATCGCCTGTCTCCAGCTTCCGCAGGCGGCTGCGCAGATTCACACCCGAGATGTCGCGCGCGGTGCGAACCAGGTCATCGACCGGGGCCAACGCCCGGTGGCTCAGCCAATAGCCGCCGCCGGCAGCCGTCAGCAGCAACAAGGGAGCGAACATCAGCAAAAAAGAGCGAAACACCGCCAGGGTTTCGACCGCATCATTCGTCTCTAACCCCATAGTGGCGAAATAGACGTGTCCGTTGACCTGGAGCTTCTGCCGGATGAAGCGATAGGGATGGTCCTCAATTGACTGGTTCTTGTACACGGCAAGATCCGCGCCGGGCAACGAATCAAGAGTCACCGGGTGAGCGCGCAGAAATCCGGAGCGATAGATTTCCTCTCCGTTCTCGGCGTCAACCTCGAGGTAATTGCCCAGGTGCTCGATCGCATAGGTATCCCGCAATTCGTCGCGAAGCTGGACGAGCGAAGGGTTCTGACCTTGTTCCTGCAACAGCGTGCGAAGGTCATCGACTTGCTCATTGAGGCTGTCGTCGACGAGATCGTAAAGATGATGCCGGAGAATGAACCACATGCCCGCACCGAAAACGAACTGGGCCAACGCAAAGATGGCCAAGTACCAGAGGGTAAGGCGCATTCCGATGGAAATTTTGGTCATGGGCAATTTGACAAGGCTCATCCGGCTGGGCTCACTGCGACTCCCGGCGCACCGTATAACCGACGCCCCGCACGGTATGAATCAATTTAGGCCGTCCCGGCGAGTCGATCTTGGCGCGCAGCAGGTGCATGAACGCGTCGAGGGTGTTCTCTTCGATCTCGCGGTCAAAGCCCCACACCGACTCGATCAGAGAGCGGCGTGCAACTACTTTGCCGGCGCGATACATCAGACGTTCCAGCAGATTGTATTCGGTGCGGGTCAGAGACACCCGGTCTTCGCCGCGCATCACTTCGCGGCTCGCGGGATCGAGCACCAGGTCGGCGACGCGCAGGCTTGTGTCCTCTGCCGCCAGAGCCCGCCGTTTGACGGCTCGCAGGCGGGCGACCAGTTCTTCGAAGGAGAATGGCTTCGTCATGTAGTCGTCGGCGCCCACATCAAGCCCGCGGACAATATCGGGCACAGAATCCTTCGCGGTCAGCATCAGGATCGGTGTCCGGATCTTTTCCGCGCGCAGCCGCTTTGCCAGTTCGTAGCCGCTGAGTTTGGGCATCATGATGTCGAGGACGATGACATCGAACTCGTAGGATTTCGCCAGCGTGAATCCCTCTGCGCCGTCCGACGCACACGTGGCAATGTGGCCTTCTTCGGTCAATCCCTGGTGAAGGAGGTTGGCCATGCGCGCTTCGTCTTCGACGATCAACACCCTCATTGTCGTGGCTTGGCTGTCTAGGGAATATTAGCGTGAATCCGGGCGATTCGCGTCCATCATGTTCATTCTGCGGCATCGTGGGAGAATAGGCAGGATAGAGGCTCCCGAATGGCTGGTTCACGTTCACTCCTGGCCTGGTGTGCCGCTCTGCCGCTGGCACTGACAGTTCTGTCCGCCACCGGCTGCACCGGAAAGTCGAGCGCACAAAGCTCCGCGGTTGAATTGAGCGCGAACGTGAAAGTTCCGTTTCAGTTTGTCGCGTACGGAGACACGCGCTTTCACGACCCGAAAGACACAGATGCTGCGAATCCAGCCGCGCGCGCCGCGTTGGTGAAGGCCATTGCCGGGGCCAATCCCGCTTTCATTTGTTTCACCGGCGATATTGTGTTCAATGGCTACGACTCCGGCGATTGGAACGTCTGGGATCGGGAAACCAGCGTCTGGCGAGAAAAGAAGATTCCTGTCTATCCGGTACTGGGAAATCACGATCTGCACGGATCGGAGAAGCTCGCTCTCAGCAATTACTTCGAACGCTTTCCCGAACTGAAGGGGAGCCGCTACTACTCAGTGCGCGCCGCGAACACCATGATTCTTGCACTCGACAGCTCAATGGACGAGGCCGAAGGACCGCAAGGACGGTGGCTGAGTAATGAACTTGATCGCATCCCGGCGGACGTGGACTTTGTCTTCGTGCTATTGCATCACCCGCCCTACACCTCTTCGAGTGCGAAGCTGCTGGGTGGAGGACATTCGGCTCGTCCACGGGAAGAGGCGCTGGCGGCCATGCTCGAAGAGCGTCAGTCCCGCGCCCCATATCGCATCGTGCTCTTCTCCGGCCATGTTCATAACTACGAACGGCACGAGCGCGGCGGCGTCACGTATTTTGTGACCGGCGGCGGCGGAGCTCACCCATATCTCATCAACCGTCCGGCAACCGATCCGTTCCAGAGCAAGGCGATCAACTATCACTACCTTCTGGTTGCGGTCGAGGGCCAGCAGCTCACAGTCACCATGAATCGGCTGGATCTGAGCAACAGCCACGAGGTCTGGACCCAGCCCGACTCGGTCACAATTACGCCGCCGTCGGCCCAATCTCGGGGTAAGTAGAACGGCATTCAGAATAATGGGAATGGCCCGCTTCCCTCGGAAGCCTGCACTTTGCTGAGCGAAGCGGGCCTAGGTTGCAGCACAAAGATCGAGCTCACTTCCCGCGAGGCAGCGGGAAGACGGAGTATCTCTTCAGATTGCCTTATCCGCGCATGGGTCCTTCTGCCACGACACGCCCAGGGCATGCAGGGTGAGCCGGTCGAGGAGTGTCAGCTTGTCGGGCTCGAGAACAGCACTGTAGGCGTATTGGACCAGAGCGTCACAGGTGATGCACCAACGCTCGTGACGTACAATCCCGCCGCAATGCTCGCATTGGGCCTGGGCTGAATATTGATTGCTATGGAACCAGCTGGCTGCGGGCTTGGCGGACATGAGTGCGGACCTCCGTGAATAAAATCGCAAAATAACAGATTCCCCGCGCCGACGGGACTGCTCGGTGGAACTTCTGGTGCTGCCAGAGTAGGTCGTCCCCGAGATCGGCTTCAGTCGAGGCTCTCACGGTGGTGTGTGATTTTGATCACAGACGACGCCGGAATGGGCTGCGTTGGCCGCGAACTTCGTGAACACGGATGGCATGGTTTATTCTGGAGGGTTATTCGACGCTGCTGAGAAACGCCGTTAAGTCTGTCTTGCTGCAAGCCCACCGCGCAGCCCGGGAATCCCAGGAACTCGCCGGTGGAGGCTGGAATTCGCCCATATGAAAACTGGCATCATTGGCCTGCCACAGGTAGGCAAAACTTCATTGTTTCGTATCCTGACGAAGGCGCATCTCTCCGAACACGCCTTTGCCAATCCCCGCGAAGCGCACGTCGGGGTCGCCAAGGTTCCCGACGATCGGCTCGACCGCCTGGCGGCGCTCTATAACCCCAAGAAACTTACGCATACGTCGGTCGAATATGTCGACGTCGGCGCCATCGGCCAGGACGCACTGAAGGAAACTGCCTACCTCGGCAACCTGCGGCAGGTCGATGCACTGGCACATGTTGTGCGAGTCTTCGACGATCCTGCCATCCCCCATGTGGGGGAGATCGACCCCCTGCGTGATATCAAGAACGTCGAGTTCGACCTGATGGTCAGCGATCTGGGCCAGATCGAAAAGCGGCTGGAGCGCCTGGAGAAGGATCTGAAGAAGATGAAGACTCCGGATCTGGAGAAGGAATTCGAACTCCTGAAACGCGCCAACGCCCACCTAGGCGAAGAAAAGCCATTGCGGGAGATGGCTATGACGCCCGAGGAGAAGAAGCGCATCCGCGGATTCATGTTCCTGAGCGAAAAGCCAATCCTCTACGTTCTGAATATTGGCGAATCGACCGAACTCGGAAAAGATCTGGGCGAGGCGGTCGACCAATACAAACTCACGGAGATCGCGGCACGGATGAACGGGGGGGCGACGGCCATTTGCGGAAAAGTCGAGGCGGAACTGTCAGAAATGAGCGATGCGGATGCCGCCGAATTTCTCTCGAGTTACGGACTCGAGGAGAGCGGTCTTACCCGCCTCATCCGGACGACTTACCAGTTGCTCGGCCTGATTTCGTTTTTCACTGCCGGCGAAGACGAATGCCGGGCCTGGCAGATTCCCGCCCACACTCGCGCCCAGGAGGCAGCCGGCGCAATCCACTCGGATCTGGAGAAACATTTCATCCGCGCGGAAACCATTCGCTGGGATCAACTTCTCGAAGCCGGCTCTGAGGCCAATGCCCGCGCCAAAGGCACTTTGCGCCTGGAAGGCAAGGACTATATCGTGCAAGATGGAGACGTGATGCACATCCGCCACAGCGGCTAAGACTGAGTTGAAGTCCGAGAACTGATATCATCCCCGAGCCCATGCATCCCATCCTCACCAGTATTCTGCTCGGCCTGACCGCCGCGGCGGCAAACGTTTTTGGTGGTGCCATCATTGTGCAGCGGCACTGGGAGCGCCGTTATCTCCGCTACTTCGTGGCCCTGGGCGCGGGATTCATGCTGGCCACCGCGATCGTCGAAATGATCCCGGAGAGTTTCGAACTGCGCGGGCGGTCTGCGGCGTTTCTGGTTCTTCTGGGATACCTCATCATCCACTTCTTTGAACACACCGTAACGCCCCACTTTCACTTCGGCGAGGAAACCCACCAGTCCGAATTCCAGCACTCACATAACGGATACTCGGTGCTCCTGGGCCTCATCATTCACACGTTCTTTGACGGCATTGCGATTGCCTCGGGATTTCTGGTTTCCAATATCTTGGGTTGGCTGATTTTCTTCGCCGTGTTCCTGCACAAGATCCCCGAGGGATTTACGGTGAGCTCGGTCATGCTGGCGAGCGGGCGCAGCCGCGGGATCGCCTGGGGAGCTTCGGTGATCCTGGGCGGATCGACCCTGGCAGGAGTCCTGACCATGGCTCTGTTCCGGCACGACGTGCGTGCCGGACTGCCATTGTCGGCAGGAGTGACGATTTATGTTGCCGCGTCGGACCTGATTCCCGAAGTAAACAAAGAGCCGGCCATGAAGATGGCACTGCTAGTGTTCGTGGGGACGGCCGTCTTCTTCCTGCTCGACGCTCTGTTCCACATCCGCTGACCCCGCGAACTGACCCGGTTCAGTCTACGGTGTGCTTGGCGGTGTAGCCGTCGCGGGCGACTACCTCGATCTTCACGTCTTTGCCCTTTTGATCTTTCACCTTTAGCTGGCCGCCATCCGGGGCCACAACTTGCACCTTCAGCTTGCGGTACGTGCCGTCGAGCTTGGTGTTGGTGGGACTATAAGCCAAGGTGTATTCATGGCGGATGTCATCGCCAATATCGTGGAAAATCTCCGCAAACTCGGCTTCGAAGCGCGGGAAATAAGCTCGCCCGCCGGTCATCGAGGCGAACGTCCGCATTTCGTTGTCGGCCTGCAAATAGTCGATGTTCTTGATGCCCCAGCTGGCCATGCCGTGAGTCATTCCGGTGCAATGCTGAACCTCGCACATTTCGCGGAGATACCACCCGATGCTGATGGGAAAGATCGTGACATCCTTGGTGTCTTTGACCTTCTTCATGATCTTGTCGAGGGTCAGCTTGCTGAAGGTATCGACGCCGGTTGACACCAGGATGATGTACTTCTTGCCTTCCACACGGTCGAGGCGATCGAGCATGTCGTAGAGCGCGTCAAACTCGTTCGTCTCGGAGAACCCCGGGATGCGCAGCTGATTCAGTGCGCCGAAGACGGCACGCTTGTCTTGCGTGAAATCGACCAGAATGTGAGGCTGCATGTCGTAATACGCCACCGCGACCCAGTCGTCTTTCTTCAGGCTGTCGGCGAAAGCATACGAGGCATTGAGCGCGTCGACCAGAAGGGGCCAGGTGGTTGAGGCGAATTCGACCAGAAGCACCGCCGTAATCGGAGCCTCCGACACGCCAAACTTGCTGACGGTTTGTGGAACCCCATCTTCGCTAATGCGGAAGTTCTCTTTTTTCAGTCCCGGAACAAACTGGCCGTCCTTGGTGGTGACCATTACGTTGACGTTGACCAGCGGCACATTCACTTTCAGCGAATAGTCCGGCATGTCCTCCGGCCGATTGGTCGACACCGGAGGAGGCGGCGGTGGAGTGTCGTCGGCCTTCTTCCGAGGAATGGCATATGGGCCGACGTTGTCGGATGGGCCGCCGGCTTCGGCAGGAACGTCCTGTTTCGGTTTGCCGTTACTCTGGTCCTGCGGCGCCGTCGCCGATGGGGAAGACTGCCCGGCTTGTCCTTGTGACGACTGATCTTGCGCCCAGGAAGACGACACGATAAACGACAGCGCGCAGACCAGGGACAGCAAAATCCTGACCGGCTTGTCGCAGATTCCAGTGTGGTGAATCGTTTGCCTGCACATAAACAAACCCCTCAAGCACCGCCCTGTGCTAGTATAGACGCAAGGATTCGCAATTGGGATGTTTTGCCGGCCCCCGTACTTCCTTCCTGGCAACGACTTACAGTTCGGCGGAATCTAGATCAATGTCTCGTGCGTAGAGATGGGTGTCGCATCGGTTTTGAAGAGAGTTGTTGGCGGCTCTCGGAGTGTTGCATGCACAAGGTAGCAGTCTCATTGTTGGTCGCTTTTTTCTCCCTGTCCACTGGCTCGATCGCTCAAAACTCCCAGCCTCCTCAGACGATACCGGTCAGCGAAATTCACGCGGGGATGCGTGGCGTCGCCTACACCGTTTTTCAGGGCGTCAATCCCGAGCCCATGGATGTGGAAGTCCTGGGCATTCTGCACAACGTCAATGGGCCCAAGGGCGACATTATCCTGGTTCGCCTGCATGGCGCCAAAGTTGAGTACACCGGCGTGGTCGCCGGCATGAGCGGCAGTCCCGTGTACTTCGACGGGAAGTTGGCCGGAGCATTGGCCTTCCGGATCGGCGAGTTTTCCAAGGAGCCGATCGCCGGGGTCACGCCGATTGCGGACATGCTGGAAATCAACGCTCTGGACAAGTCTCCGTCGGAGGAAGCGTCGGCCGCCAAGCCTTCTGTGCAGAATGCCGCGGGACGAACCGCGGTTCCCGGCGACGCTGGGGCCCTTCCTAACACTTCGCAAGGCTTCGTCGACTATCTCAAACCGATCGACGCGCCGCTGGTTTTCAACGGTTTCTCGGAAGATGCGGTGCGTCAGTTCGCTTCCCAGTTTGCTTCTGCAGGAATCGTCCCGGTGATGGGTGCTGGCTCCGTTAGCGACGACGAGCAACCGGAACCGCTGGTTCCCGGATCCGCGGTCAGTGCAGTTCTCGTCCGCGGCGACATGGACATTTCCGCGACCTGCAGCGTCACTTATGTCGACCCGCAGCGTCTGCTGGCATGCGGACATCCTCTGTTGCAATTCGGTTCGGTCGACCTGCCGATGGACAAGGCGGAAGTGCTGGCCACTCTGCCGTCACCGCTCAACGCCTTCAAGATCATCAACACCACGCAGCAGGCGGGCGTGTTTGTGCAGGATCGTCATACCGGGATTATGGGCGTCTTCAACAAACAGGCGGACATGATTCCTGTGACCCTCACTATTCGCGGAGGAGCGGGCGAAAAGGACTTTCACTACGAAGTTCTGAACAATGCGCGCCTGAGCCCAGTCGCGATCATGGCCACGGTGTTTAACGCTCTGCACGGGGTGAACGAATACGGTGAGGAGATCACCTATAGCCTCAATGGCAGCATCGACGTGAAAGGCTTTCCCGAGGTTTCCCTGAAAAACATGTTCGCGCCCGGAGAAAACGGGCCGCCGGCGGCGATGGCTGCGGCCTTATCGCTGGGTGAGCGCTTCGGACGGATTTACGACAATCCCTATAACGCTCCCGCGGTGAAGAGCGTGAATCTTGATTTCAATCTGGTTCGCGAACGGCGCTGGGCCCGGCTTGAGAGTGCTCGCACCGACGTGACCGAAGCGCGTCCCGGCGACAAGATCATGGTCGAGACGGTACTGGCTCCGTATCGCGGCGAGCGGGTTGTGCGCCAGATTCCGGTAAAGATTCCGACATCGGCCAGCAAGGGAACGCTGCGCATCCTCGTAAGCGACGGCGAAACTCTCGACCGCGTCAGCCACATGAATCCGGCGTTCGGGCGCAAACTCGACCTGGCGTCGACCATCGCCGTGCTCAACAAGGAGCACTCCAATAACCGGCTTTACGTTTCGTTGCTCGAGGCCGATCCCGAAGCCCGGGTTGCGGATAAAGTCATGCCTACGCTGCCGCTATCAATCATGAACATCATGGACGGCATGCGGGGCAATCAGGAGATGATCGTCAGCGGCGAATCGAATGTGGATGAGACATCCACGCCACCGCTCGATTATGTGGTCAGCGGGGCCGAGCTGTTGACCGTCACAGTGAAGTGAAGCAGGGCTGCTCGGGCTCTACTCTTCTTCCTGTTCGCCCATCTGCTGCGCCAGATAGCGCTCGTATCCCAGTTCCTTGATCTGATGCAACTGGGCTTCGAGAAAATCGACGTGGTCTTCCTCGTCTTTCAGCAGCTGGACCAGCAGGTCGCGGGAGCCATTGTCGGCTTCTTTGGTGGCGATGGCCACGGCGTCGTTGTACGCCTTCACGGCGGATACTTCGAGGGCCAGATCGCTTTCAATCATCCCCTTCACCGTGCCGCCCACTTTCAATTCCAGCGGCATCATGGACGGGCTGCCATCGAGGAACAGGATCCGCTCGATGAGCACTTCAGCGTGCTTCATCTCGCCGATCGACTGTTTTTTGATGTATTCCGACAGCTTGTGGTATCCCCAGTTCTCGCACATTTCCGCGTGCAGAAAATACTGGTTGATGGCTGTCAATTCCTCGCGGAGAGCTTTATTCAGTTCAGCAAGAACTTTTGCATTGCCTTTCATAGCGCCCCAGAGTATCGCAAAAATACACGCGGAAGATCAACGGGAAAGATCATGGAGAACGGAGTCTGCATTCAGAATAGGGAATGTCGACTACTATGCGGGATCGTTTCTATTCCAATGCAGCCTCGATCGTCTTCAGCAAAGAAGCCCGGGTGAAGGGCTTCTCGAGCAGCCGTATGCCGGTTTCCACGCCCTGGTTTGCCAGCAGTTCTCCGGTGTATCCCGACATGTAGACGACCTTCATTTCCGGACGCAACTCAATGAGGCGCAACACCAGTTCCGGACCACTCATGCCCTTCATGACTACATCAGTCAGCGTCAAATCGACGCGCGTGTGATCGGCGCTGACGACTTTCAGTGCAGACTCCCCATCCACGGCTTCCAGCACCGCGTAGCCGTGCTCTTCGAGCAGCTTCCTCGTCAGGCGCCGCATGATGGCATCGTCTTCCGCCAGCAGAATGGTGAGACCTTCGCGTCGTGGCGGCAAGGCATCAGCCTTGGTTTCGCCATCGGCCGCGAGCTTGTAGTCGGCACAGGGGAGATAGATTTTGAAGGTCGTGCCGCGCTCGGGCTCGCTGTAGACCCAGATGTGACCTCCACTCTGCTTGACGATCCCGTAGACCGTCGCCAGCCCGAGACCGGTTCCCTTCCCCGTTTCCTTCGTGGTAAAGAATGGTTCGAAGATTCGCGAGCGCGTGGCCTCGTTCATGCCGACGCCGTTATCGCTGATAGCCAGCATGACGTAACGGCCGGCGGCCATCGAGGGATGCTCACGGGCAAACGATTCGTCGAAGTCGAAGACGCCGGTCTCGATAATCAGCCGGCCGCCGCGCGGCATGGCGTCGCGGGAGTTGACCGCCAGGTTCAGCACGACCTGGTCGAGTTGTCCCGGGTCCACTTCAACGATTGCCGTGCCCGCTTTCGGCCGCAGTACGACTTCCACGTCATCGCCCATCAGAGGACGGAGCAGCTTGGTGACCTGGTCGAGCCTCTCATTCAGATCCAGGACCTGGGCCTGCACCTGCTGCTTGCGGCTGAAAGCCAGCAACTGCCGCGTGAGAGATGCGCCTCGCTTGGCCGCTTCCCGGATATTGTCGATATACTCTCCGCCCTCGCGGTCGACACGGCTGCTGAGTAGTTCGGTGCAGGCGGTCACGATCCCGAGCAGGTTGTTGAAGTCGTGGGCAACACCTCCGGCGAGACGCCCGACAGCCTCCATTTTCTGCGACTGCCGCAGTTGATCTTCTACTTTCTTCTGAGCCGTAATATCGCGCGCGATCGTTGAAGCTCCAACCACGTTTCCTTCGGTGTCGTGAATCGGCGAAACGGACAGCGAGACGTTCAACGTCCGGTTGTCTTTCGTTTTCCGGACCGTATCGAAATACTCGATGCGCTCGCCCGCGCGGATCCTTTTCAGGATGTTCGGAATCTCTCCCTCGCGTTCGGGAGGGGACAGCAGTGTGATGGAACTCCCGATCATCTCTTGCGCGCTGTATCCGTACATGTGCTCGGCGCCCTTGTTCCAGTGGGTCACAATGCCGTCGAGGTTCTTTCCGATGATCGCATCCTGCGAGGAATCCACGATGAGCGCCAGCCGATTCTGCGAATCCCGCAACTCTCGGTTCTTTCTGCGGTCGAGTTCCTCGTTCGCCCGACGCAGTTCTTCCTCAATGCGCTTGCGGTCGCTGATATCGCGGATCACGCTCAGCACGATCGTCCCATTCGCAGTAACAACCGGGCTGAGGCTGATCTCCACCGGGAATTCGGATCCGTCGCGGCGCCGACCGTAAAGATCGAGACCTGAGCCCATGCGGCGGATCTTGGGCCGCTCGTGGAACTGGGCGCGATGCTGATGGTGCTGTCCCCGCTGCCGCTCGGGGACGAGCATCTCAATTGGGTGCCCGATCAGTTCGTCACGCGTGTAGGCAAACAACGCTTCCGCCTGGGAGTTGACCTGAATGATGATGCCCTGCTGGTTCACCGCGACCAAGGCATCGGGAATCGCTTCGAGAATGGAGGGGGACAAGAGCGTCTCAGCCACAGTCCTCTGCGACGAGTCTCTGTTCTGGTTGGATACGGCTGATTGCTCCATACTTCATCCCTGAGAGGGATCAGGTCCGGATACTATACTTCAACGCCGCGCCAGAGGCGCAACTCCCCAGTCGAATTCCTGGATTGCGAACAGTCCCCACGTGCGCTAGTCATCCGGTGAGCCGACACGACGCAGCCGGACATCCCCGGTCGCCGCCCGTTATTGCACCCAGATCGACGCCTTATCCAGGTGCCGGAACCCATGGGTTGCGACCAGCGCAATCACCATCTGCGTTCCATTGTAACCCGCATGCACCAGGAAACTCGCCCCTACCGATTTCGTCGCGGCACGGACCGCGCCGCATACGACGCCGACCAGGAAAATCACCAGAGCCGCGCCCCAGGCCCAACCATATTGGGGAAGGTGAATCAGCCCAAAGGGCAACGCGGTGAGCAGGATGCCCCACAAAACGCCCAGCCGCCGGGCGAGAACCGGATACAACAGTCCGCGAAAGAACAGCTCTTCCATGAGCGGCCCCACGGTGACAGCGATGATCGAAAGCAAGTAGGCGTCGCGCGGCCGGTCAAAGAGATGTTCAAAAGGAGTGTCCTTCGGCATGGGTAGGAGATTTTGCAGCAGCGTGAGGGCAAACAACATGACCGCTCCAAGAGCCAGCAACCCCCAGGCTGCGTCCGGCCAGTTCCAGCGAATGGCCGACCAGAACGGAGCGTGATACTTGCCCTCGACCAGCATCACCATCAACGCCGCTGTCGCCAGATAAACCAGCAATTGGGAGACGAGCAGGAGAATCGGCTTCTGCACGACGATCGAGAAAGTCGAGTGGGGATACACCAGCCACAGAGCCCCAAAAATCACCATCACCTGCAAAACCAGCATGGCGACAATGGTCAGGGCCGTAATCAACAGCACGTCCCAGCCATTCCAGACCGGATTCTCCACGGGCGGCGGTCCATGGGGGGCAGTGTCGCTCGACGGGCCGGGCGGAATGGCGGGTCCGAGGCCGTTGGGTTCTAGTCCGCCATTGGCGGCAGCTCGCGAGTCGCCCCTTAGCGGCACCTGCGGCTCAGATTGCGGATTCTCTGACGATGACACGAACAAATTCCCTTCAACTGAGGACAGCCGCCGGCGAATTGGATGGTGCTTTCCCAAAGTACCCCGCCAGCGCCTGACCCGTATAGGACTTCTTCACACGAGCGACCTGCTCGGGTGTTCCCTGCGCCACGATGCGCCCGCCATCCTCGCCGCCCTCCGGGCCCAGATCGATAATCCAGTCCGCGTTGCGGATCACGTCCAGATTATGTTCGATGATGATGATCGAGTTCCCCAAATCGGTAAGGCGATGCAGCACGTCGAGAAGCTTTTTTACGTCGTCGAAGTGCAACCCGGTCGTCGGCTCATCGAGCAGATACAGCGTCTTGCCCGTCTGCCGCTTCGATAGCTCGCGCGCCAGTTTGATGCGTTGCGCCTCGCCGCCGGAGAGCGTTACCGCCGACTGCCCCAGGTGAATGTAGCCGAGTCCGACGTCGACCAGCGTTTGCAGCTTCTGCTTTACCTGCGGAATGTTTTCGAGGATCGGCAGCGCGTCAGAGACGGGCATTTCCAGCAGATCGGCAATCGAATATCCGTTGTATTTCACGGCCAGCGTCTCCGAGTTATAGCGCCGTCCGCCGCAGACTTCGCAGAGCACATAGACATCGGGAAGAAAGTTCATCTCGATGCGGCGCTGCCCTTCGCCCTGGCAGGCCTCGCAACGCCCTCCGGAAACGTTGAAGGAGAATCGTCCGGCCTTGTAGCCGCGCTCGCGTGATTCCGGCAACATGGCGTAGAGATCGCGAATCGCGGTAAACACGCCCGTGTAAGTCGCAGGATTGGAGCGCGGCGTGCGCCCGATCGGCGACTGATCGATGCGAATGACCTTGTCGATGTTCTCCGCGCCCGCGATTGCCTTGTGTTCGCCCGCCTTCTCGCGCGAACGGTAGAGCTGCCGCGCCAGCGCCCGATACAGAATGTCATTGACCAGCGTCGACTTGCCCGATCCGGAAACGCCGGTCACCACCGTCATCACGCCCAGCGGAAACGTCACGTCGAGATTCTTGAGATTGTTTTCTTTCGCGCCCAGAATCGTGAGCGCCGCGCCGTTGGCCTGCCGCCGCTCGGGACGCATCTCGATCTGCCTTCGCCCGGAAATGTAGGCACCGGTCAGGGAATGCGGCTCGCGCATGATCTCGTCGGGCGTCCCGTGCGCCACCAGGTCACCGCCGTGCCTCCCTGCTCCCGGACCGAGGTCCACGACATAATCGGCCCGCCGGATCGTTTCTTCGTCGTGCTCCACGACCAGCACCGTGTTGCCCAGGTCGCGGAGATTCTCGAGCGCGTTCAACAAGCGGTCGTTATCTCGGTGGTGGAGTCCGATCGAAGGCTCATCGAGCACGTAGAGCACGCCCCGCAGCCGCGATCCGATCTGCGTCGCCAGTCGAATCCGTTGTCCCTCACCGCCGGAGAGCGTCGCCGCCGAACGGTCGAGCGAAATGTACCCGAGTCCCACCGCATTCAGGAACTGCAGCCGCTCAACGATCTCGTGCATGACGCGTCCGGCAATCTGCGCTTCGCGTCCGGCGAGTTTGATCTTCTGCGCCACGTCGAGCGCCCGGGCGACCGGCATGGCCGTGAAGTCCGCGATCGACATGCCGCCGACTTTCACCGCGAGGCTTTCCGGCCGCAGCCTCCGGCCATGGCAGGCTGCACAGTCGGTCGCCGACATGTGATCCATCAGCCAGTCGCGATAGCCCTCGGAAGTCGACTCCTCCAGGTTCTGCTTCAGGTATCCGAAGATGCCGTGGAATCCAGTACGGCCCCCTCGTCCCTGCTCACCATTGAGCAGGAAATCCTGCGTCTTCTCCGGCAGCTTCTCAAAGGGCGTGCTCAAGTCGATGCCATAGGCTGCCGAGACGATCTGCAGCTGGTGAATCAGGTTTTGCGATGCCGAGCCCGGCCCCAGTCCGCCGTCGAGCAGCGGCTTCGACCAATCGGCGATCACTTTGGCAGGATCGAAATCGTACCGGCTGCCCAGGCCGTGACAGTCGGGACATGCGCCGTACATGCTGTTGAACGAGAACGAACGGGGTTCCAGCTGGGGCACGTTGATGCCGCAATCCGGGCAAGCCAGCTTCTCGGAATAAAGCTGCTCTTCGCCGCCCACCACCGCAACCTGCACCAGCCCTCCGGCCAGTTTCATCGCCAGGCCGATCGACATCTCCAGGCGATGCTCGATGCCCGGCTTGACCAGCAGCCGGTCGATCACCACTTCGATGGTGTGGTTCTTGCGCTTGTCCAGCTGGAGATCGTCTTCGAGGTTCACCAGTTCGCCATCGACGCGGGCCCGCGTGTAGCCATGCTTGACCAGCGTCTCCATCTCTTTCTTGAACTCGCCCTTGCGTCCCCGGACGATCGGCGCCATCACCATGACCCGGTCTTCCGGGGTCAAAGCCATCACCCGTTGGACGATCTGGTCCGCCGACTGGCGGCTAATGGCACGTCCGCACTTGGGGCAATGCGGAACCCCGATCGAAGCGAACAGCAGGCGAAGATAATCGTAAATCTCGGTGATGGTTCCGACAGTTGAGCGCGGACTGCGGCTGGTGGTCTTCTGCTCGATCGAAATGGATGGACTAAGTCCATCAATTGCATCGACATCCGGGCGTTCCATCTGATCCAGAAACTGCCGGGCATAGGCCGAGAGGGTCTCCACATAGCGCCGCTGGCCTTCCGCATAAATTGTGTCGAAGGCAAGCGAGGACTTGCCGGAGCCGCTCAGTCCAGTCACGACCGTCAGTGTATTGCGCGGGATCTCGACATCGATGTTTTTGAGGTTGTGCTGCCGGGCCCCGCGAACCGAGATCTTGGTAATCGCCATCTTGTTACTGGTCTTCCAACATGGGACTGATTGCCCTTCCGTAACGTCGACAGGGCACCAGATTTGCTTGAAAGTAGGAGTGCACAGCTCTACTCCGTATCTTAGTCGTCACTAGCGCGGAGCGTCAACGCGGGTCAGATTGGAGACTCTCGCCGGCGTCCCGGCAGGCATACGGAACTCCGGGCCGGCAACAAAGTCAAAATAGGGTTGGTCGATCGTGAACTCGTTCTTTATGCCCGTAATTCTCTTCGCTACCGTGATTGCTTCCGTCAGTTTCGGCGTGCTCGCCGCCTATGCCGTAGTCTTCGGGATTCTTTCCACGTTCGGCCGGTCGGCTCAGCGGCAGGTGCAGCCTCAGCCGCAGCGTGCCCGTCTCGTGCTGGTGCCCACACAGAACCACGCCAGCGGGGATTAGGAAGGGTTCCTCGTCCTGCCCGAGAGCCGGGAAGCATGCACTAAGCCTTCTGTTGCGCCTCTTCTCACTTCGAAATCGTCCCTCACTTCGCCCAATCGTCTCGGCTGCTGGCCGCCAGCAAGTACCACGCCGCATGGGGCAGCCACTGCTCGCCCCAACGCCAATCATTGTCCGCGCCGGTGACACGATACGGCAGCAGGTAATCGATGTCGTCCTCGTCTTTGAACCCGCTGGTGATGCCGTTGGAGATCCCGCCAGGAGCGTTGGTGAATTCCCACGAGTCGAAATACATATACGGAGGGTTGTTGCGTCCAACGCCGTTGAGCATGCAGGAATCGAACGGATTCAGCCCGAGAATCCAGTTGAGCTGATTGGTCGCAAAGGCTTCGAGCTGCGCGCGAAATGTAGGATCGTCGGAGAAGACTCGTTCGGCCAGCCGCGCTGCGCTTGCCACCGAAGCGAGCCGCGCGTTCTCGCCCTGCCACCACGGAGCGGCATCGCTGTTGTGCGGGAAAAAGAAACTCGTCCGCCGCGCCCCGGTTTTGTCCTGCACGTATTCGCGGCTGTAACCGAAGGGATTGTTCACCTCTGAGGTCACGGCTAGTTCGAACTGCAAAGATTTCTTCACGACTTGCAAGACTTGCTGCCGGACGGCCGGGTCCGCGATCTCGGCGTAATACAGCAGGCTTACGTCGGGAAATCCGCCATCGGAGGCGTGAAAGAACGGCCTCTGCCCGTCGTCGGCGCGCCAATAGTTCGGATATCCGCCAGCGCTGATTTGGCGGCTCATCAGGCTCTTCGCCCGGCGGTCGGCGGCCGCCTTGTATTTTTCCTTGTGGGTCGCGCGATATAACTCCGTCGCCGCAGCGAGCGCGCAATAATCGTCAACGATGTTATCTTTGCCGTCATTGGTCAGCTGAAGATTATTCTTCTCCAGAAACTCGAAGGCGTCTTCGGCGGCCTTGAGATAGCCGGCATTCGAAAACTGCCCTGACACCGGATACGTACTCGCCATTGCCAGGGCGGCAATCGCGATCCCGCCGCCGGAGCGGTAGCTGACTTCGTATTCGAGATCGCTGTTGGCCGATTCGACCATGTCTTTTGCACCCTGCCCCGGTTTCGACTCGATACCGAAGCGCTTCATCTCGCCGGCAACTCTGCGCTTGTCCGGGACTTGATCGACACCGCCATTTCCAACCGAGCGATAGAACGATCCTTCAGCAACCTTGACCCGCACCAGATAGTCCGCACCAAACATCGCCTCATCGAGGAGACGCGGCTGATAACGGTCGAAATCCGACAGGCCTCGCAGTTTGGTCTGCTCATAACTCTTCAGCAGGCTGTAAACCACTAGCGGAATCTGTTGGGGGTTGAAATAGGTCGAAAACGACAGGTGCGACAGGTGCTTGCCATAGTCGCCGGTGGCGTCCCACCATCCGCCGTGGGCGTCGACGACTCCCGGCTTCGGCCCATCGAACTTCAGATGACTGTCGGCCTTGTCGGCCTCGCCGGAGCTGCGCTCGTCCTTGAAATAGTAGATGACGTCCGACATGGTGTTGCGCTCGAGCAGATCGCGCTGCACTTGAAATGGAAACGACCGCACCGCGCCGGCTGCTGTGTTGCACTCCAGGTAATACTTGCCTTCGGTCGAGAACGAATCGAAATCCAGCGTCCAGAAATACCAGTCTTTCCATCTATCGACCGGGCCGGCCGCCTTGACTGGAATCGACAGAACCTGCCGGTCCGTCGCATCGTCTTTCAACACACAACTAGATACTTTGTCTCCCGCCGCGCCAAGAACGACTGCGTGTTTCGGACCTGTCATTTCGTATCCGAGATGATTGGTCAGGATCTTCATCTCCCCAGCAAGAGCGAACGTCGAGAAGAGAGGGAGAATTAAACTGCACAACGATGCCGCAAGAATGCGCCGTTTCATGATGGCCAACCTCCGAAGAACTCGATCTTCGCGGGGTTCGTAAATGACGCTCAGCAAAAACGGAACCTGCCGCGAAATACCTGCCGTATTGACCGACGCCGGAATCGCCGCCTCGCGCTTACTGTTCCAGCCGCCACCCAAAATCAAGAAAACGACCGACGATTATAGCCGTCAATGGGGCCCGGAAACGGGAAACGCGATCAAAGCCACGGAATCCCGGCGAATCCCGTGCTACCATTTTCTTGCATCCCTTCCCTCGGCCGGTCATGTTCCGCGCCCGCTCCATTTCGTTGTGCTTCGCCGTGGCCCTGCTGGCGAGCGTTTGTGCTCGAGCTGCCGAGCCTCCGTGGCTCGAACTTCACTCCGCTCACTTCAACGTAGTCACCGACGCCGGAGAAAAGAGAGGGCGCGAGGTCGCCTTCCGTTTTGAGCAGATGCGGGCGGTCTTCGCCAACTTGCTGTCGAAGGACCGGCTCAACCAACCGGTTCCGCTGACCATCCTGGCCTTGGCCAACGACGAGTCGTTTTACCGGGTCGCGCCTCTCCATGATGGCAAGCCTCTGGATGCTCCGGGTTTCCTTCTCCGCAACGACGATCAGGACTTCATCGTGCTCAACCTCGCTGAAAACGAACCCTGGCGCGGGGTCGCGCACGACTTTGCCCTCATGCTGCTGGACTACAACTATCCGCCAACCCAGGGATGGTTTGACGAAGGGCTGGCCGAGTATTTCAGCTCAATCCGACTCGACAACAAACAGATCGAGATCGGCCGCGATCCCGAGCTTCATCCCGCCACGAATGCAAATTCTGCTGCAAGCACACAGGCGCCTGCGGGATCGCTCACTGAGCGGCTAACGTCCGAAACCTGGATCCCGGTTCCCGATCTGTTCGCGGCAAAGCATGATGCCACGAGCACCGTGGGCGGCTGTCGAACTCTGTACTGCGCGGAATCGTGGGTGGTCATGCACTATCTGCTGCATGAGAAAAAATTGCCGGAGACGGGTACGTACTTCGGACTGGCGCTGAACCTGCAGGTCCCCATCAGTGATGCGATTCAGAAGGCCTATGGCATGACCGTGGCGCAATTCGAGCAGACGGTAAGAGACTACTTCCACTCCCAGTCGTCTGAGTTCACGGCTTCGGGGCCGACAAGCCCGGCCACCGTCGCAGATATTGGGGGGAGCTCTAATCTCGACCAGGCTTACCGCTTTCCAACACCTGTCGGCGCCGACGACTCGGCCATTATTTCGAGTCCGCTGCCGGAGTCCGATGCCAAGGCGCTGTATGCCGAAGTGGCTATCCGCATTCCGGAACGGCGGGACGCCGGCCTGAAGGAATTGCAAACGCTCGCCACGACTCCCACTCCAGCCGACCAGAAAGCCGCGGCCAAGGCCGAAAACAGCGCGAAGAAAGACGCGAACAGTGACGCGAGCGGGCAGCTTCCGAGCGACGCCATCGGCAATGCCATGGCTCACCGAGTTCTCGCCTGGGATCACATAGAGCATGGCGAATTCGACGAGGCTCTGGTCGAACTCGGCGACGCCGCTGCTCTGAGTCCACGCGACATGTGGGTCCGCTACTACCTTTGCAGGTTGAAGTATCAGATGGCGCAGGCCCGGCATACCGATATTCAGGGCCTCGCCAATATGCTCCTCGACCTCAGGACGGTACTCGAATGGTATCCGGAGCTGGCTGACGCTTACGATCTGCTGGCGATGGCGCGCAATGAGGGTGGCACTCCCACCGAGGCAATGCGGTCGGAGCGCGCCGCGATGATGCTCCGGCCGCGCGATGAACTCTACGCCTATCACATCGCTTTGATCTATATCGCCGCAAAAAAATGGGAGGCGGCGCAGGCTCAACTGACGCTTCTGAAAGGCAACAGCGATGCCAAAATCGCAGCTCTCGCGACGCAGCAACTCGACCAGATGCAGACCGAGCGCAAATACGGCCTGGTGGGATCGAACGCTCCCCAGCAGAAGCTGGAGCCGCAGAAATCTCCGTTTGATGTGCTGGATGCCGATGAGGCCAAGCGGGAAGCGGCCGAAAAAACTGAGCAATCCGCCGGCCAGGACATGCGGCCGACCAAGTTCTTCCGCGGCCGGCTGGTCGATGTCGATTGCTCGCAATCTCCCGCGGCTATTTTGACGATTGCTTCGGGACGGTCGGAAATGAAGCTCCGAGCCGCCGACTACCGGTCGCTGCTTCTGATCGGGGCCGACTCTTTTTCCTGCGCCTGGCATGACGTTCTGGTCGATGCCAACTACAAGCCCGGAGGAACGGCCGACGGCGACCTGGTATCCCTGGAAGTCCACTGAAATCAGCCTTTCTGGCGCTGTCCTGCTCACCCGGCCTGGGCCGAAATACCCCCAATCTCCGCGCCCCTTGCGCCTTTTCGGAACTCAGTGCACAATCTACCGTGATGAATTTCGGCCCTTGGGCCGAAGCAGAGCGGACACGCTCCTGAATCGATGGAGGTCTCAATGAAGCCTCGCTTATTCCTTACCCTGGTCCTGTTAGTGCTGCTGACTTGGGCGGCGTTGCCGCAAAAATCTGCGGCGCAGCAAAGCAGCTCTTCGACGCAGACAGCGGCCTCTGCCGCTCAGGCTCCGGATGTCAATCTGGAGCCGCTGCCGCCACCGACCAGCCAGAATTTCTGGGATGGGGACGATCCGAATCTCGTCAACCTGGTCACCCACCCATTCGCCCGTAAAGCGTACGTCAGACGGTTGACCCAGCCGATCCATGATCGGCTCGAGGAACTGGATCAACTCACCGCCGCCAATTCAGCGGCGATCAAAGACGTAGATTCTCGCGCCCAGCAGGGGTTGCAGTTGGCCTCCGAAAAGACCACCCTCGCCGATCAGCATGCCACCGACGCCACCACCAAAGCGGAGTCCGCGAAGGCAGCGGCGACCGAAGCTACGAATCGGGTCACGGGTGCGGAACAGATGTTGGGCGGCCTCGAAAAATACAAAGACAGTGCCCAGACCGAGATTCTTTTTGGCCCCGGCCAGACCCTGCTCAGCAAGAAGGCGAAAGACGCCTTGGATGCGATGGCGGCTCCGTTGAAGGACCAGCACAGCTATGTCATTGAGGTGCGTGGCTTCGCTCCTGGACGCGGCCAGGCGGCCATTGCCGCCTCCCAGAAGATGGCGGATTCGGTCGTTCGTTATCTGGTGCTGAGCCAGAACGTCCCGGTCTACCGTATCTACGTGGAGAGCATGGGCAGTGCGCGAGTTGAGTCGGAGGGCGGAACCGGAACCAGGCCCGCGAGCCGCAGAGTGGAAGTAAGCCTGCTGCGCAACGATCTGATGAGCTCCGCACGGCAGTAATCCAGGCACGGAAACGGGTTGAGGGCCGGAGCTTCCGGCCCTTTATTTTTGGCCGTTGACAAGGCGTTGGTGTGGAGAGCCGCGTGCGCCCTGCGGCGACAAAACAAGGATCCGCACACCTTTTCTTCTGACTTTCGTGTTCCCGGAGAGGCGGGAATTGCCTTTACTCGTGCGCTTGTCGCGACGAGAGCAAGGAATTATTGAATGGAACTGGCGGCCGACGAGAATACGTTGTTGGCATTGCTGCCGATCAGCCGAATGGTACCCACCACCAGGACGAGAATCACGGCCAGCATGACCGCATACTCGGCGATGTCCTGCCCCTCGTCATGGCACCAGAGCTTGCGGAGAATCTTCCTCATGTTTCGTCCTCCATCTTTGGCCACGATTCTACCCCAGAAACGCACCCTGCGGAAAGCTATGATTTATCCACATCCTCGAACCTGTAAAGCCAGCGAAGAATAGCCCAATGGCGGTTCCTGAAGCCGACTCGAAGCCGATGTACGGCAGTAAAAAACCCTCCCAAGCAGCCGGGAGGGTTTCCCGAATCGTTCGCGCTCAGGCGCGGACAACGTTCGCCGCCTGGAAGCCCTTGGGGCCCTTCAGCAGGTCAAACTCCACGGTTTCGCCCTCATTGAGCGTACGGTAGCCGTTCTCCTGGATCGCGGAGAAGTGTACAAACACGTCCTCCCCCGTGGAGCGTTGTATGAATCCATAGCCTTTCGCCCCGTTAAACCACTTCACTGTGCCTTTCTCTCTCACGGAAAAAACTCCTTTCACCAATCGCGAAGAATTATTCTCCCGTATTCTCGGATCGTCGCTCCGGCAGAACCGTAGCCCCCCTCAAAGAATCCGGCAGAACCTAACCTGGGATTGCGCTGTACGGCAGCAAAAAGGCCAAATCCTTCCGAAAAAGGAAACGGCCCCTCAGTCCCCCTTCGCGGACAAGCACCACGAGGTGAACATCAGGAGCCCGGTACTTTGGCACTTTTCTACCACTCGATTTAACGTCAACCGCACTTGCTCGCCTCATCGCCGGGTGAAACTCCGGCAGATGAGCAAGAGATCATAAGCACTATTAAAACGATTCGCAACAAGAATTTGAAAGGAAGCGTAACATGACCTATGGTCATTTGAGATAACTTTCACAAAGATAAAGAAATATGGGCTTAATGTCGCCTGAAAGGATCATTCATCGTTTTGGGCGGTTTTTAGCCCCTGGACCCTCCTCTGATAGGATGAAACCAGTTCCGCGCCGAAGCCCGGGACGATACCAGCGACGCTCCTGTGTCGACTCCGCCCACCCCGACGCTCCCGCCTGCCCAGAGCCGCCCTCCGCGCCTGGCGCGACGGCGGAGGCCGGAACTCACATTAGCTACCTTCCGCTACCTGATGCGCACCGACGTGCACACGTTCGCATTCTCGGTCGCAGCCAATGCCATTCTTTCGTTTTTTCCGTTCGTCGTACTGCTGCTGACATTGATCCGCAACGTTTTTCATTCGCGGGTGATGTATGAGGTGGTCTTTCAGCTGCTTCGTGACTATCTGCCGACCGGCCAGGACTTCGTCATTCGCAACCTCAATGCCATGGTGAACACTCGCCGTCAGGTGCAGGTCGTCTCACTGGTGATCCTGCTGATCACGTCCTCGGGCGTGTTTTTACCGCTCGAAGTCGCGCTCAACCGCGTCTGGCATTTCGAGAAGAACCGGTCGTATCTGGGGAATCAGGTGATTTCGCTGAGCCTGGCGTTTGCCAGCGGGGCACTGGCGTTACTTTCGATCGCTCTTACCGCGGGTCCGGTCGCGTTCATGCAGTTCCTGTTTCGCGGCTATGGAACCGGATTCGTGCGCCTGGTCGGCTTTCTGGTGATGAAGTTGTTCGCGATCGCCGCCAGCATCGCCATCTTCTTCCTGATTTATTGGCTGCTTCCCAACGGCAAAGTTCCAGCCCGCGCCGTGCTTCCGGCCGCGATCGTCATGGGGCTGCTCTCAGAGGCATTGAAATACGCGTATTACCTGGCTCTTCCCTGGCTGAATTTTCAGGAAGTCTACGGCCCGTTCGCGTTGTCGGTGAGCTTGATGTTCTGGGCCTTTCTCTCGGGCCTGCTGCTGCTGGCGGGCGCAAACCTGTCGGCGCAGGAGCATCTGCAGCATCCGCTCCGCTGAGTTGGTCGTCAAATCTGTCGATGAGACGGCCTGCGCGGTTACTCCAGTTGCATACTTCCAATGAGGTCAGCGATGCTCCCGACGTGATGATCCGCGCACCACTCCTGTACGCCGTCTACGATCTTCTCGGTCGCGCAAGGATCCCAGTAGCTGGCCGTGCCGATTTGTACGGCAGTCGCCCCGGCCAGCATGAATTCAATCACATCGTCCGCGGTTGAAATCCCGCCCATCCCGATCACGGGAATTTTCACCGCGTGAGCTGCGTCATACACCATGCGGACCGCGATCGGCTTGATCGCTGGTCCGGAAAGACCGGCGGTGACATTGGCGATGCGCGGTTTGCGTGTTTCCGGGTCAATCGCCATGGCGACGAAGGTATTGACCAGAGATAGAGCGTCGGCACCCGCCTCCTGCGCCACATAAGCCATTTGAGCGATGCTGGTCACATTCGGCGAGAGCTTGACGATCAAAGGCCGTTGCGCCACCCGCTTGGCCGTCGTCACGACTTCGTCGAGCGAGCGCGGGTCGCTGCCGAACTGCAGGCCGCCTTGCGCGGTGTTTGGACACGAGACATTCAGTTCGTAGGCTGCAATCCCCTCGCCATCATTGAGGATTTCGATGGTACGCTCGTAGTCTTCGCGCGTGTATCCGAAAACATTCGCCATCACCACGATGTTCTTGATCCGGCGCAAGTGAGGCAGTTTCTCTTCGAGAAATGCCTGCGCCCCGATGTTCTGCAGACCGATTGCGTTCAACATGCCTGCCGCTGTCTCCCAGAGCCGGGGCGGAGGATTTCCGATCATTGGCTCCTTCGATAGTCCTTTAACAACCAGCCCGCCCAGCTTGCTCAGGTGGACAACATCTTCGAATTCGATTCCGTAGCCAAACGTGCCGCTGGCAGCGATGACAGGGTTCTTCAGTGCAATTCCGGCCACGTTGACGCCGAGATCCTGAACTGCAGACGGGTTGGCGGAAGGTGTCATGGGCGGCTCTCTCCGGAACTCACTTCACGGTGTGTCGGCGCCAGCG
Organism: Verrucomicrobiia bacterium; assembly: GCA_035508215.1. GTDB lineage: Bacteria > Acidobacteriota > Terriglobia > Terriglobales > Acidobacteriaceae > Sulfotelmatobacter. The sequence goes on along the minus strand of DATJNK010000014.1, from coordinate 122,144 downwards.
CTTCGGTCAGTACTCGCCCGAGAGAGTGAGTTGGAGCGTTGATCCCCAACAACGAGGTCAGAGTGGGCGCAAGATCGACCGGTTCGACGCTCCTGCGGTAAGTTCCTGGCTGAAATGGCAACCCATAAAACAAGAGCGGAACGTGCGTGTCGTAGGTATACGGTGAAGCATGGTCCGTGCCGCTGGGCGGACCCACCGTATAAATATCGGGTATGCCCATCACGTACCAACTGCCCTCGGGTGAGTAACTGTTGAGGTATTTCCTGCCGAGAGGAGTATCCGGAGCTTCGCCAGCGGCAAGCTGCGACTTCGCATAGTATCCGCGCAGACCGACCTGTTTCATGGCTTCTCCGACGGCCTGCTCCGCGTCATGCTCACGCACATGCGCGGCGGCAAAGGCGCCTGGATCCAGCCATGCCAGCGGATAGTCGAGCTTCACGTAGGTCACCGGGCGGCCAGGGGAGAATTTCGCGGCCATGGCGGCGTTCAGCTGTGCTTCGAGCTTCGAGCCATCGAGATTCGCCGCCGGAATGCGCAACTTTTTGACCTGCTCGGGCAGCGAGGAAACGCCGTGATCGGCTGAAAGCGCGATCCAGACATCGGCAAGCCCGATTTGGTGACCAAGAAAGTCGAAGAACTCCGCGAGATCCCGATCCAGATCGAGCGCCATCTGATGCATCTCGGGCGAATCGGGTCCAACCTGGTGTCCAAGAATGTCGTTGGGGGACAGACTCACGGACAGGAGGTCTGTATCCGGCCCGCGGCCGACATTTTCGTACAGGACGAGTTGCTTCGCGAACTGCAATTCATAATCATTGGCAAAGGAGGTCGGTCCGACAACCTCATAGAAGCTGGCTTCCTTGCCGTCTTTCGTCTTGCGATGAGCCGTCGAGCGCAGGGGCGTTCCCTGCGCGTCCTTCCATTCCCGATTCCAATACTTCGCCGGCTGGGTTGAGTTGAAATCCTGCACCCATCGTGGCAGATCGCGTCGGTAATAGGTCGAAGTCACCCAGGCGCCGGTGGTGGGCTCGATCCAGTACGCGGTGTCGGCGGCAAATCCGCCGGGAAGCACGGCAGCCCGGTCCTTCAGTGAGATCGCGAATACGCGCGACTTGCCCTGGGTTGCGACCTTGAGTTCATCGCCGATCGTGTCCGCCATGAGATTGTGCGGCGACGCCCCCGGCTTATCGCCATCGACGCCCACGAGACGTGTACTGTCGTCTTCGACCGATGTGACCATGCGGCGTTTCTCCGCGTCCCACCACTCGTTTGAAACGATGCCGTGGCCGCTGGTGTAGGCTCCGGTAAAGAGTGTCGAATGCCCGGGCGCGGTGCGTGTATTGGCGTAATCGTAGTTGCAGTTCGGGAAATACGCACCGTGATCGAGCAAGAGGCGAAAACCCGCGTCGCCGAATTCATCCCGGTAGCGTTCCAGATAATCGCCGCGGAACTGGTCAATCACAATCACCACGACCAGCTTGGGACGGCCATTGTAGGCCGACGCGAAACCGGAGACTGTCAGCGAAACGACGGCAGCCAGCGTGGCCATCAGGAAGAATCGGCGCAGCTGGCTCTGGCGGGGGAGAGATCGCATCGCGAAGGTAGTTTACACAGGCAAAGCGAATCCGCCAAAGTCAGGGGCGCGCCGCCGGATGAGATTCGGCCGCGCGTGCATTTTTCGCCCCTTTTCCGATAGAGTAATGGATTCTCATGCTTGACCTGAGTTTCGTTCGTGACAACCTGCCTCTGGTCGAAGAAAAGCTGCGGCAGCGCGGCATGGATCCAGCTGCCGTGCTCAAGGACTTCGGCGACGTCGATACCGAGCGCCGCCAGGCCATCACGGAAGCGGAAACGCGCAAAGCGCAACGCAACAAAGCGTCCGAAGAGATCGCCAACCTGAAAAAGGCCGGCCAAGACGCGAGCGCGGCTATGGCGCAGACAAAAGAGTTGCGCGAGCAGATTACCGGGCTCGAGAAGAGGGCTGCCGATCTCGATAACCGGCTGCGCGACATCCTCGTTGGCATTCCCAATCTTCCGCACGCCAGCGTGCCCGTCGGGCGCAGCGCCGAAGACAACGTGGAAGTACGGCGCTGGGGTACGCCACCCAAATTTGATTTCACCCCGAAAGCCCATTGGGACCTTGGCCCTGACCTGGGGATCCTCGATCTGGAGCGCGCGGTGAAGTTGACTGGAGCCCGCTTTGCCGTTTACTGGGATCTGGGTGCGAAACTCGAGCGCGGACTTGCCAACTTTATGCTCGATCTGCACACGCGGGAACACGGCTACACCGAGGTGCTTCCACCATATTTGGTGAACTCTGACTCGATGTATGGCACCGGCCAGCTGCCAAAATTCGCCGCCGATTCCTTCCGAGTTCCGCATGGAGAAAAAGATCTGTGGCTGATCCCGACAGCAGAGGTTCCTGTCACGAATCTCTACCGCGACGAAGTTCTGGACCAGGCGCGGCTTCCGATCTCGCTCACGGCCTATACTGCGTGCTTTCGCAGCGAGGCCGGCTCGTACGGGAAAGATGTGCGCGGGATCATCCGGCAGCATCAGTTTCAGAAAGTGGAACTGGTCAAGTTCGCGCGCCCCGAGACTTCCTACGAAGAGCACGAAAAGCTCACGCGCCATGCCGAGGAGGTTCTGCAGAAGCTCGGCCTGCACTACCGCGTGGTGACGCTGTGTACTGCAGACATGGGCGCCGCATCCGCCAAGACCTACGACATCGAAGTCTGGCTGCCCGGCCAGCAGTTATTCCGGGAGATTTCGTCGTGCTCGAATTTCGAGTCGTATCAGGCGCGCCGCGCCAATATCCGGTATCGCCCGGAAGGCAAGAACAAGACGGAATTCGTTCATACCTTGAACGGCAGCGGATTGGCGGTGGGCCGCACCTGGGTCGCGATCCTGGAAAACTATCAGCAAGCGGACGGCAGTGTGGTCATCCCAGAGGCGTTACGGCCATACCTCGGCGCGGAACGCATCACGGCCCGGAAGTTCTGACGCCTCGGGCCCGGCTGGCTGCGGCTGGGGCGCTTCCTTCGCCCGAAAAGCGCTAAGACATTGCCAAGCGCAGGAAGGGTCACTAGACTTGCAGAGGACAGAATCGACAACCGGCGCGCCCACCGCGCCCCTTCCGATGAACGCCGTGTGGCGAACAATCCGCGGATACATCTTATGGCAATACGAGCGGGGCACCCTCCACTATGACATCATGGTCACGGTCATTCTTCTTTTTATCTTCCTCTCCCCGCGCGTGATCGATTTCAACGACAAACCCATACCCCGCATCCCGCATCCGACCGATGTGGTGGTGACAACGGATGGAGAGGGCCATCTGGTGTACCAGGTCTCCGCCAGTGCGATTTCTCCCGGCGACGACCGCTCGGTTCGGGACCAGATGCTGCGCATCATCGAACCGATTTCCGGCGCGGTGTCGATCCTGAGTTATGACCCGATTTCTGACCGCAAGGGACAGCTGCAGAGCTACCGCGTGGTGGTCAAGCGGGAATAGGCTCAGGTAATATCGGGTCTCAAAACCTTATGACACGACTCTCACTGGTTGCGTCGATCACCCTGATCACGAGCCTTCTTGCCTTGGCTGCTCTGGCTCAGCAAAAACCTGCGGACAACGCCGCACTGGACTCAGTCCTCAAGAAAATGGATTCAGTCGCCGCCGCTTTCAGCACGGCGCAAGCTGATTTCGAGTGGGATCGCTACGAACGGGCAATTGCCGAAGTCGATGATGTGCAGAAAGGCACGATCTTCTACCGCCGCGAAGGCAAGCAGGTCGAAATGATGGCCGACGTCAAGATGGCCGGGGACAGCGCTGCCACGCTCAAGGCCGATCCCAAGTACGTACTCTTTAGCGGAGACAAGATTCGCGTCTATCAGCCCGGCATCGATCAAGAAGTCGTCTACGACCTGGGAAAGAGCCATTCCGACTTTGAAAGCTACCTTGTATTGGGCTTCGGAGGCAGCGGCGATGACCTGCAGAAGGCATTCGACGTAACCTATGGCGGACCGGAGACGATCCAGGGAGTAGCGACCGCTAAATTGGACCTTACGCCCAAGTCGTTGCGGGTCCGAAACAATTTCACCCGCATTCTGTTGTGGATCGACCTTGCCAAAGGAGTTTCCGTTCAACAGCAGTTCTTTGACCCGCAGGGCGACTACCGGCTCACGAAGTACTCGGAGATTCGCCTCAATGGCCCGATCTCGAAGGACGTGTTCAAGCTGAAAACTTCCGATAAGACGCAGATTGTTTCACCGCGCGGCTAAGTTATTGCATCTAAAGATCAATAAATGTGCTGAGTTTTGCACAGGGGGACGCTATACTGAGCGCCTACCTCTGTTGGGTTCATTCATGGCCAAAGTTCTGACGATTACTGTCCCTCCTAAGTTGGGAAACAAACGCAGGGAGCGCACCTCCGATCCTCGTTATGTCGACGGACAGCGCCTGCTGGTGGAAGCAATGAAGTATCTGGCGCAGGCCGACCCGGTGAGAAACCGCCCGGCGATCGAACTGATTTCCGAGCACGTGCGCACCCGCTTCCGCATGAGCGACTCTCCGCTCGCATAGGATCCGCCGCCCTCGCCCTTAGAAAACAAAGGGACGGCATTCGCCGCCCCTTTTCCGTTGTCGAGCCGTCGACTCAGAAAGCGAACCGCAGCGAGTACTGCATCACGCGGGGCTTGGTCAGTTCCGTATTGAAGAGACCAAAACCGGTGATATCAACCAGGCTTTCGCCAATCATCGAGCCCGCTGCATCAAACCGGACCGAGTTTGTGGCGTTGAAAACTTCCCAGGCGAAGCGCAGGGTCTTGCCTTCGCTGACGTCCCAGGTCTTGGAAAGTCCCGCATCGAGGCCGAAGAAGCCGGGTCCACGGAAATTGTTGCGCTGGCCAGCTTCGCCTTCATAAGTGGCGCGGAAGATTGCGCCACTGGCTGTGCCTGCGCTGCATTCACAAGTGATGCTCTGCGGATTCTGGAAGACACTCGGCCCGTTGGCTGTGTTGTAGACTCCGGTCTTAGGCCTCGGTCCGACCAGAACGGAAGATCCCTCGAGTTCGAAGTCCGTCGACCATCCTGCCCCGGCCTGAACAGAGAACGGGAAGCCACTGGTCCAGCGCACGAGGCCGCTCATGCCCCAGCCGCCCAATACAGCATTGGTGATTCCCTTGGCTCCCGAGCCCCAGTGCCGGCCCTTGCCGTAAGGAAGATCCCATATCCAGTTGGCGTTAATCTGGTGAGTCGTGTCGAAATCAGACGGTGCCCGCCACAAGTCTGGCGAAAATGCATTGATCACCTGACTGTTGAAGGCCAGACCACTCGACTCGAATCCGTTCACTCTCTCGGCATTCGAACCTACGTCAATCGATTTGGAATAGACGTAATTCAAGTCGAACTGGAGGCCCGCTTCCATGGCGTGGCGGAGAGAGAGCTGCAAGCCGTTGTAATTGCTGTTTCCCCGGGTCTGCCAGCCGTAGAGTGAGGAGAATTGATCCTGGTAGTACTGGAAAGGCGTGCCATTCGTGCCTTGACAGGCTGGATAGCAAAAGGCGTCCAGAACTTCCAGAGCGGTGGTCTCGTTTGCCAGGTTGCAGTAGTACGAGTCATAAATATTCTGTGTGGCAGAAAGAGACTGGTTTGGAGCATAAGAGCCCGGAGGAGAACACGGTTGCGTGCCGGTGGAACCGGAAAGCAGTCCGGGACCCGCCGCGAGCGGGAACATGTTTTCCCAGTAAGGGATCGGCTGCACGCTGGTAATGGGCGTGTTAGCGTAAGCCTCTTTCGACAGCGCCTGCGCTGCCGCAAAATAGTCGGTGTTGCTCGCCGGGTCCACCAGATCGAGCGGGGTCGACAGGTCGATTTCCTGCAGCAGATGGTGAGCAAAGCGGCCTGTGTAAGTCGCTTCGATGACAAAATTGTGAGGTAATTCCCGCGTGAGCGAGAAGTCGACTACATGAGAATACGGCGTCTGGAGATGATTATCGATGCCCCAGGCGATGGCTAGGCCGTACGTATCGGGATCATTTGACGGGGTGTAGGGGAAGCCATGAGGCTGGGGGGCAATCTGGCCCGGAGGCAGATTCGCCGCCCCAAGCAACCCGGTATACCGCGGGGAGTTGTCCACGGTAACGACTCCCGCCGGATTACTGATGGTGGTGGTCAGACCCCACGATCCGTTCCGGTCAAAAGTGTTGACCACGCCTTCGCCGAAGTGATCGTAGTACATGCCGTACCCGCCGCGGATGGAGCTCTTGCCGCTATCTCCGAACAACGTGTGCCAAAAACCGCTGGCTGCGTGCGGCGAGTAGGCAAAGGCGACGCGCGGCGCCACATTCTTGTAGTTCCACGCCCAGTAGGGCTTCCCGCCATTGGCTTGACCGGAGAGATCGAAGGTGAGGTCGGGCTGAACCACCTGGCCTTGATACATATTGCTGATGCGCTTCTGGAACCACTGATGCATATCGACAGTGGGGGCGACCTGGTTTCCGTCGGCCTCATAAGGTGGCTGCAAGAGGGAGTAGCGCAGTCCGTAGGTGAGGGTCAGATTAGGCGTTACATTCCACTTGTCCTGCAGATACATCTCGCCTTCGAAGTTATGAAAGTGGCGAGCAACCAAATCGCCGTTCGGTATGGGCGTCCCGTTCTTGTCCTGATTGGCGACGGTGTAGACCTGACTCACAAGGCCGGCCAGTTGGACCGCTGCGAAGCTGTAAGCGAAGTCGAAGGGACTGTCGACGAGGGGGAAGGAGTTTCCGCTTCCGGTGACTCCGATCGATGGATCAAGGCTGATTCCCTGGTTCGCGATCAAAGACGGAAACATCCAGTCGGAGTTCGCATAGCCGTAGGAAATATTCTCCGCATTGGATTGGCGGTTGTTGCGGATCACGCGCCAGTTGGTGCCGAACTCAATCGTGTGTTGGCCCTTGGTCCACGAAACGTCATCGATGAAGTTGTGCACCGGGACATTTGTATAAATGGTCGGGGTGTCGGTAGCGCTGAGAGCCTGCGAATCATCGAGTCCGCGAAGACTCACATAATCCTGGCTGTTCACTCCCGATTGTCCCAGGCCCTGACGGATAAAAGCGTAGCGGAGACTGTTAATCAGGTTGTTGTGAATGATGTAGGTGTAGCTGGCGGCAATGCCCTTGCTGTTGTTGGTGACAATGTCATTCGGCGGAAGGTTGGGAAACTGCGGCGGCATCGCCTCGTGATCGTTCTGCAGGTTGCCCCGAATGAACATCGACTGATTTCCGTCCGCGGTGATCTTATAGTCCAGCTTAAAGATGTATGTGTTGAGGCTGGTCGGATTGTTGCCTGCGAATGTGTATCCGGATGAGTTCAGAAGGTCGCCGCTGCCAACAGCAGCGTTACCGCAGCTCGGGCAATTCGGAGCCGGATAGTGCATAAACAGAGCATCGGGATTGACCCCTCCAAGGTTGGCGAGCAATCCATTTGGACCTGGGCCGCCCCAGATGTTCCCGGGAGTCACCGGGCAAGTTCCATTGCCTGAACAGCCTTGATCCAAAGAAGCCACGCCTGCAGGCGTAAGTGTAGCGACCAGATCAGGCGCGAACTGGCTATTGCTGGCGACGGAAAAAAGCTGGTTCCCGCCGCTGTCGGAGCCGGTGTTTCCATCGAAGCAACTGGGGTCGCTGGAATTGCAGAGATACTGCAACTGGCCGGCCGCCATGCTGGCGGTCGGAACGATGCGATTCACCTGCATCTGTTCAGCGGTGCGCTGACCTTCATAAGCAGCGAAGAAAAACAGACGATCTTTTTTGATCGGCCCGCCAAACGTTCCTCCGAACGTATTGCGCAGAATGTGCTGCGGGCGATTTGGATTGCCTTCGAGGATCTCGGATTCCTTATTGAAATAGTCATTGGCCACGTCGAAGGTGGGCCGGTTGTATTCGTAGAGCGAGCCGTGCCAATTGTTCGTGCCGCTCTTGGTTACAAGATTCACCTGCGCCCCGGAGGACCGCCCTGAGGCTGCATCGTAGTTGCTGGTGGTGACGCGGAACTCTTGCAGAGAGTCGAGCGTGGCGCGCATCGCCCCCTGAAACGCATATCCTTCGAGCTGATCGTTGTCGTCTAAACCGTCGAGGGTAATGTTGCTCTGGTCGCTGCGCGCCCCATTGACCGCGCCGCCGCGGCTGTCGTTGTTTTGCTGGTCGTTGGTCGTGCTCCCGATGTAGACCACCCCGGGCTGCAGACTCAGAATCGCTGCCGGATCACGGCCTTCCGCCGGCAGATCGGTCAACTGGCGGGCGTTGAAATTGTTTCCCAGAGTTGCATCTGTCGTGTTGACCATCGGCGCTTCGCCGGTGACGTCGACGACGACCGAACTTGCTTGCACTTGCACAACGAGGTTCAGCGTGGCCGGGTTGCTCACCTGCAACACGATATTGTCTCGTTTGGTCGTGGCAAATCCCTGCGCCGTGACCGTGAGCCCGTAGGTCGCCGGAGGCACTTCCAGAAACTGATATGCCCCTTGGTCATCTGTCTTGACGGTTCTCGAATAACCGGTCGCCGCATTGCTGAGTGTCACGGAAGCGCCCGGCACAACCGCGCCCTTGATGTCAGAAATCGTGCCGCGGAGAGAGGTCGTTGCCGATTGAGCCAAAACCAGCCCACTCATGGTCAGGAAAAAAGAGGTCACTGCCAAAACGCGTCGCAAGGCCGAACGCATAGAAGCTCCGATCCACAGAAGAGGGTGTGAGTGTACGTTTTGTTATGCCCAGGTAGGACGGCGTGGCCAGAACCCTGGGGAACCTGTTGGGTCGATATTTTGCAACTTCGCAGCCAGACTATTCAAGCTGAATCTGCGGAGTTTACGCCGATCTAAAACGTTTGAATACGCGCAATCACATATAAAGCTTCCAGATTTGGAAGTTTATGCAGCTCGATGGAAGAACGCCGCAGCCAGAATGATGACCACGGGATAGCATTCCAGCGTGTAACGAGGTTCGGGATTCTCCAGTGAGCCGAGGAATGCGGAGCGCAGCAGCAGAAAAAAAATCAATAGCTCCATGCAAAAAAATTTGTGGTGACGCACAAAGCCAGCGGCCGCCATCACGACATAAAACAGATTGATCAGTCCGAAGGCGATGCTGACCGCCAGCCATCGTGGGTCGTCATTGAATTCCCACCATCGTGGATCGGAAGAGAGCATTTCCGTACGCGGGCGCAACCACATATCGGCGATTCGCACCGTCGGAAGCCACAGGTAATATCGCAGCGGAGCCGCGTGAATCCTCTCCGCGGCCAGTCGGCCGAAGCCCTCGTCGATTTCAGGCGTCATGTCCTTGTCGTGGTTGTATTCGTCAAAAAGAATGGCGGTTCGCTCGCGCTCTTGGGGGGAATCGAATGCCCGGCTGGGTAGACGGCTGAGGTCGATCTCATCGCCCGGCACATTCCAGTAGATTTCCTGTACGGAAACGTAATCGGCCATCCACGTCTTGACCCAGCGGTTGAAGCCAGTCATGACCGGTTCGTCAGAATCATTGGCATAGCGCGGCGCCAGCGGTTCGAAACGATGCAGAGTATTAAAATTGCGCGCGGTCCACGGAATCAGTGGAGCGAAAGCTCCAACTAGAACCAGCACTCCCGCCCATATGATCGTTCGCGAGTCTCGCAGGCCGGTCGTTCCCGCAGACTCTTTGCGCAGGGAGCAGATGAAAAACCAGAGTAAATAGCCTCCGATCGCCGCCAGCAGGATTCCTCCATCCGGCCGCAGCAGAATGGCGCCATTTATCGCCAGGCCACAACCCAGCCACAGGCGGTAGCCAGTGCGGCCGCCGCGACCAGCATCAAGTGCGCAGACAGCAACATCCAGCGCCAGCGCCGTGAAGAAGATCTCCAGAGTTTCGGTCAATGCCGCCGCCGCATAGTTGGCGAGGAACGGACACAGCGCGCTGAGCAGAAAAGCGGCCGGTGCAGCGCGCGGCGATAGAACGCGCCTGGCGAGATCGGCAATGAGAAAGCACGTCGCCAGATCGAACACGGCCTGCACCAGCAAAACGGCCCGGAAATTCTCGCCACCGAAGATCGTAAAAACCACAGCCAGAAATGCGGGATATCCGGGCAAGCGCGATAGTGTAGGAACGATCCGTCCGGAGTTCGTGACTCCGTAAATGCCATGAGTGAGCCAGTTCTCGGCGATGTTGGCGTAGAGCCTGGAGTCATCGACTATCCCCGGGAACCGGAAGATAAAAAGCAGCCGCAGAAGCAATCCCGCCAGACCTGCGACAAGAAAGAACCGCGCCCTGTTTCGGACGAACTCGTACACGCTTGCGAATATAGCGCGTTTGCAGTGACCGCGAGCCAGCCAAATTGCATCTTAGGGACTCAGAGCGGCTAACTCACCCTGCCCACCCGGAATCGGCTAATAGAATTGACCGTGTGACTTCAGCAGCTTACGATAAAAGTTTCGTTACCAATGGCTGAGCCTGTCTTTTACGATCCGCGACGCGCCCGCTGGAAACGCCTGCGGCGCCTGTTTGATGTGGTTGCCGTAGCGGTCTCCATTCTCATCGTTTTCTTCGTTTTTACCGCCCTCCGCGATGAGCCTCTGCCGGAACTCCTGTTTTCGCCCCAGAGACGCGCCTTCAAGGCGCTGAAGGAAAGTGAGAAACAGAAGAGCCGCGAACACCAGAAGAAGCTGTTCGCGCGCTCCCATCGCAAGTCGAAACTGGCGGCCTCGCAGGTAGTCTTGAACCAGGAAGAAGGAATTCGCGCCGCATTCTATGTCCCCTGGGATGCCGCCAGTTTCTCTTCCCTGCGCGATTTTGCGCGCCAAATCGACATTCTGTATCCCGACTGGTTGCACGTGCTGAGCGCCGACGGACGTCTTCTGGGAGTCGACGACCAGACCAACAAGTTCTTTGACGTCGTCCAGGGCAACACTGTGCGCTCCGTCGATGACCGGGTCATGCCTTTCCTGAATACAGAAGATCCCGCCATGGAAGTCTTCCCCATGGTCAACAATTTCGACGGCGCAAATTGGGACGCGGGCGTCGTAGATTTCCTGAACAACCCCGATTCGCGCGCCCTGTTCCGGCACCAGGCCTTGCAGTTCCTGGCTTCCGGCCGTTACCGCGGCCTGATGATCGATTTCGAGGCGTTTCCTCCAGCCGGACAGCCGGGATACGTCGCGTTCCTGCAGGAATTATCAGGCGATTTGCACGCTCGCGGTTTCAAGCTCTATGTCGCTGTACCTCCGCACAGTAACGAGTACAACTATCCGGCGGTCGCGGCGGCGGCAGACGGCGTCGTGTTGATGAACTATGACCAGCATTATCCTGGCGCCGCGTCAGGTCCCGTCGCTTCGCAGGACTGGTTCGTCGAAAACCTCAAGTTCGCTGAGAAGGTCGTGCCGAAGCAGAAGATTATCTGCGCCATCGCCAACTACGGCTACGACTGGGTGCAGAAGCCGAAGAAGGGAAAGTTGCCGCCGGAGGAGCACGACTCGACAGTCAGTGTGCAAGATGCGTGGCTTGCGGCGCGTGACTCCGAAGTCGATGTTTCGTTCGACGATGACACGCTCAACCCGCACTTCAGTTATCTGGACGAGCGAGGCCTGCGCCACGATATCTGGTTCCTCGATGGAGTGACGGCGCTCAACCACATGCGGGCGGCGCAAACCCTTGGCATTCAGACCTTCGCTCTCTGGCGGCTTGGCGGCGAGGATCGCTCTCTCTGGCGCGTGTGGGATGTGCCCGGCGATCCCGGCGCAACTGACCGGCTCCGTGACGTTCCCCCGGGCGCCGACGTCGACATGGAAGGACAAGGGGAGATTCTGCGCATCGAAGACACTCCCGCTCATGGCATCCGGGACCTGACCATCGACCCCGAAAGCAAGCTGATTACGGATGAGGTCTTCCAGAATCTGCCCGAACCGTATCGCGTGGGACGCTACGGCTACAGTCCCAACAAAGTTGCCATCACGTTTGACGACGGCCCTGATCCGGAGTGGACGCCGAAAATCCTCGACGTGCTTAGGCAAAAGCATGCTACGGCTACTTTCTTCCTGATCGGCATTCAAGCCGACAAATTCTCTGGCATCGCCAAGCGGATCTATCAAGAAGGCAACACGATCGGCAATCACACCTTCACGCATCCCGATGTAAGCAGCATTTCCACGACCTATATGAAGGTGGAGTTGAATCTCACGGAACGATTGTTTGCCAGCCTGATCGGCGTCCGTGCCACGCTGATGCGCCCTCCGTATGCAATTGATGAAGAGCCGGACACGGCCGATGAAGTGCGGCCCCTGGAAATTCCGCAGGAGATGGGCTACATCACGGTCGGCAACCGGATCGATCCCAATGACTGGAGCGAAAACCCGCGCCGCTCCGCCGAGCAGATCAGCTCTTATGTGCTGGCGCACTTGCCGCCATGCCGCCCGGAGAATCTGCGTTGCGGCAACATCATCCTGCTTCACGACGGCGGCGGCAACCGCGCCGAAACGGTTCGCGCCCTGCCCACGATCATCGACGGCATTCGCGCTCGGGGGTATGAGATCGCTCCCGTATACGAACTGCTGGGCAAGACTCGAGCCGACGTCATGGCCCCCTTGCCTCGCGGCGAAAAATGGGCGGCCCGCCTCGATCGCCTGGGCTTCTGGTTCTTTGACGCCGGCATCGTCGGCATCACCTGGATCTTCCTGGTGGGCGATCTGCTGATGACCGGCCGCCTTCTATTCATCGGGGCGGCCGCTGTCTATGACCGCCTGCGCGAGAATATTCTGGGCAAGCCGGCCGAACTGGCGTCCTATCGCCCGAAAGTGGCTGTCTTGATCCCAGCCTATAACGAAGAAAAAGTCATCGAGCGCACCGTTCGCGCCGTCCTCAACTCCAATTACCCGAAACTGCACGTCATCGTGATTGATGACGGCTCGCGGGATCGCACACTCGAAGTCGCCCGCCGCGCGTTTGCCGCCGAAGCCAATGCGGGCAAGGTGCTGATTCTGACCAAGCCCAATTCCGGCAAAGCGGATGCACTCAATTACGGTATTCAGCACATCGGCGATGCCGAGCTGTTCGTCGGTATTGACGCCGACACGGTGATCGCCCCCGACGCGATCTCGCGCCTCGTGCCGCATTTCATGAATCCCAGGGTCGGAGCCATGGCGGGCAATGCAAAGGTCGGCAATCGTGTGAACCTCTGGACGCGCTGGCAGGCTCTCGAATACATCACCAGCCAGAATTTCGAGCGCCGGGCTCTTGACGTGCTTGGCGCGGTCAGCGTGGTTCCGGGCGCAATCGGCGCGTGGCGAGTTTCGGCGGTGCGCGAAGCCGGCGGCTATCACACCGACACCGTCGCGGAAGATGCCGATCTCACCATGGCCCTGCTGCGCATGGGATACCGTGTCGAATACGAAGACATGGCGCTGGCTTACACAGAAGCTCCGACCACTGCGAATGGCCTGATGCGCCAGCGTTTCCGCTGGTCCTTCGGCATCCTGCAGTCGGTCTACAAGTACCGCACTGTGTTTGCCCGAAAAGGAGCGCTGGGGTGGGTGGCCCTTCCGAATATCGTCATCTTCCAGATTCTCCTGCCGCTGGTGTCGCCGCTCATCGACATCATGTTCGGTCTGGGCTGCATCTGGTATTTCATCCAGAAACATTTCCACCCGGATTCCACCGATCCCGCAAGCTTTCACAAGCTGGTGGCATTCTTCTTCGCCTTCCTGGTGATTGATTTCCTGGCGTCAGCGATCGCGTTTGCCCTGGAGCGGCGCCGTCCTGACGACAAGGAGGATGCGTGGCTGCTCAGCCAGGTCTGGCTGCAGCGCTTCGCCTACCGGCAGCTGTTTTCGGTAGTTTTATTCAAGACGCTCAAGCGCGCGTTGGAAGGTCGCAAATTCGCCTGGGACAAGCTGGAGCGCACCGCGGCAGTGAAGTATGTTCCCGCGGAGAATCACGAGAAAGTAAACGTGCCGTAGGGGACGTTAGGAAGGATTTTTGCTGGCCACCTCAAGCCGCGTCTCGGCTCGATGCAGCGCATCGAGGGCGCGCTGCACGTCGACGGTGGAATCGCCGCTGCTCAGCCGCTGTTCGGCGCGCTGCTTGGCTTTCCGCGCGCGGTCTATGTCGATGTCGGAGGGTTTCTCGGCAGTCTCGGCCAGAATCGTCACTTTATCGGGCAATACCTCTGCGAATCCCCAGGCCACGGCAAGCCGCTGCTCGGCCGAATTTTCACGATAAGTAATCTCCCCGACTGCCAGCTCGGCAATCAGCGGAGCGTGCCCAGGGAGAATACCCAGGTATCCATTCTTGCCGGGAATCTGCACCTCTTCGGCCGCCGTTTCCACGACTTTCTTTTCCGGCGTGACGATCTCGAGTTGGAAAGTGTCTGCCATTCAAAAACCGGGCGTCAGACTTCAGCCCTCGGACCTCGGCACATCGCGTCGAGTTGCGAACGCCCGAGGTCCGAAGTCTGAAGTACGTCTTATGCCGCCGCTTTCATCTTTGCGGCAGCTTCGAGCACTTCCTCGATCGGGCCCTTCATATAAAACGCCTGCTCGGGAATGTCGTCGTACTTCCCTTCCACGATTGCCTTGAACCCTTTGACGGTATCGGCAATCTTGACGTACTTTCCCTTCGCGCCCGTGAACTGCTCGGCCACATGGAAGGGCTGCGAGAGGAAGCGTTGAATTTTGCGCGCGCGCGCAACCGTGAGCTTCTGATCTTCGCTCAACTCGTCGATACCCAGAATAGCGATGATGTCCTGCAGGTCTTTGTAGGTCTGCAGCGTCTTCTTCACGGATTGCGCGACGTCGTAATGTTCCTGGCCCACGATGCGCGGATCGAGAATGCGCGAGGTGGAAGCCAGCGGATCGACGGCGGGATAAATTCCGATCTCGGTCAAGGCGCGCGAAAGCACGGTGGTCGCGTCGAGGTGGGCAAAGGTCGTCGCCGGAGCGGGATCGGTCAGATCGTCGGCCGGAACGTAAATCGCCTGCACCGACGTGACGGAGCCTTTTTTGGTCGACGTGATACGCTCCTGCAACTCGCCCATTTCGGTGGCGAGATTGGGCTGATACCCCACGGCGCTGGGCATGCGGCCGAGCAGCGCCGAAACTTCTGAACCTGCCTGTGTAAAGCGGAAGATGTTGTCGATGAACAGCAGTGTGTCGGCGCCTTCGGCATCGCGGAAGTATTCCGCGACGGTCAGTCCAGTCAGCGCCACGCGAAGGCGCGCGCCCGGGGGCTCGGTCATCTGTCCATAAATCAGAGCCGCCTTCGATTCCGCCGGCTTTCCCGGCTTGATTACCCCCGACTCCGACATTTCCAGCCAGAGGTCATTGCCCTCGCGCGTGCGCTCACCAACACCGGCAAAGACCGAATAGCCGCCGTGCTGCTTAGCGACGTTGTTGATGAGTTCCATGATGACGACGGTTTTGCCCACCCCGGCGCCGCCGAACAATCCGATTTTGCCGCCCTTCAGAAACGGCTGGATCAGATCGATGACCTTGACTCCGGTCTCGAACATTTCCGCAGTCGTCGCCTGTTCGTCGAAAGCCGGGGCCAGGCGGTGGATCGGCAGCCTCTCCTTATAGTCGATGGGGCCGAGCTGATCGACGGGCTCGCCGATCACATTCATCACGCGTCCCAGCGTGCCGCGGCCAACGGGTACGGAAATCGGCCCCCCCTGATCGATGGCCTTCATGCCGCGAACCATGCCGTCGGTCGGCTCCATAGCCACGCAGCGCACGCGACCCTCGCCGAGGTGCTGCTGGACTTCCAGAATCACGTTGATGGGAGCCGGCACAGTGAAGCCGTCGCTCACGACCTTGACGGCTTCGTAAATCGGCGGCAGCGATCCTTCGGCGAACTGCACGTCCACCGCCGGGCCCGCAATTTGTATGACGTGTCCTACGTTTTCTGGCATAGATAGCTTCTAGCTATTGGCTGCTAGCTCCTCGCTCAAGCATTCAGCGTTCAGTTTCCAACTCCCCTCAGACATCCACTGCTTCTCGACGGCTGAATGCCGAGGGCCCAGCGCTGACTGTTCAGATTCTTCGCTTCGCTCATCCCCGCCAGGCGCGATCACATCGCGGCGGCGCCGCTGACGATCTCGATGATCTCCTTGGTGATCTTCGCCTGTCTGGCCCGGTTCATCGCCAGGGTCAAAGAATCGATCATGTCGGTGGCATTGTTCGTCGCCGAATCCATCGCCGTCATGCGGGCAGCATGTTCGGCGGCCACCGACTCAAGCAATGCCCGGAAAATCTGGATGCTCACATATTTCGGCAGCAACGCGCGGAACAGATCCTGCGGCGGTTGCTCATAGAGGTAGTCCACCTGCGCCGTGCCGAATTGCGATGTGCCTTCTCCCGCGCCTTCTGTAGCGCGCATGCCCACACCCGCGCTGACCGCAGCTTCTTTCGCTTTTTTCTTTTCTTCTTCGGTCAGCTCTTCGGCCAGCCTCACCGTCTGCTCGCCAATTTCCTCGATGGGAAGAATCTGCTCAACGATCAGCCGCTGCGCGATCACCGACTTGAACTCGTTGAAGACGACGTAAACGGCGTCGATTTCTTCCCGGCAGTAGCGCCGGATCACATTTTCCGCCAGCGCTGCGGCCTGCGCGAATCCCGCCTTGCCCAGGATCCCGATGTGTTCGCCGGTGATCTGAATCCTTCCGGCACGTTCCGCTGCAGGGACTTCGGATTCCACCGACTCTTCGAGTTCAGTCAGGCTGCGCGTTTGCACCTTGGCGGCCGGATAACGCCTGCGCAAGAAGTCCCGCCCCTTGCGGCCGATGGCCTCGACGTCGATCTCCCGGTCCGCCTTCGATTCCAGGAAGCGCGCCGTCGCCTTCAGAACATTTGCGTTGAAAGAGCCGGCCAATCCCTTGTCGCCAGTCACGACGATCAGCAAGATACTCTTCTCTTCCCGCTGCGCCAGCAGTGGATGTTTCGGCTCGCCGGTTTCGGGATCGTAAATCTCCGCTCGCGATACCAACGACTTCAACACGCTGGTGAGCATCTGCGCGTAGGGACGGGCAGCCAGCGCGCGCTCCTGCGCCCGGCGCAGCTTCGCCGCTGAGACCATTTTCATGGCCTTGGTGATCTGCCGCGTGTTAATCACGCTGCGAATGCGCCGGCGGATGTCGAGAATGTTTGGCATCTTTTTGAGAAACGTAGCCAGCTACGTCTCTACGCTATTTGGCTACCGCTTCTCTCTGCGCGACGAACTGCTGTTTCGCTTCCTTGATCACATCCTGCAACTGCGCCTTCAGAGCATCGTCGAGAATTTTCTTCTCCATGATCATGCGCAGCAGGCCCGGATTGGTTGCATCGACAAACTTGTACAGTTCTTTCTCAAAGTCGCGGACCTGATCCACTGGCATGTCGTCGAGGAATCCTCCGGTACCGGCCATGATGATCAGAATCTGCTTCGAGAATGGAAGCGGAGAGAACTGGCTCTGCTTGAGCAGTTCGACCAACCTTTGCCCACGATTCAACTGGGCGAGCGTGGCCTTATCGAGATCGCTGCCAAACTGTGCAAACGCGGCCAACTCGCGGTACTGTGCCAGCTCCAGCTTGAGGGTTCCCGCGACTTGCCGCATGGCTTTAATCTGCGCGCTGCCGCCCACGCGGCTCACCGACAATCCAACGTTGACGGCGGGCCGCACACCCTGGTTGAAGAGATCAGTTTCCAGATAAATCTGCCCGTCGGTAATCGAGATGACGTTGGTCGGAATATATGCGGAGACGTCGCCGGCCTGGGTTTCGATGATCGGCAGGGCGGTCAGCGATCCGCCGCCATTCTTATCGCTCAGCTTGGCTGCGCGTTCGAGCAGGCGCGAGTGCAAGTAGAAGACGTCTCCCGGGTATGCCTCGCGTCCCGGAGGACGCCTCAGCAGCAGCGAGATTTCGCGATACGAGGCTGCATGCTTCGAAAGATCGTCGTAGATAACCAGCGCATGGCGCTTGCTGTCGCGAAAGTACTCGCCCATGGCGCAGGCAGCATAGGGAGCGATGTACTGCATGGGAGCTGGCTCGGACGCCGAGGCGGCAACCACGATGGTGTACTCCATGGCGCCGGCGTCTTCGAGAATCTTGACGACTTGCGCAATCGACGACCGTTTCTGTCCAACCGCGTTGTAGATGCAGATAAGATCGTTGCCCTTGCTGTTGATGATGGTGTCGAGGGCAACAGCGGTTTTTCCCGTCTGGCGGTCGCCGATGATCAGCTCGCGCTGGCCGCGGCCGATCGGAATCATGCTGTCGATCGCTTTGAGCCCCGTCGCCATCGGCTCGCGCACAGGCTGACGGTCAATAACGCCCGGCGCCAACCGCTCCAAAGGAATGAACCTGTCGGTCGCGATTGGACCCTTATCGTCGATCGGCTGGCCGAGCGAGTTGACCACGCGCCCGATCAGTGCGTCGCCGACGGGCACGCTCATGATTCGGCCGGTCCGTTTGACCTCATCGCCCTCTTTGATTTCCGTGTATTCGCCGAGAAGCACCACGCCAACCTGATCTTCTTCCAGGTTCATGGCGATGCCGGCCACCCCGTGCGGGAAGGACAGCAGTTCGCCGGCCATGACCTTGTCGAGGCCATACACACGCGCGATGCCGTCACCCAGCGTGATGACGGTGCCTGTCTCGTCCACGGAAATCGAGGACTCGTAGTTCTCGATCTGCTCGCGGATCAGCTTTGTGATTTCGTCTGCTTTGATTTGCGCCATAAGATCAGCTCTTCGCCCTACCCAGGCTGCCGGCTGCCAGCCGGAACGGACATGGTTCCAACAAAGTCTAGGAGCTTAGCACCTCTTTGATCTTCTCCAATCGCCCCTTCACTGAACCGTCATAGATCGTGCTGCCGACGCGCACCACCGCACCACCCAGGAGGGAAGCGTCCAACTCGTAGCGCGCTCGCACTTTCTTCCCGGTGGTTTTTTCAATCTGCGCCTCAAGCACCCGCTTTTCCGCATCGCCGAGCTGGCGGGCGCTGGAGACCTGCGCCTCGGCAAATCCCAGCCGTGCATCCAGTTCCTTGGAGAGTTGTTCGGCAACTCTGGGCAGAAACTGCACACGCCGGTGATCGATCAATACTGCCACCAGATTTCGTACCGGCTTCTCGATTCCTTCCCGCCGCACAATGGCATCCAGCAGTCCGCGTTTCTGTTCTGCGGGAACCGCGGGATTCTCCCATACACGCCGCAGCTCGGTGCTCTGCTCGAACAGGTCTGCGATGGCGCGAAGCCCTTCCACCGCGCGCTTCACGTCCAAACGCTCCTCGAGCACGACATCGGCGAATGCCCGGGCGTACGTGCTGGCGACGGAAGCCACTGTCTAGCTGCCTCCCTTTCGTCCCGCGTCCGAGCCATTGTCGGTGACCGCCCCCAGTTCTGCGGCGAAACTGCGAACCAGCGCCTGGTCGGTAGCAGCGTCGACCCGAATCTGTCTCTGGGCGAGTCCAACCGCGAGATCCGCAGCATGAGCCGTCAACTGACGGCGTGCCGCTTTGGCCGCGGCAGCGATCTCTTGTTCCGCCGAGGCAACGATCTTGCGCGCATCTTCCTCCGCGGCAGCCCGAATCCGGCTGGCCTCGGCGGCCGCTTCTTTTTCCGCCGCATCGCGTATGATAGCGATCTCGCTATCGAGCTTGTCGAGACGGGATGCAATCTCCGTCAGTTTGCCGCGGGCTTCTTCGCCGGCCTTCTGCGCCTCCAGCATGGCTTTTTGGATGGCTGCCGTCCGGTCGCGAAATACTTTCGGTAAGTATTTGTTGCCCGCCCAGACAATCAGCCACACGATCACCGCGAAGTTCAGGACAACGCTCAGCCAGTAGGCTTGCTGCAGATTCTTCAGGCCGGTCAGGCGAGCGATGAGCCGCACCGATGCCGATTGCTTGAACTCGGCAGTCTCGTCCTTCTCTTCCCCCGCGGCTTCCAGACTTTCGTGTGCCAGACGGCGTCCCGGCCCTCCGGGATTCTGCGGTTCATTGCTGGCTTGCCGCTGTGAGGCAGCGGACTTCTCCTGGGCGCGCAGCAATGCCAGGCCGACACTGCCCACTAGCAGCAGCACCAGCAACCACGGCGACAGGATTTTTTTCGCTGAAGTCATCCGCTGCGACCAGTCAATTATTATTCTTGCGATCGCTGAACTACCGTCCCGCCTGCGCCGGTTCGAGCACCCGCCGCACGATCTCCTGCGCAAGGGTTGCAGCTTCCGCCTGCAGACCCTCCTGAGCGTTCATCCGATCTGATTCGATGTCTTGTTTCGCGGCCGTCACGCGTTCCTGGGCCCTGACCCGAGCCTCATTGACGGCATGCGTGCGCGACTGCAGCGCCGCCTGGCGCCGCGCCTCCTGCTCCCGAAACACCGACGCCCGGGCCTCGCGCATGCGCTGCTCGTATTCCGAAGTGCGGGCCTCGGCCGCCGCGATATCCGCCCGCGACTTCTCTACCGCACCCTCGGTCTTGCTATGACGCTCCTTGAGCACTTTTTGCAGAGGCTTGTGCACGATGACGCTGTAGAGAGCGTAGAGCAAGGCCATGAGGACTACTGTGGGCACCGCTCCGAGCAGTAATTCCCCTAGTTGTTGCAGCGTCTGATCCATGTGGTGCGGATGTAGACCGGAAAATGAGGGCTTTGAAAACTGTTAAGTCTAACGTCCCAAGGAGTTTATGTCAACGCAAAGGGACCCGGCGCCGTCGCCGATTCCGCATCTGGGACAAGCCCACGAAACGCCGTCCTACGACCTTTCGATCCCAGCCAGTCTGACAGAAATAAAGGGACTTAGTCCCTGCGCGACCTCCGTTTCTGCAGATTTCTGCACATATTTCTTGACTTCGTCCCGAACAGGATTAGCATAGGGGTATCACCTCCGATCCAATTCAGGATCGAATGGGCCGATAGCCAAGGAATGTCACCGCTTCTTGGTTGCCGGCCCATTTAAATTAGATTCCCAGAAATGTGAGAGTTGGCTAACTCACCAGAAACTCCTTCACTTTTCGCACCACCGACTGTGGAGCCTCCGCCTCGAATTCCACGGCTCCATTCTTATACTCTCGCGAATAAATGCGGGACTGGGCTTCGAGGAGCGCCAGTGTCTTCCCCTCCGCCTGAGGCACCAGTAAACGGACTCGCTCCACGCGGTCCTCTTCGATCATTGCGTCAATACGCTCCAGCAGATGATCGAGCCCTGTTTTTTCAACGGCAGAAACATAGACGGTATCGCCTTTGCGGTTCGCGAGCAGGCCTTCTGCCACTTCCTGGTCGAGCAAGTCAACTTTGTTCATCACGCGCAGGCGCGGCTTCTTCTCCGCTTCGAGTTCCCGCAGAACGATTTCCACCTGCGCGTCCTGCTCGGCGGAGAGCCGGCTGCTGGCATCCGACACGTGCAGGATCAGCGACGCCCGCTGTACCTCTTCGAGGGTCGCGCGAAACGCCGACACCAGCGTGTGCGGCAGATTGCGAATGAATCCGACCGTGTCGGAGAGCAGCACCTTGCGTTTAGAAGGCAGTTCGACGGCGCGAATCGTGGGATCGAGCGTCGCGAACATCTTCGGCGACGACAATACTCCCGCCCGCGTGAGTGCATTGAACAGTGTCGACTTTCCCGCATTCGTATAACCGACCAACGCCACGGTCGCGACTGGAGCGGACTCCCGCCTGTGCCGCTGCTGAGCCCGAATCCGGCGCACATTCTCGAGCTGCTCCTGCACATGACGAATGCGGCGGTAGATCTTCCGCCGGTCGGTCTCCAGCTGCGTTTCACCCGGACCGCGCGTGCCGATGCCGCCCCCCAACTGCGACATTTCCACTCCTCTGCCGGCAAGCCGGGGCAGCATGTATTGCAGTTGTGCCAGTTCGACCTGCAGCTGGCCTTCGCGGGTTCGCGCGTGTCGCGCAAAAATATCGAGGATCAGCTGCGTCCGGTCGATCACCCTTCGGTGAACGCTTTTCTCGATGTTCCGCTGCTGCGAAGGGCTCAGATCGTGATCGAACAGAAGCAAATCGGCGTTCACCGAAGCTGCGGCGCCGGCAATTTCCTCCAACTTCCCGGCTCCGATCAGCGTAGCGGGATCAAGCCGGTCTCTTCGTTGCAGGATCTCGCCCGCGATTTGCGCTCCCGCGCTCTCAGCCAGCGTGCGCAGCTCAGCCAACGATTCCTCGGCATCGAATTCAGGCACGTCAGGCCTGCCGTTGGAGCTTGCTGCGGACTTCTCCGGCTTGCCGACCGCTGCGTCCCGGGCTGCGGCTGCCTGCGCCGTGACCGTTCCTGCCGCGTGGCTGCGACGGCGGGATCGAACCTCGACTCCGACCAGAAAGGCGCGCTCCTGCCCCGGATGGTCAGGATCATCCCCGGCAGCCACACCTCGGCGGGCGCGCGTGAGATCGCGGAATTTCTTGGAGTGAAAACTTCCCAAGCGGAAAACGCCTATCCTTCTGTCCCGGACGCAGTCGCCGCGGTCGCCGTTGCCGAGGCATTGTTTGCGCTCGTCGCGGCCTTATCCATGTGGTTCGCGTGCGCTGCGTGTACCGGCGCCACTCGTCCCATCACGACGGTCGAGATGGCATGCTTGAAGATGAGTTGCTCCTGACCGTTTGCCTCCAGTACCACGGAGTACTTGTCAAAAGAGCGAATGCGGCCCGTCAGCTTCACTCCGCTGAGCAGATAGATGGTGATGCTCGCTCTCTCTTTGCGGGCCGTGTTGAGGAAGGAATCCTGAATGTTCTGCGCCGGCTTGTTGCTGTCCATAGCCGATCTCCTTGGTATCGAAACTCCGGTATCGAAACTCCGGACCACCTGCCACGTCGACTCTTCCTGCTGGCCAGTGTAGCGCAACGGCTCGTTCCTGAAACTTCCCGCCGCTTCAGGAACAGCGGGGCAATTCCCCGCCGGAAGTAGGCGCACATTCCGCAAGGTCCGCGCTGGCGGCGCGGACAGATGTGAGTACGATACGGCGATCCCGGCCGCTTTTCAACCGGAACTTTGGCGCTTTCACCTGCGGTTGACAAGCCCGCCGGCCGGAGCGCAGACTTTCCACGACCTCGCCGCCGCACTCGAGAATTCGGATCGCCGGCGAGGCTCTTTTCGGCTCGATTCTCCCGGTCCCGGCCGAATCCTTCCGTCTCAGGATGCTCGGACCACCACAACCCTTTCGAAATTGGCGGAGGAATTCTATGCAGCCTTGTCTGTCTCCCGCATTGGCACTGGTCATGCCCACTCACACTGGCGCCGAAGCAACCCAACTGATCCTGCGCTGGTTCCACTTTCTGGCCGGAATCACCTGGGTTGGCCTGCTCTATTTTTTCAACCTGATTAACGTTCCCTTCATGAAGCAAGTTGATGCGCCCATGAAGCCGAAGATTTTTCAAAATCTCACACTGCCGGCGCTGAACTGGTTTCGCTGGAGCGCGTTGCTGACGGTCTTCGTCGGCTTCTGGTATTGGGGCGAGTTCATGGTTGGCCCCGATGCCAAGCGCCAGGGCATCAGCCCATTGAGCACCATCGCATTTTTTCTGCTGCTCTGGATCGCGGTCTTTTTCCTGCTCTTCCTCGTGATCAAGAAAATGACGCCCAGCGGCTACGTCTTGGGCACAATCACGACCATCCTGTGCATCGCCGCCGGTTGGCTGTTCGTGAACTACACTCCGGTGGGCCAGGATGACAATCACGTGCTGTGCATCGGCGTCGGCGGCGGATTCGGCATCGTGATGCTGTTCAATGTGTGGGGCATCATCTGGCCGAATAACAAGAAAGTCATTCGCGGCACCCTCGCCGGAACTCCTCCCGCCAATGCGGCCGCTCTGGCCCGTCAGGCCTTCCTGGCCTCCCGGACCAACTTCTTCCTTTCTGTGCCCCTGCTGTTCTTCATGGCCGCCAGCTCGCACTACGTCATTCTCGGAAAATAGAAGTGATAAAAAAAAGAAAAAGGGAAGCTCGAATTCCGAGCTTCCCTTGAGTTTTCTTTCCGGCTTCTCTTCTAGAAGCTGAACTTCAATGCCAGCTGCATGGTGCGCGGGCTGCTGGAGAAGTTCTGCCGCGGGGTGTTAAAGATTGTGCTGGCCGGGATGAAGTTGTTCCGGGCCGCCCCAGTTACACCCAGACTCGCGACGTCGTTGATATAGCCGGTCACGAATTGCGGATGGTTGAACAGGTTGAACGCCTGCGCCATGAAATCGACGGTATACCGCTCGCCGAACTTGAAGTGCTTGGCGGCGGAAATGTCGAAGTTGTTGATCGGAGGCGTCTGCAGGTTGCTGCGGCTTGACGTAGCATAAGCCCCGTAGCTGGCGGTGATGTATTGCGCATTCGGGTTGTCTGCCAGGTAGGCCACTGTGTAGCCCGCAGTGTTGGTCAGAGGGGTCACATCGCTGCCCGTTCCCTTTACGCCGGCAGGATTGAGGATCGCACGATCCGGAGCCGAGTCGGCATTCAGGTTCGCGTCGTCCGCGCTCTGCACCGTCCCCCACTGGCCCGATTCCCACGTGTAGATCGGGATGAACTGGTAGTTGCCGAGCAGGTTCTTGCGGAACCAGTTCGAGTCATGGGCGAACCACGGCACGTCGTAGCTCATCTCAAGTGTGATGCGGTGAGCATGATCGAGCAGCGAGTTGCCGCGCTCGGCAGCCAGGTTGTGGAAGTCCTGCGGCCGCCGCGGAGTGATATCGGTCGAGTGGAAGTCGGCCGTGCTGTTGTCGATGGTGTGGCTCCAGGTCCAGGCCGCTTGGAACTGCAGTCCGTTGGTCAGCCGGCGCTGTACCTCCGTCTGCAAGCCGCTGTAGTTCGACGAACCCCACGGCTCGAAGGAGGTGATTGGCGAGTAGAACCCAGCGTCGAGCCACGGCTCACCCACATAGCAGGTCGTAACGCAATTGTAGCTTTGATCCAGCAGCCCGCCCGGACCGTCCAGAGTGAGCGGAAGGGCATCAAGCTGAGCCTGCGTCGGCGCGCTCAGATACGTGGGCAAGGAGTTAGTCGGCGTTACGTACGAGTAGAAGTTCAGAATGTCCTGCAACGGGAGATGCACGCCGCGGGATCCGACATACCGCACTTCGGCCGTGTACTCCTTGAACACATGCTGAACACCCACGCTCCAGGACTCAGCGTACGGGTACTTCACGTTGACCGGGAGGTACGAAGAAGTGTTCGCCCGGGCATCGGCTTGGTCCAAAGTGGTGATGCCGCTCGACTGCTCGGGCGGGATACCTCCGTTTTCGAGGAACGGGTTCTGGCAAACAGAGCTCGGGCAGTTGGCCGTCGAACCGATCTGCGGCGGACGGGACAGCGTGCCGATGTTGTCGTAGAGCACGTCGTAGCCCATGCTGAACCCAGCGCGGATCGAGGTGTTGCCGCTGGTCCCCGGCGAATAGGCGATGCCGATCCGCGGCATGAAATCATGCTTGGGTGCCTGCGGCGATCCGAACGTAATCAATCCCGGATCATCGGCAACCGCGTTCAGACTCTGCTGCGTCCATCCGAACGGCACCGTCAGATACTCGTAGCGAACGCCGAGATTCAAGCTCACATTCGGACGAATCTTCCAGATGTCGTTGACGTACCACCCATACATCTTGTCGTCGCCCGAGTAGCCCACCGAGCCAAAGCTCCGCTGGCCGAAACTGGGAACCTGGTCATGGACGAATGAGTCGAGGTCGGTCCATTCGTAATCGCCACGGGAGCGCTGGATGAATTTCTGCGGATCGATCTGCTTCCGCAGGTCGGCGCCGAACTTCAATGTGTGGTTCCCCTTGACTATGGACAAGTTATCTTCCAGCTGGTACGTATTCTCGGTTTCATACTGGGGAGCATTCGGATCCGGTCCGACGTTGATGCTTCCAAGTTCATCGATGGTCAAGTTCGGGAAGGCATCGAGATTTTCGAACGTTCCCAGCGATCCCGCCGGCACCGTGAGATTAAATCCCGTGCGGTTGAAGCCCACGCGGAACTCGTTCCCGATGCTGGGCGAGAAGGTGTGGTATTCACCCAGGGTGACGAGATGATAGGGCTCGGTCAGCGGCGTATAGAAGATGGGCAGTTCAGCGCCCGTATCGATGGTTGCGGTCTTGTTATAGATGTAGCGGCCGCGAATCTGATCGCGATCGCTCATGTCGTAGTCCATCGAGGTAACCAGCGCCCGGTTGTTGGTATAGGCCGGCGCCACGATGGGAACAATCTGGACCGGAATAAAGTTCGGGGTCGGAACCTGAGTAGCCGTCGCAGTGCAGGTGACCGTCGTTGAGTAGTTCTGCACGACCACGGTATTTGGGACCGCAGCAATCGAAGTGCAGAGCGGATCCTGCCCGCTGGTCAGGTTCGATGCCGCTACCGTCCCTGTAGCATATTGGGCAAAGCCATTGGCATTGTTGGCTGAGATCGTTGGGTCACCAATGCCGAGGAGCTGCGTCCAGCCAGCTGCTGTCGGCGCCAGTGCCGCAGAACTCGGAGTAGCGGCTTCGCCGATGGGGTTGTACTCGAAGTTCACGAAGTAGAACCACTTGTTCTTAATGATTGCGCCGCCGACCTGCCCGCCAAACCGGTTGTTGTCATAACGGGGATTGGTGAAAACACCCTGGTTCGCGAATTCCTGATCGAGCGCATCCAGATTGCGGTTCTTAAAGTACTCATACACGCGGCCGTGGATCGTGTTGGTGCCGCTCATGATGACCTGATTGAACTGGCCGCCGGCCGAGTGTCCGAACTCGGGGCTGAACTGGTTCTCGATGACGGTGAAGTTCGCCACCGCGTCATTCGGAACATAGACCAGTGGGCCGGTCACGCCCTTGTCGTTATTGTCCGTGCCTTCAATCGTGAAGTTGTTCTCACGCGGACGCTGCCCGCCCACTGACGGACCGGCGCCTGCGCCCAGGCCGCCCGTGCTGCCCACGCCGGCATCCAGCAGCGAAGCGTTCAATACGCCGGTTCCGGTGGTGGCCGTCGGCAGATCCTGCAACAACTGGTTCTCATAGGTGTTCTGCAACTGGCTCGTCGTGGTGTCGATCGCCGGCGGAGTCCCGGAAACTTCGATGGTTTCCGTCGCTGCGCCCGGCTGCAACGTCAGGTTGCGGGTGGCGGTCAGGTTCAACTGAACGTCCACCTGCTCGGTCACCGACTTGAACCCGGTCATTTTCACGTTGATCCGGTACGTGCCCACCGGCAGATGGTTGAAACGATACTCACCCGTGCCGTTGGTCTTCGTGGTAGCAACCACGTTGGTCGCAACGTTGGTAGCGGTGACGTCGGCACCGACCACAGCAGCACCGCTGGAGTCGACCACCGTTCCTACGACGTTGCCGTCGATGGCCTGCCCGAAGGCCATGACCGCGCTCAACGCCAACAGACTCAAGAGCGCAAATATGAATCCGACACTTCGCACACTTTGTTTCATGATTGTTTTCTCCTGCTCGCTGGAAGACTTAGGTTTTGGAAGACCAGCCACTCTGATAGACCGCAATGTCAACTCTTTTCCTGGGAAATCCGACGCACCACGGCTAACAAGAAGCGAACATTACGATTCTGCAACTCACAATCCAAAACAGATGCCCAACAAATTGATTGTTTTCAGCATCTTAGTCAGGCATCGTCAGGCGTCAATACGCAAATCAGTATAATTGTCGCGTTGGCAATATGGTATTTGGGAGAGTCGGCTCGTTTTGCGCGCTTTTGGGAACTAGTTTTTCGGCTTCGAGCAGTGTTATGTTTCAACGTCTCCGGCGGATCGGTTTCGCCGGCATTTCGCCCGGTGCCAGCACCCGGCGCACAATGGGTGTGTTCAGCTTGTATTTTCGCTCCGTGATGTTTCCTGCGTCGTCCTTCACTCGAAGGATAAAAACCGGTAAGACTCCCTCTTTATCGAAGCTTTCCTTTGTCACTGTAACCGGCAGAACTCCGTTGAGCCCATGTTCGCGGTACGCCGTCTCGTAGCGGTGGCGTTTTGTGTTCCAGGTGAAAACCCGCACCTGGTCGAAGTCGTAGGGCAATCCGTCGTGCGGCGAAGTCAGGATGCACAGGTATTGCGGAACGCTTTTGGTGACGCCCTGTTCGGTATCGGAGACTTCATCCAGCACGAAAAAGGCGACGAACCGCTGTCCCTCGGCGTATTGCGCGACGTCAAGGGGGACGTCAACGTCCACCATCCGCGCCAGCACCCAGCCCACGCGGCCCAGGTTGTCGCGCACCAGCCACCAGTCCTCGAGGACGGGTCCGGCAGCGCCCTTCCCGCCCGGTTTTTCCGCGATGACCACCCCTGTCTTTTCTGCCGTGGCGCGCTTGAGAATGGCCACCTTCGTACCGGCGGTCAGCTGGTAAAGATGCTCGGTCTCGCGACCGGGAGTGAGATGCAGATTAGTTTCGTTCCGCAGGATGCCGGGGGCCTGTAGGGGATCGTCCCGGTTGTCCTGGCTCAACTTCTGAAGCGCGTCATAGGTCTTCTGGTCGACCAGGAACCGCTGCTCGATCCAGCCCTCAATGCCGCCCTGGGTGCGCACTCGGACAAATCGCCGATCGCGATCGAGAACGTCCACGCGTTCGCCGTTCTTAACCGTTCCTACCCTGTTATAGATCGCAGCGACTTGGTCACGCAGAGCCGCCTGGGGAGCGGAAACGTAGGCAACTTCATGAGAGCGGTGGCGGCCACGCCCGCAAGAGGGGATCAACACCAGGACGCCCAACAAGAACGCCGCAAGCACCAACCGAACCCGCTCTGAACCCGGCAGTTTCACGATCACGAAGAGGACTCTCCCACTATAGCGCGTTTATAGCGCGTCGCAGCCGCGTGAGGCGCCTGATCGAGGTTTACGCTCCGTGCACCCGGCTGCGAATCTGCAATCCGCAGCGTAAAGACCGTGCCACTGACAGCGCCGCCCGGCTTCGGTTACCATAGGAGCAAACCTTGTGAAAGATGCTTCGCAAAGCGGAGGCGGCTTCGCTCCCATCTTGCGCGTCTAATTTGTAGAGTGGGGTAGTTTCGCAAAATGTTTCAGGGACTCATGAAAAACGTCGTCAGCACTCTCGCCGTTATGTTTCTGGCAGCTGTTTTTGCGCTGCCTACGATTGCTCTCGCCCAGGACACGCCCGACACCGTTCTAAAACCGCCCAAGGGGGCGCAAGTCGCGATCATCGTGTTCGAGGACCTGCAGTGTCCGATGTGCCGCCGTACGGCCCCGTTGGTGGAAGAAGCGTCGAAAACCTACAAGATTCCCGTCGTCCGCCACGACTTCCCGCTGCCCATGCACAATTGGTCTTATCAGGCGGCGGTGATGGCCCGTTATTTCGACACCCATTCCAAAGCACTGGGCAACGAGTTCCGCGACTACATCTTCCAGAACCAACTGGAGATCAATCCTCAGAATCTGCGCGGTTATGCCGAGAAGTTCGCTGCGGACCACAAAGTTGACCTGCCGTTTGTCATCGATCCGACCGGCAAACTGGCGGCTGAGGTGAACGCCGATCGGGACCTCGGCCGGGCCATCAAGCTCGATCACACTCCCACGGTTTACATCGTGAGCAGCCGGAATCCGAGCAAGCCCTACATCGAGGTTCGCGACAATACCCAGCTCTATTCCACGATCGACGCGATGATGAAAGACTGACTCCGCGCCGCGAGTTGCCGATCCGCGAACAACGATGGCAGATTTCTACGTAGGCTTTCCCGTGTAATGTTCGGTGGAGTGTACGTCCTCGTGATCTTCCAACGATTCGAGGTGGGTGATCACCTCCGCGCGTGCGCCCAACTCCAGCGGCAGGCGTTCCTCAAGAATCGTAGCCAGACGGTGGGCTTCTCCTACTGGCGTTGCGTGGGGAAACAGCAGGTGAACTTCGATCAGCTGACGATACCCGGTGGTGCGGAAACGTACTCCGTGATAATGCATGCCTAATTCAGCGCACAGCGCGTCGAGCTTTTCGCGAATGCGGCTGCCGGTTTGTGGATCGGAATAGTCAAGCAGCCCCACCGCTGAGCGCCACGCCAAACGTCCCCCGGACCACAAAATGTTCAGCGCCACCGCGATAGCGATGATGGGATCAAACGGCTTCCACCCCGTCAGTAAAACCAGTCCCAACCCGGCCACGACTCCAAAGCTGGTCAGGCTGTCGGTGAGCACGTGCTTGCCATCAGCTTCGAGGATGAGCGAGTGGGTACGTTTACCGACTTGCAGCAGATACCAGCCGAGCCACGCGTTGAGGACGCCCGCTGCCAGCAGAAGCAGCGTCCCGGACCCCAGATGCTCCAAGGGGAGGCCAGCCAGCCATTTCTGCACCGCCGCCACCAGAATCCAGAAAGCGGCGGCGATAATCATTGCGCCTTCGAATCCTGCCGAGAAAAACGTGATGCGTTCATAGCCGTAAAGGAAGTTCGGTGCTGCCGGCCTGGTGCTCAAACGCAGGCTGAATGCGGCGAACGCGACTGCAACGACGTGCACTACCGATTCGGCGAAATCCGACAGGATCGCCGCTGAACCCGTCATAAAATAAGCGGTCGTCTTCCCGACCAGCATTAAGACGCCTACCGCCAGCGACATCCGCATGGCGAGCTGCGCGGCGCGACGTTCGTCCCGCTCGCGCTGCAACTCGGCTGGCGTCGTCGAAGGGACGGTCAGGGTTGGAGCCATGTTGGGAAAGACCATGGTCCCATAAGAGCCCAATCTGGGAATGTGACGGAGATCACGCGAGAGGCAGGACAGCCGCCGGTAGCGCTTGGGATTTGAACTGGAACCTTCCGGCAAAG
Source organism: Verrucomicrobiia bacterium (assembly GCA_035508215.1). Taxonomy (GTDB): domain Bacteria; phylum Acidobacteriota; class Terriglobia; order Terriglobales; family Acidobacteriaceae; genus Sulfotelmatobacter. The sequence goes on along the minus strand of DATJNK010000014.1, from coordinate 91,441 downwards.
AGCGGCCAGTTCCCTCGCTTCGTCTTTACGGAGAGACTTTTCTAGTCGCCGAAACCGATGCCGACAGCGCGGGCGGTGCGCACAAGTTCACCATCAGGCTGTACGGCTTTCAGACGCCCGATGGCCTGGGCGACGTCAACCGCCACAATCGAATCGGAGCGCAGCGCCACCATCTTCCCGAAGCTGCCCTGCGCAATCAGATCGACTGCACTGACGCCAAAACGCGTGGCCAGCACCCGGTCATAAGGCGAAGGCGATCCGCCGCGCTGGATGTGCCCCAGCACGCTCACCCGCACCTCTTTGTGCGAGATCAGGGCAATGGCGTCGCCGATCAGGTTGCCGACGGGCCCGCCATGCGCGATCTGCTTCAGCTCGGGGGGCAACTTGATGCCTTCGGCGACGACCACAATCGTAAAGCCCTTGCCCTCTTTCTCGCGCTGTGCGATCGAGTCGCACACGCTGTGAATGCTGAACCCGATCTCGGGGATCAGGATGATGTGAGCGCCCCCCGCAATGCCGCCGGCGAGGGCAATCCAGCCGCAGTCGCGGCCCATGACCTCAACCACCATTACGCGGTGATGCGATGCCGCCGTGGTGTGGATCTTGTCGATCGCGTCAGAGACGGTGTGCAGCGCAGTATCGAAGCCAAAGGTCAATTCCGTCGCGGAGAGATCGTTGTCGATGGTCTTGGGCACGCCCACGATCCTCATGCCTTTCTGAAAAAGCTCGTGACCGATCTTCTGCGATCCATCGCCCCCGATGGTGATGATCGCGTCGATCCCCAACTTTTTGGCATTGGCGATGACCTGGTCAGAGATGTCGCGCACGACCTCCTGACCGTTCTCTTCGGTGCGGTATTGGAAGGGATTGCCGCGGTTGGTGGTGCCGAGAATCGTGCCTCCGCGCGGCAGAATGCCGCTTACCCGTTCGAGCGTCAATTCAAACGACTTTTCCGGCCAGATCAGGCCATCGAACCCATCCGGGATGCCGATGACTTTCCATCCGTATTTGAGAATTGCGGCTTTGGTGGCGGCGCGAATGACAGCATTCAGTCCGGGTGCGTCGCCGCCTCCGGTGGCAATGCCGATGCAGCGTATGTCAGACATGGGAGCGGCCTTGTTCGGTTCCCAGCAGTCATCGATGCCGATGGATCGGAAGGAAAGGCTGCTCAGCGGGCATCAATGACGGCGGAGGAACCTCTGATCATCGTTTGAGCCGCGGGCGCTGGCAAGTTACGGGTGGTCGTAGATTGGAAAGCATATGAGCATTTCAATTTGGGGGTGCCCCAGGTCTCCCGTCGTGAGGGGCACCTGGGGCTTAGCATAGGCGGAAGCAACGGCGTTCTCCTCTCGCTAATTGACTAGCTCGACGACGAACAAGACACCTGCGCTTTGGTTAGTGGTTGGAGAATTTGTCTGTATCTGGAGGGTCTGGGTGCCGGCCCAGTCCAGGCCCGTAATTGACCCGACGTAGCCTATGATGCGCACGAGTTCATCTGTTTGGTCGTCCACCGGGACAATGCAGGAGTATGAACCGGTTGTGGCCCCGGTGTTCATGATCGTTGCGCTTAGGTACTCCTGGCCACCCTGAGTTGTCAGGGATAGGGTTCCCCCGGCGACTACAACTCCGTTGAGCGCAATCCGGGAAGATACCCCCCAGATGAGCCAGTTCCATGGATCGCTGCGGTGACTCTAACGCTTTGGTTTGTCGGCACCGCGTTTGCCGGCAAAGTGCACGTGTAAATAGTTTGCCAGCCGGTCCCATTACCCGAGATTGGCCCGGTCGGCCCGTTGGAACACAGAACGGAAGCCGAGCTGTTCAAGCATGCCGCAGCGATGAGAAACACAACGGAAGCGCAAAACCGAGACAGGATTTTCATTGGAAATCTCCTTAAGGAGTGTGCTGCCGGGGACGGTGCGCGCGTTTGACCGCGCGGAGGCGGCAGCCAGCGTGGATGTTATTAGCGAGACCTGTGCAAAACTCACGGGGGGGGCGATGTTACGAAATCCGAACGCACGGTTCACTTCGCGACCCCGGTGAGGAGGCTTTCGCGGACGCCAGAACTTCTACTGGGAAACTGTCAAATTAGACTGAAAGTTGTTATTCACCCCGTTGCAGCTATAGGTGGCAAAAATTGTGACTGTGGTAGCAGAGGTGAGGCTGGTCGTATCGATCTCGGCGGGGTCTCCGGCAGTGATTGTAACCGACGGGTTGCTGGAGGACCACGTGACGCCGGAACTAATATCGACCTGGCCCGTGATACCGGAGACATCGGCGTAGGCGTAGGCGCTCTCCGCCTGGCCAATCGTCGCCGTTGTGGGACTGAACGTGATCGTGAAATTGGTTCCGTTTTCGACGCATACGTTGGCGGTTGAAGTCGCGCTGATTCCCTGATATTCCGCAGTGATGGTAGCCGCCGCCGAGCTAAGGGTGTTGCCGCTTAGCACTCCGCTGCTGCTGACACCGACCGCACCGCTGCTGCTGCTCCAGGAAACCTTGCCGGTAATGTTGCCCGCCGAAGTCGAGTCAGTGTTGGTTCCAAAGGCCTGGAGCTGCGTTGTGCCGCCCAGCGGCACGTTCGCGGTCGACGGAGAAATAGTGATCGAGCCCAACTGCTCCGGCACGAAAAACCCACGGCAGCTTGCCGCCAACGCCAAGGCAGCCAGCGCGGCAAACGCGCCGATTAAGCGGAGTCTCTGCTTTGTACTCGACATTGTCGTGACCACTCCTTGGAAGCGCCCGCCATTGGTCGTTTCCCCTGGCTCGTAATTGCGAAAATTGTAGCAGAGCTGATTCGCCCTGACTTAACACTGCGGTACAACGCCGCCCGAACCGAACCCATGTCCGCTACTGCTTGTTCCCCCGCACCCTCCGTGGAAGAAGTCAAGCGCTTGGGAGCCTGCCTAGCGGGCGGCTCTCCCCTAGAACGGCCTTCGACGACTACCTTGCAACAATCCGTCGAAGAAGAAACGAATCCTTACACGGCGAAACGAACAAATTCGCGCAGAGCCTCGGCCCCGAGAAAAAAGAGAGCCAGCGCCCGGCCGGACGCTGGCTACTGCCAGGCCGATTTCTTCTTGCTGCAATCGGCTAGCGGAACCGGTCCTCCCGCCCCTTGTTGTTCTTTGGCGGGCTGGACTTATGTGGCTTTGAATTCTGCGAGTTATTGTGCTTCGGCTGATTTTCCCTGGGCGAGTTCCGTTTTTCCTGCGACATCGAGTTCTCGCCGTTGTTTCTCTCCTGACCGGCGTTGTTTCTCTCCTGATAAGACGAGCCCCGGTTTTCCGAGTTGCCTGCATTGGGAGGGGTAAACGGCCGAGATTCTTCACCCCGGTTTCCCTCATTCATCGGGGCAGACGTCCGAGCCTCGCGCGGGGACATCGCAGGCGCATGGTATTCCCCGCCAGCCGACCGGGCCGCGATGACAGAATGGCCGCTGAAATCGCCGGGGCGGGCCGTAGCCGCGATGGACGGACGCCCGTGATTCTCGGAGGCGAAGTTTGCCCGATTCTGACTCGCCAGCTGCGCGTGTTCGGTCTGCGCCGCCAGCGGAGCCGAATGCGGCTCGTGGTCGTAAGCTTCCTCCTGCGGCGTAGGACGTGTCGCGATGCCGCCCTCACCGCCGTTGTAGGCAACGTGATTCTCATTGACCACGACTGTGCGGCTGTAGACGTTGGTCACGTTGGTGACGCTCACGTTGGTGACGGACCGGTTGTAGTAAAAAGCCCCGCCGCGCCATTCGCCGCCGGCGAAGCCCACCCCGCCGTAGCCAAATCCATAATTAACGCCACCATAGAATCCGACGTGCGGGCCCCAATAGCCGGCATGCCAGGCATACACGCCACCGGCCCAGCCCCAATAGCCGGGCGTCCAGAGCATCCCCACTGGAGCGAGCACCCAGGTTCCCGGAACCCAGTAGTAGCCGCCGTCGTCGTTCCATCCCCAGTAGCCGGGCGTCCAGACATAGCCCGGGCCCGGACAAATGGGCTGCGCGTAAACCGGCAATGCCGGCGGGCCAATACGGACCGAGATTCCCACCGCAATCTGCCCATAGGAAGCGGCGGTCAAAGATATCGCTGTGACTGCGAAGATGACCCAGCGAGCTATTTTTCCATTGCTTTTCATTCCGTGGACCCCCTTTTCATTGCCGACCGGCCGACGCATGAAGCCATTCTGACGCAGAAATGCCCGCGCTGCCGCATTACGTTCCTCTTCTACTAACACTGGACGTTCGCGTATGTTGCACCCGGAAATTGGTGTTTTGACAATCGAAAGTTGCAGCCCGTTTGGAGGGATACAGGGAAGACCGTACTGCCGGCAGGGCTGGAGGCAGGGACTGCGGTCAGTTGGACTTGCGGCGCGTGATCCGCTCGTCAATGCGCTTGCGTCCGGCGAAACCTTCCTCGGTGCCATGCCAGTAGGTGATCGCATTCTCGCCGAGCTTCCAGCAGAGCAAAACGATCCCGCCGTCGACTTCGCAGGGGAAATCGAGCAATCCCACCTCGAGATCTTTGACCTGAACGCCGATGGAGTCGATCTCAGCCAACGCGTCTTTCGCCCGTTGTTCGGCCCGGGTGCGCTCCGCCTTGCGCCGCGCCAGTGGGACAACGTCGACATACGTGCCGCCCGCCAGAAAGATGCGATGCTGCAAGGCCTGCATCTCGGCATCGGATTGTTCGACGACTTGCTTGCCGGCAATCGCGGTGCGCAGCAGCGATTCGAGAACCGGCAACAGGGATTGGGCTTCGTCGAGAGTGAAGGTGCGCTCAGCCATGGGCGTGAATCTATTCTAGCGCAAAGGGGCAGCTCGTCCGGCGAGCCGTCGGGCCGGCCCGGAAGCGAACCGATCGCACGACTCAGTCGTCGCCAGGCATGAGGCGCTTCGCGCCGCCGGCTCGGAAGAGGAAGAAATCTAGTGCGTTCGTCCGTCGGAGGGATCTGCCGAAAGAGCAGAATTGACGTCTGCGTGGAGTTGCAGGTTGGGGGCGATCCCGGGCGGATAGCAGTTTCCGTCCCGGCTGTAGTTGGAGCAGTGGGCAGCGACATCTTTCCGCTGCGGCGACTGCGCGAACTGCCAGACCTCCGCAAAAGCGACGCCGCTCTGCTTGGGATCGGGCGGGTTGCGCGGGAAGGTACAGCCCGGGGCAGGCGGGCAGGAATCGTTGATCGCCCAGTACGTGATATCGCGGGAGCCGGCGGATCGGCGAATGTCGACAGCAGTGACAACGTGTTGCTCATCGGGCGAGACCTGCCCGGAACAATAGATACCGGCGCGAAATCCGGCGGCCGTGATGCCATCGACCCAGGCATAGATGTAGGCCTTCTGCTCCGGGAGCATGCGTCCGCCCTGCTCCTGGTCGAGAAAGATGATCGTTTTCGGAGGAAATCCTTCGCGATGGGCGTCGACGGCTGCGGTGTTGGCGTCGAAACGGCCGAGACGCCCAGCGTTGGTCTCCGAGTGCAGCCGGGCGTAAAGGCGTCCGTTGAAGAGGACGAGGAACCCGAAGCCGGCGGACTCGACCGCGGCGCGATGGCCAGTCCAGGTATTTCTTCTTTCGCCGGGGGGATTGTTCAGCCAATAGCCGGCGTAGGCGAATGTTTCGTGCAGAGCGGCAAGGTTCACGTCGCCAGGATAGGTATTGCGATCGAAACCCAGATAGGTCCCTTGTCCCGGCGCCGCACTGCAGCAGAACGCGGACGAAACAACGAGTAGTACGAACTGCCGAACCGTCATGCTGCGATCTTACTCGCAGACGAAGTTTGTGTGGCGGGAGCGACTTCGCCGCGGCGGGTCCAGAAATAGAATGCGAGGGCACCGATGGTGAGCACAAGGCCGGCGCCGAATTCGGTGGTGATGTAGAGGGCGCGGCCCACGGGCGCGGTCATGCGGTCGAAGATCGCCTGAATGAAGAGATTGTGGCTGGCGTGCAGGATGGCGGCAGGCCACAGGCTGCCCGACTTGAGGCGCAGCCAGCCAAGGATGTAACTGTCGGCAATCACCATCAGCGTGAAGCAGGTCAGAGCGAAGGCAGGCTGCGTCCCGGCGTTGTAGTCGGCGAAGAGCAGTCCGGGATAATGCCAGACCGCCCAGATGCAGCCGCTGACGAGACATCCGAGGGTAAAGCCGAACTGGCCTACGAGACGCGGCAGCAGAAAACCGCGCCAGCCGATCTCTTCGCCGAGGGCGCGGGCAGTGCTACTGATGACGCCAACGATGGCGTAACACGGGATAACGAGCAAGAGCGTGGTAGTGCTCGGCCAGGCCGGGAATCCGAAAGCGGAAGAACGTTCGGCGGCGAAGGTCTGGAAGGCAAACGAGCCGCGGATGGCGATCCAGGTCGCGATGTAAACGGGAAGAGCGTAGAGAACTGGGATGAAGTAGCCCAAGGCGGGATAGCGTGCCGGACGCCAGTTCCAGCCGAGGGTCGAGAAGTCGAGTTTGAAGATGGCGCAGGTGGCGAAGGCAGCGAAGGCCGGGCACCACATGAGCAGCGCGACGACCATACCGTTGCCAACTGCCAGATGTCCGCTGTGGATGACAAGGAAATACGGCAGGCTGGAAAAGGCGAAGACCAGCACGAGGAAGGTGAGAATCTGCTGGGCGAGAGGCCGCATGACGGGGGAATCTTACAGCGGGAGGCGGTTCCCGCCAAGTTGAGGCGATTGGCGCGCGTGAGCAAAGCGGGAGCACGCCGCCGAAATCCTGAGCGAAGCGAAGGATCTGCTCTTACCCGCCGATGTGAACCATGGTCCTAGACGCTGGAACGAAGTCCGGTTCGCCGATATGGTGGCGCTCTTCTTTCTTCATCACGACGCCGCGGATGAACTCGGCGAGTTCGTCGTCGGTTGCGCCGCGGCGCATGACGGCGTGGAGATCGTGATCCCACACAGAAAAAAGGCAGGTGCGGATTTTGCCGTCGCTGGTAATGCGGATGCGGCTGCAGTGTCCGCAGAACGGATGCGAGACGGGCGCGATGATGCCGATTTCTCCGATGCCGTCGTCGAAACGGTAGCGGCGGGCGGTTTCGGAGCGTGCGTGCGGGATTTCAACCAGCGGCCGGTATTCGGCCATGCGGCGCAGGATTTCATCGAGCGTAACCACAGTCGAGGGCGACCAGACGCGGTCCTCTTCAAGCGGCATGAATTCGATGAAACGGACAGTGACGCCCTCTTCCCGGGCGAACATGCCAAAGGGAATGATCTGGTCTTCGTTGAAGCCGCGCATGAGGACGCAGTTGACCTTGAGCGGCCAGAGACCGGCGCGCCGCGCGGCGCGGATACCGGCGAGAACCTGATCGTATCCGTTTGGGACGCGGGTGATGCGGGCGAAGCGGTCGGGATCGACAGCGTCCATAGAAACGGTGACGCGGGTGAGGCCGGCGTCCTTGAGCGGGCGGGCGAGATCCGCGAGCAGGTGCCCGTTGGTAGTGAGCGCGATGTCGAGGGGATCGCAGTTTTGAAAAGATGCGGCTTCAGCCCGACCGTCTCCGCTCGCAAAAGATTGCGGCTTCATCCCCTGAGGACGCAACTTCCCCAATTCGCGGACGAAGTCGACGACGCCGTTGCGCAGCAGCGGCTCGCCGCCGGTGAGGCGGACTTTGGTGATACCCATGCCCACTAACACGCGGGCCATACGGAGATAGTCAGAGAAGGGCAGGTCTCCGTAGAGCGCTCCTTCATTGCCGGTGCGGCAGTAGACACACTTGTAGTTGCAGCGGTCGGTGATGGAGATCCGGAGATCGGTGATGGCGCGGCCGAATTTGTCGTGAAGAAACATTGAGCGCTCAACCGCCCGCATTCAGCCAACGTCAGGCTGCTGCCGGACCTGTTTCTCATTGTACTGGCTGAACGCCGAGTGCTGACTGCTGGACTGCGCTATTTGAGCGCTTTTTCGATGGCGCCTTCGGCGAGCGGGGCCATGATTTTGAATCCGGCGGCGTTGGGATGCAGACCGTCATCGGCGAGATCTTTTTTCATCATGCCGCGATCGTCAACCATCGTTGAAAAATAGTCGAGATAGATGAGGTCGTTTTTGGAGCAGTAGTCCTGGAGCCAGGCGTTGAGCGCGAGGATGCGCGACTGCGGACGCTGGGCGAAGAAATCCTTGGAGCGATCGGTGTAGTTGTGCACCGGCAGGAGCGACGAATAGACGACGTGAATGCCGTGGACGCGGGCGAGTTCAGCGAAGGAAGCGAAGTTGGCTTCGATATCTTCGTTGCGCATGGGACCGGTGTTGCCGGCAATGTCGTTGGTACCGGCGAGAATGACGACGACCTTCGGCTGCAGATCGATCACGTCCTGACGGAAGCGGACGAGCATTTGCGGGGTGGTTTGTCCGCCGATTCCGCGATTGATGTACGGTTTGCCGGGGAAGGAGTCGGCGAGCTTCCAGATATCGGTGATGGAGTCGCCGAAGAAGACCACGCGGTTCTCCCCGGCCGTCGGCGCAGGCAGGGCAGCGTTGGCGTCGCGGTAGCGCGCGAGCTGCCCGAAGTCATCGGTGAACATGGCGATGCGAGAGGCGCGGTACTGATCGAGCCCGGGGAAGCCGGTGGTGGGAATGGTGAGCGGGGCGGGAGCGGGCTGCTGAGCGAAAGCGGGAAAAGTACAGAGCAGGATGGCAAGATAACTGAATCGGATAGTCATGAGACTGATTGTTCGCCGCATGGGAGTGATTGTACTAATCTCCTTTGGGCAATGGCGAACTGGGCAGCCTTGGCAAAAGCAGATTCCTCGCGGCTGAAAGCACTCGGAATGACAAGCTCCTGAGTGAGCGCGGCAAAACGAAAGGGGGCTTGCTCGCACGGGTCCGGATGAGCCACTACGCAACTTCCGAGCTGGTAGACTGTCTCGTCCATTGATAGAAAGTGCGCGGAGAAGATTCCCATGAATTGGACGGGACGGATCGTCCTGATAATCGCCGTTATGGTGTCGGTGGGGCTGTTCTGGCGCCGCTTTGGGCGCGTGCTGCGCATCATCCGTGAATCGAAGCCCGACGCCGATTTCCAGTTGCGGCCCATTTGGCCGCGCCTTCGGCGCGTGCTGTGGGAGGTGGGCGCGCAGGGCTTGGTGATCGAGCAGCGCCCGCTGCCGGGACTGGCGCATGCATTCGTCTTCTGGGGATTCTGCGTGTTCGCGCTGGTTACGATCAATCATCTGGCGTCGGCATTTGGGTTGGGCTTCCTGTCGCGGGAGGGATTCGGGCGATTTTATTTCTGGTTCGCGGGCGTTTTTGCTGTGCTGGTGGCGATCTCGATTGCAGCGCTGGCGTTCCGGCGGTTCGTGATCCGTCCGAAATGGCTGGAGCCGCTATCGCCCGAGTCGGGGCTGATCGCATTTCTGATCTTCGCCCTGATGATCACTTACCTCGCGCAGTTCATTGTCATGGAGGGCACGACGGCTGCGCTGGTGATCTGGTGGGCGCACACAGCGGTGCTCTTGTTTTTTCTGCCGGTGATCCCTGAGACAAAGCACATGCACCTGGTGATCAGCCCGCTGACCGTATTTCTGGAGCGCCCGGGTTTCAGCCTGATTCCTCCTCTGGTCGGCGACGAGGATTTTGGCCTCGACACGGGAAAGGACATCACGCGGATCGCCAGTTTGCAGGCGTATACCTGCGTGGAGTGCGGGCGGTGCACCGAGCACTGCCCCGCGAACAATACGGGGAAGGTATTGAATCCCAAGGAAATCATCCTGGGGACGCGGCATTACCTGAACGAATTCGGCCCCAGGAGCGGCGAGTTGCTGCTGGGCAAACATCTTTCGATGGAGGCGGCGTTTCAGTGCACGACCTGCGGGGCGTGCGAGTTCCAGTGCCCGGTGGGGATTCAACATCTGCCGATGATTGTGGGCTTGCGGCGCGGCGCGGTGAACACGGGCAAATGGGATAACGCGCATGGCGGCGAATTTTTTGTGACGCTGGAGCGGCACGGCAACGCGCTGGGATTTGCGGCGTCGGAGCGGCAGAAGTTCATCGAGAAAAATAACCTGCCGTATTACGACGGCTCGCAGGAATACTGCCTGTGGATGGGCTGCCTGGGATCGTACGACCCGAATGGGCGAAAGATCGTTCTGGCGCTGGCGGAGGTGTTGCGCTACGCGGGCGTGAGTTTTGGCGTGCTGCGGGAAGAAAAATGCTCGGGAGATCCAGTGCGGCGGCTGGGGAATGACTATCTGTTTGGCGAACTGGCGCAACAGAATCTGGAGGGGATGCGCGCGGCGAAGGTGACTCGGGCAGACGGGAAAAAGATGGTTTCCATCTGCCCGCACTGCGTGCGCACGATTGGAACGGACTGGAAGGAATACGGGGCCGATATCGCGATTGAGCATCACACGGAGTTGCTGGCCCGGCTGCGCGACAAGCTGCCGGCGGGGGACGATGGGCAGAGCGTGGTATTCCACGACGCGTGCTACCTGGGCCGGTATCGCGGGGTATACGAGCAGCCGCGGGAAGTCATCTCGCGATTCGGAAAGGTGGTCGATCCGCCGCGGTCGCGCGAACGCGGCTTCTGCTGCGGCGGAGGCGGCGGGTTGATGTTCCTCGGCGAAGAGACGGGGAAACGGGTCAACGTGGAGCGGGCACAAGAGCTGGCGGCGACGGGAGCAAAGGTCGTGGCGGCGGCCTGTCCGTTCTGCAATTCGATGCTAAGGGACGGACTGGCGGCGAACTCGGCGAATCCGCCGGAATTGCTGGACGTGGCACAGATTGCCGCGGCAGCGATCGGGAATTCAAAGGCGTAGGCCACGGATTGACACGGACAGAGTGATCCTCAGTTGATCCGTGAGAATCTGCGCAGATCCGTAGCAGAGGATTTACCCTTTCGCCTTCTTCACTTCTTCAATCAGCGGCGGGACGATGTCGAACAGGTTGCCGACAACAGCGTAGTCGGCAATTTCAAAGATCGGCGCTTCGGAATCTTTATTGACGGCGATGATCGACTTGGCGCCCTTCATGCCAACGATGTGCTGAATAGCGCCGCTGATGCCAAGCGCGAGATAGAGCTTGGGAGCGACGGTCTGGCCGGAGGAGCCGACCTGGCGGTCCATCGGTAGCCAGCCCGCATCGCAGATGGGACGCGAGGCGGCGATTTCGCCGCCGAGCGCGTCGGCGAGTTGTTTGGCGAGATCGATATTCTTCTGCTCCTTGATCCCACGGCCGACGGAAACGATGATTTCAGCTTGGGTCAGATCGACGGCCTGCTTCGCTTCTTTGAACGGCGGCTGCGGCTTGGTGCGGATAACGGCGTCGGGGATTTCGACGCTCACAATTTCGACGGGCGCCGCGGAAGTTCCGGCTTCTGCCTGGTCTCCCCGAAAAGCGCCGTTCTGAAATGTCGCGAACCATGGCGCGTCGCCACTGAAGCTGACATCGGCGGATAACTTGCCTTGAAACATCTGGCGCGTGAACAGTGGTTTGCCCGCTTCGAGTTTGAAGCCGATCGAGTCGCTGATGACGGTGCGTCCCATCGCGGTGACGAGCTTCGGAATGAAGTCGCGAACCTGATAGGTGTGCGGCATGAGCACGAGTTTGGGCGGGTGCGTGCCGAGGAATTGTCTCAGCGCGACAGCAAACGCGTCCGGGGTGTAGGGCTCGAGCTTCGGAGACTCGATGGCATAGACCTTCGCGAGTTTCTTGGCGGCAACCTCGGAGGCGATCGGCGCGACTCCGGAACCGAGGACGGCGGCTTCGAGCGGCCATCCGGTGGCCGCGGAGATCGCCTGGCCGGCAGTGATGGTCTCCCAGGAGACGCGATTCAGCTTGCCTTCGCGCTGTTCAACGACGATGAGGATGGAGTCAGGCATAAGGGCAATTTCCGATAAAGAAAAGCAAGTTCCTCGACTCGCACGAGCTCTCGCCAACGAGAGCTCGCAATTGGCTCGGAATGACAACTTCCAGACTCACTGCTAAATCACGCGCAGTTCATTGCGCAGCTTGTCAACTAACTTCTTCGCGACCTCGGCGGGCGCGCCTTCAATGTGTTGCGTCTGCTTGGTTTTTTGCGGAACGTAGAGACGCTCAATTTTCTGCAGGTTCTCGCCGAGGGCGGGCTGTACCTCGGCAAGCATCACCTTCCGCATCGGCTTGTTCTTGGCCTGCTTGATGCCGATCAGGGTCGCGTAACGCAACTTATTGATGCCCGACTGAATCGTGAGCACGGCTGGGGTGGGCATATCGACGAACTGGAAGTATCCGGCTTCGAGTTCGCGCTTTACGCGGATTCCCGCATCGTTTTTTTCGATCTGCATGATGATGGTGGCGTGCGGCCAGCCGAGCAGTTCCGCGAGAATGACGCCGGTTTGGGCATAGCCGTAATCGTCGGATTGGAGGCCGGTAAAAATCAGGTCGAATTTTTCGTCTTTTATGGCCATGGCGATGACCTTCGCCGTGTTGAGCGCATCGAGGCCGACAAACTTCTCGTCTTCGAGATGGATGGCGCGGTCGGCGCCTTTGGCGAGGGCCTCACGTAATACCTGTTGCGCGCGCGCCGGGCCGCTGGTGATGACGACGACTTCGCCGGTGTGTTTTTCCTTCTGGCGCAGGGCTTCTTCGAGCGCGTAAGCGTCCGGCTCGTTGACTTCATAAGAAACGTCTTCGCGAACCCAGGTGCCGGCGTCGTTCAGTTTGAGCGGCGCGTCTTTCTGCGGCACCTGCTTCAGACAGACCAGGATTTTCAAAAGAATGGCTCCTTCGCCACCGCTTTTCGCAGAGCTGACGGGAAAGCATTCAGTATAAATGAGCGCGTGCGGCGAACGGAAAACGAGTATGGCCGATCGCATATCAGCTTGAATCAACCGCCCGCCAAGCCTTGCCGTTCCCCCCAGCACGCTCTAAAAAAAGACGCCGGCCATTGAGATGTGATTCCCGTCACAGACTGGCCGTTGCGCCTCTTGTCAGCATGGCGGGGGTTTTATATGGCCGACGACCACTTTTCTGCCATGCGGCAAAGCATTATCGATGGCGCACCGGACACGGCCGCCAATCTCGCCAGCCAGGCTGTCTCGGCCGGCATTACGCCGATCGACGCAATCAACCAGGGATACGTTCGCGGCATGCACGAGGTGGGCGAGCAGTTTGCGCGCGGGCAGATGTTTCTGCCTGACATGATGGCCTCCGCCGAGGCGATGCGTGCAGCCATGGCTGTGCTCGATCCGGAGCTGCGAAAAATGGGCAGCGAGCGCCCGCTGGCCGGCACCGTCGTTCTCGGCACGACCAAGGGCGACATCCATGAGATCGGAAAGATCCTGGTGGGAACACTACTGACGGCGCATGGCTTCCGCGTATACGACCTGGGAGTTGATGTTTCTGGGGAGAAGTTCGTGGCCAAAGCGCAAGAGCTGAATGCCGACATCGTCGGCGTCTCCGCGCTGTTGACCACCACCATGCGAAATCAGCGGAGCGTGATTGAGGCATTCGAAAAAGCCGGCCTTCGCTCGCAGGTAAAAGTGATGGTCGGTGGCGCGCCCGTGACCCGCCGCTGGGCGGACGAAATCGGCGCCGACGGTTATGCCAAGGACGCCGTCAGCGCGGTCGCCCTGGCACGCCAAATGATGGAACAACGAGCGCAGTCAACCCTGGACCGCGTATGAGACCAAAACTACAACTGCTTGACCAGCCGCTCATCGAACGCATTCTCGGGGAAGCCTTTCAACTGATCGAGGATCCGGGGGTAAGGGTTGCGCCGTGCGTGGTCGATCTTTTGCGCGATGCCGGGATCACCGTGAAAGATGGCGTCGCTCATATCCCCGAGGTGCTGGCGCGCCGCCTCCTGGATCTGGTTCCTCGCGGGTTCTGCCTCTACGACCGCGCGGGCAACCCCGCAGTGCAGTATGCCGGAGACGCAGTTCACTTCGACCCGGGGTCTTCGTGTCTCAATATCCTCGATCTGACCACGCAGCAGGCCCGGCCGGCTGTGTCCGCCGACCTGGTCCGGCTGGTGCAGGTCGCCGAGATGCTGCCGCAGTTGGCGGCGCAGTCGACTGCGATGGTCTGCAACGACGTCCCGCAGGAGATTGGCGACTGGTACCGCCTGCTTGTAGTCCTGTGGCATTCGGAAAAGCCCGTGGTTACCGGAGCGTTCTCAGCAACGAGCTTGCACACTCTTCTGGAATTGCTGGCGATCGAAAACGGCCATGCGCTTTCCCGGCAGCCGCGCGCGATTTTCGACGTCTGCCCATCGCCACCGTTGAACTGGTCGGAATTCGCCTCGCAGAATCTGGTGGATCTGGCGCGAGCCGGGGTTCCCGCCGAGATCGTCAGCATGCCGCTGGCGGGAGCAACCGCTCCGGTCACGCTGGCCGGTTCGATCGTGCAGCACGCCGCCGAATGCATCAGCGGCATCACCATTCATCAACTGGCGCAGCCGGGCGCTCCCATCGTCTGGGGAGGTGCTCCGGCGATTTTCGACATGAGAACCGGCAAGACTCCGATGGGCGCGATCGAAACCGGCATGCTCGATATCGGTTGCGCCGAAGTCGGCAAGCATCTCGGCCTGCCGACGCACGCATATATGGTTGCCGGCGACGGCAAGGTCATCGACGCCCAAGTGGAAATGGAAAGCGCCACTTCGGCCGCTCTCGGAGCCATGGCCGGAATCAACATGATTTCTGGCGCGGGCATGCTCGATTTCCTCTCCTGCCACAGCATCGAAAAGCTGGTAATTGACGCGGAAGCCATTGCCTCGGCGCAGCGCCTGATCGAGGGCATTCAGCCACGCACGGAATCGCTCGCGATCGAGATGTTTGCCCAAGCCGGGCTCTCCGGCGATTTCCTCAAACTGAAAGAAACGCGGACGCTGTTTCGGAAGGAGCAACACTTCCCTTCCGCGGTCATCGATCGCGGACTGCCTGTCAGGGAGGACGTGCCGCCCGACATCCTGCAACGGGCCCGGCAGCGTGTAGAGGAACTGGTCGCGAGCTACCAACGCCGTCCGTTGTCTGCGGAACAGGAAAGCGAACTCATTTCATTCGCGGAGCGAGAGGGCAAGAAAGTGGGATTGGAGGGATTGCCCGGAATTCTGCAGACCGAATATGCGCCGGAAAGGGGCCTGATGTGAGAATTGATCCGCGCCGGCAAGGATCGAACCCAGAGGCTACTCGGTAAAGACGACCGACTGCACTCCGGAAATCTCAAAACGCTTTCGACAGCGGATGTTCTTGCAGGCCATCATGTCGTCCTTACGCAGCATGTACGAACGCGCTTTGGCGAAACGGGCGCGGTCGCGCTCGTCGGCTCGGCCGGGAAGCTGCCGCTTCTTGGTTCGTACCAGCCATGTGACCTCATATTCGGCTGATTGATGGCAGTGGGGACAATTCAAAGTCGCCGGCTTTTTTTCCTGCCGCTCATCAAAAAAATCGCGCTCTTCCATAATCGCTGCGCGCCTCTTTCTTCCGTCACCTCCGCGGCGGAGCCTGAGGTTCTCCGCTTTGGCTGACGAAACAATTATTACAGTTTTGCGACTGACAAGCTATGGCAACATGGATGCGAAGGACCTGCCAGCATGCCCCGCAAGAGTAAGAAAAGACGATTTGAAGCCGTGACCGCGGTGAAGGAACTGGCCCGCGAGCGAATTGGCACGCCTCCCCCGCGAAGGTGGTCACCAAGAAGAAGAAAAAGCCCGAGAAACACAAGCCAACTCTGGGGAAACTGCTGGAAGAGCAGGAATAGCGGCCTTAGTTGAAAGTGGCAGTAACGGATGTGTTCGATTCGAGGTCGACCGTGCAAGGGTTCGTGCTGGGCGACGAGGCGCAACCGGTCCAGCTTCCGAACGTGGACGATCCCGTTGGCGTGGCCGTCAGCGTGACGACTGTGCCGGTGGGAAACTGCGCCACGCAGGCTCCCGCCGAACTCGCGCAACTGAGTCCTGCCGGATTGCTGGCAACTGTGCCGGCGCCGGTTCCACCGAAGGTCACGGTCAGAGCAGGTCCGGCCCCGGTTCCGGTGCCCTGATAGCAGACCACCGTTGCGGTCATGTAGCCGGTCACGATCGCGCCCGTCGAAGAGATGCCGCCGGTGCTGCTGTTGGTCGTTACCGTCGCCGAGACCAGAGTGCTGCCGCACGCATTCCCGGTCGCGGTAAGCACGCCGGTCGCGTCAACCGTGAACATCTGTGTGTCATTCGAGGACCAGGTCGCCTGGCTCGTAACGTCTTTTGTGACCGGTGGATGGATGTATGAACCGAGAGCCCGGAGCTGAACCTGCTGACCTGCGTCCAGGTCGACCGGAATGTTGGTCGCCCCGATGGTCTCGACCGCAGGTTGAATCTGGATCGACACCAGTTCCTGACTGCGCCCACAACTACCCAGACTGAGCAGCAGAAGACCGCTGCCCATCAACCCGAAAAGCCCCATGCACGTGCTGAGCCACGTCCGGTTCATGACCACTCCTGCGCGGGCATGCGGAACCCGCGCGCCGCTGTGAATGCCAATTTATCCATCCGGAGGCTAAAAGACAATAGCCACGCGGATCACACCCGGACGGCTTCGGCGACGACGCGCACGAAATCGTTCACGTCTTCCTCGGTCGTATCGAACGAGCACATCCAGCGGACAATGCATTCTTCTTCGATCCACGGATAGAAGAAATAGCGCTCTTTGATCTTCTCGATGCTGGGACGGGGAATCTGGGCGAAGACGCCGTTGGCCTCGACCTTCCAGACAACCTTCACTTGCGGAATGCGCCGCAACTCCGCCTCGAGCAAGCGAGCCATGCGGTTGGCGTGCTCCGCGCTGTGGCGCCAGAGGTCCCCGGTCAGCAGAGCTTCGAACTGCACCGCGATAAAGCGCATCTTCGAGGCGAGCTGCATTCCCTGCTTGCGCAGATAAAGAAACTCCGTGCTGAGACGGCGATCGAAGAAGACGACGGCTTCACCGCCCATAATGCCGTTTTTCGTCCCCCCGAACGAAAGCACGTCGACGCCAAGGTCCCGCGTAGCCTGGCGCAAGCTCTGGCCGAGGCTGACGGCGGCGTTGGCGATGCGGGCACCATCGACGTGCAGAAACATCTCGTGCTCATGAGCGAAGTCGGCCAGCGCACGAATTTCGTCTGGCTGGTAGACGGTTCCCATCTCCGTCGACTGCGTGATCGAGATGACCCGTGCCTGCACATGGTGCTGGTCGCCGATGCCGTGATAAGCGTGGCGCACCGACTCGACGTTGATTTTGCCATCCTGATGCGGCAGGGGAATCAGCTTGCAGCCCGTGTGTTTTTCGGGAGCCCCGCACTCGTCGCAATAGATATGCGCGTAGTCGCTGCAGAGAACGGCATGATAAGGGCGAGTAAGCGCCTGCAAACTGAGAACGTTGGCGCCGGTGCCATTAAAAGTGAAGAACACGTCGATGCCAGAGCCGAAATGCTCTTCGAATTTCGCAATCGAGGAACGTGTGTAAGGATCATCTCCGTAAGCGACGACGTGCCCTTGGTTAGCTCGGGCAATAGCGGCGAGGATTTCAGGATGCACGCCGGCGTTATTGTCGCTGGCGAAACTGCGGCTGGATCTGGTAAGAACCTCTGCCATATCGAAACACTGTAGCAGACACTGCACGCATTGGCGCCACGCAAAGCACCAATTACAATGCCATTCCTGAATCTCTGGAGGCCTGATCGTGAGCCTGAGGGCTGCTGCACTTCGCCGTTGTGTGTTCGTTCTTGCCGTTTCCGCGTTGGCTGCGGCGCAAACTGCCGAGCAGAGAACGGTGCGGCATTTCGATTCCATCCGGAAGCAGCCCTCGCTGCTGATTGCTTTTTTGCACGACATGCCCAAGGGCGGCGACCTGCACAATCACCTGAGCGGCGCGATTTATGCCGAAGACCTCATCGATTTCGCGGCATCCGACAATCTCTGTGTCGATCGCACGACCTCGCAGCTGATCGCCCCGCCCTGCGACGCCTGCGACAAGTACACGGCCAAACCCGGCATTCGCTGCGCGTATGACGACCAGGTTCTCTACAACCAGATCATCGACGCATGGTCGATGCGCAACTGGCATCCGGGCGACGAATCGGGTCACGACCACTTTTTCGCGGCCTTCGACAAGTTCGAGCTTGCCGCCGACAACCACGTCGCCGAGTCGGTTGCGACGGTGGTGAATCGGGCCGCACGCGAGCACGTCCAATACATCGAGTTCATGCACACCGCGGATGGCATGGCTGCGGCCCAACTTGGCGTGAAGATGGGTGCCTCGGACGATCTCGCTAAAATGCGCGCGCAACTTCTCGCCGGAGGCCTGAAGGACATTGCCGCGGCCACAAGCAAGAAATTGGCCGACGACGAAGCCCGCGCCCGCTCAGAGATGAAGTGCGGCATGCCAGAGGCAGAGCCGGGATGCGGCGTGACCGTTCGCTATCTCTATCAGGCATTGCGCGGCCTGCCGCCCGCTGCGGTTTTCGCCGAGATGGTGCTCGGATTCGAGCTGGCATCCTCCGATCCGAATTTTGTCGGACTGAATCTCGTGATGCCGGAAGACTGGTACATCCCCGTTCGCGACTTCAGCCAGCACATGGCCATGCTCAACTACCTGCACGGCGTCTATCCCAAGGTGCACATCGCTCTGCATGCCGGCGAACTGGCGATGGGCCTGGTGAAACCCGAGGACCTCTCGTTTCATATCCAGGCGTCGATCAAACGCGGCCACGCGGAGCGCATCGGGCACGGTGTTTCAGTCATGATGGAGAAAGATCCGATCGGATTGTTGAAAGAGATGGCCGCGCGCAATGTGCTGGTGGAGATCAATCTGACTTCCAATGATGAGATTCTCGACGTCAGCGGGGATGACCATCCGCTGCCGGTTTACCTGAAATATGGGGTGCCGGCCGCGCTGTCCAGCGATGATGAGGGCGTGGCGCGGTCGGATATGACCCATGAATATCTGCGGGCTGAGACGGATTTTGGGCTGTCGTACGATCAAATGAAGCGTATGACGCGCGAGAGCCTCGAGCACAGCTTCTTGCCGGGCGGGAGCCTGTGGTCGGATACGAGAGGATCGTTCCGGCCGGTGTCTGCCTGCGCTACGGATTCTCTGGGAAAGGAAAAGCCCTCCGCCGGATGCGCAAAGTTCCTGGCCGCAAGCGAACGCGCCCGCGAGCAGTGGAAACTCGAAGCGGAGTTTTCTGCGTTTGAAAAGAGATTCTGAGCTATGCCCCGCAAACGCACTCTGATCGCATCGCCGCTTGCCTGGTCCAACAAATCGTTCGGCCAGCCTGCGCTCGTCGCCCCTCCCCCGCTTCCGGTCGTGGCAGAAAGGGGCGGGACGCAACTGCGTACGCCCTTGCCGGTCGCCATCGTCGATACGCGCGAGCAGAATCCGCTGTCGTTCCGCCGCTTCCGAGGATGGTTCGCCAAGATCGAGCACCGCGCCCTCCGCATCGGCGATTACTCGGTCCAGGGAATGGAGGGCACGTGCGCGGTTGAGCGCAAAGACCTTGCCGACCTGATTCAATCGTTCACCGCCAATCGCGCAGTCTTCGTCAAGCGCCTGCAGCGGATGAGCGAGCTCCCGCACAGCCTGTTGGTAGTCACGACGTCGTTCACCGAAATCAAGTCGGAATATCCATATCGCTCCGCAAGCTCGAATCGAATCACGCAGTCCCTGCTGGCCGTGCTCACCGGGCTGCGCCTGCCCTTTCTCTGCACCGAAACCCACGAGCTCGGCGAGGAGCTCGTCGCGTCTTATCTTTACCAGACGTTTCTGTATGATTGGCTGGACCGCAACGGTTTCGGGCGATATCTGGCCGATGGCGACCTCTAACGGGATGACCGACTCATACACTTCCGCGGAAGCTGCCGCGCAACTGATCCAGTCGCGGACTTCCCTGCGCCCCGGCATCGGGCTGGTTCTCGGTTCCGGACTCGGCGCCTTCGCCGACTCGCTCACCGACGCCGTGCGCGTGCCTTATGCCGAGATTCCCTCGTTTCCGCAATCGACGGCGATCGGGCACGCGGGGCGCATGGTTGTGGGCAAAGCGGGAAGCGTGGCAGTGGTCGCGATGCAGGGGCGGGTTCACCTCTACGAGGGATATTCGGCGCAGCAGGTTGCGTTTCCCATTCGCGTCTTCGGACGCATGGGCGTTCGCGCCGTCATTCTGACCAATGCCGCGGGCGGCATCAATCTCAGCTACTCGCAGGGGGCGTTGGTCCTGATCCGCGACCACATCAACCTGCAGGGGACGAATCCTCTGGTGGGCGCGAATGACGATCGCTTTGGCGCGCGCTTCCCCGATATGACGCAGGCCTACTCCCGGCCGTACCGCAAGATCGCGCAGGATGAAGGCGGCAAGCTGGGAATCACGCTGCACGAAGGCGTGTACGCGGGCTTGCTCGGTCCAAGCTACGAAACGCCGGCAGAGATCGAATACCTGCGCCGTATCGGCGCCGATCTCGTCGGGATGTCGACGGTCGCCGAAACCATCACGGCGCGGCACGTGGGAATCGAGGTGCTGGCCATCTCCTGCGTAACCAACATGGCGGCCGGCATTTTGGATCAGCCGCTCTCGCACGCCGAGGTGATGGAAACCGGCGAGCGCGTCAGAACCACATTTGAAGCGCTGCTGCGGGCGGTGCTGCCGAGGATGGAACAGGAAAGTTCCAGCCGCTAGTCATTCCCCATTGCGCGCGAATACCTCGGCAACGAAGCGTGATGTCATAGGCAGCCGCCCTGAGGTCACTTCGCCTTCGGAATTTCCAGGGTCTCCGGAGGTCTCACTCTGTACGTTGCCGCGAAATTGTTCTGGTTCAGCGCCAGGGCGAGCCGTCCGCGGGAATCGATGTAGAGCAACGGCTGGTTGAGCGGGACATCACTGAATGTCTTGACGAATTTGATCTTCATCTCCCGCTCGCCAACTTTGACCGGAACTTCTTCTCCCCGCTGGTAGCCGAGTTTGAAGAAATCGTCCGCGCTGACGTTGGTGACCAGGTTGCCGAATGGACCATCGGTCGCAATCACGGTCCCGCTCAAACCGCGGTCGTCGACCCTGGCCACTTTCAGGTCCAACCGAACCAGATCCTTGACCGGGATCTCGGGCCCAACTGTGGTCCAATCGTCGCCTCGCGCCACGTGCGCGCCCGCCGGAGAAAAAATGTCGCGGCCATGGAACGTAGACGACATCTTGCCGCCGATCATCCAGTCTGGATTCGTAATCTCGCGCGCGGCTTCGATTCCATCGCGCTGCTCGACCAGCGTCATCAGGCCGTTGTCGGGCAGGACGAAAAACTGGCCGCGCTTCGATTTAGCCACAATCGCCTTGCGCGAACTGCCTACCGTGGGATCGATCACCACCACAAAGACTGTGCCCGCGGGAAAGTACGGGGTGGCGCCGTAGAGGAATCGCGCTCCATCGCGAATCGAGAAGGGAGTGACCTCATGCGTCAGGTCGACGATTCGCACGCTGGGCATGATCGAATACATCACCCCCCGGCAGAGCGCGACCGAGTCGTCGATGACGCCGAAATCGGTCATGAAGACGATGGTCGGAGGATATTTGGAATCGGCCGGCATCGGCGTCTGCGCGAATGCGGCGGTGCTCCATAAAACCGCGGCAGCCAGAACAACGAGAACGGCAGAACGAGCAGGGTTCCCACGACGCGTCAATGAAGTCATGTCGGTTCCTTGGGATAGATTTAGTCGTAAGAGTCTACTAGAGTTCTCAGCCCTGTGCGGAGCGGCGCGACCGGACCTCGGGCCACCTCCGGACTCCGCCGCAGTTATAATGCTGGCTGGAATCAAAATTCCGGAGGCCTTATGCCGCAAGCTATTCCTGATAAATATCGTGACCTCTTCGCGAAGCGCGCCTTCGCCAGCCTCGGAACCCTCATGCCCGATGGACGTCCACAGGTCACGCCGGTCTGGTGCGATTTTGACGGCGAGCACGTCATTTTCAACTCCGCCAAAGGACGTCAGAAAGATCGCAACGTGCGCCGCGATCCACGCGTCTCGCTGGCCATCATTGACCCGGAGAATCCGTATCGCTATCTGGAAATTCGCGGGCGCGTGGTCGAGATCACCGAAGATGGCGCCGCCGCGCACATCGACAAAATGGCGAAGAAATATCTCGGCGTCGATAAATATCCCTATGCCCAGCCGGGCGAGGTCCGCGTGCTTTACAAGATCAAGCCGGAGCACACCACGGTTATGGGATAGGCGAGGCACCCGCGATCCGCTCCTTCAATCTTTGCTTTCTGGGATTCGGTAACGTGAACCGGACGCTCGTCCGGCTGTTGGCCGATCGCGCGGCGGAATTGCGCGAGCGCGATGGGATCGAGTATCGAGTTACCGGCATCGCATCACGCCGGCTGGGATGGATTGCGGATGCAGATGGGATCGATGCGGCGGGGCTGCTGGGCTCCGATATTGATTTAACTTCTCTCCTTGCGCAAGCGAGTGACTCGCGCCACCCATACACAGATGTTCGAGAGTGGCTGGCGGCAGCGCGAGCCGATATCTTGTTTGAAGCGACTTCACTGAACGTTGAAAATGGGCAGCCGGCGGTCGAATACATCCGCGCGGCGCTGGAGCACGGAGCCCATGCCATCACAGCCAACAAAGGCCCCGTTGTGCATGCGTGTCGCGAGCTGCGCGATCTGGCGGCCGCGCACGGCAAGAAATTCCTCTTCGAGTCGACGGTGATGGACGGCGTGCCGATTTTCTCGCTGTTCGATCAGTTGCCGGCCATTCATCTGCAGGGATTTCATGGGATTCTGAATTCGACGACCAATGTGATCCTGGGGGAGATGGAAAACGGCCTCAGCCTCGAGGACGCGGTGGAAAAGGCACAGGCGATCGGCGTGGCGGAAACGAATGCGAGCCACGATATCGACGGTTGGGATGCCGCGGTAAAGACAGCGGCCCTGGTCAACGTGCTGATGGGCGTTCCGGTGCGGCTGGATCAGATCGAACGCGAAGGGATTCGAGACCTGACGCCACAAGTAGTGCGCAATGCGAAGCGCGACGGCTGGCCGTTGAAGCTGGTATGCCGGGCACAGCGAAAGGCAAGCGGCGTGGAGGCGAGCGTGCGTCCGGAGAAAGTACGGAGCAGCGAGCCGATGGCGCGGATCAGCGGCACATCTTCGTACATTTATTTTGAGACGGATATATTTCCGGGGCTGGCGGTGACCGAGGAAACTCCCGGACTCTACGCGACGGCGTACGGGATGCTGGCGGATTGGATAAGGGCCGTGCAAGACTAGCGAAGGACGCCTATGACAATCAGGGTCTATGCTTCGTGGCTCTTGCTTGTCCTGATTATTTCCTCGAGTGCCTGCGGTCAGGCAATTCCCAGGGAGTTATGGGGCAAATGGAGGATCGCCCGCGAGCTTCCCGCAAGAACGATTTCATGCTGGGGCGAATCCGATGCGAAAAAGATCATTGGGACTCAGGTCGAGTATTCAGAGAGGTTTTTCCGTTGGAATCAGATCACGATCAGCAATCCCGCCAGCGAGGCAAGGGTTGTGACTGCGAACCAGTTCCGCGAGGAGAATTCGTCACCCAGTTCGAACGGATCGCAGGTAGACTTTCGTCAGCTCGGCATCTCTGCAGAAGAAGTGAAGGAAATATCAATTCATCACGAACGTGCCAACGTAAGCGGAGCAACTGTTGAAATTCCGGGCGACGTGCTCGTTAAAGACGAGAACACTATTGTGTTCTCTGTTTGCAACCTCTACTTTGAAGCCGAGCGGGTTTCGTGCGAAGAAATAGGCTAGAGATGCCCGTAGCGGGCTATAACCGTACCTTAGCATGCCACCGAAGCAACGTACATTCAACGTACTCGAGCAGGCAGTACTCGATGCAATCTGTGAGGCGTATCGCGAGGACCGTGAAATCCTGCACTCGCAGATTTCAACGGCGATTCTCAAAAAGCGGGAAAACACTGGCTGCGGCTTCTTTACCCACTTCAGTGTGGATCGGGCCTCTACTAAGCCGATCTCAGGTGAGCGCCTCAGGAATGGCCCCCTAGTCAAGGTCACGGGAATGCGGCATGGGATGGGTTTTATCCTCTGGCTTGATGACGGATACCCCAACTGCCTGGAGGGATACGCTTACGGCGACGATAGCACGACAAAGTTGGACTTCGAGAACGTGGCATTCGAAATCCTCGAGCCTGGGTCGGGCGAGGGTTGACAGTGTGATCTCCCAAGATCGGGTCCATGATAGAAATACCCTCATGCTGACTATTGAAAAGAGCACCCACGCTCTCGACCTTGCCTCCATCCGCGCGCAGTTCCCTTCCCTGTCCCAGACCGTGAACGGGCAGCCGGCGGTGTTCTTCGACGGGCCGGGTGGGACGCAGGTGCCGCAGAGGGTGATTGATGCCATCGCGGATTACCTCAGCCGCGATAACGCCAACAGCGGAGGGAATTATCCGACGAGCCGGCGCACGGATGCGGTCATCCTGGCGGCGCGCGAAGCGATGGCCGACTTCTTCCATTGCGCCGCCGACGAAGTCGTCTTCGGCCAGAACATGACTGCGCTCACCTTCATGATCTCCCGGTCGATCGGGCGCGAACTTAAGCCTGGAGACGAAATCGTGGTCACGCGGCTCGACCACGATGCCAACGTCTCTCCATGGCTGGCCATGGCTGGGGACCGGGGTGCGACGGTGCGCTGGGCCGAGATTCATGATGAAGACTGCACGCTCGATCTCGACGATCTCGCCTCAAAGATCAACTCGCAGACCAGGCTGGTCGCGGTGGGATATGCGTCAAACGCCGTGGGTACGATCAATCCGGTGAAGGAGATTGTTCAGCTCGCCCACAAAGCTGGGGCGCTCGCCTACGTTGATGCCGTCCACTACACGCCGCACGGGTTGATTGACGTGGCTGCGCTCGACTGTGATTTTCTGGTGTGCTCGACGTACAAGTTTTTCGGGCCGCACATGGGCGTGCTCTTCGGCAAGCGTGAGCACCTCACGCGCCTGCATCCCTACAAGGTCCGCCCCCTCACCGACGCAATTCCCTATCGTTGGGAGCACGGCACGCTGAATCACGAATGCATCGCCGGAATTACCGCGGGCATCGAGTACATCGCCGACATCGGACGCAGCGCCCGTCCGGAAGCGAAGAGCCGTCGTGCTGCCATTCAAGCCGCCTACGATGTCATGCACCATCACGAACGCGGCTTGCTCGAACGGGCCCTGGCGGGCCTTAAGAAGATTCCGGGGGCGAAAGTTTATGGGATCAGCGATCCCAAGCGCTTTGATGAGCGCTGCGCAACGCTGGCGGTGCGGATTGACGGGCAGTCCCCGCTGGAACTCGCGACCAAACTCGGAGAGCGCGGTTTCTTTACCTGGGATGGAAACTACTACGCCATCAATCTGACGGAACACCTGGGCGTCGAAAAATCAGGGGGCTTCCTGCGGATCGGGCTGGTGCATTACAACACAGCCGAGGAGGTCGACCGGTTGCTGGCAGCGATACGGGAGATTGTTGGGGCGTAGGTCGAGTTGAGCTTTCCTTCGGCGGCTGAAGCCTCTCTTTTTGCCAAGCTGGCATCGCAGCGCTGAAGCGTGCGCGACCCAGCCGACTCGCAAAACTGGCCCCTTAGCTTTTATCGCTGCGGTTTCTGATCGGGAGTCGAAGTTGGCGCGGGCGTTGACGCGGGAGGTACGGCTGCCGATTCTGAGACCACCAGCATCTCGTACTCTTTCCCGTTGACCTTGAATTTCATCTTGTCTTTGTTCAGGGTCAGCTCAACCGCAGCGTTCACGGGCAGCAGCGCCTTGTGCGCTTCCTTTTCCTGACGCACATGATATTCGGTCGCGTCAGTACGGATCACGTACTCCTGGCACATGAGGTCGACGGTCTGCTTTTTGCCTTTGGCTTGGGTCCCGCAGGGAACCGAATTCTCCGACACGATTGTCCCTTGCAGGACGTTGTCCTTGCCGAGCGCGGGAAGCGCGCAGACGAAGGTCGCAATCAGCAGCAGAAACGTTGTCTTCATGATGGCCTCCTGATTCGTGAGCTGCATTGCGGATCTGACCAAAGGCCCGAACCGCCTTCGGACCAACCCTCTTACCGTCGCCCCATTACTGTCGCTCTATGCAACTCAGCCCGGGAAGCAGCCCGGGCTGGAGGGAATCGAACTTGGCGAAGCAGTATTTCGGTCGCGGCACGAACGGAGGACCTACGGCCACCGCTTGGCGGTGTCTTCCCACCCGGCCGCGCGTACTGGCTGCGGCGGAGGCATCGTCGGGCTGCTGGGAACCGGAATCCGGGCCGGCTGCGGGCCGTTCACGGCCGCCGGCAACGCGGACTTGGTGATATCCGATATGCTTTCCTTCTCTTCGGAGAGCAATGGGGCCACAAGGCGAAGAGCTTCCACTTCCTTCTCGAGACGGGTCAATTCCATCTCTTTTTGCCGCAAAACCTCATAGACATTCTTCATAGGCAGGCCACCTGGGCGTGGAGACGTGGGTGCAAACCTCACCTCGAACTTTAGCAGAGTTGCCTCGGTTGTCAAGCAGTTCGGCGGGGCCGATAGTGCCGGGAAAGGCCCCAAAAAAGGCCCACTTAGCGAAGGAACAGAGCAGCGGCGACCGCCGCGCCGATGAGCAGAAGCGCCGCCAGAATGTATTTATGCGCGCCCAGCCAGGACTGAGAGGGCGCAAGGCCAGCGCTGAGAATAAGTTCTGGAGCTGCTGACGCGGAGGGTCCAGCCGGCTGAGGCGCGCCAAGGCCGTCGGATATCATCGGGTTCGACGGCTCCCTCGGACCCCGTCTTGGAGTCGTTTCGGCATCGGTTTTCAGCGTCTGAACTGGTCCGGATCGGTCAGTTTTCACTCCGGAATTCGGCTCTCGAACTGGCGTTGCCGGCATCACTGCGGCCGGGGCCAAAGCCTCGGTCAAAACTCGATTCGGAGTCGCAACCGACTGGGCGGCGGCCGCGAAGGCTCGCCCGGCGGGGCTTGCCGCCCTCGAAGTCATTGAGGAACTTGGAGTTGCACCGCTGACCGTGGACGCTGCTGCCTCATGGGCTGGATTGGGCGCAGGACGGGCAACGGGGCGATGAAGTCTGAGCTGCCCGCGCCACTTCTTTTCCTCGCATTCGACACAGAGCGTCCGGCTAGCCGAGATCGGGAAACCGCAGGACTCACACTTGCGCAGGTTTCGCAATACCGGAGGGACATTCGTCTGATCGGGTTCCGGGGGGGCCTGTGCGTCCGCGCTGGCGTACGCCGCAGACC
This sequence comes from Verrucomicrobiia bacterium, assembly GCA_035508215.1. Taxonomy (GTDB): domain Bacteria; phylum Acidobacteriota; class Terriglobia; order Terriglobales; family Acidobacteriaceae; genus Sulfotelmatobacter. Next base: position 64,272 of record DATJNK010000014.1, on the reverse strand, counting down.
AGAACATAGCTTTTTTCGCGAGGACTTGCTTCTTTTCAGGCGACTCGGCTGGCGCCGGCGAAGCAGCCATAGATGGCGCTTTTGTGGCCGAAGCCGGGGCGACCGGTAATGCTGGCGCGGACTTTGGCTCGGGCCGGAGATGAAGCGGACTCTGCGCCTCCAGTTCCACGGGCTTCGGAGCGTGTAGCTGAACTGCGGCCGTCGCTGGCGCTTCGAAGCTTTGCGTCGCCGTTGGAACGTCGCGGCTGGCCTCGACTTCGATCTCAAGGATTGTGTCGTCTTCTTCTTCCAGATTGGGCCGTGCCGCGGATTGTGACGCAGGCTCCGTTGCTTTGGGCGGAACTGCCACTTTCTCCGCTGAATGAGCCAGCTTGACGGCAGTCTCGACCATTTCACTCAAGCGCCGCAGAGCGGAGAGGTCGCGCTCGCCAAAGGCATTCACTTTGCCCGAGAAAAGCTCAAAGACGCCGAGAACCTCATCGTCGTTCACTACCGGCATCACGACAACGGACGCGATCCCCATCTGCCGGCAAACCTCGCGGTTCACACGGGCGTCGCGCTCGGCATCATCGCAGCGCAAGGGACGGCGGGTGCGCACGCTTTCGCCGGAGAGTCCGAACTCGGTGGAAAGCAGAGCGCCCAGTTCGGGCGCGTTTTCGCCGGTGCTGGCGCGGCATAACATGTCATTTTTGCCGTTGCGGCGAAGAGCGATGGCGGCACCGCTCGAGCCGGTGATGTACTGGGCCCGGTCGGTGAGCAGCTGCAGAGCCGCATCGAGATCGCGCTGCGCCATCTCCGCCAGGGAGCTCCCGTGGTCTTCGCCGGGAAAACGGACGCCGTGGGCAACGAGGGCTGTGGCGTTCGTCGATTGAGGAGTTCGGGTTGCCGCGTCTCGTTGCATTGTCAGCTTCCGCTTCCCGGATGATTGATCTTGCCGGCTCTCGACTGAGCGCTGCTTCACCTGCGGCGCAAGAGTCAACGCATCTTCCGCCTTCTTCGTGGCGCTCGAAGAAGGGCGAAGTAACTCTGAGTTGGGCAGAGGGATGGCGCGGCTCCGCTCACCGCAGACTCAAGAAGTTGTTAAGATCCAGTGACTTCGAGTCTCGCTCGCATCCGCGCGCGGTGTCAAGAATCTCAATACGCGGAAGTACCATGACAAAAGTGTAGAAGGCGCCGTTTTTCGATGGACAAAGGCGAAGATCGACGCGGACAGATCAGCCTCGGAGAACCCGCACCCTGCGACGAAGCGCTGCCTGGGCCAACTCGTTTGCCTCGGCGTTATCTTCGCGCGGAACGTGGGAGATCGAAAAGCTAAGCGAGCGGGCCAGCTTGCGGCAAGTCCAGTGCAGAGAATAGAGTCGGGGGCTGCGGCAGGTGTATTCGCCCGTCATCTGCCGGACGACGACCTCGGAATCCGAATAGACGTGCAGTTTGCGAGCCCGGAGTGAAACCGCGCATTGCAGGGCCTCCATTAGCGCGGCATATTCGGCAACGTTGTTGTCCTGATGGCCGATCCACTTGGCGATCCGGATGGGGCCGCTTTCGCAGCCACTGATCACCACACCAATGCCAGACGGCCCGGGATTCCCCAGGCAACCGCCGTCCACGTAGGCCACCAGTTCCGACATTACTTCGGCTGTTGCTGCTGTATGCAAGATGCCCCGAAGCGGGTTTCGCGTCAAGATTAATTATTTGGTTCGCTTTCAGCGGCTTTACCAGTGTGAGTCACGCCTGTGTAACATTTGTGCAAAACGCGGCCAGACCCATTGGCGAGATCATTAAGCTTCTGCTCTGCAAATACTTACATTTCGTGTTATGCACAGGAAATTTGAGCCGACTGCACCAAAACTTTGCGTTGACTTTTGTGAACGCTCTGTTAAGGTTGCTTGCGTCGACGGTCGAAAGGGTTGGCACAATAATACTGAGCCAGTCCGAAGTAGACTGAGTGATTCGCCGAGCGGGGCAACCCGCAGGGCGGCCAAACCGCAAAAAAACCGACAGCTCTGCGAGGGGTAGCCGGGGTTTGGGACTGCGAAAGCAGTGATCGCATCAGGGGCTGTGACGGTGCATGCTTCCACGCTGTTGGCTTCCTCGCAGGAGCCGGTGGCTAGAGCATAACCAATGTCACGGCCCTTTTAATTTTTCCCCGCCCTTTTTACCGAATCCCCTAGCCCTTTCAAGCTGACGAAAACCTCATACAAATCCAACAAAGAAAAACCCTCCGCCACTATGAGAGCAGCGGAGGGCTGAATTTCCCGGCGAATGGCCTTACTTTGCCTTCGGAGAGGGGTTGAAGGAGTCGGCAAAGGCCTTCCCGTTTGGAACTCCCACTCCTGTAACACTGTCCCAGCCAGTCTTAGTTTTCAGCGCCGAGGGCGTGCCGCAGGGCGTCACCCCAAAACCGGGAGACGCTGTGCAGTCGGTGCCAAAAGAAATGGCCAAGGGAGTTTCCTCGAAGAATGCATAGTCCCAGATAGCGCTGATGAAGTAATTGGGAGCGGAACCTCCCATCACTTCGTTTGCGTTGTAGTTTGTGGTCATCGAGCTTGACTCCTGGATCGACGCGGTTACGTCCAGCTTCGAGCCGATGGGAACGATGTCATACATCGTCCCAGAGGGCATCGAATACATGTACGGCGCGGCGTCGCCCAAGGGCTGCCCTGCTTCCTGGTTCGCGATCGCCCACAGTCCAGAGAACATGGGGGCGGCCACGCTGGTCCCACCCCAGACCTGCCATACCTGCGCCGGAACCTGGCTTGGAACGGTGATGAGAATGGCGACTCCGGTGAAGGGATCAGCCAGCCACGAAACGTCAGGCAAGAGGCGGACGTGGCCGGGAAGGCTCTTTTGAAATGACGGCTTCGGGAAGCCGGCGAGACAGTTCCCTTCCGAGTCCTGGGTGGCGCAGGTGCTCGGACCTCCGCCTGCTCCCCCGATGAACCCGAACGCTGCCGGCGGGTCGAAGATCTCGCCTTCCTCCGCCAGGAGCGTTTCGTTGTTGCCCCAGCCTGACTGCCACAAGATTGAGTTGTTCTTGTCGAGCGACAGCGTAATGCCACCGACGGCTGTGGCCCAAGGAGAATCGGCCGGTGCACTTACCGTGGGCGGAATGCCGTACACCGTAAAATCGCCGTCGTCTCCGGAAGAGAAGTTCGTGGAGATCCCCGAGACCGCTCCAATTTCGGAGATCAGATTTTCATTTGCCAACTCGGAAGCGGGCGTAAACGATTCCGGCGAACCATAGCTGCCGGAGATCACAGTTCCCAGACCGTAGTTAATCGTGGTGTACTCGGCCTCGTTGACATCCTCAAAACTGGCCGACGGAGGAACGATCAGGCTGATGTTCGCTCCTGGAGCGACCGCATGCGCCCACTCCACGTCGATATTGATTTCGGTTTGATCCGCCGATTGGCAGGTGCTGATCGTCGGAATATAGAGAATCTGGAAATTCGAGGACGTCAGCAGAGGCAAGCCGAACTTCTTGGAGAAGCCGTTCGCATCCTGCGTAATCGTCGTTGACCCGCACCAGTCAATGATCGCGATGGTCTGCCCGGTGCCGTCAAATCCCTCGCCATACAGCCCCGTCAGATTGTAAGCGGTCTGAATAGCTGGCGGAGTATAGGCGCACCCATTGGTGGTGAGGCTTTGCAGGTTGAGGTGTTTGCCGGAAAAGGTTCCGATCGGATACGCGCCGATGTCTCCGGTCGACAGCGTTTCTGTCTCCGGTCCGTTGAAACATACGGAGGAAAACAAAGAGCCGGACGGCGTCAGATTCGAGGCGCTCAAGCCGGCAGCCGCACTGTTTGCGACTCCAGCGGAGGGCGGCGTCGGGCGCTGCATCGCCGGATGCTCGAATTCACCACTGTCCAGGCCCGAAACTGAAAATACCAGCGCCGCGGCGTCGCCTTCGACGTAGGGATCGCCGGCATTGGCCCGCAGCACCTTCCCGCGCACCTGATAATCGTTCAGTTGCACGTGGAAAGCCGTCTGCACATCGGCAACCGTCCCTCGAGCGCGAACGAACATATTGTTGGGACCGGTTCTGACAACGCTGAGATTCTGCCCTGCGAGGAATTTGCGAACCGTGTCCGCCTCGGCCGCTGTCGGCGCAAACATCTTGGCAAACTGGCTCTGGCTCAGGAAATGACGATAGTTGGGCGAAGCGGGATCGTAGAGCTGGCGTGCCAGGGAATCGAGTCCGGCGCGATTGTGCGGCTTGAGCCAGACGCTTACGTCGATGGTTTTGGATGGGTCTTCCGGCCCAAGATTCTTCGCTGTTTTAACGTAGGCTGGCGTGTTGTGTGCAACGAAACTCCCGGCGGCAGCCGGCAGTGCGACACCGGCGACGCATAGCAGAACCACCACAAAGAACGCTGTCGTCCTTGTCCGACTGGAAGGGACAGTGAGGCAGACTACTTCATCTTTCATTTGGAGTTCCTCCTGAACAGTTTAGGGGCCGGTTGAAGAATCGGGTCGCGCGATAAGGAGAGGAGAACCCGTGACACTCTCCACCGCGAAACCCGCACGGATCGGAGGCGAAACTTCGCTGACGCAGTCAGGGTCCCCAACCGCGCTTCCATCGCGGAAAGCCGCGAAGGAAGCCATAAGCTGCGGCCCGCGTCAACGATGTGCGCGCCATACTAACGGGTTTCGTTCCCCTTGGCAATACAGGAGCACACTCAATATTTCTCTCGCCGTGATTGGCGGAAGTTCGCAGCCGAGTTCGCGGTTTCGCAGCCGGCGACCGCGAGCTCCGGGCAAGTTACCGCGCCGGCTTCCTCGATGAGCAGGCAAATTTTCAGCGATGACTTAGAAAATCGTTTTACTAAATCGAGCGCCGGTGTGGGATAATTCCTCCCCGGTAACCCTCCGCGGCATGTCAGTCACGCCACGGAAGCAATTTGTCGACATTTCATGAAGGCGGAGATCTCATGGCAAAAAATCCCCTGACTCGTCGTCAATTCATTCATCTCGGCACCGGAGCTCTGGCGGCTACGACCGTCGCCAAGAACGTTTTGCAGCCGCAACTCCTCTCAGCCACGCCGCGCCGCGTCGCGCCCAGCGACACCATTCGCTTTGCCTCGATCGGCACTGGCATTCGCGGATGTGAGCATCTGGAAGCCTCGCTCCAGGTACCGGGTATTCAGTGCGTCGCGGTCTGTGACCTGTATGACAGCCGCCACGCCGCCGCCCAGGAGGCAGTCAACAATCCCAACGTTCCCGCGACGCGGGATTATCGGTCGATTCTCGATCGCAAAGACGTGGATACCGTGCTGATTGCCACCATGGACCATCAGCATCGTCACATCTTCGAGGACGCCTGCGCTGCGGGCAAAGACATTTACTGCGAGAAGCCGATGTCGCACACCGTCGAAGATGGATTTGCCATGGTCGACGCCGCGCAGAAAGCCAACCGTATGGTCGCCGTGGGCAGCCAGCGGGTCAGCTCCATTCTTTACGCGAAGGCCAAGGAGATCTACGACTCCGGCAAGCTCGGCGAAGTGTTCTGCATCAATGCCTACTGGGACCGCAACTCGCCCAGCGGCGCCTGGGTCTACCCGATTCCTCCCGACGCAAGTGAGAAGACGATTGACTGGAATACGTTCCTCGGCAACGCGCCCAAACGCCCCTTCGATCCAGTCCGCTTCTTCCGCTGGCGCTGCTATGAAGACTATGGAGAGGGCCTGGGGGGCGACCTTTTCGTTCACCTGATTTCGGGAATCCATTTCATCACCGGAACCAAAACTCCGGCGCAGCGCGCGCAATCGTCCGGCGGACTCTTCCACTTCAAGGACGGCCGCGAGTTCCCCGATCTGATCGAGACGCTTTACGATTACCCGAATTTCAGGGTCACCCTGCGCTGCAACCTCAACAACGACGGAGGAGAGTTCATCGGCTTCTATGGCACTCAGGGCACGATGATCATCAAAGACTCCACCCTCACCTACAAACCGCAGGATACGCGTCCGGAGCCCGAAGGCTATTCGATCTATGGCTGGCCGAAGAAGCTTCGCGATCAGTATCTGGACCAGTGGCACGCCGAGCATCCGGAACCGGCGGCGCTGGCATGGAACGTCGATGAAGACACCGAGTCGTACGCTGTGCCTCCGGGATACAGTGACACAGTGGACCACCAGGCCAATTTCTACAACGCGGTGCGCACGCGCAAGCCGGTGGTTGAGAACGAGGTCTTTGGCAATTACGCCGCCATCGGCTGCCACCTGGCGAACTTCGCCTACTTCAACCGCGCGGTCGCAGTCTGGGATCCGGTAGCGCGAAAGATCGTCAAAGGCTAATAACCACCGCGGGCGATTCTTGGGAGCAGCCGACGCGAATCGGCTGCTCTCTGCTTCACGACCGCCTGTCAATTGGGAAATCACGCCCCAACGAGCCGATTCAGCACAGCATTGCGAATCTAGGAGCTTGCCTCGGCTTTCCACCCTCTCTTACACTCGTGGTAATAAATCTTGGGGCCTTATCGTGTCCCTCGAAAGCGCAACCGAGCGTGAACTGGTACTTCGTCTTTTTTCTGGTCTCCGGGTTTTGCAGCGTTCTGTACGAGCTCGTCTGGCTGCGTCTGGCCATGGCCCAGTTCGGCGTCACAACTGCCATGGTCTCAATCGTTCTCTCCGTCTTCATGGCCGGGCTGGGCCTCGGTTCATGGGCAAGCGGTCGATGGATCGCGAACCACCGAGTTGGCCGGCAGAGCCGAGTCTGGCAATATCCGGCCCTCCGCATTTACGCCCTGACGGAGTTCCTGATCGGAATCTCAGGGTTGCTCGTGCCGTCGATGCTGGTGTGGGGACGGCGCTTTCTGGAGCGTTCCTCGCTCTCGTCTTCGCTCTCGTCTTACTGCGTGTCCGGCTTGTGGGTCGCGGTGGCGCTGGTTCCCTGGTGCACGTTGATGGGGGCTACCGTTCCGCTCGCCATGCGAGCCATCGGACAGACGATGCCCGCCGAGTCGCGCCGCTCGTTCAGTTACCTCTACATGGGGAATGTGGCGGGGGCCGTTGCGGGAACACATATTCCTCTTTTTCTGGTCGAGCTCTTCGGATTTCACGGCACCCTGAGGTTCGGCGTGGCGTGCAATTGGACGATTGCCGGTGCCGCCCTTGCGCTGTCGCGCCGGCTCCCCTTGCTGAATTCAGACGAGCCGAACTCTCCAGTCCCTACATCCTCTGTCTATGGCGGAAGCCAGGGGATCCTTACTCTGCTTTTTCTCAGCGGCTTGACTTGTATGGCGATGGAAGTGGTTTGGGTGCGCAGCTACACGCCTTATTTCGGCACTATGGTCTACGCCTTCGCGTCCATGCTGGGAGTCTATTTGCTGGGGACTTTCATCGGTTCGGTGGTTTACCGCCGCTGGAGTTCCAGACACACGCAGGAGAATCCGATCGTGTGGAGCGCGCTCGCGACCTGCGCCCTGTTTCCCCTGGTCGCGGCCAGTCCCTTCTTCGGACTGGAGCACTTTATCCGCCTCGTGCTCGGCGTTGCGCCCTTTACCGGACTACTTGGATTCGTTACGCCCATGCTGGTCGATCGTTACTCGGCGGGAGACCCAGACAAAGCAGGAACGGCGTATGCCATCAATGTGGTGGGCTGCGTGATCGGACCGTTGCTGGCAGGATTCGGGCTGTTGCCTTTCATGAGCGAGCACTGGGCCCTGATCGTCCTCAGTCTTCCGTGGATCATCGTCGGTTTTGCACCTCTGCGGCCAGCCGTGCATTCCCGGACAGTCACTCGAATGGCCGCCTATTCCCTGATGGCGATGGCTGCCTGGTTGATCGTCGTGGGGAAGGGCTATGAACAGAAATTTCCGGAACGCGTGGTGCTGCGCGACCCGACTGCAACGGTCATTGCAACCGGCTCAGGAATGAATCGAAGGCTCCTCGTCAACGGCTATGGGATCACAAACCTGACTCCAATCACCAAAGTGATGGCGCATCTTCCGCTGGCCTTTCTCGATCATGCACCGCAGAACGCGCTGGTGATCTGCTTCGGCATGGGCACGACCTTTCGCTCGCTTCGCTCCTGGGGTATTCCCGTCACCACGGTTGAATTAGTCCCCAGTGTCCCCCGGCTCTTCAGCTATTACCACAGCGATGGAGAAGAAATTCTCAAGTCTCCGCTCTCGCATCTGGTGATCGACGATGGCCGGCGTTATCTGGAGCGCACCCGGCAACAGTTCGATGTGATCACCATCGATCCGCCTCCGCCTTTGCAGGCAGCAGGATCGAGCCTTCTCTACTCCAAAGAGTTCTATGCCGTGGCGAAGCCACACCTGCGGCGGGGCGGGATTCTGCAGCAGTGGATACCAACCACGCGCAAAGACGATCCGGTTGACGTAGCGGCGGCGGCACGGTCCGTCCGCGAATCGTTCCCCTATGTGCGCACGTTTCGCGACGAATTCGGGATTCATTTCCTGTGCAGCGAACAGCCGATCCCGGAGCGGACACCGCAGGAACTGGTTGATCGTATGCCGGCGGAGGCTGTGGCTGATTTCACGGAATGGGACCCACCGGCTCTGGACGGGCCAGGTGGGGCGCTTCTGGAATTGAGCAGCCTGCTCGAGCATGAACGGCCGATTGACGTGTTGCTTGCCGCCGCCCCCGGCACTCCGGCGCTCACCGACGATCGGCCCATCAACGAGTACTACATTCTGCGCAAGTGGCTGCGGGAGCGAAAATCGCTGAGCTATTGACTGTCGATTGTCGTCGTTCCGTTCTTCCCATATCTCCCGGTCATAGTCTTGCTCAAGCCCCGCGGCGTCAGGCCAGAAGCGGCCAAGTACCTCAGTCGAAGCTCGAAGAGTGTGCACGCCGAGTGCCGCTCACTCTGACGGATTCTGGCTGATGCAGGGAGTAATATCGGGTGACGAGATTTTTTCGCAGAATGGAGCAAACTAATGCCCCAGTCGATTGACTGGCCGCCACCGCGTCCTCATCGTCGCCGCTTCTTCCTAATTCTCATTGCCCTGGCCATTCTCTTTCTAGGCAGCCGTGCTGCGCTTTCCTATTACGTTGAGATCCTCTGGTTCCGCTCTCTTGGGTATGTCGACGTTTTCTGGAAATCCTTGCGGCTGGAGTGGGATGTTTTCATCGCCTTCGCGGTCGCGACCTTCGTCATTCTCTACGGCTCCTTCCTCGCATTGAAGCGTGCGCATCTGGCGGACTTGCCGGACGGCCACACGATTCTGATCGGTGGGCGTCCGGTGAAGCTGCCGGTCGAGCCGGTTCTGCGGATCATTGCGCTCGGCGCATCGCTCGCCATCGCTCTGGCCACCGGAGCTGCCATCTCAGGAGAGTGGATGACGCTTGCCCTGTTTTGGTATGCGCCTCCTTCTGCCGGCCAGGTAGCCGATCCCATCTTTGGCAAGCCGCTGGGTTTTTTTCTATTTACCCTCCCTGCATGGCAGCTCGTGCTGGGCTGGCTTCTGACGCTGGCCGTCATTGCCTTCGCATTGTCGGTTGCATTCGTCCTGCTCTCGGGTGGGGCGCGCGCACTTACCGGGCAACTGAGCCGCTATGTGACGCTGCCCTGGCGCGGAGTCTCGATCACATTGGCAATTCTTCTGTCGGTCGTGGCCCTGCGGGTCTATGTCAGCCGGTTCGAGCGCTTGCTCAACGACCATACGATTTTTGCCGGCGTCAACTTCACGGACGCGCACGTCGCTATTCCTGGCTTGCTGGTCGTCTGCGTCGCGCTGGCTCTCGGCGCAATCATTTCGCTGGCGAACGCGGTTCGCACGCCGGGCAGCCGGTGGCTGATTGCGGCCGTGGTTCCGGGAGTCGTCTGTTATATCGGGATGCAGATGGTCAGTTGGTATGTCAGCAACTTCGTTGTGAAGCCGAACGAACTGGTCCGCGAAAAGCCATACATCGTCTACAACACTGCATTCACCCGGCAGGCTTTTGGATTGGACCGGATCACTCCGCATGAGTTTCCTGCCGAGGCCACGGCGGAAGCCATCGACGCTCAACACAACCAAGTGACGCTGCAGAACATCCGGTTGTGGGACTGGCACGCGCTGCAAGATACGCTGCGGCAGATCCAGGAAATCCGCACTTATTACGACTTTCCCGATATCGACATCGACCGCTACGACGTCAGCGGTACGACTCGCGAGGTCATGCTGGCCGCGCGCGAGTTGAACGTCGATAAACTTCCCGAGAGCAGCCGCAACTGGATCAACGAAAAGCTCATTTACACCCACGGCTACGGCCTAACGATGAATCCGGTGAACGGATTTACGCCGGAAGGTTTGCCCACGCTGCTGCTGAGCAACATGCCGGTACAGAGCACAGCGGCGGATCTGAATGTAACGCGGCCGGAGATCTATTTCGGCGAACTCACGAATACCGATGTTTATGTGAAGACGCGGCAGCAGGAATTCAACTATCCGCAGGGCCAGACCAACAACATGAATTCGTACGAAGGCACCGGCGGCATTGTGATCGGTGGGTTCCTGCGTCGGCTCATCATCGCGATCGACCGCAACGATCTGGCGAAGCTGCCATTCAGCGATGACGTGAACAGCGAGAGCCGGCTCCTGATGCGTCGGAACATACGCGACCGCGTCGCAGAGATCGCCCCTTTTCTGACCTATGATCCCGATCCCTACATCGTTCTCGGCGAAGATGGCCGGCTATCGTGGATCCTGGACGCCTTCACGCTTTCCGACAGCTATCCCGATTCGACCCACTATCCGCTTGGCGATAATCTCATCAACTACCTTCGCAATAGCGTGAAGGTTGTGATCGATGCCTATAACGGCACAACAACCTTCTACGTGTTTGATCCTACCGACCCGATTGCAGCGGCCTACCGCAGAATTTTCCCGACACTGTTCAAAGACGCTTCGGCAATGCCCGCGGACTTGCGAAAGCATGTGCGCTATCCCGAGCTGTTGCTCAAGCAGCAGGCCGATGTGTATGGCCTTTACCACATGACGGATGCGGAAGCCTTCTACAACCGCGAGGATTTGTGGACGGTGGCGACCGAAGTCGGGATGGGCGACTCGGGGGAACAAACGACGGAAGAAATGCAGCCGAATTTCGTGCTGATGAAGCTGCCCGGTGAGCCCAGCGAGGAGTTTGTGGACATCCTGCCCTTCACGCCGGCCAACCGCAACAATCTGATTGGCTGGATCGCGGGCCGGAGCGACGGCACCCATTACGGCACATCGGTGGTCTATGACTTCCCGAAGACCAAACTGGTGGACGGGCCGCTGCAGGTCGAGGCACGAATCGACCAGAACGCGCAGCTCTCGGGACAGCTGACGCTCTGGAACCAGCAAGGCTCGCATGTACGCCGTGGCACACTGCTGGTGATTCCGTCGGGAAAGGCACTGTTGTATGCGGAACCGATTTACCTGCAAGCTCAGAGGAGTCCGATGCCGGAATTGCGGCTGGTGGTGCTGGCGCTGCAGGACCGGCTGGCCTACGGGCCGACTTTCGAATCGGCCATGACGGCTCTGTTCGGGGGCGCGGTGTCCTCTCTGACAGCTACTGGCGCGGGGACACCCGAAGCAGTTCCTCCCAGCGCGACGTCGTCAGTTCCGCCTGATCGCAAAGCCTTGATTGGCGAAGCTGCCAAGGATCTGGCCGACTACCAACGCTTAACCGCCGAAGGGAAGCTCGGCGAGGCTGGACAGAAATTGGAAGACTTGAAGCACGTTCTCGAGAGGTTAAACACTGAACAAAAATAACTTGCCCAGCCGGTAGCGGCAAGTTGTGTCGCCATGGGAAACTGGGGTATGGCAAAGAAAAGAATCGCCCGTCCGAATGAAGAACGCAGAGCGAACGAACTCATAGCTAAGATTAAGAAGCAGAAGGCGGCGAAGGAGAACGGCAAAGAGACGGCCCCGGTTTTGGTCCCGCCACGGGAGGAAGCCAACGCCGAGCGGTGATGAGATGCGAATCGGCTTAAGCGATTATTCCTGGGTTGTTTCCTAGACCTCCGGTCAAACAGCCTTGATCTGCTCGTGCACTGCCCGGTAAGCCTGATCGATGGCGGCGTTAGTGTACGCGCTGCCGGCGGCATCGGAATTCGCAATCGAGATTCGGCCAAACGGCTTCCGGCCGATCACGCAGGGACGCTGGTCCCGAGGCAGGTCGGGATCGGAGAGCGAGTCAAACTCGTAGGCATAGCCGTGGGCCCAGCGGTTCACCGTGATTCCGGCGATATCGCGCGCGACATCGAGCCCGTCGGAGCCCAGCATTCTCTGCAACTGGTCGCGGATATTGCGTTCAAAATCCTCAAAGGACGTGCTCATCAGTTCATACCGTCCCATGCGATATTGGTCGCGGCGCGGAAGGCCCGGCTTGCAGGGCGTGCGCAGCATGAACAGGATCATCGGTTCTTCCGGCTTGCTCGGGAACTGGTAAGTGCCAATCGAGACGGGGAAATCCAGTTTCGTCAGGCAGTGATAGCTGCCGGGAGAGACAATCTGCTGGATGCCCAGCTTGTGAAACGTCGTCCAGTTTCGGAGTGCGACGTGCGTATAAATGAGCGGCTCTTTCACTCCTAGTTTCAGAGCTTCCCTCTGTGTTTCGGGCAATTCGGGACAGAGATAGGGAATCATCATGTTGTAGCAGGCGAGGATGCACGACTTCCCTTTCACCGAAAATAGATGATCCCCGCGCATGTACGCGACCTGCACTTCTTTGGATGAGGCGGCATCGCCACTGTGGCGCGCCCACACCGCGGTGGTGTTAAGTCGAATGCGCACTGGATTAGCCGGATCGTCGAGGCGGCCGTAGTCACAGCGGGCGGTCACGACATCCTCCATGGTGTGACCGGAAATCGATCCGGGAATCAGCGAGCGCACCAGCAGTCGCGCAATCGACGCGTTGCCGTCGGGGAAATGGAAAATGTAGGGCTCTTCTTTTTCAAGCTCTCCCAAGCCCAAGCCGTCGAATCCGGCGTAGAGCATCGCGTGGTAATCGTCCGGGTTCAGATAGCACGCCAGCGCGGAAATGGCGTCGATGCCGCATGCAAACAGATCATGCGTGTAACTCTGGAAGAACGGCAAGACGTCGGGATGAGCGCCGCAGATGGCGGTCAGAAAATCGGCATAGCTGATTTTCGCTAAGCGCTCGCGCTTCTTTTCGCGGGAGAGTCCCGGCAGATAGTCGGTCTTCGCCGTGTAGAGGCGAACGATGTCGCGTTTCGCAGTTTCAGAGAGCGGCGCCTGCTGCACGAACTCGGCCCAAGGCGTGGAACCCATCCCGGGAACGAGCCGGTCCTTGCCAAAGGTCTCACGGTCGAAGAAGCATGCCGTGCCCAATCCGTCGTAGAGTTTCTGATCGTAATCCTGGTAGAAACGCTCCGTCTCAATCCCAAGTTCCTTAAGCAGGCGCTTGGAGACGGCGCTGTACTCGGAGGGACTCTCGATCGATTGCGTCCCGCCATTGCTCAGCAGCAAGCGGTTGCCGACGCGGAATTCATTGCGCTTAGCGTGGCCGCCAAAATCGTCGTGATTGTCCAGAATCAGAATCCGCGACTTTGCTCCCGCATGCTGACGGAAGAAGTAGGCTGCCGCCAGTCCGCTGATTCCGCCGCCAACAACGATGAGATCATAGCTCTCGCCCGTAGGTTGAGCCTTGCCGGCATCGTTCCAGAAATCTCCGTCGCGCAGCTTGTGGGCGTACGTGAAGGTTCCTTCGTGGTTGCCCCGCATGCCCATCAGGGCGGGAGGGTAATAGTTGGAAGATTTCTCGGGTTGGAAGTTGGGGTCGTCGAGGCCGAAAAAAGGACCTGCACCGGACGCCAGGATCGAACCGCCGACAGCAATGCTGACCCCGTTCAGGAAGTCGCGCCTGGTAATCCTGCGGTCCAATCCCAGTTCTCGATCTCGAGCGTCGTCGGGCATAAGGATTCGAAAATGAGCCTTCGGATTCTCGGGCTCCACATTCGGACTCGACAAGTGGCGAACGAGAAGTCTGTCTGGTGAGCCTATGTGCGACCTAATATAACTCAGAGGCTGGGACTGCGTTTGCGGTGCCGCGGCTGCCATCGAATAAAAGCAGCTTTGCCGAATGATCGCAACCGTTTTCCCGTATATACTGGTGCAGAAGCGGACGTTTGCAGGGGCATTTTATCGCCAGGTAAACGTTTGCTGGGCGTATCGCTCGCTATCCTGGCAGATTCCCTATTTCTTTCTCGAAGGCCTGACATGCACATAAGGATGATTGGCTCTCTGATCCTCGGGTTCGCAACTCTTCTTGCCGCTTCCGACCAAAATACGCCCAGCGCTCCCGAAGCGCTGAAAGTCGAAGGAGATGTGGAGTACACCCATGATCCGTCGATCGCCAAGGATGGAAATACGTGGTACCTGTTCGGAACCGCCAACGGCCCGGTGAGGAAAGGCGAGCTGCCGATACGGTGCTCGCAGGATCTTCATCATTGGCGTCTCTGCGGTTATGTATTCGACAAGATTCCCGACTGGATCGCGAAGGAGAGCCCTCAAACCAAGGAACTGTGGGCGCCCGATATCTCGTACTTCAACGGTGAATACCATCTCTATTATGCGTTCTCGGTGTTTGGAAAAAACACTTCGGGAATTGCACTTCTGACGAACAAGACGCTGAACCCGAGCAGCCCGGATTTCCACTGGGCCGACCATGGACTGGTTTTGCGCTCCCGCCTGCAGGATGATTTCAATGCGATTGATCCGAACCTCGTAATGGATGAAAAGGGGCAGCCTTGGCTGGCTTTCGGCAGCTTCTGGACCGGCATCAAGATGCGCCAGATTGACCGGAAGACGGGACTGCTCTCAACGAAAGACACCAAACTGTATTCGCTGGCGAGAAGAGAGCGGCCAAAGAATCCTCCGCCGAACCCGCCAGGACTGCCGGGGGACTGGCAGGCGATTGAGGCTCCGTTCATCATCCATCACGGAGACTACTACTACCTGTTCGTCTCGTTTGACCTTTGCTGCCGCGGAACCCGGAGCAACTATAAGACGATGGTCGGGCGCTCTCGAAATGTCACCGGACCTTATTTGGACGCCGGCGGGACGGCGATGCTCGAAGGCGGAGGCACGCCACTGTTGCTGGGAAACGATCGCTGGGTAGGACCCGGAGGAGAGTCGCTGTTGCAGCAAAAAGACGGAGACATCATGGTCTTTCACGCATATGACGCAAAAACCGGCGACGCCTACCTGCAGATTTCGACCGTGGCCTGGGTGAATGGCTGGCCGAGGGTCGAGCTGGAGGGTGGAAATCCTGCCAACAAATAGCTGAGCGGCTGTCACTGTTTCTGCTTCGGCTCGGGAACGCTCACCTGGTCTGGGTCGAGAATCCTCAGCACGTTCTGATGCTTCTCGACTTCCTCGTGCTCGATCTGGCTGGCTTTCTCCAGCTCCTTTTCGGAATCTGCTTTCCGGCCCAGTCGCGCATCGGCCAATCCTAAGTAATAGTGAGCTTCTCGAAGGCCGGGATCGGACGCGACGGCCTTTGCCAGAAAATCGACGGCGTCGCTGTAATTCTTCTGCTGAAACCTCACTCGCCCCATCCCGGTGAGCGCTCCGCCGTGCTGAGGGGCGCGCCCAAGAACGCGTTCGAATTCCTGAGACGCCGCATCCAGATCCCCGGTCTCCAGAGCCATCAATCCCAGCCGGAAATAAGACTCGGTTTGTCGTGGCTGGAGTTCGATCGACTTTTCGTACTCGGCTTGAGCCTCAGTGGATCGCTGCAACGCCTGCAGAGTCACGCCCAGAGCGTAGTGGCCCGAAGCATCCTTCGGACGCAGCTCGACATATCCGGCAAAAGCCTGTTGCGCGTTGTCGAATCTGGCAAGAGCCATTTGCGCCCGTCCCAGGCCGTACAGAGCCTGGCTGTCATCAGGCCGCAGTTTCAAAGTTTGGGTAAAAGCATCGATTGCATCGGGGAACAGAGCCATGCGCAAGGCGACCATGCCGAGATCGTATTGAACATCCGCCGAGCTGGGATTGACTCGGCGAGCTTCGATGAGAAGGGCGAGAGCTTTTTCGAGTTCGCCGTGTTCCGCGGCAGCGTGCGCCTGAGTGCGCAAGATCTCCGTCAGAGCCCCTTGAGCGTCTTTCCTCCCAGGATCAAGCCTGAGAGCTTCCTTCAGCGATGGAATCGCCAGGTCATCCTTTCCCATTTGCAGGTACAGTAGGCCCAGGCTGGCGTGGGCTCCAGCGAAGTCTGGTCGAAGTGCGATGGCTTTGCGGAAGAGTTGCTCCGCATCGGGTTCGCGCCTCTGCTCTGCCCGGATGATGCCCAGAAGAGTCAGCGCGTGCACGTTCGTGGGAGACGCTCGCAGCACAGACTCCAATTCCGTCTCTGCGTGAGTAGTGTTGCCGGCGGCGAGGGCCGACGCGGCATCACGGATCGCGGCAGCATCCGGGGGAGCAGATGCTTGTGCCCAGGCAACGACAGGCGCGACAAGAAGGAGGCACAGGATGACCGGACGGAACATGATCGCTTTCACCAAGAAGCGCCGGTCGGGAGCCATCGCGCTCGAATGCATATGACCACGTTATCGCGTATCTCTGCCGGAAGCCATTCCTCTCTGAGAGTGCGAATCCTTGTCCCGGATCAGCGTGGAGGTCAGGCGAAACTGCTCATCCGCCAATGGCTTTCGTCCCAGGCGCTGGTAGATTCGACCCAGCAGGTAATGCCCGGAGCTGTCGGAGGGCTTGAGTTTCACTGCCTGCTCGGATTCCGGCAGGGCCGACTCGAAATGCCCCGCATCAAAATAGGCCTTGGCTAGGGCGTAATGAACCTCGAACTCTCCGGGAGCAATCGCTGCGGCGCGCGTGAGCAAAGGAACGGCGTCGTCGATTCGGTTCGATTTCTCCAGCAGCGAACCCAAATTCAAGTAAGGCTGTTCGGAGTGCGCCGGTGCGGCCTGATCGAGCGCGATCGCTTTTCGGTAAGCGGCGATCGCCTGATCCGTGCGATTTCTGGCTTCCAGACTGAGGCCCAAATTGTCGAGCGCCTTGATATTTCCGGGATCCCGCTTGAGGACCTCTTCGAAGGCTGCGATGGCCAGGTCAAACTGGTTCTGCTGATAGCGAACCCGCCCGAGGTGATAGCGCGCTTCTACTTCGGTGGGATCCATCTTCAGGGAGGATTCCAGGTAGCGAGCGGCATCGTCATAGTCCTGGAGAAGGACGTAATCGAGCGCGACGATCATCAGATCATTGGCCGTCGGCGGCTTCAGACGGGCCGCATCCGTGAAAAGTTGCAGAGACTCTTTCGGCTTGTCCTGGCGAAAAGAGACGTAGGCCAGAAGATAGGCAGCGTCGTCCGATTGCGGATGAGACTTCGCGTAGCTCTGCAGAGCGCTTTCGGCACCTGGAAATTCCTCGAGATTGATCAGAGACTTGCCCAGATACAAGAGCGCATCGGTTTGTCCGGGATTGCGTTGTTCGCAATCTTTGAAGCCGGCAGCCGCTTCCGACCACTGGCGCTGGCGGAACATGCCGATAGCCGTATCGCAGACCGGAATCTGGCCCCACCCGTCCACCGGCACAAAAATGGCGGTTAGCAGGATGGCGGCGGCAAACTCTCTTCGCATCAATTGCTTCCCTGTTTGACCGCAGAATCCGATTCGGTCACGGTCAGGATCTGATCTGCCTTCACATTGGACAAAACCTGCTTGATTCCGCTGGGCCACCGAATCTCCACATGCGGAATGGACGATGCAGGTCCGAGTCCGAAGTGTACGCGCTTGTCACTCGACGACTGAAAGCTGCCGGCGGTGGTCACAGTCTCGTACTGGCTGCCGGCCGGAGTCGTGATTCTAATTTGCGCCCCGATTCCGTCGCGGTTGCTCTTGACGCCCACTAATTTGAAGGTGATCCAGTGATTCTCCGTCGGCGTTTCGTTGTGAAGCACCCAGGCTGGACCATCGTTTGAGGTCACGACCACGTCGATCTTGCCGTCGTTATCGAGGTCCCCTTCTGCCATGCCGCGCGACGCCCATTTCTGCTGAAACACGTCTCCGGAACGAGACGAAACGTCCACAAAGCGCTTGCCTCGGTCATTCCACAGCAACAAGGGCGACTCTTTATACCGCAGGTGCGGCTCGTTGACTTCAATGGTGTCCATCACGTGGGATTGCACGATGAACAGATCTTTCCATCCGTCGTTGTCAAAGTCGAGAAAGCGCACGCCCCATCCCGAGTGCAGCAGGCTGATGGCGCCCAAGCCCGAGATCAGAGTGGTGTAGTCAAAACTGCCGTCGCCCAGGTTCTGATAAAGGGCATATTTCTGATTCGCCAGGTCCGTGATGATGACATCCGGCCAGCCGTCGTTGTTGTAATCCTCGAAATCGACACCCATCCCCGCAAAGGTAGCCCCGCTGCCGTCGAGAGCGACGCCGGAGGGCAGGCCAATCTCCTCAAACGTTCCATTGCCTTTGTTGTGGAAGAGATACTCTGGAATGGAGTCGTTGCTGAGAAGAATATCCATCCAGCCATCGTGATCATAGTCTGCGATGGCGAGGCTAAGTCCTTTGCCCGGCTTGTCGATGCCAGCCTTTTGCGAAACCTCGGTGAACTTGCCGTTCCCGTCGTTGTGGTAGAGCAGGACCGAGGCCGGCTTGAAAAGGTCGGGGTGGCAATACGAGCGGAATCCCTCTTCGCGGTGACCGCAGTAGATGTCGTCGAAGTCCCAAACCATGTAGCGCGCCACGATCAGGTCCAGCCGGCCGTCATTGTCGTAGTCGACCCAGGCGGCACTGGTCGCCCAACCGGAACCAGCGACGCCTGCGCTCTCAGTCACATCGGTGAAAGTGCCATCGCCGTTGTTGTGGTAGAGAGTGCTGTGGCCGTATCCGGCGACAAAGAGGTCGTCGTAGCCGTCGTTGTCATAATCGCCGACTGCCACGCCGGTCGAGTATCCAGTTCCGGCGACACCTGCCTTCTCGGTCACGTCTTCAAACGTGCCATCGGGTTTCTGGTGATACAGGCGGTTCCAATAAGAGGCGTCGGCCTTCTGTGGAATGGCGCCCTTGGGCATGGGATCATCGATGCGGGCGCCGTTCGCGAGGAAAATGTCCAGCCGGCCGTCGTTGTCGTAGTCGAAGACGGCCACGCCGGACCCCATGGTTTCGAGCAGATACTTTTTCGAGGTCTTGGAGGCTTGCTGCTTGAAGTGGATGCCCAGTTTCTGCGTCAAGTCCACAAACTTGCCGGCAATGCCGCCGTCTGGGGATGGCGGAGTGCCGGAGCGCGCAGTCTGCGCACTTCCGGGCAAAAAGAGAACCAGTGCAGCGAGACAGACGGACAAGACCAGATTCTTCAGACGCGTGCGAAGTCGACTGTCGCGGGTTCCCTTCACCACTGTGAGTGTAATACGGCCGACGCCGAGCGTTCGCCGGGGCCGTTCCTGACGAAAAGATCAGGCCGCCGCGAAAGCGACGGCCTGGAGTTCACTGGGGATCCAGTTGCAGCTAGAACTCAACTTTGAGCTGCAACTGGATTCGCCTTGGAAACAGCAGATACCCGCCACCGCCGGTAGTGGAGAAGCTGTTCCAGTTGATCACTCCGAAATTGCCGCCCAGCCCGTTTGACTGCGTCGGCAGGGCGTTACTGTCGATCGGCCCAAGATCTCCAGGACGATTCCAGATGTGCCGGTTGAAGGCGTTGAGGAAGTTCACCTGGAACAGGACATCACTGTTTTCGGTGATTTGCGTTCGTTTCATCAGGTTGAAATCCTCACTCAGATATGCGCCCATTCGAATCGACCCATCAACACGGGGTGAGGTGCCAAAGGCGTACGTACCTCGGGACGTAAGGTTTTGAGAGGAGTTTGGATCGTCAAACGCTGGAGACGTAGCGTTGGACGCCGTATCCAGTGGGTTGAATATCGGAATGCCCGGATCGCCCGCGGCAAAGGTCTCAGCGGTGATCGGCACGAAGTTGCCCTTCCTGCTTTTCCAGGCCGAACTGAATATGGACCCCCCGGTGTAGTCGTATCGAATGCAATCGGCGTATGCCGGAACGCCCGTGGCGCAACCGAAGGCAATCGGCTGGCCGCTTTCGTAGCGCTGGATGCCGCTCACCGACCATCCACCCGCCACACGATCGACAACCCCTCCGCGGGAGAGGAATTTCTTGTTCTTGCCGAACGGTAGTTCGTAGACATAGCTGAGAACAAAGTTCTGAGGCAGGTCCTGGTTGCTGATTGCTTTGTCGCCTTGCGGGTTGAAGACATTCTGCGGGGCGCCGCCCTGATGCAGAGTTGCAAAGAAGGGCAGCGCAGAATCCGCGTTGGTCAAGGTTTTCGACCAGGTATAGGAAGCCATGAGGTTCAGGCCGTTGCGGAAGCGGCGGGTCAACTGGGCTTCGAGCGCGTTATAGGTCGACTGCCCGAGGTTCTCCAGCTGTCCGTCGGTATTGAATCCGAAGTATTGGGGGAAGGGCACAAGTGCCTGAGCCACGATCGCCGAACTTGGGAACCCGGCATAGGGCGGCGCCACGGCTGTCTGAGACCCGATGGGCGTGAGGAGCGATGCACCCATGGAAAAGTATTGCGGGTTCAGGGTGTTAACGGCGTCGTAATTCGAACGCAGGTTTTGAGAATGCTGTCCTACATAAGCAAGGTCCATGATGAGGTCGGGCGCGAGTTCCTTCTGGATTTCCAAGCTCCAGTTTTGGGTCATCGGGGGCCGGCCGTATGACGGGTCGGTGTATTGCGGACCCGTGAAGTTCAGTTGGGTGGGATCAAGATTTGGCGGAGCAGGGTACGACGGCAACCCCGA
This sequence comes from Verrucomicrobiia bacterium, assembly GCA_035508215.1. Classification (GTDB taxonomy): domain Bacteria; phylum Acidobacteriota; class Terriglobia; order Terriglobales; family Acidobacteriaceae; genus Sulfotelmatobacter. The sequence goes on along the minus strand of DATJNK010000014.1, from coordinate 43,533 downwards.
GTCGATCTGCAACGCCGGATCGAAGCCATTGATGCTGTTGAATGAAGGATTAGCCTGGAAACCGGTACGGTTGAAGCCACCGAAATCGGCGTACTGCAAGTTGCCATAGATGATGCCGTAGCCGCCACGGAAGACCATCTTGTTGTTGAACATTGCTGGAGCCCATGCAACGCCGATGCGCGGACCGATATCCTTTTTCCAGATGTTGGCCCAGCGTTCGTCAACGTTTCCGTTACGCCCGGCGCCGGTTCCGGCAAATACCAGTACACCGGGAAGGTTGCCGGCTCCAGGATTCGGCTGGGTCAGGCTGATATTGGACGTGTTGCCGTGTGCTTCTCTTTCTGGCTCGTCGACGTCATAACGCAGGCCGAGATTGAGAGTAAGAGTCGGCGTCACCTTGATCGTGTCCTGTACGAAGCCACCAAAGTAGCTGCGCAGCCATCGCGGCTGACTGGCATAGGCGGTCACGTTCGCCGAGTCCAGTTCGCCGAGCAACATGCTGGCGATGCCATTGCCGCTCAGGTTGCTGGTTGCGGCGGTCCCGGCGGTCTGTCCTCTGCCGAAGTTAAACGAGCCGCTCGTATTCTGGAAGTTGAGCGGGTTGAACTGCTGGTACCACTGCTCGTATCCGAATTTGAATTCGTGCTTTCCTTTCACCCAGGTGAGCGTGTCGGCAAAGCGAAATCCATTATCGATAGTATCGCCGTCTACGTTGTCGCCGTAGCCTGCAATCGGGGGCTCTCCCGGGGCAATTGCCGGAAACATGGGGCCGCTGGCTCCAGTAATTCCGAGGGTTGCATCCCAATCCTCTCCGTGTCCCAAGCCCACGCCGGCTCCAACGTTTTTACTGTTGGTGCGGTTGTAGCCCAGGTTGAGGTGGTTGAGCATCGAGGGAGTGATCGAATAATCGTAGCCAAAGCGGATATAGTGAGTACCAAAAAACTGATCTCGTCCCGCTCCGGCAGGATTTGCCCACTCCGGCACAGTCGAGGTTCGAACATTGTTACGCGAGGAGTACGTGAAGTACGCCTTACTCTTCTCGCTAATGTTCTGGTCGATCCGGAAGGTCATAGTCGTATCGAGGATCGGGTAGCTATAACCAAAGGTATAGTTGTTTGCCAGGCCGCTCGTCTGTGCCGTCGGATAGTAGGACAGCAAATTCTGACCTACAGTTGAAAACCGGTTGCTCGGAATCACATTTCCAGTGCTTCCGGGTTCGTTCATGAAGGCGGTGCGGCACTCGACGCCACCTACCGTCTGCGTGGTCGCGGGATCAAAGATCTCGCCCTGGTAGATCGGAGTGCCATCGCACGGGTTGGTGCCCAGCACGTTCCCGGTGTCTAAAGTCGCTGAAAAGTCTCCACCGAGTTCGGCGTTGGTTGGAACTGTCGAGGGCTGGGTTCCTCCAACCGACTGTCGGTATTGTTCCCACGAGAAGAAGAAGAACGTCTTGTCTTTGCCGTTATATAGGTGAGGGATTCGGAAAGGACCACCGAACGTCCCGCCGTAATCATTTTGTTTGTCCAGGGGAGTTCGGAATGTCGCATAGGGCAATCCCTGCGACAGTGCGAAATCGTTTCCCCACGTATTGGCGTCGAGGTCTTCGTTGCGGAAGATGTCGTAAATCTCGCCGTGATAGGTGTTAGTCCCACCCTTGGTGTTAAAGCTCTCGATTCCACCGGTTGTCATGCCGAATTCGGCGGGCAGAGTTGATGTGATGACCTTGAACTCGCTGAGCGCGTCGACCGAGGGAGCGGTCTCGTCAAAGGAAGAACCGTTCTCCGAACGGGTCATGGAGGCTCCGTCGAGCAAGACTTCCGTGCCGTAGTTCTGACCTCCGCTGATCTTCGACTCAAACGTTCCGCCGTTGCCAGAGTCAGAGCCGGGACCGACAGAGCCGGGAGTCAGGTAGACAAACGCCTCCGGCGACCGCATGGCCTGCACCGTGCTACCCAAGGCCAGAGGGAGGTTCAGGATTTGCGTCGTACCTACGACAGTTCCGATATCAGCACTCTCCGACTGGACGGTCGGGGCGTCGGCATTCACGACCACGCTCTCGGTGATCGCGCCGGGAGAAAGCTTCACGTCCAGGGCCGACGTGGTGGCAACCTGCACGACGATGCCGGTCAGGGTCACCGTCTTGAAGCCGGTAGCGCTGACAGTCACGTCGTAGGTCCCGATATTGACGTTCGGGAATCGATAGGCACCAGCACTGCTCGAAACCGCTCCATAGACCGCGCCGGTCGATCGGTTTTTGGCGGTGAGCTTGGCACCGGTAATCAGAGCTCCGGTGGGATCAGTCACGTTCCCGGCGATGGCGCCCTGATTCTCCTGGCCGCTGGCTATGGGAGCCAGCATAAGAGCAACCGTCAGAATGCAGAGACCGATAGTGACAACTCGATTCGCGAAACCCTGCAAACGCTGCATAGTTCTTTCCTCCGAACCGAAACCCCAGAATTTAGGACCCCGGCGGCAGGGCCGGGCAAACGTTTACCCACTGCGCCAACAAAAACCCGTCAGCGGTCCGTCGCTGTCGACCGCTTGAGCTTGTCCTGCAATCTCTGCGCCTGGTCGGCGTCGTCTTCCTGCTTCAGCTTTAAAAACGTATCGAGAGCCGCTCTTGATGCTTCCGGCTCTTGAGCCCTCCGGTAGAGCTGCGCCAGTTGGTAGTACGACTGCCTCAGCGACTCCCGGTCGGCGTGGCTTCCTTTGGCGACCTCGGCCCGGAAATCCTCGATCGCGTCCTGCACTCGTCCCATCTGGGCTTCGGCCCGGCCGCGTTGGTAATGCGTATCGAGATATTCCGGCGACCGGCGCAACACGTCGGTCAGGAGCGATATCGTCACCTCGGGTTTCGAGCGCTCCAGGCTCACCACTGCCAGCTTGTACATCGAGGAAACACTCTCGGGATCGATCTTGAGCTCTTCCTGAAATGCCGCTTCCGCTCTTACGAGGTCGTTCTGCTTCCAGTAAATATCGGCCAACTCTTCATGCAGTCCCGGCTCGAGTGGGCGTAAATTCAGGGCATTCTGGCACTCATGAACCGCGTCATCGAGCCGGTCCGCCTCGACGAACGACTGAGCGAGGGCCTGGTGCACGCGCCATGAGTTGGGATCCGCTTGATACATCTGCTCATAGCTCTCTTTCGACACCAGCATGTGCGCACGGCCCCGATGGTAAAGAATGTCCACGTCTTTCGGGCTTAACAGCGCAGCCTTATCCAGTGATGAAGAGGCGGCATCCGCATCGCCTGCCGCCAATTGGGCGACGCCCAGCCACATCAGAGCCTTGGCATTGGTGGGATCCATTTGCGTCTCGCGACGCAGTGCAGTGATCGCGGAAGGATAGTCGTCGAGGCGATACTTGGCGACTCCGAGAAAAAGATGCGCACCCTTGAGTTTGGGAGACAGGGCAACGGCCTTATCAAAAGCCGTAACCGCTTCCTGGAAGTGTCCGTCCTGCAAGAGCGCCAGCCCCAGGTTGAAGTGAGCCTCGGCAGAGCTGGGCAGAATATCGGTGGCGCGACGGAAGGAGGTAGCGGCGAGATCCCAGTTTCCCGTGTGCATCGCCTGGGTTCCCTCGTTAAACGATTTCTCAAACACCGGATTCTGGCTGATCAGGGACACGGGTTGCGCCAAGACCACAAGCGCGCCCAAAAAGGCGACAAAAAAGCTCAGCTTTGTCCGTTTCCCCTGAATTTTCCCCACCCAGAAATGTGCCGACTGTAATACGAATCTACTAAGACTGTCAAGCGCTTTCCGTCCGGATTTCGACGGCTGAGCAAACGCTTACCGCGGCGAATGCCGGGATTTCGGAGGATAAATGGAAGAGAATCCGGAAGCGTAAACGTTTCCGCTATTTCTGAGAGGCGGGGGTGGCTTCTTTGCCTCCCTGCCCTTCCTGGATCGAAAAAAAACGATCGACCGAGGGCAAGATGAAGTGTTCGACGCGTCCACTGGGCCAGTGAATCTCTACGTCGTCGACCTTCGAAGCGCTCCCCAGGCCAAAATGGAGGCGCGGATCACTTGATGAAGCGTAGCTGCCACCGCTAATGACATCGGCACGCTGCCGAATTCCGCCGGCTTTGAGATACACCGATGCGCCAACGGCGTCGCGGGGGCTCCTGGGACCGCCAATCAGTCTGAGTCCGACCCAGTGATTGTTATTGGCGCAGACGTTCCTCAAGAGCACGGGAGCACGGTCGAGTTGGTTGATCACCACGTCGATTTTGCCATCGTTGAAGAGATCGCCAAAGGCGGCGCCTCGAGCCGTCAGCAAGGCGGCTAATCCTGTGTTCTTCACCGGCGGAACAAGCTCGAACTTCCCATTCCGCAAGTTACGGAACAGGAGCGGTCTCTCGGCGAAGGTCGTGCCCCAATCGCTGGCGTCGACGCCCGGATAGACGTGGCCATTCGCGACGAAGATGTCCTTCCAGCCATCATTGTCGAAATCGAGAAACCCCGTGCCCCATCCGAGGAATGGTATGGTCGCTTCTGCAATCTCGGCCTGATAGCTGACGTCGGTGAAATTTCCGCCCCCGTCGTTGCGGTAAAGCGGATTGTAGTCGTCAGAAAACACGGAGTTGTACAGGTCGAGCAGGCCGTGATTCAAGTAATCGCCGACAGCGATTCCCATCGAAGCGGTTTCGCGGCCGTCCTCGTTCAGCGCGTAGCCCGAAGCGTAGCTGGCGTCCTCGAACGTTCCATCGCCCTTATTGATGTAGAGATAATTTGGCGTTGAGTCGTTGGCGACGATGAGATCGACTTTCCCGTCGTTGTTGAGATCAGCAAAGACTGCGGTAAGTCCGTAGTAGTCGTTGGCATCGTTCACTCCGGCCTTTTCACTGACATCGGTAAACGTCCCGTCTCCGTTGTTATGAAACAGGTGGTCCGGTTCGCCTTTGAGGCCGCGAGGGCCGCACATCACCTTGAGCCCGCGGAATTCGCAGGTAGAAAAAGCGACGACCGGAGACCCCGGCACCGGCGGGTGAGCGATGTCGTAATGCACATACCCAGGCACGAACAGATCGAGGCGGCCGTCCCCGTCATAGTCACCGAAGGTCGCTCCCGTCGACCAATTGCCCAGAGTCACGCCGGCTTTCTCGGCAACATCGGTGAATGTTCCGTCATGATTGTTGTGATAGAGGCGGTTCTTGCCGAAGTTGGTGACGTAAATATCAGGCCAGCCGTCGTTATCGTAATCTCCTACCGCGACGCCAAAGCCCCAGCGGTCGTTAGTGACTCCTGCTTGTTCGGCGACGTCGGTGAAGGTTCCGTCGTGATTGTTATGAAACAAAGCTGCGTGCGGGGGAGAAGCTTTCCCCGACATGGCATCATAAGTTGAGCCATTCACGAGATAGATATCGAGCCATCCATCGTTGTCATAGTCGAGCAGAGCCACCCCCGAACCCACGGTTTCCAGAATGTACTGCGTTTGTGGCGTTCCCATCACGTGATGCCAGCGAGTCAGGCCGGCGTTGTCGGAGATGTCCTCAAAGACCACGGGTCCGGTATCGACGAATCCTCCGGCGGTGATCGGGCGCTTCTCGCTGTCCAGGACCGCCGCATGAGCGCCCCCGGTTGAAACCACGCCTGGAGCTTGCTGAGCGGCGCCTGCAGCGGTCTGATCTTTTTGTTGCGTGCCGGCCATGGTCGACAGAGCGACGACGCAGAGACAGGCCGGGATAGATCGAACCCACTTCATTCTTTTGCTCCGATGTGCAAACCTGAGTCGCGGCTTCAAGGGATCGCAGGACGTCAAGGTTTGTGCTCGTCATTTGAAGCCGTCAAGCTTCTGATCAATCCCGTTTCCCGCGGATCGAAAGGCGAACCGTCCTTTCGGAATATGTCATGAAACCAGAGTTTCGGTTCCGCGGTGTAGGTTTTCTCCCAGGAATCCCACGGATAGATCGTCTGCGTCTTCCCGCTGACGAATCCCCAATTGTAGGCGCCCACTCTTTCCTCCTTCAGCAACGGGAGGATCGCGGCGAACGTGCTGCCAAGCGGGCGAGCCATGTATTCGGTGCAGATAATGGGACGGTGGAAGCGTCGCAGCGAGGCAATGCGAGCCTTCATGACATCCGGCGGTTCATAGCAGTGGAACGTAATCACGTCTGAATTCTCTAGCTGGAAACGCGCCATCTCGCTAAGTTTCCCTTCCGACCAATCGCCTTGCCACACCCCGCTGGTCAAAGGCTGTGAGGGATTCGCGCTGCGCGCCCATTCCCATTCTTTCCTGAGCAATTGCAGGGCAGCTTCGGCCTTGTTCGGCATTTCCTCGCTTTTGTATTGGACGCTCCCGTTATCGGGTTCATTCATCAAATCCCAAATCAACACGCGGCGGTCATCGCGGAAATGCGAGATGACCCCGACAATGTACGGCTTGATTTCTTTGTCCCAGCGCGACGGATCCTTCAACATATCCGCGCCCGGAGCCTGCACCCAGCCGGAATTGTGCACGTGAGGACGAGGCTCTCGCTGCTTTCCGAGGTAAGGACGGGGATCCCAGACGGAATCGAGAAGTACGAACATCACCCGGATGTGGTGTTTGTCGGCTACTGCCAGGAATTCGTCCATCCGCTTGAGGAAGCCCGCGGGATCCTGCTGCCAAAGGAGGTTGTGCAGAAAAACCCGCATGGTATTCATGCCCAAACCCTGGGCCCAGCCGAGTTCGCGATCAATCGTGGGCAGATCGAACGTATCGGCTTGCCACATCTCCAGCTGATTGATGGCGGTGCTGGGAATGAAATTGCTCCCCACCAGCCAGGGCTGCTGGGCATACCAGTCATTCGCCCGCTCGACGCTCCAGCGCTGATCGGCAGCGCCGGACACCGCGGACAGCATGAGGCAAGAAATCAGCACAAAAATGGCGACGAACCTTGATTGCATAGAGCTTCTCCGGTGACGGACGGGCTGACTCGACAATGGACTTCGCTTACGGCTGAATCTGAGGCCAATCATTGGTCCAACTCAAGGAATTGACAAAAAGATACGCTGCGCCATCTGGAAGATGAATTGCGTGAAAAACGATGATGTCTCCATTCTGAGAATCGAGATACGCGGTTTGGCCGCCGGGCGCGTTCCAGTCGATATTATCTCCGGCGAGCAGTTGCGTGCCTCCGCCCTGCATCATGTCGACGCCATTCATGTCAGTGAACGGTCCGTTTGGACTGGCCCCACGCCCCACCATAATGCGGTAGTTGTCCTGATAAGGATTTGTGTTGCAACAGAAGTCAAAGGAGACAAACAGATAATAGTAGTTGCCCTTGTGCACCAGGCTCGATCCCTCGATCGGATCATACTGGGCGTTGGGGCGGTAAGCCAACGAATACACGGTTGGATTCGAACTCAACAGTTCACCCGATGTCGGGTCAATCTGCCTCTGCTTGATTCCGCTCCAGAAACTGCCGTACGTCAACCACACAGTGCCGTCGGCATCCACCAGAATGTTGGGATCGATGGCGTTGAAGTCGTCGGCCGCTGCGGATCCCAGCACTTCGCCTTGATCGACCCACCTGTAGTTGGGATCGCTCGAATCGAGAGTCGTGTTTGTTGCCAAGCCAATCACCGAGGTATTCGAGCCGAACGTCGAGCCGGCATAGTACAGATGATAAAGGCCGTTGAAATAGGAAATGTCGGGCGCCCAGAGACCCACAACGCCCGGAACCTGCTGTGTGACCCACTGCGGAATCGCGCTGAAGACGAAGCCGCATGCCGTCCACGCGACACGATCCTGCGAACACACAATCGGCAAGGACCCGCTGGTCGGAATGCCGGGATCGGTGCCAAAGACATAGTAGGTGCCATTCTGCCGCATCACGCTGGGATCGCGGAACGGCGTAACCGCCCCAGTCAGATGGTAATGGCTGAAGACGGCTGGGATTGAGGGATTGGACCCGGTGCTGCTTCCTCCTCCGCAAGACGAAGAAAGAACGGCCACGGCGAGCAAAATGAATCGAGCGCTTTTGCTTCTCAAGGAATTCAGAAATGCTTGCCCCATGTGGTGCATCACGGATTCAAAGGAGATTCCACGTTTGCCCGTCACTGCCGCGCGGAGTCGAGCTTGTAAAGAACGGAACTGTGCGGAGTCAACGGAGCCGCCAACGACGCCGCCGATCCCAGGTCTTGGCGTTGCCACAGATTGCGCAAGTTGTATTTTTTCTCCGCCAGACCGAGATTTCTCCATTTGTACCGCACGTTCTGCTTCTTGCTGCTGAGATTAAACACGGCCAGGTAGAACTCACCGTCCCGCGGCGCCCTTGAAAGCCAAACGGACACATCGGGCGTGCTGATGACTTGACGGCTTTCGCTCGAATGCTGATCCACCGCGATCACTTCAGGGTTCGTCAGCAACGAAACTGTCCATGCGTCACTGCGAGGCAGGTTGCCGCCCATGATCAGCGGAGAACGGAAGATGCACCAGAGTGTGAGCAACATTCTCTGCTCATGGTGAGTCAGGCGGCTCGCGCGCGCCTTCTGGCCCCACCCAGGTCTCGGACCCAGGTATCCGAGCGGAAGCATGTCGGCATCGGGCCAATGCCCCGGCTCGGTCTCGCTCGCCCACTGGGCTGCTCTCGGAAACTGGTCCACTAATCCCTGGGGATAAGGAACCGTGCTGTGCCACAGATCCCAAACGTCGTCAGAGATTCTCCACATTTGCGAATATTTGCGCAGCTCATCAACCTTGTCGATGGGAGCTTCTCCCGGCGAGAGGCTGAGCACCATTGGCCTGCCGGTCTTTTCGCGGGCCAGGCTCAGCATGCGAATATCGTCGCCTTTATAGGGATGACTGGCGACGCAATCGACCTTGAGGAAGTCGACGCCCCAACCGGCGTACAGCCTGGCGATTGAATCGTAGTAGGCCTGCGCCGCCGGACTGGCGGGGTTGGTGCCGAAATTGTCGCTGTTCCAGGGACATGTATCCGAGCGATCGGCGGCGTCTTGTGCGCGATACGGCGACCCGGCAATCGGCAGGTTCTTTTCGACTGCCAGCTTGGGGACTCCGCGAAGAAGGTGAATGCCAAACTTCAGTCCAAGCGAGTGGATGTAATCCGCGAGCGGCTTGAATCCCGCATCGTTTGCGCTCGAGGAGAACCGCGCGAGATCAGGAAGATAGCGCCCATATTCATCGATGCGGTATTGCGCCTTCTTGGAATTGCCCTCGGGCGTAGGGTTGGTGACAAACCACTCCATATCGACAACGACATATTGCCATCCAAACTTTTTCAAGTTGCGGGCCATCCATTCGGCATTGGCCCTGACATCGGACTCAGTCACCGTCGTACCAAACGAATCCCAGCTGTTCCAGCCCATGGGAGGCGTTGCAGCCAGCATCGTTGCCGTACTCTGATCCGCAGAAGAATGCAGGAACGGCAAAGGGTGGCTTCGGACCTTGGCTGGTGCACTGCCGATGACAGCGAACAACAGCAAGGCCAACACTAATGAGCTTGGTCTCACGCGGGCTCCCAAAGACTTTTCACGTCAACTGCACGGCGAGTTTCGTAACTGAGGCCGCCGGAAAACGAAAACGCAGCTCCTCTCCGCGAAGTTCCGCCGTCGCAGTTCGTGGTACGACCACGTTCCGGTCCGCGAAAGTGTTGTGTGCGTGGATATCGGAATTCGTGATAACGGTCGCTTCCGCAGATTTGATCTTTGCTCCGCGCACTACGATCTCGGCATCCCGAGGGTCGGTGACATGGGGATTGACCACGGTGACAGTCAGATCCTTTTCCCGGAGAGACGCTGCTCCTTTCAAACCCCAGAAGGACGCCGGTTGGCCGTCGCGGTCGTAGTGAATGGCCGGAGCCGAGAAAAGCGTGCGCAATGCCTGTCCACCTTGATGCGAGGCATACATGGCAAAGACATGTCCCACGGGCGTAACCACGAAGCGATCTTCATGCGCCAGATACAGGCTATTCAGGCAGTTGATCAACTGCGCGCAGTTGGCCATGGCCACCTTCTCCGGATTGCGGTTGAAGATATCGAGCGTCATTCCGCTGAATACCGCATCGCGCAAGGTGGGCATCTGTTCCAACTGGTCTATGGGAGTGGCTCCGCTGCCGGGCCGATACCATGGACCCCATTCATCGACAACCAGCTTGACCCAGTGCTCGGGGTCTTCTTCGCTCATCAACTGCCAATGGCCGTCAATCAGGCCTTCCATGCGGTCGCCCTCGCGCAGCAATTCGTACCAGTCCACGGGTTCAAATTTCACAGCATCGCCTTTGCCCTGCACCCAGTCGCGGGTGCGGCCACGGCTCAGGTTCCAGGCATAGTGATGAAGCGCCCATCCCCACACACTTCGCAGCTGGAAGCGGCCCTTGCGCGCCATCTCTTCGAAAAACCCCTGAGTCCACGACCAGTCATCGACGTTCGGACCGGAGGCGATGAAAGAGAGTTCCTCGCGTGCATCAGGGGACGAGAATGGCCGGTAGCGCGGCACCCAGGTGGTGAAGCGGCGGAATTCGACTGCGTACTCCTGCGCGGTAAAGTTTCCTCCGCATCCCCACGATTCATTTCCCACGCCCCAGAAACGCACCCCGAAGGGTTCTTTAAATCCCGCTGCCGCGCGCATGTCGGCCAGAGTCGTGCTTCCGGCGGGCGAATTGCAATATTCCACCCAGCGATAGAATTCCTCGGCGGGCAGGCTTCGCAAGTCGGCGGCGAGGTAAGGCTGAGCGCCAATCAGTTTGCAGAAGTGGGCGAACTCGTTGGTGCCGAACTGGTTCGGATCGTAGCGGTGGCTGGCCGGCGCCTCCGGCGCCTCGCCCTGATTCCAGAAGTTGGTGCGCATTGGCCGCTTGTCGGCCGGGCCAATGCCATCGCGCCAGTCGTAGCTATCGGCGAAGCACCCCCCGGGAAAGCGGACGACCGGCGCCTTGATCTTGCGCATCTCGTCAATCAGTTCCTTGCGGATACCGTCGACATTCGGCACTTTGGAATCGGGCCCCACCCAAACGCCGTCGTAGATCACCCCGCTGAGGTTTTCGGTAAAATGCCCGTAAATGTTGGGAGAGATCGTGCCCAACGGTTCGTCGGTCAGAACCTCGACGCGGGAATCCGCGTCCGATTGTGCGCACGCCAGCGGCAGAGACACCTTTGATGCGAGAATGGCTCCCGCGCCGGCGAGACCCGCACGAAGAAACTGTCGGCGTTCCATGAGTCGTGACCTCTCTGCGGAGAAAAAAGTTCGCCGCTATGGTAAACGTTTGCCAACGATGATGCTATAGTTTTTGGACACGAAGGTATCCTGCCGCGCATTTCTCCAATCTTCTGCCTGTGGTTTTGCCGCGGCGAACAGGTAGTCTATGGGAAATGTACCTGCCCTCGCCTAGAACCATGTTCCGCGCTTCGATCTGCGTACTGCTCTTGCAAGTTGTGGCCACTGCGGCCCTCGCCCAGGCCCGGGAGGCGGCCCCGGCCCCAGTCAATTTGCAGATCATCGTTGTCGAGTCTTCTGTCCAGGCGAATCGCGTTCTGCAACGGCTGAAGAATGGCGAAGACTTCGGGGCGGTAGCTAAAGAAGTCTCGATTGATCCGACGGCATCGGACGCGGGTTACATGGGGCGGATCGATCCCTCGACTCTGCGGGAAGAACTTCGAAATGCCCTGAAGGGTTTGAGTTCGGGACAAATCACGGATGTGATCCCGACTCACTCGGGCTACGCCATCCTCAAAATCCTGCCGACTTCGGAAACGCCACCCGTACAAGGCACTTCGCCGGCGCGACTGCTTCCCTCTTCGGCGACGGGAGCAATCCGTTACGCCCCGAACGTTGGGGGAAAAGGAGAAGCGGATCTCGCCTTCCGCGACTTTGCCAAGCCGGACGGATGGAATAAGAATCTGCGGGCCATGTGCGACATTCGCCAGAAATCCCTCGCCGCTGTAATCGACAGCGTTCAGAAGAGCCTGGACCCAGAGAATCCCGATGGCGTTGCTCACGGGCGTCCCCTCGACATCATTCAGATGCACTACGCTCTTGCCAATCTCTACGCCTACGAAGGCGAGATGGAAAAATCGATCGAGCACTGGGAGGCTGCCTATCAGATCGCGTCAGCACAGCTGCCCGGCGCCATGCCTGAACTGGAGGAAGTTCTTGGAATCGCCTACTTGCACAAATCGGAGATGGAGAATGATGTTTACCGGCATCCCGGCAATCAGTGCATTTTTCCTCCGGTCGCTAACCGCAGCTACGCCAAGCCGGCCGACTCGCAGAAAGCCATCGAATATCTCATGAAATACCTGCAGCGTAAGCCTGACGCGCTCGACGTGAGGTGGCTCCTGAATCTGGCGTATATGACGCTGGGAAAATATCCGGCCGCAGTTCCTTCCCAGTATTTGATGGCTCCTTCGGTCTTCGAATCTACTGAAGATGTCGGCCGCTTCGTCGATGTTGCCCCGGAAGCAGGCATCAATCTGTATTCCATGTCGGGCGGTCTGGTGGTCGATGACTTCGAGGGCAACGGTTTGTTCGACATCATGACCTCCGATTATGGCGAGTGCGCTCCCATGCATTTCTTTCACAACAACGGCGATGGAACCTTTTCCGACCGGACGGCCCAAGCCGGCCTTGGAGACCAGTTGGGCGGTCTGAATCTGATCCAGGCCGACTACAACAACGACGGATGCCTGGACGTTTTGGTTCTGCGCGGAGCCTGGGAATTTCCGCAGCGTATGTCTCTGCTTCGCAACAATTGCAACGGAACCTTCACCGATGTGACCGCCACCAGCGGGCTGGACGAACCGATCCAGACTCAAACTGCTGTCTGGGCGGACATCGACAACGATGGCTACCTGGATCTCTTTGTCGGAAACGAGAATGGGCCAAGCCATCTCTTTCATAACCGGGGAGACGGCACGTTTGAAGACATTTCACATGCCGCCGGTATTGATCGCGTGGGATATACGAAGGCGGTCGCGGCGGCCGACTACGATAACGATGGATACGTCGACTTCTACGTTTCCAACCTCAACGGCGATAACGTTCTCTTCCACAACAACCGCAACAAGACGTTTACTGACATGGCGCTCCAGGCCGGCGTGCAAAAACCCTGGCAAAGCTTTGGCGCATGGTTCTTCGATTACAACAACGATGGCTGGCCTGATCTGTTGGTGACGAGCTATTACGTTTCTGTGGATGAATCCATTCGCAGTTATCTCGGCCTTCCGCCGAATGCCGAAACCATGAAGCTCTATCAGAACCAGGGGGACGGCACGTTCCGTGACGTGACCAGCAGCGTCGGTCTGGATCGCGTGTTCATGCCCATGGGAGCAAACTTCGGCGATATCGACAATGACGGGTTCCTCGACATGTACCTTGGTACCGGGAATCCCAGTTACGCTTCCCTGCTTCCGAATGTGCTTTTGCACAACAAAGACGGAGAATTCTTTACCGACATCACGGCTTCCTCCGGCACCGGGGAACTGCACAAGGGGCACGGCGTGGCGTTCGCCGACATCGACAACGACGGCGACGAAGATCTGCTCGAAGAGGTTGGTGGCGCCGTGCCGGGCGACAGTCACGCTTTTCGACTATTTGAGAATCCAGGAAACAAGAATGACTGGATCAGCCTGCATTTGGTTGGCGTCAAAACGAATCGAGCGGCCATCGGTGCACGAATCAAAGTGACAGTGCAGAATGCAGGCGAAGCGCCCAGGACTATCTTTCGCACCGTGGGGAGTGGAGGCACATTTGGCGCATCTCCTTTGACTCAACACATTGGCATGGGTCATTCGGCCCACATTGTGAACCTTGAGATTACCTGGCCGGCAAGCCATAGCCATCAGACATTCGCGAATGTGGTTCCAGATCAGTTCCTCGAGATCAAAGAGTTCGCCAAGGACTACAGTAGGCTGGAAAGGCATGCATTCCGCCTGGGCGGTCAGAACCGAGCACGGAAGCCGTCGACGGCGATTTCGTCCCGGCTCACTGGGAACAGGTGAAATCCGACGATGGAGAATTGGATTCGGAGCGCGAGCCTGATCGCGTCATTGGCTGTCTGGCTTTTCGTTGCCAGCGCTTTCGGCGCACCTCAAAAACATGAAGTCACCGGGATCTTGCTCGCTTCCGATCCAGGTCAGCACACGATCACCGTTTCCTGCAAGGAGATCCCGGGCTACATGGACGCGATGGTCATGTCGTTCCGCGTCAAAGATGCGAAACTGCCGGATGGCCTTCAGCCAGGAGCAAACCTTGCGTTCACGTTGTTCGTTGATCAGGGGACATCCTTTGCCGAAGGAGTTCACGTGGTTCCTTTCGAGAGCTTCGAACTAGACCCGACCGAAGCGCACCGCCTCAAACTTCTGGAAAATGCCGCCCACGCCAGGCCGCCCTCGGACTCAGCATTGCGAGTGGGAGCGCCCGTACCGGACTTCCGCCTGAGCGATCAGAAGCGCCAAATGGTCTCTCTTTCCCAATTTCACGGCAAGGTCGTGGCCCTCACGTTCGTCTATACGCGCTGCCCGCTGCCCGACTATTGCACGCGGCTGGCGAATAACTTCGCCATTCTGCAACGCCGACTGAAAAGCCGTATGGGGCGCGATTTGATTCTCCTCACTATCGTCATCGATCCAGTCCATGACCAGCCGGACGCATTAGGAACATACGCCAACACTTGGAAAGCCGATGCCCGCTATTGGCATTTTCTGACGGGCCAGGTTGCCGAGATTCAGCAGGTCTGCCGGCATTTCGACATGGCCTTTTATCCCGATGAAGCGGTCTTTGTCCATTCGTTTCACACCGTGGTGATCGACCGCAAGCAACACCTTGCCGCCAATCTCGAAGGCAACAGCTTCACCGCTCAACAGCTCGGGGATCTGGTGCAGTCCGTCATGGGCCGGCAGTAGGCGTATGGAACGCCCGGGGGAAATCTCCGGCGGGCGGGAGGGCGCCAACTCCGCGGCGGCCGTCCCTTTGTTTGAGCAAACGTATACACCGGCCGAGGCTCGTGGGGGCAGAGCTGAACTTATTCCTCAGTCTTAACGGGAGGTTCGCCGCCGCTCGCTGGGCGACGCGGCGAGGGCCGTGGAGTCTCGTAGGATCAAGCTGGTTACAAGCCGATAGTTGGCGCGACGGCTGACCGGATATTCGTTCACTTCGCTCATGAGCGCGCAGAATGCTAACTTCGCCAGTTCGCTTTGAGACATCTGTACGGTGGTCAACGGCGGTGTTGTGAATTGAGAGAGACGAATGTCGTCGAAGCCAATGACCGAAAGCTCCGTCGGTATCTTTATTTGCAGGTCATAAGCTTCGCGGATGACGCCGATGGCGGTCATATCATTGGAGCAGAGGACCGCTGTTGGGCGACGGCGGTATCCGATAAGTTTGGTCAGCGCAGTCTTACCTCCCTCCAGGGTGTGGTCGCCCTCGATGATCATGTCAGCGGGGAGTCCGATTTCTGCCATCGATTGCTGGAACGCTGTCTTGCGCGCAAGGGCCGATTTCAGACGCAGCGGCCCGGCGATGAATGCAATTCGCGCGTGCCGGAGAGCGGCCAAATGCTGCACAGCCTGCCGAATCCCGCTCTGGTAATCGATCCTGATGTTGGCTACCCGAGGCGCGTCAGGACCAACGTCCACAAATACAAGGGGCACTTTACGGAAGCGAAGGTGTTCGATTAACGATTCCTCCATGCCGAAGGTGAGGATGGCGACGCCTTCCACGCGCCGCTCGATCATGCGGCGTACCGAGATCTCCATTCGCTTCGGATCGTGCGCGGTGGATGTCAGCAGAATCTCATAGTTATTCTCGACAGCCAGATCTTCAAAGGTCTGGACGATCTCCGGGAAAAAAGGATTCGTGATTTCAGAAACAACCAGGCCGAAAATACGGCTGCGTCCCGAAACCAGGGCCCTCGCCTGGGTATTCGGGTAATAGCCCAACTCATCGACTACCTTCCAGACGCGTTTCGCCAGTTGCGGATCAACCGTGGGGACGCGGTTGATGGCGCGCGACACAGTCGCCGTGGAAACCTTGGCTCGCCGCGCTATCTCGCGTATATCCATCGGAGAAAAGAAAGAGCTTCCAGACCAAGCCGGTCATTTTACCAGACACGGGTCTTCGGCCGAGGCCGGGTTCGTGCAGCTACTGGACTTTGGGGGTACAATTTGGCAAACGTTTACTCGACTTCGCCCATCAACGGTGTAGCCAGCAAGCGGGCGCAGGGAGAGGACATCATGATCCGACTTTCCGATCTGGAAGTATGGTTTGTGACGGGCAGCCAGCATCTCTACGGAACCGAGGTGCTGAAGACGGTCGAAGAGCACTCCCGTGTGATGGCTCGCGCCTTAACCGAGTCCCCGGAAATCCCGATCACGATTGTGCAAAGAGCAGTGATGACCGGCGCCGAGGAGATTCACAGCCTCTGTCTCGAAGCGAATCGTTCCAAACGCTGCGTTGCCCTGATCGCGTGGATGCATACCTTTTCGCCAGCCCGGATGTGGATTGCCGGTCTCCGGTCTCTGGATAAGCCGTTACTGCACCTGCATACGCAGTTCAACCAGGAATTGCCCTGGTCGACCATCGATATGAACTTCATGAATCTGAACCAGTCCGCGCATGGTGATCGGGAATTCGGATTCATCGGCGCGCGGATGAAACTCAAGCGCAAGATCGTCGCCGGCTTCTGGCAAGACACGGACGTCCAGGCTGAAATCGGAGCATGGATTCGGGCTGCCTGCGCGTGGCACGACGCGAATGAACTGAAGATTGCCCGCTTTGGCGACAACATGCGCAACGTCGCCGTCACCGAGGGCAATAAGGTCAGCGCTGAGATCCGTTTGCGCTATACGGTCAATGGTTATGGTGTTGGCGACCTGGTAAAGCGCATTTGCGCCGTAAGCGACGTCGAAACTGACAAAGTGATCAAGACGTATGACGAATGTTACATGATCGAGCAATCGCTGCGTGCCGGCGGAAGCCATCATCGATCTCTGCGTGATGCGGCAAGAATCGAGTTAGGCCTGCGCCACTTCCTCGAAGACACTGGAGCCCACGCTTTCACCGATACATTTGAAGATTTGCATGGATTGGCGCAATTGCCCGGCATTGCGGTGCAGCGCCTGATGGCAGACGGATACGGCTTTGGGGCCGAGGGCGACTGGAAAACGGCCGCTCTGGTGCGAGCCGTCAAGGTCATGGGCGAGGGTCTCCCCGGCGGCTCATCGTTCATGGAGGACTATACCTATCACCTGAAAGGTCCTGGCCAGGTTCTGGGCGCCCACATGCTGGAACTCTGCCCGTCGATTGCGGCGGAGAAGCCGTCGGTGGAGATTCATCCGCTGTCGATTGGAGGCAAAGCTGATCCGGTTCGCCTCGTCTTCACCGCGGGGAGCGGAAGGGCGGTAAATGCCTCCATTATCGATTTGGGGAACCGCTTTCGGCTGTTGGTGAATCAAGTAACTCTCATCGCTCCTGAGCATCCTCTGCCGAAACTGCCGGTGGCGAGGGGAGTGTGGATTCCCGAACCCAGCTTGAAGGTCGCAGCCACCGCCTGGATTTCTGCGGGAGGCGCCCATCACACCGCTCTTAGTCGCGCGATTCGATCGGAGCACTTACAGGATTTTGCCGACTTGGCCGGACTTGAGTGCGTGCTCATCGACAACACTACAACCAGCGCGGGTTTTCTGAAGGAATTGAGATGGAATGATGTGTATTACCACATGGCAACGGGATTCTAAGGACCTCTGCCGCTCCATTCGCCGTGAGTCGGCCCAGGGATTCAGGCACAGGCTCCTTGTGGCTTGCTCAGGAACGGAGGGGTTGCGTTGAGGAAGACGCCTCGAGATTTTCGCCGTCGTCCGCGGCGAGAACGCCCAACTGTTTTGCCAAATACATCGTAGCAGCGGCCGGCGTTTCGACCTTGAGCAGATGCTGCCGAAAGTCTTCGTTCATCAGCCGGCGTGCGAGCGTGGAGAACACCTGCATGTGAGTATTGGTCACGCCGGAATCGCGGAGCGCGAGCAGCACGACCATGCGCACCTGCTCGCCGTCGACCGAGTCCCAGTTGATGGGATTCCTGAGTCTCAAGACGCAGATCGAATCTGCAGTAATGGCGTCGGTCTTGCAATGCGGAGTGGCAAAGCCGAATCCGAGACCGGTCGAGTAAACGGCTTCGCGGGCCCACAACGCTTCTTCAAGCCGCTGCCGATCCTGGGTTCGGTCTGAGACATAAAATGCGTCGACCATCTCCTGGATGACCTCTTCTTTGGTCTGGCTCGTGCTTTCCAGCAAAACCAGTTCTCGGGTAAGCAGGGGCTCGCGCGTTCGGAAACTGCGAGCGGCAAGAAGTTCTTCGACAGCGGCCGAGGTTTGGCAAGCCACAGCATTCCTCAATATCTCCGTGCAATCCTGCGTCCGGAGGGTTGAGATGTATCGCTTACAGTGATCTACTTCGGCGGCCGGAACGCTGATCTCATCGAGCCCAAGTCCAATCAGGAGCGGGAGGTTACGGAGATCCCCCGCCATCTCGCCGCACATCCCGATCCATTTTTTGTGCGCCCGCACTGACTCAACAAGCTGCACGAGCAGTCGGAGAAAACCCGGATGCCGAACCGTAAACAGCGATGTGATCTTTGGATTGCTGCGATCCGCCGCCAGAAAATACTGACTGAGGTCATTCGTTCCTATGCTGAAAAAATCGACCTCGGCACATAGCTCATCCAGGATAAGTACGACAGATGGCACCTCAACCATGATCCCGATTTTGATGTCGGCCTGAAATGAGACGCCGTGATCGGCCAGATGCTGCTTCGCTCGAGTCACTGCCGCTTTGAAGGAAATGACCTCCTCGAATGATGTAATCATCGGCGCCATGACTTGCACTGGACCGAGAGCCGACGCCCGCAGAATGGCACGCAACTGAGACTGCAGAAGTTCTGGATACTCTGCGTAGATGCGTGCTCCTCGGTACCCAAGGAATGGATTCTCTTCTTGAGGCAGGTTCAGGTATGGAACTCTCTTGTCACCGCCCACATCGAAGGTGCGAATGATTACAGGTCGGCCATTGGCGCGGCGCGTCACCTCAGAATAAATTGCGAATTGCTCTTCCTCTGTCGGCGCTTCCTCGCGGCTAAGAAAAGTCATTTCCGTGCGGAACAAGCCAATGCCGTCAGATCCGTTCTCGAAGGCGAGGATTGCCTCTTCCCCCGACGATACATTGGCGCCAACCTCCATTGCCGGGTGCTTCCCGTTGAGTGCGAGTCGACCGGCGGACATCGGTGATCCGGGAACGCGCCTTTCAAGCGTCTTCTGTTCGCGCTCGTAAAATCGCACCACGGGCGGACTCAGATCGGGAAATACCAGGCCGCGGTTCGCATCAATCAGGATCTCGCGCCCGGGAGTGAGAGCCACGCGCGCATTGCGAATTCCCGCGACTGTGGGAATACCCAGTGATCGGGCCAGGATCGCTGCATGCGATGTCGCCCCCGATTGTTCGAGCAGCAGGCCTCGCAGCCAGCCGCGGTTGATCTGCAACAGCTGCTGCGGAGCCAATGCCTCGGCAGTCACGATCGAGGGGCCGTCAAGTTGGGGAACCGGAGCGGGATTCGTCCCGCCGATCTCTTCCAGCAGTTGCAGACAGATTTCCTCAATGTCCGCCGACCGCTGCCGGATGTACTCATTCTCAGAATGCCCGAGAAGATCAATGAAGAACTCGCCGGCGTGGATGACAGCCACCTCGGCTGATCGTCCTCGAGACACCTCTTCCGCAAGCTTCTCGACCAGCAAAACGTCGCTCGCCATTGCCAGATCAGCTTGCAAGACTGCCACTCCGACTGGCGTCACCGAGTATTTGAGTTTTTCTCCGATTCGCTGACGCACGGCCGAGATCGCTTCCTTAATGCGATCCAGTTCGCGCAGAGGATCACCGCCCGATGCGGAGCCCACCTTGTTTGGCAGAGCCATTCTTTTCAGCGGCACCACCTTGCCTTGGGCGATGCCGCGGCTGACCGGCACTCCGGAAAGACAGTTAGTCTTCGCAGCCAGAAGAGCTCGCGGAATCGCACCGCGGCCGACCGGCGCGGCAATGTCGGCCAAAGGAACGTCGCACCCCGAGAGGGTATCCTCAAGAAAGCGTCGCAGAGCGGCTCGCGCGGCATCTTCGTCCCGCCCAGTAACCCGCAAGGCACAACGATCCTTGAACCGGATGTCAGCGGCAATAATGCCGAGCACGCTTTTGGCGTTTGCGGACAATCCATTGCGCAGATTGGTTAGCGTGAGCCCGGCTTCAAACTGATTCGCCACCTCGGCAAGCTGGCTTGCCGGACGAGCATGCAAGCCGCTCGGCAACGGGCACGAAAACACAAACTCTTCGAAATGCGTACTTCTATCTGTCATCGTCAGCGTTGAATCTTCGCAAAAATGCTCTCTGCATTCTTCAGCGCTTCCTGCAGAGGAACCTGAATCACCTTGACTCCGTTGAATCGTTCGCGTCCTTCCACTTCGATATCGACGGCAAAGATTGCAATATTGGCCTGGCGAATATCGTTTTCGGTCAGCTTGTTCTCAATTCCCATTGCGCCTTGCGTTTCCACTTTGATTTCATGCCCGAGGTTTTTTGCAACTTTTTCCAGCCGGGCAGCGGCCATATAAGTATGGGCAATACCAGTCGGACAAGCGGTCACAGCCACAATCTTCATGAGTGCACCTCCTCGGTTCCCTCCGCGCCTCTCCTCATTTTCAGCAAGATGATCAACAGCGCAGTGATCAATGTTCCGGCCAAAATTGCGACGATGTACGCCAAGCGATGATCGACGACGAGAAGCACGATGGGACCGCCGTGTGGAGCGTGATCGCCGACGCGTCCGACCATGGCGATAGCTGCAGCGATAGCGGAACCCGTGACGATGCTGGGTATAACGCGAATCGGGTCTGCGGCCGCAAAAGGAATCGCGCCTTCGGTGATTCCAATCAGGCCCATCGCGATCGCCGCGATCCCCGCCTCTTTTTCTTCCAGGCTCCACAGGCTCTTACGGAGAAGTGTGGCTAACCCCATCCCCAGCGGAGGAGTGCAAATGGCGGCGGCGCACGCCCCCATGATGTGATAGTTGCCCTCTCCGATCATGGCAGCGCCGAAGAAAAACGCAGTTTTGTTGATCGGGCCGCCCATGTCGAATGCGATCATGGCTCCGAGCAGCAAAGCCAGCAGCACATCGTTTCCTGTGCTCATCGACAGCAAAGCCCGGTTCGCGTGCTCCATGAGCAGAGCGATCGGAAGGCCCAGGACCTTGATCATGAGAATGCCGACCAATCCGCCGCTTACGATAGGGATCACGAGGATCGGCATAATCGGACGAAGATATTTCGAGACCGGCATCTTCTTGAGTAGTTCCACAAGATAGCCGGCAACCAGCCCCACCAGAATCGCCCCCAGAAAGCCTGCGTGTACTTGATCCGAGAGGTAGCCGCCCAGAAATCCAGGCAGCAGACCTGGCTTTCCCGCGATCGAATACGCGATGTAGCCCGCCAGCACTGGCAGCATCAGTGCGAATGAAGCGACCCCAATCTCGTGAATCAGAGCCAAGGTCGGGCTATGTGAGAAATCAGGCCCCGAAGACGTCATGGGAGCAAAGGCAATCGCTGCGGCAATCAGAATCCCGCCGCAGGCGATGAACGGAATCGCATAGGAGACGCCGGTAAGCAGGTGTTGTCTCAGCCTTTGGAGTGCTTCAAGCATGGATAGTCCCGGCCATCAAAAAGAGTGCTGCATTTTTACCCGCAAACTGGGCGGTCGGCTAGAAAAAATGCACATCTAAGATCGAGTCCATACCTCCGGCTTGCATCGATCGTGACTTTCCGTCTTCATCTCGCAGCATGCTTTCTCGAAATCGGTGGGGCTAGAAGAATCTCAAGGGTCATGGAACAGCGCATGCAGCCCCGTAGTATGTGTGATTTGTCCTACCCGTGGATACAGGAGAGATGGAACGTTTGTTGCACTAAAAGAACATTCCTCCCCCACGCCTGGTTTTGTACTCATTCCAGGGCATGCGCTGTGGTGGAGGCCCGATATTGTGTCGGAGTGATTTTGCATACCTTTTTGAACACCCTGCAGAAGTAAGCCGCATCCCGATAACAGCACCCGGCGGCAATCTCTTTGAGCGTCATACTATAGTTTTGCAGCATGAATTTGGCCCGGTTGATCCGCACTAAGTTCAGATAATCGTTGAACCGCATGAAGCCCTCCTTCCGGAACAAGCGGGAGACGTGATTGGGCGCCAAGCCGAAATGATGGGCAATGCTTTCCCGTGAGATGGGACTATGAAAGTTCTCCTGCACATACAGACAAATGGACTCGTACGTGCGGATCGCCTTGCGCGGGCTTTGCCCGGCTGGAGCTTTGAGCAGCCGCAAACAGGCGTGCAGGAGAGACTGTGTCAGCAGGCGCGCCAGAGTGCCGCTGGAATGATCGGTGGCCAGCACCATCAACGCCGCCAGAATGCTGTGCGTGGGGACGTCGTATCCCCCCTGGACGCTGGCTTTCAGCGCCCTCAGCGCCACCTGCGACCCGCCGTTGTGGCGCACCAGACTGATTCCGATCTGCTTTACCCCAAATAAGAAGGTCAGAACATCGACGTGGCCCGACCAGTCAGGCTTGTTCCAGGCGTGATCCGGCACAAAAACAGCGTGCCCGCGAATGGGCTTGATCGTCTCGGTTCGGCCGCACTGCGCGATTTGCATCGTGTGGCATCCGGACAACGGCAGGGACAGGCGGGGGAAATTGGTCACATACGCCAGCGGGGGAGGCACAGTTGTACCATCCCCGAAATGGACGTGCCGGACTCGGGTTTTGCGCAGGTATTCCTGCAGTTCGTGAATGATCAGCTGATTAGGAGTCGCTGATCGCCGATTCGCCTGAGGCATGGCCATTTACGGAACGTTACATTAATGCAATGAATGTTAAATGTCTACTATTTCTTTTCTGGCTCGATCACTCCATACTTGCGAACCGTGTCGCGAAGCGACCTGCGCGTTCCGAGCACAAACGCACGGGTGATCTCGACCATCAATGAGCTTGCGCTTCGAAGCTACCTACAAAATCGTTAGCAAAATTCTGAAGCTGTTCTAGTGCTGAGCGAAGGCAAATTCGTCGAGGCATGAAGGAGACCGCAATGAACTACGGGTGGAGCGGGGCAGCTTTCAAGGGAACCGATGGCTCCAGCAGAACCGGGGGCTGTCGCGGTCTTTGGCCTGCGGCAGGCGAGAACGTTCAGCGATATGGGCTGGCCAATTTTTCTTTGAGTTCCGCCGGAGCATCTGCAACTTCTCAGTGCACTCCGGTCAGAGGTGAACAATGAACCGCAGAATTCTTGCATGCCTTTTCTTGAGCTTTGCCCTCGCCATCCTCGGCGCCTGCGGGAACGGCATCGACAAGCTCCCGGGAACGACAGGTGGCGCTCTAAGCGTTCAGTTCGCGCAAGGCCCGCCCACTCCGACAATTGCGGGACAGGCCGTCGGTCTGGTGGCGAATGCCGTTAACGATCCGAAGAATGGCGGCGTGACCTGGAGCTGCACACCCGTTGGAGCGTGCGGTACTTTCGACCCGGCGACAACCGCCTACAATGTCGACACGCAATACACTCCCCCGGTTGCTCCCACGAACTCTGCGATTACGCCGAACCTGAGCTACAGCGTCACCATCACCGCCACTTCGGTAAGCGATAGCACCCAGAGCGTGAGTACCACGATCAACGTTGCGCAGCAATATGCCTTCGTGCTCGAGGGCAACGGCTCACTCGGCATGGCGGGCAGCGTAACGCTCGACGGCAGCGGGAACATCGTTGGCGGCGAGGCCGACGGCTCGGCCAACGGGTTTTATACGACGATTCCGTCGATCACCGGAACTTACGCTCTCGACTCGAGCGGCCATGGATACATTTCCATGAGCCTGAACGGCACCAGTTGCTGCGGCACGCTGCAGCAGACGCATGGCATCACCGCGACTTCCAATTCCCACCTTGTTATTGCCGAGGAAGATCAATTCAACGGGCTCACCATCGGCGGCGTTGGCAGCATGGACCTGCAGACCGCTCCCTACAGCGCGTCGCAGGTTTCCGGCGGTTACTCATTTACTTTGGCCGGCTACAGCGGTGCTTTCGGAGAGAATTCCAGCTGGGGCGGCATCTTCACTGCTGATGGCGTAGGAGCGCTGAGCGGCGGCGTCTTCGATGAAAACTACGGCGGCGGATCCGGCTACGGGTCCGTTCCATTCACCGGCACATTCTCAGCTCCTGACACCAACGGCCGCGGAACTCTGACGCTGAGCGCCACGACCGACACTCCCACAAAGGCCACTCAATACGCGTACTACATCGTGACCCCTGAGGTCCTGCGCTTGACCACGGTCACAAACACCGGCAATGCCGGGAATACCGGGAGCGCCTTCGGGCAAGGAACGGTGGGAACTACAAATCAGGCGGTGACCGGGAATTTCATCTTCAGCAATTTCGGATTTACCAGCAACAACAACGGAGGTGAATCCGGGGCAGCGGGTGGCCAATTTACCTCCGACGGCTCCGGTCACATCACTGCTGGGATTATGGATGTGAATGCGTTCGGGACAGTTTCGACAAGCTCGCTGGCCGGATCCACCTATGTGATCTCGGGCAGTCCGCGCGGTGTGGTGACGGCTTCCTCGGGTCAGACCTACAACGTCTACCTGACCGATCCAAACCTCAATCTCCTCGACCCCAACAATCCCAGTGGCGGTGGCGGCGCTCTCCTGCTCGAGACCGATGCCGCAGATACGATCGGAGTTGTCGTTCCACAGACGGATACCTCGGCATCGCCTACCGGCGCCAACGCCATCCTGCTCTCGGACCAGAGCAACACCGGCGGGTGCTGTAACTATGACGGCGGTCTAACTGGCCAGTTCACAGTCAGTTCGAGTAACGCAGGCACTTTCAGTGGGGAAGGCGACTTCCAAGGGCAGGGGCAGAATAGCGCGACGCTCATTGTAGGTCCGCTCAGCGGAACATTCACGGCCGACGGTGCGAATCCAGGCCGTTTTACGGGATCGATCACAACCGCACCGGCCTTCCCGACGGCCCCGGTGGGAAGTACGACGCCCGGAACAGAGGACGTCTCCTACTACATGGCGAACAGTTCCGAGGGATTCATCGTAGAAACGGATTTCATCGCTCCGGTCTTCGGCCTTGTGCAATCGCAAGGCACAGTCCAATCGAATGTCGAGAAACGTGGGGTACGGCTCAGCCGCTCTTCGAATGCGCCCAGCCGGCCAAGCACAGAGGCGAGCAAGCAGATTCAGCTACGGAGGAGGTCTCGATGAAGGTTCCAGCGAACATTCCATTTCGTGATCGTCGGGCGTTCCAATTTGCGATTGCGATTCTTTTGCAGGCGTGCCTCCTGCTGCTCGCCCTCCCTCCGCTCGCTCACGGGCAAGAGTTCCGCGCCACGCTGACCGGACAGGTAACCGATCCGACGGGCGCGGTCGTTCCCCGGGCGCACATCAAGGCGGTCAACAACGACACCGGATCCGCGTATACCGCTGAGACCAGCGATGCCGGCGTCTACTACATTCCTTACGTCGTTCCCGGCACGTACACGGTTACGGCTACCGCGGATGGTTTCAAGACCGCCGTTCAAGACAAGGTTTTGCTGCTGGCCGGAAAATACTTCGGGCAGAATTTCACCCTACAGGTTGGCGCCGCGAATGAAACAGTCGAAGTCACTGGTGCGCCGCCGCTGCTCGAGACCGAGGATGCTTCTGGCGGAACGATTCTCGACCAGAAGGTGCTGGAGAACGTTCCTGTCTCGGGCAACCAGGTCTACATGCTGATTGGAACGACTCCCGGCTCACAATTTACCCAAACTACATTCGGACCGGGCGGGTTCTCCGGCACGCGCGGTTGGGACGTCACGAACCAATACATCATCGGCGGTGGAGTCAATCCCTCTGATAGTTCGGGCGGCTTCAATCAATTCACGCTGAACGGCACCAACATTACTCAGCAGACCAGTTACGGAGCAATGGGCGCCGGCACGTGGAACGTCTCGCCCAATCTTGATTCCGTGCAGGAAGTGAACGTGATGACGACCACGTACGACGCGCGTTATGGCCGCACCACTGGCGGCACGGTCAATCTGGTGACCAAGAACGGGACCAATAATTTTCACGGCGAGCTCTTCGAGAATTACAAAGACGGCAGCCTGTTTGACGCGAACTCGACCGAGAACGTCTATATCTCGGGCTCACCTACCCAACAGCAAGTCGAGAATCAATTCGGCGGCACGATCGGCGGACCGATCCTGAAAGACAAGCTGTGGTTCTTCTTCAGCTTCGAGGGTTACCGCCAATCGATCTACAACACGGTGACCGCGAGCGTTCCTCCGGAGTATCTGCGTCCCGGCTTTAACGGAAATTCGAACGTAGATTTCGGGCTGGTTTCGACGATGGATCCTGGGTTCCTCAGCAATGGGGCACAGGCCGATCCGTATGTGCTTTACGGTTTAACGTTGTTCCAGCCCGGCGATAGCGGTAACACCAGCAACCCGAACAACGCCCAATGCGTGAGCGGCTTCAACGGCTCAGGCAATTACACCTTTAGCGGCCCCGCAAGCGGATGCGGCACGGCGGTGAATTCCATCGGCTTCCCGAATGCATATACGGGCGGAACCGTAAACCCGCTGACGAGCGTGCCCGGCAGCCTGGTTCCAGCTGCCCAGATCAACAACACGGCGCTTCTCATGCTGCAAGGCGGATATGTCCCGCTTCCCAATATCAAGGGCGCGGAAAACTACATCGGCGGATTTGGGGAGCCGTCGAATTATTTCGCGGTCGCTCCTGACTACTACCGCTATAACCAGCCGATGATCCGCATCGACTACAACACCAGCGACAAGACCAAGTGGTATAGCTTCTTCGAGTGGCAGAAGGGATATGAGTATCGCAGCACAAACGGATTTACGGGCCTTGAAGCCAACGGCAACATCAACTGGTCGAGAGAAAACTGGGCCGCGTCCCAGGACATGACTCATACGTTCTCTCCGACGCTGCTCGGCGACTTCAAGCTGTCCCTTTCTCGATTCCAGGTCAATTATCCCGACGGCAACCTGGGAGCGGCAAAACCGGGAAGCATCATCGGCTTGAACATCACCACGCCTCCTGTCACGACCTTGAAAGATGTTCCGGAAATGAACATCAACGGCATGCCGACGCTATTCGGCAATTCCAATGATCTGGAGGCCACAACTCTGGTCACGCTCGACGTGGACTTTACCAAGTCGAAGGGACCGCATAACATTCACTTCGGCGGAGGTCTGGGATACTCTACCTACGGCAATCCCATCAACGGCAGCGTAGCCAACAACGCCAACGGGGCTTTCGCATTCAGTGGCCAGTGGACCCAGTTCGATCCTCTGAATGGCAATTGCTATCAACCGGCGAGTCTGGGATTCGCTGCGGCTGCCGGGAGTTGCAGCGGTGCGTATGCGCCGAACGGTTCTGGCTGGGCAGATTTTCTGCTGGGGCTTCCCGGCAGCGGCCACGTCAATTGGAACGATTCGCTATTCGACTACCAGCCGATCTGGAACCTCTACGCGCAGGACGACTGGAAAGTTACGCATCGCCTGACGCTGAACCTCGGCTTGCGCTACGACGTACAGATTGGTCTGAAGGAGCGCTACAACGAACTGCCGCGCGGCTTCTGTGAGACCTGCGTCAACCCAGTTACGGATGACGGCGTATACAAGGCCAACATCGCGAACGCCGGCAACCTTGCCGCATGGAGCGCCGCAGGGATTACCGTGCCGACGCAGGTTCTGGGCGACATCGTCCCGGCCGGCGTCAATGGCCAGCCGCGCAATGCCTATGACACCGACTGGAAGAATGTTGCACCACGGATCGGATTCGCGTTTGCTCTCGACCCCAAGACCGTATTCCGTGGCGGCTGGGGCCTCATGTACGGTGCCGGCCTCGAAGGCGGAGCTCCGATCGGCTACCAGCAGACCACGAATTACGTAACCTCCACCGATGGCGGCGCTGATCCGGTGCAGGGCGGAGCCGCGGTTGGAGCGGCTTCGGCCGGGCCTTACGGCACGGGCACACCATTTCCGGCTTCCACGGCTTATCCGTTCGGTTTGTTGCCGCCGGTAGGAGCTCAAGGAGTCCAACTGGCAGGTGTTGGTTCCGGCGGGTTGACGGTGGACAATCCGAAGCGCCTGATCCCACGAACGCAGGTGGCATCGTTCGGGGCACAGCGCGAGTTGCCGGGCAAGATCGTTCTGGATGTCAGATGGGCAGCGAACTATGCGAGCCGCTTGCGAGCCCTTCTTTGGGATAACGGCACCATTTCCTATCCCGCGCTGCAGTATGCACTGGCCCCAGGTAGTTCGGTTTACAGCAAGCTCGTGCCCAATCCCTACTATGGCGTCTTTTCCGAATCGTTCCCGGGAGGATGCGGGCAGTCGCCAACGATTCCAGTCCTGGCTCTGGTGTTGCCGTATTCTCAATATTGCGGCTTCAATAGCGCCCCGCCCGTCGGCGAATACAACGCGCCGATTGGCAGAAACTGGTACAACGGCCTGGAGACCAAGCTCACCAAGCGTACCTCTCACGGCCTGACCTTCAATATTGCTTATACCTACTCCAAGAACATTAATGGAGACGGCTACCAAAACGGTTATCCCTACCAGGATGCAAACCAGATCCATTGGCTCTCCAGCTACGACCGCACCCACGTCTTCACCATGACCGGGGTCTACGATGTGCCTCTGGGAAAGGGCCGCGAATTTCTGTCCTCGGCTCCGAAGGCCCTCGATTACGCAGTGGGAGGATGGACGCTTGGTTGGACGTTTGCGGCACAAACCGGGACGCCGGTCGGACTCAACCAGGGCTACGATTACACGTGCAAGAGCTTTGCTCCTCCG
Organism: Verrucomicrobiia bacterium; assembly: GCA_035508215.1. GTDB lineage: Bacteria > Acidobacteriota > Terriglobia > Terriglobales > Acidobacteriaceae > Sulfotelmatobacter. The sequence continues at coordinate 14,655 of DATJNK010000014.1, read as the reverse complement.
CACGGCACAAGTGCCGCGGAATGGTTCAATCCACTGGCGAACACGATTGTTCCTTCCGGCGAGACCAGTTGCGCGACAGCCGTTCCTCACATTGGCGGCACCGGTTACACGTACAACCTGACCCCGAATGTGACTTCGCAGATTCGCAATCCGACCATCCCGGATCTGGACCTGTCGCTGCAGAAGAATTTCAAGGTCACCGAGCGAGTGAGCTTCCAGCTTCGTGGAGAGGCCTTCAATGCCCTGAATTCCGCCCTGATGGGCGGACCTGACACGAATCCGGGCGATCTGCCGGCCAGCCTTTTCTACAACCAGACGACAAAGCGCAGTTACTGGACTGGCTTCGGCACGATCAGCCCAACCCAGTTGAACTTCCCCAGGAACCTGCGAATCTCGGGAAAGATCGTTTTCTAGCGGGGACTGCAAAATCTCGGAACGGAGCGAAACGCCATGCGTCACACACAGCTTCGATCAAGGTGGGAGGGAGGAGAGATGATTATTCGAACCCATTCGGCACTCGTCGTCTTTCTGCCTATAGCGGCAATCGCCGTCGTTCTGCTGCTCTCGGCGACGCCCTCCCAGGCGCAGAACGTCCAGGTCGATTTGTCCTCCACCTCTGCCCTTTGCGGCGGGCAGCAGTGCTTCAATACTGCTGGCCTGTTCACGACGGGTACAAGCTTTCTCGGAACCTCCGGCATGGATAACGGCAACAATTGCACACCGACGGCGCCCTATACCAACTGTCCGGACGCTTACTCTTCGACTCAGTTGGGGCTCTCGTCGGCAACGCCCCCAAGTCTGACACCCCCGTCGCTGAATGTTCCTTTCGTATTTGGCACTATCAATACGACCAACTGCGGACCCTCCACTTCGACGAACTGTACGGTAGACGTGGTCAACCTCACGACTTCGGGAGTGGTGATCACTCTTCCGGCAGCCCAGCAGAACATCTACTCCACGATGATCATCCTGGGAACCGCCGTAAACGGTCATCACTCAGCGAAGATCACGGCTACGTATACCGATTCGAGCACGAACGTCTTCACCCAGACGCTGAGCGATTGGTGCGGCTTCGGCGGGAATCCCAACGAGTCCATCGCGGTCGGTGGCATTAATCGCATCAACAGCGACGGGACACTCAACGGCGCAAACTGCAGTCTTTACGCCTATACCCTGACGCTGGATTACACCAAGAACCTGGAGAGCATCACGCTGAAAGATAACGACGGTTCGGGCGCGTCGTTTGCGCTGGCAATCACTTTGAAACCGCCGAGCTACACCATCGCCGGCAGCGTGGCGAACCCGACGAGCGTGCCGGTCGGAAGCACTGCGACCGCGGCCGTGACGGTGAACCCGCAACCGGGTTATGTCGGAACAGTGCAACTGTCATGCAGTATCACGCCGACCATCACGACTTCTGCGTCAGCTACGGCTCCCACTTGCAGCCTTGACCCAACCTCGGTCGACGTTACCGCGGACGAATCGTCTCCGCCGACTTCCACGCTCACGTTCAGTGCGGCCCAGCCGTCGAAGTCGTCCATGGCGCAGCACCATACGAGCATTTTCTACGCCCTGTGGCTGGTACCCGGGCTCACTCTGCCGGTTCTTGGTTTCGGGTCCCGCAGCTCGCGGCGGAAGAAAGTTCTGGCCTCGCTGCTGTTCGGGATACTGCTGATCGCCATTCTGGCAACTCCCGGGTGCGTCAGTTATACCCACCTGGGGAATGTCGGGACACCTCCTGGCCAGTACACAGTCTCGATCACAGGTGTCGACGAGAATGGACTCACCCAGGCAAGCAATCCTACAGGAACCTCCAACACGGTGGTCGTGACGGTCACCGAGTAGTTCATGAATTGTGGACGGCACGCGGGGCAGGAGCACGCCCCGCGTGAACCGGAAGACCAGCTTCAACTCGAGGCGAATCAAGTCTGGCTGTTTTGCGGGAAACAACGCTCTCCAACGGCGATGGAGCCGCGACCATGCATAGATCTTCTCAGTCAAGACACCATGCGGCCCTAGCCGCACTCATAATTACTTTTCTTCTGCTGTCATCATTGTCCCTAGCCCAGCAGAGGCAAGCTTTGCAAACCCAGTCGGCAGCGCCAGGCGGTATACAGCCGGTTGCGCATCTACCCGGTTCGCAGCGCTTACGGCTCGCGATTTCGCTGCCATTGCGAAATCAGGATCGGCTGGATGCCCTGCTGCAGGAACTCTACGATCCGTCCAGCCCGAACTACCGGCACTTCTTGAGTACCCAGGAGTTCACCCAAAACTTCGGCCCGTCAGTTGTGGACTATCAGCGGGTGATTGGCTTTGCTGCATCGTATGGACTAACCATCACTCACACATTTCCCAATCGATTGGTACTGGACGTCAATGGCACGGTGGCGGATGTGGAGCGAGCCTTTCAGGTCACGATCAATGTCTACCCGCACCCGACCGAGAAGCGAACTTTTTATGCTCCCGATGTTGAACCCAGCGTCGAAGCCGGTCTGCCAGTACTGAGCGTAGAAGGTCTCAGCACGTTCAGCCTTCCCCACTCCATGCTTAGGAGAGCGTCGCCGCAGGGGACCATACACAGCAATCAGACCGGCTCCGGCCCCGGAGGACAGTTTCTCGGCAGCGATATGCGGGCGGCCTACGGAGGCGGAACCGCGCTCGATGGCTCAGGTCAGGTTGTCGGATTGATCGAGTTGGGACCCTACCGACTCGGCGATGTAATCAGCTACTTCAACACTCTTGCCCAGCCGCTGAATGTCCCGATCGTCAACGTGTTGGTGGGCGTTGACGGAGTGTGCTCCAGTACCGAGCCTTCTCCGGGCCCCTGCGATGATGGCGAAGAGGCGATCGACATTCAACAAGCGATCGCGATGGCGCCCGGCCTCTCGGCGCTCATCGTCTATGAAGCGTACGGAGCAAGTACGGATGCACTCAGCGCCTACACCCAGGCCGCTTCCGATAACATCGCGAAGCAGCTCAGCATATCGTTCGGATGGGGCGGCACACCGGGCTCCGAAGCTGGATACGAACAAGTCTTCAAGGAATTGGCCGCTCAGGGACAAAGCTCTTTCGTAGCTTCGGGTGACGCCGGAGCAAGCCTCTCCGGCGGATATCCCGGTAATAGTCCCGACATTACCGATGCCGGCGGAACGGACCTGACGACCTCGAATTCCGGCGGGCCCTGGCTCTCCGAAACCGGATGGATTGGCAGCGGCGGGGGATGGAATTCCGCGTCTCCAATCCCCAATGGATCTCCCAACTTTCTTTGGAACCAGACTTCCGCGATCAACTCATCGAATGGAGGCGACTCCAGCTACCGGAACATTCCCGATGTTTCAGCGGAAGCGAACACCGACAATTACTTCTGCGCCAATGGTTCCTGTCAGGGAGGAATCGGCGGAACGAGTCTCGCCGCGCCTCGATGGGCATCTTTTGTAGCGTTGATCAACCAGCAAGCTTTGGCGAATGCCACGGCTTCAGGGGCCAACCCCACGCTGGGACTTCTCAATTCGACAATCTATCCGCTAGGGGTCGCTGAGGGAGCGAGTTACGCGGCCACATTTCACGACATCACCAGCGGCGACAACGACAACGGAACCAGCTGCACGGTTGGCACGCCGGGATGTCTTCCGAACGGGCACCAGGGATTCGATGCCGTCGCAGGCTTCGATCTGGTGACGGGATGGGGAAGCCCAAATGGACCAACGGCCTTCGATACGCTCTTCCCGGCCACGACGAATCCGAACTTCTCAATGTCCGCGACACCCAGCGCGATCCCTCTGACCCCGGGCGGCGGTGGAACGAGTTCAGTCGCAGTAAAGGCGCTGAATGGCTTCAATGCCACGACGAACCTATCCGTGGTAGTGCCCGGATCGGGCAATCCAAGTTACGCTCCAGCTGGGTTAACCGCCAGCCTGAGCGCATCATCGATTGCAGGCGGCGGCAGCCCGGTCACCCTGTCAATTTCGACGACCAGCCAGACTCCGGGCGGAACCTACGTGATCGCGATCGTGGGAACCAGCGGGAATCTCACACAAACGGCGTACGTCACCGTTGAATTGCCCGCCTTTGTCGGCCTCAGCGCAACGCCTGCGGGCGGAATTTCTCTGAATCAAGGCGGCACCGCGAACGGAACGGTCACCGCGACGGTGATTAATGGCTTCAGCTCTGCGATTACTTTGGCGGCAACTGGATTGCCGAGTGGAGTCACCGCGGCGTTTACGCCGGTAAACTCGACGACCAACACGGTCACATTCTCGGCGAGCGCTTCAGCGGCACTTACTGGCGCCGGTAAGCCGGTTTCCGTCACCATCACCGGCACGGCGGCAAATTCGACGCCTCAAACTGTCGGTGTCAACCTATTCATCAATCCTGCCGTTAGCGGAGGCTCCGGGACACCGCTCGATCTGTCGTCAGCCGACAATATTTACGCTTTCTACGACGACGCAAACGAAACATCGATCACCGCGGCCAATAGCCTGGATGGAGTCGGCTTTGCTTATTCGGCGAATCTGCTGAACTCCGGCGTCGACTTCAATGGAACTCAATTCAATCTGGGATCGGCAAACCAGAAAGATGCGATCTATGGCGGATCGATCTCGCTGCCAGCCGGCATCTACACCACGCTGCAAATGTTGGCGACCGGCATTGAGGGCAACCAGACTTCGCAGACCGTCGCGGTGACCTATACCGACAACACAACCTCGACCTTCACGCAAAGCTTCAGCGACTGGTGCAGCGCGCTCAATGGCAACGGCTGCGTCAGCACGGGCAGCAATCCAGGAGAAGCGGTGGCGGTCGCCATGCCGTATCGCGACAGCGCGGGTGGTCCCGACAATCGGGTCTTCTACCTTTATCATTACTCGTTTGCGCTGAACACCAACAAAACGGTGAAGAGCCTGACGCTGCCCAATAATCGCGATGTCGTGGTGCTCGCCGTCACGCTGGCTGGGCCGGTTACGACCGGGTTCACGATCGGCGTCGCTCCGGGCACGATTGGGGTCGCGCAGGGCGGAAATAACACGACCACGGTCACGGTCACGCCAACCGGAGGCTTTAGTGGCTCGGTGGACCTTTCCGTTTCCGGCTTACCGGATGGAATAACTGCTGCCTTCAATCCAACCAGCACTTCAACGACGAGCACCCTGACTGTTTCCGCGAACTCCGCTGCCTCGATCGGCCAGGTCGCCGTGACTGTGACTGGCACATCCGGCAACTTGACGGAAAACGCAACGCTCAATGTGAACGTTACAGGTCCTGCTAGCTACTCATTATCGGCAGCGGCGGCGAGTCCGGCGAGCGTCAGCCCCGGGGGGTCTTCACAAGCCGCCGTGACGATCGCTTCAAGCAACGGCTACATCGGCAGTGTTACCCTGACGTGCGCAATCGCTCCGGCAGTGTCGCCGGCTCCAACGTGTTCCTTCGGCAACACCAGCCCGGTGACCGTCACCAGCTCTGGCGGAAGCGCAACCCTCACCTTCACGACCGTTGGTGCGACAGGGATGCAACTCCGGCCGTCGATAATGTTCTATGCTTTTTCCCTGCCGATTCCGGGCCTGGCTATCATTGCTGTGGGCTTTGGCCCGGGTGCTTCGCGACGAAAGCGACTCATGGGGTTGTTGCTGCTCGGGCTGCTTCTCACCAGCCTGATCTTCGCTCCCGGCTGCGGAGGAGGGAACGGTAACCCCGGCGGCGGTGGCACCCCTGGAACTCCTGCTGGGAACTACACCCTCACCATTACCGGCAAAGACGCTAGCGGTACGACACAGACTGGAAACGCAGCAACCGTGACGATATCAGTGAATTAGATCTTCACCGCATATTGAAGAGACCGTGAATGGGGTATGACACAAAGAATAAGCGTGCCGTTGTCGCCTTGCTGGCCTTGATGGGACTGGCAGGTTGCGGTTCCGGAGGCAGTCGTTCCCCTTCCACACTGTCGACGCCGCCGAATGTAACCGTCACTGTATCGCCCGGCCTAGCAGCGGTAGTTGTGGCAACCCAGACGCAACAATTCACGGCTACCGTGACCGGCGACCCCTCCAATGCCGGCGTGACGTGGGGCGTCGATGGCACATCGGGGGGCTCGACCACAACCGGAACGGTGAGCGCAAATGGACTCTATACTCCGCCGGCCACCGGCGGCGCTCACACCGTTACGGCGACCAGCGTGACGAACCCGGCGGATTCCGCCTCCGCTACGATCGGGGTTACGGACTTGCCTGGAGTGTTCACTTACCACAACGACTTGGCTCGCGATGGGACAAATGCCCAGGAATACGCGCTGACTCCGACCAACGTGAACACGACTTCGTTCGGCAAGCTGTTCTCTTGCGCAACCGCAAACTCGTCTGAGGCGCAACTCGGTCAAGGCGCGGTATTCACCCAGCCGCTCTGGGTCCCTTCTCTGAGCATTGGGGGAGGCACACACAACGTCGTCTTTGTGGCAACGCAGCACGATACAGTGTTTGCATTCGATGCCGACTCGAGTCCTTGCGTGACTTACTGGCAGGTCAACCTGCTCGATAGCCTTCACGGCGGAACTTCTGGAGAGACGCCTGTGTTCTGGAACGATGTCGGCTGCCAGTGTGGAGTCGGCGACATCTATCCGGAAGTTGGAGTGACCGGAACTCCCGTTATCGATCCCACTACGAACACACTGTACCTTGTCAGTACATCGGAAAACAGTTCTCAGAATACCTTTTATCAACGGCTGCACGCGCTCGACCTTCTCAGCGGAAATGAGAAATTTGGCGGTCCCGTGGATATCTCCGCCTCGGTTCCAGGAATCGCTGATGGCGGCAGCGTCGTCACATTCAACCCGCAGATGGAGAATCAGCGCCCGAGCCTCGCTCTCTCCGCAGGAACGGTCTACGTGGGGTGGTCGGCACACGAGGACGCGTCTCCGTGGCATGGTTGGCTGATCGGTTACAACGCATCAGACGTTCAGCAACAAACCGCGGTTTTCAACACCTCTCCCAATGGTGGCGCCGGCGGGATCTGGGGTGGGAGCGGCGCGCCCGCCGTCGACGACCAGGGCAACATTTACGTCTCCACCGGCAACGGAGTTTTCGACGCCAACGCGACCAGCATGGTCGATACTGATTACGGCGATAGCGTCCTCAAACTCGCACCGTTTAGCGGCGCCACGCCAAACGGTGAGAATTTGAACCTCGTGGACTACTTCACTCCGGATGATCAGTCTTGTCTCGCCAACACCGATACGGACCTGGGAGCAGGTGAACCTATTCTGCTGCCGGATCAGTCTTCGGGACCCGTCATGCACTTGCTCTTGCAGATGGGAAAAGAAGGAGTGATCTACTTGGTCAACCGCGACAACATGGGGCAACTTCAGTTAGACAGTTGCTCGGGTACCAACAGTCAGATCGTGCAAACCTTTGTCGGATCGACCGCCGGCTTCTATGGAACGCCGGCGTTTTGGCAGAACAAATTGTATTTTGCCGGAAGCCTGGACGGCTCAGGTTCGGGCGATACTCTTAAGCTGTTCACTTTCAACCCGTCGACCGGCACGTTCAACACGACTCCTTCTTCGCAATCCGGCCACTACTACTACTTTCCCGGAGCTACGCCTTCGATTTCTTCGCAAGGCTCGTCGAATGGCCTCGTGTGGGCAATCGACACGAGCGCATACGGGTACGCAAATCCGAACGCCGACGATGGAGCCATCAATTGCTTCCAGGTGCCCGTGCCCGTGCAGTGCACCGGCCCTGCGGTGCTTCACGCCTACGACACAACGAACCTTGCCGTTGAATACTGGAATAGTTCGATGGCAGCCAACAACCACGATCAGGCCGGCAACGCCGTCAAGTTTGTGCCGCCCACGATTGCTAATGGCAAGGTTTATGTCAGCACGCGCGGCGAAGTGGACGTCTACGGGTTGCTGCCCTAGTCCCAGGTTGCCGCATGACCTTCTTTGTGGATCGTTCAAATCGAGGCAGCGATCCTCGTGAATATTAGAGCGACCAATAATTCGCAAGCAGCCCTTGATTATTCGACTTGGAGATGACGATGTCGCGAATCCGCACGGCTGTAGCAGTATCCTTTCTGATCTGGTTGCTTTCTCTCGGCAGCGCGTGGGCTCAGACCTCCGACCAGCCTGATCTGTCAAAGCAGCCAACCCTGTATGTTGTCGGCTACGCGCACCTCGATACGGAGTGGCGATGGGAGTATCCGCAAGTAATCGACGAATACATTCGCCGCACGATGGAGGACAACTTCAAGTTATTCGAAAAGTACCCTCATTACGTCTTTAACTTCACAGGCGCCAATCGCTACCGCTTCATGAAGGAATACTTCCCGGACGATTTTGCCCAGGTCAAGAAATACGTGGCCGAGGGAAGATGGTTTCCAGCCGGGTCGTCGATGGAAGAGGGCGACGTCAACGCTCCAAGCGCGGAAGCGATCATCCGGCAGATTCTGTACGGCAACGAGTGGTTCCGGAGGGAATTTGGCAAAGCCAGCGCAGAGTACATGTTGCCAGACTGCTTCGGTTTTCCTGCGTCTCTGCCCACGATTCTTGCCCACTCCGGGGTAAAGGGATTCTCAACCCAAAAGCTCGTTTGGGGCTCGTCGGCTCCCGGCGGAGGTCCCGAATCGCTGGAGAGGACTCCCGAAGGAACTCCCTTCAACGTTGGCGTTTGGGTGGGACCCGATGGGGAGAGTGTGCTTGCCGCCCTCAACCCGGGCAGCTACGGCAGCCACATCAGTACGGATCTGAGCAAGCCACTGGCTTCGGAACCTTCGAATCCCGCCCTGGCAGATCTCCAGAACCAGATCGGTGAGCTGCAAAAAAAGCTTCAGGAAGCACGGCACAATGGCGAACAGCCCAGCCAGAAGGACTTTCAGGATTTCTTTAGCCTCCGGAGTGAGCAGAGCGCGCTGGCCCGCTCACAACAGGAGGATGAATTCGACCGCTATCAGAACGACTGGGCAGACCGCGTTTTGCAAAACGGCAAAATCAGCGGCGTATTTACCGATTATCACTACTACGGCACGGGCGACATTGGTGGAGCTCCCGATGAAGAATCGGTAAAGCGCCTGGAAGCCATCGTAACCAGAGGATCCGTCGGCCTTCCGCCGCAAGGTCAATTCTTTTTTGGCGGGCGACAGCATCAGCAATGGCCGCCTGTCAGTGTTGGGGACGGGCCGGTGCATGTCATCTCATCCCGCGCGGACCAGATGTTCCTCGACATTTCCCCATCGGAAGCCGCAGGGCTTCCCCGCTACACCGGAGAGATGGAGTTGACGAATCACTCCGCCGGTTCATTGACCTCGCAGGCCTACCAGAAACGCTGGCTGCGCAAAGATGAACTGCTGGCCGACGATGCTGAGAAGGCGTCGATCATGGCGAACTGGCTTGGAGCTCGCCCCTATCCGATGCAGAGATTGAATGACGCCTGGACTCTGGTGATGGGAGGCCATTTTCACGACATTGCTGCCGGCACTGCTACTCCCAAGTCGTACGAGTTCGCATGGAATGACGATGTCATTGCGATGAACCAATTCGCCGGCATTTTGACCAATGCCACGGAGGCAGTAGCAGCGGCCCTGGATACCGAGGCAAAGGGCGTGCCGGTGGTTGTTTTCAATCCGCTCAATATCGCGCGCCAAGATATCGTCGAGGCCAACGTCAAGTTCCCCGGCGGGATGCCCAAGGACGTGCATGTTGTAGGTCCCGATGGCAAGAGCGCTCCAGCCCAGTTGTCCGATGGAAAGGTAGTTTTTCTGGCCAAAGTCCCTTCTGTTGGTTATGCAGTGTATGACGTTCAACCCGGCAACGTTGCCGCTGAATCGGCGACCGGTCTTCGCGTATCGGACAACACTCTGGAAAACCGCTATTACCGCGTCGAAGTGAACGCCGACGGTGACGTGGCAAGCATCTTCGACAAAACGACCAGACGTGAACTGCTGGCGGCTCCCGCACGCCTCGCCATCTCTTACGATAATCCGCAGCAATGGCCGGCATGGAATATGGATTGGGATCAGGAGCAGGCTGCTCCAAAGGCGTATGTCTCCGGACCGGCAAAAATCCGCGTGGTGGAAAGCGGCCCAGTCCAAGTTGCGATCGAAGTGACCCGCGAGACCGCTGGCTCACGATTCGTTCAGACGATCCGCCTCTCGGCCGGTGATGCCGGGAAATGGGTTGAATTCGGCAATGTCATTGATTGGGACACCCGCGAGTCCAATCTTAAGGCGACCTTTCCCCTTACCGCTTCCAACGAAATGGCCACTTACAACTGGGACATCGGTACGATCGAACGGCCGACGGCACAGCCCCGGAAGTTCGAGGTGCCGTCTCATCAATGGATTGATCTGACCGGCATGAGCGGAAAGTTCGGGGCGACGGTTCTGACCGATTGCAAGAACGGCTCCGACAAGCCAAATGATCACACGATCCGGTTGACTCTGATTCGCACGCCCGGAGTCGCCGGAGGATATCCCGACCAAGCTACGCAGGACATCGGCCACCACGAATTTGTCTACGGATTCGCGGGGCATGCAGGCGGCTGGCGGGATGCGGAGACAGATTGGCAAGCGGAGCGTCTGAATGATCCCCTTCTTGGTTTTACTACCATCAAGCACGCTGGAGAGTTGGGAAAGACGTTTTCCTTATTGCATGTCAGCAATCCTCGGATTCGCGTCTTGGCCGTGAAGAAAGCTGAAGGAAGTGACGAAGTGATCGTGCGGATGGTCGAACTCGATGGCAAGCCGCAACCGGACGTACGAGTTTCATTCGCAGCTCCAATCACGGCAGCACGCGAAGTCAACGGCCAGGAGCAGCCTGTCGGCAACGCAACTCTGGAACGTGGCGCTCTGGTCGCTTCGTTCGGCGCGTATCAGCCCCGCACGTTCGCCCTCCGGCTGAGCCCACTTCCCGCCAAGAGCGCGAGCGTGCAGTCCGCGCCCCTATCGCTGCACTGCGATGTCGCCACCGCCAGCAATAGCAAGACGCCTGCCGGTTCCGGCTTCGACGGCAAAGGCAACGCCCTGCCGGCGGAGATGCTTCCCCAACAAATCATGTTCCACGATGTGCGATTTGAGCTGGCGAAGCCGGGGACGGGAGAGCCCAACGCCATTCTGGCTAAAGGGCAAACCGTCGATCTTCCAGAGGGTCGCTACGATCGCGTCTATATCCTTGCCGCTTCCGCCGAGGGCGATCAGAAGGCGACCTTCGAGGCCGGCCGCGAGAAAACCGAGCTCACAATCCAGGATTGGAGCGGCTTCATCGGCCAGTGGGACGACCGCGAATGGAGTTCGAACAACACATCGAACGACAACTACGGCGAAATGATCGGGCTCAAACCGGGATACATCAAACGCGCGGAGTTGGCCTGGTATTGCGATCATCATCACGATTCCGCTGGACAGAACGTTGCTTATCGCTATTCTTATCTGTTCGGATACGCTATCGATCTGCCAGCCGGGGCAAAGACATTACGCCTGCCGGACAACAATAAAATCCGCATCCTCGCGATTTCGGTGGCCAATGAAAATCCAGAGTTGAAACCGGTTCAGCCGCTCTATGACGTTCTTCCATCACCGAACGTTGCGCCCAGTGACTTTACTCTCTCGGCGGAATCGAACGACATAACTCTGCCGCAGGGGCGCAGCGCGACCATGCAGATTCTGGTTCTGCCGAGGGGCAATCTCAGTCAATCTCCAAATGTCACGGTCGCAGGGCTTCCGGCGGGCGTCACCGCTTCTTTCAGCCCGGTTGGCACTACAGGTTCGGGTACGCTCACTCTTACGGCAGCCAGTTCAGCGAACCCCGGATCCTCGACTGTCGCCATCACCGGTATGGTGGGCAGTGTGTCCCATAGCGCGACAGCTACGGTCATGGTCACTGCAATTCTGACCGGAACCGTTCCCGTTGATCTTTCATCTGCCTACGATGTCACGGGAATCTACAACGATGGATCGAGATTCGACGAGGCTACGAGTCTTGACGGTGACGGTTTTGCGTTCTCGCAAGAGCAACTAGGCTCGGACCAGATTGGGGATGGAGTGCGCTTTAGGCTCGGTCCTGCCAATGCACCCGATATAGTTGCTGGAAAAACCGTTGCACTTCCTTCTGGGAAGTTCAGCAGCCTTCGGATCCTCGCTCTCGGCGTCAATGGGAGCCAGGAGCTACAGACGTTCACGGTCAACTATGCTGATGGAACGTCGTCGTCCTTTAGCCAGAGCCTGAGTGACTGGGCCGCACCACAACACTTTCCCGGTGAATCCCTGGCCTTTAGCGCACCCTATCGACTCGTCGCTGACGGCTCGAAAGATACAAACACTTTCTGCGGGTATGCTTATTCATTTACTCTCGCCAGTGACAAAGCGGTTCGCAGTATAAGCCTCCCGAATAATCGGGATGTACTGATTCTCGCGGCAACGCTTGTGCCTTGAGGCTTCCGGAGGCAGCCCTATCTTGCGTGAATACGGTTCGTTCGTCCTGATAGTGCTTCGTCCCCACTCCGGTGGATTCACACACTGAAGGAATTGGGCACCCTTTCCCGCGACAGGCAACGTACACGACGATTGCCTCGTCAAACTACAGCACCCCGCGATTTTTGTTGACCGGATCCACCGAATGCTCAACTCTCTTAAGAATACGGATCAACCTCCGCTCACACTCAGCAACAAACCAGGAGATCCTCCTATGTTTTGCCGAATGCTCGCGATGTGCGTTCTTCTGCCTGCTTTGGCTACGGCTCAAACCTCCAGATCGGCCACTTCTGCTGAAACCGCATTTCGCCCGAACAACTTGGCGAACATACGGTATGTGACGGGGAGTTGGAACTGGGGGGAGCAGCCGGGGGACGATTTAACGGTGGCGGGGGCGGCGACGATTCATCTGAGCCCGTGTCCGCTGGGGATCGACACGGCGTCGAGCACGAACTACTACAGCTACAAGGTGTACATTTCGGGGAAAGGGACGCCGGAAGCGGTGGCGGTGACCGGAGGCAGCTGCACGCCGGGAGCGGCGAGCGGAACCATCACGGTGACGACGGCATACGCGCACTCCGCCGGATACACGGTGGGGTCGGCCAGTTCGGGGATTCAGGAGGCGTGGAACGATGCCTGGGTGAACGATTACGGGGCGGCTCCCAACGCCAACTCGCAGGCTGGTCCGTACGTGAAGCTGGTGGCGGACACGCCCTACAACGTGTACGCGTCGGTGTATCTGCGGGGCCGAGGGGGGATACTGGACGGCGCCGGTGCGCTGCTGGTGTGCTCGACCCGCGACCGCTGCCTGTATGTGGGGACGACGGAGGGATCTCCGTTCGTGAACTATCACCGGCTGTACAACCTGTCGGGGACGTCGACGGTGAATGTGGACGGGGCGCAGGTGGCGAGCGTGACGGCGGCGAACGGGACGTACACGGTGACCACGGCGAGCGCGCATCCGTTTGTGCTGGGCGACACGGTGGACTGCGAATATCACACGCAGACGGCGGACCAGCACTGGAGCTCGCCGGTGACCAGCGTGCCGAACTCGAGCAGCTTCACGGTGAACTTCGGGCATACGAGCTTTGCCGCGGGCGCGAACACGTTTGGCTTCTGCAACCTGCTGAATGCGTTTCTGGAGGACAACTCGGATCACGTGGCGGTCGAGGACCTCCACCTGTTTCAGAGCAATCCGACGGGGATGGGATTTTTCAGTTACGGGATCGTGAACGACAACGATCAGCAGTTCATCGTGGAGCGGGCGACGAACCGGGGCAGTTCGATCATCAAGAACAGTGCCAACTGGCCGATCGGAGCCTACTTTTATGAACGCACCGATCAGGCCAACGCGGGCATCACCTACGTGCACAACTCGGAGCTGACGGGGGTGAACTGCGCGGTGGGGGGCGGCAACGGGATGGTGATCAGCGATGCGGTGTGCCAGGGCTTTCCCCTGTTCGGGGTCAAGTATCTGGGCGGGCTGCAGCCGGGGACGTTCGAGAACATTTATCAGGAATCGACGGGAGGAACGGTGAATCCGCTGTACGGGTCGGCGGCGCAGGAAGGATATCTGCTGCAGGGCGGGATGGGGAACAAGATTCTGGGAACGTTTCCCATCAACGGCTACCCGCCGGTGTTTGCCACGGGGGGAGGGACGGGGGCGGAGCGGACATATTTTGTGGTGCCGCGGAGTTCGACGCTGGGCTACGGGCCGGTGCTGTTGATCGGGTCGGCGGAGCCGGCGAACGGGAGCGTGAACATTGCGCTGGAGTGGCCGTCAGTGGAGTTGCAGAACACGATCGGGCAGAGCGTAGGGACGCTGACCTGGGACGTGCTGGTGACGACGGGGACGGCGGCGACTCCGCCCTGGGGCACGGGGATGTACGCGATCGCGACCAACCTTGCGGCATCGTGCGGGACCAACGGGATGTGCTGGTTCACCGACACGCAGGCGGCGCCGGCGGCCTACACGGTGGCGGGGCAGCAGTTCACGCCGGTGTTCTGGTTCTGGCCGGTGAATCTGGTGATCAACAACGCGACGGTGCTGCTGGAGCAGGCGGGGACGGATCCGGGAGCGGTGGCCAGCCAGGGGACCGAAGGGGTGTCGATCGTGGCCGAGCAGTGCAAGTCGGCGGGGGTGAGCCGGCGGCGGAGTCCGATCTGGATCAGCTGCCTGACCAGCGAATCGGGCGGCGGAGC
>DATJNK010000013.1:0-3818 GCA_035508215.1 Verrucomicrobiia bacterium | reverse complement strand
CCAGAAATGCGTGCGCATGCTCAACAAGCGCCACGACCAGGCGCTGCATGGAACCGAAGACCGGCCGGGAGTGGCCACGGTGATCGCGCGCGATTGGTTCGGAACCGGCAAGCCGGGGAAGAAAGCCGCCGCGAGCGGTGGTGGAGCCTCCAGCGCCACCGCTCGTGGAAGCGCTGCCGGCGACAAGAACGTCACCCTGGTCAATGCGCTGCCGCCGGCGAAGGATATCGATTACAGCTGGTCCGGGACGAATAAATGGGAGGGTAAGTATCGACTGAAAACCGGTCGACTGATTCAGGTCAAGCGACCTTGAGCTTCGCGTAATAGGCGCGATCTTTCGCACGCCTACAGATGCGGCAGCGGCGGCGTCCTCGCTCAAAGAAAAGATTCTGTCCAGCATATGGATGGCCTTTCGGACAATTCGCCTTCTTGGCGTGGTGGGCCGTGAAATTCTCGCTTCGTAATACGTTCTCTTTGTGAGTCACAACTTCTAAATGGGTAGGGTTCACACATGCCCGATTGCGACAAAGGTGATCCACTTCAAAATTCTCGGGGATGTCGCTGACAAAGGCCATATAGGCGAGCCGATGAGCTTTGAAACGTTTACCTTTCCAACGCATGACCCCATAGCCGTCTTCATTCTTACGTGGCTGCCAGATCCAGCAGCCAGTTTCGGAATCTATTCGGCAATTTTGCTGAATCCTATCCTTGACGCCTTGCATGGCGCCCGAAGGATAGCACACGATTTTTTCTGCCTCCCGCTCTCTGCCGGGGATAAGACACCCCGCCTCGCTTCCGAATGGAAGCTCGAGGAAAACTTGAGAGAGTCTCGGGAAGCCCCGCCGGAAGGTGTCCGGCCCGCCTTGCGAGAGCTGAGAGTCCCGCCGATCACTCTAGACAAATCATCTCCGGGAGATTTCCATGGCTCAAGGCACAAACGCGCAATACATCGCCTATCAGTACGAGAAGCTGTTGCCCCGCATCGAGGAGCTGATGCAGGGCGACTCCACGCTGTTTGACAAGATCGAAAAACGCAACGTAGAGGTGCAGTCGTCCCGCGCCATGCGCGGCATCCTCGACGTCTACTCCGGCACCTCGCCCTCGCAGGTGGATCCCGACGGCGGTGATTTCGGACGCGGCAAAGCGATCGTGTCCACCTACTGGCAACTGTCGCCGGTATTTTTCTCGGCCGCGACCGAGTTCACCAAGTACGCCGAGATTGCCACCGACGGCAAAGAGAAAGCGGTCGAGCCCGCGGCCAAGCGCAACCTCGAGAAGATGACGCAGCGCTTCAAAGTATTTCTGGAGTCGCTGCTCAACTCCGATTCGACCGGGTCGGGCACGATCGACACCGTGGTCTCGACCGGAGTCAATCAGTTGGTGGTCAACAACGCCAACCAGTTCCAGGACCAGATGAATTTCTCCATCTTTCCGGCGCTGGGCCAACCGGCGCGGCAGGGCTACAACCCTGACGGCACGGTGACCGTTCTGTCGAACGACGCAACCACGTCGACGCAGACGGTGTATCTCACCGGGCCGGTGCCGGCGGGCACACAGGCGGGCGATCTCTGCATCATCGCCGGCGCGCCCGGCGTGGCGTCGACGTCGCTGTTCTCACTGCAGTATCACCAGAACAATCCCGGCAATACCGGCACCTGGCTGAACCTGGCGCGCGCCGCTTATCCGGGCCGCTTGATCACCCCGCAGGTGAATCTGGCCGGCTTCGCCGTCACTCCGGCGGCCATTCAGCGCGGCAAGAACGCGATGAAGAGCGCCCTCGGCATCGACAACCCCAACGTGAAGGAGTTCCTGGTTCACTGCAACACCGACCAGGATGCAGCCTGGCAAAACCTTTCCCTCACGCCGCAGATCGTGGTCGCCAACCAGCTGAAGGGGGGCAACGCCGTCGACATGCTGCAGAAAGATTCGGCGGAGACCATCGGTGGAATGGAAAAGCTAGTGTCGATCCACGCCAAACGCGGACGGCTGGACGGCCTGGTGCTCAAGCACTGGGGCCGCGGCGAGATCAAGCCCATCGGGCCGCTCGATTTCGGCGGGCAGACGCTATGGCCGATCTATGGCGCTTCCGGCGGCTTGTCGGCGGCGACGATCACCTACATCTGGGGCGGGTTTAACTTCTTTGTCGACAACCCGCGCGCCGGCGTGTACTGGCCGAACGCAGGCATCCCCGCTTCATATTGATGATCATCGATGAAGGGGAAGCCTCTCAGTAAACAGCAGCAGCGCGATCTCGATTTCGCCCGCGTCTCGGCGGTGATCGATTTCGTGAACGAAGTGGACGCGGACGCGTGGCGGAAGCATTGCCTCTCGGTGCATGCCGCCACGTGGCACGCGGAGTTTCAAGCCAAACGTGGACAATCCGCTGATCACCTGCAGCTTGTGTCTCATGGGTGATCCGGTGGAGCGTGTTTCCTATCTGGGCGGCGCCAAGATGCATTGCTATCCCGACGACCCGGAAAATTATTTCGTAGTCTGCGCTGACAGCGACATCGTGCCGGTCAATCTTCCGGTGGCGATCAAAGTGGCATCCGCATGAGAAAACCGCCCAAGTGGGTTGAGCAGATCTGCGCCGAGTTCGGCAAGGATCCGATTTACGGCCAGCAACGCTATCGCGTCATCTGGGGACCGGATCGGGAAGAGATTCGCTACGGCCAGGTGTGCAAGCGCTATGACGACGTCGATCCCCGCTGGATCCTCGAGGTCTTCGTGCCCCATGAAAAGTTTGGCGCGTGGGATGAGGAATCGATGGGGCCGCGGCCTTCGGGCGGCGAGTACTGGCTCTCGCAGATCATTCAGGTCGAGGGGCTCTATATCTCGATGAGCGATTACGGCCGGGAAACGCTGAAGCTGCTGATCACGGTCGTCGAAAAAGGCAAAGCCCTTTCCGAGTGGGAGAAAAAGCGCTGGCGCGAACAGCAGGAAGAAAAGCGCAGGAAAGCCTGGGCGCAGAAGTTTTCTGATATTTATGACGAGGTCAGCGGGCCGTTCGGAGAAAACGCGGTCGCCGGCATTCCCGGCAAGCGCCGCTCCGACGATGTGGTCCTGGGAGACCTGTCGCAGCTCTCGCCCGAGCTCAGAGCACGCCTCGCGACCAAGCCCGGAGAGTTCAAACAACTTTAGAAAATACCCAAGGAGATTACTATGTTGGTTCCCGTCTCAGGCAATTACGATGCGAGCGAGGTGAATCGCCGCCAGGTCCCGCCGGTGCCGAAGTCGCTGGCCAAGCAGGATCCCGAGCGCTTCCCTCCGGTCTACATCTTCAACGTTGGGCCGCGGCGCCACGAGTTTCCGCCCTCCAACCGCGGCGTGCGCTATCTCGAGGCCTGCCCCAAAGGTCAGCCGTACTCGAAGCCGCTCGTGTTCCGCAATATTGAGATGGAGCCTTACGATCTCGCCGATGGCGCCGGCAATATGGCCTGGCACCAGGAAGACGGCATCGACAAGGCGCGCGCCATCATTCACGAAGGCCGTGGCGGATTGTCGCTCGACGCCGAGGATCTCACCTGGTGGGGCGTCTTCGTCACCGAGAACGAACGGCCGACGCAGAAAGAACTCGCCGACGCTCGGCGAAAACTGAATTCCATGCTGCGGCTGATCTACGACGCCGGCGCCGCGCTCAAATCGCGCGGACATGTTTTTCCGGTGACCTCGCGCGATCCCGAACTCTACAACGAAGCCGCGGAGCTGCTCGGCCAGGCGCCGCTATTCGGCGTCTCCGATCACACTATGGCGAAGTGCCTGTTCTGCAAGGAGTCGATCATCGAGGGCGCGCTGCTGTGCAAGCACTGCGGACAGCG
>DATJNK010000012.1:0-119273 GCA_035508215.1 Verrucomicrobiia bacterium | reverse complement strand
CTCGTTTCTCGATCTCAATCGGCACGACTGAAGTCGTGCCCTTCCCGGTCCTGATCTCCCAACTTTGTCATTCCGAGCGGAGCAAGGAATCTCGGCACTTGCTAAACCGTCTGGCTCTCCACGTGATGCGTGGGAACGTCGTCTTCGTTCGCAACTGGCTTCTTGTGCGTACCCGGGCCGAGCACTTCTTCCATGCTAATGTCCTCATTCGCGTCCACAGCAGCAGCCTCTTCCGAGTAGTCGCTCGGCGCGGCCTCGGCAGCCTGCGCCTCTTGGGTTCCGGCTTGCATCTCGGCGACCTGCTTGTCGGTCATGAGTTGGGCGCCTTCGGCAATCGAGTCCGAAATCTTCGAAGTAAACAGCCGGATGGCGCGCAACGCGTCATCGTTGCCAGGGATCACATAATCCACTTCGCTAGGATCGCAATTGGTGTCGACCACGGCAACCACCGGGATACCGAGCTTGCGGGCTTCCCGGACAGCGATTTGTTCCTTGTTCGAGTCAATAACAAAGATCGCGTCGGGCAATCGGCTCATATTTTTGATACCGGCCAGATTGGCCTGCAAATGCTTGCGCTCGCGTTCGAGCTTGATGACTTCTTTCTTCGGCAGCAGCTCGTAACGGCCATCGGTGGCCATATCGTCGAGCTCTTTCAGCCGCTTCACCGATTTCTGCACGGTGACCCAGTTGGTGAGCAGTCCGCCCAGCCAGCGCTGGTTGATGTAGAACATGCCGCACTTCTGCGCCTCTTCGGCGATCGCGTCTTGGGCCTGGCGCTTGGTGCCCACAAACAACACGATTTTGCCGTCCGTGGCCAGATCCTGGACAAACTTCGACGCCTCTTTGAACATCTTCAGCGTCTTCTGCAGATCGATGATGTAAATCCCGTTGCGCTCGCCGAAGATGAACTCCTTCATCTTGGGATTCCAGCGCTTCGTCTGGTGCCCGAAGTGGACGCCCGCTTCGAGCAGCTCTTTCATGGTGATGGTAGCCAATCAACCTCCTGTTTAGTCTGCATCCCGCCGGCTTGGTTCCGCTCCGTCTTTCGAAGTCAGACTCTGCGAAACCAGCGGGATTGCCATTCCCGTCCCCGCACCGCGAGGCACGGGAAGAATTGAACACCTAAAAACAGCTTTCAGCCGTCGGCTCTCAGCCTTCAGCCAAAACTCTTGTCATCCTGAGCGCAGCCGCTTTTCAGTCGGAGCGCAGGACCTCGGTTTTCCACGGAATCCCAGCGGCATGCGCGTTAACGCTTGCTGAACTGGAACCGCTTCCGAGCACCCTTCTGTCCGTACTTCTTGCGTTCTTTGCCCCGCGAGTCCCGGCTGACCATGCCCTCGGACTTCAACTTCTTGCGCAGCTCTGCATTGAATTGCATGAGAGCCCGCGCCAGGCCCAGTTTTACCGCATCAGCCTGCCCGCGCACCCCGCCGCCCTGCGCCGTTACAACCACGTTGAACTGCGACGCGGATTCGGTCGACGCCAGCGGAGCTTTCGCTGCCGAACGCTGGGCTGGAGTTACGAAATATTCCTCAAATGCGCGCCCGTTGACTTTGAAATCACCGCTGCCCGGACGCAGATAAACCCGGGCGATCGCCGACTTCCGCCGTCCCGTTCCGTAATATTGCACCAACTCTGCCATGTAGCTTCGAGCTCCGATCTTGAGATCTCGTCATCCTGAGGCGACATGCTTTTCGTCGCCGAAGGACCTGGATGCGCCCCGTGATGCGTCACGCTTTTTGTGACGCAATAAGCGCGCCCCTGGCGCGCTTCCTTATGAAACCACCGCCGGACGCGGCTTGTACTCCCGCACTTCCAACTTCAAACTCTCTGGCTTCTGTGCCTGATGCGGATGCTTGTCGCCCTTGTACACATTCAGCTTCGACAGCATATGCGCCGCCAGCTTGTTCTTCGGCAGCATCCGCTTCACCGCGGCTTCAATCACCGCCTCCGGCTTGCGCACGGCCCGCTTCTTGTACTCCTCCGTCCGCAACCCGCCGGGATATCCCGTATAACGCTGGTAGACCTTCTGCTCCGCCTTCATACCCGTCGTGCGAATCTTCTCCGCGTTGATGACTATCACGTGATCGCCAGTATCGATAAACGGGGTATAGCGCGGATTTTCCTTGCCCATGAGGATGCGCGCTACCTGCGAGGCCAGGCGTCCGAGCGTCTGCCCATCCGCATCCACGACGTACCACTTACGCACAATTTCCCCCTGTTTGGGGAAATACGTTGACATCGGAACTCTCCCAGATTTGAAAAGGCTGCGAAAGAAAACCGCTCGTTGATTCCCCGGCGAGGACGCCGGGACCATCAGGCGGGCAACCACACTACCGCTAAAGTCTTTAATTTACCGGACTCTGCGAGCCATTGTCAACGACGTGTTACTTCTGGAAGGCTCCCTTTGGGCGCAGACTCCAGTGCAAAGAATTGTAAACGCCCTGTTCTTCTTTGCGGTCGCGATAGTAAGGTACGCCTCGGAGGTGGTTATGAAACGACTCTCCCAGTTCCTCGCTCTCGCAGTGCTCCTGGCTCTCCCGGTGTGGGCCCAACACGGCGGCCATGGCGGCGGCCATGCCGTCGGAGGCGGCTATGTTCCCAAGCACGGCCCGCCTGCCTTCCGTGGAGGCAATCACGTCGAGCCCGCGCACATCGAAGGCCATCCCCAAGCCCCGCATGTCCATCATGACGGCACCTGGATCGGTCACGACGCTCGCCCCGACGATCCTCGCTTTCATCTCGATCACCCATGGGAGCATGGCCACTTCAGCGGCGGGTTTGGCCGTGGACATGTCTGGCACCTGGCGGGAGGCGGTCCCGGCCGCTTCTGGTTCGGCGGCTTCTATTTCAGCGTCGCTTCTTTCGACGTCGGCTATTGCGGCGACTGGCTCTGGGATAGCGACGATATCGTGATTTACGAAGATCCCGATCACGTCGGCTGGTATCTCGCCTATAATGTGCGACTGGGCACTTACGTTCACGTGACGTATCTGGGAACCTAGGCCCTTCTTTTCGGGCGGGTGAGGGCTTTCGAACCGGCACCGCATGCGGAGGGTCCTGGGCATTTCCCCGGACCCTCCGCCGCCTGTGCTATAGTTCGCGCCATGATGGCGCGCCGCATGGCTTTCTTCTGCGTGCTTTCCGTACTGCTGGCACCGATTCTGCTCGCTCAAAGTGATGAAATCGGCCAGCCCGCTCCCCGTTTCCGAGCCAGGACTACGACAGGCGAGCAGTTCAACAACGAATCCACTAAGGGCAAAGTCGTCCTGTTCGAGTTCTGGACCACCTGGTGCAAGTACTGCGAGGAAGAAGCCTCTCTGGTCGACGACATGGGGAAGGAATTCAAAGACAAGGGCCTGATCGTCCTCGCTGTCGACGTTCTCGAGCCCGATCAGCGTGTCAAGAGGTATCTTGCTGACCACCCGCGCGCGGTGCCGATCGTGCTCACCAAAGACACGAATCTTGCCGCCATGTATAACGCGCAGGTTTATCCCATCTACGTGGTCGTGGGCCGCGATGGCAACATCTGCGGAGAACAGCACGGTGCCGCCGGGGAACGCGGCCTTCGCCGCATGCTGAGGCGCGCAGGATTGGAATCGGAGAATTAGCTCGAATCTCGGAGAATTAGCTCGAATCGTGGAACAGCGGCCCTTCAGGGCCGCGTTAAGGCAGCCGAGGAAAAAGGGCTTTAGCCCCTGTGGCAAGTCCTACTCATACGCCAGCGCGTCAATCGGATCTTTCTGCGCCGCCTTATAGGCAGGATAGGTTGCCCCCGCTGCCGCGCCAATGAGCGCAATCCCCGCGGCAAACAGCATCCACAGTCCGCTCTTCTCGATATGGACCAGCGGCCAGCGGTGCTCGATTCCCAGCCGGGCCAGCAGACTTACAGCGACTCCCGTGAGAATCCCGGCCGTCGCCAGCAACAGCGTTTCCCGCAAAACCACGTTGACGATGTACAGCTTCGACGCGCCCATCGATTTCAGAATTCCGATCTCGCGGGTCCGCTCCATCACCGCCGTGTAGATCGACTGAAAGATCACCAGGAAACCGATGATTACGCTGACTCCGATCACAATCCCGATAAACGGCCGGAACCCGGGTAGATTGCTCGGCGTCATCATGCTCAGGTAGTCCTCCGTCGAAAGCACCGAATACCGCTCCATCCCGGGCTGTGCTTTCACTTCCGCTACCACCTTCGCCGCGTTAGCCGGATCGTCGAGCTTGAGGTAGAAAACCGAAGCTTTGCCCTGCGCTCCAATCAGATCCTGCAGCGTCGCCATGGGCACGAATTTCCGTGCTCCCCTCCCGTTCTCGACAATTCCGCACACGCGAAACGGGTGGTTCAGGATGTCCATTGTGTCCCCGACCTTGACATGCTTCTGCCGGGCCACAAAGTCATCGATCATGACATCGTTTGGCCCCTGGAATGGACCGCCGGCAATATATCGGAATGGTCCGCCTAAAGCCTCAAAGCTGTCGAGATTGATCCCGTCGATCACCTCCAAACCGCCTCCGGTGGCAATCTGCCAGATCACCGGGCTCACGATCTTCACATGGGGCATCGTTCGAAGAACGTCGGCGACCTTGACTGAAACAGGGGCGCCGCTCAATCCGGACAAGAATGAGGATCCCGGAGGCTGCACGATCACATCCGCGCCGATGCCCGCCGTGCGGTTCTTGGAATCATTCATGATCCCATAGCACAAGCCCACGATCAGCAGAATCAGAGTCACTTCCAGCGCGATCGCAATAATGCTGATCAGCGAGCGGATGGGCCGGTGCACCAGATTGGCAACAACCATTCGGTTCATCATGGGAATAGTAAAAACCGCCCGGACGTACGAATCCGGAACGTACGAACTTCAGTGCGGATCGCCGGGCAGAGTGTTCAGACTGGACTGCGGCTGCTCCAGATGTACGACTTCGGCGCCCGCCGGCTGCTCCAGCACGAACTGATCGTCTGACAGCGGCGTATTGATGTCCACCTTCAGCAGGTTCAAGGTGATATCGTACTCTTCCTGCGGGCGGTAGATCTCGATCCGCGAAGGATAGTTCACTCCGTCGTAGTCCTTGTATTGCGCGTACCGCGCATCTGTCGCCAGCTTGCCGTCATCGTCATACGTATACTGCCGGTGCGGTTTCAGGTCGGTCCGGTCAAAGACGATTTTGCGCGCGAGTCTCCATCCATCATCGGACTTTCGAATGACCACCAGCTCGTAATCGGCCTGTAGAACCGTATGGTTCTTGGCATCGTGCAGAGTTTCGTAGCCATTCTCCAGCACCGCGATTTCGGTCTGGGCATCGATGGGAGGAATCAGCAGCGCGTCGAAAATATTTTGCGGGCGGATGCTCTCCAGGGGCTGGTTCGTTTCCTGCACCGGCACATGTGTTCCGCCCACTACGAAGCGGTTCTTTGGCGGTATCCACAGCTTGAACTGCTCGCCATTGCTCACCATGTCGAAGGCGGTTGTTCTCACGATCGGCATCAATCCCACCATGTGCAGCCAGTCAGGCTTCCTGGCCAGAACGAACCCGCGTATCTCTTTGTAGTCGGTGACGTGGCCCTTTTTGATCCCTCCGGCGGACGTATCAATGTCTACCGTGGCTTTCAGCGAGTGGATGGCCTCAGCCTGCTGGTTGACTATGTTGATCAGCCCTTGCTGGGTGGAGTCTTTGAGGGGGGCTGTTGAATACTTCTCTTCCACCGGGCGAGTGCGGAACATGCACGCAGACACGGGCACTAGGGCCAACGCCAAAAGCAAGGTCCATGTAGAAAAAAGACGTCGTATCAAGATAAAGAAAGCCTCTGTAGGATTTGAGTATACCGCGCCGAAAAGGTCGCAGTAGTTCAGCTGGGTCACTTTTCCGAGTGTCCCTCGACAGTTAACTGCGCCCACCCAGCTTCGCGGGCCACCTCGCCATGTTCGTCAAACCAATGACTTTAGATGTCTGACGAAAAGATCACACCAAAGTCAACCACACTATCGTCAGCTCTTGCCCGCTTTGCCGATCATCTAAACTGTAGCTGGCAGGAGTCCTGATGACGCGAAGGCTGGTGGCATTCATTTTCGTTGCGATGGCCGCGGCTGGGGGTTGGTTTGCCTGGACGGCCCTGACCCCTGTCGCCCCGTCGGGGCGGACGTTCGTCATGCTGCGTCCCGGCTCTTCCACCCGCCACATCGCCGCGGAACTCAAAGGGGCTGGAATCATCCGCAACGAGCAGGCTTTTGTCATGCTGCACTACCTGCGGCGCCGCCGCTCGCTGAAAGCCGGAGAATATCTCTTTGACAAGTCCGCGAACCTGCTTGACATTCAACGGCGTTTGTCACGCGGCGACGTTTACTTCCGCACAGTGGTGGTGCCCGAGGGCTACACCATGTTCGATATCGCCCGCGCCATCCAGGACGCCGGACTTGGCCCTGCCGACGATTTCCTCAAAATAGCGCAATCCGATACCGCTCTCATCGCTGATATCGCCCCCGACGCCCATTCTCTCGAAGGCTATCTCTTTCCCGACACCTATGAATTCACCCGCCTGATGACCATGCACGACATGGCCGCCGCCATGGTCAAGCAGTTTCGGGTGGTTGCCCACCAGGTCGGATTAGAACCTGGGGCGGCGCTTCTGCTGGCCGCTGATCCTGCAGCCTCCGCATCGCAAGCCGGTCAGAACGAACTGGAGCGCACGGTCACGATGGCCTCGATCATCGAAAAAGAAACCGCTGTCCCCGAAGAGCGCCCACTGGTGGCCAGCGTTTACTACAACCGGCTCGAAAAGCACATCGCTCTCGACGCCGATCCCAGCATCATTTACGCCGAACTCCTCACCGGAACCTATCAGGGAGCGCTGCACCACGCGGATATGTCTTTCCATTCGCCCTATAACACTTATCGCAACGCCGGGTTGCCGCCTGGCCCCATCGGCAATCCCGGCCGCAGTTCGCTCGAAGCCGCCATGCATCCGGCGCAGACCGACTACTACTACTTCGTCGCCGACGCCGAGGGCCATCATCGCTTCGCCCGCACTCTACGGGAGCACGACAAGAACGTCGTCGCCTACCGCAAAGCCATGCGCGGCCACTGAAATCCGAGGCCCGATCTCACCGCCGGCTTTCCATCCATCCCTGCAGGATCAGCACCGCCGCCATCCGGTCCACGGCTTTCGCGCGTTTCTCGATCGACAACTCGGTTTCGCGCAGGAACCGGTTTGCCTCTGCCGAGGTCAGCCGCTCATCCCAAAGGTGAACCGGCAAGGCAAACTTCTTTTCCAGTTCCGCAGCAAGGACTCTCATCTTTTCCGACTGCGTTCCTTCGCTTCCGCTCATGCGTAGTGGCAGACCTACGACGATTTCTTTCACTTCGTAGTCCCGGATCACTCGCGCCAACCATTCAAAGTCATGGCGCTTGTTCTTCCGCTCCAGTGTCTCAATCCCTTGTGCCGTGATCCCCAGCGGATCAGAGACGGCCATCCCGATTCGGCGCGTGCCGACGTCTAGGCCGAGGACGCGGCCCCGCACTTGATTTTGGCCCGAAGTCATGCGGGAAATTATAAAGCCGTCGAATCTCCCCTGCGGCCGCGATGCCAACTTGTACCGGCGGAGACCATGAGCCGTTATCGTATTTCTGATCAATAACTTACATCCACGCCGCCTCGCCGTTCCGATGGCCCAGGTCCTTGCTTTCCCCCGCCCCCCGGAGTACCATATTTGTCAGTAGTTTCGAGCGACGCTTCTTCCCCACGAACCCGCAACCCTTCGACGGGTGCCCAATATGAGCAGTTCGGATTTGAATTTCCACATCGGCGACAAGGTCGTCTATCCCAACCATGGTGTCGGTGTTATCGAACAAATTGGCAGCCGTTCGATTGGGACGACAATGGAGAGGTTCTACCTGCTGACCATCAAAGCCAGCAGCCTGAAGGTCATGGTGCCCTGCCATAATGCCGGCAACGTCGGCCTGCGGCGCGTCGTCCGCAACGGTGAGATCCAGAAAGTGCTGGATTTGCTTTCAATTACGGAAAACGGTGCGAACGGCGACTGGAAAGATCGCTTCAAGGAGAACTCCGAGCGCATGCGGACTGGATCGCTGCTCGAAGTCGCCGGCGTCCTGAAGAATCTGATCGCGCTGCATCAGAGCAAGCCTCTCTCCTTCCGCGAAAAGAAGATGCTCGAGCGCGCCCGCTACCTGCTGGTCAGCGAGTTGGCCATGGCCAGGAATTGCGAAGAAGCGAAGGTCGAAGAGTTACTCACTCTCACCCTCGCCAAGTGCAAGCTCCGCTTCCCTGAAGCGTCGGAATTCCAGGCCTGACACTCCTGCCTCCAGGCTATGGCTCCTGCCAATCGACGGAGTACACGTCCTCGGTGCCCGTGTCTCGCAGCAACAAGGGAGAGTCGTCTGGAGTTAGGGTCAACGAGACGCCATATCGTCCGGCGCCGATAAAGTTCTTCAGGTCGGCAATCTGCTCCGCTTTGTGATCGCTGATTCGAATCCGGGTTACCGCGTTCTTTCCGGCGAAATCCACCATGTAGACATACTGCCCGTCATGCGACCAGTTCAGCCAACTCAGCGACCCGGTAGCCAATTGCCTCCATTGTTTGGTCTGGAAGTCGAAAAGCAAGAGCGTCTTCGAGTCCTGCGAAAAAGCACAGACGTAACGTCCATCCGGCGACCATCGTGGCGAATAGAATCCCTGAGACCCCGGCAGGCTCGACACCTGGCCGGTCGACCGATCGAGAATCCGAATCGACGAGGCCGCATCGTTCGATTCGCCCGCGAAAATGATCTTGCTTCCATCGGGCGACCAGTTCGGATCCAGTTGTTGCGTGCGGTCATCGGGCAATAGCTCTCGCGGCGGTCCGCCGTCGGACGACACCTGGTACATCCTGGCCGGCTTGTCCGGACTGCTTCCAAATTCGAAGAAAATGATGCTCTTCCCGTCCGGCGACCACCGCGGCAACAACGGATACATCGGCGGATAGGTCAGCTGCAAACGCTCGCTGCCGTCAACCCGGCTACGCCACATCGTGCCTTCGCGATAGGAAACATAGGCAACCCACTGGCCATCTCTCGAGAAACTCGCATACTCGGCCGAGATTCCTCCGAGAAACGGCGTAAACTGCGCTGACTTGACGCCGTACCGCATCAGCTCGCCGCGGTAGCTCTGCCCGATCACAAACAGTTTCTGACCGTCTTTGCTGGGAAGCGGCGACGACAGTGACAGCGGGCTGAATGTCAGCTGGATCGGCTGCGGCTTGGGCCGCAGAAATCCGCTCGCCTTCGCAAGCGCCCAAATCTGGCGGTTGGACTGGAACACGAAATACTTCCCATCCGTTGCCCACTTGCCGCAGCATTCGTCCGGAGGAGTGCGCCAGCCTTCGAGCAAGCGGTGAAGTCCACCGCCGTCGACCCCAACCTCCCATTCAATTTGCTGTCCCACGCTTCCTGCCGTCTCGGACGAATCAAAGCGAAGATGAGTCCCATCCGGCTTCCACGAGATGTTCTTGATGTCGCCGCTCACGACTAGCAGATTGCGCGACTCGCTCCCGTCGGCGTTCGCCAGGAAGAGACTGCCCAGGTGGCTGTAGGCGAGAGTTCTAGCGTCGGGGGACCACGATCCTGCTTCCCCAATCACGTCTCCGAGCCGGCGCGGGGATCCGCCCAGGATCGGCACGCTCCATAACGGTCCGGTCGGAGGTGCACCTTGACCATCCACCACCAGAAGCTGGGTTCCGTCTGGAGACAGATCGATCGGCACCATGTTTGGCGATGGCAGGATGGAAAGCGGCCTTGCCTCTCCTCCCGTGACCGACATTTCGGCCACTCCGTGCGCCGCGAAGCTGGAGGACCCCGCGACGCTCAATCCCAGGTAGAGCCGAGCCCCATCTGTGCCAATCAGCGATTTGGGTTGCCCATCGTGGGTCAGCTGAATGTAATTGGCGACCCTTGGGCCGGTGGAAGATTGAGGCCAGAAATAGGCTACCAATGCCGCACAAAATGCCACCGCAATCGCCATCGCGGTTCGCGACCAGCGGCTGCGGCGCGGCTGCTCGCGGAGAATTGGGTACGCTCCCGTCGCTGATGACTGCGTCCCATCCGAGAGCGATTCCAGAGCGAAAGCCAGATCCGAAGCTGACTGGAACCGCTGTTCCGGATTCTTCTCCAGACAACGGCGTACGATTTTTTCCAATGCCACCGGGGTATCAGGCGCAATCTGAGTGATCGATGGCGGTTCCTCGTTCAGGATCGCGCTCATGGTGTCGGCCGACGTTGGCCTCTGAAAGGTCTGCTTCCCCATGACCATTTCGTACAGAATGGCGCCGAAGGCAAAGATGTCGGCACGGTGATCGGTCGTCAAGCCTCGAACCTGCTCGGGAGACATGTACCCAATGGTTCCCAGGGCCATGCCGGGCAAGGTGACGGTCGGCGCCACATTCGCCACGGATTGCTTGGGCTGAATGATTTTGGCCAGGCCAAAATCGAGGATCTTGATTCGACCTTCTTTGGTGACAAACAGGTTGTCGGGCTTCAGGTCGCGGTGAACGATTCCCTTCTCGTGCGCCGCCGCCAAGCCGTGGGCAATCTGCACTCCGTAGTCGATGGCCCTGCGCAGCGGCGGCGGCCCGCGCCGGATAGTTTCGGTCAGCGTCTTCCCTTCGAGCAGTTCTGAGACCAGATAAGGCGCTCCCAGATAGTTGCCCATCTGAAAAACCGCCAGAATGTTGGGGTGGTTCAGCGAGGCCGCGGCTTTGGCTTCACTCTCAAAACGCAGCAGACGGTCCCGGTCCAGGGATCCCAATTCGGGCAGGACCTTGACCGCGACTTCACGGTTGAGCAAGGTGTCGCGGGCACGATACACCTCGCCCATGCTGCCGGCGCCAAGCGGCGAGAGAATCTCGTACTCACCGAGCTTCGTCCCAGGCGTTAGGGCCATGTTCGCGACATTATAGCCTCGCGCCTGCCTTCCCGGAGGGCAAGGGCCACCTCTGCAAGAAAAATCGTGCTCGGCTGATGCAAAATCCATCTCCCAAGCTCCCCGGCCCCAGCGAAACCGCTTACCGGGTTTATAATCTTCTGAAGTCGGCCACGCCTTGTCTGGGAAAGTGTTTCTCTGGAAATGAGTGCCTCCGGGTAGGCGTTTCGCACTCGCTGTCTCATTCATCATGACGGATCAAATCAGACGGAAATTGCAGGAAGAAATCAACGCGCTCGAACACGAGCTCGTTCACGAACTCCCCAAAGAGATCAAGAAGGCCGCCGCTCTTGGCGATCTCAGCGAGAACGCCGAGTATCACATGGCCAAGCAGCGGCAGGAGTACGTCAAGGCCCGCGTTCGCCAGCTGGGCAAGCGCCTCGCCGACCTGTCGCTGATCAACATGAACAACATCCCGCACGACAAGGTTGGCCTGGGATCCACGGTGAAGGTTTACGACAACACCAAAGGCGAAGAAGTGGAATACAAGCTCGTCACTAGCGAAGAGTCCGACGTCGCCGCCGGAAAGATCTCCACCACCAGCCCGATCGGCCGCGCACTACTGAACAAAAAAGTCGGGGATGAAGCCGTTGTGGTCACGCCCAACGGCAAGCGCGAAATGGAAATCCTAAGCCTCGCCACCATTCACGATGAAATGGAAAACGACGAGCCCAAAGAGGCTGGCGCGTAGTCCTTCGCAAAGACTGGATTCGAAGGTGGGTTTCCCGGTCTTGCCGATATTGCGAGATCTGGAAATCAAGCCCCTGCACGGTGCGGACGGCCGCAAGCACTTGACGCCGCCTTCGCCTGCGCGTGAAATAAGTCTGATGCTGCAACTCATTCCTGACTGTATGGTGCTGCCCGCATGAGCCTTTCCTGGACCTCCGCCTTCGGCCGCGCCTGCGGAGTCCTGCTCGACACGATCGTCCGCTGGCTGGCGCTCTCCCGCATCAACCCCAACGTCCTCACCTTCATGGGGCTGGTGGTCAACACCTGGGCCGCGATTCTGTTCGGCTCGGCCAATGCCGCCAACCAGAAGCGGATGTTCATCTACGCCGGACTGGTCATCATCTTCTCCGGCTTCTTTGATCTCGTGGATGGACAGGTCGCCCGCGCCACCAACCGCGTCACTCGCTTCGGGGCCTTCTTCGACTCCGTCGTCGACCGCTACAGTGACGCCAGCCAGTTCCTCGGCCTGCTCGTCTTCTTCGCCCGCGGCGGGCGCTTCTTTTACGTGGTTCTTACGGCCTTCGTCATGATCAGCGCCATCATGGTCAGCTATACGCGCGCCCGCGCCGAATCGCTCATCGGCTCCTGCCGCGTCGGATTCATGGAGCGGCCCGAACGCCTCGTCCTGGTCATTCTCGGGGCGCTGTTCAACCGCATGGCGCCCGTGCTCTGGGTCATCGCGGTCTTGAGCACCATCACCGTGATCCATCGCATGCGCTACACCTGGACCCGCACCCAGGACCCGCCTGTGAGCCTGAGTCCGGGCCAAGCCGCCTGAGTTCTGGCTAATTCAATTGTTTGTCATTCCGAACCGGCTTCAACTGGTAGGAATCGGCTTCCGCTGCGAAGCTTCCCTACGCCTACAGGCAAGTCCGGACGGATCCGCATTCACGCCCGGTCTCGCCATCGTCTTTACCAGTTCACCTTAACGGCGAATTGGAACTGCCGCGGATCGTAAGCGGCTGTCGCCTGCCCCGCGTTGGTGAAGAGCGGACTGACGGCCGATACATTCATCTTGTTGGCGATGTTGAACATGTCGGCGATCAGATCCAGGCTGTATCGCTCGCGGAAATAAACCCGGCGCGCGATGCGCATGTCCCCGAACACGGTCCATGGCTGCACCCCGGCATTGCGGCTCAGGTTGCCGTCGAGTTGCAGCAGTGTCGGGACGGTTCCCGTGGCAACAAAGCCGTTGATGCACGGTTCCTGCAGTTGGCCCGTGGAAGAGTATTTCGACGGGTAGACCGGACCGCACGCGGGATCGACTATCGTGTTGGGGCGTCCGGTTAATGACGACAGCTGCAGGTTGTCGCCGTTGCCGGTGATGATATTGAAGGGCCGGCCGGAAGCAACCTCCAGCAAAGGTGCAAACGTCCAGTCGCTGAAGAACGCCCGGGCCAGGCTGCTCCCCTCCACCTTGCCACTCTGGTAGACGCCGCTGAATACAAACCGGTGGCGCTGATCAAACAGCGATGTCGCCCGGTCGAGTCCGGGATAGTAGCTGTCCTGCGGCGTCAGCGTCGACTCGAGGTCCGTCGAATCGTCGATCGAATGCGACCACGTATAGGACGCGAGGAATTCGTAGTGGGAGCTGAAGCGCTTCCGCAGGTTCGCGCTGAACCCGTGATAGATCGAGCTGCCGTTCGAATAGTTGGCATCCATGTCGCCGAAAGGAACGCAGCCCGTGTACGAGAACGTGGGCGGCGCCGGATTACAGGCGGCGTTGAATCCCGGCAGCGTCGCCAGCAGCGCCTGGGCTTGCGCCACACATCCCAGCGGATCGCCGCTCGCATAATAACCGGCAGCGATCGACGGGTTCAGTCCTCCCGGGCGGAAGAAATTCATCAACGCTGGATCCACATACGGATACGGGCTGGTCAGCGTTCCGCCGGGGTTGCATCCGCTCACCGTGAACGGGCTGGCGGGCGGAGGAGGAGCGAGAGGGTTGACTTGCTGCGCGGCCAGCGCATCGTAGTACGCCGCCTCGAAGTTGGCCGTCATCAGATCGCCGCGAATGGTGTTGGCATTGATGGGCCGGTTGAGGTGGCGGCCTCCGTTGAAGTTGTACGCCAGACTGAGGGCAAAGCCACGGCCGAAGTCATGCTCCACTGTGATGTTCGCCTGTTGCGCATAGGCATAGACGAAGTTTTTCGCCTGCGGGTAGCCGAACGGCTGGAAGCCGAGCGGCAAGAACGTCGGATTGCTCGATGCAAGGTTCAGATAGTTCTGGTTCAGAAAAACCGATTGCGGAAAGTTCAGCGCCTGGAACTGCTGCTGGTCGGGCAAATAACCCAGATTCGCATTGGCCTGCGGAAACGGCGAGGGCGCACACACGGTCTGATTCATCAATCCCTGAAAAATCGGAATCGCATTCAGATTCCCCGCGTTCCCCGCTCCGGTGCATGGACCCGTGCCGGCAAACGCCAGTTGGCCGCTCGAAGAGCCGTCGGACGCATCACCCAGGAAATACAGTCCGAGCAGCGGATGGTCGTAGAACATCCCGTACGACGCACGAACAACCGTCTTGCCGTCTCCTTTCGGGTCCCACGCCATCCCGATGCGCGGCTGGATGTTGTTCTTGTCCGTCTGTATACCCTTCTGCAGCCCGAGCAGGTTGTAGGCCGGCAGCGCCAGCCCCTGCGGCGGGGTGAATTTCGGCGGAATCTCCACGTCATAACGCAAGCCGTAATTCAGCGTCATGTGCGGACTTACCCGCCACGAGTCCTGCCAGAACAGTCCGATCGGAATGTTGTGGAACGAGTCGCTGGGGCTGCCGATGCCCTGAATGAAATCTCCAGGAAGTCCGGCGCCGTAGGACTGCACCGCCGAGAGTTCCGGAAAGGAGGGGACATTCGCGGAGGCGGGAAATGAGAAGCCGAGATTGGCCGCGCTGAAGGCGCCGAAATCATAAACCCCGCCATAATTCACGGTGAAGATCGCTTTCAGCGGCAGATAGTTGAAATCCGCGCCGAACTTCGTGTCGTGATGGCCGATCGTCCATGAGAAGTTGTCGGTGAATTGATAGCGTCGTTCGGTGCGCTGGATGTAGGAGTAAGGCTCCCGCCCGAAGTAAGCGTATCCGGGAATGTTCACCGCCGGATCGGAGCCTCCGGGAATCGCGGTGTTGTAGAAGTAGGAAAGACCGCGGCGGGCATATTGAAAGCGGAATTCGTTCACCCGATTGGTGCCGATCGCCCACGTGTCTTGCGCCACACCTGCGACATCGCGGAATGTCTGTTGCGACGTGCGCGAGTACGCATTTTGTCCGAACGGCTGATCCTCGCCGCCCACTTCGATGCCGGTGATCGTGCTGGGGCTCACATTGATCCGGAACATGAGGCGGTTGTTCGCAGTCGCATTATGGTCGATGCGGAGCGAATAAACGCTGGTTCCTTCAAACACCGGAAAATTCCCTTCCTGCGATGCCAGGGTCTGGTACGAAGCAGGAACGAAGCACGGCCCCGGAGGAGCACAGCTGGTGGGGAATCCCGAAAACGTCGAAAGCCCTCCCAGCGTCAGCGCCTGCACCAGGCTGGTCGGCCACTGTCCCTGTACCGCCTGGCCTGAAGCTGCGCCCGCCAGAACCACGTATTGGCCGACGGCATTGGCATAACCGGGCACCGTCTCTTCGGCGGTGATGGTGTCTGGGCTGGTCAGAAAGCTGATCTGGTCCGAGGTCAGGGGCAGGCTGCCGAAGGGCAGGCCGACCTGCGTGGTGTCGAACGGAATGAGATCGAAATTGTTCTGTCCGATGCTGGAAAACCCTGTCTCGTGCCGGCGCGTCACTTCATAGGAGAAGAAGAAATACGTCTTGTCCTTCTTGATCGGGCCGCCGAAGGCTGCTCCCGCCTGCCCGCGCGTGTACGCCGGATTCGAAACAGTGCTGAATGGGTTGACTGCCTGAAAGTTGCGGTTCCGCAGAAACCCGAACACATCGCCGTGAAAGTCGTTCGATCCGGAACGGGTGATGATGTTGACCACCCCGCCGGAGGCGCGTCCATATTCCGGCGCGTAGTTGTTGGTAATGATCTGGAATTCCTGCACCGCCTCCTGCGATACGGTCGAGCGCACGCCGTTGACCGAATTGTCAGTAGCGTCGGCGCCGTCGACATTCACCAGATTCGACCGGGCGCGCTGTCCGCTCATATTGAGACCGGAAGTCGGCGCAGCCCCCGTATTGGGAGCATTGTCGCGCACCACCTGCGAGTCGGTAAGCGTGAAATTGATGTAGTTGCGGCCGTTGATGGGAAGATTGTCGATGCGGCGCTGCCCGATCGTGTCGGTGGTCGAGCTGCGCGAGGTCTCAACCAGGGCCGCCTGCGAACTTACCTCGACGATCTGTTTGCCGGTCGCGATGGCCAACGTCACCGGCAGTTCGACCAGGCTGCCGACCGTGATGGATACCCCCGTGTTTTCGACGTTGGAGAAACCTTTCGCCTCCACCGTCACCGTGTACGTCCCCGGAGGCAGCAGACGAGCGCTGTAGCCACCCTGCCCGTCGTTGTCGGCCGTGCGTTCCAACCCTTTCGCCACGTCGCGAACTGTAACGGTTGCGTTATTGACGACATTGCCGCTTGGATCCTTCACCGTGATGTGAAGGTCCCCGGTGGCGGCGCCGCCTTGGGCGAATGCAATCGCTGAAAGCAACACAATGACGCAAACGGCAAAAACGGCCTGCAAGGTGCGGATCATAGACTTCTCCCTTGAACTCGCGATGGCGAGCGGCGGTGGGAATAACGTCTCTGGCAGATTGCCGAAATGGCTCACGAAATGGTTTGGCCCGAGCTAGTCCCCGCAGGTTTTTACACCAGAAGTGGTAGTAAAAACAAGTCAGCAGACGACGAGAGTCGTTGATCAGTTAGCTTCGAGCGGGATTTTGCAACGTCTTTTCCCCCGGGCCACTGTTACGGGACAGCCGGCAAGTGGCTTGGTCGAGTTTAAGCCGTGCTCAGGCGGATATCCGAACTGGTGCTGCGGGGTTCTGAAGCCGGCCCAGCAGCATAGCAGCGCCGCTCAACCTTCCATAACTGTCGATGAGAGGGGTCGCGGTCAGTTCGGCGTTGGGCCACGCCATGCCGAAATAGATCCGGATGAGCGCGATGGTGGCATTTCGCCTCAACAGCAGCGCATTGTCGACCAACTGCCGGGCAGCTTCCACAGTCTGCGGATCGCTCGATGCTAATGCGCTCTGCCCAACCCGAGTGAGCGTGGAGGCATTGCGTGCCGCGGCTTGGACATAGCGCGCCGTTGCCTGCAGCCGATGACGCTGCACGCGCCGGAATTCTGCAGCAGGCAGACGCCGGCGCAGGTATTCGCTTTCGGCCGGGCTGACCAGATTTCGGAATGCTTCAATATCAATGGGTTCGATCTGGGCACTGAAATGGCCGCGTCGCGTGATCTGCAGGCTGTGCGAAACAGCGATCCGCAGAACGACCGCGAGTGCCAGGACGGCGATAACGACGAGGACGATCGCTAAAGTCATTGTTTTAGAAGACGCTCCAATTCGTCATTCCAATCGGCAAGATGCCCTTCCAGGCGCGCTCCCAGGCTGTCTGACGCAAGCCCGGATTCGAACACACGATCCCTCCCGGGAACGAGTAGGAATTCGTACCAGATCAGCACTGACAGGTGATACGTCGCCATGTTGAGCAGGTCAAGCAGGTCCCTCTGCGTCTGAAGCCCCCCGTTTGCCATGACCGCCCACGTCGCCAAGTGCACACAGGCTGAGATCGCCAGGCCGAAAGCGATCCCGAACACCCTTCTGCCGGCACTCAAATGGAAATAGGCTGAAAATAAGAATATGAATAGCAATAGCCCCGACTCGACCAGATAGACCGTCTGATCGAGCAGGTGCGCCCCGAAGACGATGCCGAAATGGCCGTTCTTCGGCGCAAAGGCAGCCAGGATCGCCGCCGTGAACACGAGGACAACCCCTACTCCACTGATGAGCGTCCGCCCGAGCTTCGCTATTGCCGAGTAGGAATTGAAAACATGAGCGAAGATCTCGGCCACCACCCCGAACTTCAGCACAGCTTCGACCATTAATCCAGCCCAGTAGATATGCCACCAGGTCGCTGGAGTCACCGAGGGTATGACGTCGGCGGCATAAAGCGTCAATTGTTCCAGCGAACCGATGAGCGCAAAGGCGAAAAAGAAGGGATAGATTGTGTGGAGTTTACGACGGTAGAGCAGGAAAGCGAGAAAAAGCAGGAGCAGGTTGGGTCCCACCCAAAGGTAGTGCCACAGAAATGAGTGCGCCTGCAGCATGGCGATAATCGATGACTATACTTCGCCAGGCTGCAGGTCGCAACGAAAGGGCGTTCCTTGTTCTGTTTTCGTAAGGCCCGCGAGTTTCGCGTGCGGGTCCCGGCTGAGAATGATACCTTCAGTTACGGCTTGCACAAGGTCTGACCGCAGTTCGTTCCACCCGCGCCGCCATCAGCGCGAACAGCAGTGGGAATGATGAGAGTGTTGAGGAGGAGGACAGCAACTCCGACGGCAAGTAGCACGCGTTTCACGGTTTTTTCTCCTTTGGGACTGCAGAGTTGAAAGGCGATAGTTTCATGCCGGCGGCTGAACCGGAAATTTCTCTGCAACCCTTTGAGCGTTCGGAATTTGTAACAAGATGACTCTCAAGTCAGCATTGCAGGACGTTCGGGAAACGACCCTGGCGGCGGTTTCAGGGCTGCTGGGAAAGCTCGCTTATCTGGCTTCCCTGCGCGGCACACGCGGCCACTATGCGCACTGGGGACTGGCGTCCGTATACGGAGCGGAATCTTCTGAACGTGCTCTGCGCAGCGCTCACACCGAGGTTGTAACCGCCGTGCTGCGGACCCCGATTGAATCTCTCGAAGCGGATCTGCGGTTGTCGAGCCGAGACAGCGGTTTTGCCCCAGTCGTCTATCTTCAGAAACTGAGGGAGCGATTTGAGGTCCTGCTGCCGGGCGGAAAGACCGACTCGCCGGCGGCGGACCACCTCAATTCAGTGCTGGTGGCGCTTTCGAGCCTGCAGAAGAGTCGAGGGCGCGCCACTCGGTCAACTTCATAGCTACGCCGACGACCTGCCCCAGCACTTCCGCATCCTGCGGATGACGCAGCACCCGCACTGGCGTTGGAGAAAGCGGGTGGGGCTGCAGAATAATATCTTCACGCCGCATGCTGCACCAGCAACAGGTGTGGCCCTCGCGGGTTTCGACGAAGTAAATCGG
Source organism: Verrucomicrobiia bacterium (assembly GCA_035508215.1). GTDB lineage: Bacteria > Acidobacteriota > Terriglobia > Terriglobales > Acidobacteriaceae > Sulfotelmatobacter. Next base: position 100,364 of record DATJNK010000012.1, on the reverse strand, counting down.
ACGCTCGTATTCCGAGCGCCAGGAGCCTTCTGCAACTTTATTCCGCGACTCGTCCACCTGAATGAAACTGCCGGGCGGCAGAATGGGATACATCGTGAAATCCTGTGTGCCAACGTAGCCGTAGGTAAAGCCGCTGTTGGCGAACTGCGCCAGATAGGCAAACGGCACCAGGCCCCACTGCTCGACCATGCGGCCCAGGTTCGTGGTGCGACGTTCATCGAAAGCCGGATCCATGCGCAACGGAACCCGCACCGACGAGAGTCCCGCGAGAGCATCGGAAACGTGCGATTTTGGAGGTGATACCAGACCCAGATCCGAGGCCACGTTGTTCATGTCGACGCCGTACCAGCAAAGCAGTTCGCGCAGGTCGCGCCGGTAGATGACCGACAGTGTGTAGAGCCGGTAGATGCTGGGCAGAATGCCCTTGGTTTCAATATCCGATAAGCGGCTGGGCGGGACCGAAAACTCTTCGTTGCGATACTTCTCGGCGATTCGCGCGCTGGAGTTCTCGACATCGCGCATCGTAAGGCCCAGTTTCTCGCGCAACGTGCGAAGACTTTTGCCAGCGGGCAGCATCATCCGCCCTCCCAGGGAAGTGGCCAGAATCATACCAAACTTCGCTCGGGTTGTATCCCCAGAACTCATGGATCGTTGCTTCCGGATTCTTGTTACGAAATCAGAACACACCGCATTCCTTGCCCAGCAAGGCAACCGGAGCGCCGTCACGAGCGAATATCGCGAGCACCGCGGCGTCCAAAATTGACCGAACTTGGTCACTCTGTTCGGATTTCGTAACAACCTGCCGGGCCCTTACTCTCTTCCGCGCAGATCTTCCACGTTTTCGTTCGCCCGCTCCTCCAGAACCGCTCCCCGGCTGGACCGGCTCCACCCAATGACATTTGTCACGCTCTGCTTGTGATGGATGGCACTGGTGCCGCACCCGCCCATCCGCGATGATGCAATCACTGGCCGGGAAGCCTCGAGCCTCCCGCCAATCGATCCCATGACCTCGGAGGGCCGCATGAGCATCGCTCCAATCGCCGCAGCCACAGAGCAGTTTCGACTGACCCCGGGCTCGAGAGCCGATCTGGTTGTCGCCAGCCTCGAAGGCGTCAACAAGAACTACGGGGAAGTGCGGGCATTGCACGGCGTCAATTTCGGAGTCCGCGCGGGCGAGGTGGTAGCTCTCCTGGGGCCCAATGGCGCCGGCAAGACCACCGCCGTGAAGCTGCTCCTTGGCTTGATGCCTCCGAATGCCGGCCGAGTCCGGGTCTTCGGCGGCGACCCGGTAAACCCGGAGAACCGGCTGAGAACTGGAGCCATGCTGCAGGTAGGTCGTGTTCCGGAAACCTTACGCGTCCGGGAGCATATCGACCTGTTCTCCACTTACTACCAGAGGCACATGCCGGCCACGGAGGTCATGGCTGCGGCGGGTCTCGAGAAACTCAGCGACCGCAAGTTTGGCGATTTGTCGGGCGGCCAGAAGCAGCGCGTGCTGTTCGCGCTGGCCATCTGTGGCGACCCCGACTTGCTTTTCCTCGACGAGCCAACCGTCGGCCTCGACGTCGAGGCTCGCCGCCTGCTGTGGGAGGAAATCCGCCGGATGGTGCAGCGCGGAAAGACCGTCCTGCTCACGACCCATTACTTGCAGGAAGCCGACGCCCTCGCCGACCGGATCGCAGTCATCAACAAGGGCGAGATCATCGCCGTCGGAACGCCGGCTGAGATCAAGGCGAAAACCAGTGGCAAACGCATCCGCTGCATCACGCGCTTGGGCCTCGCCGAACTCCGCGAAATTCCCGGCGTGAGCGCCGCCAAACAGGATCGCGAGGCGGTCGAGATTCATGCCCCGGAGGCCGAGCCAGTGCTTCGCGAACTGCTGGCTCGCGACTTGTCTTTGTCCGGGCTGGAAGTCACTAGCGCCGGCCTGGAAGAAGCGTTCCTGGCCCTGACTCAGGACAACTCAGGCAACGCACGCCAGCTCAACTAACCGAGCGACCGTCCGAATGGAGGAGATTCGATGAGCACCGCAACTTTGGCAGTCACCCGGACCCGGATTCAGCGCTCGCCCGAGCACACGGCGGCTATCTATTGGAAAGAGGCGAAGTACGAATTTCTGAAAAACCTTCGCCTGCGCATGTACACCGCCTCTGTGCTCAGCTTCCCGATCATGTTCTACGTTTTGTTCGGGCTGGTTCTGAATTCGAAGGAAGCGATTGCCGGCACACCGGTGCCGACCTATCTGATCGCGACCTATGGAACCTTCGGCGTGATGGGCGCGTCACTGTTCGGAACGGCCGCAGGACTGGCGTCCGATCGGGGCTTGGGATGGCTGCAGGTGAAGCGGGCCAGTCCCATGCCCCCGTTCGCCTACTTCGCGGCCAAGGTCGTAGTCAGTATGACCTTCAGCGCGGTCATCGTACTTGCGCTGTTTGCTCTGGGCATCGGTTTCGGCCACGTGCAGATCACCAACGCCCACCAATTGGCGAAAGCCGTACAACTGCTTGGAATCCTCGTGGCAGGATCGCTCCCCTTCTCCGCCATGGGCTTGGCCGTCGGTTATTTCACCGGCCCGAACTCGGCCCCGGCGACCATCAATCTGATCTATCTGCCCATGTCGTTCTGCAGCGGCTTGTGGGTTCCGTTTATGTTCCTGCCGAAAGTCGTGCGCCACATTGCGCTCGCCCTGCCTCCGTATCACCTGTCGCAGCTCGCGTTGGGAGTGGTAGGAGCCGGAACTCACGAATCGAACGCGGCCCACTGGGAGGTGCTGCTCGCGTTCACCATGATCTGCCTGGGTATCGCGCGCATCGGGTTCCAGCGCGACCAGGAAAAGATGTACGGGTAATCCCGGCTGGCGCGGACAAAACCATGCCTCAACGGGAAAAGAGTAACGAAGGGAGGGCATCATGAGCGCGGAAATGAAAACCAGCTACGGATCGACCGCGGTCCTGCTCCTGCTCGGTGTCCTCGCCCTCTACGCCGGGGCAGCCTGGCTCCCTGTTCTGATTCCAGCCGCGGTGCTGGTCTGGTATGGCGGGTCGAGGCTGCGAGCCCTGCAAGGCAGTGGGCGAAATTGACCGACGGGGTGACAATAGCCATATGCCATTGTTAGGTCCGTACAACCACGGCGAGTGTGCAACCGGCAGCCATTTCAAGCTGAAACCTTGGCGCGAGTTGCTTCGGGACAAGGACCACGGCTGGAGTCCGCTGCTCTGGGTCATCTATCTCGGATTCTTCTTCATGGATCCGGTGATGAGCCATGCCACCCTGCGCATCTGGCTGCTCGATCTGCTGGGAACTGCCGTTTTCCTGGTTCTCTATCTCGGGCTGTTTTTCCTGGAAAATCCGCTCGCTCTGGCGCACATCATCGGCATGGTCGTGCTGGGATTGTTGTTCCAGCCAATCAACAACGGCGCGTGCACATTCTTCATCTATGCCGCCGCCATGCTGCCCTTCTGCGTTAAGACGCAGACAGCCGCGGTCGTCGGTCTGGGCACGATCGGGGCAATCGGGGCGTTGGATGGCCTGCTGCTGCACGTTGGCGGATGGCAAATGTTCTATACGGCGCTGTTCCCGATGATCATCGGCGGCGGCAATACCTTTTTCGCCGAGCGCAACCGCATGAACCGCCGCCTGCGCAAAGCCAATGAAGAGATCGAGCACCTGGCGAAAGTCGCCGAACGCGAGCGCATTGCTCGCGACCTGCACGATGTTCTCGGACACACGCTGTCGGTGATCACTCTCAAATCGGAGCTCGCGGGCAAGCTCATCCAGCGCGACCCTGGCCGGGCGGCTAAAGAAATCCGCGAAGTCGAAGAGATTTCCCGGCAGGCCCTTTCCGATGTGCGGGATGCCATCCGCGGATACCGCGCCAAAGGAATCTCTGCCGAGCTGGCCCTGGCCAAGTCCACGCTCGAAACCGCGGGGGTCGCGGTGCAATGCGATGCCGCCACTACCCTCAACCTCCCCGCGATGCAAGAGAGCGTGCTGTCGCTGGCCGTTCGCGAAGCCGTCACCAACGTCGTCCGCCATGCCCGCGCCCGCACTTGCCAGCTTCGGCTGGAACAGTACGACGGCTCCTGCCGTCTCGAAATTCATGATGACGGCCTCGGCTCTTCTTCTATTGAAGGCAATGGATTGCGCGGCATGCGCGAGCGGGTGGAAATGCTCGGAGGCCACCTGGAGCGCACCAATCAGTCCGGCACTACCCTCACCATCACGTTGCCGCTGAAAGAAGTAGCTGCTGCTCAGGAAGGACGCGAAGCTTGAGTCCCCTTGCCAAGGACGCGTCGAGAGACAACCTGAAAGAGAGCCGCAAGACGATCCGGGTCGTGCTGGCCGAAGACCAGGGCATGGTGCTCGGCGCACTGGCGGCTCTGCTCGACATCGAGGGCGACATTTCTGTCGTCGCCCAGGCCCGCAACGGCAAGGAGGCACTCGACGCCGTGCTCGCCCACAAGCCCGACGTCTTCATTACCGACATTGAAATGCCGCACATGAGCGGGCTCGATGTCGCCGCCGAGCTGAAACGCCGCAAGACCGGAACCCGCGTGGTCATCGTGACCACTTTCGCCCGCGCCGGATATTTGCGGCGGGCGCTCGAAGCCGGAGCTTCTGGCTACCTCCTCAAAGACATGCGCGCCGAGGAGCTGGCCGAGGCAGTGCGCCGCGTGCATCAGGGACTCCGGGTGATTCATCCGGAACTTGCCACCGAGGCCTGGGCTGAAATGGATCCGCTCACTGACCGCGAGCGGCAGGTGCTACGGCTCGCCGGTGAAGGCATGGCCAGCGTCGATATCGCCAGCGAACTGGGACTCTCGGACGGCACGGTGCGCAACTATCTCTCGGAAGCAATCAGCAAGCTGGGCGCAAGCAATCGCATCGAAGCTGCGCGAATCGCAAGAACCAAGGGGTGGCTGTAAGGTCTATCTTCGGGGCAAGCTCGATTCGAAGAACGACGCCATAGCGATACTGGCGTCAGACAGCGCTTCTCTCTATTCCTGTTTCTTCCACCTTCCCGGTCTTAAAACCCCAGGCCATGCGCGGGGTGTTGTGGGCGATGCCGATGTGGCCTTCGCGGTTGAGCACGATAATGCCCCCGTGTCCGTTGACCCGCTGCTTCAGATAGTTCATCGCTTCCTGGGCCGACCACTCGGGCAGATTGCCGGCGGCGATACGGTCGGCGGTCCATTTGGCGAGCACCAGCTTCATGATCGGCTCGCCCCAGCCGGTCGTCGATGCCGCTGCGCTCTCATTGTCGGCATAACAGCCGCATCCGATCAATGACGAGTCGCCAAGCCGGCCCGGAGCCTTGTTGAGTGTGCCGCCGGTGGAAGTGGCGGCGGCAATATTGCCCTCGCGATCGAGAGCGACCGCGCCCACTGTATCGTGCGAAATCGTCACGTCATCGGAACTGGGCGCAAATAGATCGTTGCCGTCCGGCTTCGATCCCGCCTGCGCGGCCTGATAGGCGCGCAGTCGCTCCACCTCGCGCGGAATGACGAGTTCTTCGTTCTTGCAGAGCGCAATTCCGTGCAGTGCGGCAAAGTTTTCGGCGCCTTCGCCCACAAAGTAGACGTGCGGGCTCTCGCTCAGGATTTTCCGCGCCGCCCGGATCGGATTCCGCAGATGCTCCACGCATCCCACACCGCCCGCGCGCAGCGTAGCTCCGTCCATGATGAGGGCATCGAGCTGGACTCTGCCATCGCGATTCAGGAAGCTTCCGCGGCCGGCGTCAAAGGTTTCGTCGTCTTCCATGACGACGACCGCTGCTTCGACTGCATCGAGCGCCGAGCCACCGCGCTCCAGCGCGCGCCATCCAGCGGCCAGGGCATTCTTGACACCCCGGATGTGGGCCTCGACCATGTCGTCGGGCATGGCCCAGGCGCCGCCGTGCACAACCAGTACCGGGTCAGTAGGCATTTTCGGCAGTGAGTTCCCAAGGGAGAGTAATTGCTTAGCATAGCAGGAGCTCGGCCCGGGCTGGCGGAATACCCGCCCGGGCAATCCCTCCCGGGCGGGGCACACCTTCCTGCCGATATTTCGGCAGCCCGCAACCCACACAATCGGAACGGTTTATCTACTTATGTATAATATTGTATGTACTGCCATGTACGGCAAAATGTTCCGCAAGGAACATTTCTGCAAACTTCGCTTATGTTCCTTACGGAACATTTAGGCCGGGCCAGTTCTCTGGCTCTCCCGGTCGCCGGACCTGGCCCGTCCGGCCCGGCGCGCTATAATGTTGAAGCAACGACCCCTGCCGAGAAGGAGTTTCGATGGCCATCCAGAAGACCGACAAGATCTGGCATAACGGCAAGCTCATCAACTGGGACGACGCCACCATCCACGTCATGTCCCACGTAATCCACTATGGGTCTTCGGTGTTCGAAGGCATCCGCTGCTACGCCCTGCCGTCCGGTCCGGCCATTTTCCGGGCCAGTGAGCACATCCAGAGGCTGCTTGACTCGGCCAAGGTCTACCGCATTGACGTGCCCTTTAGCCGCGATGAGGTCGTTAAGGGGATGCTGGAAACGGTCGGCCACAATGGCGTGTGGCCGTGTTATATCCGCCCGATCGTGCTGCGCGGATATGGCGAAGCGGGAGTGAATCCGTTCAACTCGCCAACCGAGGTCTACATCATCAACTATCCGTGGGGAAAGTACTTGAGCGGCGATGGTGAAGGCTGCGACGTGTGCGTCTCCTCATGGACGCGTCTGGCTCCCAACACGCTGCCCGCCATGGCCAAGGCCGGCGCCAATTACATGAACTCGCAGCTGATCAAGATGGAAGCGGTGGTGAACGGCTATGCCGAGGGCATCGCGCTCGACGCCAACGGGTTCGTCAGCGAAGGCTCGGGAGAGAACCTGTTCATCGTGCATCGCGACCGGCTGATCACTGCGCCCCTGGGCAACTCCGTGCTGCCCGGCATCACCCGCGATTCCGTGCTGCAGATTGCCCGCGACTTGGGCGTTCCCATCGTCGAGCAGATGATTCCTCGCGAGATGCTGTATCTAGCCGACGAGGCCTTCTTCACCGGCACCGCGGCCGAAGTCACCCCCATCCGCACGGTGGACAAAATCAACGTGGGCAAAGGCGGGATGGGCCCGATTACAAAGACTCTGCAAAAAGAGTTCTACGCCATCGTGCGCGGCGAGAAGTCAGACCGCTACGGCTGGCTGACTCCGGTACCCACGCGCAGCAAGCAGCCGGTCGGGGTATAATTCGGCGGTCAATCCGAGCCAGGGGCGCGGCGTTTTCCGAAACAGCCGTCGCCCCTTTGGCTTCTCGGCCCGAAAAAAACAAAACCAATACTCACTCTGTGCAAGGAGGAAATATGTCTGAAGGCCTGACTCCTGAATTTGCGCTCGGCTATCGCGCCATGATGCTGGATGGCATCGCGCGCGAAGCGGAGACAACGAAAAAGGTGATTGCTGCAGTGCCGGATGCGAAGTCGGACTACCGGCCCGATCCCTGCGCGCGCTCCGCCAAGGACCTGGCGTGGCACATCGCGGAAGTCGATGTTCAGTTCCTGGATGGCATTGCCGACCTAAAGTTCGGCATGGACTCGCCCACGCAACCGCAGACCTCCGCCGGCGTGCTGGCCTGGTATGACGAGAACCTGAAACGGGGCATCGCCCGGGTAGCGGCGATGACGCCGGAACAGTTGCTGACGCCGGTTATGTTCTTCGGCGTCTTCAACATGCCTGCCGTCTTCTACTTGGGATTCCTGAACAACCACCACGTCCATCATCGCGGCCAACTGGCGACATATCTCCGGCCGATGGGCGCGAAAGTCCCGTCGATCTATGGGGGAAGCTATGACGAACCCTTTGTCCCGCCAGCCGAGACCGCGGCGTAGGCCTTGCGATCCTGATCCAAGCCGCCCCTTCCCGGGGCGGCTTTCTTATTAGAGAACGGCTGCGGGGAATGGGCACGAAAAGGCCTGTCCGTTAGCCAGGATGCGGCCATTACCTAGGTCATCTTGGGGAAGGTGACGACTCGGGTGATGATGCTAGAAGAGCGTCAGGGCTGGGTCCGGCTCCGCAGTCGGATCGTTGCGGTCACATCACCTCCGCGGCTCTGAACGGACATTCTCCATGAATATTGACGATCTGCTACGGATTGCGACGGAACGGCGAGCCAGCGACTTGCACCTGAAGGTCGGGAACTATCCGCATCTGCGGATTGACGGCGAACTGGTGCCGCTGACGGACCAGCCACGGATCAGCGCGGAAGACATGCTGAACATGGCGTTCAGCATGATGTCGGCGCGGCAGAAGCAGAAGTTCAAAGAAACCACGGAAATCGATATGGCGTACGGCGTGGCCGGCCTGGGACGTTTCCGTGTGAACATTTTCCAGCAGCGCGGCAACGTGGGGCTGGTGCTGCGCGTCATTCCCACCAAGATTCGGGCTCTCGACGAACTCTTCCTGCCCAAGGTGGTGGAGCAGATTTGCGACATGCCGCGAGGCCTGGTGCTGGTCACGGGCGTGACCGGTTCCGGTAAGTCCACCACGCTGGCCGCGATGGTCGATCGCGTGAACTCCTCGCGGGCGGAACACATCATCACCATCGAAGACCCGATCGAATTCCTGCACCGCGACAAGAAGGGATACGTCAACCAGCGCGAGATTGGAGTCGACACCCCATCGTTTGGCGCGGCGCTGCGAGCTTCCTTGCGTCAGGATCCGGACGTCATCCTGGTCGGCGAAATGCGAGACCTGGAGACGATCTCGACCGCCCTGCACGCGGCCGAAACCGGTCACATGGTCTTCTCGACGTTGCACACTCTGGACGCGGTGGAAACCATCAACCGCGTGATTTCCATCTTCCCTCCGCCGGAGCAGAAACAGATTCGCATGCAGCTGGCGGCAGTGCTGCGAGCCATCATCAGCCAGCGCCTGGTCCGGCGCTGCGACGCGGAAGGGCGCGTGCCCGCCGTGGAAGTCATGATCAATACCGCATACATCCGCGAGTGCGTGCTGGTGCCGGAAAAGACCCGCGCCATCCGCGATGCCATCGCGGCGGGCACGTCGCAATACGGCATGCAGACGTTCGATCAGTCGCTTTGGGATCTGTTCCAGGCCGGGCTGGTGAACTACGAAACGGCTCTGGAGAACGCTTCCAACGCCGACGACTTCAAGCTGCGTATGCAGGGCATCGCTTCGACCGCCGACATCTCGCGGCAGTCGATGCAATCCGCGGGATTTGGCGGCCGCTAGCCGGGACCGCCCGCTGTCCTGGAAATTCGGGATTCGCCTTCGTAATTGGGGTTGTCTCCTTGAACGGGCGCGTGAATAACGCGCCCCTTTTTTCTGCCCCGCCGGAAGCAGTCATGGGCTCTCTTTTGCGCTAGAGTTAGCGTATGGCATTCGCGCGTCCCAGGAAACGCAGCTATTCCGAAGACGAACTCTACGAATACGCGGTCGGCGCCCTGGCGCGGCGGATGCGTACGGTTGCCGAATTGAAGCGGATGATGCGCGCCCGGATCGAGGATGCCGGCTCCGAATATGGGCAAACGCTGGTGGAGTTGGTGATCCGGAGATTGAAGGATCAGGGATACGTCAACGATTCGCAATATGCGGCAGCCTACTCCTCGATGCGGCGCGACAACCAGCGTTATGGCCGGATGCGGATTGTCACCGAACTCAAAGCCAAGGGCGTCCATGGCGAAGTGATCGAGAAAGCGATCGACACGGCATTTGAAGGCGTGAATGAAGAGAAGCAGGCGCGCGAATACCTGCGAAAGAAGCGGCTGGAGAAGCCGAAAAACGAGAAGGAGACGGCGCGCATCTTTCGCCAGTTGCTGCGCGCCGGGTTCCGCAGCAAGACAATTTTCACCATCCTGAAAAAGTGGGACGTGGATGACGAAACCCTGAGCGCGCTGGAGAACGACAGCGGCGCGGAGTGAACGGCAGCGGGTCATGTATCACGATGTCGGCCGCGTTCACCAAACGCTGAAAGTCACCCGGCAATGGAAGCGGGTAGCTCAGATCACGTTCGGAGCGTGGAGGAAATGTGCGGCCTGCTGCCGGAAAATCGAAAGATCGGCGCAGAGACGGAATCAAGGCGCCAGCGAGATCTCAATCTTCCGGCTGATTGGATGAGGCATCGGGTCACTGCATTTCGTTAGGGTCTGGTCCTCGCATTGCCGCATCACGGTCTTGACCAGATTGTCCATGCTGCCGCCTAGTATTCTTCCATCCTCTAGACTCACTTTCATTTCGACGTCGAATGTCTCTTTGCCCACTCCAGCCACGTACTTACCGTCGGGCGTCTTTGAGACCATCACCCAGTTATTCGGTGTATCCGCAATGGGCTTCTCCATCCACGTGGCAGGCATCCGGATTTGAGACGGTTCCGGCGGGACGTGGCGAATCAAAACGATCGCCGTGTTATCCGCATGATCCAGCGCCTTTAGAGTCATATCGAAATCAATGGCGCTTTGCCCTGTAAGCACATAGGTACCATCTGCCCATGAATTCGGCGTACCGTTCTTGACATAAAAATGGTCGCCGGCGTGAACTAACTGTCCCGTCTTCACGGCCAGCCAAAGATCCACATAGAAGGTCATCAGATCAGTGATCGGCCCGATCAGTTTCGGATCTACCTGGCCCAGTTTTGGCATAGCGGGATTGAAGTTGGGGTCGAGGGAAAGCTGCTGGCGGAATTCCATGCTTGCGGGCGTGAGCGTGACGGGCTGATTGTCCGAGAGCATATTCGACCAGCGGTATTCCTCGAAGTACGCTCCTGCCGAATCCTTTTTCACGATGCCGTCTGCCCGGATTTCGTAGTGCCAGTTCTCGTTGACACCCTTCATCCGCCAGACCAGAGTCTCGCCAGCGCGATATTGACGAAGCAGTGGATTGTGGGTTGCGGCGGGGGTTTGCGCGGTCAGCAGAGTGGAACAAGTGCACAAAGCTAGAAGGATTGCGCTGATCTTACTCATGATTTCGTCCCTATCCCTTCGCAGAAGAACTTCATCTCCTGACGTAGTGTTTCAGTGGTTTGACGGAAAGGTGGTCCCTCGATCGCCCAGAGTGCGGTCAATCCCAAATGCATGGTCTTGAAGACCAGCATCAGCTGCGAAAGATCGATGTCCCCCCGCACTAATCCTCGTTTCTGCAGCCGAAGCAATAACGCCTCCAGTTGCGGATCAATCACCTTCTGCATTTCGATCATGTAAGGCAGAAAATGCTCCGTATGGACGAACATTTGCCCCAAGACGACCCGCACGAACTGGTGGTACTGCTTCTTGAGCCGAAACTGGAATTCGATAAATTGAGCCAGAATCAGCTCCAGCGGACCCGCACTCGCAACCAGGCGGCCAAGCTTTGATTGCACTCTCGACTCGATGTCCGCCATGAAGGCAACCACTACGTCTTCTTTGGTCTTGAAGTAGTTATAGATTGTGCCCTTGCCGACATCGGCCGCTTCCGCAATCTGGTCGACAGTTACTGCGTCGAGGCCATGGCGCGAGAAGAGTTTCATAGCGGTAGTCAAAATCTGGGCCCGGATTGCAGTTTTCTTGCGTTTTCGTCTTGAAATGACCACAGTCATAAATGACCATAGTCATATCACGATTTACACAAATCGTCAAGAGGGTCTGAGAGGTGCACCGCTGCATGGGAGCATTCATGTGGCTGTGGGCGCTGGGGATTGACTGCCTGGTTTTGTTTGGCGCCTTTCGTTCATTGTGGAAATCAAACTGACCCACTGCCGGAGTGAACGTTCCGTTGCGGCCGGGGAGAAAATGTCGCATACTCCAGACTTGAGACGGGCTCATTCTTGAGGAGGGGCTATGAAAACGAAATGGGCAGTTACGCTGATGGCAGCTATGCTGAGCGCGGTGCCGCTGGTATACGGACAGAACACAGGGAGCACGGGCCAGGAGAAGTCCAGCGGCGCCGGCAGCGAAATGAAGCACGCTGCCAAGACCACGGAAAAGGATACGGCGAAGGGCACCAAGACGGCGACCAAGGATACCGAGAAGGGCGCCAAGACGGCGACCAAAGATACCGAGAAGGGCGCCAAGAAGACCGAGCACGCCACCAAGAAAGTGGCCAAGACTACGTCGAAGGATACGAAAGCCGCGGCCAAGGACACCGAGAAGGGCGCCAAGACCGCCACCAAGGACACGGAGAAGGGCGCCAAGACCGCCACCAAGGACACGGAGAAGGCCGCGGATAAGACCGGCAAGGCGACCGAGAAGACCGCGAAGAAAACGGGCAGCGGCATCAAGAAGGGCGTCAAGGGCATGGGCCACGAGGTTAAGAAGGGCACCGAGAAAACCGGCGACGCGGTGAAGTAGCTCGAGGCAACCCGGCTCGATCAAGCAAGCAGAGCATGAAGGCCCGCGCTTTCACCGGCGGGCCCGAAGGATCTTTCCAAAGCCGAGCTCCAACGCAGGACATCCCTCGCGCCGCTGGCACAAATGCGGCGCCACGGGAGACGCCAACGCATGAACGGCGAACTCTCGGGCTTCCGCCGGGGACCGCGCCGAAGGGGAGTTCTGCCGTCGATCATTTAGAATTACCTATTCATGCCAACCGGTTCGGAAATTCGCAGAAAATTCCTGGATTTCTTTGTGCAGAAAAGGCACAAGGAAGTGCACTCCTCGTCGCTGGTTCCGGCGAACGATCCCACGCTGCTGTTCACCAACGCCGGGATGAATCAGTTCAAGGACGTCTTTCTCGGCCTCGAGACGCGCGGCTATTCGCGGGCCACGACCTCGCAGAAGTGCGTGCGCGCCGGCGGCAAGCACAACGATCTGGAGAATGTCGGGTTCACCAATCGCCATCACACCTTCTTCGAAATGCTGGGGAATTTTTCGTTTGGAGATTATTTCAAGAAAGACGCGATCGCCTACGCATGGGAGCTGATCACCTCGCCCGAATGGTTTGGAATTCCGAAAGACAAGCTGTACGTGACGATCTTTAACGGTGAAGGCGGCGTGCCGCGCGACGCGGAAGCAGATGAGCTGTGGCTCGGCCAGGGAGTGCCGAAGAACCGCATCTTCGAGTTCGGCCTGAAGGACAACTTCTGGCAGATGGGCGATACCGGTCCGTGCGGGCCGTGCAGCGAAATTCATTACGACATGGGACCGGCGGCTTCCGACCAGGGGCACACGGATTGCGCCTTCGGCTGCGACTGTGGGCGCTATGTGGAGCTCTGGAATCTGGTCTTCATGCAGTTTGACCGGGATGCTTCGGGCAAGCTGACGCCGCTTCCCAAGCCGTCGATCGATACGGGGATGGGCCTGGAGCGCGTGGCGGCAGTTCTGCAAGGAGTGATCTCGAATTATGAGACGGACTTGTTTACGCCGCTGATTAAACGGGCGGCGGAGCTGACGGGTACATCCCTCAAGAAAGAGCTGAAAAAGGAAGAGCATACGAAGTCGGCAGCGTCGTTGCGCGTGATCGCCGACCATTCCCGGGCGGCGACTTTTCTAATTTCGGATGGGGTACTGCCATCAAATGAAGGCCGCGGATACGTTCTGCGGAAGATCATCCGTCGCGCGATCACGCACGGACGGCTGCTCGGGCAGCGAGAATTGTTCTTCTACCATATGGTTCCGGAGGTTGTGAGATTGATGACCCAACCTGCGCAGCATCGCCCCTATCCGGAACTGCTGCACAGCGAGGAAAGGGTTCAAAAGGTCCTACACGAGGAGGAAAAGCGTTTTGCGCAGACTATGGATGTTGGATTTGCAAAGCTCGAAGAGTCGCTGGGCGACGTAAAACGACGCTCCCCTCGATTTGTGGAATATTTTGTTGAAAAAGGGCTCGGTGGCGCGGCAACTAGCCTGCACACTAAATTGAGCTTCTTGAGTGCTGAGAAAAATCTAGCCAACACTCCCGAGCCGGAGCTACAGCAAGCACTGCAGGAGCTCTTCGGCTCCGAACTCGCCGGCCCCGCAATGACGTACATCGTTGCGCAGGATCTCATGAAGCATCCAACGTTAAGTGGCGAGGACGCCTTTAAGCTCTACGACACTTTCGGCATGCCGTTGGACTTCATGCAGGATGCCGCTCGGGATCAGGGGATCGCGTTCGATCAAGAAGGCTTCGATCGCGCGATGGCCGAGCAGAAGGCTCGTGCTCGCGCGTCCTGGAAAGGCGCGGCGAAGCAGACGGCGAACCCGGCGTATCAGCAGTTGCCAAAATCGCAGTTCGAGGGCTACAAACAGACGCGCTCGGATGGCTGCGAGGTACTGGCGATTATCCGCAACGGCCAGGGTGTGCGCGAGTTGAAGGCGGGCGAAGAAGGCGAGGTCATTCTCGATCACACGCCGTTCTATGCCGAGTCCGGCGGGCAAGTCGGGGATCAGGGTTGGCTCGTGCAAACCGGCAGACATCTCCCAAGTGCGGGCTCGGATATCCGTGTTGAATATCTTGGGTTCAGCGACGCGCCTTATGTTATGTCGGATGTCAAAGGCTGTTACTACCCGATTCAAGGTGTGCGCGCGCATCTCGTGTTCGTCAAGCATCCGATTCGTATTGGCGACAAGGTTGATGCCGTCGTGAACACCGACATCCGTGAAGCGACGATGCGGAATCATACGGCGACGCATCTGCTGCATGCGGGCTTGCGCGAAGTGCTGGGCAAGCATGTGAAGCAGGCGGGATCGCTGGTCGCTCCGAACCATCTGCGCTTTGATTTTTCGCACTTCGCGGCGGTCGAGGATGAAGAACTGCAGGATATTGAGGACATCATCAACAAGGAAGTGCTGCGCAACCAGAAAGTGGAAGTGATCGAAAGTGTCCCGATCGATGTGGCGGTGAATGAATATCACGCGATGGCGCTGTTTGGGGAAAAGTATGGCGATCGCGTGCGGGTGATCCGGATTGGCGATTTTTCGACGGAGTTGTGCGGCGGCACGCATACCCGCGCCACCGGCGAGATCGGGCTGATCAAGATTCTGAAAGAAGGCAGCGTTTCTTCGGGCGTGCGGAGGGTCGAGGCGATCACGGGCGAAGGATCGGTGCAGCATTTCCGGAGAGATCATCAGCTGGAAAACGTGGTGTCGGCATTCGTATCGCCCGCGCTTGCCCGGCCCACCCTAACCGCAAACGGCGCGGTTCAGGGTGGGGCAACCACGTCCAGTGCGGATTCCGACGGAGAGGGCTTTTCTCCGGCGGAGGCGTTGAAGGCCGAACTCGAAAAGAAAGATGCGGAGATCAAGCGGCTGACGCGGGAACTGGATCAGGCGCGGATGAAGTCGGCGACGTCGTCGACGGCCAACATCGGGGAGAAGATCAGGGAAGTGAAAGGTGTGAAGGTGCTGGCGCATCGCGTGGACAATCTGGAGAGGGCGCAGATGCGGACGCTGGTCGATCAGCTGCGCGACAAAATCGGGTCGGGCGTGGTGGTGCTGGGATCGGCGACGGACGGGAACGTGGCGCTGATTGTGGGCGTCACAAAAGATTTGACCACGCGCGTGCAGGCCGGCAAAGTCGTGGGCAAAGTGGCGGAGAAAGTGGGGGGCAAGGGAGGCGGGCGTCCGGATCTGGCGGAGGCGGGCGGAAAAGACGCGGGCGCGCTGGATGCCGCGCTGGATGCGGCCTATAGCGTGGTGGAAGGCCTGCTCGCATGAATGCAGAAGATCGGCTGAAGTTCGTCAAGCACAAAGAGCAGGCTATTTTTCTCATCGATTTCAGCCACTGCCCGGCGAAGGAAATGCTGCTGCTGCTCGATCAAGTGCGGGCCGACATTGCACGGCACGCGCCCGGATCAGTGCTGACGCTCGCGGATTTCGAAGGCGCGGAAATCGACAAGAAGGTGGCCACGCGGATCAAGGAAGTGCTGGTGCTGGACCGTCCCTTTGTGAAGAAATCGGCTTGGGTGGGGACCGAAAACCTGCCTCACGTCTTCTACGAAAACTTCAAGAGCTTTTCGCAGCGCGAGTTCCCGACGTTCAAGACGCGGGAAGAGGCGATGGACTGGCTGGTAGTGGACTAAGCCTCCGGCGCAGGCAGATTCAAACGCTCTTTTCTGATAGCAGATTCTCCGCGAGCTGCACTCGAGATTTCGGCGCGGAGCTCGACTTCACTAGCGCCAGCGAGACGTATCAACTTCTCCATTTCAAAGTGACTGGCCCGGCCATGGGGTGCGTCATCGTTGTGCCGGTGCGTTTGGATTCAAGGTGGGCAGCCTTCAACTGGAAATACCACTTCGCCGGGCGGTCGGCATCGTCGATCAGCATGAGGTGCGGGTTGTGCTTGAGGCCTTCGGCCTGCATCTCCATGGTGCGGCGGTCCTGCTCCACGAATTTCGCAAAGACAAATTTCAGCAGATCGGGGCCGAAGGGAATCCAGCGAAACAGATTCCAGGCGGCGACGACATCGATGCGGCACTGGCTGCGCGTGATCGGCGTAACCGTCGTCAAACTGGAGAACCAATACTTGCCGGCGCGAATGGTCTCGGTGCGAATGTTGGGCAGAACGAAATCGATGGTGGTGGTGATCGACTCCGCGTCGGCATAGAGGCGAAGAAGCTTGTAGGGCGCGGAGTTTGAGCTGGGCGTGTGGGCGCTCATGCGAAAGCCGTTGGGAATCGGCTCGAAATTCTTCTTCTTCTCGTGAATGCTGTGGCGGGTGCGCCACCACCAGGCTTGATGCACGAAGGGCCCGTGAGCGGGATCCATGAGGCCAATGATGCCGTGATCGATCGACACCGGCATTTCGGCTTGCAGGTAAGCCAGCTTGTACTTCGGACTGAATTTCTGGATCGCGGGCGCGGGCTCGCAGGCTTCCTCCGGCTTGGTGAACCCAGCGCCCTGCGGGCTCGGATCGGGGATGAAGACCCAGATGAAGCCATCCTGCTCTTCGCAGGGATAGCTCCCGGCGTAGATGCGATCCACTTTCATCGTCTGGTCTGAGGTGAGCGAGGGGATGAGCTGGCATTGGCCGTTGTGCGCATCGAACTGCCAGCCGTGGTACGGACACTCGAGATTCTCGCCGTCAAACTTGCCGCCATTCAGGGGCATGCCGCGATGCGGGCAGGCGTCGCGCAGAGCAAAGGGCTGCCCGACCCGATCCCGTCCGATCACCAGAGGAACTTCCAGCAGCGTAGCTTTGCGCAACTGATTGCGACGGACGCGATCGGCGGGCAGCGCGCGATACCAGAAGCTGGTGAGCATCAGGGTATCGGTGGTTTGGCGCTGTGGAAGGTCGAGTTCGGGCATGGAAGAGGTTCCGAAGTTAGAGGTCCGAAAGCAGAAGTCCGATTTCAGATTCAATGAAAGCTTATGCTAGCATCCGCTGTCGCGTCGAGGAGAGTTCGCTCTCTCTATGGAATTCCTGGGACATTTTCGTCGGCTAACACCGGTGCAACGCAACACGTTTGTCGCCTGCTTCCTGGGATGGTCGCTCGATGCGTTTGATTTTTTCATTCTGATCTTCTGCGTGAGCGCGCTGGCTACGCAATTCCGGGTGCAGGTTTCTTACGTCAGCGAGGCCATCTTTCTCACGCTGGCTATGCGACCGGTGGGAGCGTTTCTGTTCGGGCTGATGGCCGACAAGTTCGGCAGGCGTCCGACGCTGATCGTCAACATCGTCGTCTATACGCTTTTCGAAGTGGCCTCAGCCTTTGCCCCGACACTAAAAGTATTTCTCATCGTGCGGGCCTTATTTGGAATTGGCATGGGAGGCGAGTGGGGCGTTGGTGCGGCACTGGCTTTCGAAACGCTGCCGGCGGAAGGGCGTGGCTTTTTCTCCGGGCTGCTGCAAGAGGGATACGTCGTGGGCTACCTGATCGCGTCCCTGGTGTACGCGACGCTCTTCCCGGTCATCGGATGGCGCGGCATGTTCGTGATTGGGGCGCTGCCCGCGGCCGTGGTCTTGTACATTCTCAGCAAAGTGGAGGAGTCGCCGGCCTGGGCGCAAGGACAGGTCACCAAAGAGAATAGGGGGCTGGGCGAGGACATCCTGTCGCATGCCGGGAACTTCCTTTTTCTCGTCGTGTTGATGTTCGCGTTCAATTCGTTCAGTCACGGCACGCAGGATCTGTATCCGACGTTTCTTCAGAAGAACCTGCACTTCACACCGCAGACGGTGGGACTCATCGCGGTGGTGTACAACATCGGCGCGCTGCTCGGCGGCATTCTGTTTGGCACCTGGTCGGAGCGGATCGGACGGCGGAAGGCGATTGTGATCGCGGCCCTGCTGGCGATTCCGGTGATCCCTCTGTGGGCGTATTCGCATACCGTTCCGATGCTGGCTCTGGGCGGATGTCTCATGCAGTTCATGGTGCAAGGCGCTTGGGGCGTCATCCCGGCACACCTGAACGAACTGTCGCCACCCGGAGTGCGAGGAACGTTCCCCGGATTTGCCTATCAACTAGGAAACCTGCTCGCGTCATGGAATGCGGTGCTTCAGTCGAGGCTGGCGGAGCGGCGATATGGAGGCAGCTTCAGTCCTGTGCTCGCGTGGACGGTGCTGCTGGTTGCTGGTCTGGTCGCGATCGTGACCTGGAGCGGGAAGGAGCGTCGAGGAGCGGATCTCTCGAACACGCGCTAGCAGAGCGCGGGTCGCGGCAAAAACATGAGGCGGAATCGCGGCCGAAACGATATTCTAGGGGGAGAATCCAGCGTCGGGCGGGCTCGGGCCGGCTGTCACGAAAACATTGTCACGGGCGGTTTCCTGTGGTACGGTAAGTAAAATTTCACGCCTTCGTCGATAATTCCCTGGCTCCCCGACTCCTGAATACGAATGCGTGCAGTGAGGTGCGCCACTTATGAAGGATATTATGGATCCTGTTTCAGCGGGCGAGGTTTCCGACAAAGAACACTTCGCGAACCGCAAGCTCATCCGGCCGACTTTGCCGCGCGAGAATCATGGCAATCATAACTCTGCTCCTGCGCCGATGCAGGAGAGGCGCGAACGTTCGGAGCGGCACGACCGCGGAGAGCGTGGGGATCGAGGAGAGAGATCAGATCGCGGCGAACGACTGGGCAGCAGCGGTAAAAAGCCGGCGCCTCCCGAGCAGACGAACGCCGAGAATTTCTACTATCAAAAACAGATGCAGGCCCGGACGCCCATGGTGATCGTACTGCGCGACGGTCAGGAAATACACGGTGTCATCGAGTGGTATGATCGCAATTGCATCAAAGTGAACCGCGACTCCGGCGAGCCGAACCTGATGATCTACAAGCCCGCAATCAAGTACATGTACAAGGAAGGGGAAAACCTGCGCTAGAGGTTGTCTCCGGGCACTGACTTCGCCGATCGAGCGTGGAGCGCCACCGCTACGGAGGAGCCATGTCCCGTTTGCGCGCAGTTTCCCGCAGAACCTTCCTTCAATCGAGCGCCCTGGCCTCAGCCGCAGGATTGTTGTCTTCGCGATCCGCGGGGCTCCGAACTGCCTTTCGCGCACAGCCCACGCGTCCCACTCCACTGGAAGAGTTCGGCTACGGAGACGTCTCGCTCGAAAGCGAACGGCACGAGCAGCAATTGCGGGAAACTCATGCGGTGCTGATGGGCCTCAACGAAGACAGCCTCATGAAGCCGTTCCGCGCGATGAGCGGGAAAGCCGCGCCCGGCGAGGATTTGGGCGGGTGGTATGAGTACGTCCCGAACTATGACTGGCACACATTCGATGTCGGCTTTGCCCCAGCGGCGACCTTCGGGCAATGGGTTTCCGCACTGGCTAGATCGTATGCGATCGACGGATCGCCGGCGACGCGAGAGAAAGTACTGCGGCTCAACCGGCTGTATGCCGAGGCGATCGATGCACCGTTTTTCCAGAACAATCGATTCCCTGCTTATTGTTACGACAAACTAGTGTGCGGCCTGATCGATTCGCAGAAGTTCGTGGGAGATCCGCAGGCGTGGGCGATCCTGAAGAAAACCACGGACACGGCATTGCCGCATCTGCCTCCGCATGCAGTCGAGCACGGAACCAACTGGCGTCCGGGAAAAGATGTCTCATGGAGCTGGGACGAATCGTACACGATGCCCGAGAACCTGTTCCTGGCCTATCAGCGCGGAGCGGGAGAACGATATCGCGAGCTGGCGGTTCAATATCTTCATGACCAGTTCTACGACCGCCTGGCGTCCGGACAGAACGACCTGGCGGGGCGGCATGCCTACAGCCATGTCAATTGCCTCTGCTCGGCGATGCAGGCTTACCTGACCCTGGGCAGCGAGAAACATCTGCGGGCGGCGAAGAACGGATTCGACATGGTTCAGGCGCAGAGTTTCGCGACCGGGGGCTGGGGCCCGGATGAGCAATTGCGCGCCACCGGCAGCCCTGACGTTTATGACAGCCTGAGCAAGACTCACAGCGGCTTCGAGACGCCTTGCGGATCGTATGCGCATTTCAAACTGACGCGCTACTTGCTGCGAGTGACGCGCGATCCACGCTACGGCGACAGCATGGAACGAGTCATGTACAACACGATTCTTGGAGCGAAGCCGCTCGAGCCGGACGGGCGAACGTTCTATTACTCCGACTACAACTTCAAAGGACAGAAACTTTATTCGCCGCACCGGTGGCCCTGTTGCTCGGGAACCATGCCGCAGGTCGTGGCGGACTATCGGACCAGCACGTATTTCCGCGACGGACGCGACGTTTACGTGAATCTCTACATTCCCTCGAGCGTCCGATGGACACAGGATGGAGCACCGGTCGCGCTGACGCAGAAGACCGAGTATCCGTACGAGTCTTCCATACGACTTGAGGTAAGGGCGGCGAAGGCAGCGAAGTTTGCCGTTAACCTGCGGATTCCAGCGTGGGCAGACAATGTGTCGTTCGCGGTGAACGGCAAGCGGGAAACCGCGGCGGCAGGAGCTTTTGCCCGGATCGAGCGCGAATGGAAGAACGGTGACCGCATCGATCTGGAGTTGCCGATGGCGACGCGCCTGGAGCCGGTGGATCCTCAGCACGCGGATACGGTGGCTCTCCTGGTCGGGCCCCTGGTCTTGTTTTCGATCGGAGAATCGCAGCCAGCCGTGACGCGAGAGCAATTGTTAGCCGCCAAAAAGATGGCACAGGGCTTGTGGCACGTGCTCACGCCGAACTCCCCCATGAAAATGGTGACTTGGACGACCTTAGGAGACCAGCCCTACATGACGTACCTGCGCTTGGCCTAGAGCATAGGCCTCAGTTCGGCCAAAGGGTAGGCATTCGCTCGCAATCGGCTTCCGTCAGAGTCCACGATTCTGTCCGTTTCTGCTTCCCGAAAATCCTGATTGGAGAACTGAAAGGTTTTTGCCTGGATTGTCTTATCTGGGTAAGACAGGCCTTGTCCTGCCAAGCGGTCGATCACCAAATAGACAAAGGGGGATGTGCAAACCTATGAAACGCCGCAATGCGCTGATCGGATTGGCCGCGTTGTTTCTGCTGGTTTCCTGGCTGAGGGCGCAACAGGCAGCCGTTGTGGGCGCTTCCTCGGCGGTGGTACCAAGGCTGGTGAATTTCTCGGGGAAGGCCGTCGCGGCCGACGGGCGAGGCTATTTTGGTGTCGCCGGAGTCACGTTCGCTATCTACAGCGTGCAGACTGGCGGATCTCCGCTTTGGCTCGAAACCCAGAACGTCAACGTCGACGCAAAAGGCAATTACACCGCCCAACTCGGTGCAACCCAGACCGAGGGATTGCCGCTGGAGTTGTTCACTTCCGGAGAAGCGCGCTGGCTGGGCGTGAGGGTCAACGGCGGAGAGGAGCAGGCGCGCGTGTTGTTGTTGAGCGTGCCCTACGCGCTGAAGGCGGCGGATGCCGAGACGGTCGGAGGGCTGCCGGCCTCCGCTTTCATGCTGGCGGCGCCGGCAACAGCCGCAGTGAACTCCGCCACTCCGGCGGAATCGGCGGGGACACTATCGCCGTCTCTGTCCGGAACCGGAACGACTGATTATTTACCGCTGTGGACGAGTGCGAGCACTCTAGGCAGTTCGGTGCTGTTCCAGTCGGGCAGCGGCAGCTCAGCGAAAATTGGAATCGGAAATACAACTCCAGCCGCCACGCTCGACGTGACCGGCGGAGCGACGGTGCGCGGTCTGCTGAATTTGCCGGCGGCATCAAACGCGACGGCGGCAGCCGGCGCCAACTCGCGGCCCCTGGGATTGGTAGCATCGGCCTTCAACAGCAACAGTAAGGCGGCAGTGAACCAAGTGTTCCACTGGCAAGCAGAGCCAGTAGCGAACAATACGCCTTCGCCTTCGGCAACGCTGAACCTGCTGTTTGCGGTCGCTCCCGCAGCGGCGGCGGAAACTGGCCTCAGGATCAACAACAAGGGGCAGATTACGTTCGCCGGCGGTCAGTCGTTCCCCGGAACAATCACGAAGGTGGCGGCGGGAACGGACTTGACCGGCGGAGGCACCAGCGGCGTCGTCACCCTGAATCTCGACACCACCAGAGTGCCCCAGCTGAATGCAGTGAACACATTCACGGGGAATCAGACGGTGAACGGGAATCTGAACGCGACGGGAGCTGTGACCGGCAGCAGCTTCCAGATCGGGAGCAATCTGTTCGCGTTCGGTGACTACTCAAACGCCAACGCATTCCTTGGCTTTGGCGGGAGCACAGCCGGCATGGGAACGAATAACACGGCAACTGGCGTTTCTTCGCTCGTTGCCTTCACCACTGGGAGTTGGAATACCGCCAGTGGCTATCTCGCCCTGTCGGCAGACACCGTAGGGAGCTTTAACACCGCCGACGGCGCGTTTTCGCTCTCCGTAAATAACACGGGATACAGCAACGTAGGTGTCGGCATTTACGCCCTCGCCGCCAACACCGTGGGTGCACAAAATACGAGCGTTGGCACCGAATCGCTCTATACCAACACGACCGGCAGCTACAACACGGCAGTTGGCCAGGACTCGCTCTCTACTAACACCACCGGCAACCTTCTCACGTGCGTCGGATTCAACTGTGCCGTCGCTTCCGACAGCCTTTCTAACGCCACGGCCATCGGCGCGCATGCGCGCGTTGGGGCCAGCAATTCGCTGATTTTGGGCGGCACGGGGCAATATGCCGTCAAAGTCGGCATCGGAACCGAAACTCCCACCGCGATCCTCACCATCGCGCAAGGCGCTGGGCATCCCGTCAGCGACAGCTGGGAAACCTACAGCTCCCGCCGCTGGAAGACCAACATCCACACGCTGCACAATGCGCTAGGCAAGGTGGAACGACTGCGCGGCGTCACCTACGACATGAAAGACTCGGGAAAGCATGAAGTCGGCGTGATTGCCGAAGAAGTCGGGGGGATCGTACCGGAACTGGTCACGTACGAAGCCAACGGCAAAGACGCGCGCAGCGTCGACTACTCGCGGCTCACGGCCCTGCTGATCGAAGCTACCAAAGAGCAACAACAACAGATTCGGCAGCAGAATGCCATGTTGCGGGCGCAGGCGGCTGCCATTCGCAGTTTGAGGTCCGAGTTGCGCGAGACGCGTCAGAGTGTGCAGAGCATCAAGGCGCAGATCGGCGCTCCGCAAGCGACGTTCATAGCCCAGAAGTAAAAGGGAAAAAATAGGCAGGTTCCAGGTTTCGCAAGGACAGCGCGACATGGAGCATTCCGGTCTAATGGCTCCGATCTCTAGAGCTTGGGCAGCACGATTCCCTTCTGCGCCTGGTATTTGCCTTTGCGGTCGGCGTAGCTGGTCTCGCAGACTTCGTCGGACTGAAAGAACAGAATCTGGCACAGGCCTTCATTGGCATAGATGCGGGCGGGAAGGGGCGTGGTATTCGAGATTTCGAGGGTGACAAAGCCCTCCCATTCGGGCTCGAATGGAGTGACATTGACGATGATCCCGCAGCGGGCGTAGGTGCTCTTGCCCACGCAGATCGTCAGCACGTCGCGGGGAATCTTGAAGTATTCGACCGAACGCGCCAGCGCAAAGGAGTTGGGCGGAACGATGCAGATATCCGTGGTGATATTCACGAACGACTTCTCGTCGAAGTGCTTTGGGTCGACCAGCGCGTTGTTCACATTGGTAAAGATCTTGAACTCGTCGGCGACGCGAAGGTCATAGCCGTACGACGACAGACCGTAGGAAATCACGCCCTCGCGAACCTGTTTTTCGGAGAACGGGTTGATCATGTCGTGTTCCAGCGCCATCTTGCGGATCCAGCGATCACTCTTCGGCATGAAGCTCCCTTGAGGAATTGAGTAATTGGTGATTTTGCATGAGTAATTGAAAAGGCGAATCGGGTGGTTCCTGCGGCGTCCGAAATTACACGGTTCCCCGATTACACAATTACTCAGTTGCTCTGGCTGGTGCCTGCCAGTTTACGGGATAGATGCTCCCGTTGACAATCTCACTTATCTCCCATAGCATCAATCACTTGAAGCATCATCTTGACCCTGCAACCGGGAGCGGCTCGTGATCAAGCTCGACATTATCAACGAAGTGGTCGCCAAGACCGGCATCACCAAAACCAAAGCCGAGCTGGCGGTGGAAACCGTCTTCGAAAGTATGAAGAAGGCGCTGGCACAGGGCAGCCGCATTGAGCTGCGAGGATTTGGCGTGTTCAACGTGCGTCCGCGGAAGACGGGAATTGGGCGCAATCCGCGAACGGGGGCGGAAGTCTCGATTCCGCCAGGACGCGCGGTGCGGTTCAAGCCGGGCAAAGAGTTGCAGTCGATCGACTAAGCCACCTGCGATTGCACCCTGCGCTTGGCCGCCGGTGCTGCCAAGAGGAGTCCGCGGGCTGGTGATTTCCATTTCCTCGATCTGGGTCAGCGATCCCACATTCGCCTCATTCGTAGTAGCATCAAAGAATCAAACGTCGCAGTAACGCTGTGACCCGCCCGGATTAAGGACGCATGCCGGAAACTGATCCTTCGCTGCCCACCTCCACGATCGAGTATTACTATGCGCTTCCTGAGCCGGTGGGCCCGCCTCCGAGAGAGCGATACTGGCTTCATGCGCTTCTCCTGCTGGCGACGTTTTTCACAACCCTGGTGGTGGGGGCTCGCATGGAATACAACTTCCTGCATAACCTGCCGCCGTTTGTCGATGAAGGCGAAGTCTTGCCGTTTTTCCCGCTGGGTTGGGCGCTGGCACAACCATCGAGGCTGCTTCTGGGCATTCCGTTCGCGGCGACGCTGCTGTTGATTCTGCTGGCACACGAGATGGGGCATTATCTGCTTTGCCGGTACTACGGAGTGCGCGCGACACTGCCGTTCTTCATTCCGGCGCCCACCCTGATCGGGACGCTGGGCGCCGTCATTCGCATCAAGGCCCCGATTCGCTCGCGGGCGGCGCTGTTTGATATCGGGATTGCCGGGCCGATTGCTGGATTCGTCGTGGCGGTCATCACGCTGGCCTTTGCCCTGAATCTCTCAAAACCGCTGCCGCAGGGCATGCGACCGTCGGATTTGCAATTGGGGCTGCCGCAGATTTTCTATGTCTTGCACCGGCTCCTGCGCATCCTGATGCCGAGCCACTCCATCGCGGCTTTGCCACTGAACCGCGTGTACTTGCACCCGACCGCGGTCGCGGCCTGGGTGGGTATGTTCGCCACGGCGCTGAATCTGCTGCCCAGCAGCCAACTCGACGGTGGCCACATTGTTTACGCCGTCTGGCCCCGGGCCCACCGCATCGTTTCCTGGATCACCGTGATCGGTCTCATCTACATCGGCCGCATTTACGTCGGCTGGCGCGTGTGGGCAGGATTGCTGATCGTCATGAACGTGCTTACCTACCGGCAGCGGCAAGCCCCCAACTTTCCCGACCTTCCGTCGAGCCGCTGGCCATGGGCGCTTCTCGCGCTGGTCATGCTGGTGCTCACATTTATGGTCTCTCCGTTTCAGATCAACTGGCACTGATCAAGTGCGCGCAGCAACTTCTTCTCACATCAGCCAGAGAGCATCCACATCAACGATGACCTGGGTGCGAGGGACCTTGTGCGCGGCCGCATGAGCCAGCATGGCGCGAAGGGTGCGGTTGAGCGTCTCGCGGCTGGGAGACTTGAGCACGAAGTGGTAGCGATAGTCGCGTTTCAGACGCAGGATGGGCGCGGCCGCCGGACCGAGAACGCGGACGCCTTCGTGACGGGTTGAGTCGAACCACTTTCCCAGCAGTCCCGACCAGCGCAAGGCTTCGTCGAGCTTATCGCTGCGGACCAGGACATTGGCGAGCGCGGAGTAAGGCGGGTAATGCATCCAGCTCCGGAAGCGGAGTTCTTTCTCGTAGAATCCGACAAAATCGTGGCGGGCGGCGTACTGCACGGCATAGTGATCCTGAAAATAAGTTTGCAGAATGACTTTGCCGGGAGACTGGCCGCGGCCGGCGCGTCCCGCGACCTGGGTCAGGAGTTGGAAGGTGCGTTCAGCGGCGCGGAAGTCCGGCAGGCCGAGCGCGACATCGGCGCCGACAACACCGACCAGCGTGACGCCATGAATGTCGTGTCCCTTGGCGATCATTTGCGTGCCCACAAGGAGATCGAGTTCGCCTTCATTGAGGGCGTTCAGTGTGCGTTCGAAATCTTCGTGGCCGCGGACGGTATCACGATCGAGGCGCGCGATTCGAGCCTGAGGAAACACACCGTGGAGCAACTCTTCCAGCTTTTCCGATCCGGTGCCGAGGAAGTAGACATATTCACTGCCGCAGTGGACGCAGGCTTGGGGCACGGGCGCGGTGTATCCGCAATAATGGCAGACCATCTTGTGCTCGCGCTTGTGGTGCGTGAGAGCGATGGCGCAGTTGGCGCATTCGAGCTTTTTGCCACAACTGCGGCAGAGAACAACGGGAGAATATCCGCGGCGGTTGAGCAGCACCATGACCTGCTCTTTCCGGTCGAGGCGATCTTTGATTTCGGCGGCAAGTTTGCGCGAAATGACCTGCTCCTGGCCGGTTTCCTGAAACTCCTGGCGCATGTCGACAATTTCGACTTCGGGCAGCGGCCGCTGTTCGACGCGGTCCGGAAGTTCGATCAGGGAGTACTTGTCCTTCCTGGCGTTGAAGTAGGACTCAAGGGAGGGCGTTGCCGAACCAAGAACGACCACAGCGTTGCCCATCTTGGCGCGCATGACTGCGACATCACGCGCATGGTAGCGCGGCGTTTCTTCCTGTTTGTAGGAGGCGTCGTGCTCTTCGTCGACGATGATGAGGGCAAGATCAGAGACCGGGGCGAATACCGCGGAGCGCGTGCCGACCACCATGCGCGCCTCGCCGCGCTTGATGCGATGCCACTGTTCGGCACGCTCCTGGTCTGTGAGCGCTGAATGGAGGATGGCTACTTCCTCGCCGAAAATCTGATGAAGGTCGGCGGCCACGGCAGGAGTAAGGCCGATCTCGGGGACCAGAAGAATGGCAGAGCGTCCAGCTTCCAGGACGGAGCGCATGCCGGCGAGATAGACCGCGGTTTTGCCGGAGCCGGTAACGCCGTGCAAAAGCATCCCCGAGAATTGGCGAGAGCCGACGCTTTCGCGCAGGCGGGTGAGTGCGGATTGCTGCGCGGGGTTGAAATCGAAGTCGAAGGGTGAAGGTCGCGGCCGGGTGCGGGAAACGGTAAAATCGGCGGGCTCTTCTACAAGTTCGACGAGGCCGCGACGCACAAGCGTACTGAGCGTGGTTCGAGGAACGTCGAGGGATTGGAGAGCCTCAACTGGGATTCGCCCGCCGGTGGCCGCGAGAGTGTCGAGGATTGTGCGCTGGTTGTCGTTGAGCCTGCCTTCCCCAGATTTAAGCAGCGCGACCTTGACGGTGCGGCGGGCATCCTGGGGAGCGGAAACGTCTTGGCGGATGATCCATTTCTTGCGGACCATGCCGTTGAGTACGGAGCGGGAGATGCGGGTGGCGGAGCGGAGGGTTTGTTCCCGAATAAGAGTTCCCGCGTCTCGCGAAGGCGGTGCAGCCTGAGGCGGCCCATTTTCGCTGTGTGTGACTACTCCGGCAGACGACTCGCCCTCGTCGGCATGCGCGGCAAGGTAATCGAGCACGCGGAATTCAGCGGCCTGGTCTTCGGGCGTGCGACGAGAGCGGGCGGGCGATCCGGCCATCCCGGCGAGATGCAGCGCCATGCGGCCGTCTTCGGTGATGCGATATTCAACGCTGCGCTTGAATTCGGCGCCGAGCGGCAGCATGGTGCGCAAGACTTCGCCGATGGGGGCGAGATAGTAGCCGGCGATCCAGCGACCGAGGCGAAGGAGATGGTCGTCGACGACGGGAGCGGCGTCGAGGACCGTAATGATGTTTTTTGTCGCGACGGACGGCTTGCGGTCATGCAGTTCGACGACGATGCCCGACATGCGCTGCTGACGGAACGGGACGAGGACGCGCCCGCCGACGACTGGCGTGGCTTCCGCAGGGATGTGGTACGTAAACGCCATGTCGAGCGGGACAGGCAGAGCGACGTCGCAGAATTCGGGCATTGAGGGAAGGATAAACTACGCGGCGAATGGGGAGCGGAGAACGGATAAGCTTCCGACTCGCACCGAATTCTCACGGATCGAAAACTCGCGAGTCGGGCGTTGTCGGCGCTACGTGGCTTGGGGCGGCTTCAGGCCGAGATACTTCATCACCATCTGCAGATCCTTCCAGGCTTCGCCCTTCTGACGCGGATCGCGCAAGAGGAATGCAGGGTGGTAAGTCACGGCCAGCTTCGCTCCTCGCCATGACGGATCGTTGCTGCGCACACCGGCAGGCATGAAGTCGTAGAAGCGTCCACGGAGTTCAGCCATGGGCGCGTTGATGGCAAGGAGATTTTTCGCGGCGACCGCGCCGAGGGCGACCACGACTTTTGGTTTGATGACGGCGATCTGGCGCATGAGAAATGGCGAGCAGATTTCGCATTCGTCGCGCTCGGGAGTGCGATTGCCCGGCGGGCGGCACTTGACGACATTAGCGATGTAGACTTCTTCCCGCTTTAGCCCCATCGCCTTGATCATGTTGTTGAGCAGCTGTCCGGCGCGGCCGACGAAAGGCTCGCCTTGCGCGTCTTCATCAGCACCGGGGCCCTCACCGACGAACATCAGCTCAGCGCGTGGATTGCCGACGCCGAAAACGATCTGCTTGCGTCCTTGCTTATGCAGCTTGCAGCGGGTGCAGTCGCCGAGGTCTTCGCGAATCAGGCGGAGTGCAGCGACGGGATCGGCCGTGGCGGATTCCGGCTTGGGCGCGAGGACTTCGAAGATGTTGTCTTCGACGATGGTGGCGACGGCGGCGGATTTTCTTGCGGGCATTTCCTCTCGCAATTCTGGCTGGAATGAAACGGGCTGAGCCGGTTCGACGGGAGCGGAACTGGAGACCGGACCTTGCGATTCCCGTCGATAGAAATCGTAGATGCCGAGTTCCTGATAGTAACGCAAGCGATCGGCAAGCGCGCGGCGCACTCCAGAGTCAAGGGATGGCATGAATGCTCGAATTATACGTGAGAAGCCGGTCGAACTTGGCTCGACCGGACCGTCCGAAAACGGCCCCCCCCGCCATTAGCCCTTCACTGCAGAGGTGCGTCGCCGGAGCTTGATGATCTGGTCGAGGACGCGCTGGGCAACTTCCCGCTTCGTGGTCTCAGGAACTTCGATGACTTCGTCGTGGGTGATGATGGTAACGGCGTTGCGATCGGAATCGAAACCGACGCCCTCCCGCGAGACGTCGTTTACGACGATGGCATCGAGATTCTTCGAAACCAGCTTCTGGCGGGCGTTTTCCAGGACGTTGTCGGTTTCCGCGGCGAAGCCGATCACCAGTTGCGCGCGCTCCCGGCTGGAAAGCTCCTTGAGAATATCGGGCGTGGGCTCGAGGTCGAGGGCTAAAGGACCTTTGCGCTTGATTTTTTGCGGCGCGGAGGTTTTCGGTCGATAGTCGGAGACAGCCGCGGTCTTGATGACAATGCCGGCCCGGGGCAAGAGGTCGAGAACGGCATCGCGCATCTCTTGCGCTGATTCGACGCGGATCAGTTCAGCCGCACCGGGCGGCGTGATCGAAGTCGGTCCACTGACAAGCAGAACGCGAGCACCACGGCGGAGAGCGGCTTCAGCGAGGCTGTAGCCCATGCGTCCGCTGGAGCGGTTGGTGAGATAGCGGACGGGATCGATCTTCTCACGCGTGGGACCGGCAGTGATAAGCACGGTTTCTCCGGCAAGATCCTGAGAGGCGCCGAGCGCTTCGAGGACTGCGGTGACGATGGCTTCGTTTTCTGCGAGACGGCCGGGCCCGGTCATGCCGCAGGCGAGATAGCCGGATCCGGGTTCGACGATCCTTATACCCCGCTTGCGCAGGATTTCGAGATTCGCCTGTGTCGCAGGGTGGTTCCACATGTTGACATTCATCGCCGGCGCGACCACGACGGGGGCCGTGGTGGCGAGATAGAGCGTGGTGAGGAAGTCGCTTGCAATGCCCTGCGCGAAGTGAGCCAGGACATCGGCCGTCGCGGGCACAACCACCAGGGCATCGATCGACTGCGCAACCGCAATATGTTCGATCGCCGAATCGATGTTGGGTGTTTGTTCCTCGCCGGGCGCGAACATACTGGTGATGACTTTTTCCCCGGACAGCGCGGCGAAGGTGAGAGGCCGGACAAATTCCTGGGCGGCTCGGGTCATTACGACCTGAACGCGGATGCCGCGATCTTGGAGCAGCCGGACAATTTCCGCTGCCTTGTAGGCCGCGATTCCGCCAGTAACTCCCAGAACAATCTTCATAACCAGCCCAAGTTTTTAGATGTTCGAAGTCCGATTCCCGATGGAACCGCTGCGACGCACGAGCACATCGAAAAGCGCCGCTGGCAGCGAATTCGGAGCAGGCTTGCCGCTACTCCTGCCCGAGCGCCTTGTCGAGAGTCTCTCCGGCTTGCTCGGCGGCCGTGCGATTGTCAGGGATTTCCCACTTCACTTTGCCGGCACGAATTTCGTCTTGCGCGATGCGGCACGGTTTGCGGGAATTGGTGTCAACGACGGGCGGTGCTCCGGATTGCAGTTGCCGGGCGCGGCGCGCCGCCACCAGAATGTAACGGTAGTTGCTGTCAAAGCCTTCGATCAACTTCATAAGGGATCTCCCTTGATCCAGATAGTGAAGCCTCAATCAGTGCCGAACTCAAACCGTGCATTCCGCTCACGATGACCGGGATTGGTTCCCATTCATCAAACCGCTCCGTACCAGACCCTTCGGACTCATAAGATCATACCGCGAAAGCTAAATGCCTGCTGAGGGCACGGAAGTGCTAAACGAAGCCAGGATCGGTTGGATTCGCTCCCGAACGTTCGTGAGCCGACACCGCTCCGCCTGATCGACGACCGCCTTCTGCTCGGGGGAAAGCGGCTGGCTGGTGCGGCCGAGGCGCTCGGCCAGCACGATGTCCTGCAGGTTCCTGATTGACTTTTCCAGCTCATCGTTGATGAGAACGTAGTTGTACTTGTCGTAATCCTCGATTTCGCGAGTCGCGGTGTCGAGCCGGCGCTGGATCACGCTCTCGGCGTCTTCCCCCCGCTCGCGCAATCGCTTCTCCAGAGTCTTCCGGTTGGGAGGGAGGATGAAGATGCTGGCAGCGTCGGGCAGCGTCTGCTTGATCTGCCGGGCGCCCTGAACGTCGATATCGAGCAGAAGATCGTGACCCGCCAGTTCTGCCTCACTGAGGAACCGCCGCGCTGTGCCGTAGTAGTTTCCGAAGACATCGGCGTGCTCGAGAAACGCGCCCGCACGAATCATTTCTTCGAACTGGTTCCGGGTAACAAAGTTGTATTGTTTTCCGTTCTGCTCGCGGCCGCGCGGCGGCCGCGTCGTGTATGAAATGGAGAAATCGAGATCGGGAATCGTCTTCAGCAGCTTATTGACCAGAGTCGATTTCCCCGAGCCGGAGGGAGCGGAGATGATATAGACGACCGGTTTGTGCGGCAGACTCATTCGAGATTCTGCACCTGCTCGCGCGACTTTTCGATTTCCGCCTTCATCACGAGCCCAGCTTCGGTGATCTTCAATGCCTCGCCGGCTAAACCCGAGGTTTTCGAAAGCAGCGTATTGGCTTCGCGATTCATTTCCTGCAGAAGGAAATCCAGCTTCTTTCCAATTTCGCCGCCCGAATCGAGCAGAGTGAGGAAGTGCTGGACGTGGGTTTCCAGGCGCACAATCTCTTCCTGAATATCACTGCGATCGACCAGGAGAGCGGCTTCCTGTAGCGCGCGCTCTTTGTCGACACTGGAGCCGAGCAATTCCTGCAGCCGCGACTGCAGCCTCTGGCTGTAGTCCTGCAGCACTGTCTTGCGGTGACTCTGGACGCTCTTGCCGGCCTGCAATAAATGCGCCATACGCTCGCGCAGTTCACGGGCAATGCTGAGACCCTCCTCCTCCCGCATCTGGTTGAGGCGCTGGAGAGTTTCATCCACCGCCGCCAAAACCGAAGCCTCAATTTCGTCATCGGGAGATTGAGTGGCCGAATCGAGCGCCCCGGGAATACGCAGAACGGCATTGAGATCGGGGTCGGCTGAGAGCGAGAACTCCGCCGCCGCGGCGCGAAATGCCGCGATGTACCCTCCGATGATTTCGCGGTTCAGGGCGAATGCATCCGTGCCCGAGCGTTCCATGCTCAAAGTGACTTCGACGTGGCCGCGCGAAATCTTCTCTTTGAGCAGGCGGCGCAGCTGCATCTCGAGCGAGTCCGCGCCCGCCGGTAGGCGGAAATGCAGATCGAGGAACCGGTGATTCACTGACTTGAGCGAGAGCGCGAACGATAGCCGTCCGTTGGATGCAGTCGGCGCGACCCGGCCGGCGGAACCGGGCTGGCGCTGCACTTCGCCCCGAACCTGCGCGAACCCCGTCATGGAACGGATGGCCATCGATCGTAAAGTGTCCTTAAGTCTTCGCCACTGCTCTGGGTGCTTCCATATTCACAAACTGCAGCTCGTAAAGACGCCGATAGGTACCCAGCTTGCGCATCAGTTCCTCGTGGGCGCCGATATCGGAGATTGCCCCATTTTCAATGACCATGATCCGATCCGCACGCCGGACAGTCGAAAGGCGATGGGCGATGACGAACACGGTGCGGCCTGTCATCAGGTTGTGCAAAGCGGACTGTACCAGTGCTTCCGACTCACTGTCGAGAGCCGAGGTCGCTTCGTCGAGAATCAGAATCGGCGCATTCTTCAGCAAAGCCCGCGCGATCGCAAGACGCTGACGTTCGCCTCCGGAAAGCCGCACGCCCCGCTCTCCGATCACCGTATCGTAACCCGAGGGCAGGCTCCGAATGAAGTCGTGAGCGAGCGCGGCGCGGGCGGCAGCTTCGACGTCCTTCATGGGGACACTGGGTTGGCCGTAAGCGATGTTGTTGCGAACCGTGTCGTTAAATAGCACGGTCTCCTGGGTGACGATGCCGACCTGAGATCGCAACGAGGTCAGGGTCACATCGCGGACGTCGTGACCATCGATGAGGATACGTCCGCCGGTAACGTCGAAGAAACGCGGGATCAAGTGAACCAGGGTGCTCTTGCCGGCGCCGCTCGACCCGACGATGGCCAGCACTTCGCCACGTTTGACGTCGAGATCGATCCCGTGGAGAGCCTCACGTGCTCCGTCACCGGCGTGCTCCGGAGCGTAGGAAAAGCTGACGCTCTCAAAGCGGACACTTGAATTGAATCTCGGGAGCACCAAGGCGCGGGGCTTCTCTTTGACGTCGTCTTCAAGATCCATAAACTTGAAGACCTCCGAGGAGGCACCGAGAGCCTGCTGGAAGTTGTTGTTGAACACAGCAAACTTGCGGACAGGATTGTAGAGGCTGAAGACGGCCGTAATGAAAGCGACGAAGACACCGAGTTCCATGCGGCCATCTTTGATCTGCTCGCGGCCGAACAGAAGAAGAAGCGCAACGCCGATCATGCCGAAGATATCCATCAGCGGAGAACTCAGGGCCGCGGCGGCAACAGAACGGAGATTGGCGCGAAACAGGCGCAGGGCCGCGCTACGAAAACGGGAGATTTCCCAGTTCTCGGTATTGAACGCTTTGACGATGCGGTTGCCGGTGATGGTTTCGTGCAGGATGTTCTGGATTTCAGCGAGCTTGTCCTGGCCGTGACGGGTTGTGCGCCGGACGCGAGTCCCGATCTTGCGCGAGGAGTAAATGATGACCGGAACGAAGAGTAGAAGAATCCAGGAAAGTTCCCTGCCGAGCACGATGACGACTCCAGCCACGAAGACGAAGGTAAAGAACTGCTGCAAGGATTCGGCCAACACGGTCGACATGGCGTACTGAACGCGCTCGATATCGTTGACGATCGTGGAAAGAAGCGTGCCGGTCGTGTGGCGCGAGAAGAATGCGGCGGAGCGGCGGAGGATAGCGGTGTAAAGGTCGTCACGCAGGTCGGTAATCATGCCGAATCCGGCGTGATTGACCAGATACGTCCCGGTATAGTCGCAGATTCCTTTCAGGATGGTCGAAGCGACGAGGGCGAAGGCGACTATATTCCAGGCGTTGGTGAAATGCGAGGGCACCAGTTGCTGCAGGTAGAGCGTGTGATGGGTGTGGGGAATGGTAAACAGTTGAATGGCTTTGGAGCCGCTGGCCGGGTTGAGGACGCGATCGAAGATGGGGCGGATGAGCAGGTACTTGAAGGCATCGAGCGCCCCGACGGCCGCCATGAGCATCACCGAGGCCAGGATCTGCCACCAATAGGGCAAAGCATAACGAATGAGACGCGTCAGTTGCCGCATGGGGCTCCCGGGCGAGGCGAACGGCAACCGCCGACTGCCCGTTGAATCAACATATGCTGCAAGGCCTTATTCTACCGGACTTGCCATCCGAGGATATGGCATTGTGGTTTCCCTTCGGCCCTGGTGTGTGCCCCCGAGCCTGGCTATCTGGGGCTGTCGCGATGCACAACTTTGACGCGGTATCCGGCGCGACGAAGATGCTTGCGAACCTCTTCGGCGATCATCACCGAGCGATGCTGGCCGCCAGTACAGCCAAAGGCGATAGTCAGGTAGCTCTTGCCTTCGTGGATGTAGTGAGGCAACAAATAGATCAGCAGATCGGAGATGCGTGAGACGAATTCTTTGGTCTGGGGAAACGAACGAATGTATTTTGCGACTCGCGGGTGACGTCCCGTGAGGGGTCGAAACTCGGGAACGAAATGCGGGTTGGGCAGGAAACGAACGTCAAAGACAAGATCGGCATCTTCAGGAACGCCCTGGCGGAAGCCGAAGCTGACGCAGGAGACCAGGATGCTCTTCTCAGCAGACTGCCGCTGAAAGCGCTCGTGGATGTGCGCGCGCAGTTCGTGGACGTTGAACTTGGATGTGTCGATGACGAAGTCAGCAAGACGACGAATCGAGCCCAGGTGGCGTCGCTCTTCTTTCAATGCGGCCTTGACCGGGGCATTGGTGCCCAGCGGATGCGGGCGGCGCGTCTCGCTGAAGCGGCGCAACAGGACTGCGTCGGAGGCCTCGAGGAACACGACCTTGGTCGGGATCATCCGCCGGACGGACTTCAAAATTCCCGGCAGCCTTTCCAGGCGGGAGCCCTCTCGAACATCCACCACCAGCGCGGTCCGACGGATTTCGCTCGACTGCACGGCGAGTTCGGCAAATTCCGGGATCAACTGGATCGGCAGGTTATCGACGCAGTAATAGCCGAGATCCTCGAAGGCCTTCAAGACAGAAGCCTTCCCGGAGCCGCTCATCCCGGTGATGATGACCAGTTCCGGCGTCGCTTTGCCCTTTTTCCTCTTCCCTTGCTTCCCGCTTTGACGGGGTGTTGCCCGCAAGCCTCCTGAAGCTTTTCGCGACCGCATGAACGGATAGTAGCATCGAAAGCCCCGTGCCCGCTTCGGCTGGACGATTGGCGATTGAGATACGTCGCTCTGCGGCAAGCATGGGCGGAGAGGAAACCGGAATTACGGATTGTCTTCCGCCGCGATGGGCAGGTAATCTATGGCGTCATGAAAAAGTTCGAAGAGCTGACCGAACGGGAAGTGCTGGCGCTGGCGATCTCTCTGGAAGAGGAAGACGAGCGTGTTTACGCGGATTTTGCCGAGGGCCTGCGGGCGGACTACCCGGGAACGGCTTCGATGTTTGACGGAATGCGGGAAGAGGAATCCGGACATCGGCGCCGCTTGTTGGAGCTTTTCCAGAAGAAATTCGGCGAACATATTCCGTTGATTCGGCGGCAGGACGTGCGCGGCTTTGTGGAACGACCGGCGCTCTGGCTGGTCCGGCCCTTGCGGATCGAAGCGGTACGCAAAGAGGCCAGCACGATGGAAGTCGAAACCCGCCGCTTCTACGAAAAGGCCGCGGCACGCACCCAGGACGTCAGCATTCGACAACTCCT
This sequence comes from Verrucomicrobiia bacterium, assembly GCA_035508215.1. Classification (GTDB taxonomy): domain Bacteria; phylum Acidobacteriota; class Terriglobia; order Terriglobales; family Acidobacteriaceae; genus Sulfotelmatobacter. The sequence goes on along the minus strand of DATJNK010000012.1, from coordinate 64,162 downwards.
TGACGATCTTGCGACGGAAGAGCGATCGCACGAAGAGCGCGCTCTGGAGCTCGATAAAGAGAAGCTTCCTGCAAACGTGAAAGCGGACGAAGAGCAGGCCCAGCGGCGCCTATTCGTGCTGCAGATCGTGCAACCGGGTCTGGCCGGCCTGATGGATGGTTCTGTCTCGACTCTGGCCCCGGTGTTTGCGGCAGCATTGGCGACGCAGAAGAGTTGGGACGCCTTTCTGGTTGGCCTGGCCGCATCAGCGGGCGCGGGGATCAGCATGGGCTTTGCCGAGGCACTCTCCGACGACGGCAGCCTGACTGGCCGCGGGCACCCATGGGTACGCGGCGTAATCTGCGGCTTAATGACCGCTGTTGGCGGAATCGGACATACACTCCCGTTCCTGATTCACGACTTCCGGGTTGCGCTCTGGGCGGCGGGATTAGTCGTGCTCGGCGAGCTGGGAGCGATTACCTGGATCCGGCGCCGCTATATGGACACACCGTGGGTGACTGCGGCGCTGCAAGTGGGTCTCGGCGGCGTGCTGGTGTTCATCACCGGCGTGCTGATCGGAAGCTCCTAGGATTCCAGCTTGCAGATTTCTTGACTTCTTCCCCCGCAACTTGCGGCCCTGAAATCGCGCTGAAACCTACGGCTGCGTGTCGAGCGGGTGCGTGGTCTTCTCGTAGAACTCCTTTTGCAGCTTCAGGCTGACATCGTCACCTTTGACAGCGCGGATGCCGTTGACAATCTGGTCGATCCACCAATTCATCTGATACTCACCCAGTTCCCGCGTCGCCACCGAGCCATCACCGGAGTAGTGGAAGGGAAAGCGCGTATACCACCAAATGCCGGTGTAGAGATCGTCGGGAATCTTCTGACGGGCTTGATCCGCTCCCGATTCGTTTTTCGCCCGATCCATGTGCACCAGATCGGGCCGCGCCACCAGCATCTTTGAGGTCTCACTCTCTCCGGCGTGCATATCGATGGTGCTCTTCTTCGGCGGGCCGCCGTGTTCGGGCGTGCGCTCGTCGAGAACGTAGACCACGTAATCGTGTGGCTTGTCCAGTTGCGTCTGGGCAAAGTACGGCAGCAGGTGTTCGTTGCCGCCGTGGCCATTGACGATCAGAACTTTCTTGCAGCCGTTGCGCGCCATTTCGTCGGTCGTCTCCTGGAGCAGTTCAAGCTGCAAGTCGCGGCTGTAGGCAATTGTCCCCGGCTCGTGGCGGGCCTCGGCGATCTGGCCAAAATAATATTCGGGAAAGACCACGGCATATTCTTTTTCTGCGGCGTGCAGTGCAGCATAGCGGACATCAAGCAAATCCGTCCCCAGCGGCAAATGAGGACCATGCTTTTCGAGAATCCCGAAGGGGAGCAGGCAGGTTCCCTGCGATCGATGAATGCCTTCGCGAAAGTCGGACGCGGTCAGTTCCTCCCAATGAACCGACAGCTTGGCCTCAGGCGCGACTGATTGTGCACAAACGGGCGGGGCCGGGACCAGAATGATGGACGAGACCACGGAGGCAAGGGCTGCAGCAAAACGCACAAAGGTACGAATCATGGTTGCGGATCTCCCTCGACCGCGAATTTTAGCACGCAAATCCAGCCATTCAAACGTATCAATAGAGGCATGTCGGGATGTCGACGTCCATGCAAAACTCAATCCGACGCGGCGTCAGTACAACGCTGTGCAACTCGGTTCGTCTCGCGGTGTTTTATTCTGTTGGGCATCCTACTGAACAGGAGATTCACTTGAGACTTTTCCGGACGGCGGCTGTCGTGTTCACAAGCGTGACATTTGGTCTATCCGGCGCCGCTTTTGGCCAGGATCTGGTACAAGCACAACGCGCCGATGGGGCCCGAACTCCGTTGCGCGTGTATGCGCCGAAGTCCGGCAGCTGCGCTCCGCTGGCTCTGATTTCCCCTGGAGCCGGAGGCAGCGAAGACGGCTACAAATACCTGGCCGAAGGCATGCGCGATGACGGCTGGCGTGTCATCGTGATGGGCCACAAGGAAAGCGGGGCAGCCGCCTTGCGATCGGACATGCGGGAGTCCCGCGGAATCAAGAAAGGATTGCAGGAACTGGTGAACGATCCGGCAGCTTACAACGCCCGACTTATGGATATTGCTGCCGCTCTTCAGTTTGCCAACGCCTCGTGCAAAGCTCCGTTCGTGGCGTTGCTCGGACACTCCATGGGAGCGCGCACGGTCGAAGTCGAGGCCGGAACCAGGAACAATTTCGGCGTGAAAGGTCTTGACCGGTTCGACGCCTATGTCGCGCTCTCGCCCGACGGTCCGGGAACGATGTTTCCGCAGAATGCGTGGAGCGGGATTCGAAAACCCATGCTGCTGCTCACGGGCACGCGCGACGGGTCACTGGACGGCGAATGGAAGACGCGCACGATTCCGTACGACAGCCTGCCGCCGGGATGTAAGTGGCTCGGCGTGATTGCCGGCGCCACGCACATGAATTTCGCGGGAATCGGCTTCGCCCGGACAACCGAGAAACTCACACTGCTGGAGACCTTGGCATTTCTTGACGCTTTGCGAGGCGGAAAGTGCGGCGTCCCGGTCGAAGCCGAGGGCATCACCCTACAGAGCAAATGATCTACTATAACCTTCGAGAAACTGGAGCGCTTCGTAGGGCCTGCTGGTCCGATTGCATGACGACCATCGCTCCCGGCAACACCGGCCAGAAGTGGGGCGCCCAACTCATTGCTGACAGCCGATGGCTGACCGCCGCCAGCTGTTCTTACGGCACTTCGATCAACTGCAATTTGCCGTCCCGAGCACGGTGCAGCACCATCACTTTGCCCTTGGGATCGCGGAAGACGAAGACATCGCGGTCCTTGAAATGGGCTTCCTTGATGGCTTCTTCGAGGGTCATAGGCCGCATCGCCACCGAGTCGTCGGAACGAACCAGATGCACCTCGGTGGTTTTAGCCACGGCTGGATACTTATGCACCAGAACGGGCACGGCCGTCTTTTCAGTCAGTCCGACGGCGGTGTGCACGTCTTCCTGTGTCGCGTGACCATTCCACTTCTTGTCTTCTTCGCTCTTGCGGGCCGAACGCTTCTTGGATTCCCAGCGCGTTTTGTATTTGATGGCCTGCTTCTCGAGATGCTCGAGGGCTTCATTCACGGCGATCGTCATGTCTTTGGCCTGAGCCAGGCCGACCAGCGGGCCATTGCGTGGACTGATGGTGATTTCCGCCTTGTGACGGTGTTTCTCGACCGCGAGAATGACTTTGGTTTCGAATCGATCGCCCAGGATTTTACGGATTTTAGCGAGGCCGGTTTCAACTTCTTTGCGGATCGTGGGGGTGACTTCGTAGTGTCTTCCGGTGTACTCCACGTTCATGAGCGCCCCTCCCTAATTGTGGTTACGAATTGGGACTCCTATTAGAACCCTCGACAGCAAGATCATGGACGAGCAATTGAGAACGCAGCTTTCCCACTCCGACGGATGTCCAGAGCGCAGCGGGTACAACCATCGACGCAAACTGGATTCGGAGCAGCGTCCACCAGCGAGCCTCAGGGATGCGAACGGGACGGTGAAACGGTGGAATCCATTCCACCACGCAGTCGCACGTCTTCCCGTTTGAGCAGATGCTCTGACTCACTGAAGTGGAGTAAACAATGATCGGACAGAGGCAGGTTGCGATTATGGCACTTGTCACTAATCGCTTCATCGTTGCGGAAACCTCAGGGGCTAAAGCCCCGGTTCCTGGGTCCAACTTGTTCGGCATGACGAAAGCCATGCCCTTTCCAAAACTATTTCTTGACTCGGCGCTGGTGCGTGCTGGGAATGCGCATGTCTTCGCGGTATTTGGCCACCGTGCGGCGGGTCACCTGAATGCCCTGTGACTGCAGGATGCGGGTGATCTGCTCGTCGGTCAACGGACGGCTGGGATCCTCTTCATCGATGAGTTTCTTGACGCGGCGCTTGAGGATGAGCAAGGAAGTATTGCCGCCCTCCGGCCCCTGCACACTCTCGCTGAAGAAATACCGCAGCTCGAATACGCCTTGCGGAGTGTGGGCGTACTTGTTGGCCACGGCACGGCTGACCGTCGACGGATGCACGCCGATTTCTTCGGCTACCTCCTTGATCATCATCGGCTTGAGAAAGTCGATGCCCCGTTCCAGGAATTCCTGCTGCCGGGCAAGGATGCAGTAGCAGACTTTGGTGATGGTCTGCTTGCGCTGCTCGATGTTCTTGATCAGCTGAATGGCGCTCTTGTAGCGCTCTTTCACGTAATCGCGCGTGCTTTTCTCGTTGCCGTCGCGCGCCAGCAGCTTCTTGTAGGCGGGATTCAGGCGCAGCTGCGGCAGGTCTTCGTCATTCATGATGACCAGCCATTCGTCCCCGTGCTTGACGAAGGCCACATCGGGCTCGATCAGCCTTGCCTGCACCTTGTTGTAACGCAGACCGGGGCGAGGATCGAGCGTCCGAATATAGCCGAGCGCCTGCTCGACGGCTTCGATCGGGCGGCCGATCGCCTTGGCAATTTCCTTGTGACGCTTGCTTTGCAGATCGCGCAGGTGCTGATCGACAACGGCAATGGCATCGCGCAGAACCTGCGCGGTGCCGTTCCCATTCTTGTGGAGAGCCAACTGGGCCTGATGATAGCGAAGCTGAGAGAGCAGGCATTCGCGCAGGTCTCGGCAGCCCACGCCCGGAGGATCGAGCTGGCGGATGACTTCGAGAGCCTCCTGCAGGTCCGTAGCGGTGAATCGAGGTTTGTAAGCCGGAGTCGATTGCGATGTCGGGACCTTGGCCGGAGCCGTGGCGGCAGCCGAGTCTCCGTTCGACGACACCGATGCCTCGCGAGGAAGCTCAACCCCCGGCAGCACATCGCCGGGCGAAGCATTCACGATGTCGCTGTAACCAGAGTCAGCGTCGGTTCCGGTCCGGTCGGGGATTTCAGAAGACTCCGTTCCAACGGAGGTCGACGCCTCTTCGGATTCAATACTCGGACCAGCGTCCTCTCCCAACCCCAGGGCCTGAGCCTCGCTCACAATGTTCTTGGCTGTTGCTGCATCGGCCTCAGGAGACGCGGCCGGCACGATGCCGAGCAACTCGTCGTCACTGGCGATCAGATATCCATCTTCGTTCAAGTTGCCGACAATCAGGTCGGCAGCCTCCCGGACCTCCGGCCGCAAACTCAGAGAACCGAGCTGCCACGAGAGATGATCCGTCAGATTGGAAGGCTTGGAGAGAAAGTTCTCGAACGATGGACGCTCGATCTCCTCCATCTCGCTATGGGTGCGATAGCCGGGGTCCAGATAATCCTGAAAGAACGAGCCGAAATCGATCTCTTCGAAGGGATCTTTCTTCTCGACGGCGGTAATGGGATTCTCTTCGGTTGTGGCTGTGGAAGCCCGCTCGCGATCTTCCTCCTTCTTGCCGACCTCATCGAGAAGAGGAACGGAATCATCGAGTTCCTCCAGAACCGGGTTCTCGACCATCTCAGCGTTGATCATGTCCTTGAGTTCAAGCTTGTTGAGCGCCAGGACGGAAACCATCTGCACCAGGCCAGGAGTCAGGATCTGGCGCTGGGAGAGCTTCACGCTGAGTTTGTGCTGTAAGAGGACCATGTTTCCAAATCTCAATGCTTCACGAATGCAGCAGCCTTGTGATCGAATCCTCAGTGCCGATAGGCGCTCTTCTCATTACCCCGCTGGCGGCACGGCTCGAGCCGTGCCCTCCCAAAAGCCTAAACCAGCGAAAAACTCTCGCCCAGGTACACGCGGCGCACATCCGGGTCACCCGCCAGCTGGCCAGGCTGTCCCTGGCGGAAGATCCTGCCTTCGTCGATGATGTATGCCCGATCGGTAACGGAAAGTGTCTCACGCACGTTGTGATCGGTGATCAGCACGCCGATGCCGCTCGCCCGCAAGCCGCTGATAATCTTCTGCAAGTCGAGCACTGCGATCGGGTCGATCCCCGAAAACGGCTCATCCAGCAGGATGAACGTCGGATTAATGCATAGGCAGCGGGCAATCTCCACGCGCCGCCGCTCTCCGCCCGAGAGGGCATATCCGCGGTTCTGGCGGATGTGTTCCAGCCCGAGCTCGTCAATGAACCTCTCCATCTTCTCGCGGCGTTCGTGCCAGGAGATCGGCTGCGCTTCCAGCACAGCGAGAATGTTCTCTTCTACGGTTAACTTGCGAAAGACCGAAGCTTCTTGAGGGAGATAACTAATGCCATATTGACGGGCCCTGAGGTACATGGGAACGTCAGTGATGTTCTGGCCGTCATAGAGCACGCGGCCGGTATCGGGCGGAATCAGGCCGACGATGGCATAGAAAGTGGTGGTCTTGCCAGCGCCATTCGGGCCAAGTAATCCAACGACTTCACCCTGGTCGACGGTAAGGCTGACTCCGTTTACCACGCGCCGGCCACGGTACGATTTGCCAATCTCTTCTGTGGCCAGGGTACGCATTTATCTTGCCAATTATTGGGCCACTCGCGTCTGAGTTACCACAGGAGTACTTGCTTCGCCTTCTACCAGCACCCTATCATCGCGTCTGAAGAAAGTCAACGAAACCCCGGTAATCTTGCCCCGTTCGGCATCAAAAATGCTAGGCGGACCGCCGGTCAGGACAAACTTCTCCTCGGCTGCCGTGTAAACCAGTTTCTGCCCCTCCGCCCGGCGGGCATTCTGGCGGACCAGCACATCCCCCTCCGCGACCATCCGGTCCAGTTGGCTTGGCCCGGCAGACGCTTGGCTCCCAGAAGCTTGGGTCTGACTCCGCGACCGCAGATAGGCGTCGAGCGTCTTGGCCGAGGCGGTGAAATCCGCTCCCTTGGCGACCACGTTGCCCTCGTAATGCACCTTTCGTTCCGGATCGGCATACGTCAGGCGGTTTCCCGTGATCGTGATCGGACTGGATGTATCGAGAGTGGCTTCGTTTGCCGGCTTTTTTGAAACCGCGTTCGCCGTGTTTTCGGGTGGAACGAGGATGGTCTTTACCGGTTGTGACGGTGTTCCCTGCGCGGTGACGAACCGCCGCTCCCGATCGAACTGGATCGATGGCGCCTCGATCACATTGGCATCCTGCCAGAGGCGCACATTTCCCGTGTAAAGCGCTATGCCGGGGTTATCGCGGGCTGTCATGGTATGGGAGGTCACATGAATGGGAGAGGCTGAGGCGAGCAAGGCACCATCGGGCTGTTCTTTCAACTCAGTGTAGGTGCTCTTAACGTCGCCCGCGGCCAGCGCATCTCCGGTCACCCGGTTGATGCGGATGTCCCGTGCAGTCGTCACCATGCTGCCGCTGGCAACCCGAGGATTGCCGGTTAGCACAAGAACCTGGTCCGCCGGGGTGTAGTGGGCGTTGCTGGCCCAAGCCTGCATTCGCCGGTCGGAGGGCAGCCCATCGGTGTAGGCCACGTCTCCACGCTGGGTGATAGCCGCAATTCCCCCCTGCGGCAGGAATAGCGCTTCCACGGATTCGCTGGTGCTGACCCGTTCCTGCCGCCCCGAGGCCGAATTCACGATGCGGGCATCGGGGGCGCCATAGATGCTGGAGAGATGATTCTGGCCGTCGGCCATGGTGAACTTCGCTTCGAATCTCCCGGCGGTCACAACCGTCGTCTGTTCCGCGCGCGCAGCCGGTTTGACCGCATTTGCTGACACTCGTTCTGCCGGGGTCAGGATAATCCGGGCTGCCCCGGAGGTGACGGCTCGTTCCAGCCTGTGACCCTCGGCCACAACAAAGTCGATGCCCGGAGCGGTGAGTTCAAAATCCTGGGTCGCAGAATTGGCTGTTGAGCTGCTAGCCCCTTGGACGTTCGCCTCGGCAAGGTGAGCACCATCCAGCGCATGCACCGTCTGCAACTGATTGTGGCCTGCGAAGTCGAGCACCAGTCGTCCGGCCTGCCCCTGCATCGGACGAGGTCCAGACTGTTCAATGTGAACGTCTCCTGTCAACGTCGCGGTCCGTAATAGATTGTGCGCCTGCAGGGCGAAGTCCGCTTTCTGCGCGTAGACGTGGATCTCCGAGGTGTTCGCCGCCTGTGATCGAGTCTGGTCGTTTGTTTTGGCCTGTACTTCCACGTTGCCAACCGCCATAGCCTGTTTCACCGCGTTGTCCTGATCGAGATAAAGCACTGCCCGATCCGAGCCCAAGCTTCCCCCCTCGCGTTCGAGATGAAGGTGGTCCAGCACGATCTGCCGGGGATCGTTGGTGACCGAGCCGTGTTCGGCGTCAATGATCGCCGCTTCATCTCCGCTTAAGGCAACGTGAATCTGCGACGCCAGCGTCAATGTGTTGGTTTTACCCGCGTACTTCACCCCGACAGCCCACCCACTGGCCTGCGGTGTCTGAAACTCGACTCGAGCATCGGTCCATGCGTTTCCCGAGTCCCGGTTGAAAACCAGGTCCCGCGTCTTCAGATGGATTGAGTTTTTGAGGTCGGCTGGAGCCGATTGATCCGGACTCAGAAGACCGGCAGGATTGGCCAGCAGATCGATCTGCACTCCTCCCTTTGCCGTAACATTGCCGGTCTTGGGATCGTAGGCGAAGCTGTCGCCGTAGATCCGGTCGTATCGCGAAGAGTCGCGGCCGTAGAGAACGATGCTGACATTCTGCAATTCGGCCAGACCGTTGAGCTTGAATTCCTTGACATGGCTGGCTTGCACCGTGAACAGCGTGCGTTTCCCGTCCGATTTGGAAAACTGGAAGCCCGAGGCGGTTTGCTTGATGTCGTACCCGATCTTGCTGGGCACTTCGTTGAGCACGTTCCGGGTCCGCATCCGGGCGTAGAAATACATGCCGGCAACCACGACAGTGAGCACTACGGCCGTCGCAGCCAGCAGGCGTCGAAGATGGTAGACCGGCAGGGGCATCTCGAGTTCAGTGTAAGCTAAAACCAGTACGGAGTACCGGGCGCCCGGTTCCCTGTCCTGGCACCTCCGGGCAACTGAACGTCAGATGCGATGAACAAGAAACTCTCGCCGCCGCTTCTCGACTTCCAGAATCTCCGCGTGATGCGAGGACAGAAGATTGCGCTGGACGATTTCAGCCTGCGCATCGAAGCCGACGAACACGTGGCCATTCTCGGACCAAACGGCTGCGGCAAATCGACTCTCATCAAAACCATCACCCGCGAATGCTATCCGGTAGCGCGCGCGGAATCCTCGATCGCCATCCTGGGAGAGGACAGCTGGGACGTGTTCAAGCTCCGCGAAAGCCTCGGGATCGTGTCGAACGATTTGATGCTTTCCTGCACGGGCGAAGCCAGCGGGCGTGACGTCGTACTCTCCGGCTTTTTCAGCAGCACCGCCATCTGGCCCAATCACACGGTGGATGGGCCAAAGCGAGAGCGCGCCGATGCTGCCCTCGCCGAATTGAAGATTTCCCATCTTGCGGACCGTCCAGTCGCTGAAATGTCGTCCGGTGAGGCGCGGCGCGTGTTGATTGCGCGGGCGCTGGTTCACAGGCCACGCGCTCTGCTGTTCGACGAGCCTTGCAACTCGCTCGACCTGACGGCGCAGCAGAATGTCCGCCAAACCATGAGCACTCTCGCCCGCTCCGGCACGGCGATCATTCTGGTTACGCACGAACTGGCCGATATTGTTCCGGAGATCGACCGCGTGGTGCTGCTGAGCAAGGGACGCATCGTTGCCGACGGTGCGAAGGCGGAGATGTTGACGGTCGAGCGTCTTTCGGCGCTGTTCGGCGTGACCGTCGATATGGCGCGGCGGGACGGCTACTATCATTTGTGGTAGCTCCGCGTGAGCGTCCGGCCAACCCGCTATTGACAGCCTTCCTGGCCGGAACCATAATCATCGCCCGGACCACGCTCTAACGATCGTGTTGCAGGAGGGCACCATGGGCACTCGCACCTGCTTCCTCCCCACTTCTTGTCTATCCCTTGCTCTTCTCGCGATTCTTTCCGCCGGCTCGTCTGCCGCGGCTCAGGCACCTCCCTGGGGACAGGCACTGAGCTTCGGCGGCAACGGCGATGACACGGCAAGCGTGATCAAGGTGGACCGCAAGAGTAACAAGTACGTGGCCGGCTATTTTTCCGGGCGGGTGCGATTCGGAAACCGCATCCTGACTTCGGCGGGCAACGCTGACGGGTTCGTGATGAAATTCAGATCCGACGGCTCGTTCGGCTGGGTCGCCCAAATCGGCGGTAGTGACTATGACCAGGCGTTTGACATCGGATTCGACGGCGACGAAAACGTGTACGTTTCAGGCTCGATCACCGGCAACGTGACCTTTGGATCGGTTGACCACGTGGACACGATCGTACACACGAACGGCAACTCCATGTTCCTTGCCAAGTACGATGCTTCGGGCGACCTGCTGTGGGTCGAGACCGGGCAGGGTGACAGCGGCGGTGATAACGAGGGTTTCGGAGTGGCTGTGAATCCAGCCTCGGGCGTCGTCTATATGACTGGCCGTGCCCAAGGCTCTACGAGGTTCAGTTCGGTCAATGGCCGCACTTGCACCCTGGCGAATGGCGATGGCGAATGGCATGCGTACCTGGTGAAGTACGACAGCCACGGCAACTGCCAGTGGCTGGAGCAGTCGGCGGCTTCGGGCAACTCCATCGCCCACAAAGTGGCGATCGATTCCAACAACAACGCCTATCTGGTCGGATGGTTCGAGGGCGGACTCACCTTCACCAGCCGGAACGGCCACAGCTTATCGGTGCAGGGCTACAGCCCGGGTCCGGGTGGATATCCGTATCCCGATGACGGTTTCGTCGCCAAGTTCAACAGCCACGGCGACGCGGAGTGGATCAATCACGTCGGCGGCTGGAAGGCCATCGCCAATGATGTCGCGGTGAATCCACTGACTGGCGAGGTCACGCTGACAGGATTCATGTCCAACATCAACTCGGGCGACAGCCGCGCCGTTACGCTGGTATCGTCGCAACCGCCGGGGACGACAGTCAATCTTGGCGGCGGCGACTATACCACCGACGGATTCCTCGTCACCTATGACCGCGATGGAGTGGTCGAGAGCGCCAGCCGCATCGGAGGTCCTCAGACCGATGCCGGCACCGGTGTGGCTTATGATGCACAAGGGAATCTCTACGTCTCCGGGGAGTTCGCCGGCGCTGTGGATTTCGGCGGCATCACGCTCGACGGCCCGGCGGCGAACAATCTGTTCGTGCTGAAGTTCACCGGCTCGACACTCGACTGGGCGAAGATGGCCCCGGGTGGGTCTGATTCCAATCTTGAAAACGATGCGCGCGTGGCAGTGAATTCGGCCACGGGCAAGGTCTTCGTGGCAGGACCTTTCGAGGGCTCGGCTATCTTCGGAAACACGAAGCTGGTCAGCGCCGGCCAACAGGACATTTTCTACGCGAATATCCCTGCCAGTCCGCCGGACTGACATCTGGGATTCGACGAAGAAAGACGGTACCGGTGACGCGAGAGGTTTCTCGACCACACCGCGCACACCACGCGCGGAGGCTCGCGCCGCCAAAAGCAACCGCCATGCCGCGTATTTTGCCAGGCTCCGCCACGATTTGCGGAACCTGCTGCGTCTAGAGGTTGCGTTTTCCTTCTGTCTGCGTTTCTTGGACGCGGAAATCCCGCAACGTGAGCTCCAGGCCACCATATTCGGGATGGTCGTTGTGACCGATCGTGAAGGCTATATCGAGCGGATCGCCCGCCAGCAGCGGTGTCTGGTCCAGCCTCTCGGCCATGTTCCAGGCCAGGGCATCAAAGGTGACCCGCAGCGTCGATCCCGGTTTGCGATCCGCTGCGCTTTGCGCATCCCCTGCCACGCGCTCGGCTGCGGCTGCGGTCTTCTCGCTGCGGCGGATCGCTGCCCCGTCCGGATGGCACCGGGGCGACGTCAGGATGGCCTCGGCGGAAAGCTCGGGTGATTGCTCCGGCGCCGCGGCGGCCGATTTCGCTTCGCGCTTTCCCGCACGAAGCTTCAGCTTCACGTGCTTTTCTTTCAGGATTCGCGGAGGCGCCATCAGTTCAACACCGTGGGCGGAAAAGACGGGCTCGGGATTGCCGACTCCGTATGGCTCTAACATGCTCAGCGCCTGAAAAAACGCCGGAGTCACATCGGTTAAGTCGACTTCCGCATCCACTTCGAGAACCGGGTCAAAATCCTGGATGGTGAGCCGTTTTCGGGCAAAAGCGTCAAGCTGCGTCCGCAGAGACTCGACATTCTTCGCGGGCATGGCAAATCCACAAGCATGCCCATGGCCACCGTATCGCGAGAACAAAGCGCTGCAGGATTCGATCGCCTCCAGCAGGTGGAAAGCGCGAATCGATCGGCCCGATCCGAAGGCCTCTGTCCCCTCCCGGGAAATCACGACCGTCGGACGGTTATAACGCTCGACAATTCTCGTCGCGGTAATGCCAATGACTCCGCGGTGCCAGCCGTCGCCATCGACGACGATGCAGTAGGCATCGCACAAGGACGGGTCACCGGAGAAGCGCTCCTCGACCGCCCGCAGGATTCGTCGTTCCTCTTCTTGCCGCTCGGTGTTGAGCTGGTCGAGCTTCGCCGCCAGTTCCCTGGCGCGCTCCGGCTCTTTCACGCTGAACAACTCGATCACGTCGCGAGCTACATCCATGCGGCCGGCCGCATTGATGCGCGGCGCGATGCGGAATCCGACCTCGACTGAAGTTGGCGGGCGGTTGGGAGAAACTTGCGCTACCTCGAGCAGAGCCTTCAATCCCGGATTCACCGCTCTCCGTAGAGCGTCGAGCCCCAGGGAAGCGAAGACGCGATTCTCGCCCGTGAGCGGCACGGCATCGGCCACGGTAGCGATGGCAACGACCTTCATGAACGACAGCAGGAGCTTGTTCTGGTCTTTGTCATCGAGATGTCGCCGCATCAACCCCTCCGCCACTTTGAACGCCACGCCGGCGCCGCAGAGCTGCTTGTACGGATAGCCGCATCCATTCTGATTCGGATTCACGACCGCAAAAGCCGGGGGTATGCCGTCTGGGCCGGGCAAGTGGTGATCGGTGACGATCAGGTCGACTTGCAGGCGCTTCGCCGTTTCAGCCGGAGCAAAGGCGCGAATGCCCATGTCGACGCTGATGATGAGCCGAATTCCCGCCGCCGCGGCTCGCTCGATCACGTCGTCGCGCATGTCGTAGCCTTCACGAATGCGGTGAGGGACGTGAAAGTTGGCGGTGCCTCCACACAGCTCGATCGCCGTTTTCAGGATGATCACAGCCATCGTGCCGTCCACGTCGTAGTCGCCGTAGATGAGAATCGGCTCGTGGCGCGCGATGGCGGCAGAAATGCGGTCAACGGCGGCGGGCAGGCCAGACATCAGGCTCGGCGGATGAAGATGCGCAAGCGAAGGCGACAGGAAATGCCCGGCTGAATCGGCGTCCGAGATCCCGCGACGCAGAAGGAGGCCGGCCAGAATCGAGCACACCTCCTGCGAGTTCTGGGAAGAACCACGCTTCGCCTTGAGCGCAGGCAACTCTAAAAGGGTTGCGGCGAGGATGCGAACCGGTTCGTCGTCCACACAACGAAGATCCCAGCGCACGGCTAGTTCTCTTCGTCCTGATCGGGTTCGTCGAGGGTGATTCCGCCAAATTCGTCGGAGACTTCGAGCAGACGCTGGTAGCGTTCATACCACTCGGCGGAAACCTCACACAGAAACATCGAACCCTGATAGGCCCATCCCAGTTGCAGATATCCCACTTTGCCGGCATGAGCGCGCAGCCAGCGAGCATCTTCGACGTCGTCGCCGTCTGTGAACTCCGAGCTCGTCAGGCGCTGCACCAGCTCATCGAGCTCTTCGCGCTCCAGGGTCCACGAGTGCATGGTCAGAAAAGGCGCACCCGCAGTCTTGGCGAGTTCCACGAAATCCTTCCAGCCTTCAGGGTTGTCGCCCATCTCCCACATGATGCACTGCACTTCCTCGTAATCGACGAAGCCGTGGAACCGGCGCATGCCGTGGCCTTCAATGAAGGCGATCATGTCATCTTTGATGGTGGAAAGATCGTCGGGAATGGGAGACATTTCAAAAAGCTCGCAAGGCAGCATTGTATGCTGTCCGCCCCGTCAGGTGCCAGCATGCGACAGAAATCAGGGCGCGGGCGTGGAGGCGCTCATCCGAGTCACGAACATGCGATAGAACTTTTCTTTATTGAGATCCATTTGGATCGCAACCGGCTGAGCGGCCGCCTTAGCATCACTCGTCGCCGGCCAGGTTACGGTATTTCCATATCCAGCGCCGCGGTCGAGGTCCACTCCCATGTGGCGAGTCTCAGTTTTCGTGATGAGCGAGGGATCAATCCAGGCAGCGGCGGCCAATTCGTCCCACATGATGTCCGCTCCGGGAGTAAGCATGGCGAAGCGGGCAATATAGCGGGCCAGCGGCGTCCCACTCGCCTCAATCTGCTTGACGAGCGCTTCGGTCAAATGGGTCTTCACCGAGATGTCGACCGGAGTGCACGTGATTTTCTTCCAGGGCGCGCGTAGAACAATCTCTGCCGCCTCTGGATCGAACCAGAAGTTGAACTCGTGGCGCGGATTGTTCAGGAACTCAGGGTTATTGGTCTCCGGACTCAGGCTGCCGCCCATAAACACGAGTTCCTGCGCCAGTTCAGGAAATTCTGGGTCGAGCGAGATGGCGAGCGCGAGGTTCGTCATGGGCCCGCCTTCGTAGATTGTCACTTGATGCGGATACCGGTGCACCATCCGAATCAGGAAATGCGCCGCGTCTTCGTTGAGTGCTTTCGCGGTCGGGGAACCCTCGGGCAGTTCGGGAATGACGGAGGCTTCGTGCCACCAGCGATCGTCCCAGGCTCCGGCGTAGGCGACTTTGCCATACTGCGCTTGCCAGAACTGCTCTTCTCTTCGCGTTCGCACCAGCGGGAACTCTGCGCCGGGAACAACCGGGATATCGGCGCGCCCCATGATTTCGAGCAGGCGCAAGGTGTGCGCTACCTCTTCGTCGCGCCATTGATCGCCGCTGACCACGGTCACGCCGAGTACTTCCACTTCCGGCGACTGCACCAGAAGAGCCACGGTTTGCATGTTGCTTCCACCCGGCCCGGAGCAGTCCTCGTTGATGATGATCTTTCGTCGGGGCGCAGCCAGCGTGAGGGTGGATGCCAACAAAAGCGCGCCTGCAGAAACGTATCTCGATCTTTGCATGAGGTTCGCGGTGAGGATCACAAGACGAGTCCCTGGATCTTATTTCGGCTCTCCGCCCGGAGGGCGTGTCATCAGGTCGATGAATATCTTGTAGAACTTCTCTGCGTCAATGTCGAATTGAACGTTGGCCAGGCGTTCGTACGGCGGGACCGAAGCCGACGCATCCCAGAATAAAGTCTTGCCATAACTGGCTCCATGGTCGATGTCGATATCCATATAGAGCCTCTTCTCGCCGGTAATGATCGATGGATCGATCAGAGCCACCCCGGCAATTTCATCCCACATGTAGCCGGGCAGCGAGTATTTGTCGATATAGCGAGTGATCGGGGTGTCGGCCTTCGCGATGGTCGCCTTCATTTCCGAAGTGAAGCGGGTCTTGACGGAAATGTCGATCGGGGTAATGGTCATCTTCTTCCATGGAGCGCGCAGCACGATACGCGCCGCTTCTGGATCGAACCACCAGTTGAATTCCCGCCGCGCGTCAATCGCTCCAGCGTCGATGGCACCCTTGTCAGCGTAGAGGCCGCTGCCCATCAAGACAAACTCTTTTGCCAGGCCTGCGATGGAAGGATCGAGTTTCAAAGCAAGCGCATAGTTGGTCAGCGGACCTCCCGCCCACAAGACGACTTCCCCGGGATACTTGTGGACCATCTGGACGATAAACTCAGCGGCAGTTCCGGGCTGAGCGTGAATATGCGGCTCACCCTCCGGCATCGGTGGCACGATATCCGGCCCGTGATAAGGCTCGCGGTAAATTGTGGAGCGGTTGGCTTCGAAGTCGGTCCAGCAGCCCTTGTATTCGAGCTTTCCGTAGAGCGCCTCCCAGCGCTCGGTTTCTTCTTTGGAGTTGAGGAGCGGAAATTCGGCGCCCTGATAGGCGGGGACATCTGCGTGCCCGGAAATTTCCAATAGACGAAGAGCGTGCTGGGTCTCTTCCTTCACCCACTGGTCGCCGCTGACGGTCGTGATCCCGAGGACATCGAACTTCTCCGACTGGAGGAAGACAAGAATCGCTTGTTGATCACTGGTTCCGGGGCCGCGGGCATCCTGGTCCACGATGATTTTGATCTTCTGCGCCGCCAGCGAACTGGAAAGAAGAATAACTCCCAACAATGTCCGTCTCAAACCCCAAGACCCCATGGTTTCTCCTAAAGATTCGCCGACTCTTCGAAAAGCAAAGGGCAGACCGGAGACTCTCCAGTCTGCCCCGATTTTCCCGTATACATTTCAGAGTCTGTCAGAACCTCAGTTTCAATGCAAACTGAATAAGCCGGGGATTATTCACCGTCGCGTTGATTACCCCAAACGTCGCCGACGCGTTGATATCCTGCTCACCACTGCCTCCGGCTCCTTGCAGGAAGAACTGCGGATGGTTAAACAGATTGAAGAATTCAGCTCGGAACTGCAGGTTCATGCCTTCACGCCAGGGGAACGGAAAGTCCTTGATGATCGAGAAATCCGTGTTTACGAAACGCGGACCATACACTGGCGCTCGAGCTGCCGTGCCTAGCTCTCCGGTCGGCGCCTGCATGAAAGCGCAAGGATTGAACCAGTTCTGTATCGTGTGAATCTGCGACGGCGCAGTGCACCCAGGATTCCCGGCCACGGGGCCGGGCCGGTTTGGATCCCCGACTTGGTTCGGGCGTTGATAGGTGCCGCCGTTGTACGAGAAAAAGGTCCCGGACTCATCCGCGCTGTCAACCACAAAGAGGGGAAATCCCGAGGTTGCGCGTTCGATCAGATCCAGTTGCCAGTTGCCGAAGACAGTATTGGTGGCTCCGTTCCAGTTGCTGCCGAAGTGTTTCCCCTTGCCGAAGGGCAAGTCATAAAGAACGCTCGCCGTGAAGCTGTCATTCAGGTTGAGCTGCGACAATCCCCAGTCAAGCTTCTTGTACCCGGGCAGCGGATAGTAGATTGCACCGGGATTGGTGCCCAGACCATCGGGCATGCCGGAGTCAAACGTGCGCGACCAGGTGTAGCCAAGCAGAGCGTAAAGCCCGTGCCGCGAACTCTTGGTCTCGGCTTTCACCTGCAGGGAATCATATCGCGCGGTCCCAACGCTGTTGTTCGCGCTCACGCTCTGAAAAGCCAACGCATAAGGAAAATTCCCAAAGCCACAGCCGACGGTGTAGCCCGCGGTCTCATTCGGCTCGCCCGGGCAGGCGCTCGGTTCATTGAGGTTCTCGTTCGACTGGCCGACCAGAATGTGCGTGCTCTTCGAGCCGGCATAACCTGCCGTGAGCACAACGTTGCCAGGGAGTTGGTGTTCCACGTTCAGGTTGTACTGTTGCACCATGCCCTGCTTGAAATTCCGGTTCATCGATTGGATGGTTCCGCTGTAGTCCGCCGGATTGACCGGGGCGTCGTAGATGGCGCCACCTGGAACATTGAGAGCAGATGGGGTATCCGGTGCCAACAGGAAACCCCCTCCGAGCGCTCCGAACGCGCTTCCGTACGAGAAGCAGAAGGCGCACGGATCGACTTCGGCATAGTAAGGCGGGTTCTGCCAGAGTCCTTGTCCGCCTTGATTCCAGGCAGAATCGTGATAGATGGCGTAGCCGGCACGAATCGCAGTCTTGTCGCTGCCCATCGGTTTCCAGGACAACCCGATGCGCGGCTCGAACGCTGTCTTGTCCAGCTGAATTCCAGCTCGTGCGTCACTGGCAATGCAGACGGTGCAGGTGTCTAACGTCGGACTTCCCTTCGGGACATACCACTTCAGGGTCTGGATATCGAAATTCGCCTGGCGGTGTCCAACTTCGGTTTCCGGTGTTGCCAGCGCCCACGCCACGCCGATGTTCACCGTAAGGTTGTTGGTTACACGCCAATCGTCTTGCACAAATGGGCGAAACAGCTTCCAGCGACGGCCAACCGTCCCGCCCAAGAACGTCTGGTCGTGCGCGGCGAATACACCCCACGCTCCCAGCAGCAGATCGGCTGCATCATCGCCCGTCCACATTGCGTTCTCAACCGCGAACCCGTCCTGGAAGGCGTTGTTCCGGATGTTCATTTCGTTAGCGCGATAGACGGCGCCGACGCGCAGATTATGTTTCCCGCGAATCAAGTCGAGCGTGTCAGAAATCGAATAGACGTTGGTGCCGCCCTGGTAGGGAGAATAGCCGCGATCGCCCACCGACATGTAGTTCGACATCAGGAAGGACGTCATGCCACAACTGATGCAATCCTTGCTGGACTGATTGAGGCTGGCTGGGTAGCCTGTGATCCCATCGCACGCCGCTCCCAGATCTGAACCCGGAATGCCGATCAGCGCCGCTTTGCAGCTGCCGTCTGTGCCGAAGGAAAGAATGTGGTTGAAGATGCGATTGAAACCAACGCTCGCCTGGTTGATGGTGCTGGAGGAAAAGATGTGGGTTTCCGAAATTGCCAGGTTGCGGCCATGATTCTCGATATGCTGATTGCTGCCAAACGCGTTGACTTCGGCCCACGTCGGTGAGCCGCCGGGGACGAAGTTCGTCGCCTGATCGTAGCTGAAGCGCGCAAAGGCGGAGTCTTTGTTCGAGAAGGAGTGGTCCAGCCGAACGTCAAATGTCCCCTCATTCAGCTTTCTTACCGGCTCGTTAACGTAGTTATAGCCGGCTCCGCTCACGTTCGGGGCCGGATAAAGTTGCAGAATCTGCTGGCCGATCGGGCTCGCGAGCGCGCCCGGGATAACGTTACAATTCTGACCTGTCGGCTGACTCCCATCTGCCAAGACGGGTTCCGAAGTCGAGGTGCCCGGCAGGCACTGGAAAGGTGAACCGGAGAACGGGTCATTCAGCTGCCTCCCAGTGGCGGTGCCGCTGAAGTCGTAATTGCCATTTGCGTCCGGTGTATACATCGCGGTCGTAGGAACGAAGCCGGTGAATGGTATCCCGTGCCGCTGCATTTTCGCTTGATAATCTACAAAGAAAAATGTCTTGTCCTTCTTGATCGGACCGCCGAGAGACCCCCCAAACTGGTTTAAGTTGAATTTCTCAACCGAACTCGCGAAGTAACTGCGGGCGTCGAGCTTGGTGTTGCGGAAGAACTCGAACACCGATCCGTGAAACTGATTCGATCCCGACTTGGTTGTCACCAGCACGGTCGGGCCGGCGCGCTCGCCAAATTCTGCAGAATAGTTGTAGGTGAGAACCTTGAACTCCTGGATGTCGTCGATAGACGAGAAGATGGCGATGCCGCCTTCATCGAGTTGGTTATTGTCGTTGCCATCGAGGAGCCAGTCGGTTTCCTGTTCTCGCGAACCACCCACCGAAAGCGAAAAGGAACCACGCGTGGCAGCCTCGCTGCTCGCCGCGCTCGTGAAGAAACTCACCGGACTCGTGGAGGCCGTGGTGCCGGGGGTAAGGGTCGCCAGTTGTACGAAATTTCGCCCGTTCAGCGGCAGTTCGGACACTTCTTCAGCAGTAATGACTTGACCGAGCGTTGGAGTGGACGTTTCGACCGCTACTTCGGTTGCGCTCACTTCAACATTGGTTGTCACTGAGGCGGGAACCAGCTTGAAGTCCAGCTCGCGGTGTTCGTCGATTTGCAGGCGAATGTCTTTCGACTCACCCGGTTTGAAGCCTGCGGCCTCGACTCGGACCGTGTATTCGCCAACGCCAAGCAGCGGCACAATGTAGTGCCCGCTATCATCGGTCGGCGCCTGGCGCGAGATATTCGTCGCCTGAGCAGTGACTGTCACTTTCGCGCCGGCGATGACAGCTCCCGAGTTGTCCGACACCGTGCCCGAAAAGCTGCCGGTCGCCTGACCCAACGCAAAGGGACCGCACACAAAAACCAGCGCTGACACCACCACTGCGACAAGCATCTTCGTGCTTGGCATCGACTGAACCCCTTTCGGCGGCCTGCCCCAAAAAGAGAGTATTCTCCCGCAGATTGAACCTGGGAGAGCCCCCGACCGCAGACTCGGCTTATAAATCTCCGCTCGTCGGTAAGTCAAGACTTTTCGGCGAGACAACAGCGCCGTTCGTCGTCATTTTCTGAATCGCAATCAGCAGAAATGTCGAAGGCTTCGTTCTTTCAGCGAATCTGCGACCGGCAGGCTGGCAGAGCACGACGAAACGGTCGCGAAACACAAGTTATGTTCTGCGAAAACAACGGTTCCTACTCAGCGGCGAGCAGCCCACTGGGCGTCGAAGCGGGCACGGTCGTAGAACGATTTCTGCGTTCCAACCCCTGTGGTGGATAAAGCAGCGTAGAGATTGGCGAGCCGCAATGCTTCTTTTTCCGGGGCTCCTTCGCCGAGAAAGACGGCAAAGCTGCCAATGAATGCGTCTCCCGCCCCGGTGCTGTCGACACTCTCCACTTTGAACGGTGGAATGTGGTCGCATCCCTCGCTGCCGGCCAGGAGGCACCCCTTCGCCCCGAGAGTGATAATTACTCTGCGAATTCCCGCCTTCAGCATTCGTTCGGCGCATTTCCTGGCGTCGTCCAGATTCTTCACGGGCGCGCCCGCGATGGCCTCCGCCTCGCTCTCGTTGGGAACAAAGTAATCCAGATCCCGGAGCGCTGAAAGATCGACCGGTTGCGCCGGCGCCGGGTTCACAATACAGCGGATATTATTGCGCCGGGCAAAATCGACAGTGTAGTAAACCGTCTCGAGCGGGATTTCGAACTGCAGCACGATGCAGTCGGCAGTCTTCAGAGTCTCGGCGGCCGCATCCACGTCTGAGGGTTTCAATGCATCGTTGGCGCCTTTCACCACCAGGATCCGATTCTGTCCGTTGGACTCGACAAAGATCGGAGCCACACCGCTCGACAGTCCTGCGACCTGTTTTACGTGTGTCGGGTCGATCCCTTGTTTGCGAAAGTTCTCAATTGTCGCGGGGCCGAAGAGATCGCTGCCCACGCGCGCGACCATGAAAACCTCCGCGCCGCACAGCCTGGCGGCCACCGCCTGATTCGCGCCTTTCCCGCCGAAACCCAGGTCGAATCTCTCCGCAAACAGGGTTTCGCCCGGCTTCGGAAATTGATTGGTAAATGTCGTGAGATCGATGTTCGCGCTGCCGACTACCACGATTCGCGGGCGTTTTGCCATAAGCTCCGGAGGCTGAAGTTCAAAGAAGGGCGAGTGTAGCCAGCGTCTTAGGGCATGTCAATGTCAATGTCGAGTAACGCGAGCAATCCCGGCTTCGAATCTCGCGCCTGCCCGCTTTCTGCGCCACAATTTCTGCTATAGTTTCGTTCCTCGAAAGTCGAGTCTGGAGGAGTCATGCCCCGTATCGTCCGCTGTGCCTTGATTCAAGCCAGCAATGCGCTCAGCACCGAGCGTCCGCTCGCGCAGATTCGAAAGGCCATGCTCGACAAGCACATGAAGCTGATCCAACAAGCAGCTAAAAAGAAGACGCAGATCTTGTGCCTCCAGGAGCTTTTCTATGGCCCATATTTTTGCGCCGAACAAAACGCGCGCTGGTATGAACTCACCGAGCGGGTCCCGGACGGGCCGACCGTTCGACTTATGCAGAAGGTTGCTGCCAAGCATCACATGGTGATTGTGGTTCCGGTGTATGAAGAGCAGATGCCCGGCGTATATTTCAATACTGCCGCGGTCATCGATGCAGATGGCCGCTACCTCGGAAAATATCGTAAGCATCACATTCCGCATTGCCATCCCGGCTTCTGGGAGAAGTTCTACTTCACCCCGGGCGATCTGGGATATCCCGTGTTTGAAACCAAGTACGCTCGGGTCGGAGTCTACATCTGTTACGATCGCCATTTTCCTGAAGGCGCGCGCATCCTCGGACTGAACGGCGCTGAGATTGTCTTTAATCCGTCGGCGACGGTGGCTGGCCTCTCCGAATATCTGTGGGAGCTCGAGCAGCCCGCGCATGCGGTCGCTAACGGCTATTTTGTGGGGGCGATCAATCGCGTGGGGACCGAGAAGCCGTGGAGCATCGGCGAATTCTACGGCAAGAGCTATTTCTGCAATCCTCGCGGAAAGATCATTGCCCAAGCCAGCCGCGACAAAGACGAAGTCGTAGTTGCCGATCTCGACCTCGAGATGATCACTGAGGTGCGAAGGGTATGGCAATTCTTTCGCGATCGTCGTCCCGAGACTTATGGCCCCCTGACCATGCAGAGCGCAAGTTCGATCGCTGCCGACTGAAGACCTGACGTTCGGAATCCGGCAAATCGTCCCACTCACCAGGAAGCATGCGCGAATCAAACCCCATCGCACTCGCGGCAAAGATCCAGGCAAGCCCGCTCTATAACCACGACCTGGCGCCGGCAACCCCCGCGCAACGTCACTGGGGAACGTACAACTTCGCGGCTTTGTGGATTTCCATGTCGGTGAATATCCTCACCTACATGCTGGCGGCGAGTCTGATTCAGGGTGGGATGAACTGGCGTCAGGCGGTCACGACGATTTTTCTCGGCAACGTCATCGTGCTGGTTCCCATGCTCCTGAACTCGCATCCCGGCGCCAAATACGGGGTTCCGTTCCCGGTTCTGGCGCGCGCATCGTTTGGCGTGCTGGGAGCGAATGTCGCTGCCGTGCTTCGCGCCCTGGTTGCCTGCGGCTGGTTCGGGATTCAAGCCTGGATTGGTGGTGAAGCAATCAGCACACTTCTCGCGACGCTCGTCCCCGGCTGGAAAGATGTTTCCTACGGCCCGGCAATCTGCTTCCTGATTTTCTGGCTGATCAACCTGGCGGTGGTCGTGAAGGGAATTGAGTACATTCGGATCCTGCAAGGAATCAGCGCACCGGTTCTGCTGGGCGTCGGATTGCTTCTGCTCGGTTGGGCGTATCACGCTGCGGGTGGTTTTGGCCCGATGCTCTCTGCGCCCTCGCGCTTCAAGAGCTTCTCTGATTTCCTGAAATTCCTCATCCCGGCGCTGAATGGCACTGTCGGATTCTGGGCCACCGTTTCCTTGAATATTCCAGACTTCACGCGCTTCGCCCGGAACCAGAAGGAGCAAGTGATTGGGCAGGCGCTGGCCCTTCCGACCACCATGACGCTTTATGCATTGGTTGGAATCCTGGTCACTTCAGCCACCGTTGTGATCTATGGCCAGGCGATATGGGATCCGGTGCAATTGCTGAGCCGCTTTCACTCGCCGGCAGCAGTCGTAGTTTCGCTGATCGCCATCTTGCTGGCCACGCTGAATGTCAACATCGGAGCCAATGTCGTCTCTCCGGCAAATGACTTCTCGAATCTTTGGCCTCGTCGCATCAGCTTTCGCGCGGGCGGAATCCTCACCTGCTTCATGGGAATTGCGCTCATGCCGTGGAAACTGCTGGCGAACTACAGAACATTCATCCTCGGCTGGCTGGGCGGCTACGCGGCGTTTCTCGGGCCGGTGGCAGGAATCATGATCTGCGATTACTTCCTCATTCGACGGCGGGTGTTGGTGGTCGACGATCTGTATCTTCGAAATGGCGCCTACGAATACTCACGGGGATTCAACTGGCGCGCGATCCTTGCGCTTGGGCTGGGCGCCGGCGCAGCGCTGGCCGGACTGGCGGTGCCTTCGGTGCGCCCGCTCTACGATTATTCGTGGTTCGTGGGATTCGCGGTTTCGTTCGTCGCGTATTACGTAATGATGGCTTCCGGTCGAAGGGACGCTTTCACTCCACCTGCGGCAGCCTAGATCGCGCTTACGACTTCTTTGATTGCAAAATGGCGGGGAGGACTCTTTGCTGGTAGATGTCGAGGGTCTGCTCCTCGTCGCCGCACATCAGATAGATGTTGAATTGCGTGACTCCGACGTCGCGCAACTGGCGCAGTTTCTTTTGGTGCGCTTCCGCCGGTCCAATCAGGCAGAAACGGTCGATAACCTCATCGGAGACGAATTCCGAATTATCGCTCCCCACCTCGCAGTGGTGCTGATAATCGTAGTGGCCACGATCCTGAACATAAGACGTAAGCGCGGGAGGAAGATCTTCCGGCTTGTACTGCCGGATCAGGTCCACTACGTGGTTCGACACCAGGGCCGGAAACCAGCGGACGCGTTCGCGAGCAACCTGCAGATCATCTGACACCCAGACCGGCGCGGCCGACATCACTTCAATCCGCTTCGGATCGCGTCCTGCGGCTCGAGCGCCTTCCTGGACGAAACTCAGGCACCACTCAATGAGCGCCGGGTCCGCGAACTGCAGAATGATGCCGTCTGCGACACGCCCCGCCATGTGCAACACTTTGGGCCCATAACCGGCGATCCAGACTCGCGGAGAATTCTTTGCCCAACTCAGCCTGGTCGTTTGCCCGTCATGATGGACTTCTGCGCCTGAAGTGAGCGCACGAAACTCCTGCACCGCGGTTTCCAGTTGCGACCAGCTCACAGGCTTCTTGCCGAGCACGCGGCGCGAGCTATCACCTCGTCCGATGCCGAGTTCCATTCGGTCGCCGGAGATCAGATTCAGCGTGGCAAACAGGCTTGCCGTCACACTCAAATCACGCGTCGCGGGATTCGTCACACACGTGCCCAGACGCATGGCCTTGGTGTTGGCGGCCATCAGGGTCAGGAGCGGATACGGCTCCATCCAAAGAACATGCGAATCAAAGACCCAGCCATAGGTGAATCCAGCAGACTCGGCCTGCCGAGTTAATCCGACGATGCGCTCGACAGAAATATCAGGCTTCAAAGTAATACCGAATTGCATGGCGGGTCCCCTTCCCGTGAAAGATGCCGGAACCGGCAGAGAAGAACTAAAGGGCGGCAGTTTAGCATAGAATTCTTTCTCCAATCCCGACTGGCGTTGCCAGGTCTACAGCCGAGGGCATCATGACCTTTGACACCATCATCAGAAACGGTTCGCTAGTGACAGCAACCGACACATACACAGCCGACGTTGCGATCACAAACGGCAAGGTTGTCGCCATCGGACGCGATCTTCCCGCGCAGAACACCGGCAACCTTCTCGACGCCTCGGACAAACTGGTTCTCCCGGGAGGCATCGACGTTCATACTCACCTCGACATGCCATTCGGCGGCACAACCAGCGCCGACGATTTTGAGACCGGTACGCGTGCGGCCGCCTTCGGTGGAACTACGACCCTGATCGACTTCGCCATCCAGTACAAAGGCCAGGCTCTGCGGCAAGCCTTCGACACTTGGATGACTAAAGCTGCGTCGAAGGCAGTCTGCGACTACGCTTTCCACTGCATCGTGACGGACATCTCCGGAGGGCAACTCGCCGAGATGAATGACTTGGTCCACGAAGGCGTGACCAGTTTCAAACTCTTCATGGCCTACCCCGGAGTGTTCATGCTTGACGACGGCAGCATCTTCAAAGCGCTGCAAACGACCTCCAGGAATGGAGGCTTGGTTTGCATGCACGCCGAGAATGGCTCGGCGATCGACGTGATCGTGCAGCAAGCCCTCGCCGAAGGAAAGAAAGCGCCAAAATACCACGCGCTCACCCGTCCAACCACCGCCGAAGCCGAGGCGACGGCGCGAGCAATCGCCCTGGCGGAGATGGCGGGAGCGCCGATTTATATCGTGCATTTGAGCTGCAACGACGCTCTCGAAAAGGTGCGCGAAGCCCGCGATCGCGGACTTCCCGTCTACGCCGAGACGTGCCCTCAGTATCTTTATCTTTCCCTGGAGAACTTCGACGCCCCCGGCTTCGAGGGAGCGAAGTATGTCTTCACGCCGCCGCTGCGGGAAAAGTGGCACCAGGAAAAACTTTGGAATGGCCTGAAACGCGACCACCTGCAGGTGGTCTCCACTGATCATTGTCCCTTCTGTTTCAAAGAGCAGAAGGAACTTGGACGCGACGACTTCACCAAAATTCCGAACGGCGGCCCCGGCGTCGAGCATCGGATGAGTCTGATCTATTCGGGAGGTGTGGCCGGAGGCCGGTTCAACGCGAATCGATTCGTCGAACTTGTGTCAACCACACCCGCCAAATTGTTCGGCCTTTATCCGCGCAAGGGGACGATTGCGGTTGGCAGTGATGCGGACCTGGTGATCTTCAATCCGAAGCAGCGGCACACGATCAGCGCCAAGACTCATCATATGCGGGTCGATTATTCGATGTTCGAAGGCATTGAAGTCACGGGGATGCCCGAGGTCGTGCTTTCGCGCGGCAGGGTCGTCGTCGAAGGCGGCAAGTTTTTCGGCAGGGCGGGCCAGGGGGAGTTCCTGAAGCGTTCGACTTATGCCCAGCCGAAAGGATAAAGGATAGCGAGATCCTACTGAAGGGCCTTATAAAGCGCGCTTTTCCACCTGGTCGTGTCGATGTTCCAGCAGACGTTTGCTTTCCGCGCCTGCAGAGCGGGGGCCCACACAGCGCGGTTCCTCTCGTCCGCGGCGACATTCAGGCGATCGACAACCGTCATGCCGCGCGCTAATTCGCTCTGCGTCTCTACTTCCACGTAGTGATCGCTCCAGTTGACGCCCACCGATGGGTCGAGCGCAAGACTCATCGCTACCGGATCCGGCAGGCAGATTCCATCTTCCCCCGTCTGAATCCTGTATGCCGCCCGGGCGTGGCTGTTGCACTCGATCGCGAAGTGCGCAAGCGGAGTGCGAACATCTTCGACAAAACTGATGTCACTCGGGCTGAGAACCGCGTCTCCCCGGCATAGATGCCAGCCGACCAACTCGATCGGCAAACCGCTGTGCATGACAATTCGCGCCGCGTCTGGGTCGACCCAAATGTTGTATTCGGCCGCGGGCGTCACGTTCCCTTCACAGCACGGGTTGCCTCCCATCACAACGCAGCGGCCGACTTTGGCTGTAATGGAAGGATCCTTCGACACTGCCAGGGCAACGTTCGTCAGCGGACCCAGCGTAACCAGCACCAGCCCACGGTTAGCGTCGACTGTTTCGATGATGGCATCCACGGCATTCAATTTCTCTGGACGTCGTCTGGGCGCCGGATAGTTATGGTCCCCAAGCCCGTCGCGCCCGTGAAACCAGGTCGCGTTTTCATAAGAGCGCAACAGCGGGCGATCCGCGCCGGAGAACACGCGAACATCGGACCCGCAAAGCTCGGCGGTGTAAAGCGCATTTCGTGTGGCCTGATGGACATCGACGTTCCCGGCCACTACCGTAATCGCGGCCACCCGAACATCGGGGCAGCGCAGGGCCATGATCAACGCGACTGCGTCATCCGAAGCCGTATCCGTATCGATCAGGAATGTGCGTGACACGCGCGTAAGGATAGCAGAGAAAGCGCTTGCGCCTGCTCGATAGCACCTTGTTCCCTTCCGGAAAGAAGAGTAGAGTTACACGTTTTCTGGGGAGAGACCGAATGTTCACACCGCCGAACCTGACCGTAGCCTTGCTGATGATGATCACCAGCGCGATCTGCTGGGGATCGTGGGCCAATACCTACAAGGGCGTCAAGAATTATCGTTTCGAGCTTTTTTACTGGGACTACGCCATCGGCATTTTCCTGATTTCTCTTTTGCTGGCTCTTACGATGGGAAGCAGTGGACACGACGCCTCCAGCTTTCTGAATAACGTGCGGTCGTCCGACACCTCAAACATCGTGTCGACTATGGTTGGCGGCGCGATCTTCAATCTCGCCAATCTGTTGCTTGTTGCCGCAATTGACATGGCCGGCCTGGCCGTCGCCTTTCCCGTCTCCATCGGAATTGCTCTCGTTGTCGGAGTCGTGCTGAGCTACGCGCTGCAACCCAAGGGAAACGCCCTTTTCCTCGCGATCGGGGTGATCTGCGCCGTGATCGCGGTCGTCCTTGACGGTAAAGCGTATGGAAGCCTGGTCAGCGCCGGACGCTCCATTTCCCGAAGAAGCATCGTCATCTGCGTCATCTCCGGAGTATTGATGGGGTTGTGGAATCCTTTTGTCGCCTATGGCGCAACCCGGGGAAATCCGTTGACTCCGTACAGCTCCGTCGTGTTCCTCACGCTGGGTGCGCTGCTGTCGTGCTTTATCTGGAATCTCTACTTCATGAAGAAGCCGCTGGTTGGCGAACCGGTCCGTCTCAGTGGATTTTTTGGCGGGCCGCCCTCGGGGCATCTCTTGGGCCTGTTTGGCGGAGCGGTTTGGGGGGTGGGGACGGTCTTCAACGTCGTCGCGGGAAAGAGCACCAGTTACGCGATCTCCTACGCGATTGGCCAGTCGGCGCCGATGGTGGCCGCGCTGTGGGGATTGCTGGCATGGAAGGAGTTCGCCGGTTCCGGTTCGCGGGCAAAGACCTATTTGACCTTAATGTTCGTGTTCTACGGCCTAGCGATTTTGCTGGTCGCTCACGCCAGCCAATAAAACCCAGGTCGACCTATTTTCCTTTAATGCGGCCAATAAAGAGTTTCAGGAATCGTGCCGCGTCTGAGGCCAGGCACACGCGCGCGTTCGGCGTCAGTGGAATCACTCCCTCGATCTCATAGTGATCGCCATGCAACACATTGTTTTCGTCCGATCCCATGCGATTGGCGACGGTCTCGCCCCGCGTAAACTCGCCTTTCGTCTCCACGTCGACGTGCATATCTTTCAGCGTCACGAGCGTAGGGTCGATCACGGTCGCAACCGCCAGCGGATCGTACATCGCGGCTCCCTGGTATCCGCTCTTTTCGGAGCGGGTCAAATAGAAATCCGCGAGCTTTTCAATGAAATCGCTCTCCGGCCCGTGCTGCGCCTGCAGATCAGTCAGATAATTGCGTGTAATCAGGGTGCGCTCGCCAACATCGGAGCCGATCATCGTTACCATCCATCCGGCATTGAATACAATCGACGCCGCTTCGGGGTCGCCATAAATATTGGCCTCCGCAGCGCCATCGACGTTGCCGCCCGAGATTGACCCGCCCATGATGACGACGTCCTTCACCAGGGGCACGATCGATGGATCCTTGGACACCGCGAGCGCAATATTCGTCAACGGCCCAATTGGAATCAGGGTCACCTCATGTGGGTACTTATGCACGGTTTCGATGATGAGATCCGGGCCAAAGCGGGCGTCGGCCTTGCATTTCGATACAGGCAACTCGACGCCGGCGAGGCCATTCTTGCCATGCCAGTATTGCGCGGTGATCAGTTTCTGATTGAGGGGGTGTTGCGCGCCGGCGGCCACCGGTATGTCGCAACGTCCCGCCAGCGACGCGATCTTCAGGGCATTCTCGAGACCTTGCCAGCCTTCGACATTTCCCGGAACGACGGTGATGGCCTCGACTTTCAGTTCGGGTGAGTTGATGGCGAGCAACAACGCCATGGCGTCGTCGATGCCGGGATCGGTATCGATGATCACGCGGGTTTGAGCGTGGGCGGCACAGACCAGCGAAGCAAGAATCGCGATCAGAATGATGAGTCGTTTCACAGGTGTGGTCCTCAAGTAGAAACAGTAGGTAATGGAACAGCGTTGTTCTGGTCGGTCATCCGCCCGATCGCGAGCCTTCTGCGGGCTTCTTTTCCCAGGGAGGATGCGACCGCTTCCGCCTCTCAGAATCAGAGGGCGATTTGTAGATTACAACAACATGCCGGCGATCGAAGCCGACATCAGGTTGGCCATCGTGCCGGCGAGCATGGCGCGAATCCCGAGCCGCGCCAGTTCCGCCTTCTTGTTCGGAGCCAAAGCGCCGATGCCGCCGATCTGTATCCCGATCGAACTGAGATTCGCGAATCCACACAACGCGAAAGTCGCAATCGTGAATGAACGCGGGGCCAGCACAGCTCTTTGCGGCCCCAGCATGGAAAATGCGACGAGTTCGTTCAGGACCATTCGCGTGCCGAGAAGGTTGCCAATGATCTGGCAATCATGCCAGGGAATGCCAATGATCCAGGCCACGGGCGAGAAGAGCACGCCCAGGATTCCTTCGAGGCTCGACGGAAACCATCCGAGGTGCCGGTGAACCCCGCCGAGAATGCCATCCAGCAGCGCGATCAGGGCCAGAAACGCGATCAGCATCGCCCCGATGTTCAGCGCCATGTGCAGGCCGTCGCCGGTGCCGCGGGCAATCGCGCCCAGCAGGTTCTCCTGCTTCTCTTGTTGTTCTTCGGTCGCGCTCATGACCACTTTACCGGCCGTCTTCGGAACTTCCGTCTCCGGTACCAGCATCTTCGAAACGAGAATGGTTCCCGGTGCGGTCATAATGACAGCGCTCAGCACGTGTCGGGGCTCAGCGCCGAAGGCAAAGTAGGCGGCCATGATTGAGCCCGAGACGTGCGCCATGCCGCTCGTCATCACGGTCATCAATTCGGAATGCGTCAGCTCCGGCAGAAACGGACGAATTGTTACCGGCGCTTCGGTTTGCCCCATGAAGATGCTGGCGGCGACGTTCAGAGACTCCGCGCCGCTGGCACCCATGAAACGAATCATCGCCCAGGATGCTATGCGAATGATGAACTGCATGATGCCAAAGTGGTACAGGATGGCAAACAGCGCGCAGATGAATATCACGACCGGCAACACCTGGAAGGCAAAAACAAACCCGACATGCGCGGTCTGCTTGCCCAGATCCCCGAAGACAAACTCCGACCCGGCGTACGAATAGCTCAGCATCTTGTTGGCCGCATCGCCGATCTTCTGAAACATGTCGCGGCCGAGCGGGAACTTCAGCACAAAGACGGCAAAGGTGATCTGCAGGAAAAGGCCCCAGAAAACCGTCTTCAAACGAATGGCGCGACGATTGGTCGAAAACGCGTAAGCCAGGCCCAGCATGGTCAGAAGGCCGAGAATTCCTGTGTAGTGTCCCATTTGTCAGTTGTTCTCCGCGAACTTTCCGATGATTCGATGGATCAGCGGCGGTTTCAGAGACGGAGCCGAATCCGCAATCTCGCAGGCAGCTTCGATCAGGTTCCGCGCCCGTTCGCCCCGAGCTTCGTCGTTGTAGTGGAGCGTGGCCAGCGGCTCGCCTGTGGCAACCCGGTCGCCCACTTTTTTGTGCAACACAATCCCGACCGCGGCATCGACCGAATCCTCTTTGCGCTCACGCCCGCCGCCGAGGATGACGCAGGCCGTGCCGATCTGTTCGCATTGCATGGCGGCGACATATCCAGACCTCGCGCTTCGAATGGCAGCCGTTTGCCGCGCCTGGGGCAGTCGCTTTGAGTCCTCGATGACTCGCGGATCTCCGCCCTGCAATTCAATCATTTTCCGGAATCTCTCGAGCGCTGCGCCCGAGGCAATCAAGTGCGCGCTCTTCTCTCGTCCTTCGGCAACGGACTTCGACGCACCGCCAAGATGCAGCATCCATCCGGCTAGTTCAAGACAGAGCTCACGCAAATCGCCGGGACCGCCGCCGCGCAGCATCTCGACAACCTCGACGACCTCCAGCGCATTGCCGATCATGTTGCCAAGCGGTTGATCCATGTCGGTAATCAGCGCAACCACCCTCTTGCCCATGCGCTCCCCGGTTTCGACCATGAGTTCAGCAAGAAAGGCCGCGTCGTCTTCCTTCTTCATGAAGGCGCCGGAGCCGGTTTTCACATCGAGCACGAGTGCGTCGATCCCCTCCGCGAGCTTCTTGCTCATGATCGAAGCACAGATCAAGTACGGGCTCTCGACCGTACCTGTGACGTCGCGGAGCGCATAGAGCTTGCGGTCCGCGGGCGCGATCTCCGCCGTCTGCCCGATCATGGCGCAGCCGCAGATGCCAAGCACGCGGCGAAACTCCGAGACCGGCAAATTAACGTTGAACCCAGGAATCGCTTCGAGCTTGTCGAGCGTTCCTCCCGTATGCCCCAGGCCACGGCCGCTGATCATCGGAACGACGACGCCGGCAGCCGCCGCGAGCGGTGCCAGCACGAGGGAAGTCTTGTCACCCACTCCGCCGGTGGAATGCTTGTCGACTTTCCTCGGGATCAACGACGAGAGATCAAGCACTTCGCCCGAGTGAAGCATTGCGTCGGTAAGCGCGGCCGTCTCGGCGCGCGTCATACCGCGGAGGACCACGGCCATCAGCCAGGCCGAGACTTGATAGTCCGGAATCTCTCCGCTGGTGTAAGCGTTGACCAGTCCTTCGATTTCGGCACCGGACAACTCGGCGCCGTCCCGTTTCCGGCGGATGACATCGATGGCGCGGAAGGTTCGCGATGCACTTGACGGAGAGCTCACTTGAGGCGAAATCCCTCCGGAAGAAGTTCTGTAATGTGGGCTTGCTTGGGACCCTCGGCGCCCTGAAAGAAGACGGTGGCGTCGGGACCGAATTCGTAGATAACCTGCCGGCAGGCGCCGCATGGCGAACAAGCAACGCCATGATCATTGGTCACGGCGACAGCGCGGATTTCGATCTTCGGACCCAGTGCGGCAACCGCCGAAAAAATCGCCGTCCGTTCCGCGCAGTTGGTCATGCCATAAGAGGCGTTTTCGACGTTACAGCCGGAAAAGACTTTGCCATTCGTCAACAGAATCGCAGCGCCCACATGGAAGTCCGAGTAGGGAGCGTGCGCATTCCGCATTACTTTCGCTGCCGCCTGTTCCAGCTTCTTTCGGGTTGCTGCAGAGAGGTTTCGATTCGGCATTTGAGAAACGAGTCAGACCGGCTTCGAAGTGGCGCCAACCTGCGCCAAATCGTGCGCCATTGTAACCCTTTTGCCGCATCTCCCAGGCTTTTTCTTGCATCGTTGAGGGTGCGGGCGCGGCGCTGTGCGTTCCGACAACGGCTTGCCGTACAATACAAACCACGTTTCTCAGCCTTGCGCTGGAGGCCCGATCGAGGCGGAATTGATCCCTCAAAATAGTCGTCCCAACCTGCGGCCCAGCAGCGTGGTTGCCAATGGCGACCCGGGGGCGACCTCTGCGGTTGCGGTTTTGGAAGGGCGTCCGCTGCAACGGAATTCCGGCATCCCGCTCGACCTGAATTGGGTCAAGGACGTTCGAGTAAACACGAGTGCGGTCGAACGCCGCACTCAGACTCACACCGCGCGCCGGACCGTGAAGAAGGAGTGGCAGGCGGCGTGGCTTCTGCGCGCGATTACCTGCATGGACCTGACCACGCTCTCCGGCGATGATACCGACGAGCGCGTACGCCGGCTTTGCGCAAAAGCGAGACAACCGATCCAGCAAGATCTGGTTGAGAAGCTTGGCACCGCGGAACTCGGCATTCAGGTCGCCGCGGTCTGCATCTATCACACGTTCATCGAGACGGCTTTGAGCGCGCTCGAAGGCACAGGAATTCGCGTCGCCGTCGTTTCCACCGGATTCCCGGCGGGGCTTTCGCCACTGACCGAGCGGGTCACGGAGATTCGCAGATCGGCGGAGGCAGGGGCCCATGAGATCGACGTGGTCATCACCCGCGCTCACGTTTTCAGCGGACGCTGGCAAGCGCTCTATGACGAAATCGCGGCTTTCAAGCAGGCCTGCGGAACAGCTCATATGAAAGTCATTCTGGGCACCGGCGATCTGCAGACGTTGCGCAACGTGTCCAGAGCCAGCCTGGTCGCGATGATGGCGGGCGCTGATTTCATCAAGACGTCCACCGGGAAAGAAGCGGTGAACGCGACCCTTCCGGTGAGCCTGGTGATGGTGCGCGCGATTCGTGAGTACGCGCAGGAGACTGCGATGGCCGTCGGCTTCAAGCCGGCAGGAGGAATCCGCAGCGCCAAGCAATCCCTCGACTGGCTCGCCATGATGAAGGAAGAACTCGGCCTGCCGTGGATGCGCGCTGACTTATTTCGCTTCGGCGTAAGCGGCTTGCTGGGCGATATCGAGAGGCAACTCGAACATCACGCGACAGGACGGTACTCCGCCGATTATCGGCATCCGATTGCATGAACGCAGATTTTGAACCCTCAGACTCGAAACCAGGAACCAGATGAGCATCGCAGAAAAGTTCGCCACCATGGACTACGGCCCCGCGCCGGAGGATCCAAAAGAAGCGGGAGCCTGGCTCGATCGTCACAACCGGCGGTTTGAGTTGTTCATCGATGGCGCGTGGCAGGCTCCGGCTGCCGGCGAATACTTCGACACGCTCGATCCTTCAACGGGGGAGAAACTTGCCGCGGTGGCACAAGGGGGTGCTGCCGATATCGATGCAGCCGTCCGTGCGGCGCGTGCCGCGTCGGCGCGCTGGCGCGCCCTCACTCCTCATGCCCGCGCGCGTTATCTTTACGCCCTGGCTCGCCTCGTGCAAAAGCATTCGAGACTTCTTGCCGTGCTCGAAAGCATGGATAACGGCAAGCCCATCCGTGAAAGCCGGGACATCGACATTCCCCTGGTTGCAAGGCACTTCTATTACCACGCCGGCTGGGCGCAATTGCTGGAACAGGAATTTCCTGACCACGAGCCTTGCGGCGTTGTTGGTCAGATCATTCCATGGAATTTCCCGCTGCTGATGCTTGCATGGAAAATCGCGCCGGCCCTGGCCACGGGCAATACGGTCGTTTTGAAGCCCGCCGAATTTACTCCGCTCACTGCACTCGTTTTTGCCGAACTTTGCCAGGAGGCCGGCATTCCCAATGGAGTGGTCAACATCGTCACCGGAGATGGTTCAACAGGCGAAGCCTTGGTCAAACATCCCGATGTCGACAAGATCGCATTCACCGGCTCGACCGAAGTGGGACGCGCGATTCGCAGCGCCACCGCCGCCAGCCACAAACGTCTGTCGCTCGAATTGGGAGGCAAGTCCCCGTTCATTATTTTTGACGACGCCGACCTCGACAGCGCCGTCGAAGGCCTGGTTGATGGAATCTGGTTCAATCAAGGGCAAGTCTGTTGCGCCGGCTCGCGCCTGCTGATGCAGGAAAGCATCGCTGAGCCGCTCATCGCGAAGATCCAGAATCGGATGAGCAGCCTGCGCATTGGTCCGCCTCTGGACAAGGCGATCGATATCGGCGCCATCGTCGCCCGCGTGCAGTTGGACCGAATTCAACGCATGGTGGCGCAGGGAATCGCCGAAGGCGCGACTTGCTGGCAGCCGCAAGTAACTTTGCCCGTCCGAGGCTTCTACTATCCGCCGACTCTCCTGAGCAACGTTCATCCCACCTCGATCGTTGCGCAGCAGGAAATCTTCGGCCCGGTTCTCGCCGCCATGACATTTCGAACTCCTCACGAAGCGATCGAACTCGCCAACAATACCGTTTATGGCCTGGCATCGTGCGTATGGAGCGAGAACATCAACGTTGCCTTGCAGGTGGCGGCACAACTGAAGGCCGGGGTCGTCTGGGTCAACTGTACGAACCTGTTCGATGCCGCATGCGGCTTCGGCGGATACCGAGAGAGTGGCTTTGGCCGCGAGGGAGGCCCGGAGGGCTTGCTTGAGTACATGGAGCCAGCCTGGTTCAAGCATGCTCCGAAGCTGACGCCGTCAACCCCCGCGGGAAAGCCGATGTTGATCGAAAAACAGGATAGCAGCACGCCCGCCATCGATCGCACCGTCAAGCTCTACATCGGCGGCAAACAGGTTCGCCCCGATTCCGGATACAGCATGGAAGTGCGCTCGCCCGATGGACTCTTGCTGGGCGAAGCTCCTCTGGGCAATCGCAAAGACATCCGCAACGCGGTGGAAGCCGCACGCAAGGCCGATGCTTGGGCAAAAGCAACCGCGCACAATCGGGCCCAGGTTCTCTACTATTGCGCGGAAAATCTGGCTCAACGCCGGGAGCAGATCACCAGTCGGTTGTCAGCGGTCGTGGGCGAGAAGCAGGCGGCCGCGGAAGTTGAAACGGGAATCGAGCGCATCTTCTCCTATGCGGCGTGGGCCGACAAATTCGACGGCGCCGTTCACAACCCCCCATTCCGCAATATCGCGATCGCGATGAATGAGCCCATCGGAACAGTCGGCGTGATCTGTCCGGATGAAGTGCCGTTGCTGGGATTTATATCTCTCGTCATGCCCCTGCTGGCAGTAGGCAACACGGTCGTAGCCGTCCCCTCGGAACGTTATCTCCTGATCGCCGGCGACCTCTATCAACTGTTTGAAACGAGCGACGTGCCGGGAGGCGCGATCAACATTGTCACGGGATACGTGTCGCAACTTCTCAAAACCCTCGCTGAGCACGATGGCGTTGATGCGGTGTGGTGCTGTGGTGAGGACGCCACGGTGGCCGCGGCCAAGGCTGCGTCGATTGGAAATCTCAAGCAAGTCTGGACCAATGAAGGACGAAGGATCGACTGGTTCGACGCCAAACACGCTGAGGGACGCTGGTTTCTCGAGCACGCCACGCAAGTAAAAAATATCTGGGTTCCCTACGGCGAATAGGGTATCGAAGAAATCGATTTGCCGGATTCGTTCTGGCGTTGCATTTGGCCTCGGTCAGCGCTAGCATGAACCTAACTTACTTTCGTCCGCTCGGCATATTTTTCTCTTCAAAGTGTCTCAATCAGGAGGAGTTATGGGCATCGCAGTTTCCCCACAGATTCATCCGCTCGTCGCCGAGTTCATCGATAAACCGAGAAAAATGCTGATCAATGGCAAGTGGGTCGGCGCCTTATCGGGCAAGACCTTTCCCACCTACAACCCCGCCACCGGCGAAGTGCTGGCGCAGGTCGCAGAGGGAGACCGAGAAGATATCGACGAAGCTGTAAAGGCCGCTCGCAATGCCTTCGACAACGGCCCCTGGCGCAGAATCTCTGCAGCCGAGCGCAGCCGCTTGATGTGGAAGCTCTCGGATCTCCTGGAAAAACACCTTGAGGAATTTGCTTACCTTGAGAGCCTCGATAATGGCAAGCCTCTCGCTGTGGCCAGAGCCGCCGACGTCCCCCTCGCCATCGATCTCTTCCGCTACATGGCGGGATGGGCGACCAAGATCGAGGGCAATACGATCCCGCTTTCTGTCCCGTACACGCCGAAGGCTCGTTATCTGGCGTACACCTTGCGGGAGCCCGTGGGCGTGGTGGGGCAGGTCATTCCCTGGAATTTCCCCTTGTTGATGGCGGCGTGGAAACTCGGTCCGGCGTTGACGACCGGCTGCACGGTTGTTCTGAAGCCTGCCGAGCAAACCCCGCTCTCCGCCCTGCGTCTCGGCGAACTTATCACCGAAGCCGGATTCCCCGACGGCGTAGTCAACGTTGTCCCGGGATATGGCGAAACCGCCGGCGCCGCTCTGGCGGCTCATCCTGATGTAGACAAGATCGCTTTCACCGGGTCGACCGAGGTGGGCAAGTTGATCGTCCACGCGGCTGCCGGAAATCTGAAAAAAGTCTCGCTCGAATTAGGCGGAAAGTCGCCCAACGTTGTCTTCAAGGACGCCGATCTGGCAGCCGCCATTCCCGGTTCCGCGAGCGCGATTTTCTTCAACCACGGTCAGTGTTGCTGCGCCGGCTCCCGGCTCTATGTGGAGAAAGCCGTCTACGATCAGGTCGTGGAGGGCGTCGCCCAGCAAGCCAAGAAGATTAAGGTCGGCTCCGGCCTCGACCCGGATACGCAGATGGGACCGCTGGTCTCTGAGGAACAACTGCAACGCGTGTGCGGATATCTCGAAGCCGGATTTTCTGAGGGCGCCAAGGCCGTCGTCGGAGGACACAAGGCAGGCGATCGGGGATATTTCGTCGAACCCACCGTACTGGTCGATACCAGCGAGAACATGAAAGTCGTCAAGGAGGAAATCTTCGGGCCCGTGGTCACGGCAATGCCCTTCACCGATCCCGAGGAAATTCTTCCTCGCGCCAATAACAGCGCGTACGGGCTCGCGGCTGCCGTCTGGACTCGCGACATCAGCAAGGCGCATCGCACCGCCGAACAGCTTCGCGCCGGCACGGTATGGATCAACTGCTATAACATCTTCGACGCGGCTCTGCCCTTCGGAGGTTACAAGCAGTCCGGGTGGGGCCGTGAGATGGGCCACGATGTGCTCAACCTCTACACTCAGACCAAGGCGGTCTGCACTCGCCTGAGCTAGTTTCCGGCTGAAACCATTAAAGGACGGCGGTTGCATTCCGCCGTCCTTGATTTTTGTCCGCAACCCTGATGTGCAATCGATCCCGCTCTATTTTTCCATCAACAGAACTTTCTCCGCCTCGTCAATCTCAGTGAGCTTCACTTCAATGACTTCGTTCATGGTGGTCTGCACGTTGCGGCCGACGAACGTCGCCTCAACCGGAATCTCCCTGTGCCCGCGGTCGATCAGTACACACAACTGCACCCGGCGAGGGCGGCCATGAGAGAACAAGGCATCCAACGCGGCGCGCGTGGTCCGGCCGGTGAAGAGGACATCGTCCACGAGCACAATATTTTTGTCCTCGATTTCGAACCCAATCGCTTTCTTCTGCACGACCGGCTTGGGTCCGAGCGTGGAGAGGTCGTCGCGATAAAACGTGATGTCGAGAGTACCCACCGGAACCTTGGCATTCTCGATTCTCGTGATGATTTTTCCCAAGCGCTCCGCCAAAGGCACTCCGCGCCGTCGAATGCCGACCAACCCTAGACCGTCAACTCCGCCGTTC
The DNA here is from genome assembly GCA_035508215.1 of Verrucomicrobiia bacterium. Taxonomy (GTDB): domain Bacteria; phylum Acidobacteriota; class Terriglobia; order Terriglobales; family Acidobacteriaceae; genus Sulfotelmatobacter. The sequence goes on along the minus strand of DATJNK010000012.1, from coordinate 25,832 downwards.
TTCTCTACGATCTCGTAGGCCAGCCGCACCAGGGTGCGTTCAATTTCAGACGCCGACATCAGTTGCGCTTTCTGTTTGAGTCCCGCCTTGCGTATCGGATTCTTAGCGTTCATCGATGGAATTGCCTCGTGGTTAATGCCGGCATTCACTGTAGCCAAGCCGCTTAATGAGGTCAAGCGGCCGGCCGGAATTGCGCGGCGGGAAATCCATTTCTGACGAGTTGACTAGAGTCTCGACTTTTTGAGTGGCGATTCGCTTTCAAGTTCGATGGCTGGCTGATCTCTGGTGATGGGGCATTCGGTGCTGACGATCCGCACTAAAACAGAATTTGTTTCTTGAACCGCGGCCAGGGTAATGGTCTCCGCCTTCCTGGCGGCAGCGTCGCTCGCGATAAACCCGATGCCCATGTTCCTGCCCATCTGCTTCGCCCGGTACAGGGCGGCGTCGGCCAGCACGATCGATTCCTCCGCGCAAATCGCTTCAAACGCGCCACGGAACCAGGGATAAGCCGCCCATCCCACCGAACATGTCTTGTGCACTCGGATGCCGTGGCCAAGATCAAAGTCTTCCTGCGCCATGACTTCCAGAATTCGGCTGCAGAATGCCGGTGTCCCGCCGGGATCGGTCGAGCGGCTCATGATCAGGAATTCCTCCCCGCCCCAGCGCACCAGCACATCCGATTTGCGAACCACCAGCGCCAGCCGTTCCGCCACTAACTGCAGAAGCCGGTCGCCCGCTGGATGGCCATAGAGATCGTTCACCTCTTTGAAGAAATCGACATCCACCATGATGAAAACAAGATCCCGGTGATCCAGTTTTCGGATGTCGCCGCCGCGAGCGCGCTGATAATTGCGCAGCACTTGCCCGGCTTCGGCAGTGATGATTTCTTCCAGATAGCGCCGATTCCACACGCCGGTGAGAACGTCTGTGAACGAGATTTCCTGGAGTTCCAGATTCTTCCGCTGCAGTTCCAGACTGTGCCAGCGGAGCGACTGCTCTTTGTTCTCGAGCTCATCCTTCATTCGGCACATCTCGTCAAGATTATGGCGGGTCAGCCGCAACAGGCTCAGCAACTCTTTGTCGAGTAAATGCTGCTTCAGGATGACCAGGCCGCCCATCACGACCATGGCGCCGACGATCAGCAAAATCCGGTACGTACGGACTCGCTGCGGAACATCGCCGGCAAACTGCGCCCACGCCACCATCAGCGGCGTCAGAAACACAGCTAACATCGCCAGCCGCGCCTTCCAGATCCCATAGCCTCGCACAGGCGTGTCTTCGGCCTGCACCTCAGCCGCAGCTTCCCGGGGCAGGAATCCGATCCGCACAAACCACAGCATGGCCGCGACAAGAGGCACGTCAAATAGGCTTCCAGTGTAGTAGACATGCAGATCAATGGCTTCGCTGGCCACCAGCGAGGCAATGCAGTAGAGCAACGTGGCCGCAATCAACTGGCGGTAGATGTTCTTCCAGGTGCCGTGGCTGCGTCGTTGCACCAGAAACAAGCCGCCGGCAAGCACCAGTTCTTCGCTGACGTAGAGCAGATCAAAGCTTCTGCCATACACCGACTCGACCGGATGCACATACTGCCAAGGGATCACTACAAACAAGTACAGAAACATCCACCAGATAAGCAGCAAGGCAAAATCGAGAGACCCTGCGCGCAGTGTCCGTTCATCCCGCTTTACGTGCGGCTGCACGGCGACGGCGGCCATCATCGGCACAATGTGCAGAAAGAGGATGACATCACCGACAAATGGATTCGGAGCTTCATGGCGCTCGATCACCTCGACAAACGTCCACATGACCTGCGATGCGAGCCACATCCCCAGTCCGAGTCCCATCAGGCCCCAGAAAAGACGGGCTTTAGGGGATGCTGTCTTCACGTTGAAGAGGAAGACGATCGTAGCCCCAAGCAAAACAATGTTTTGCAGAATGTCGCCGAAGGCTGTAAGCGGGAAACCGCGCGGAGCAAACAGGGACAGGGATCCATGCGCGCACACGATGGCGCACGCGGCGATGATCCACGCCCGTCCTCGTTGGAGCGAAGAACTCCCCACGGCTGGAATTGTATGGTTCCCGGCTGGTCCCTACGTGTTACCGAAGTAATGAGAGCTACGGAGTCCGTTCGGCAAGGTAACGGACCAGAGCATCCTGCCATGGCGGCATTGCAACTTCCCACTTCCGCAGGCTTCTGGGTGATAAAACCGAATACGCGGGGCGCGGCGCCGGGCGCGCCATTTGCCGGGAACTGACCGGTCGCACCTCGGTTGAGAGCTTCGCTTCTTTCAGAATCTCCCGGGCAAATTCGAACCATGAGCAGTCGCCGGTGTTGGTCGCGTGGACAATTCCCGAGGCATTCTTCCGGCACAACTGCGCGATCGCGCCCGCCAGATCGACGGAATGGGTCGGGCAGCCGCGCTGATCATCCACTACATCCAGCGCCGGGCGCTGCCCTGCCAGTTTCAGAATCGTATCGGGGAAGCACTTGCCTCCGACGCCGAATAACCACGAAGTACGCACAATACAACACTCCGGGAGCACTTCGAGCAGCCGTACTTCGGCTTCAGCCTTGGTCCGTCCGTAGACGCTCCTGGGATTTCTCGGATCGTCTACCTCGTAGGGCGAGGCTTTGCTGCCATCAAACACGTAATCCGAGCTCAGGAACAACAGCTTGGCGCTGTTCTCTTTTGCAGCTTGCGCAACGTTCACCGCGCCATCCCGATTTACCGCGAATGCGAGCTCCGGATGTGCTTCGCATCCGTCAACATCGGTATAGGCCGCCGCCAAAACAATCCACGCCGGACTCGCCTTCTCCACGACACTCTGGACGCGTGCAAGATCGCGAATATCGGCGTCGCGCGCACGAACGCCCACAAGGTCATCCTGACGCCATTCCCGCATAAGGGCTTTGCCGAGCAGGCCAGAGGCGCCGAAAACCAGGACTTTCATCTCGTGAGCCCCTCCACGCTCATTCGAAGGTTTCTGCATCGCGCAGCAAGGCGCCTCGCTGATCTTTGGCCGAAAGGATCGGCGCTCCGTGGAGTTCCCACTTTACGTTCAGGACCGGGTCATTCCACAGAAGCGTCCGCTCGTGTTCCGGAGCGTAATAGTCGGTCGCTTTATACAGCACATGCGCCGTATCTGAAACGACGCGAAATCCGTGGGCAAATCCCTGGGGAATCCATAGCATCCGCTTGTTCTCTCCGGACAAGCGAACCGATTCCCACTTGCCGAAGTGCGGCGAACTGCGGCGCAGATCGACCGCGACATCGATCACCTCACCCGCCGCCACCCGCACCAGTTTTCCCTGCGCTTGCCGGATCTGATAGTGCAGCCCGCGAAGAACGTCCCTCTGCGAGTAGGAATGATTGTCTTGTACGAAATGGTCGAAAATGCCCAGTTCCGCAAACTCGCGTTCGTTGTAGCTCTCCAGAAAGAAGCCTCGATCGTCGCCAAACGCGCGTGGTTCCAGCACAAAAACACCGGGCAAAGATGTGGGGATTTTCTTCATTTGCACGCTACCGGATCCAGTTTACGAGAATCAACAGAGATGGAGGGATCCTCAGAAGACTCTCTCCTGCAAGAGCTGCAACAGGTAAGCGCCATAACTGTTGTTCTTCATTGCGATGCCCATCTTCTCCACGTCTGCCGCGCTGATGTAGCCGGAACGATAGGCGATCTCCTCCGGACAAGCCACCATCAGACCTTGTCTTTTCTCGATCGCCTGAATGTAGAGCGAGGCTTCCATCAGCGATTCATGCGTGCCGGTATCGAGCCATGCCATGCCGCGGCCCATCACCACGACTTCGAGTTCCGCCGTCTTGAGGTACGACCGGTTTACGTCAGTAATCTCGAGTTCGCCGCGGGCACTGGGCTTCAACGACTTCGCAATTTCAACAACTCGCTCGTCATAAAAATAGAGGCCCGTGACCGCGTATCGGGACTTCGGCTGCGCGGGCTTTTCTTCGATGCTGAGCGCTCGCCCTCCCGCATCGAATTCCACCACGCCGTAGCGTTCGGGATCGTGCACCGGATAAGCGAACACCCGGGCCCCTCGAGTCTTGCCCGCGGCCTCCCGCAGATCGCTCACCAGATCGTGCCCGTAAAAAATATTGTCTCCGAGCACCAGCGCACACGGACTCCCGGCAAGGAATTCTTCTGCCAGCAGGAAGGCTTGTGCGATCCCCTCAGGCTTCGGTTGCACCTGATACTGCAATCGGATGCCATATTGGCGGCCATCGCGCAACAGCAACTGAAATTTGGGGACATCCTCCGGAGTCGAGATCACCAGGATGTCGCGAATACCCGCCAGCATCAACGTGCACAGCGGGTAGTAAATCATCGGTTTGTTGTAGACGGGTAGCAGACTCTTCCCCATGGCCTGGGTTGCAGGATAGAGCCGCGTCCCCGAGCCTCCAGCGAGAATGATGCCTTTGTAGCGCGTGCTGTCTGTCATGATCCAGAAGCCCCGGAATAGTGGGTGGCGATCCACTGGCGGTACGATCCGCTGGTTACTTCTCGCACCCACTCCTGGTTTTCAAGATACCAGCGAACCGTCTTTCGGATGCCGCTCTCAAACGTCTCCTTCGGCTTCCAGCCCAGCTCGTGTTCGATTTTGCGCGCGTCCATGGCATAGCGGCGGTCATGCCCCGGACGGTCTTTCACAAAGGTGATCAAATCTCGCCTCGGCGCTCCCTGCCGCGGCGTGAACTCATCCACTAAATCGCAGATCGTCGCGACAATCTCGATGTTGGGCTTTTCATTCCAACCGCCAACGTTATAGGTCGCGCCCGGACGCCCACGCTGCAAGACAGTTGCGATCGCCGTACAGTGATCCTCCACGTAAAGCCAGTCGCGGACATTCTTCCCATCGCCGTATACGGGCAACGGCTTGCCGTCTCTCGCATTCAGGATCATCAACGGAATCAGCTTCTCGGGAAACTGGAAACGTCCGTAATTGTTGGAGCAATTCGTGGTAACGGCCGGCAACCCGTAGGTATGGTGGTAAGCGCGCACCAGGTGATCGGACGCAGCTTTTGACGCCGCGTAGGGGCTGTTTGGAGCATACGGGGTCGTTTCGCTGAAGGCGGGATCGCCGGGCCCGAGCGAGCCGAAGACTTCGTCGGTGGATACATGGAGAAAGCGGAATTGCTCACGATCGGCGGAGGCCAGCGCTGCCCAGTAGGCTCGCGTCTCTTCTAGCAACGAGAATGTTCCGTCGACATTGGTCCGAATAAAATCATCCGGACCGCGAATGGACCGATCCACATGACTTTCCGCGGCAAAATGAACGATGGCACGCGGCTGACGATTCTCCAGCAACTGCCGGACCAGGCTTCGGTCGCCAATATCCCCGTGCACAAACTGGTATCGCGAATCGTTGGAGGCGCTCTCCAGGTTGCGCACATTCCCGGCATATGTGAGCTTATCCAGATTCACGATTGCGGCATCCCCAGCCTGCATTCTCTGCAGGATGAAGTTGGACCCGATGAATCCCGCACCGCCGGTAACAAGCAACGTGTTTTGCATGGAGAAGGGCCGCCGCGGATCAGCCTTGAAAACCGGCGCTGTCCGGCGGGCACTTGATTGTAATAAAAAAGGGACGAGCTTCGCCCGTCCCCGGCTCACGCACTGACTGATTTTGAAGAGAAAGCAGCTTTTCAGGGCTTGGCCGTGATCCCCCGGCCGGTATTCCTGCCCGCAGCTTATCCTGCCCGCAGCCCCCTTTTTTCTTCGATGACTCTTCCGCTCGGCCTTTTCTCCGGCAACTGCGAGCCACCGGCCCATCCCAGGATCTGGTAGTAGGCGCGTTCAATATCCAAAGCGATTTGCGGCCATGGATAGCGCTCCTGGATCCGCCGTCGGGCCGCCCTGCCCGCGGCTTCGCGCACGGCCGGATTCGCGATCAGGAAACGCAGCCGCTCCCTCAGGTCGGAAACGTTGCCGCGCTGGAAGGTAAATCCTGCTCCCTCGACCACTTCGCGATTTTCCGGAACATCGCTGGTCACCACGCACAGCCCTGCTCCCATGGCGTCAAGCAACGCCAGGGACAGGCCCTCCAGATCTGAAGGCAGCACGAATAGCATGGCGTTCGTCAAGAGCTCATCTAGATCTGCGCCCCCAACCCAGTCGAGCACTCGAATCTGTTCCGAAACATGCGTTCGCAACTCCCGGCTGTAGTCATCGCAGTAGCTGGAAGCCCCAGCCAATACCAGCTTGACGTCGGTTTCCAGCTTTTCAAAAGCGTCGACCAGCAGATGGCAGCCTTTCTCCGGCGAGAACCTTCCCAGAAACAGCACATATTTCCCGGGCTCGATTCCCCAGTCGAAAACCTTTGCCGGGTTGCTCCGTTCGCGCACGATGCCGCCATTGGGAACGCAGAACGCCTCGATCCCGTGCGCCTCGCGATAGCGCTGCTGCAGAACCTGAGAAACCACCATGGTTGCATTCGGCAGCTTCGCCGAGGCCCGCTCTCCCAACCGCAGCACCGCCGAAGCCAATCGTCCCCATTTCCGCCTCTGCCAGTCCAGGCCTTGAACCGTCACCGCCGTTTTCATGCCGGCCAGGCGGGGGAGAAACGAAAACAGCGCCGGGCCCAGCGCATGATAGTGCACAACGTCGTATCGGCGCGTCAGAGCATGTAAGGTGCTGAGCATCGTGTGCACTACGGTCTCCAGATGCTTGGACCGGATCGTGGGTAACCGCACGAGACGCATGCCGTCGCTCTCGGCCAGCTTCGGAGTGAAATAGTTCCGGCAATATATGGTGACCTCGTGTCCCATGCCGGCGAGGCGCTTGCCCACCTCTTCGTAGTACGTCTCGATGCCGCTGTACTTCGAAATCACACCGCGCCCGCCAATGAATGCCACTCGAAGTTTGCGACCTTCGCCGGCAAACGAATTCACATTCTCGGCCACTCGAAGGCGACCGCGGGACCGCTCCCACGGAGGCGCTTCCGTCGTCTCGACCAGATCATGATGCTTCCGCTGTCGAGCGGCCAGGCCCGTGTACAGATTCAATAGTTTCTCGTAGTGAGCCGCCGGGCTGTAGTGACGTTCGACGAGAGTGCGGCCTGCGCGTCCCATTCGTTCGGCGAGCTCAGGGCGCGAACCCAGTTCCACCAGTTTGGCGGCCAGAGCTGCCGAATCCCCCATGTTGTATAAAAACCCGGTTTCGCCTTCATGGACGAGTTCGCGACGGGATCCCGCATCCGACGCCACCACCGCCCGAGCTTCCGCATAGGACTCGAGGATGGATTTTCCGAATGTCTCGTAAGCGTGCGACGGCATGACCGTGAACCTGGACTTTGCAATCAGCTCATCGCGCTCCGCCGCTCCGACGTGTCCCAGAAACTCGACATTCGAGAGGCCCAGCGCCGAGGCCATCCTTTGCAGCGGCTCGCGCTGCGGTCCCTCTCCGGCAATAACCAGCCGCATTTCGGGGACTCGCCGCATGGAATGCAGCAGGTCCCCGATCCCCTTCTCGGCGGAAAGCCGTCCGCAATACAGCACTGGCGCATTCTCGTCCGCGGTTGCTTGAGGAACTTCCCGAGTTTTCTGGAAATGCGGCAGAACCTCAAACTTTTTCGTGTCCCAGCCGTGTTCCATGAACTTGTCGCGGACAAACTGGCTCGGCGCAAGAAACAGGTCAACGCATTTCTGATAAGTTCCCAGCCAGCGATGCAGGTAGGCTTCGGCCGCCAGGGTCGCACGCGCCCCCATCCCCGGATAACATTGCGGACGCAGCACATGCCAGAATTTCCCTCCCCGGCAGGCTTCGCATGGCTGCCCTTTTGCGACCAGATTGTAGCTGGGGCAAAGCAGCTTGAAATCATTGATGTGATACAGAACGGGAATATCCTGCTTTTTCAGCTCCCACAGAATTGACGGTGTCAGATGGTGATAGATGTTTCGTACATGCGCGACGTCCGGACGAAAATCCCGGATCATGGCACGCATCCGCCTTCTTGCATCGCGAGAATAGACCGCATGCACGGCTTGGACCGCTCCTGGCCAAACACCGGATCTCTGCTTGAAGTCAATATGCGGCACGAAATGCCGGTCGTAGTGAGTCGGTTCTCCTCGATCGTCAGCCATCGAGAACAGCGCTACTTCGTGCCCCTGCCCCCGCATCAACTCCATCAATTCGAACAGGTACACTTCGGTGCCGCTGAAAGGATAGTTGTACTTGTTGCAATAGAGGATCCTCATCAAGATTGCTCCTGGCCGGTCTTACCGCGTTTATGAATAGGTCTGCGAATGATTCCAGGTTCTTCTTGCGATCAAAGCCATGCCGCACCTGCACCTGGGCGGCGTGCCGAACCCAGTCGATGGTCCGGCTCGCCCATAAAACGGAAGAGTCCTTAAGGCGATCTGTTTCTTTGCAAAGCAGAGAATGCAGGTACAGCACCCGGGCCACGAAATCGGCTTGCGATCCGCACTCGTACAAAAAACCGGTTCTTCCCGGCACTATCAGTTCCGGGATTCCGGTGATCGCAGGCGCCAGCACGACCTTGCCTCGCAACATCGCCTCCATCAAAACCAGAGGAATTCCCTCGCTGCGGCTGGTGAGCACCACAAGATCGGACCTTCTGTACAACGAATCCATCTGCTCACGAGGCACATGCCCGAGGAGGATTACTTGGTTCTCCAGGCTATATCGTCGAATCAGGAACTCCAGACGGCGTCGTTCCGGTCCCTCGCCGGCAATCGGGCACTCGAAATTGAGACCGCTCGCTCGCAACTGGGCGCAGGCGCGGATCAGGAAGGCATGATCTTTCACTCGATGCAGCCGTCCAACCGCCAGCATGGCAAACTTAGCGATATTCCGATCGCGTGGAATCGCCTCCGGCTCAGCGGTCTCGACTCCAAGCCGGGAGACGAAAACCTTCTGCTGCTGCACATCCGGATAATGCTCAGCGATGTACCGCCGGTTGTACTCCGAAACGGTCAGGCAAAATGCGCAGTTAGCGAGCTTCACGTCGAGGTAGCTGGCGCGCAAAAGCAGGTCGGATCCGTGCAGGGTCATGCTGAATCCCGTCCCCAGGAAACGCGCCGCCACCATCGCCACCCAAGATCCGAAATATCCATGGTGGGCGTGGATATGGTCGACGCCCATCTTCTCCAAGCGCACGGCGTAGCAGGCTCCGAGCAAGGTGTGCAACAGCGCTTTGGCGCGCTGCAAAGGGCTCTCCCGCCCCCGAAACAGAACCCGCGCAATCAACGGAGAAATCAGCATCCATTCCCGGAAGCACAGCCAAACCGCTCGCGGCAGCACTCTCGGTGAGAGCGGTAGAAGCACAATTTCTGCGGCGCCTGCGTCCGCTGCCCTCCGCATGCTCCCAGCAATGACCCGCACACCCCGCCGCTCGAGTTCCTCGATCTCATCTGCCACATATGGCTCGACAGGGGAAGGAAACTGATTGGCCAGATAGGCAACGGTCAGCATCGCTCGAATGCCTCCCCGCGTCTTCTCTCGGCAGCGAGCATCCCCGCCATCGTGAACAGCAATCCGTTCACGAACTGGTAGCTCATCACCACCACCGCCGCGTTGATCCAATAGATTCCGAGCACAATCGGCCACAGCCGATAAAACTGTGGGTCAAGGAATCCTCCGGCTTGCCGCCGATGCCTTCCGGGCCGGCGCAGCCGCCACAATTCCCACATCAACCAGAGGTAGAGTCCGAATCCCGCGAGGCCCTGCTCGACCAGCAATTCCAGGTACGTGTTGTGTGGATACAAAACCTTTTCGTTGTAGCCGCTGACGAATCTCGGCAGCTGCGCCGGCATTTGGTGAAAGCCCCAACCCATCAAGGGACGCTCCAGGAACATCTGCCAGCCACCCGCATACACCGCCGCCCGGTAGTCCAGCGGACCGCGTTCCTCCAGCCGCTCGGCAAGCGTCCGGCTGAGTTCGGTCGAACTCGTCAACGCCAACACGACCGCGGCCGCCAGGGCAAAGGCTACGCAGGCGCGCCGCACTGCCCGGTTGCGTGATAGAAAAATCGTCGCCACTACTGTTGCCGCGAACGACAGCCATACCGCACGCGTCATCGTCGCCACAATCGCCAGCGGCAGCGCTGCCAGCAACACCACCACTTTCAGCCCGCGGACGCTTCCCCGCTGGTAAGCATGCAGGACCACCAACCCCAGCAGGTTCAGCGAGACGCCATTCGCGACCGCCTGCAACAGAGGCCCGCGTGCGCGATCGGCATGGAATCCCAGGCTGTCGTCCAGAATGAACCTCGGAAAGATGAGCGAGTGGGCGCCCGCCAGGAATGCGATCGCGGTGAAGCTCAAGTACGCCAGCACGATCAGGCAAAAAATCTCGAAGTAACGAAAACTTCGTTCCCCGGTGAAGACAAGTCCGGCAAGATGAAACAATGTGAACGGCACGATGAATTTCGCCGCCAGCAGGCTTCCCGCTTCGTGATCGCAGGGTTGCCCGATCGTGCTTGCCAGCGCCAGCAGCGTCAGGCCAAGCATGGGAAAGCTCGCGCGCTCCACGAACAAGAGGCGCTCGCGCCGGATCACTGCCCGACCCACAACGCCCACAACCAGCAGCCCAAATGCGACGCGGTCGATCTCGTAGAACGAGACATCCGGATGGCGCAACAGCATGGCGGTCAAAGCAGCCAGGAAGAGAAGCGTGGGAATGGAAATCAGCAACCGCAGAGGAAACAGCAGCAGTTCCGTTGCACGGACGCCTGCATCCAATAGAGGCCCAGGGTGTCTCGTTTCTGTCAGAGAAGCGGCGGCCATTAGTCCCCGCTCCCTCGCACAACCACCAGCGCAGTTTGCAGCAGAATGCGGAGGTCCGACTTCAGGCTCCAGGTTTGGATGTAGTGCCGATCAAGTTCGATCCCTCGTTCGAAGGATGGATCGCGCCGGGCCGTCACCTGCCAGAGGCCTGTCATTCCCGGAGTCACGTCGAGCCGCGCCAAATGCTTGACCTCGTATCCGGCAAGATCGTCGAGAGGATGCGGTCGAGGGCCCACCAGGCTCATCTCTCCCCGCAACACATTCCACAGTTGTGGCAGTTCGTCCAGGCTGTAGCGCCGGAGAAATCGACCTACGCGGGTGATGCGTGGATCGTTGACCATCTTGAAGAAAGGTCCCGATCTTTGATTGCTCTGCCGCAACCCGTCCTTCAAAGCATCCGCGTTATTCACCATCGTGCGAAATTTGAAGCAGCGGAAGGGCTTTCCTTTCCGGCCGGCTCGTGGTGCGCGATAGAAGACCGGTCCCGGCGAATCTACTCGGATAAGACCTGCCAGGACGGCCAATAACGGGGACAACAGGATCAGCGCCACCGCAGCTCCGATGCTGTCGAGCAGGCGTTTGAAGATCAATCCGGCGACCGGCAGCCGTTCCGAGTGCAGGCAGATCAGAGGGAAATTGGCGACGCGTTCGATCTCTTCTTCCTTCGGCTGATGCCCGAATAGCTCAGGAATAATTTCCACGTTCAACCGCAGACGCTGCGCGTCGCGCAGGACCTGGCGCGTCAACTCCCCATCATGCGGCGCCGCCAGAATTACTTCATCGACGAACCCGGCTCTGGCCAGGCGCGGCAACTCGTTGACTCGACCGACGACCCCGTTGCCGAGTGGCTGCTCGTCATCCAGAAAACCGCAGAATGCCCGTCCTGCCTCCGGGTGCTCTTCAACGTAGGAGGCCACGCGGCGGCCGACGCTGCTCCTGCCCACAATCAGGACGTTTTGCACGTTCGCCGAGCTGGTTCGGTGACGCTGGCTGACCCGGCGCCAAGTCCACAATGTGCCGAAGTTGAGGACGCCAACCCCGTAAAACAAAGAGTCCGCCGCCCAGGTTGCGCCCTGCAGGCTGTAGGCCAATGTAAGCAACGCCGTTGCCAACAGAACGGACTTCCCGACAATCCGGCCTTGTTTTCCCAAATCTCCCGGCTCGCCGTATAAGCCCTCGGTATAAATCAGCATCGTGATGAGGGAAGCGTTCAGCAGCGCGATTCCGAGAAGGGAGCCGGGGAGCCCTGCGTCGTAGGCGAACACCCGTACTCGTGGAAAAAGCGTTCGCAGTGGAACCAACAATGCTCCCACCAGCAGCCAGTTCAATCCGACCAATGCGAAATCGGCCGCTGTTGAGCGCACCCATCTCCAGGCCGTCACCCTCCGCATGGGCGCAGGCAAAAGTTGAGCCACCGCGCCCGAGCGCTCTCTCGCCGGCTCTTCCTTCGGAAAGCTCGTGAGCGACGGCGAACCTGTTCGTTTCACCGATCGCGGCCTTTTCTTGCCGTCGCATACCGCGGATACTTCCCCGGGAATCAGTCTTGCCCAGTCGGCTGTGTAACCTTCAGTCGGCCTCGAATTTTGAACGGGCGAGGACACTTGCCATCAATTCCGTTTCGTGAGGATCGATTTGTCGCGCAAGTCTTTGGGCTCCGGCGCGCTCCCCCCTTACAGGCGGCGGTAGAGCGCCTCCGGAACTGGAAATGTACGTTCGGTCAGCACGGTTCCGATCATCCGCACCTGCGCCTGTTCCAGGGCTTTCTTGACCTGGAGGGCGGTGGCGCGTCGCGTATGTCTTGCGGAGAGAACCAGGATGATGCCATCCGCGAATTGCGCCATAATCGTGGCGGTGTCTGATTCGCTCGCCGGCGGGCCCTGCACCACAGAGTACTCAAACTCCCGGCGCACTTCGCCGAGGTACGAATGCAGCGACCGCGACGAATCGCCAGCCTCGTCGCGCGCTCCGTTTGGAATGAGCCAGAGGTTATCCTGCAGGCGGGTCGCGATTCGATGCAGTGGCATGATCTCTTTCTTCATCACTCCACTTTCATCACGTTGCTGCTCGCCGGCTGAAATCACGCGAGGGAATTCCCCAACCACGGCCACACTGGACGACGTTTCCCGCGCAAGGGCTTCTCCCACGCTCCGGCAAAGCTTCCGCACTTCGGTCTCTGCGTTTACCGGGCTCAACACAACCTGGCGCACGGGCCGCACGGCATTCGAGAAGAAGACTTGTCGCACCAACCCGCGGATCTGTTCGCGAGCAAAACTCTTCGGGTCCCACCCCCGCACCGTTCTTACGTTCCGTATCTCAGGATCCGAGTCCGGCGTCCGGAACTCAGCCCCGTTGTCGCGACTCACTTCGGATGTACGGGACAGGCTTGTGGGAATGAGATCGCCCCTCATGCGGATATCCTCCCCTGCACGTATCTGGGCAGCGAGGCAAGCACCGGTGCTTCCAGGTAAGCCAGCACATCGTCCGGAGTCCGAAACGCCGGATCCAGATAGTCGGCCGCAAAAGCCGCCCCGGTGCCAGCCAGGCCCGCCGCCGACAATCCCACCACCAGCACTGCCCACGTCGACCAGATCGGCAGCGCGGGCGCAACCGGTTCCTCGGCCACGGCAACGTTGACGATGCCGCGCTGGTCCAGAGCGTCTGCCATGCGCGCTTCTTCGTCCTTCTTCACATATAAGAGATAGTTCTCTTCGGCGGCTTTCTCTCTGCTGATCAGGTCGTCCTGGGCAATGGCGTCGTCCCCGAGCTGTTGCGCCAGCGCGTGATACGCGCTTTCCTGGACCTCCGTTGCCGTCGCCCGCGTCTCAAGCTCTTTCCACTGCACTTCGGCCTTCTCCAGTTCCGTCTTCGCCCACTCGTACTGCGGATTTCGGTCTGTCGTCTCCTCCCGAACCGGGGTCGCATTCTCAGCCGCAATCGCAGCTTCCGCCTGGGCAATCTGCCTCTCGACCTCCTGCACCAGCGGATGATTGGGTTCGAACTTGGTGCGAAGCTCGGTGCGCCGGAGTTGCAGATCGAGCAAGCTCGATTTAAGCGCCTTGAGGAGCTCGGGATTGTCAGCAGTCCGCAGTTGGCTGGTTGTCCTTTCGGGCAGCAGGCTCAACTGTCTCTCCAATTCCTGGACTCGGCGCCGCGTCTCCGCCAGATCAATCTGTGTTCGGCGACCGCTGGCATCTACATCGCTCAGCTTGTCGAGGACCAGATCGCGCTCTCGTTCTGCCGCGACTACTTTGTACCCTTCTGCGAACTGCAGCAGCTTGAGCTGCGCCTCTTCCAGCTGCCGGCGCGCTTCTGCCGTTTGTTGCTCAAAGAAAGAGAGCTCGCCCCCGGGACGATGTACCACCGTATGTTTCTCGAGGTAGGCGTTGGCCAGAGACTTCAATACACGGGCCGCCACCTGTGGATCGCCTGAGGAATAGCGGATCGAAATCAGATCGGTTTTCTTGACCGGATCCACTCGCAACTTCTTCGCCAGCCGCCGAGCCTCCCGCTCCACCCGCTGCGCCCGGCCTTCGCCGAGCCTCAGGAAATGCCACCAATCCCGCCCGCCCAGACTGTTCTGCTCGACCACCTGGCGCAAGACTTCGTCATCGCGCAACAGTTCCACCTCGGAGTTCAGTTCTTCGTCGCTGATCGCCAGCCGCGTCAGGTCCAGTGGAGCATTTTCCTGAGCGCTCACCGGGGCATCGGCGCGTCCCGGCCTCACCAGGACTTTCATTTCCGCCTGATACCGGTCTCCGGCGATCAAGTAGAGCGTGACTCCCAGGAGCACTACCCCGCATGCCCAGATGAATGCTCTTCGCTGGCGAAACAGCACCATCGCCAGCTCCCGGGTGGTTGGTAGTGACGGCCGGCTGCCGCGAATTGGGCTTTCGTCTGGCACAGAGGTGAAGGCTTCAGAACTCAGAGGGGCTCATATACATGTTTACGGACGGCTTGCTCAGAAAGCGGGCAATCTTCGAAATCTCATTCTGTGGCACGAACACCATGTCCCCTGGCCGTAAGTGTGCATCTTCTTTCAGGTGCGCTTCTTTCAGCATCTTCTTCAGATTCAGCAGCCGTGCCTCCGTGAGCTCGTCGTTTATTCGCCGGAAAAGCACGACTTGGGAATGCTTCGCCAGCGGCGTCAGCCCACCCGCGATCTGCACGGCCTCAGCCACGGTTATGTCAGCTCTAAGCTCGTACTTGCCGGGCTTCCCGACTTGCCCCCCCACAATGAAGTAGGGCCGTTCGAAATCTTTCAACGCCACTGCTACAAGCGGATCATGCAGGTATCCCTGGTATGCCTTCTGCACCGCTTCACGAAATGCATTCAGATCGAGCCCTTCGGCCTCGACCATTCCAGCGTCTTTGAGAATCACATAACCGTCAGGCTGAACGGTCAGCGTCTGATTAAACTCCGGCGACACCGTAAAAGTGATTTCCACTACATCGCTTGCCTGTAACCGGTAGAGCGGATGACGCTCCCCTCCGAGCAAAGGGTTTCCCAGGCCATCCGCTCCCCCGGGTTTTGTCGCCGCCATCTCGCCTCCCATTCCAACCCCGGTTAAGCTGGACTGAGAGGCTTTCTGAAGTTCGCCCGGGGTTGGGACTGTGCCAACCTGGGCGATGGCGGCCGAGCAACATTGCAGAGCGAATAGCAAGGCGGCTACGAATCGCGCCACCAACCTGCATTGGCGCGTTCGCACGCCCTGCTTTCCGAGGTTTCGCTCTTCCGAAGTCACTTGTTGTCCAGCTCCTTTTCCTTATTGCGCAAAATTAGAGATTGGGATCAAAACCGGCAAGTCGTGCGAAGTTCCGTACACGAAGGTAGGCCGTCGTCTTTCCGCTCTCAACTCTCTTGGATTCTTTCCTGCTGGCGTCTTTTCAGCTCCATGCAATGAGAGTGACGAACGGTGACCGGATCTGAGGTTCTGCAGCACTATCCTCTTTCGGCTTATCCACAAAAGTAGACTTGCATGTTTGCCGCATCACAGATATACGATTGAAAATTTCCCAGACTGAAAATCACCCCGCCGCCGGCCCTGGCATTCGCGCCAAACAACGAGGTTCGTCCCCTTAGCAGTCGTTTTGTCCCCGGCTGCAACATTTCCGTTTCCACAGGCCTACCCCCGAGCGCAGAGCGCTAGCTGAGCGATATTTGCCTTTCCCATTTTGAGAGCAACGACCAGATTTTGTGCGTCATCTCCTTGTGAAGAACCTCTCCCGTTCCTACAATCGCGACATCCAGTGAGTCTTCGGAGAGTGCTGGCATGAGTCCGACATCCGCCGCCGTGCCCAACGCCCTGGGCGTTCTAGTGGCGGATTCCAATCGCATGCAGGCGCAGCTGTTGGCTGGCGCGCTTCGCCGTCACCCCGAGTTTTTCGTCACGACCTGCAGAATGGATGCCGATGCGATTTTGCAGGCAATCGCCGCTCGGCCCCCGCGAGTGGCGCTCCTCTCGCTGAACTCCCAGGCCGGCGCGCCGGAAACGGTGGCTGCCGTCCGCCGCGTCCACCTCGCCTACCCGGGAATCCCGAAAGTGCTTTTGGTCGAATCCTGCAACCGTGAATTGGTGGTCACGGCCTTTCGTTCCGGAGCGCGCGGCATCTTCACTCTCACCGATGCCAATGTGCGCGTCTTGCGCAAGTGTCTGCTCCGCGTGGCAGCGGGCCAGATCTGGGCCAACACCGAGCAACTGAACTACCTTGTCGAAATGATTTCGGAAGTCCCGTCTTTGCGCGTGCTCAATGCCGGCGGCCGCGTTCTGCTCACGCCGCGGGAGGAGCAGGTCGTCGCTCTCGTCGCCGAAGGATTGGGCAATCGGCAGATCGCCATTGAACTCGACCTCAGCTTGCACACCGTCAAAAAATATCTTTTCCGGATCTTCGAGAAGCTGGGGGTTTCAACCCGAGTCGAGCTCGTCCTTTATGCCATGAACAACGGCGACCCGCGCTATGCCGAGTGGCTCGCGGGGACCGGCAGCCTCGCGACCGGCCTTTAAGGTTGAACAACACCCAATCGTCGAGTTCTGCTCCGATTCATGTGCCTCTCGAGACCCACCAGCTACGTCGATTGAAAAGCCGTCCCCGCCCCTGTATAACTTGGAACGGAATCCTTGCCCGACGCCGCTTCCAACCCGGCCACTGCGCCTAAGCCTCGCCGCTGGACGGTCTTTGCCGCCGCCTTTCTCCTGCTGGCGCTCGCCCTGGTGGTGATTTACACCAGCCGTCGCGCCTTTATGAGCCCCCTGGCCCTGGTCGTGGTCGCGGCCATCGGACTCGCTGCTCTCCTGCTGCAACTTCGTCTGCGCGGGGACAGCGGCAAGCCCGGCCCCGTCCGTCTCTTGCTCAACGGGCTCGGCATTCTATTCGCGGTTGCTGCCGTCTTCGGCGACCGGCTTCACCTCGCCACCAGTTCTTCCCGGATGATCGCTCTGGGAGCCGTAGTCTGCTTTGCGTTGAGTGGGATTGTCGTGCTGCGGGCCTTGCGCAAGCCGCGCGGCTGATGACTCGTGGCCGCAGGCCGGGCATCCTAGGCAAAACCAGAGATCCTAGCGTTTGAATTCCACCGCTACCGTAGTCTCTACCACGGCCGGTTGTCCGTTCAGCCGGTACGGCTCAAATTTCCACCAGCGCAGGGCATCCATGGCGGCCTGCGCCAGAACATCCGGACCATTCAGCGGACGCACGCTGATGACCGATCCATCCCGTCCGACCACCACATCGAGCGCGATGATTCCCTGCAATTTCGCCTGCCGCGCCTCCGGCGGATAGATTGGCTCGACCCGGTGCACGATCAGCTTTTCCATAACTTCGGCCGGAACCTGCGCCTGCGGCTTTTCCGTTGCTGCGGCCTGATCCGTCTTTAATCCGGACTCGAGCTCTTGCCATCCACGATTCCAGTGCCACCAGAACAATGCGATCGCGACCGTCGCGGCCACGAGAAATAAGATCCAGCCCGGCCCTCGCCGCGCTGGCTGCTCTTCAGGCGGTTCGCCGCCACCCTTTCGGCCTGTCGAACCAATGTCAGCCGTCCGCTTCCCTCTCTCCCCGCCGGTTGCAGATTTCTTTTCGGCGCCGGCCGCGATCTCCCTCACAATCAGCTCTGAAGAGGAAGCATTCTTGCCTTCCGCCTTCTTCTCCTGCCCAGCCTCAGCCGGTTCTTTTGCCCAATCGCGGAGGACGGCTCGCTGCTCCGGCAATAAACCCACGAATTCCATGCCGCAGCGCAGCCGGTCGTGGTATCGCACCATCGCCCTTGCGCGCAACGGTTCTTCCGCCGATGGCAATTTTACTTCGACGCCGACCACTTCTCCCGGCACCAGTTCGCCCGCCATGACCGCCGCGATACCGCGCTCGCACACATTCACAGTCCGTCCCGGGACCGTGTCTGGCGCGCCTGACCGCAACACGGTCACATCCAGCGGCGCTTGCGCTGGAAACCGCGGCACCCGTCTTCGCGACGGTCCGCTCCACTCCCGGCTTTGTGCTCCTGCCGCCATAAGAAGCCTGATCTACAAACTGCCTCCGAGCTGCGCCTGCCAGGGAAAGAGGTGTTCTGCCCTTTGCCCTATCGTCGCAGTTCCACGATCTCATTTCCTTTCGCGAGCAACACCACGCTCGCCATCCCGATGAACAGCCCATGCTCCACCACACCTGGCATGTCGCTCAATTCACGCGCCAGATGGTCCGCATCCACGATTTCACCAAACCGGCAGTCCAGAATGTGATTGTTCTCGTCCGTCAAATAAGGCTTGCCATCGGGTTCTCGACGCAGTTGAACCTGCGCTCCCAACGCGGTGATGCGCTTCGTGACCAGCGCCTGCGCGAACCGGATGACCTCGACCGGCAGCGGGAATCTTCCCAGCCGTTGCACCTGCTTCGAAGCGTCGGCCACGATCACCAATTGTTTCGACGCCGAGGCCACGATCTTTTCCCGCAGCAGCGCTCCGCCGCCGCCTTTGATCAGCCGCAACTCCGGGTCAACCTCATCTGCCCCGTCGACGGTGACATCGATCTCCTGATACTCATCGAGCGTGGTCAGCGGAATTCCGAGACTCTCGGCCAGTTCCCGCGAGCGCACTGAGGTGGGGATTCCCCGAATGCGCAGCCCGTTCTTCACTTGCTCGCCGAGCAACTGAATGAAGTGCGTCGCGGTCGAGCCGCTTCCCAGGCCCACCACCTGCCCTTCCCGCACAAAGCGCAGGCTGGCTCGTGCTGCTGTCTCTTTCTCCTGATCGTTTGCCATAGTTGGTTGAGCTGGCTCAGTGCGGCACATCGACCCTTGCGAACGCCTCGAGCCTCTGGGCTTCGCCCTTATGCCATGCTCTTTTCGATGTAAATCAAATACGCCGCCAACGCTAACCCGAACAGCACCGTCAATGCGGTCACCAGGTCCAGCACAAAGCCCGCAGGCTGAAAGCTTCCTTCATCCAGTCGAGTCCGGGTCTGCCGATACCGGATCAATCCCGCGACAACCATCGTCACACCCAGGACGATCGAAGTCGATCCCATCCACACCGAGAGCCCGCTTCGCCGCACTGGATGTCCCTGCAGCGCCGTCAGCTGCCGCAGAGCAATCGAGAAGCGACCGATGGCAAACCCGAATACCACGATCGCCGCACCGGTTCGCACCCAGGCCAGAAATGTACGCTCGTTGGCCAGATGGTCGCGTGCCCGGTTGGGATTGGCATTCGCGCTGTCGGTCATACCGCCTCCGGTGGCCGCCAGCATTATTCCACAGCTTTGGCGATCAGCGCCCCGGCTCCCTCCAGATTCTTGATCAACTCCGCCGGCACCCCGTGCCGCTTCTGCAGATACTCGGGATCGTTATAGGTGACCGTGACCTTCCTGCCGTCAGCTTCGGCGACCAGAGCCTTCAACGGCAAATCGATCGCCAGGCTCGGAGCCGCCACCATTAATGGCGTCCCCGCTTTGGGACTGCCAAAGACGATCACTTTGGTCGCCGGCATTTTCAGCCCGACCTTTGCTGCCTCTCCACTGTGATCGATGAGGGCAAAGATCTGCAGGCCCTTTTCGCTCAGAGCCGCCTCCAGCCTGTGCACGGTCTCGTCCACTGAGTACCCGCTGGGAACTTCAATAAGTCCATTTTCCTTCATGCTTCGACCTCACGTTCTCACGCTCACCGCGGAGTTTTGCCCGGGGCAGCGGGCTTGAATCATACAACACCACCTCTCCGGCGGGAGCGGCACAGCAGGAGTTGATCTTATCCGTGCCAACATTTAACTCTTGCCAGATGCCCCTGAATCCGTATCCTTGTCCAGTTCAAGCTTGCCGGAGGCAGAATGGCGTCATGGAATGACTCTCTTGTTCAGCAACTGCTCAAGGGCCGCTACATTGCGGCTCTGGCGACCCCGAATCCTGACGGCTCGACCCATATGGTTGCCGTCTGGTACTGGTCGCACGAGACAAAGGTCTATGTGACCACTTCGTCGCGAAGCCGCAAAGCTCGCAACCTGCTGTCCACCGCGAGAGTCTCTTTGATGATCGACTCGCGCGACCCGCAGGCCTCGTTCGGCATGACTATCATCGGCACCGCGAGGATTCTGACTGGCGACGAGGCGCACGTCTCCGGCTCCGAGGTTCACCGCAAGTATTTGAGCGCCGCCGCGCTTGCCGACCCAAAGGTCGGCCCCGTGTTCGCCGCCTGGGACGACGTGACCATCGAAATCACCCCCGCCTCGGTTATATCGTGGGATATGCGCGACTTGGACCGCCACGCCCTGGGTGGCTCTTTGGGAAAAAATCCGTCCTACTTGCTGCCCTTGGAACGTTGACCCTGGTTTGAACCAGGCCAAGTCCGGAAAGGAACCATGCATCAGACCCGTTTTGTCTCAGCCATATACTCCCTTCTCTTTGGATTGCTGGTTTGCCCAATCTCAAACTTGCGCGCGCAATCCTCCTACCAGCCTTCCCCCGAAAATCTCCAGGCCCGCCGCGAATTTCAGGACATGAAATTCGGCATGTTCATTCACTGGGGCGTCTACAGCGTCCTCGGCGACGGCGAATGGGTCTTTCACGAACGCCATCTCACCGTCGACGAGTACAACCGCCTGCCGGCCTTCTTCGATCCCGAAAAATTCGACGCTCACGCCTGGGTCTCGTTGGCCAAATCCGCCGGCATGAAGTACATCACCATCACTTCTCGCCATCACGATGGCTTCGCCATGTTCGATTCGAAGGTTTCCGACTGGAATATCGTCGCGCGCACGCCCTATAAGAAAGACCCGCTCAAGATGCTTGCCGACGAATGCCACCGCCAGGGCATCAAACTCTTCTTCTATTATTCGCAGCTCGACTGGCACAATCCCGACTACTATCCCCGCGGCGCCACCAACTGGGATAACGGCCGTCCCAACCACGGCGACTGGAACGCCTATCTCGATCACTACATGGATGGCCAGCTTACTGAGCTCCTCACCAACTACGGCGCCATCGGCGGCATCTGGTTCGACGGCATGTGGGACAAGCCCGACGCCGACTGGCATCTCGACAAGACTTACGCCCTCATCCACAAGCTGCAGCCCGCCGCTCTCATCATTCCCAACCACCACCAGACCCCGCGCCCCGACGAAGATGTCCAAACCTTCGAGCGCGATCTTCCCGGGCAGAACACTGCCGGATTCAACACGAAGTATGTCAGCACCCAGCTTCCGCTCGAGAGCTCCGATACTCTCAACGATTCCTGGGGATTCAATATCGGCGACAATCACTACAAGAGTGTCCCGGATCTTGAGCGGCGGCTCATTCGCGCCGCCGGAAACAATTCGAATCTGCTGCTGAATATCGGGCCGTATCCCAACGGCGAGATCGACCCGGAGTTCGTCTCCCGCCTGCATGCCATCGGGGAATGGCTGTCGAAGTACGGAGACTCGATCTACGGCACCCGCGGCGGCCCCGTCCCGCCCGGCGACTGGGGCGTGACCACGCACAAAGACAACAGGATTTACGTCCACGTCCTGAACTGGGGATCGCCTCTGCTGGCGCTGGCTCCGATCGAAGGAAAGATCTCATCGGCGCAACTGCTGATTGACGGCGCCAAGATCGACTTCACGCAGAATGCCGACGGAGTCATCCTCAAGCTGCCCCCACCCAGGGCGGATGAAGTCGACCGCGTGATTGTGCTGACCGTGGCCGGGTAGAATTCAAGGAAAGAACACGCTCCCGCGCGCCAACCAGGCGTCGAGAATTCAAACTGGCGTGGGAGCTACTTCAGCCCTCGCACCACGTACGCCTCGGACAAGACCTGAACGTAGACATACGCGTACGCGGACCCGTCGATGGAAAAGAATGGCGCACCGGCGATGGTGCCCGGGGGCAAGGCATCTCCAAACGACTTCCAGAACTCTGTCTTCCCGGTCGCTAAGTCGACGCGGTAGATCTTCGCCGCGCGATTCGACAGGTGGTTCGTCATCGTGTAGACCGACTTGCCGTCGGAACTCCAGCCGATGACTGAGTACTCCGGATCGAATCCCGGAATCGGACGGAACCCGCTGCCATCCATCGGCCAGATTCCGTGCTTGCCATCCGGCGCGGCGACCGCGATGTTGCGGCCGTCCGGCGACACCTCCAGACCGACAACCCCTTCCGGTGTCAGTGGTTTCGAATTGCCGGTCGCCACGTCGATGAGGTAATCGCGCGCGCCGTGGCCGGCCTCGATGCCGCGCGATACAACCTGCTTGCCGTCGGGCAAGTATCGGAAGCCGCTGTAGGTGATATTGTCGTGCGTCAATTGCCGCGATTCGCCCGCGCCGGTCGGCACCAGCGTGACCACTCCCGTCTTCGGCGATTCGGTGATCACCCATTTCCCATCCGGCGAGATCGCTCCAGCATTGCCCTCGCCGATTTTTACCGGCGGAGATCCGTCGATGTTGCGCAGGAAAACCGTGTAATTCGGACCGCCTCCTTCGCCCTCTTCTTCGAACAGGATCATTTTCCCGTCGCGGCTGATGTCGCGAATGATCGACCACCCGAACCATCCCAACTCCACTTCTTCCTTCGCCCCGGTGCCTCGGCCGCGAATCCCCAGCCGCTGCTGGTGTGTAATCATCAGCGCCGTGCCGTTCCGAATATCCTCCAGCCACATCCCGCCGGGCACATTGGTAATGCTTCGTTCTTTTCCCGCCAGCGTGACCCCGCGCAGGTTGGTCGCGCTGCCGCTGCGGGTGCCGGTGAACCAGATTTCCTCCCCGCTCGGCGCCCACTCGATTCCTTCGATGGAGACGAATCCTGAAGCCAGCTTCTTCTCGTGGCCCTGCATGTCGACGACCGCCACCGAGCCTTCGTCATCCCCACCAGGATTCTCGTGGTCGGCGAAAGCGATCCACTTGCCATCCGGAGAAATCATCGGATGGCTCATCCAGTTGATGCTGTCGAACACGACATGGCCAATCGGATATTCCAGCCGCCAGTGGTGGTTTTCCGGCACGTATCGCACCACCACCATGTTTTCGCCGTCCGCCGCCCATTGCGCATCCTGCACGTTATCGAGAAGTTCGCGCGGCGTGCCTCCACTGAGCGGGACGCGAGCCAGCGTCCCGGTTCGCGCATAGCCGCCGTAGAACTGCGAGTTGAGCCGGATCGCCAGTTCGCCGCTCTTCGAGATCGAGAGTAACTCGGCATCCTTCAACCCAAGTTCCCGCGATCCGTTGTCGTCGGTGCGGGCCAGATAAAGCTGGTTGTCGCCTCCGTCCCACGCCGCGCTGTAGACGATGCCGCCGTCGGGAGTAAACCGCGCGTTCCCGATCTCTCCTGTGCGGAAAGTGATCTGTTGATATTCGGGTGGAGCTGCGGCCCCGGCGCCGCGGCCCAGCCACCAGCCCATGGCCAGCATCGCTGCCGCCAGCACCAGTGTCGCCGCGCCGAACGCAATCCAACGCCGCGATTTTTCCGACTTCGCCTGCTGCACCGCGGCCTGCGCGCCTGACTTGCTGCTGGTCGTCGAAACTGCGGTGAGCGATTCCAGATCGAACGCCAGATCGCCCGCGGACTGGAAACGCTGTGCCGGATGCTTTTCCAGGCAGTGCCGTACGATCCGCTCCAGCCCGGGCGGCACGTTGCGCGCCGTCTCCGACAGTTCCGGCGCCTCTTCTTTGAGGATCGCGCTCATCGTGTCGGCCGGAGTCTCGCTGTGAAACGCGCGCTTCCCAGAAATCATCTCGTAAAGAATCGCCCCGAAAGCAAAGATGTCAGAGCGAGAGTCGGCTGCCTTTCCGCGCACCTGCTCCGGCGACATGTAACCGGCGGTGCCCATCACCAGCCCGGTCTCTGTCGCAACTTGAACCGTTGGAGCATCGCCGCTGCCGCTGGTCGCCTCCGGCCGGGTCAGCTTGGCCAGACCGAAGTCGAGAATCTTCACCCTCCCGTCGTTGGTGAGGAAAAGATTCTCCGGCTTGAGGTCGCGGTGCACGATGCCTCTTTCGTGCGCCGCCGCCAATCCTTTGGCCACCTGGATGGCGTAGTCGATCACTCGGCGGACCGGCAATGGCCCGGTCCGCAGCCGCTCCCGCAGCGTCTCGCCTTCCAGCAACTCCGAGACGACGTAGGGCGCCCCGCGCTCTTCGCCGATGTCGAAGACAGAGACAATGTTGGGATGGTTCAACGCCGCTGCCGCCTTCGCTTCCTGGGCAAATCGCTGCAGCCGCTCGCGGTCCGCTGAGAAAGAGGCGGGCAGCACTTTGATGGCAACAGTGCGGTCGAGGCGGGAATCGTGCGCACGGTAAACCTCGCCCATGCCGCCCGCCCCGATCAGAGATTCAATTTCGTAAGGACCAAGTTTGGTGCCAGAGGCCAACCCCATAGCGCCGGAATTATACGCGAGCCATCGCAGCGGCTCCTAGCGTTTCTGAAGTCGTCGCAGTGAGGTCTCGCTTGTTGTACGTGCTCTACCCCTCGGTGGCGCAGCCCTTCAGCGCTGCGATTCGGTTTTCCTTGGTTTCGATGCTTCCAGCTCCTGAGGCCCCCCGGACCTCCAACCACCTCATGGTCCAACATTCACCTGCAGGGCTCCCGGAGTCTGCATGCGTTCCCGATAGATCAGATTCTTGGCTTCGACTTCCCCGACAGCATCCACGTGCACGACATACCCGCCGCGCGGCAGAGTCTCGCCGAACGGCAGTTCCATCTCGGTCGTGCCCCGCCGCAGCAGGAAATGCTGATAGCCGATTGCCGTCGCCCGTCCGTTCCCCGCCACCGCCATCACGATGAAAGTTAAATCCATGTCGTCGGGGCTGGTATTGGTCACGGCCACGCTGCCTTCAATCCGGTTGCCATTCACATGCGCGAGCGCTTTCCAGTTGATCGCCAGAGCGGCAATCACCCGCAGCACAAATCCCCTTTCGACCGCCGACTCCTTCCTGCTGCCCTCCATGACCGACACCGTGAACTGAAATTCTCCAGGATGCTGCGGCTCGCCCCGCAGCAATCCGTCATCCTCCAGCTTCATGCCCGGCGGCAGCGCGCCTTTTTCCACTCTCCAATGCAAGGTCGCTACATTGCCTCGCGCCCGAAACTGGTATTCGTAATGCCGCCGCGGATACCCATCCGGAAGCTGCGGTTCATTTTCGATGAACAGCCCGCTTGGACCCTGCGTTGCGGTGGTCGAACCCTCCGGGCGCGTCTGTGCAGTCGCAGGAATCGTCACGCCCGGCCGGGCGATTACGAGGCCGAAAAGCGCAAATGACGCAAGAAGAGGGATCCGCGGACGCAGGCGCATGCCTGGCGCAGCCTCACCTGCCCTCACTCTCCCTCTGCCCATCTTTTTACTGTCCCACAATTCCCAGCGTCCCACAATTCGATGGGATGCCTCCATAAGAATGATCCCGTAGCCGCCCCTTGCACACGGGGATGTATGGGAGTCTGCAGAAGGAGGAGAGGACAGAGGACAGAGGACTCAGGACTGAGGACTGAGGACTGAGGACTGAGGCTGGTGGCAAAAACTGGTGGCAAAAAATAAGAGAGTTCCGAGGTGGTGTAAGGTCCATTCCTCTCGGCCAGTAGCTCGCTTCTGACCCTCGTTCGACCTGCTTTCGCCGCTTCCCTTGCGGGGCC
>DATJNK010000011.1:0-169164 GCA_035508215.1 Verrucomicrobiia bacterium | reverse complement strand
GGCGCCGCCGACGGTATCGCTGGACGAGCCGGTGAACGCGGAGTCGCCGACGTTGCGGCGGGATTTTGGGCGGAACGATCCGGACTTGACGGGCTTGGTGGACCGGATCAGCTTGCGGCGGGCGATTGCGGAACTGCCGGAAGGATGCCGGACGATTTTTGCGCTGCACGAGGTGGAGGGATATCAGCATCACGAGATTGCGGAATTGCTGGAGTGTTCGATTGGGAACTCGAAGTCGCAACTGCACAAAGCCAAGCTGAAGATGAGGGAGTTGTTGTTTCCCAAGGCGAAGATTCGGCGGCGGGTGCCGCCGCGAGTGGCCCATCGGACGGAAGCGGATTCGCCGCGCGTGCGCACCGCTCCCTCCCGTCCCGCTAAATTCGCCCGAGCCGCCTGAACCGGAACTCCAACAGAACAGAGTCAGAGCCCAAGGGAAGGTAATTCAGAGTGTTTGGCACAATCGTAGTTGTTGACGGGGAAGAACCAACAAACGGCGGCGTTCCGCCGGGCCATTCGTTGTCCTCCACTAAACAGCTGACGCGGGGCGTTCCTTTGTCCTGTATCGAGGTTTTGGGTCAGACCATCCTCAAAGTGCTCACCGGTGATTTGCAACGCGCCGGGGCCAATCCGATCTCGCTGGTAATCGAAAGCTCTGCCGTCGAGATGGCTGAGCGCGAAGTCGATCGAAATGGCGAAATCCGAGTCACCCGGGCCGAAGATGTTTGGTACGAGGCCGCACTCAAGGCGGTGGAATATCAAAAAGCCGGAGTAACGACCACCCTCCTGATGAGTCTCAACGCCTACTTCGAACTGGATCTGTCGGACATATTGCAGTCCCACGGCGAGATGCGAGGGCGGACAATGAGGGGCTTTGATTCTGAGGGGCCGCTGAACCTATGGTGCATCGCATCCGGTTTTGCGACGCCTGCCCGTGTACTCGCGGAATTGCGCATGGAGCAAGTCGCGGCCTACGAAATTCGAGGATATGTAAATCGTCTCAACGATCCGGGGTGTTTGCGGCGCCTTGCTATCGATGTGTTTCACTCCCGTTGCCGGCTCCGCCCGAATGGGCGGGAGGTTCAACCCGGAGTATGGATAGCCAATGGGGCAGAAGTGGACCAGAGAGCGTCCCTGCAGGGACCGGTGTTTATCGGCTGCCACACGAAAGTGGCGGAGCAATGTCTGATTGAGCAATGCAGCAATGTGGAGAGAGATTGCGAAGTCGATTTCGGAACAACGGTTTCAGATAGTTACGTCATGTCCAACAGCTATGTGGGGATGGGGCTCGATATGTCGCATTCGATCGTAAGTGGCTCCAATGTCATGAATCTGGAGCACGGGGTGATGCTTAAAGTCTCGGATCCGAGCGTGCTGCGCGAGCACAAAGTCCCGAGCACATTGCGCAACCGAATGGACCCCCGAAGACCTCGCGTCGACGGAATGCTGTTTTCGCCGGCTGAAGAAAACGCCGGCTAGCTCTGCTGCGGCGCCAGATTTTGGAGGTGAACCATGGAAGTCCATCGACCGGTCATCGTAATGCAACTCCCGGACCACCTCAACCGCGAAGCCGTGGGGGAGTTCCTGAACGATCTGACTCCGTTGTTGGAACCGCATCGGCCGCGGATTGTTCTGGACTGTTCGCAAGTCACACACATCGACAGCGCCGGCGTCGAAATGCTGCTGCACTGCCTGGCGGAAGCGATGAAGCGCGACGGTGATCTCAAATTGGCCGCCGTGTCGCCCGAATCGAAGATCATTCTGGAATTGATGCGGGTGGAAGGCATTTTCGAAATGTTCGAAACGGCCGAAAAAGCCGCGCGCAGTTTCGACGTGTCTGTACCCGATCTGGCGCCGAACGATGTATGGCACGCTGGACCTTCCAACCTTGAGAGCCTCAGGCGAGCCAGCTAGAAGCTGGGGAGAATGCCATGCCATTCAAACCGAGAAATGCAGTGCGAATTTCGTCCGCAATGATGATGCTGCTGTGCTTTCCAGGATTTGTTTTGTCTCAGCAGAAGGCGCCGAGCACACTGGCGCAGCCGCTGCACAGCGAAGAGCAGGTGGGCTCCGTAGAGACGAATGCCGGACCACAGCCGTCAAAGCGCCAAACTAATGCGGATCTGCCGGACAGCCCTGGAGCCGTGCAGCTTGATGCGCAGAACTCGTGGTCGGAACGTGGCTCATCCCCGGCATCGAGTATCACTGCATCTCAAGACCAGACCGCAGAAAGCGCTGGACAACCGCAGTTGAACCAGTCGGCTCAATCTTCGCAGGCGCAACAACCAGTCGGTACGGCGGCGGCGCCGGCACCTACTGTCGTCGGGAATCCTGCCGCGGCGCCAGCCGGAGTTGCGGTGGCGCCGGCCAAGCAGCGGAGGGTGCGGATCATCGTGCTCAAAGTTGGCGCCATTGTGGGAGTTGCCGTGGCGCTCGGGACGACATTGGCGCTGGCAGAAGCGACTTCGAGCAGGCCTCCCGGAGCGCATTAGAGAGCGCTTCTCCCAAAATCATGCGAACCAACCACCCAACTGTGGTCAGCTTCTCGGGAATCGACGGAGCCGGCAAGACCACCCAGATCCAGGCCTTGGAACGTCATTTGAAGAGCTTCGGGCTGTCTTCGGTGCGTTATACGTTCTGGGAGCAGATCGCAGTTTTACGCGCGTTTCGCGAATTTATCAGTCTGAGCGCATTCAAAGGAGACATCGGCGTAGGCAGCCCTGGAAATCCGATCCAGCGGCGAGACAAGAATGTCGCTTCCTGGTACGTTCACCTTGCCCGCCTCGTTTTTTATGCTCTGGACGCCCTGAAACTGCGGCTGGTGCTGGCACGATTCCATCGCAGCAGAGCAGATTTCGTCATCTTCGATCGATATATCTATGACGAACTGGCCAACCTGCCGCTTCACCGCGGTTCGGTGAAGCTATATGCCCGGTTACTTCTGAGAGTGGCACCGAAGCCGCACGTCGCTTACTTGTTAGACACCGATCCGATCGCCGC
Source organism: Verrucomicrobiia bacterium (assembly GCA_035508215.1). Lineage (GTDB taxonomy): Bacteria > Acidobacteriota > Terriglobia > Terriglobales > Acidobacteriaceae > Sulfotelmatobacter. The sequence continues at coordinate 166,167 of DATJNK010000011.1, read as the reverse complement.
ATGCCAGCGGAAGCCGGAATACCCGCTGGAGTTCGTGAAGAAAAACCGAGAGGCGCAGCTCGCGATCAGCCGAATGGTCGAAGGCATGAAAGTCGTCGGTTCGTTCTCCGAGCAACAAGCATTCGCATGCATCGTCGGTTCGATCGGATTTTCTGCTCCTGAGGCAACCGCCAGGGGCATGCAGTTGCAGTGATTTTGGTTGTCCATTGGATCGAATTATTCCGGACTTTTTCCTGAGCTGTTCCGCCAACGTCTTTGTCCTGAAGTTCATCGAAGGACGGGGCGACATGAGGCGGAAGTTGAATGAATATTTGTCTGGTGACTACGTTTCCCCCGAGCGCGGGGGGATTGAGTGAGTATGGTTTTCACATCGCGCAAGAGCTTCAGCGAATTCCGTCACTCCGGTTCACAGTACTGGCCGATGAACTGCCGGCGGGAAACGCGGAACTGGACGGTTTCCCGGTCGAGCGCTGCTGGTCGTACGACCGCCCGTCGAGTGTTGTTCGTCTCGTTCGGACGGTAAACCGATTGAAGCCGGACGTCGTCTGGTTCAATCTCATCTTTGGCACGTTCGGTCACAGCCCGGTGGTCGCCTTCTCGGGACTGATGACACCGCTGCTTGTGCGGCTGACTGGCTGCTATACCCACGTGACGCTCCACCATCTGATGGATACCGTAGATCTGAAGGACGCCGGAGTGCGCCACGAGTGGCTCTATCACATGGCCGGGGCGCTAGCCACGCGAGGAGTGCTGCTGTCGAACTCCGTCTCCGTATTGATCCCGAGGTACCGCAAGATCCTGAACGACAAGTACGGACGCGACAATGTCTATCTGCGTTCGCACGGCATTCTCGCCCATCGTCCCGAGGTGCCCGACTTTTCACGTCGCGGAAGTCCAACGCACCGCATTCTCGCTTTTGGCAAGTGGGGAACTTACAAGCGCCTGGAGTTGATGATCGAGGCGTTTGCCCTGGTCGGCCGAGAACTGCCCGACGCCAAACTGGTCATTGCGGGAGGTGATCATCCGCAGGCAACCGGGTATGTCGAATCGGTGAAACGCCAGCATGCCAACAATCCCAGCATCGAGTTCTGCGGCTACGTGCCGGAGGATGAGCTGGCGGAATTGTTCCAGGGCTCGACCGTGACGGTCCTGCCTTACTCATCGTCGACCGGATGCAGTGGAGTGGCTCACCTGGCTTGCACCTATGGAGTTCCGATCGTTTGTTCCGATCTGCTGGATTTCCGACAGATGGCACAGAGCGAAGAACTTGCTATTGAGTTCTTTCCTCCCGGCAGCGCGGAAGGGCTGGCGAATTGTCTTATCGAATTGTTGCAGAATTCCTCGAAACAATGGGGGATGGCGATACAGAACTTCACGGCGGGGCTGCGCATGACCATGCCGAACGTGGTGCAGAAATATGTGCGCCACTTCGAACTCGAGCAACGAACGCAGGCTCTGCGGGCGGTAGCGCGGGTGCGACGGATTCCCCGCTGGATGCCAGCGAAGTCGTTGTCGCGGTTCCTGATCCGGAATTCCGGACGATGGCTGAACAACGGCAGGCATGTCCGGGGCACGTCATCTGACCGGCTAATCCACAGTAACGGTGACGGTCGTGGAAACCTGAACGGCACCGGAGGTTCCACTCACGGTGACGGTATACATGCCGGGGCTGCCCATTTTGGAAGCGGAGATTCCGCCGCAGGAGGTGGAAACGGCCACCATCGTAGCCAGAGCGAGAGTACCCAGGACGACGGCAGAGTGCTTGCGGCGCATCGCTCCGCCGACCACAACAATCCCGGGAAAAAGTAGAAACGTGGCCAACAGAAAACTTCGTGGCATCGGGGCCGTTCGCGTGGCGATTCCTGCATCGGAAATGGTGAGGACAGAACTGACAGCCCGCGAGCCGGGGGTGATCGAGGCCGGCGAGAACGTGCAGGTCAGGGGGTGAGAACCTTCATTGCACGCGAGAGCGATTGCGTTGTTGAAGGATCCGGTCTTGGGTTGAGCGGTGATTTCAGCCGTTCCCGACCCGCCGGCGGAAATCGTCAGTGAGGCCGGGCTGGCGCCGAAGTTCAAAGTGCTTCCCGAGGTCGAGCCACATTGCGGTGCGAATTGGACCGGACCAGAGATCGCGTTCGCGATATTGGGTCTGCCTACCGCCTGGACATATAGAGTGTAGTTTCCAGTAGGAATGGAGTAGCCGCAAAGATCCGCCGAATTGACGCTGGTCTCCAGTGCCGTCAGAGGCATCAGATTCTTGCCATCCGTACTGATATAGACGACATAGTGATCAAGAGTGTTGCGGTTGCCGTTGGCGGTCCAACGCAGTGTGTTGCTTCCGACCTGCGCCGACACGGTCATGCAATTGGAGATACCGGATTCGATTTCAGTCCCTTCTTCGTAATCATTCCAGGTAACCAGTTGCAACGTGGGTAGTGGTTTCCCGGAATTGTAGAGGCTGTTGATCTCTGAGAAGGTGTTTAGCCAGGTTTGAGCGCATTGTTGATTCATGATGCGGCCCGAGCCCCAGGAAGCCAGCGAATCATTGAATCCTTTGTATGTTGCCCCGACGGTTTCTTCGGTCGTGAATGGGATTCCCGCCTGGTAGAAGCTGGCCAGGTATTGCAGGCCGTAGTTGGAAGTCGTCGGCATGACCCAGGAGTAGCTGCCGCCACTCAGGACATGGCTGAAGCCGCTATTGTTCTGGAAAAGGAAGATTGGCTGTGAGGAAAGAGCCGCGTTGACCGCTTTCCAGTCGATTGAGAAGGATCGGTCGATGTCGAAATTGGTGACCACCGGACGACCCTCGCGGGTCATGTACGCCGGCGAGGAGAAATAGGTCTGTTCGATGTATTGCAACTGATTGATCAGGGCTTCTTGCGGCGTGCAACCGGAACAGGAATCCCACTTGATCGCTCCCTGGTCGATCATGATGGCGAACGTAAATCCTGGATGGGTTTCGGCCTCGGCCATCACCAGCCGTGTGGCATCATCCTCGCTGTTGCCAGGTCCGTACCAATCGATAATGACGCCTTCAATGCCACGGCTGATCATATCCGTGATCTGGCGATGGACTTGAGCCGGATCCGTGGAACTGTAGCCGACATTCATGTGATTTGACTTCCCGAACCAGACCATTAAGTGGGCATAAACCTTAGTCGTGGCACCGGGATAGAGAAGGGAGTGAACGTCGACCTTGCTCACATTGCCCGCGCCCTGATTGCCATTCTTCTGGCTGATGAAACTATTGGCCGCACTGGTGTTGTTGCCCGTTTGAGCGGCGAGAGTCGTGGTCGGAACTACGAATTTCTTGGCAGCGAAAAGGTTAAGGGCAGAGAAAAGCAGAACTGCAGCAGCAAACAGCCTGGTGCACATTGATCCTCAGGAGCGGAGAGAGACCGAGGAACTGGGCTCAATTGTCTGCCGGCTCGGAGCGAAGGCGCGCCCGCCTGTAAATTTGCCCTGAACCGGACGTGCACTTTCTGGGAGCGAACAGAGCTTAGGACGGGACGAGCAGAATGGGAAAGGTCACGATGGTTGGCGACCTAGCGTGCTAGAACTCGAGTGCCAGATGTCGCGCTCTTATGGCCCGGAGGGTCATCGCCGAGAAGGTCTCTCGGATGCCAGTGCGAAGTCCGCGTTTCACATGGTCTGAGGTGTGCACGCACCCGGAGGCGCATTCGGAGTGGGGGGTGACGGCGGAGTAGACCAGGGAACATTCGTGAAGTCGAAGAAATCCAACAAGTTCGGCTGGGCGGCATCGCGATTCGTCAGATGAGCTCCAGACCCTATGAAACGGTTTTCGACAAACTTCAGGATCGCCGTGTGGTCCATGGGGATATGGGAGACGAAGTGCTTCCGCGTGAAAGGGGAGATGACGAGATTCGGGACGCGGAAACCAAGCTGTGCCGCAAAGCCTTGCTGCGCGGCCGCATCGTCAGGATTTGCGCCGGGATCGGTCGAAAGCAGATCGCAATGAAGGCTCGGAATCCCTCCGGGAGGAAGGCAAGGGTTATAGCCGTCGGGATTGACGGCGATCGCGCCGATGTCGGGGATGACTCCGAGGGAAGGATCCGTATTGTCATTGGAATGCCCAGGCACGGGCGGCACATGGTCAAACGGTCCACCGGGTTCGTCATAACTGAGAAAAAAAACTGAACTCGACCACGACGGACTTTGCATCAGGGCGTCGATGATGTTGGCGACCTGTTGCTGCCCATTAAGAATCGACTGCCCGGAGCCGGGATGCTCGTCACTCTTTCCGTAGGCGGTTTCGATGAAGGCATAACTCGGCAGGGTGTTGTTCGAGACATCGCTAAAGTACTGCGAGATCGGAGCAATGTGAGTGGGATCAACGCAGAAAGCGTTGTTCGGATCGCCGACTGCCTGTTGTGAACCGATTGTTGGCGCCGTGCAGGCAGCCTGTTGCGGGTTTTCATAGAGATAGTTTTTGGCGTAGGTGAAATCGGAAAGAGTGGTAACGGGATAACTGTTTGATTGTCCGCTGACGCCGCAGTCGCCGTCGTTATCGACGCAACCTCCCTCGGTGACCGAGTAGTAGATTTTCCAGGAAACATTGTTTTGATCTAGCTCCTGAAAAATTGTCTCGATATCGAGCTGGCCGGTGATGCCGTCGTTCTTGAAAGGATCTTTGACGAGGCCTTGCGTCGTTCCTCCGGTCATGGACGCGATGCGGTTCGGTGTGCTCTTGCTGGAGACCGGAGCAAACCACCGGTCGGAAACCGCGAACTGCGAGGCCATGTAGTAGTAGTAGTTGAGTAAATCCTGATCGTAGTAGCCCATGGCGCGCTGGCCAACCAGATCAGTGAACTGGCCGTCACCCGCCCCGGATTTCGCGTAATCCTCGGCGATGTGCACGAAGCCGTCCATCGAGATGGCCCGGTCGATGGTGAAGTCGTAGCGGTCAACGTCACCGTAGCTTCCCAGCCAGTCTGAAGTCATGTCGTCGATGCAGGTGCTGTGGAGTTTGAACAACGTAAAGGGTTGGCCCTCGTCATCGAAATCCATGAAGTTGTTGAGTTTGTCGTCAATGCCATCGACGCTGTACGTATTGCCGTCATCGCCCACATTCCAGCCGTTGGCCTCACGGTATGGGTTCAGCATTCCGAAATATGAATCGAAGCTGCGATTTTCCTGCAGCATGAAGATGACGTGGTCTACAGATTGGACGCTGCCGGTCGGGGGCGGCGGAGTGGTCGACTTGTTGTTGATTCCCTGGCACCCTGCCATCCCAAGCAAGACCGCGCCCAGTGCGGTAGTGGCCAGGGCAGCCCGGCGTTTCGAGGCCGCTTTCACCGTGGCGTGTCTGCGGCTGTAAGAAATGCGCTGAACGATGTCTGCAGGAGCAATTTGGTCGGATTGCACGATGCGGTCTTGTCCTCCGTAGCCAAAATCAGTTACGAGGTTCTGAATCGAGATTGAGGCTTTGCGCCACGTAGCGCTCGCCTTCAAAAATCGCCGTGAGAGTGACGTTGGCGCCGGCCTTCAGACGCCCATCGGGTCTCAAAGAGTTTCCCAGGTAGATCTCGTAGGTCTTGCCGTCGGTTGCGGAATCGAGAACGAGCAGACCGGTGCTGAGGTCGAGGGTCGCGACATTTCCCGTAAAGATGTACGGCGTCCCGGGACGCGCTAGAACTGAGATTTCGCTTGCCACATCCGACGCTCCAGGTCCAGCCTCAAAACGCAGCGCGACCAGAGAACCCGGGACCATATCGCTGGCAGAGGCTTGACGGTTGCCAACATTGAAGCGCGTAGAGGATGTGAGGCGAACTTTCACAGGAACCGACGAGATGGCATCACGAATCGTTAGTTCGTTGTGGTCCGCCCGGTATCGCAGGACGACGCCTTCCGTTTCCCCCTGGCTTTGGGACGAGAGATGAATGCTGCGCGTAAAGACGGCGCTGCCGTCGAGGATCGTGTCGAAGTGAATCTGTTCGCCCACGCGCAGCGAGGCGGTCGAGGTTTCCGCGGCACCCTTGTAGACGCGTGTCCGGGGATCAAACTCAATCGTCATATGCCCGCCACCAAAAAATGAAACTGTCATCTGGTCGCGAACCCGATCCAGATTTCGGATCGTGCCTCCCATCAATGTCGCCGGTCGGTTGGGGACAGGCGGCAAGTCGGGAAGTAGACTTGCGGGATCCACAGAGATGGAGGCGGAGGGCTGGTTCTCGGTAATTTGCTTGGCAGGTCCGGTCGAAACGATCGGCGAAACGACGGACTCGGGTTTGCCCGCCGAGGCGGCTGTTTGCGCGCCCACAGTGCCGATCAGGACTACGCAACTGAACGCGAACCTCGCAGCGACATAGTTCATGCAGATTTCTGGTCTCAATGTCTTCGCCGCGTTTAGATGCCGATCGGACTGCGAAGGTGGATGGGAAAATCGTCTGTCCGAGATTCGACAGCAAACAATCCTTCATCGGGCGCATCTCATACCCGACTTCTTAAGAGGCAATCCCAGACGTGGCAGACATCAGCTTGTTCCGGCGATGGATCATAGTTGGAGTGCTGGCCGTTGCAGGCGGGCTTGGCTCGACGGCGCGCGCCGGCGATCTGCGAATTACGATCCCGATGGGAGGCCGGCTCACGCCCGTGCAGCGATTGAATCGGGAGGGAATCCGAGCGGTAAGAAAACGGGATTACCGAAAAGCTGAAAAACTTTTCTACAAGGCCTACCTGCTTGATCCTGGCGATCCGTTCACGCTGAACAACATGGGCTACGTGTCAGAGATGCAAGGGCAACTCGACCGGGCAGAACGGTTCTACCGCCTTGCGGAGCAGGAGTCGAGCACCGCAGTGATCGACCTGGCTAGTTCAAAGCACTTCCAGGGGCAGCCCCTGAGCGCTCTGCTTGCGCCTGGCCGGCCGATGCAGATTGATCAGTTCAATATCGAAGCGACCCGCCTGCTGGCGCAGCGGCGCGCCTATGAGGCTGATCTGCTGCTGCAACAGGCGCTCAAAGCTGATCCGCAGAATGTTTTCGCGCTGAACAACATGGGCGTAGCCAAAGAGATGGAAGGCGAACCTCAGGCAGCGCTGCGGTACTACGACGAGGCCGCCGGAATGCATTCTTCGGCGGTGGCAGTCATCGCCCTTACGAAGCAGGAAAAAGGGCAACCTGTCAGTGAAATTGCGCGAGCCAGTGCCGCCGCTTTGCGTCTACGCCTGGCAACTGGGAACCAGGTGCAGGCCCAGGTGGCAGACCTCAACCTCCAAGGAGTGATGGCCGCAAACCGCAATGACCTGGCCACCGCTGCCGCCGATTTTCGCAAAGCCTACGTTCTCGATCCCAACAACGCATTTACCCTGAATAACGCCGGTTATGTGGCGGAGATGCAAGGCGATCGCGAAACCGCACAATTCTTTTATGCCCGGGCACAAGAGTCGGGCGGCGCAAGTGCTCCAGTTGGGATAGCCACGAGGCACTCGGCCGAAGGCGAGACGCTGTTTGCCGTCTCTTCCGATAGCAATGCGGGTGTGCAGGACACGCTTGCGCAAGAGCGCAGTGCGTTACGGCGGACTCAAGGAGCAGTCGCGCTTCGCCGGCGTGACGGTTCGATTGTGACGGAGCCGACGCAATCAGTCCCCCCTGCGAGTAATCCTCCTCCGCAATAAATGAATGGAAATTGCAGTCTCAGCGAGCTAAGAATCGCTCTCCTGGAACCGCCCGATCTCCGATTCCGGATCGTGAAAAACATGGCGCAGGAGGTTGGTGAGATAGCGCGACAATGTATTCACGTTGGTGCGATACCAGCAGCAGCGGTTCATTTCAGGGGAGAGCCCGCAGATAAATCGGAAGCTGTCGAGAGCCGCTGGTGGCTGCGCCAGCATGGCTGCTGCGATGCGATGATTGCCATCGAGAATGGTCAGAGGGCCGCGATCATCGACACCAATGAGCAGGACGGTCGGGTTCAAGAGGTGATCGCTGACGGAGTTGCTCAGCCGACCCAGCTTTCGAAAGAATGCATCTTCTGACGGTCCATTTCTCTGGTGGTCACGAAGGCATTCGACCATGTCGTTCAAGTAAAAGCTGCCTTGGGCCACCCGACGCCACTGGGCACGAGGAAAGAATCGAACGCGGTCCAGATCCTGCTGCGTCAAACGAACATGGAACCATCGCGTGTCTTCCGGCAGTTCGCGCCACATTGCGCCTCGACGAAGGAACAGGAGCGCGCGCCGCAACGCGTTTTCCCGGCCGCTCTCCAGATCCGGATGGCTCACGAGTCGCCGGAACTCCTGGTACTCGGCGAACTCGGGGTGATGGAATTCGCTTTGCAGAAAATTCAGGATCACCTCCTGTTCACTCAGCGTCCGCACGACTTGCAGGCTGGGATAAGACGGCTCTCGATTTTGTTGCACCTCGCGCTTCAGCAGAGGAAGCGCGACCATGATCAGCAGAATCAGCATCAGGGCCAGTTGAACGAAGATCACCTCACGCAAGGTCCGGTGAAAGATTCCAATCCCTAAGACGAGTGAACCCCCAAAGGCCAGCTGAACCCAGCTGGTATTGGCGATGCGGCGCGACATTTCGTAAGTGATGATCACGGAACTCAAGGCATAGATACCGGTGGTGAGGGCATAGAGCACGAGGAGCAGTTTCAGTTCGCCATAACCGCCCACTTCAAAGCGGGCTCCGAAAATCGTCCTCCAGAGAAAATCAGGCACGGCCCACAGGCCCAGAATCAGGAACGTGAGAATGAGGAGAACCAGAAGCAGGGACGTGGTTAGAACTGGTTTGGCTTCCCGATTGTTGGAAGCGCTTCCGGCAGAGACAGGAAACATCGTATGCACCACCGACCAGGCGCACATGTTGACCAGCCGGCCGACCAGCGACACCGCGGCGTAAAACCCCGCCTCATCGGGCCGGAAATAGTGCTTTACCAGGACGATATCGGAGTTGTTGATAATCGCTTGCCCGGCAAAGAAGACGATGGCCTGCAGACTTTCCTTGAAGGGAATCTGCGCCGCTCCTGCCAGGCCGGAATTGATTTTGGGAGTGGGCAGAGCCGCGAAGTAGGAAACGATGACCGCGACGACGCTTGCCAGAACCGCTCCTTCCACGCCCAGCCCAAGGCCGATCAGCAGGAATGCGCCTCCAACCCGCACCACTCCCTCCAGCATGAAATTGATAGCCAGCGGACCGAACGCATGTAATCCCTGGATGTAGCCGCGGCGGACGCCGAGCGGAATATAGAAGATCGTTCCCAGTCCGAGCAGCAATACCAGGTCCGCGCTGGGCAGACGCAGGTAATCGGCAAGCTGATGGCTGATCAGGAAGAAACCAAGCCCGAGCAGGATCCCGGTCGCCCACGCCCTCTTCCGCAGGAACGCGACCACGCCAGCTTTTTCGTCAGGCGATTCGCATTTAGCGACATATTTGGCGCACACCACCTGGAACGTAAGGGTAATGGCTGACATTAGCATCAGCAGCGTGTAGACCGTGGCCGTGTGGGCAAACCCGGCTGGCCCGAGCAGACGGGCGGTGGCTACGTTGTAGACGAGGTTTGTAACTCCAGCCAGCCCGGAACCGGCGAGCAGGATCAGGCTTCCACCCAGCAGCTTGTAGCGGACGGTTCGCAATGGGGGAGAGACCAGACTGTTCATCGGATTGTTCGTGGACGGCCGATTCCCATTCGTGGTGGCTCAGAAAATTGAGAAGTGGACCACCGGAAGCAGGGTGGTTCGGCTGGATCCGGGGAAGTCATAAAAAGTTTGTTGCTCAATGCCAAACGAAAAGCGCATCGGATAGGAGACTGGAACTTCTCCGCCGCCGTCATTCAACGTGCTGCGCAAGGGGCGCACATACGAGACGAGCAACTGGCTCTGGGTGTTGTCATAGGCGTGATACCCTTCGCCCCGGGAGAGAACGAACGAACCCTCGACACTCCACCTCGGACTGGCGTGAATGTCGAACCGGGCCCCGGGCAGCAAAGCTTGCGCCGTTGCGTATTGAGTCGTCTCCACCCGCCAGGAGCGCAAGTCTTCGGCCAGCAGGGCAGCCGTCAGACGACTGCCAAACTTACGCTGAAGCCCGATGTAGGTGGTGGTGTTGAAATATTCTTCCACAAACGGCCGGAATAGAAGATCGCGCACGGAATAGCCCGTAATCAGCGAAGTCTTTCCCCAAGGGCGTCCAACCGTGAACTCGATGTTCGCCGCGGCGTCGCGGGAGTGGAGATCCTGGTCAATGAAGGGGCCAGTCTCGCGCGTAGCACTTCCATTGACGGTGAGCCAGTTTCCGAAGGCGCTCGTCGAAACATACAGGAACTGCTTGAACAGATTTTGACTCATGTACGCGGGTGAAATCGTGTCCCGACGCAAAGTGAACTGAAGTCCGGCGTTGAGATTAATCGCATTGGAACCGATGTGGAACGCGGGGGTGACTCCACCATTGAGGATGGTGTCGTAGGTGTTGCGGTCCTCGACGACACCGACGCTTGGGAACAACAAACGCCCGACTGTCAGGCTCTGGCCGACAAAGCCGGAGATCGCAGGTAATCCGCCGACATGCACGCGGTAGCGCGAGTCGGCCATGCTCTGGAATGAATGCCGGGGTGGCGGCAACAACGAGGGGCTCGTCACTCCGAGGATCTTCGCGTCGAGCGTGTACACGTTGATGTCCTCCAGCGAAGGCGCAAACGAGGCCTCCGGGACGACACTTAGGGTCTGGTTCAATGGTCGGCCTTCCTGCTCGGCGGCGGTGTATTCTTCGCTCTCCGCAACGCCGTGATCCTGCTGCCCCCCGGCTGAGCTCGCCTGCGCGAAATCGTCCAGCGCCCGTAGAGGATCCTGACGCTGGTTTTGCAGGCTGGCTGAGGCCATCATGTAGTCGTAATCATCGCGGAAATTGCTGGCGGGCCCAAGGCTGGCCAAGGCAGAGGCAGCCTGGCTCGTGTTTCCCTCTGCCAGATACGTATTGGTGAGGCCAAGAGCGATGGTCCGGTTATCGGCGCCGGCGAGCTTGGCTTTGTCGAAATACGTCTCTGCCAGGTCGAAGTCGTGCATCGCGAGAAAGATGTTTGCGGATTCGGCGATATCCGCCGCGGTCACCGGGGAACCCGGCATCAGACGGGCTTCGGCACTTCCGATCACGATCTGGCGGCGAGCATCGTCATACTGCCCCTGCCGCAGGAAAATCTCGGCAATCGCCAGGCGCACGCCCAGCCGGTCCCCACCGGGAATATCAAGGGCGCGGGAGAATCGCTGCATGGCGGCGTCGCGGTCACCGATCGTTAGTAACGCGTCTCCGGTTGCCATGAGAACCTTAACGTCCTGTCCGCCGAACTGTTCGGCCACGCGAATATCGCTCCACATCTCCTGCCGCTGTCCCAGCTTGGCGTGGACCCGCGCCCGCAAGCTGTAGACGTCAGGGTCCGAAGGAGCTAACCTCGCGGCGCTATTAAGGACTACTGCCGCATCCGGATAGCTTCGTGCCTCGTAGAGAACGCCGGCATAAGCCATTTGGGTAGTCAGGTCGTTTGGCTCTTCCGAAAGAGCTATGCGATATTCGGCGCCCGCACGACTGAAGTCGCGTTCCTGGCGGAATCCTTCTGCCCGGGCCAGGTGCCAGGCGTGCCCCTTACCCAATTTCTTCTGGGCGAGCTCCAGTTCGCTCAGAGCCGGCATTGGACGGTGAAGCTGAAGATCGGCATACGCGAGTCCGAGATGCGCTTCGCCGTTCTCAGGTTCGAGATGCAAGGCAGTTTGAAAATCCTCCACCGCCTTGTGGGGCTGGTGAAGGTCGTTCAGAACGAATCCCCGATTCACGAAACCGGCCGCCATTGCCGGATCCCGTTCGACCGCCTCGGAAAAGTCGGCGAACGCTTTCTTCCACTGTCCATCGTGATAATCGACGTTGCCGGCGATGAAAGGAAGGTCTTTGTCTTTGGGCAAACGCGGTCGATACTTGACCGTAAGCGCCAGGGCATCGTCGTAGCGGCCGAGATAGTAAAGATCGTAAGCGAGGTAGACAACGCCTTCGTGATCGTCCGGCAATTTCTGAATCACGTCGTAGCCGAGCTTCGCCGAAGCAGCGTAATCTCCTCTGAATGTGAGATAGCGTTCCCGTTCCCTCTCGACTTGCGGATTCGTTTGTATTTGCCCTTTGGCGCGTGCTAGCCAGCGCTGAGCGAGATCGAGATTGCGCGCCTCAATCGCGGCGTTCGCTCCACCGGCAATGATTCGAGGATCGTCTGGCATGCGCTGATAGGCATCTTCATAGTCGCTTTCTGCCGTGCGGTAATTATGCTGGGCGGTGTACAGGTCCCCTAACGCCAGGTACGGAGCGTAATCTTCCGGATGAGCGGCAATGGCTCGAGTGAAATATGCTTCCGCCAGCCTCGGGTTGCCGGCATCGCGGGCGAGATATCCCAGAGACGAAAGCGCCTGACGATCATGGCGATCGAGTTCGAGAACCTTGGTGAAGGTTGCCCGCGCGGCGTCTTTTTGACCCATCTTCCAGAGTAAGTTTCCGTAGTTCGTCAGTGAGTTGAGATTTGACGGGGCCAGAGCGAGAGCTTCTTTCAGATCCCGATTGGCAGCCTCGAGATTTCCTGACGCGGACTCGATCGCGGCGCGAAGGCGAAGGAATTCGGGACGAGAGTCGTCAGGTACGTGAGCCCGGGCTAATGCAGCTTGCGCCGATGCCAGTTCCTGATTTGCTGCGCCGTCATCCGCCCGACGAATGTCGAGTTCGTACAGGTTGAGGTGCAATTCGACCGGATAAAGCGGGCCCTCGGGAACCTGCGCGGGGAGATTGTTGAGTGCGATTTGATATTGTTCGCGGGCTTCGGAGATCCGATCTTGTGATTCGGCCAGACCGGCAAGGATCGCGTGCAGACGATAATTGTTGGCGTCGATCTGCCGGGCCGCGGCCAGAAACGGAACTGCAGCGTCAGGCTTTCCGACATCGATCCACTCCTGCGCCGCACTCAGGTCCAGACTGATATCACTTTTTGCGTTCTTTGCCAGACGCGAATACAGTTCTGCCGCCTCATGATGCTTGCCGGCCAGTTGATCCGTGTAGGCCAGATCCGCTTCTACGTCGAGCGTCTTGTTCGGAATATCCCGCAGAGTCGAAAGGGCCTTGTCGAAATCTCCCTGATCTCGATACTGATCTGCGGCCGCGCGCAGCACTTCCGTATCGTGGGGAGCGCGCCTCCTGGCCTCATCGAGATATCGCTCGGAATCTTGAGGCTGGCCGAGCCGCTGATAGTCATGAGAGAGCAGCAAGTCGGTGTGAGCAGATGGCTGGAGCGCCTCCGCTTTCTGGAGGAAATCCAGCGCCGACTGCGGATCAGAACTCAGGAGAAGTTCGCCGGCGAGTTCCAGGCTGTTGGCGTCCCTCGGATTGGCGGCGGTGACTTTCTGCAACAGTTTTTCGGACTCGCGATAGCGCCCCATCTTGGCGTAGGTTTGAGCGAGGCCGGCGAGCCCTCGCACCGAGTTTGGTTCCCGCTTCAGACCACGATCGTAAGCGTCCGCGGAAAGCTGATAATGCTGATCAAGGCGGGCAGCGTATCCCAGCAGGAACCAGAACTCTGCATTCTGGGGAGCGGATTTCGCCGCTTGCTGGGCAAACGAAACGGCTGCGTCATAGTCGTTTCTTCGAAGGGCATCCTGCGCGGCGCGCGCCTCGCGATCCACTTCAATGCTCGATCCCCAGCTCAGTTCATGATTGCCCTCGCTGGAATCCGGGGAGCTTTCAGCCGCCTTCTGCGAACTTCCTCCGTGGACCTCGTAAGTCTGTGCCGGCAGATAAACGGCGGAACAAGAAAGCACGACAATGCAAAAACCCGCGAGCGGAAATCGGTGTTTCACGTCATCGTTCCCATGCAATGGTTTGTTTATCGAAAACCGCACTCGAACGCGGTGACCTTCCTCAGATGCAGCGTTGCGATCTAGGTTTGCCGTAAGCGCAGGAATCGCCTGAGGTTTTCCCCGCGGAGCGTGTGGCAACAATCGACGTAAACCCTGCGTGGAATTTCCGAATCCAAAGCAGTCGCCGGGGTAGTCAGTGCGTCGTATGAACCCTGTTCTATGAGCACCAAAGGAAGCTACTCTCGTCCCATTCCGCTACTAGCCATTGTTCTGGTGGCACTCGCCGTCCACGGACCGTTGCTGCTCATGCAGCTTCCTGCAGGATCGTTTGACGCGAACTTTCATATCTTCTTCGCCTCGCATTACGCGCACCATTGGTTCAATCCCTGGAATGAAAAGTGGTTTGCCGGATTCTCGCAGACAACTTACCCTCCTCTGACACACCAGTGGATCGCGCTGCTGTCGAACATCACCGGATTGAAGATGGGCTACATGCTGGTCCAGTTGATCGCGGTCTTGCTGTTGCCGGTCGGCATTTTTCGCTTTGCCAGAATCTGGGTGGATGACCGCGCGGCGAGTTATGCGGCGCTGGGTAGCGTTTTTCTTGGATCGCTTGCGTTTCTGGTCTATCAGGCGGGTCAGTTAGCGACCGTAGCGTCAGCGGCCTTATACCTGAACGCCCTGCCTTACTTCTATGAATGGGCTACCCGATCGGGCATGCGGCCACTCATCAAGGGGCTGGCGGTTGGCTTGACGGCGGCTGCCGCCCATCACGTGACGCTGATTTTCGGAGTCGTGTTCTTTGCCATTCCCGTGCTCTGGGTCGCTTGCCTCGATGCCCGCTCGGGAAGAGCGAACGGTTCTGTAGGGAAGGTTTTTGGTCGCGCTGTGGCATTTGCCGTTCTGCTCACCATTGGGGTCGGGGTCGTGCTCTTGCCGTATTGGGTGACTCTGATTCAGCATCCTATCCGGCAGATCCCGATTCCGCACGACAGCCGTTCCAACTATCTTCTGAACTCGATCACGGGGATCAACTATTTCGTGATTCCTTACGGCGCGCTGATTCTGGCGTTGCCTTTCATCGTGATTCGCGGTTCCTCCAACCCACGTCTGCGGCCGCTGCTCGCCGGGTTTTGGCTAAGCATGATTTTTGGCCTGGGAGGAACCACACCGCTGCCCCAGTGGCTGCTGGGGCGCGCCTTTGACATTCTGACGTTCGAGAGGTTTGCGTTTTGGGCGACTCTTCTCGCCTTGCCGATTGTCGGACTGCTCGCTGTTTCGCTGCTGGAACGGTTTCACGGGAAAGCAGCAGTTGGGTTGTCGCTGGCAGCAGTCTCAACGATCGGAGCGGCTCTGGCGTGGCTCACGATCAATCCGTATCGTCCTTCTTCCACCATGGACGTCAATCCGGTCATCGCGTTTCTCAATCGCGATGGGCATGACGCTTACCGCTATCTGACCTTGGGGTTCGGCCATCAACTGGCGCAGGTGTCGACCTATACCGACGCTGGCAGTGTCGACGGAGATTACAATTCCGCGCGCCTGCTGCCGGAGATGACTCATTACGGCTCGGCTCAGCTGACAAGCGCCAAATTCTACGGATCGGCAGGCATGGCCTCTCTGCGCGCAATGCTGGAGCACGCCAATCGCTATGGATTGAAGTTCATTTTTGTGCACGACCGTTATTACGAACCGCTCCTGACGTTTGCCGGATGGCGCAAGACGGAGACGTTTGACGACGGCGAGATCACAGCCTGGGCGAAAGACGACGTTCCCCCGGCGCACCGTATCGAGTCGGATGCGATCCCGCCGGCATGGATGGGGCTGTTGTGGGGAACCTTGCCGATCGGAGTGAGTATTCTCGCGATATTTCTCGAGGTTCTGCTCCCGGCGGAACGGCGCATGCTCGTGATGCCAGGCCCTGCCGCCCAGGTGGACGAGAATGTCGCGCATTACGTCGCTTGAGAGACTGACATGAATCGCGCGCTGCCAATCATCATTGTGATCGCCACAGCCCTTCTTTTGGCGGCGGGGCTGACGGGAGCGGGCCGATCGGGAGGGACTGTCGGCATCGCTGCGGGGTCGGCGTTGCCTGGGTTGAATGCGAACGCGGACACGCCCCGCCAGGCCCTGACGAACTTTCTCGTCGACGTGCAAAGGCGCAACTGGGATCGTGCATTTGCAGAGGTGAATCGAACCGATGCCGCCGGCACGAAGGAAGCTTTCATCCAGGATTGGATGGGCTCGGACGGCAGCTTGCGAACTTTTTCCAATCTGGAAAGCTTCGATATGCGGCCGCTGCACGCGACTGATTCCGAGGCGCAGATGCGCGCCGAGTTGCGCTGGACCACCCCCGTTGGTCCGGTTGAGGATGTGCACGATTTTTCTCTTGTGCATCAAGGCGACAGTTGGAGGGTTTTGTGGAATCAGGAGCCGCCCCCGAACGTCCCGACCCAAATCGTTCCCGTGAACTACCTGCGCTGGGACCTGGTGAGCGGCGGATCCCCGAGTTGGGGTTCGGGTAGCCTCGATTCTCCCCACGTCCGCATCATGTCGATGAATGCCGTCGATTCCGCCGAAGGAACCGTGGTGATGGGTGAAGTGGTCAATGAGGATACGATTCCGGCCTTCGTCAATGTGAACGCGGCGCTGGTCGATGATTCCGGCAAACCGATAGACCAGGAAAGCAGCTTCGACAAAATTCTGCACGTCTTGCTCCCTAAGCAGGTCTCGCCCTATCGCATCGACTTTCCAGAAATCGATCTCGCCCGGGTGAAGAATGTCCGCATGGACGTGAAAGCGAGCCTCGTTCCCGCATCGTCAGATCCCGTAATTGGAGTGATGAATCAGAAGCTCAACACCGATGCGCAGGGAAAAAGCGTGCTCGAAGGCAGTCTGTTTAACGAAAGCGGGCAAACGGTAAACATTCCGCACGTGATTGCGAGCCTCTACGATAGCAGCGGCAAAGTGGTTTGGGTCTCCGACGGTTATGTCGACCACGCTCTTCTTCCACAGTCATCGGAGCCCTTTTCGGTCGAGATACCGAAGCTCATCGCAGGGAAGGTGCAAAACTTTCATGTCGTGGTCAATCAATACAGCCTGGCGCGATTCTAAGAGCGGGCTGACATATGCAGCAGCGAGCCTGATCTGCCTGGCCGGAATATGTACGGCTCAGGTTGGCGAAGTGCGTGCGCCCTCGGCGGCTGTCGCGGGCAATTCCATCTCTCTCTCGACGACAGGAAGTGGGTCGGCCACGTTTTACTTCATCGGGCCTGGGGTCTCGGGGAAGCGCGGCGTCAAGCTTGGCGAAGATATCCAGATCCCGGCGAAGGAGCTTCGCTACGCCGGCAGCTATCTCGGGATTATCTGCGAAGACTCTTGCCAGAGCGTGGAGTTCTTTGTAAACGCGAGCTCGCCGTCGAGGCTGGCTTTCCTGGTTCACCCGTCGCGAGCGCCGGTTGCCGAAAGCGACGCGATCAGCGGCGTGGTTCTTCCGTTCGACTCGAATGGCAATTTGATCCTGAGTCCAACGCCGACCGACTTCGAGCTGACGGCGGCCGGCGCCACTGTGATGTCCCGGCGCGATTCCACGCAGGATGGGATCGCGTGGTTCCGTGCGAATTCAGGAAGATCGGCCGGCGCTCTGCAGGTCAGCGCATCGGTGAATGCCGTTCAAAGCCGCCGGATCGTGCAGCAGGTTGCTTCGGACCCCTGCAATCTGCGAATCAGCGGACAGCGAGCGGCGAAAGGCATCATCGTCGAGACGGCGCCAGTTCGCGATTGCGCCGGCAATCCCCTACCTGACGGCACCATTGTGACGTTCACGGCGCGAGACGGGGAAGGAAAGAGCACCGTTGACGCGCCCATTAAAAAGGGGATCGCCAGAGCGGAGATCAGCGCGGCTGGCCCCATCGTTGTTTCGGCAGCATCCGGTGTGGTGATGGGAAATGATCTGCGCATCCAGTAATCGGCAGACTCGGCAAATCTCTATGAGTAGACTGAACTGGTGGCCGATGATCGGAATCGCAGTCAGCGCGATCGCGCTTCTGGCGCCGTGTTACGCGGCAGATACCGATCAGGCACCGAACGTGACGTTGGAGTCTGCCAAGGTTGGACCGCGTGCGCTTGAGCCTCTGACCGAGCGGAGCGTTCTCCGGGACTACAGCTTTGCCTGGGCAAGTCTGGCCCGAGCCCTCGATTCCAATTCCGTAGAGCCTTTGGATGGGCCGTTCGCTGGCAGCGCCGCCGAATGGCTTCGGGACACGGTCGCCGACCAGCGCCGCAACGGATTGAGCGCGCGTTATCTGAATCAGACTCACAGGCTCGAAGCGGTGTTCTACGCCCCCGAGGGCGATTTGATCGAACTTCACGACACCGCCGACTACGACCTTCAACTACGCGATGGAGACAAGAACATCTACAACCGGCATGTCACGCGCCATTACGTTGTGTTGATGACGCCCAGCGCAGATCGTTGGGTGGTTCGGCAACTGCAGGCCGTACCGCAGTTTTGAGATCCCGGAACCCTAGGTGCGCTCATAATTGTGTGCACCGTCCCGCGACCACCAACCTCGATCCGTGGTGCGGCATCCAAGTTCCATCAAATCGCAGAGGAAATTCCTGTCAAGAACGATTCTGGTCGCGGCACTTCTTTGTTTTCTGGCGGCTTGCTGCGGCTGCAGCAGCTCCGGATCTCGCCGGGTTGTGGGACAGAATGACCTCGCGCCCGAGGTGTGGCCCAAAATGCTGGCGGTGTATATGCCCTGGTTCGGCAACCATGTGCACATGGACGTTGGGTATTCCAGCGACGATCCCGCGGTCTTGCGGCGACAGATCGAGCAGGCTCGCCAGATGGGGATCTCCGCCTTCGTCGTCGACTGGTACGGAGTGAGCGAGCCCTTTGCCGACCACAACTTTGGTCTGCTGCAGCAAGCTGCGGAAGGGAGTGGTTTCCAGGTGGCACTCTTGTACAACGAGTCGGCAGATGATGACCAACAATCTACGGACGAAGCTATGGCGGCGATGGACCGGGCCTACACGGCCTATATCGGTCCCCAGGCAGAATATCGCGATACCTACCTGACCCGTCAGGGACGGCCGATGATCTTCATTTTCCCGAAGCACGGGAAGGTCGATTGGACGCGGGTTGTCGAGCACTGCGCATCGTGGCAGAAGGCTCCGTTGTTTTTCTACAAAGACGATCCGCCGGTGCAATTCGACTCGGATTTCGCCGGTTCCTACGCCTGGGTGCAGCCGGGCAGCGAAGGCTGGCGAGCCGATGGCAGCAATTGGGGAGAACAATACCTGGAGAATTTCTACCGGAGAATGGCGGACAAACATCCCGACAAGATCGCGATTGGCGGTGCCTGGCCCGGATTCAACGACTCGGCTGCGCGATGGGGCCTCAATCGCCATATGCAGAGCCGATGCGGCAAGACCTTCGAGGACACCTTGCACCTCTACGGCCGTTACTACGATGCAGCCAATCCCTTGCCGTTTCTTCTGATCGAAACCTGGAATGACTACGAGGAAGGTACTGCGATCGAGCGCCTCAAGTTTACAAATTGTCCGAAGGGCACATGAAATCCGTGAACTGCGAAGAGTTGTTCCATGCGGAACGCCGTTTGATTCGCGGCCCGATCCTGAGCGCAGCTCAAAGAGTCCAAAACCATGCATAATCCAGCTGCACTTAGCCAATTCCGGATCCTCTCCGAAACTGTTCTCGCTGGGCGAGAAGATCGAGGCGCGGCAACTCCCCACTCCGAGGCGTCGAACCAGCAGTCTTACCGCGATCTGTCTTCCGAGTTGTTTTCCTGCATGAAACCGGAGAACTTTCAACAACTCGAAAGTCTCGCGGCAGCAAACCATGTTGTCTTGCGCGCACTGGAGCCGATCGCCGGGACAATGATTGCGCTGGGGAACGATCGCGCTGCTGAGCAAGCCCTGGCTGCGACCGTGCGGGAAAAGGCCCGCATCGATCACGCCCTGGGATTTCTTGAGCAGATCTGTTCCAGTCTTCAGAAAGCCGGGTACCCGGTGGTGGTGATCAAATCGCTTGACCATTGGCCGGATCTCGGCAGCGATCTCGACCTTTATTCGGACGCCGATGCTGCGGGAGTGATCGCGCATCTCTGCGCCCGCTTCAAAGCCAGACTGATGCCCCGGAGCTGGGGCGACCGGTTGGCCCACAAGTGGAATTGTGCAATTCCCGGCCTGCCAGAACTGGTCGAACTGCACGCAGGACGTCTGGGGCAGATGGGAGAACAAGACAGCGCGCTCAGGTCGCTCTCTCTGCGCAGTCGCAATGCCCAACTGGGCGCACACTTCTTCCGAGTGCCGGCTCCCGAAGACCGGATTATCCTGAGCACGCTGCAGCGCATGTACCGGCACTTTTACATCCGGCTTTGCGATATCGTGGATATTGGACAACTTCTCGCTTCCGCCGCTGTCGATTTCCGGCACCTGCGTTCAATCAGTTCAGACGCGGGTCTTTGGGAAGGAGTCGCGACCTATCTGAGGGTTATCGGGGAGTACATCGAGTCGTACGACGGTAACGGCGTCGAGCTTCCCTCATTTGTCTTCGCGGCGGCGAGGTTTGGCGTAGAACAGATTCGGTATGCTCCTGCCTTCTTGCGCGTCCCGATTGTGCCGCACTCGGCGGGATTGTACTTCTCTGAGTTGAAACAGCTACTGCAACGTGGCGACTTGCGAAACACATTCCGGTTAGGATTGCTGCCCTGCCTGGCCACGGCGGCTCTTGTCGAACAGAAGCTTACCGGCAGCGACAAGGGCGTCTGGTAAACGTTGGCGGCGCGACGATCTCGCTGCGGACGGCCGATCTTCGAGAGAATTACGCTTATCCCGAGGGTTCAGCGCACGGTTTCCCCGGGATAGTACCCGGACCGCGTGCGCACCGTGAGAACGCTGTATCCAGGCGCGCGCGCTTCCACGTGAATGCGTTGATAGCCGGTTTTCCCCGCAGTGCTGCCCGGATTGTAAGCCAGCGTGTACTGGCTGCGGATGTCATGCGCGACCGCTCGGGTGATGCTGTCGACGTCGTCGAGACTCTCCGGAAAATATGCGGCTCCGCCGGTGCTGCTGGCTAATTGCTGCAGCGCTTCGCGCCCGGATGAATTCATCTCGCCATCGGTTAAACCGATCGCGTAGACGACGGGTCCGTTCTTGGTCTGCAGGCGTCGCATGGCATCGGCGAGCGTCTCGCGGCTCATATTGTCCTGACCGTCCGTAACCACAAGCAGAACCTTCTTCTGAATCAGGGAATTGTCCTCCAGATGGACCGCAGAGGCTACGACGGCGTCATAGAGGGCGGTACTGCCCTCGGCCGATACTTGATGCAGGGCGGTTTGAAGCAGTTGGACATTCGAAGTGAAGTCCTGATCGAGATACGGCGTCTGGCCGAAGTTCACTACAAAGCTCTCGTCTTGCGGATTACTAGCGCGAATCAAATTCAGAACAGCCTCGTCGACCTTCCGTCGCTTGTCGCGCATCGAGCCCGAGTTGTCGACCACGATGCCGATCTCGACCGGGACATCCTCCTGGCGAAAGGAAGTGATCTTCTGCAGAATTCCGTTCTGGAAGATCGTAAACGCGTTGCGGTCCAAGTTGGGTACAAGATGCCCTTGCGCATCTACGACGGTGGCGTGCAGCACCACTTCCTCGACCTGCTTCCTGAAAACAAATCTTCCCTGATCGCTGCCGGCGGTGTCGCCGCTGGCCGATTGGGGTGCACCAGCCTCGTTTGCCGGCACCGATTGCAAAGCAGCCCCCTGACTGCTCCCATTCGAAGGGGCTGAGGAGCCGCTCTGAGCCAGGCCAGCCGGGAGAAAAGCCATTCCAAGAATGACAGCCTCAATTGCCACGTGGCGAAAACACGACGCGCTCCAGCGCATAGGACGCACCTCTGTGCGTGCTTTTGGATGCCGACCCAGGGGAAAACGGCTGGCGGCCTTTAAGGATCCAAGCAAATTCGAGATCAGGAGCCCGCCGTCGAGCTCCATCCTGCGGCCATACAGCAATCACCCGAGGAAATCCCTCGGATTGGCGGAAAAACTTACACGGAAGAGGAGTACTCCATCCGCACAACCCACTCAGATGCCAGAGATATTTGTTTGGCATGATGTGTGCTCGGCGCATGGGTGGACCGACTAAGTTAGTTCTGCGATAGGTCCCTTAGAGAGTCTCCCTGCCTTCGAAGGCAACCGAGTTTTCCAATTTGGATCTAAGGGGGTGCGAAATGCTTCGAATCCTGATCGCCGATGACCACGAGGTGGCACGTCGGGGCATCCGTGCGCTGTTGGAGGCGCATCCTGGGTGGCAAGTTTGCGGAGAGGCAAAAGATGGCCGGGAGAGCGTAGAACTTGCAGCTCGCTTGAACCCGGACTTGGTTCTGCTCGACATCGGCATGCCGAACCTGAACGGGTTGGAGGCAGCTCGTCACATTCTAGCGGCATCGCCAAAGACAGCCATCCTCATTTTGACCATGCACGATACGGATCAGGTGGTGCGCGAGGTTCTGCGGGCGGGAGCCCGCGGTTTCCTGCTGAAATCCGATGCCGGCCGCGACCTGGTCGCTGCCGTCGAAGCTCTGCAGCGCAACAGCACGTTTTTCACCCGAAGAGTCAGTCAGATGGTGCTCGACGGATTTCTGCGGCGGCACGATGCGGGAATCGACGGAGATGACATCTCCGAAGACGGCCGCAACCCGCTGACCACGCGCGAGCGCGAGGTAATTCAGTTACTGGCGGAAGGGAAGACAAGCAAGGAAGTTGCGGTCACCCTCAACCTCAGCGTGAAAACTGCCGAGACTCACCGAACCAACCTGATGCGGAAGCTGGGGCTGCACTCGGTTGCCGATTTGACTCGGTATGCCGTGCGAAACGGAATCGTTCAGGTCTACTAGAGCATTCGGAACAATAGGCCGGGATGCTTACCTTGAACAGAACCTTCAAGGTCGGGGCGCACCTCTTAGCCACCGTCACGAAGCCATACACGTCGCTAGGCAGTAGGAATCACCGGACCAGGCTGGGAGAGACTTTCCAGAGTCGTGCCAGGGCCCGAGCTGCTTCCGAAACGGCGTGCTTCTCGACCGTCGAATCGGATTGCATCTCGATCTGCTGGCGCAATCCGATCGGCGTCTGCGATTTTCCAGGGCATTGCGCCGAAGGGTGCATGCGTGCAATTGCTTTGTTGAACATCTCCCGCTGGCCTGCTGTCTCGCGCACAGGATCATTCGTGCTGGCAGTCGGCGTGGTTTTCTGTGGTGGCTTTCGCATGGTGAGTGCCTTTGTCAGCATTTAACAATCGCTCTGTCCCAATCGGAATACGGCGGTGCACTCAATTCAGTCGGGCTCTTGCACCCGCATTCGCTCAGCCGTTCCGGTAGATTTCGGATCTGTAGCCGGGAGATGAGATTGTTTTGGAAGGGTCTGACGACCGTACCGGAGCTTTATCTTTCATTCGAGATGGTCGAAAGTCGGAGTGGGCTCTGCAAATACACGATTTACCCTAGTGCCCTTCACAGCCGGTTCCTGTATGTTCGGAAGAACTTTGGTCCCAATTCTCGAGGTTGTCTCTTCTCGCAGTTCCCACTTGGAGATTCCGGGTATGAGTGAAAACAAAGCAGCCGCGTATGGTATCTATCCACGGCACATTCCTCTGCCCGAAGTGGCGCACAGCCTCAACCAGGCGGGATTCGACAACGAAGATATCTGCATGGTTCTCTCACCGGCCCATCCGGTCGCTCAGGTAGTTCGCGACGCCAACATGCTGTCGTTCGAGCACGAGTCGACGGCGTTGCGAGCGCGCATGATTGGGTGGGTTTCAGAGTTTGGAGCGGTCTTGATCCCCTCGGTCGGATTCTTCATTCGTTCACACACCTATTTGCGGGCTCTGGCGATCGAACAGGATTCCTTCTCTGGAGAATCCGACACTCTGACCGGATTAGGGTTTTCGAAAGATGATGCGGAGAGACTGGACCATAAGCTCTGGCAAGACGTCGGCGTGCTGGTGTATGTTTCTTGCCCGGAAGGATCGAAGAATGACCAGGCTGTCGAATTGCTCCGACAGACTGGAGCCTGCGAAGCCGCAAGCCTCCGGCATGCACAGGCTGTAGCTGCCTGAGCCCACCCGTTAGCGTTGAGCAAAAACTTCAGGCCTCACCAGCGAATTGTTACCTTTCGTTGGTCTCGGGATTCTTTTCCTCCTGGGCGGAGAAAATCAATCCGATGCGGCAATCATCGATATTTCGACTTTGGCGCTCGATTTGCTTCGCTTTTCCATTCGGATTGGATTCGGAGAGCTCAGCATGAAGGAACTCTTAACGCGATTGTTGTGGGCGCTGGTTTTAGTACTTATGGCTTTCGCTTTCGCGCCTTTCGACCGCGCCCAAGAGGCCAGAGATCCGGAAGCGGCAGCGCCGAAGCCACAGGAATCCTCCTTGGACCTCGTCAGTGGCGGGGATCCGGTTACTCAGGAAAGTTTGGCTTTTACCGGATGGGTCGCGCGGCTGAGGGGCCAGATGGTGCTGAAGGATCCTGTAGCAAAATTGAATTACCGACTTGATAAGCAATCAAAAATAAGACGCTTCGTGGGGAGACAGGTTCGAGTTGTCGGCCGGCTTGGCTTGAACAGCAACACGATCTACATCGAGAGCATCGAACCCTCGTAGGCACCGGTGTTTGGGCCATTGCCGGCCATCCGGCGCCGTTGACCAGCTTGTGGCACAGGAAGGAAATGATTTGCCGTTCGAGTCTCCAGATCGCATCGATTACGATTTTCCCACTGCGGTGGTGTTTCTATTGGCTGGGCTAGCCCTTGGCTCGGTTTTAACGGTTCTCTTTGCGCCACGTTTTGCGGACTCCCCCCTCACTGACCGCAGTGGTCGCGCAACATCTCGCGAAGTTGCGAGATAAGGACCGATTTCCTCCACGCGGCGCCCCCGCTCCTGCATTCGCCCGGTACTAACCCTTTCCTTCGCTGAGACACTGCCTTTCGGGCCGCGGCGCTGTCATCTACGGCCTACGCTGTATGGAACTAGGCAACGGTTCGAAGTAATTAGAAGAGAGCCAACTGCGGCAGGGACAGCGGTTTCCGCGGTTTGCGCTCGGCACCATTCGCCACTCGTCTTTCTAAAGAGGTTGTGCAATGAGAAAGACGGTGCTTTTGTCGATAGCCGCGATGGTTGTTTTCCCGACTCTTCTGCTCGGCCAGGATGTTCTGGAGGCGCCGGGCCCAGTACCGCCATCGAACGTTTTAGGAACGCGCCTCATCGTCTGGTCTGAACAGCAAACGCCGCGTCCGCTGGCACAGCCCTCATCTCGTCCGGACCAGCAAAACTCATATCGATCCGAGCCACGAGTTACTCGGCAGGTGCAAGGCCGCCCCGTTCAGAGCTTTACGGGTGTGATCGTCAATGCCGGAAAGAATGCCTACGCCCTCAAGGACGAAAGCGGCAGCGCATATCAGATAATCGACCGGCAGATCGGCCGAGTCTATGAAGGCCGCCGAGTACGGATCGCCGCTGAGGTCGACCCCCAGCGAAATTTGCTACGAGTCGACTCAGTCGAACTCCTTCCATAACTTCCGAGACCGGCCCCGACTCGCATCCTTGGCGAATACCGTTTAATCTAAGAGGAAAGTCACCGTGCGAGGATCCTATGCCCTCAGCTGCGAGCAGAACTGTTGCGGCAGTATGTTTGACTCTCCTCTTCATTACCGGCCTGTACGCCGTAGACACCAAGTTTCACGACGCCCCGGATTCAGCCAAGGAGTTGAAAAATCCGTATGCCGGCGAGGCGGCAGCAGTCGAAGCTGGCAGGGAGCTGTACACAAGGAACTGTCTAGCCTGCCACGGGAAAATGGGCCGG
Source organism: Verrucomicrobiia bacterium (assembly GCA_035508215.1). Lineage (GTDB taxonomy): Bacteria > Acidobacteriota > Terriglobia > Terriglobales > Acidobacteriaceae > Sulfotelmatobacter. Next base: position 140,443 of record DATJNK010000011.1, on the reverse strand, counting down.
GGCACCGGCAACGTTCCTTCATTGGTCGAGGGCAAGCTCAGTGGTGTTCCAGCCGGTGAAGTTTTCTGGTTCATCACCAAGGGAAGTACTGACAACGGGATGCCTGCCTGGGGATTTCTGCCTGAGCAGAAGCGTTGGCAGATCATCTCCTACGTCGAATCGCTAGCAGCAGGAACAGCCCCCGCGGCAAGTTCAGCGCCTCCGGCGGAAGCGGCCGCATCACCAATCAAGGATCCAGCTCCGCAGGCGCCGTTCACCGATTTTCGCTACGAGGTGCCCGGAGTCACCCGCAAGATCACGGTGAGCAACCTGCCGCCGCCGTACGCAACCCGGTCGGCAGATAATGGGGCGGAACTCGTAGCGCGTCCGGAGAACGCCTGGCCCAAGGCTTTATCGGGCTTCAAAGTCGACCTTTACGCGGCCGGACTCGACAATCCGAGGCTGCTTCGAACCGCTCCGAACGGCGATGTCTTCCTCGCGGAGAGCAATCCCGGACGGATTCGCGTGTTCCACGGCATGACCAGCGATGGCAAAGCGGAACAAATGCAGGTTTTCGCGGATGGACTCAATCGTCCCTACGGCATCGCTTTCTACCCGCCGGGGCCCGATCCGCAATGGGTCTACGTCGGCGATACGAATGAAGTCATTCGTTTCCCGTACCACAACGGCGATATGAAGGCGAGCGGGTCTTCGCAGCACATTGCGGATTTGCCCGGAGGGGGCGGTCATTGGACCCGCTCGGTGGTGTTCTCGCCGGACGGCAAGAGAATGTTCGTGGCCGTCGGTTCGGCCTCCAACGTCGACGATCCCGATACGCATCCGGCGGAGAAAAATCGTTCCGATATTCTCGCCTGCGATCCTGCGAATTGTGTGTTGACTCGATATGCCTACGGCATCCGCAATGCAGGAGGCGGTCTCGCAATTGACCCGAAGACTGGCGATTTGTGGTGCTCGGTGAATGAGCGGGATGGCCTCGGCGACAATCTTGTGCCCGACTACATCACTCATGTCCAGGAAGGTGGGTTCTATGGCTGGCCCTGGTGGTATATCGGTCCGCATCAGGATCCGAGACACGCGGGCGCACATCCGGAACTGAAAGACAAAGTCATCGTGCCTGATGTGCTGCTTCAACCCCACAACGCCTCGCTCGAACTGACCTTCTACGAAGGAGATCAGTTTCCAGGGGAATACAAGGGAGACATCTTCGCCTCCGAGCATGGTTCGTGGAACAAGTCGGTGCGAGTGGGTTATGAGGTCATTCGAGTGCCTCTGCACCAGACCGGGCAGGCGACCGGAGATTATGAAGATTTCCTGACCGGCTTCGTCCTTCCGGATGGGCACGTCTGGGGGCGGCCCGTGGGCATCACAGTTGCTCCGGACGGTTCGCTGCTGGTCAGTGACGACGGATCGAACTCGATCTGGAGAGTGAGCTATACGGGGAAATAACAGCGCGCAGCCGGCTGCATCAGTGGAAGTCGTGGGAAACAGTTTCGGCCTTTGTAACAAACAAGGGTAGAACGCGTTCGGCCCGGACCGATATCACGTTGTCCTGATTTTGCAGAATGCCTTCGACAGCGAGAAATCGCTCGCTGGTCAGCAGCAAGCGGTGCTGGTGAAACAGATCAGGGCGGACGATCGCATTCGCTACTCCGGTTTCATCTTCGAGACTCAAAAATACAAATCCTTTCGCAGTCCCTGGGCGCTGGCGGGTAATGACACAGCCTCCAATGCGCAGACGCTTGCCGGTTGGCAGGTCGCGCAGTTCGCAAGCGCGGCGAATGCCCATGGCGCTGAGCCAGGCGCGGCGATAGGCCATGGGATGCGGACCGACGGTGAGTCCCGTGCCGTGAAAGTCTGCAATGAGCCGATCTTCATGATTCATCGGCGGAAGCGGCGAGGGCGAATCCGGTTCGGGCTGTTGTTCGAGCAGTGGTCCGGATGTGCGAACTGCCCGCTCGACCTGCCAAAGAGCGTCGCGGCGGTGGAGCTGCGGGTTGCGGATCGCAAGTTGCGAGCCCCGGGCAAAATCGCTTTCACCGCCGAGGCACGGAGTCACAGAAGAGATAGCTTCTCTGTCCTCCGCGTCTTTGTGTCTCCGTGATGAATTCCCAATTGCATTCAGCCCTCCGATTTCCGCCAGTGTGTTGAGTTCGTCTTTGCGGAGTTCCGGAATGCGGCGGGTGAGATCGTGAATGGAAGCGAACGGCGAGCGCATGCGTTCGAGGAGAAGCGAACGTGCGGCTTCCTCGCGCAGGCCACGGACGTAGCGTAGGCCCATGCGAAGGGCGAGCACGCTCTCAGCCGGGAACCGAGACTCGAGACTTGTCACTCGCTCCAGCGTGCAATTCCATTCCGAGCGTGTCACATCCACCGGCAAAAGTTTCAATCCATGACGCTGGGCATCTTTGACGATTGTGGCCGGCGAGTAGAACCCCATCGGCTGGTTATTCAATAACGCGGCAGTGAAAGCAGCGAGATAGTGGCATTTTAGATAAGCGCTGGCATATGCAATCAGCGCGAAGCTGGCAGCATGGGACTCGGGAAATCCGTAGAGTGCAAAGGAAGTGATCGAGAGAATGATGTCTTCCTGTGCCTTGGGTGGAATGCCATTTGCAGTCATGCCGGCGCGGAGTTTGGACTCGATCTCCTTCATGCGCGCCTGCGAGCGCTTGAACCCCATGGCCCGCCGGAGGTCTTCGGCCTCGCCACCGGTAAAGTTGGCGGCGATCATTGCAATGCGCAGAAGTTGCTCCTGAAAAAGCGGAACGCCCAATGTGCGTTTCAGCACCGGTTCGAGCGAGGGATGCGCATAGGTAACTTCTTCTCTCCCCTGTCGCCGTTGCAAGAACGGATTCACCATCTGGCCGACAATGGGGCCGGGGCGGATGATCGCGACCTGCACCACGATGTCATAAAAGCGCATGGGACGCAGGCGCGGCAGGCATGACATTTGGGCGCGGCTTTCCACCTGAAAGAGGCCGATGGTGTCAGCTTGCTGCAGGGCGGAATACACCGGCGGATCGTTTTGCGGAAGATGGGCAAGATCGACTTCCTCACGATAGTGATTTCGAATGAGATCAATCGAATCTTTAAGCACGGCCATCATGCCGAGGCCCAGCAGGTCTACTTTGATAATGCCCATATCGGCGCAGTCTTCTTTGTCCCACTGCACTACGACGCGGCCGGGCATGGAGGCGGGTTCGAGCGGCACAACGGAATCGAGCTGTCCCTGGCAAATCACCATTCCGCCGGAGTGCTGGCCAAGATGGCGAGGCAAGTCCTGTACGGCCACGCATAATTCGTGATATTTGCGCAACCGGGGATGGGTAAGATCGAGACCAGCATCGCGAAAGCGGCGGTCGAGCGCGTCGTTCTCGTCGCGAAACTCCCAGGTGGCGACCGCGGCGGAAATCTTGTCGAGTGTTTCCGGGTCGAATCCCAGGGCTTTGCCCATTTCGCGCGCGGCCATGCGGTTGCGGTATGTGATGACGTTGGCCGTCATCGCCGCCCCGCGTTCGCCGTATTTTTTATAGAGATACTGAATGACCTTTTCCCGCTCGTCGCCGCTGGGAAGATCGAGATCGATATCGGGCCACTCCCCGCGCTCTTCGGAAAGAAATCGTTCGAAAAGAAGCTCCATGCCGACGGCGTCGACTGCGGTGATGCCGAGCGAGTAGCAGACGGCGCTGTTGGCGGCCGAGCCGCGCCCCTGCACGAGAATGGTTTGCTCGCGGCAATAGCGGACCAGATCCCAGACGATAAGGAAGTAGCCGGCCAATTTCAGTTTTTCGATCAGCTTGAGCTCTTTTTCGATCTGGAGCCGCGCGCGCTTCTGCATGTCCGGCTTGGCGCGTCCGTAACGCTGATGAAATCCTTCCCACGCGCGCCGGCGCAGGAAAGAATTCATAGTTTCTCCTCCCGGCACGGGAAAACGCGGAAATTCATAGCCCAGATCTTTGAGCGTGAATTCGAGGCGGCTGGAAAGCTCGACTGTATTGTGGATCGCCTCAGGCAAATCGGCGAAAAGTTGCTGCATCTCTCCGGAAGACTTCAGATGGCGTTCAGAGTTCCGGGCGAGCAAGCGTCCGGCAGTGGAGAGCGTGCGGTGATGACGGATCGCGGTGAAGGCATCGCAGAGCTCGCGAGCCTGGGGAATGGCGTAGTGGACGCCGTTGGTGGCGAGCAGCGGGAGGTGCAACGAATGAGCGATGGCAATCGCGATACGATTGCGGGATTCTTCTTCGCGCTGGAAATGGCGTTGCAGTTCGACATAGACGTTGTTTGGTCCGAAGATGCCAACTAGTTCATCGATTTGACGATGTGCTTCGTCAGCGCCACTTTGTTTTAAGGCGGCGGCAATCGGGCCTTCGTCGCCGCCGGTAAGGCAAATCAGGCCTTTGGCGTGCTCCTCTAATTCTTGCCGGGTAATGGCGCCGTCGCCCTTTTTGGCGCGCAGCTTCATTTGGGTGATCAGGCGGCAGAGGTTCTGGTAGCCGGCACGGTTGACGACCAATAAGGGAAGGCGGAATTCACCATAGAGGCGCTGCGCCCCGGAGGAAGTGTTTGTTTTTTCTGTGTCGCCGTGACTCCGGGATGAAAAAGAGACTTCTGCGCCGATGTGCGCTCTGATCTTGGCTTTGTCTGCCGCAAGATGAAAGCGCGGCGCGCCATAAACGCCGTCCGTGTCGAGAAGCGCCATGGCAGGCACGCCAAACTGAGCGCAGGTCGAAATCAATTCCTCGGGCAGGGAAGCCCCTTCGAGAAAGCTGAAAGCAGAGCGGGTGTGAAGCTCGATATACATCAGAAATCAGGATCAGAGGCAAGAGCAGAAACTTGTTCTTGCGGACTCCTGATTTCTGCCAGCCTCTGCTTTTCAGTCATACATTCCTTCCACAAACCAGCCGCCTCCGAGCAAATCATGCACGAGACGATAGAGGGCGATCGCGACAGCGCCGCGCGAGGCCTCATTTTGCAGCGCGATATCCCATTCATCGCGCGACCATGCTTCGTGCTCCCACCAGTCTCCTGAGAATCGCCACGGTCCTGCCTTCCAAAGCACATCCCCCTGAATCTCTCGTTTCCGGCAAATCAATTTGACAGGCTGGCCATCTTTCAGAGTCACGTTGGCGCACAGCGGTGGACGAAAACGGCGCAGCGCAGTGACGGCAGATTTTTCTTTGGTGGAACCAGGCTCCGCTACACCCGATTTTTCCCCGCGGGTTTTGCGAATCATCTCAGCTGCAAAGCGACGCATACGAAAACCTTCAGGATGATGCGTGTCGAGCAATTCCACCGCGCCCACTTTGTTTTCGCCGACGATGCCGGCAATGCGAGTGAGAGTGAGTTCCAGCTTTTCGGGCTCAGGAGACGGCGGCAGGAACAGGCCTCCCTGGGCAGATCGCGGATGTGCCGGTTCCGCGGCAAGCCGGATTTTCATAATCGGCGCTCCCGGAGGATGGGCGCTCAAATCGAGTTGCAGCAGCTTAAGAAAAACTTTCGCATCAAGCATGGGCAGCGGAAGGCGCAGAGTGCGAGAGAAAAGACTCGATTTCACCTGCGACGGCAGCGACGGATAGTCGATGTCTGATGAATGAAACGAGTCAAGTGTGAGCGTGAGCTGCAATTCCTGCGTGGCCAGGGCACGGGATCCCAGCCGCGCGCAGAGTTGCTCCAGCAAACGATTCAACAGGAAAGCGAGAGGCTCAAGCAGGACGATGGGATGCTCCAACTCAATCTCTTCCACAAACACCATCGGCGGCTCCATCGGGACCAAGGTGCGAGATGAGGAGCCGCGGGCCAACTCCTGCAAACGCAATCCCTTCTGCCCAAGACGCTCGCTGAGTGCAATTTCCGGGAGTGCGGCAAGAGCCTGCAGATCGTGAATACCCCAGCGACCAAGAGTTTCCAGCAGGCGGTCGGCTTGCTCTTTTTGATCTTTTTCCAATCGATCGGCAAACAGCACTTTCACCGGCAGCCTTCTCAACTGCTCCGCTTCTTTGCCCGGAGGAATTACGGTGATCCCCGAAAAGCCGCGGGCAGCGAGCACGGCAGAGTCGGGATTAGAGGCCGCGGCTACATTCACGGCGAGTCCCAGGGCGGCAGCACGATGCGAGAGGGCGTGGGAAATGTCTGACGTCGATCCAAACAAAGATTCCATCCCGGCCAGATCGAGAAGGACCGTATCGCAGGCGGTGTCTTCCACGCAGGGCGAGAACGACTGGGCGCAGTCGAGCAAGGCAGCGTGTGCCGACGATTCCTGCAGTGCGGAACGCGAACGCAATGCAATTTCCGTGCACAGTTCAGCCTGAGCCTTGGTCATGCCCGGTGCGATGCCCATGCGGCCCGCCTTTTCATTGACCGCGATAACTTTTTCGAGAGGCGGCTTGCCTTCGAGAATGGCCAGGGCCGCTGCCTGCAGTTCCGACTCCGCGCGCAAAGCGGCTGCCACGGGAAAGTTCGGAACGTAGATGCTGGCAAACGACATAGCATTTCATCCGGCCCAGGCCGTCCTGGTGGGGAACATCACGGAATACGCGGGCTTGCGGTTGAGACGCGAGAGAGCGAGTTCCGCCTTGATTTCGAATCCGGTCAGCAAGTCAGCATGTGTGGGGAGAATAGAGTCGCAGAGAGATAACTGTTCCTGGCTGTGCGGATCATCGAAATTCAAGAGATTTTCTCTCGCTGGACGCAGTTGCAATAGCAGGGAAGAACAACTTCCGGCGATGGGCTGCTGCTCGACCGACAGAAGGATTGTGGGTTTGTGCTCGACCGCGCGGCGGAAGCGAAACCATGTGGTTAAGGGAATGCGGCGCGCGGTCTGAGGAGGCAGGTCCGCGAGATCAAGAGCAATCACGCCGAAGCCGCCGCTTTCCAGCAGCAAATCGGTTGCGCGCAGCACCTGCTCCAGACGGTGTTCCGCCGGACGATCATTGCGGGAATGCAGTTGACGGGGAATCTCTCGGCTGTTGTTTTTAGACGTCAAATTTTCGCCGCAGCGCACCCATAGCAGACGGTCCAGATCCACACCGGTGGCGATGGACTGAGGATCGAGAGCATCACTGGCATCGACGAGTGCGCAGAACTCTCCACGGCAAGTAGCGGAAGCGAGAGCCGCCAGGAGGACGGTAGTGCGTCCCGAAGACGCAGAACCGCAAATCTCGGTGAGACATCCGCGCGGCAGGCCGCCGGTCAGGGCATCGATGGCAGGAACGCCGCTTGAAACCATCTCCAGAGCGGGGCGGATCTCAAGCCGCGAAGCCGGGGTGATGCTTGCTGGAGGGATTCTCTGCTGGTTGATAGCTGACTGAAGGTGTCGCCAACATGCTTTCGGGCCGTGTTCCATGCCATCAAGCACAGCACTCCCCGCATGGGCTTTGGAATACTCCAGGATCGGGCTATTTGTCGGAACAGAGCCGGTTTCCGGGACAGTCTCAGCATCAAAAAGAAAAGGGCGGCCCGAGGCCGCCGAAGTAGAAATCACCGCGGAAGACATAGAATCCTCGAAAATTTCAGGGAACGCCGAAGCCTGTGTTTACGACGGGCTGCGGAGGCGTTAGCCAATTACTTTCGCTTTTTATTCGCCTATGAAGATTGTGCTCTTTGGGCCGCAGAATGTCAAGCGGGGCTTTTCTTAAGTAGCTTGGGCCTGAATTCCCCGGGCCAAAATCAACCGATTCCCGCAAAAAAGAGGGGCCAGCGAACTGGCCCTCCTTGCTTGATTTTATCGACGCCGGCCTCTACCACACCCGGCAGGCGTTCGCCCTCACCATACGTTGCCCGGCTTTACAACCGAAGGCCTGCTCGAATTCCGGCATATTCGAAACCACATTATCGATACGGAAAATCGGCAACGAATGCGGATCCGTGGTCACGATCAGGCGGGCAATCTGCGGCCGCACGTTCGCGCACCACGAATAGGCAAAAGACAGAAAGAAGCGCTGCCGGTTCGTCCAGCCATCCGGGCCTTTGTCATCGAGCGACTTGCCCTGCTGCTTCAGTGAAGCCTCAAGCGCGTTCAAGGCCAGGTGTATTCCACCATTGTCAGCGGTATCTTCCCCCTGCGTGAGCAGGCCGTTCTGTTTGACTCCTTCGCCGGCTTCGGGCACATCCTGCGTGTACTCGTCCGAGATGCACTTGCCCCGCTCGTCGTACTGTTTGGCGTCTTCGGCAGTCCACCAGTCGTGCAGATTGCCATGAGCATCGAACTTACGTCCTTGATCGTCAAAGCCATGGATAATTTCGTGCCCGATGACCATGCCGGTCGCTCCGTAGTTCACGGCATCGTCTTTGGTGGGATCGAAGAAGGGCGGCTGCAAAATTCCGGCCGGGAAGTTGATCGTGTTCAGCTGCGGATCATAGTAAGCATTGATGGTAGGAGGAGTCATCAACCACTCGGAGCGATCGACCGGTTTGCCGATCTTGGCAATCCAGCGTTCGAACTCAAATGATGATGCCTGCGAAACATTATCCAGATAGCTGTCGCGCGTGATCTTCACCCTGGAGTAATCACGCCAGTGTGAGGGATACCCGATTTTGTCCTCAATTCCTTTCAATTTGACGATCGCCTGTTCCTTTGTGGCCGGCGACATCCATGAGAGGCTCTCGATATCGCTGCCCAGCGCCGTCTCGATTGCATGGACCATCTGAATCGTCCGCTCCTTGCTCTCTGGCGGGAACGCGCGATCAACATAAGCTTGCCCCAGCGCTTCGCCGAGATCGCGATCCGCCGCGCGTACGCAGCGGCGCCAGCGGGGCTGCTGTTGTTCGGCGCCGGTCAGCGTGCGCGCGAAGAAATCGAAGTTCTCATCGACGAGCGCCTTGGTCATATACGGGGCGCCCCGATGAATGACCTGCCAGCGCATGTACGTCTGCCAATCGGCGAGCGGGCGGTCTTCGATGAGCTTCTCTTCGGCGCGGAAAAAATCGGGCGAGGTCACGATGTAATGGCTGCTCGCCGGAGCCTTCACCGCTTTGAGATATTCATTCCAATCGATCGAAGGCGTAAGCGCTTGTACCTGCTCCAGGCTCATTTTGTTGTTGATGTTTTTCGGATCCCGGCGCTTGACGTTGTCCATTTGCGCCTGCGCGAGGGCAGTTTCCAGTTCCACGATGATGCCGGCATCCGCTGTGGCTTGTGTCTCCGGTTCACCAGCCAGAGCAAACATCTTCTCCACGTGGGTCCGGTATTTCGCGAGAAGTTCTTTCGATTTCTCGTCGGTTTTCAAGTAGTAGTCCCGGCTGGGGAGGCTGAGTCCCGCCTGGTCGATCTGGGCGACGACTTGGGAGGCATCGTCGTAATCCTGGCCCCCGGTGAATCCGAAGAGCGGGGAATTGCTCTGATTGTCGCCCTGCTCCCAGGCTCCGGGAAAGAGCTGGTGTAACCGCACGATTTCGAGCGTAATCTCTTTCTTCGACTTCAGCGCGGCAATGCGGGCAAGCTCCGGCTGCAATGGCTTCAGGCCGGCCGCCTCGATGCCGCTCTCGTCCATGCAAGCGGTCCAATAGTCGCCGATCTTCTGGTGGACGACATCTCGCTTTGGATCATTGGCGGCGGCTGCTTCCAGCGTTTCGCGCAAGAGATTTTCGTTCCATAACCGCAGACCACTGCCAGTGCTCCAGTAAACCTGGTCGGCGGGAATAGGATTCGCAGCCAGCCACTTGCTGCACGCATACTTATAAAAGTCGTTGCACGGATCGAGACTCCTGTCGGCAAGATCTGGATCGAAGCGTTCAAGCTTGGGCTCACTGGTCTCGCCGGATTGGGCGGCGGCGACAGTCGACGCCTTCGAGTGCAGTGCGGACTGGTGGGACGGTTCTTGCGCGAACAGGACTGGGGTCAGTGTAACTATCAGTGCAGCCATAAAGCGCGACGGGCTCATAGAACCTCTTTTGCGATCGTTGATTTCGGCCGGCTTGCGAGCGGTCGGGGAACGACTGTGGTTACGCATCTCAGGCTGCCATGGTTCCATTCAGGGAACTGAGACACTGCGGCCCGACTGAACACCATACTACAGACGTACCGACACTGGCGAGGTAAGCAGAGGATGCGCAACTCACCCTGTATTGTGCAGTCCGGCAGCGATGCCGTTGATGGTCGCGCCCATCGAGTATTCCAGTTCCGCGTTGGACTCCCCGTCCTGTTTGCGCCGCAAGAGTTCGACCTGGATCAAGCTCATGGGATCGACATAAGGATTCCGCAAGCGAATGGAGCGGGCAAGAACGCGATTGCGGGCGAGCAGTTCCCGTTGCCCGGTGACTCGCAGGATCATTCTGCGCGAGCGAACGAATTCGGCTTCGAGAGTAGTAAAGACTCGCCGGCGCAAGCCGGCATTCTTGACCAGTCCCGAGTAGACCCGGGCGATGTCGAGATCGGCCTTGGCCATGCCGATTTCCACGTTCCGAACCATGGCTGCGAACACCGGGAATCCTCGCATCATCTGCCGCAAGAGTTGCACCCGCTCGGGATCACGACTGGTGAATTGCTCTAAAGCATGTCCGACGCCAAACCACGCGGGCACGGCGCAGCGGCTCTGCATCCAACCGAAAACCCAGGGGATTGCCCGCAAATCCTCCAGACGCCGGCCTTTTGCCCTGCGAGAAGGCCGCGAGCCGATCCGCGCTGAGTCCAGTTCGTTTACCGGGGTCGCCTGCTCGAAGTACTCGAGCACATCGGGGTTATCGGCGATCTCCCGGCGATAGACCTGGTAGGCGTTCTCCGAGATTTCTTCGATAGCTTGCTCCCAGGTTGCGGGATGGGATGCCTCGGTGCTGGTCAAAGCCTCCAGACTCGCGGCGATCATGAGTTCCAGGTTCCACTCCGCCAGAACCGTGTCGGCATACTTCCAGTTGAGCACTTCCCCTTGTTCGGTGATACGAATGTGGCCGGAGAAACATCCGGGAGGCTGCGCCAGGATCGCGGCATGCGTCGGGCCGCCGCCTCGTCCCACCGTGCCTCCGCGACCGTGGAACAACCTGAGCTTGACCGCATATTCCTTCGCGGCCCGATGCAGCTCGCGATGAGCCTTATAAATCTCCCAGGTGCTGGTCAGCATGCCGCCATCTTTGTTGGAATCCGAATAGCCCAGCATGACCTCTTGCCAGCGTCCCCAGCTGTCAAGCAGAGGGCCGTACTCCGGATGACTCCAAAGGCGCCGCATCGCGCCCGCCGCCGAGCGCAACGATTCGATGGACTCAAACAGCGGCACCGGCATCAGCCCCGGGTCGCCGCTCGAGCCGGCGATTTGCACTCCGGCGGCCTTTGCCAGACGGACCACGGCGAGCACATCGTTTTCAGACTCGGTCCCGCTGATGATGTACTGGCGAATCGACTCGGCAGGATAGCGGCGTTTCAACCGTGCAATCGTGCGCAAGGTTTCGAACAACTCCCGGCCTTCGTTGGACTGCGGCGCGGTATCCAGGGACGGGCCGAGCTCTTCGATGACGCGCGCGTGGACGGCTGCGTGCTGGCGGATATCGAGTCTGTGGAGATGAAAACCAAAGGTGCGAACTTTTCGCAGCAAAGAGCCGAGGTATGTTTCGGCCAGCGTTTCTCCACGGTGAGCGCGCAGGCTGTCCCACACCAGCCGCAGGTCGCTCTCAAATTCTGCTGCGCTCGGATACGCTGAGGCAGCCGCCATCCCCTCGCGACTGGTCTGGAGGCGATGGAACATATAAGAGAGAAAGCGGCGATAACTTTCCTGCTTGTTTTGCGGCCCCCAGGCGAGATGCACCCCCGGAATTGTGCGCTCATAATGCGCCAGCCGCGCCACCAGCTCCCTTGAAACTTCAACCTGCCGGCGCGAGGAACTGAGACGGTCGCTCAAAGACTCGACATCGCTCTCATATTCACGCAGGATCAACGAGCGCGCCAGGTCCAGAGCCTCGCCAATGCAATCCGGCTTCACCAGCGGATTTCCATCGCGATCACCCCCGATCCACGAGCCCAGTTCGACAAGATTCGGCACGGCGGTCTCATCGACCTCAATTCCGTAGACTTCACGAAACGACTCGACGACTTCGGAATAGATCTTGGGCAGCGCCTCAAAAAGCGACAGCCGGAAATAGCGCAGGCCCATGCGGATTTCGTCCTCAACGGTTGGCTTGGCCAGCCGCACTTCGTCGCTCTGCCATAGGGAAGTGACTTCAGCGCGTATGTTGGCCTCACAGTTTTCCGCGTCGCCGCTGGCGAGCGGAAGCTGGTCGAGACGCTCTAACTGCTCCGCAATACGGCGCCGCTTCAGCAGCACCGTCTGCCGGGCGGCCTCCGTAGGGTGGGCGGTGAAGACCGGAGTGACCAGAATCTGCCGCAGGGCAGTCATCGCGGACTCGGCTGATATTCCGGCTTCTTTCAGGCGCTCGAGCGTGCCGCGGAACGATCCGGGAAGGGGCGAGTGATCGCGGTCGAGCTGGCCCGCCCGCCTGCGGCGCTTGCGATGGTTCGTCTCCGCCAGATTGGTCAGCTCGAAATAAATTGCGAATGCCTTGGTGACCTGATAAGCGCGATCCAAGTCCATCTTGGAGATGATCTTTTGCGCACTGACCATGAGTTCAGAGTCGGACGCCGGCTCTGCGCCCTGGTGGACCGTCTCCCGATGTTCAATGAGCAGCTTGCGCAGCGCCTCCACTGATTCGAACAGACCTGCCCCGGATTGCTCGGCCAGCACCTGGCCGAGTACGGCTCCGAGCGATCGAACGTCACGACGCAGCGGCTGATCTTTGGCGGAGTCGTCCGACGGCGCCGTCAGCTCTGCCAGACGCGCCTGCTGATCCTCAGCCTTCCACAACGGTTTAGGCCTATTTCCTGCCATCGCGGCGATGTAGGAAGAATAAATGACGCGAGGAGACTGCGGGGACCCAAAGAAACGATGGCGCTGTTCACGCCATCTCGATACCTATTTGGGGACTTCGAAGCGGTAGCCGATGCCGCGCAGAGTCTTCAAATACTGGGGATGACGCGGATCAGGCTCGATTTTTTCGCGCAGGCGGCGAACGTAGACATCGATGGACCGAGGCGTCACAAACGGAGTTTCTTTCCACACCGCGTCGAGAAGTTGGTCACGCGTCAGAACTCGCCCGCGGTGTGTGGCCAGGTATTCGAGGAGGCGGAATTCGCGCACCGTCGTCAAGACGTTTCTCCCCTGCACCTGCACGGTCATGGACGAAACATCAATTTCCAGATCGCCAAGGCGGAGCACTTCATTATTCAGCGCCGCGTGGCCAACGCCACGCAGAACGCTGCGAACCCGGGCCACCAGTTCCCGGGGACTGAATGGCTTCGTGATGTAATCGTCTGCCCCCAGCTCCAGGCCCCGGATTCGGTCCGATTCGCCCGTCTTGGCCGTCAGAAAGATGATAGGTGTAGTCGAGATGGAAGGCGTCTGGTGGATGTGACGGCAGAGTTCAAAGCCGTCCGTACCCGGCAACATCACATCGAGCAGGAACAATGCCGGTTTCTCCCGGGCAGCCTCGGCGAGAACACTGGCGCTGCTGACGAAACTCTGTACGTCGAAGCCCGCCGCCTGCAGGTTGTGCATGATGAGCCGCCCGATGTCTTCGTCGTCCTCGACTACAAAGATCAGGGGCCGAGGAGCGCTGGGAATCTCTGGAATCCGGGCTCGGTCGTAGGATTTGGCGGGGAGCTGCATACTTGGTCAGACAGTCAGACGAAGGGCCACATCCTCGGATAAAAGGCTTAAATCTGGACTTTATTGGTCAAATGTTGCGCGAATGTTTCTCGTCTGTTAATGAACGGTGAATTTGCGGATGCCGCCAAACCTCGAGAAAAGGATCGAGCTCTCTAAGGTCCAATTCAATCCTGATCAGTTTGCCGCCTTTTTCTTCGGTACGTGACGCAGGCTCCGCCCTTCGATAAGGCTGTAGAGGTCTTCGGCGAGATTAGTGGTGTGATCTCCCGCGCGCTCAAGCGCCTGAGCCATCAGGAGGACATCAAATCCGGCAACGCCCTCCGATCCGCTTTCCGCTAGGTGTTTCTGGAACATGGCATGGCAGATTCGGTCAATCTCTTTGTCCATTTGCAGCACGGTTCGAGCGCACTCGAGGTCCAGCGTCGAAAAGCCGCGGTGAATCAAGTCCAGCATGTCGCGCAGCACCTGTGACATCTCCACCAGTTGCTTCACATCCGAAGCGGGGATCTTGGCCGGCCGATCCTGGACGCGCATGGCTACGCTCATCACCAGGTCGCCGATCCGCTCCAGATCCGTTGTCGACTTGAGGCTGGAAAGAAGCTGTCGTGCCCGGCTCTCGTTGACGCGGGTGATCGCGGCGGGCAAACGTTCATCAATGTGACGCTCGATCTGGTCCAGTTCTTTCTCACAGTCCTTGATCGCCAGAAAGGCCATGCGCGAAGAGTTGTTGAGAAGATCGCGGACGTTGAATGCCGCGTCCCGGGCGATCAGGCAAGCCTTCAGCGCCAGACCGGCCAGGTCTTCGGACCCATTGAGATTGAGGCCGGCCGCCGGCGGAGCGGACCGCGTTTGCCGCCCAGACGAAGCCGAATCCGGTCGATCCTGATTTCGGTGTGCTGCCGCCTTTCGTGGCATTTGATCGGAAACCTCGTGGTTTCAGCGAACTCCGTGACACGTTCTGAGAAAATTCGACATCAATCCAGTGTAGCCTTCGATTGTAAAAGGACGGTTACAACGTTGCTTGCATTGATTCCAGACATTACATTGGACTCAGTGCACGGGGTTTCGGTTGGAGGTTTCGTGAATATCGCCGATTATCTGCGCCGCCAGTTCGTCTTCAACGATTGGGCCAACCGGGAGGTTCTAACCGTAATTGAGGCTAGCGGCAAGGGCCGAGAGCGCTCATTGCAACTATTCGCCCACATTCTCTCTGCCGAGAGGTTGTGGCTGGAGCGGCTGCAGGGCAAGCCCCCAAGCACTCCCGTGTGGCCCCAAGCCACGGTTGAGGGCTGCCAGGAGCAGGCTGCGGGTATGGCTCGCCTGTGGCGTGAGTATCTCGAACCCATCACTTCCGGGGACCTTTCGCAGTCCATTTCCTATAAGAACACCAAGGGCGAAGCCTGGACGAATACCATCCTGGATGTTTTGACTCACGTTATCCTGCATTCGACGTATCATCGAGGGCAGATTGCCAGCCACACGCGCGCCAGTGGAGAGGCGCCGGCGTACACGGACTTCATTCACGGCGTTCGCCAGGGCGTGGTGAGATAAACTGCTGCCGGTGATCTGCGTGGGACTCGGAGGACGAGATGCAAGGCGCGCGACTGTATGTTTTCACCGCGGTTCAGTTGGTGGGCGTGGGAGTCCTCGTCTGGCTACTGATGACCTGGCCCACCCCATGGAACGCTCAGCGCTACATGGGAACCCTCCTTGTGGTTTTTGGCCTGACGTTTATTGCCATCGCGCGCTACCAGCTCGGAACATCATTCTCCGTCAAGCCCGAAGCGCACGCCCTGGTGACGCGTGGAATCTACTCGCGGATTCGCAATCCGATTTATGTTTTTGGCACAGTCATGCTTGCGGGATTGCTCCTGGTCATCCAGAGGCCCGTGTATTGGATTGTCCTGGCCGCGCTGGTTGTCGTCCAGACCATCCGTGCGCACCGCGAAGCCCAAGTCCTGGAAGCCGCCTTTGGCGATGCCTATCGCGAATATCGGCGCAAAACCTGGTTCTAGGGGCATAGCGATGCACTTTGCGCACCACCGTACAAGGTCGTAATATCTCAGCAATGAGGAATATCCCTGTTGCGCTGCTCTCGCTGTTCCTCGCCATTCCTCTCTTCAGTGCCGATAAACCGAAAGTGCCTCCGATGCCGGAGGCCGTCTCTCTCAACGCCGTTGCCTCTTTGAAAGGCGGGCTGGAACTCTACTCGTTGATGGGCATCGGCAACAAGAAGACGTGGAACGATGTCACCAGCAAGGTCTACGTCCTGCATCTTACCTCCGGAAAATGGAGCGAAGGCCGCGCCGTCCCCGGCGTTGGCGGCCGTCTTGGAGCCTCTGCGGTCGGCACAAAAGGACAAATTTTTCTCTTCGGTGGATATCTGGTTGACGGACAGGGGATGGAAATCACTGTCCCTGACGTGAATGCGTATCTTCCCGACGAGCACCGCTGGTATCGTGGCGAGGACATGCCCGTCCCAGTCGACAGCGCGGTCATCGGATTGAATCACGACCGTTATATTTATTTGATCGGCGGTCGTTCAAAGAATGGTCCGGTGAACAATGTGCAGGTCTACGACCTTCAAAAGAACACGTGGAGCGAAGCGACGCCCTTCCCCGGAACTCCGGTTTTCGGTCATGCCGGAGGACTGGCGGAGGATTCGATCGTGATTGTGGATGGCGCAAAGAAAAATCCTGCGCCGGGCAGTCCTTATCTTCCATCTGACGAATGCTGGATCGGCCACATCGATCACAAGGATCCGAACCAGATCGCCTGGAGTAAGCTGCCCGCACATCCCGGCCCAGGACGGTTCGGCATCGTCGCCGGCTCACGCGAGAAGGACCACAGAATCCTTTTCAGCGGCGGGGCCACGCTTCCTCACGATTTCAAGGGTTTGGATGCTGAGGGCAAACCAGCCGTCATTTCCCCGGTTACCTTCGCATTCGACCTGCATGGCAACCGCTGGGAGACCATCAACGACGATACCCAGGATCCGCGGGCGGATACCCGGGGCATCGTGGCCACTCCGGTCGGCGAAATGATCATCGGCGGAATGCTGGCCAATGCAGCCTTCACCGCTCAAGCCGAACTCGTCGTCAAAAAGTGAGCGGGCTTCCGGCCACCGCTCGACAAATCGCAGAACGAACAGATCTAAACAGTAGAGGTGGGGCGGGAGGAACGGTGTCGAAACCGTCATCTCCGGGATGGAGCCCCGGCGCATTGCCGTGGTTATGCTACTCCCGCATAGGATCGGAACACTGGGGCAACAAGGTAGTCGATGTGGCCTTCGCTGTCAATTTCCTGAAGATCGAGGAGCAATCTGCATCTGTGACTTCCTTCCTTATCGGGCACGAGCTAGAACCAGGGTAACATCGTCAGGTTGCTCATTGTCTCCGATCCAGTCATCCACAGCCGCCGTCACGATCTGACTGATCTGCGGCAACGGCAGATGCCGGTTCGTCCGGACGATCTCGATCAGCCGTTCCTCTCCAAATTCGCCAAAGTCGTTTTCCGGTTCGGTGACTCCATCGCTGTAGGCCAGGAAAATCTCGCCGGGATGCATCTCGACGGCTCCCTCTTCATAGCTCATATGATCGAAGAGCCCGACCACGGTTCCACCGGTCTCTAACCGGCGGATGGCGCCGTCTTTGCGGATCAGGATGGGCGGCAGATGGCCACCGTTGCTGTAGCTCAAGTGATGCGTGCGCCCGTCGTAAATGCCCAGGAAAAGCGTGGCGTACTTCTCCGGAGGCGTGCTCTCGTAGAGTTGGTGGTTTAGCAGACTCAGCAACGCCGCCGTCGAAACTTCCGCGCCTTCGGGCCAGGCCGCCATCATCCGGCCTGATCCGGCTACCGCTCCTACCGCCACGGGTTCGCGGAGTTGCGGCATGTTCTCCATACTGTAAGCACGCACTGCCGAGTGGATCGTGGCCATGAGCAGCGCAGCGGAGATTCCTTTGCCGCTGATGTCTCCCACCGCCAGCATCAGTTTGTGCGAACTCGCGCTGACGAAATCGTAATAATCTCCGCTGACGGTCCGCGCCGGACGGCAGAAGCCGTGCACCTCAAGAGATTCCAGTTCTGAGACCTGCCGCGGAAACAGCTGCGCCTGTACCTCCTGCGCGATGGTCAATTCGTTTTCCAGGCGCTGCTTTTCCTTCTGCTCTTGAATAAGCTTCTCGATGGAGGCCGTCATGGTGTTGAAGGAAATCGCCAGCTCCGACAACTGGTCATGCGAGCGCACCGGTATGCGATGGCTGAAATCTCCGCGGTCGATGTGTTTGGTGGCCTGATGCAACTGGGCTATCGCCGCGGTCACGGTTCGGGTCATCCGCGTTCCGATGATCAGGGCAATCAGTTCGATCAGGCCGAAGAAAATCGCCACTCCCAGCAGGATGTACTCGACGCCCTGCACAAACTCCCCCAGCGCCGCAAACAACTGACCGTACAAGACGGAGGGACGCGTGCGCACATGAACCAGGGCGCCACGGACTTCCTTCCCTGTATCCCAGTCGACCATGGAGAGCGGGGTACCGAACTGAATTTCGGGATCAATGCTTCCCGTGGCGGCGGGCAGGGCTCCCACCGAAAAGGTGGGACGAAACAGTTGCTGACCCACCCGCACCGTGGGCATGTCCCGGCCGGGAGTGACCGAAATAGAGTTTTCCTCGGCGCGGTTGGCGGAAGCGGTGTTAGTTGCCGCTGGTCCCCGATCGACGATCATCTCTGGCATGGAGAGCGTAATCTCTCCCAGATCCTGTGCGATCTTTCCAATGAGTTCCTTATCGAATGGCTCGCTGGTCACGACCGTCAGGTGATGGGGGCCCACTGGGTCGGACGCTACCACCCGCAGGTCGAGCGTGCCGTGGTCACGGACGATCGCGCGGAACTTGTTCTTCACAAATCCGGGAGCGGTCAGCGCCGCGCCGTTCGATTCGCTGCACAGCGGCAAGGCCTTGTTGTCGTACCACGCGCAAACCTGCCGCCGCTTCCACGCGGGATCGTTCTTCCTGAGCCCGACCAGAGAGTCGGCAGTCGGAACTTCGCCGCGTTGCAGGCGGACGGCGAGTTCGTTGCTGACGGCATTGTTGGCCGCTTCCAGGCTCCTCAACTGCGAATCGATCTCCGAGGTCACCACGAAAACCGAGAATTGTCCAGCCAGACCATACAGAGTAATCGCGGCCATGGCGACCAACAGAACCGCGGGGATGACTCCGATAAAAATGTAGGTGACAATCAGACGGTTACGCAATCGCCACAGAATTCTCCGCTTCAGCCAACGGAAGGTGAGAACAAAGAACAGTATTGCAGCCAGAAAAGCGAGGAATTGCACCCAGCCTGAAAGATGATCACCCCAGGTCGGAGCCAACAGGCTGAGCAATCTCTCCAGCAGAAAAAGCACGCCTGCCATTCCGGCCAGATAACAAGCCAGACGCGCCATGCGGCCCTGTGGCCAGAGGTCGGCTGCGATCAGTTGGGCGCGCAACTCGGAATAAGACCATTTCATGCGATTGATTGAATCCCGCGACCCTCGGCCTACTCCTCCGCCCCAGTTCCTCGAAAAGCAGATTTCGACTCGATGCGGCGCGTTCTTTGCGCTTGCTTTTCAGATTTCAGGATAAAGATCGAAAAACGCTTCCAGGCTGGTGCGCAGCTGCTTCTCTATATCTGCTTTGCTCCCCTCGAGGACGTGCATCGGGACGAGAGCCTCCCGCCCGTTCTTCAGTTTGACGGGCGCCTCTCCGACCTCGGCGATATCGTCCGACGGCAACAATCTCATGCCGTAAACCAGGGTCAAGTTTGCCATACTGGAATTCTAAGTCTTTCGCTGCGGCTTTGGCGAAATCCTTTGTGGCCGGGATTTTTCGCTTCTTCTCATTTAGAATTCCGCAGTGCCCAGAATTCGGTCTTTGATCCACACCTCCGGTTTCCTCGTCATGCTCGCTTCGCTGGCTCTCGTGGCGCAGGAGCAGCCTGCGAATCCGCCCTCGAACCAGCCTCAGGTCCGGGTCAACATGCTGAATGTCTGCAACCCAACGGCCGACGAGCAGCGAGAGATCTCCTCAGCTCTGGCGCGCATCCCCAAGGAACCGCTGTTCGATGCCGATTTTGAAGTGTCTCGCGGACGCTCGACCCTGACCGACATGGCTAACTTCGTGCAAACCGGCGAAACCGGTCACGTAGCCGGTGAGCCGTCGGTCGCAAGCTACGTTCGCATTCGCCGCGAATTCTCGGTGCAGGCTCTATTCTCCAGCGTCCAGTACTCCTTCAGCAACGACGGGCAGAACATGGTCGAGACGCTGGTTCTGCATGTGCGCGACCCGAAGGAGCTCATTGAGGTTTCGCTGGAAGACAGTGCCTCCTCCGTCACCAGCGCCGCCGCCATGCTGGCGGCAAATACCCCGGCCGGCCGAGTGCGCCTGGAGCGCTTCGGAAAATCCTCGGTTGCGCTGGCGCGATGCTCCGGTTCTGACGGCGGGCCTGCGCCGGATCAGAGTGCCTATGAGCCATTGTTTCAAAGTGCGTCCGGGGTGTTAGCCGACTATCGGCAACTGTTGCACGTGAAGACCCTCGTTCCAGAGGAACTGGCGAAGATCGGAGGCGAAGGCAAACTTGCAGCGAAGCCCGCGACCGCCAAGCCCCGGGGTGAGAAGAATGCCAAGTCCGGCCCGGGCGTAAAGCAGTGAGTTGGCCTCACGGCACAGTGCATCGAAAGTCGGAATCCACCATCTAATTCGCAGCGTAGAAATCACTCCATGAGCGAAACTCGCAACCTAGTCATCATCGGCTCCGGATGCTCCGGGCATACGGCTGCTCTGTACGCCGCCCGCGCAAATCTCAAGCCACTCGTCCTCGAGGGCCACGAACCCGGCGGACAGCTCTCCATGACCACCCTGGTCGAGAATTTTCCCGGCTTCCCGGAGGGCATTCTTGGTCCTCAGCTGGTTGAAAATATGCGCAAACAGGCGGAGCGCTTCGGGGCAGAGTACCGCATGGCGCACCTGACCAGCGTCGATCTGAGCCAGCGGCCGTTCCTGCTGCATCTCGGTCATCAGCAGGTGCAGGCACGGACGTTGATCATCGCCAGTGGTGCCTCGGCGCGATGGTTGGGCCTGCCTCATGAGCAACACCTGATCGGCCACGGAGTTTCCTCGTGCGCAACCTGCGACGGATTTTTCTTCTCGGGCAAAGAGATCGTCGTGGTGGGCGGCGGCGACTCTGCCATGGAGGAAGCGCTCTTCCTGACCCGTTTCGCGAGCAAGGTCACGGTCATCCACCGCCG
The DNA here is from genome assembly GCA_035508215.1 of Verrucomicrobiia bacterium. Lineage (GTDB taxonomy): Bacteria > Acidobacteriota > Terriglobia > Terriglobales > Acidobacteriaceae > Sulfotelmatobacter. Next base: position 119,515 of record DATJNK010000011.1, on the reverse strand, counting down.
CGACTCGTTCCGCGCTTCGAAGATCATGCTGGAGCGGGCCCAGAAGCACGAGAAGATTCAGTTTCTTCTCGACACGGTTGTGGAAGATGTCTACGACGTCAACAAGCAGGAAGTTACGGGCTTGAAACTGCGCAACGTCAAGACCGGCGCGGTCTGGGACTTTCCCGCCAGCGCCCTGTTTCTCGGGATCGGCCATGAGCCCAATGCAAAGATGTTTGCGGGCCAGCTCGAAATGGACGCCGACGGATATCTGAAGACACACAACTACGTCTTAACCCGCGTTCATGGCGTGTACGCCTGCGGAGACGTCCAGGATCGCCGCTACCGCCAGGCCATCACGGCCGCCGGGTCGGGCTGCATGGCCGCGATCGAAGCCGAGAAGTTTCTTGAGTAGGACGGCCGATAATTCAAATTTCCCGCCCCCGTCGTTCCTACTTTGCTTGCAGAATATCGCTTAGCAAATCCGGCTTCGATTCGTCGCGTACCAGGTGCGGATATTTTTCGCCGCCGTGATAATCGATGTTGTACGTGATGTAGTAATCGTCATTCTCCACCAGCAGTTGGATTGGAGCCGTGCTCCCCTTCGCCGCCTGGATGGCATCGTGTAGCACTTGCGGCGAGTAGCGCCGCCCGTTCACCGCAATCAGCTTCATGCCCGGACCGATCCCGGCTTTTGCCGCCGGCATGAATTCGACGGTGTCGACAACGATTCCGTCTTCACGCAGATCGAGTCCCAGGGAATACCGCGCATCGGCGAATTGGCGCGCGCTCATGAATCCACTCTCCATTCCCGACGGTTTGTCATCGTAGACGACCTTCCATCCGCTGACTTCAATCCCGCCCAGCGGGGCGCGAGGCGAGTGAGTCGTGAGGCGCTCCGTCCAAAAACTGCGCCAGTCATAGGGAACGATCTGGTTCAGGGCGTTGACGATATCGTCGAAGGTGTAGGTCTTGACCACCGGTCCGGTGCTAGGCGCGCCTTCAAACAGTTTGCAAAAGTCGTCGATCGACTTCTTGTTCTTGCTCTGCTCGCGAATAATGACGTCGGTCCACAGCCAGTCCAATGTTCCCTCTGGATAAAAGTCGGTGCTGCGCCGCCACGATTCCCAGGCTTGCGGAGCAAAGTAAAGCTGAGGAGCGGCGTCGGCGGTATCCTGCAGGTTACGCCACTCGCGGCCGGGAGTATGGTCGAGGGCCGCGGCGGTCAGCGCAAGATCATCGCGATCCTGATCGACGGTTAGCAGGCCGCTTCTCGCCGTCAGGACAAATCCAAGATAGTTCGTCAGACCCTCGTACACCCATAGCAGGTCGTCTTGCATCGGCTGCTCATAGTCGGGAGTCGTGAGATCGGCCGGGCGCCGATATTTCCCGTTCCACGAATGCACGTATTCGTGGGGAAGCAGGCCGGCCGCCATCTTGCGGAAGTTCTCGTCCACCAACCCGCGTTCATCGACGCGGCTGTCGTCGGATTCGTGATGCTCGAGTCCGAAATGCGCCACGTGATCGCTCAACGTATAGAGAAAGTGGTAGTCGCGATAGTGATGCGCGCCGAACAGTTTCTGCGCCTGCTCGACAAGACTCTTGTAGTGTTCCCAAACCTCCGGCGGCGCATCCAGGGCGGCCGCACTGTCGGCGGCGATGTCCATCTCGGTTGGAGGATCCTGGGCCAGAGGGACAACCTTCAGGAATTCTCCGGTGATCACCGGAGAGTCGACGAGTTCCGACAGTGAAACCGTCGCGAAGTGAATTTCGTTGCCGCTTTGGCTCGTGACCGGAAGCGGCGTGCCGAACTTCCAGCCCTCCGGCAGTTTCAAGCTGGCCGAGTAGTTGACATCGTCGATGTTGTATCCCTTGGGATAGAGCAACACCTGGTTCCAGCTGATGACGGAGAGTTTATCTGTGGCCGAAGACCCGGCGGAAAAGCCCGACTCAAAAGTGGCAGGCGAAAGAAAGTCGAGCTCGGCGTTGACCTCTTTCACCCCCGGGGGGACGTCAACGTGCAGAGTGAAGCCGTCGAGCGTGTCACGCCGCCACTTCAGCGTTTGACCGTTGGCTTTGAAGAACAGGCCGGCAAGATCCACGACGGGCCCGTCGGGCGCGTGTTCCCCGGGAATCCATTTGGGATAGTAGAGAGTTAAATCGCCGGGGGCGGCCGGGATCGTGAGTGTGGCGTGAAAAATCTTCCGGGGTGCCTGGGTGGCATCGACGGAAAGCGTGACTGTCGGAGTGGCGCACCAGGCGAAGCTTGAACAGACTACGACGCACGTGATTCCCAGAATCCTTGCAACTTTCATTTTTCTGGCCTCGCGATTTTTTGAAATGAACGGAATTCCACTCAGCGGCAGATGTTACGAATATAACAGCCATCGAGGCCGAGCGCATAGCGAGCCAGCGCTGGTATCATGCGACAGATGTCGCGGCGCGGGAAATTTGTCACCTTCGAAGGTCTCGACGGAACCGGCAAGAGCACGCAGATGCGAAGGCTGGCTGCCGCTTTGCGCCAGGCCGGACATAAAGTCATCGAGACGCGGGAGCCGGGCGGAACGCCCACTGGCGAAAGGATCCGCAAGGTGGCCCTTGACTCCGGAACCGCCGGGCTGTCGCCTCTCGCAGAAATGGCTCTGATGTTCGCCTCGCGAGCGCAACATATCGCGGAAGTGATCGAACCCGGATTGGCGGCGGGCGCAATCGTGCTTTGCGATCGGTTTACCGATTCCACCGAGGCCTACCAGGGCAGCGGACGCCGGCTGGGCAGCGAGGGCGTGCGCGAACTGCATCGCGTCTTGTGCGGGAACTTGCAGCCGGATCTGACGATGCTGCTCGACTGCAATCCTCATTTCAGCGTCAGGCGGGCCCGGCGTAGAAATAAGCGCGCCTCAAAGTCGGCGAATCGCGGCCATGACGAGAACCGGTTCGAGCAGGAAACGCGGGCTTTCTTTGGCCGCGTCCGTGACGGCTACATGGCGATTGCCCGGAGAGAGCCGGGCCGGGTGGTGATCGTGGACGCGCGCGGTACGCCCGGCCAGACTCATCTAAAGATCTGGGAAACGGTTAGAAAGAAATTGAAGGTGTAAGCGCTCGGGCCCCGTGTTCGGAACCTGGACGCCATACGACAAATCACTCGTGACTGCGACGTAAAAGATGTTTTCCGACTTTCACGGCAATTCCGAAATCGTTCTCCGTCTGCGTGAAATGCTGGCGCGCGATCACCTCCCGCATGCGATCGTGCTCGCGGGCGGACGCGGTTCCGGAAAATACACGCTGGCGTTGATGCTCGCGCAAGCGCTGAACTGCCTCCACCCCACAAAGTCCGATGGCCTTCCCGACTTCTGCGGACAGTGCGCCAACTGCACTCGCATCGCTCAGGCGGCCGACCTGGACGCCCGTTTTGCCGAGGCGGTGGAAGCCCGCGAGAATCTACGCGAAACCGACAAGAAGGAAACGCGCATCTTCGTCCAGACCCATCCCGATATCCTGATCATCCCACCCGACCCTCCGCAGATGATGATCAAAGTCGACCAGGTGCGGCGGGTCATCGAGACAATTTATTACCGTCCCGCGGAGGCAAGGGAGCGCGTCTACATCTTCACCGACTCGTCTTTCATGAAGGAGGCGGCCAACTCGCTGCTGAAAATATTGGAAGAGCCTCCGGAGTTCGCCACGATTTTTCTGCTCACCGAAAATCCGGGAGAATTGCTCCCGACCATTCGGTCGCGTTCGATGACATTCACGTTAGCCACGCTTCCGGCAGAGGAAATTGAACTCGACCTGTCGAAGGCTCATCCGGAGTGGAAACCGGCGCAACGAGCTTTGGTCGCGCGGTTATCGGAAGGCGCGATTGGACGCGCGCGCAATTTTGATCTGGCCGGCTATATCGTCGCTCGCGATCATGCGCTCTCGATCCTCCGCGCCGCTCTGGTCGGCGGAGAGCACAGCGAACTGTTCAAGGTGACTGAGTCCTATCGTCCGGGAGCGGAAGGACGCGAGAAGACCGAACAGCTGATCCATACTCTTTATTCGCTGTTACGCGATCTGATGCTGATGGCTTCCGGCGCCGGGCAGAGCATTCAGAATAGTGATATCGCGGTGGAACTGAATGGATTGGCGGAATCGGCAAATTTCGAATGGATCGCCGCGGCCGCCGATCGACTGGCCGACGTCGAACGAGGCATGCGAAGGAACCTTCTTCGATCGTTATCGCTCGACGCATTTGCGGCTGCGCTGGAGAAGTAAGGGCCGTTCCGCAATATCGGGCCGTATGGCATTCAGCTCTTTCCCGCCACGGGGTATCTTCCTTGCTTGGTAACCAGTCGGAATGGTTACCTCCGACAGGTCTGCACCCAGCGTTGGAATTGCATAATCTCCTTTTATTTCAATTTGTTGCCGCGAATTACTCCGATGGTTCTACTCCCTTCGGAAACATTGCCGCGCCCATCTGGCCCACCTATAATCGAGCTACTCTGGTAGACGATTCTCCGTCAGGTTCCGGGTAGAAGGTCGGGAGGATGAAGTTTGTTCAGGCAGACGCGTGTTAGCCGTCCCTCCGGCGAAGATTTGGTGAAAGGGAAACGCCCGGATATGCAAAAACGCCTGAAAATGGCATTGATGCTGACGGTGAATGCGGCAATCGCGGCCTCCATTTCTGTGGTCCCCGCGCGCGCGTGGGCGGCAGAGGGCGATCACTCTTCTGAGGTCATTACCACGACCGAAGAGCACGGACGCAAGATCTATGTGAATGAGCCGGCCCCGCCAGAGCATCATCAGGCTCAGACCCAGCGGGTGCGGCGGCCCAATCTCATGTATTGGAGCGCGAAGGAACGCCGCTGGAAACCGGTGCCCACCGACAATACCGCCTCCATGCAGGCGGCGCGTTCGGCAGCCGCCGAGATCAGCCAGTATTTTGTGCGCGACTCGCCCCGCTCGGCGAATGCCCAGATTCAGGCCGCGAACTTCCGCGGGCGTCATGCTTCCCCGGATGAGATTGATGCGGCGATCGTGATGGCGGCCGCCCGGCACAATGTCGATCCGAACCTGGTGCGCGCCGTGGTCAAGGTCGAATCCAATTTCAATTCCAACGCGGTTTCGCGCAAAGGCGCGATGGGTTTGATGCAGTTGATGCCCGCGACCGCGCGCCAGTTGAACGTGAAGAATCCGTTCGACCCCGAGCAGAATGTCGATGCAGGCGTACGTCATCTGAAGCAGCTTCTGGAAAACTACGGCGGCGATGTTGATCTGACCCTGGCCGCCTATAACGCGGGATCGGGTGCGGTCGCCCGCAGCGCGGGTGTCCCACGCTTTGCCGAAACGCAGAACTACGTCCGGCGGATCACGAACCTGTACTACGGAGGTTTCGATTTTTCATCGTCGGGCGCTTCTCACGACCCGGTGCGCGTGCAGCGCGATGCCCGGGGCGTGCTCTATATCAGCAACACCGATTGAGTTTGCGGCATCTGTTGTAAGCAGTCTCTCAGGCGCCACCAGCGGTTCAACCAAAACGGCAATCGAGACGGTTAACGGGCCGACGATTTTGAAAACGACAATCAGCCAGCGCGGTTTGCGCTGGGGAGCGCTTGTGCTTTTGGCGGCGTTTCCCGCGACACCGGCCCTTGCGCGCGCCCATCACAGCGAAGCCTGGGCTCGCGATCGCTTTGCCGCCGCCCAGCGCATGCAGGAAGCTCTCAACGGGCGTCCTCCCGCCGAACGGACCCGCCGCGACTATCAGCGCGTCATCAATGCCTATCGCAACGTCTATTACGGAGCGCCCACATCGACCAAGGCCGACCCCAGCGTGGTTGCGGTCGCCGAGACGCTGGTCGAAATGGGCCGTCACTTCGATGACGACAAAATCCTGAACTCCGCGATTGGACAATACAAGTTTCTCCGCAAGGAATATCCGGGCAGCAAGTACCGCTGCGACGCGCTCTTTACCATCGGAGAAATCTACAAAGACGATTTGGACAATCCCGACCAGGCGCGCGCCGTCTTTCAGGAATTTCTGCATCGCTATCCGCATAACCGCCTGGTCGACGATGCCCGGCAGGCCATCGCGGAACTCGATCAGCCGGCCGAAGCCGACAAGAAAGAAGCGCAGCAGGAGCCTCAAGAGACAAAGCACCCTAAAACGGAGACGGCGAAGAGCGACGTGACGGCCAAAACCTCTCCGCTTAAGGCCGACGCGCCGACCACTGCATCGCAGGAATCATCGAACGATACCGCGGAGCCGCACCCCGCGCGCCTGCCGCGCGTCACCGGGATTCGGCACTGGTCGACTCCCGATTACACTCGCGTTGCGATCGACGTGGAGAGCGACGTGAAGTTTTTCTCGCAGCGTATCTCGCATCCCGACCGCATATTTTTCGATCTCCGCGACACCAAACTCGCCTCGACACTGGTGGGCAAGAGCTTTGATGTCGACGACGGATTCCTGAAGAAGATCCGCGTCGCCCAGTTTCAGCCGGGGCGCACGCGGGTTGTGCTTGAAGTCGACGACCTCTCCCGTTACGACGCCTTCATGCTGCCGAATCCCTATCGGCTGATCATTGACATCCATGGGAAGGACAGCAAAACGGCGCGCTCGAGGATGCCGAAGAGCAACCTCGTGAAGGATGTGGCCGCCTCCGATGTCGAGGAATCGCCGGTTGCTGGGCCGAAGGCGGACTCGGTCGGCAGTTCATCGGATGCCGAGACCCGTGCAGGCAAGACTCAGGTGGCTGACGAGAGTCCGCAAGACAGCGCGACGCTTGTCGCCAAGGGAGACGCGATTTCGAAACGGTCTTCGCCCGCGGTTCATGCGAGCGGCCAGACAACCGAGGTCGTGAAAAAGGTCATCGTTCCCGCCGACGATGATGACGAGAGTTCGCCGACAGAAGCGGCAAAGGCCGATATTCCGCGGGCCCACACTCGCTCCTCGGCGAGCCTGCGCAAAGCCGGCAACTCCTCCGGCGATGACTCGGACTCAAACAATAATGATGCTGACGCCGCGACCGCAAGCCATGCCCATGCAAGATCCACGACGCGGCTCTCCGGACGGCGGAATGACTCCGGTCTCAATCTGAAGACCGATGCCAATGCCGACGCGAGCGGCGAGGTTCGTGCGACGATGCGCGAGGCAAAGCCCACGGCGAGCGGCGACCGCTCACTGATTCGCGCGCTTGGATTGAAGATCGGCAAGATCGTGATCGATCCGGGACACGGTGGGCACGATACAGGAACGATCGGGCCGGATGGCCTGGAAGAAAAGGATTTGGTGCTCGACGTCGGAAAGCGCCTGGGCAAGCTGCTCGAAAGCCGGCTAGGCGCCGAGGTCGTCTACACGCGCAAAGATGACACATTTATTCCGCTCGAAACCCGGACCGCGATCGCCAACCAGCAGCGCGCCGACTTGTTCATCTCGATCCACGCCAACTCGAGCGACGATCCCATGGCGCGCGGAGTCGAAACCTACTATCTGAATTTTACTTCGTCTCCGGACGCGCTCGATGTGGCGGCGCGTGAAAATGCGGTGTCGCAGAAGTCGATTTTCGAGTTGCAGGATCTGGTCAAGAAAATCGCCCTGAAGGAAAAAATCGAAGAGTCACGAGAATTTGCCGGCGATGTGCAGCAATCTCTGCATGCGGGCTTGGCCGCTCGAAGCCCGGCGATCCGCGACCGTGGAGTGAAGAAAGCTCCATTCATCGTTCTCATCGGCGCCAATATGCCGTCGATCCTGGCCGAGATCTCATTTGTTTCCAATCCCACCGACGAGCGCCATCTCGAGACCGGCGAGTACCGCCAGAAGATCGCCGAATCGCTCTATCGCGGCATCGCAAAATACGTGAATGGTTTGAGCGGTGTGAAGTTAGCCAGCAAGATGGACAAGACAGGCGGACAATAACCGGTGCTCCGCGCGACCGTGCCAGGCCTTGCATTTCGCGATTTCACCCCTCGCATCGCGTTGCACCGCGAAAATCAGGCCGCTATACTCCCTTTAGCCGGTCCGATACTTGAGCGTCTTCCGGTTGGCGGAGCGACCCATGTCCTTATCTGCAGTCATTGTCGATGATGAACAACTGGCCCGCGACGAACTCGCCTACTTACTAAAAGACGGCGGCGAAGTCGATGTCGTGGCGCAAGGCAAGAATGGGCTGGAGGCGGTTCACCTCATCAAGGAACACAATCCCGATCTCGTCTTCCTCGATGTGCAGATGCCCGGTCTGGACGGTTTCGGCGTGATCAAAAAGCTTCTCGACCGAAAACTGCCGATTCCCAAAATCGTTTTCGCCACTGCTTTCGACCAGTATGCGGTCAAGGCGTTTGAGGTGAATGCCGTCGATTACTTGTTGAAACCGTTTGACAAAAAGCGCGTGGCGCAATCGGTGCGCAAGGCGCGCGCCCAGCAAGATGCCAACGGCTCTCCGGCCGAGAAAATCGATGCCCTGGTCCGCATGCTGGAATCGCAGAAGCATCCGGCCACAAAGGTCCTGCTCAAGACGGTCGGGCGCATGCTGCTCGTGGATCAGAAAGACATCTGCTATGCCTGGATCGAAGAGGGCGTCATCACTGTTGTTACGGGCGGGCCCAACGGGATCGAGGGCCAATCCAACTGCCGTACTCTGGAAGAACTGCTGGAGAGCCTGGATGCGAATCTTTTTTGGCGGGCCCACCGCTCCTACCTGGTGAATATTAACCGCATTCGCGAAGTCGTCCCCTGGTTCAAGAGTTCCTACCAGTTGCGCATGGACGACAAGAAGCAGAGTGAAATTCCCGTCAGCCGCGCTCAGACAAAGCGCCTGCGGGAACTGTTTGGACTGTGAGGAACTCTTCCTCTTTTGAAATCGTCTCCAGTGGAACCCCCGGCGGGGTGCGCGAACCAGAACTCGTGCGTCGCCCTTCCTTGGCGACCTTCTCGGCCCTTTCCACGGCGGAAACCAGGTCCGCGATCAACGTTCCCGTGTACATAACACCGTCCGCTAAAAAAGGGCGCGGACCAATCTCCAAAAAGACTCCGGAGGGCGGTAAAGAATAAGGGGGAAACCACCCTCCGGTTCCAGGGGGAAGTTAAACAGCCAATGCTTCCAGGGCATTGCGGTCGGGAATGATGAGGCTCGCCCCATCCACTTGTATCAGTCGCCTTCGTCTCAAATCACTGAGGAGCCGGGTTACAGTCTCGCGCGAGGCTCCGATCCGCTGCGCCATCTCCTCATGAGTCATGCACGAGCGAACTCGCATCACTTCGCAATCCCCCAGACTCTGGCCGCCCGACTGAGAGAGCAGCAGTTTCGCCAGTTTCCCGGCGGAAGAACGCGTCAGCACCAGATCGCGGATATCGTGATATGCGGCGTGGAAGTCGCGGCTCAAGCACTGCGAGGTGTGCAGGCCCACTTCGCTGTGAGTCTCGATCAGGTCCAGCAACCGCTTGCGATCCAGAAAGTTCACCTGGCACGGGATCGCCGTTTCCGCCGTCATTTCGTATCCCAGGCCCGAAATGGCCGCGCTCAACCCCAGGGCTTCGCCGGCTTCGGCCGTTCGTAGAATAAGACTCTTGCCTTCCCGGGAAGTGGTCGAGAGATTCACGCGGCCCGAGCAAAGAACGAACATCCCCCGCGGGGTTTGCCCTTCGACAAAAAGCACAGCACCCGCGGGAAGCGTGCTTCGGTGACTCATCGCATTCAGTTCCTGCACTACAGGTTCTGAGAGTCCGCAGAACAGGCTGATCTGTGAGTGCGGGCACTCGGTGCAGTCCTCGATGAGATTCAGTCCATAGGGCGTGTTCATGTCTGCTTCCTCGTCGCAATACTTGGCTTTCCCCAGGAGTGACATCGGTATCGGCGTACTGGCCCCCAAATGCCGCGAATTCGCCAGCAATGCGCGGGCTTGCGCTCGGGTATCGCCGTGCGCACTTTCCGCCCCTTGGATCAGATCCCAGGCGGCGCTGGGTTCCTCCTCTTGCTCCCACTGGATGTAGCGGGCAAAAAGATAAAGCGGATCGATTTCCGCCTCCTGCCGAGGCGGAACCGGCGCGAGGATTGGCCGCGGCGCATCGGCTATCGATTCCTCAGTCGTGTTCAACTCGGAACAATCGGGGAAGGGCAGAAAATTGGAACGTCTCTCGCTGGTACGACAGCGGCGGGGCTTCGCCGGATTGACAGCAGGTTCGAGTTCCCGAGTCGGGGCACTCGACTGCAGGAGCAGTGATCGCTGGCTTAACAGCACTTCAAACTCCCCGGAACAACGATTACATCTTCTTTACAGGTGCTTGAGAAACGGTATAGTTCGCCAACTGGATCATGGCCAGAGGTGCGATAAACAGAATCTTTAAGCATGTGGAGTTCCGAAAAGAAACAGGGACGGGCAATTCAGGAAGTTCCCTATTTGGAATAAGTTCCGAAACAAGAATCGCAGTGTAGGGAATCCGACGGTGCCGACCTACCGGCGTGATGCCGATTAGTCGGCACGTCGTAGGTCGCGCTTCCATTCATTCGTAGGTCTTGGGACCTGCCGCTGCATTGGCGGACGATGCATTACCGTCCACGGTGGAAGTATTCCTGGCGGGAGATTTGAAGCCGCTGCATCTTGGATTGCAAGGTCGTGCGTTTCAGGCCCAGCCGCTGTGCGGCGCCATTCGGGCCGGAAATCACCCCGTTGGTCTCACGAAGAACCCGAATGATGTGCTCCCGTTCCGCCGTGTCCAGTGTGTGGTCGCTTGGGTCGGCAGCCGTGCTTCGAACCTGGAGCTCGGAAAGGGGAACGCGTAGAACCGGGCCATCGCTGAGCAGCACGGAACGTTCCATCAGGTTTTCCAGCTCACGAACATTGCCCGGCCAGCTCCAGTTCTTAAGCAGCTCCATCGCCTCTTTCGGGATGGTTTCGATGTGCTTCTCCAGGCGTCGAGCGAACCTGCGTACGAAATAGCGCACCAGCAGCGGGATATCCTCGCGGCGTTCGCGCAACGCCGGCAGACGAACCGGAAAAACATGCAATCGGTAGAAGAGATCGGAACGGAATTCGCCTTCCTTCACGCTGCGTTCCAGATCGCGGTTGGTGGCGGCGATCAGGCGCAAATCGACTTTGACGGTGCGCGTGCTTCCCAGCCGCTCGAACTCATGATCCTGGAGCACGCGCAAAAGTTTGGGCTGCAGTTCCAGCGCTATTTCTCCCACTTCATCGAGGAACAGCGTTCCTCCGTCGGCAAGTTCCATGCGCCCGATTTTCTGCAGAATCGCGCCAGTGAACGCCCCTTTTTCGTGCCCGAAGAGTTCGCTTTCCAGCAGCCCGGTCGGAATCGCGGCGCAATTTACCCGGATGAAGGCCCGGTCTGCGCGGCGGCTCATGCGATGGATGCCGCGGGCTACGAGTTCCTTGCCTGTGCCGGTTTCGCCAAGAATCAGCACCGTGGCATCGCTGGCGGCGACGGTCGCCACCTCGTCAAGAACGCCCTTGAGCAAAGGACTCTCGCCAATGATTTCGGCAAAGTGGTCTTTGGAGCGAATCTCCCCTTCCAGATACCGGCGTTCGGCCGTCAGACGTTGTTTCAAAACTCCGATCTCGGCGGCAGCGCGGTGATTTTCAATGGCCACCGCGAGTTGCTGGGCCACCTGGCTCAGCAACGTCAGGTCTTCAGGATGGAATGCGTCTTTGCGCGTGCTGCCCAGCACCAGCACGCCGAGCGGGGCTTGGGGACGAAGCAGGGGAATGCAGCACAAGGACTGCAGTCCCTCAGCGAGCAACTGCATGGCGATCTCTGACTCGAAAGTCTGCAAATCCTGCTTGGCGAAGATCAGCGGTGTGCGCTCGCTCATGGCGAGGCTGCCGGGACTGTGGCCTTTGTAAATCTGAACGCCGGCCATGAACCCCCGACTGAGGGGAAAGTCTTCGGCCTGCCGAACCAGCAAACCCGTGCTGGCATCCTGCAAGGAAAAGCCCGCGTACTCCTGGCGAAGAGCGCGGCGAATGCAGGCGGAAATCCGGGGGAAGACCTCTCGCACATTCCAGTTCTCCGCCAGGATCATGCCCACTTCGAGCAACATTTGCAGGCTTTGCATCTGTTTGCGTATCTTCGCCGTGGCGTCGAGCAGCGACTCCTGCAGCTTGCGCTCCCCGGTGACTTCATTCACCACAACGCCAATCCGCGTGACCGCGCCGTTTGCATTCTTGATGGGAAAGAAGTGATCGATGGCGTAGATGGGCTCGGCCGTGCCGGGGAAGACCGCGGTCACTTCGAAATTCAACACCGAATTCCCGGTCGCCAGCACTTGCAGAAGTTGCGGTTCTACCACGTCAGCGAAGTCCCCCAGGACTTCACGAACAGTCTTGCCCAGATGGTTTCCGGCAGGAATGCCGTTCATCGCCGCCAACGTCTTGTTGATGGCCAGAAAACGTAACTCGGTGTCAAGGATGCAAAGCCCAATGGTTGACGAACTGAAAAAGGCGGCCAACAGTTTTTCCGGTTCCGCGAGCCCTTCCGGAAAGGCGAACGGTATGAGTTCTCCCGCTTGAAGCGCGCCAAAGTCGGTAGACATGCTCAACCCACCTCCCCGCCGGGCGTTTCATGTCGAACCGCACTGGGCCCTCGGCGTGGTTGAGCAGTGGAAGCGAATGGGAAGTCCTTACCGCGTGAACCCGGGAGGGATTCAGAGACGGCCACATTCAGCGGGGGAACGTGGGGAAGAGCCACGACTTTCAAGCGTCGCACGCTTGAAGACGGCACAAAAATACTCCAGTAACCGCCTCCCCCCTCGAAAGACGGCTGTTATAACGACCAAAGTGCAACATTATATGCCGATCGTCAAGAACGAAATTCATCCACCGAGGCTTGTTCGGTTTTCGTAACAACGTCCGCCAGCCCCGTTCCATCAGCCACGCTCCTTCTCGCCTTTCGACCTATAATTTGAATATGGCCAGAGGCTGGGAAAGCAAAGCGATCGAGGCTCAGCAGGCCGAAGCGGGCGAGCAGAAAAGCGAAAATCGCCCGCAAATGAGCCCCCAGCAAGCCGCCCTCTTCCGGGAACGGGAAAAAGTGCGGCTCTCGCGCCAACGCGTCCTCCAGGAACTGCAAGCAACTTCAAATCAACGACATCGCAGGCTTCTGGAACAGGCTCTTGCCGACCTCGACCAGAAATTGAAGACACACGATTAGGCCGATTCGGCCCCAGACTTCCTTAGTAGAGGCTCCCGGCTTGGCTCGGTCTTCCGGTTACCGATGCAGTACTGGGTTCGAGCCTCCGCCTCCTTCGACGTATAATAATTCTCGCCATGACTGCCTATGTTTATGTGTCTCTCAAGAAGAGCGTCCTCGACCCCCAGGGGAAAACGATTCAGGGTGCGCTGAAGAAGATGGGCTATCAAGGGCTGGAAAGCGTCCGTCAGGGCAAGTACTTCGAAATCATGCTCGACGGAGCGCTATCCCGTGAGCAGGCTCAGACGGAAGTTGAACGCATGGCTCGCGAAGTGCTCACGAATCCCGTGATTGAAGAGTTTCGATTCTCGCTGGCCGAATAGTCAGGCTAGATCCCAGAGGGTTCCCAAAAATGTGCGGTATTGTCGGGTATGTCGGCAAGAAAAGTGTAGTTCCCATCATCCTGGAGGGTCTGCGGCGCCTGGAGTATCGCGGATACGATTCCGCCGGAATCGCCGTCGCCGGCAACGGAGACGGGCTGCAGTTGCGCCGTGCCGAAGGCAAGCTGCGCAACCTGGAAGAGGCCATCCGGCAGAAGCCGATCGACGGCACCTACGGTATCGGACACACGCGCTGGGCTACGCACGGGCGTCCGACTGAAGAGAATGCCCATCCTCATCGCGACTGCACCGGCAAAATTGTCGTTGTCCACAATGGAATCGTCGAGAACTACCTCAGCCTCAAGAAGAAGCTGATCGAGGAAGGGCACAAGTTCACCACCGAAACCGACACTGAGATCATCGCGCACCTGGTTGAGAAGTACTCGACGCAATCCGGCGGGCGGAGGCCGTCACTGGAAGATGCGGTGCGGCAGACGGTCAAGCAGCTCAGCGGAGTATTCGCCCTGGCCGTGATCTCGACCGACGATCCCAACAAAATTGTCGCCGCGCGAAACGGCCCACCGGCAGTCATCGGGCTCGGCAACGACGAATATTTCGTCGCTTCCGACGTGCCCGCCATCCTGCATCACACCCGCGACATCTTTTTTCTCGGCGACGGTGACATGGCGGTGGTGACGCCCGACGGCGTGCATCTTACTGACTTCGAAGGTCGGCCCATCCAACGCCAGGTTCAGCACGTGACCTGGGACCCCATCATGGCCGAAAAGGGCGGGTTCAAGCATTTCATGCTCAAAGAGATTTACGAGCAGCCCCGCGCCGTCCGCGACACCACCCTCGGCCGCGTGTCGCAGGATACCGGTCACATTTTTATCGACGAGATGCAGATCAGCGAAGCCGAGTTCCGCGCCGCCGGCAAGATCAACATCATCGCTTGCGGAACCAGTTGGCACGCCGGGCTGGCAGGGAAGTTCATGATCGAGACCCTGGCGCGCCTGCCGGTGGAAGTCGACTATGCCAGCGAATGGCGGTATCGCAACCCGATCGTCGAACCGGAAACCATCACGTTGGTGATCTCCCAGTCAGGAGAAACGGCCGACACCATCGCGGCTCAGCGCGAAGCCAAATCGCGCGGCTCGAAGACGCTGGCCATCTGTAACGTCGTCGGATCAATGATCACCCGCGAGGCCGCAGGCACTCTCTACACCCATGCCGGCCCGGAGATCGGTGTGGCCTCGACCAAGGCCTTCACCGGCCAACTCACCGCTTTGTATGTGTTGGCAATGTATCTGGCGCAAGTCCGCGGAGTCATGACGGCGGAGCAGGCGCGGACCTCGATGCTCGAACTGACGCGGATTCCAGGCAAGCTCGAGCACATCCTCACCCACGACGAAGCCTGCGAGGAACTGGCAAAGCATTATCAGAAGGTGCATGACTTCCTGTTCCTCGGGCGCGGCATCCACTATCCCATCGCCCTGGAGGGCGCCCTCAAGCTGAAGGAAATTTCCTACATCCATGCCGAAGGATATCCGGCGGGCGAGATGAAGCACGGTCCTAATGCGCTGATCGACGAGAATCTTCCCGTGGTCGTCATCGCCACTCGCGACACGACGAATCCCGGCTCGATGCTGCGCTACGAGAAGACGATCTCCAACCTGAAGGAAGTGAAGGCCCGCTCGGGAGTGGTGATCGCTCTGGCTACCGAAGGCGACGAAGAAATCAAGGAATCGGCGGATCACGTTCTTCATATCCCTGCCGCGCCGGAAGAACTGTCGCCGATATTGGAAATTGTTCCTCTGCAGTTGTTGGCCTATCACATCGCAGTGCGCCGGGGTTGCGACGTCGATCAACCGAGGAACCTGGCCAAGTCCGTTACCGTCGAGTAGTTCGCCGAGCATGTCAGGCCGACTGCGCCAGCGCGCGCCTTAGCTGCAGCAGACTTCCGGCCAGCCCGGCAATTGCGGCAGCCCAGACAGCGAAGGTGGCCCGGACCACCCAAGCGGGCGCCGCGCCCACCCGTCGCAACAGAAATGGTAAAAAATTCCACGTCGTGATGTGAACGTAGTCCCATGGGTCCTGGCGCATCGATTCGGTATCGAGGCCCCAGGCGTGCATTCTGCCGAAAGCAAAGGCGACGATATTCTTGAACCGCAACGCGATGACGAACGTCGGATGGCCCAGCGCCTCCATCTGATAGATCTCCAGCGGAAACCAGAAGGCAAGCGAGGCCGCCTGCACCATCAGGCTGGCCGCGATCAGCAACAACCCCAGGTAGCGGATCCACGCCCCCAGATTCGCCCGGTAACGCAGAAGCAGCGGCGCCGCCATAAAGGCCGCCATTTCTACCGCTGTGGACACGTAGCGATCACCCCAAGCGAAGTCTCCCGCCCAATACGCATAGCGTGCGTAGAAACAGATGTAGGCGGCAAGAAGCACGAGCGTCGTGACCAGATAGGCGCGAACCTCGCCCTCCAGGCGCTTCCAGAGAAGCACAAGCAAAACAACCGCAAGGATCAGAAGCGGGTCAAAAAGAAAAATGGATTTTTCCGGCTTGAACAAGGCGCCGAGCACGCCTTCATGAAACGGTGTGCTCCAGGGGAAGTTTGGCGGCAGTGTGGGGTCCTGCAGCCGTTGTTCTTTGGCAAAGAGCGGCAGATAGGTCTGGGTCCACGAGCCGAAACGGTAGAAGTTGTAGAACCGTTCCAGGAATAAGAATGCGAGATAAACGGGAGCGCAGACGGTTGCGTACCTGACAAATCGTCGCCACAACTGTTGGCCACGGACTCCGTGGAACCACAGAACGATCAAGAGAAATACACTAGCGGCGATCAGGTCGAGCCCGGCCGTGACCCGCGTCAGAAGATTCAATCCAAGAACTGCCGCTCCGAAAAAGAGCATGCGGCGGCTTCCGTTTTGCAGCCATTCGTACTGGTAGGAAAATCCAGTCAACGTCAGAAGCATGATGTAGTTGTTCTCCATCATGTTCTGGGTGTAGTGAAGATGGGTGGTGCACAACAGCAGGGCCAGCACCCCCGCCACATTCTCTTTCATGCTGAACCGAAGTTGCCGCAGAAACCGAAAAACCACCAGTACTGTCAGCACATTGACGAGAATGCTGGTGCTGTAGCTGACCACGATGCTGCGCACCGAGGGATCGTCTTCATATCCAGAAAAGACTCGCCAATGCGAGATCCATGTGCCCACGAGATCCGCGGGCAGCATGAGCAGGGATTGTCCAATGCCGTACCAGCTGTAGAGTTGGCCGTTGCGTCCGCGCAGCCCGAACTCCGGGTATTCGTTAGGGAACACTTGCGGCTCATGCGTCCACAGCCAATGCGTCGTCTGCAAACGGTGCGCGGTGTCCGCGCTGCCGAGTTCGCCCGATTGCACCGCGAATGTCAGCAGCCCTGCCACCAGGCAGAGCAGAAAAAGCGGATCGCGCAACCAGCAACCCAGGCGTGATGGCATTAGATCGGATGGTAATACAAAGCTGATCTTTTCTCAGGCCGAGGCTGTAATCTGGCGGCGTTGCTCCACCAACGGATCCCGTCGCGAGCAGCACCTCCTGCGTGAACTCTGCGGTATGCTGTACCCTGAAACGTCATGACCCAGTGCCCATCCTGCGGCAGCAACCTCTCTGAGAACGTCCGATTCTGCTCGGCCTGCGGGAAGCCGGTTGAGAATACTGACGACATAGCTACCCTCGACTTCGCTACAGCCAGTTCGCCTCTGCCGCCTCGGCCACCCTCATCGCGGACGCCGTCGTCGCGCTCTTCGTCGCGGACTTCGAGTACTGCCGAATTTCTGTTGAGTGAAGGCCGCTTTCTTCCTGGGCGACTGATCGCGGGTCGCTATCGCATCATCGCCTTGCTGGGCAAGGGAGGCATGGGCGAAGTGTACCGGGCCGACGACCTCACGCTCGGCCAGGCGGTGGCGCTGAAGTTCCTGCCCGATGCGGCTGCCCGTGATTCCGGATTGCTGGAGCGCTTTCGCAATGAAGTCCGGATTGCGCGCCGCGTCTCCCATCCCAATGTCTGCCGCGTCTACGATGTGGGAGACGTCGAGGGTCAGACATTTTTCACGATGGAATACGTCGACGGCGAAGATCTGGCTTCTCTTTTGCGCCGCATCGGAAGACTGCCCCCGGATAAAGCCGTGGAGATCGCGCGGCAGCTTTGCGCCGGACTCGCCGCCGCTCATGCCAAAGGAGTGCTTCACCGCGATCTGAAGCCCGCCAACATCATGCTCGATGGACGCGGCCAGGTCGTGATCACCGACTTCGGGCTGGCAGGCGTGGTCGATGACATCCGCGAAGCTGATGTTCGCAGCGGCACTCCCGCATATATGGCTCCCGAACAGATTGCGGGCCGGGAAGTCACCATGCGCAGCGACATTTACGCGCTCGGGCTGGTGCTCTACGAAGTCTTTACCGGCAAGCGCGCGTTTGCAGAACAACCCGCCGCTGCGCTGCGCGGCCATGCCGTTCGCACCCCCAGCCGTCCCTCGTCGGTCGTCAAGGATCTCGATCCTATCGTGGAGCGCGTGATCCTCCGCTGCCTGGAAACTGAACCTGCAGCCCGTCCCGCCAATGCGCTCGCGGTGGCCGCGGCTTTGCCTGGCGGAGATCCTCTGGCCGCGGCTTTGGCTGCAGGTGAAACTCCTTCGCCGCAGATGGTCGCTGCCGCCGGCGAAACCGAAGGCTTGCGTCCCCGCGGGGCGATCGCGATTCTGGCGGTTGTTCTGCTCGGACTGGCATTCACCGTTTATTACTCGATTCACTTCAGCGCCTACCAGAAGATGGGACTGGAACTGACTCCGGAAGTCCTGACCGAGAAATCCCGCGAGGTGATCGCCCGCTTGGGGTACTCCGGCCGCCCCTCGGACAGTACCTACGGCCTCGACGTTGATGGTGATTTCCAGGAGTCGGTGGAAAAAAACGACAAGCCTCATCCCGATTGGAGCGCAGTACTCGCCGCGCGCCCGTCGCTGCTGCTCTACTGGTATCGGCAGAGTCCTGACGACCTGGTCGCCACCGGCTTTCGCAACAATTTGCTGACGCCAGGCATTCTCACCGAAGACGATCCCCCGGCCGTGCTGTCAGGCATGATCAATCTTCATCTCGATCCGCAGGGACACTTGACCTACTTCCAGGCAATCCCGCAACAGAAGATCGACGAGAAGAAGGAGAGTGGCGATACGGCGGCCGCGCCGGCAGCGGCGTCGGTTGACTGGAAGGTTCTGTTCGACGCTGCCGGCCTGGATTTCACCAGGTTTCAGTCCACACAGCCTGCATGGAACTCGCTCGCGGCTGCCGATACGCGCGCGGCGTGGACGGGAACATGGCCCGGGACCCGTCGCCCTTTGCGCGTGGAAGCGGCATCATTCCAGGGGAAGCCGGTGTTCTTCTCCCTGGTTGGCGACTGGACCAAGCCTGATCGCATGGTCAGCACCGAAAAGAAATCTCTTGGACAGAAAATGGGCCGCATCATCGGTCTCGTGCTGGTGGTCGTCGGCCTCTCAGGAGCGGTTTTTCTCGCCCGCCGAAACTATCGCCGCGGACGCGGAGACCGGCAAGGCGCACTTCGCCTGGCCATCGCCATGTTCGCCCTGGAGATTGCCTTGTTCTTGTGCCGCGCCCATTTCCCCAGCATTGGCGAAACCATCGGGCTCACCATCATGGCCATGAGTGGGGCACTGTTTGTTTCCGCAGTCACCTGGACGCTCTACATGGCGATCGAACCCTGGGTGAGGCACTATTGGCCCAGGACGATCATCTCCTGGAGTCGTTTACTGACCGGCGGCTGGCGCGATCCCGTCGTGGGGCGCGACACGCTGGTAGGCGTACTGCTGGGTGTGGTCTGGATTCTCGTGTTCAATATCCGCTACATCCCGATGATGCGTCTTGGCGCCTCCCCGATGCTCGGCTCGACCGATACGCTGATGGGAGGACGCGTCGCTCTCGCTTGGTGGCTGCAACAGTGGCCGCAATCCATCCAGAGCACACTGGTGTTTTTCCTGCTTCTTCTGGGATTGAAAGTCCTGCTGCGCAAGGAGTGGATCGCCGCCATCGTCTTCGTCGCAATCTTCGCCGTGCCGCGCGGGCTGAGCAGCCCTTACATGCCCATCGAACTACCTTCGCAGATTCTCGTCTACGCCATTGCTGTGGTCATCGTGGTGAGATTTGGACTGGTGCCGCTGGCGGTTGCGATCTTTACCGTCGACATGTTGGCGAATGTGCCCTTTACCTCCGACTTCTCAGCCTGGTATGTAGGCACGACCGTGTGGGCTCTGCTGAGCGTTGTGGCTCTTGCCGCCTGGGGGTTTTACCACTCGCTTGGCGGTCAGCCGCTGTGGAAAGTGGAGACGGATTGATCTCCCGGCATCATCCTGCTGCCGCACAGACAAAAACGCGGCGGGCTGAAACCCGCCGCTTCTTTGCAACCCTCTCACGAGAATCTGTGAGTGTCAGTTCGCGGTCAACGAGTCAGCCTCGCAGCCAACTCGAGCCGAAATGCCCTACTGCGCCGGACGCGCTGATGCTCCCGCCTCCGTTTCCACGGCCTGCTGCAACCACGGAGTGGAGCGCACACCGGGTCCGCTGACCATCGAGCATCCGGTCGTGCCCGGCCCCGCCGGACATCCCCAGAAATTCTCCGTAGCATCGGCCGTTCCACATTTGGCCGAGTCGGTTTTGCAGACGTTGGCGACACCAACCTTGCCGTTGAGCAGATCGTTCAGGTGAGCGTCCACCTCGGTGGGAGTATTAACCGCGATGGCGATGTCTTCATTAGTGATGATGTTCTGCGAAATAATCGTTCCATACACCGGCGTCCCGCCGCCGCCGCTATTGATGTTGATCCCGGCGGTTCCGGGAGTTGCCGTGTCATCGGTATCGGCTCCATTGCCCGAAATGAAGTTCCCAATAATCATGTTCCCGGACATGTCATCGGCAGGCAGCCCAAACGCGGGGCCAACATGCGTGTGCAGAGAAACTCCGGGAATCCCGTTGCCCGTCAACTCATTCCGGATGATCACGTTCTGCGATGTACGCCCCGGGCCTTCGCCGTCGGAAAACAGTCCAACTCCGGCTCCTCCCACGGTCACCCCGTTCTTTGAAACCACGTTCTCCGACACGGTGTTGTGATCGACGCCATGATGGGGAGCGAAACTCGGCGGAGTCGCTCCGATGGGCGGATGAGAGGCCAGAACTACCCCGCATTCCGCCGGATTGTTCTCCACCACGTTGCGGATGATCAGATTGTCATGACTTTCTCCCGAGTCATCGCTGATCAGGATTCCGTCGGCGTTGCCCGAGATGTAATTGTCGGAGACTACGGAACCGGCTGCGCCGGAGAGGTGCAATCCTCCGCCGCAGTCGCCGCTCTCGTCCGTCTCGTACGAGGGCTGCCCTTTGCAGGCGACTCCGGAGCCGAAAACCGGTCCGATCGTGTCATTGTTCAGGATCGAGTTGTTGCGCACGGTTACGTCAACCGCGTTGAGCACCAGAATCCCTTCATACAAGGCATTCTCCACTGTGAAGCCCGCGATCGTGACATCGCGCAAACCGGCATGGTTCAGGCCATCGACCAGAATGCCGTTGCCCATGTTGTTCGCGTCGATCACTGACAGGGCTGCTCCGGACCCGAGCAATGACAGCGGCTTGCCGACTACAACGTCTTCGGCGTACGTCCCGGCAGCCACTTTAATGACGTCATTGCTTGCCGCTGCGTTTACCGCAGCTTGGATTTTCGAAAAACACCCGCTCGAACCTTTGGGATTGACACAAAGAGTCTTGGCGGCGGCCACCTCGCAGAGACCTGTGGACACCACCAAGACAGCAATGAACAGAAGGCGAAGTTTCAGCAAGTTCATCAGAGGAACTCCTTTTTTGTTGTTTTTCTTGCTTGGTTCGAAAGTGACCTGGAAGAAACTGGCGGGCCGGACTTCAGCGGGCATTATGCTCACCGCTCGCCGGGCTGTCAACAAGAGGAAATGTTGCATCGGCAATCCCGCCCCCGAGGGTGCCGGAGATCGATATTTTCCAGCATCCTCTTTCAGCTCAGATACATCTAAACCTTGACAGCACTGCACTCAAGTCTTAGCATCGTGCTGGGCGCAATCATAAAGACATTGATTACAAAGAACTTAAGCAGATCAGGAGGAGTATTTTATGAGCAAGATCATCGGAATTGACCTGGGAACCACTAATTCCTGCGTAGCAGTTATGGAAGGTGGTGAGCCTAAGGTCATTGTGAACGAAGAAGGAGAAAGAACCACGCCTTCGGTCGTCGGTTTCACCAAGAATGGCGAGCGGCTGGTGGGCAAGGTCGCCAAGCGGCAGGCAATCACCAATCCCGAGAACACGGTGTATTCGATCAAGCGGTTCATGGGACGCCGCTACGACGAGGTCACCGAAGAGATCAAGATGGTGCCCTATAAGGTCGTCCGTCAGGGCGATCACGTCGCCGTATTGGCGCAAGGGAAGGAGTACACCCCGCCGCAGATTTCAGCGCTGATCCTGCAGAAACTGAAGAAAGCCGCGGAAGACTATCTCGGCGAAAAGGTCACGGAAGCCGTCATCACGGTTCCGGCCTACTTCAACGACGCGCAGCGACAGGCGACGAAAGACGCCGGCCAGATTGCCGGCCTCGAAGTGAAGCGCATCATCAATGAGCCTACGGCGGCCGCGCTCGCCTACGGCCTGGACAAAGGCAAAGACGAGACCATCGCTGTCTACGACTTTGGCGGCGGCACGTTCGATATCTCCATCCTCGAAGTCGGCGAAGGTGTGATCGAAGTCAAAGCCACCAATGGTGACACCCACCTTGGCGGCGACAACATCGACCAGCGCCTGGTCGACTGGCTGATCGACGAATTCAAGAAGGACGAAGGTCTCGACCTGCGCGGCAAAGGCAACGAGATGGCCCTGCAGCGTCTGCGTGATGCGGCCGAACGCGCCAAAATCGAGCTCTCGACCACGATGGAGACGGAAATCAATCTGCCTTTCATCACTGCCGACGCCAGTGGCCCGAAGCACCTGGTCAAGAAGCTGACCCGGGCCAAGCTCGAAGGTATGGTGGAAGACATCATTCAGCGCTCGGTCGGTCCTTGCAAACAGTGCATGAAAGACGCCGGTCTCGACGCCGGCAAGATTAACGAAGTTGTGCTCGTCGGTGGCCAGACCCGCATGCCTCGCATTCAGCAGCTGGTGAAGGAGTTGTTTGGACGCGAAGGGCATAAGGGCGTCAATCCTGACGAAGTCGTCGCGGTGGGCGCGGCCATTCAGGGCGGCGTGCTCAAGGGCGAAGTGAAAGACCTGCTTTTGCTCGACGTGACTCCGCTGACGCTCTCCATCGAGACGCTGGGCGGCGTTTCCACTCCGATGATCCCGCGCAACACCACGATTCCGACCAAGAAGACGGAGACGTTCTCGACCGCGGCCGACAACCAGACTTCGGTCGAAGTTCACGTGCTGCAGGGCGAGCGTCCCATGGCCGGGCAGAACCGGACGCTGGGTAAATTCCACCTGACGGGAATTCCGCCGGCACCGCGCGGCTTGCCCCAGATCGAGGTGACCTTTGACATCGATGCCAACGGCATCCTCAACGTGACCGCGAAAGACACGGCCACCAGCAAGGACCAGAAGATTACCATCACGTCGTCTTCCGGCTTGTCGAAGGACGAAGTGGAGCGCATGGCCAAGGAAGCCGACGCCCATTCCGCCGAGGACAAGGCGAAGCGGGAAGAGATCGAGGCCCGCAACCAGCTCGACTCGTTGGTCTACAACATCGAGAAAATGCTGCGCGAATCCGGCGACAAGATCTCCGGCTCCGATCGCGGCGAGGTCGAGAATGCCCTGGCCGATGCCAAGAAGGCGCTCGAGTCGAACGATAAGTCGCAGATGGATAAGGCCCGCGAGACGCTGACGGCGGCTTCGCACAAACTGGCCGAGCAGATGTACAAAGCTGCTCAGCCCGCAGGCGGAGCCCAGCCCGGACCGGGCGCAGGCCCGAGTTCAGGCCCGCAACCCGGCGCGGATGGCGGCGGCCAGAAGAAAGACGAAGGCGTCATCGACGCCGAGTACGTAGACGTGGAAGACAAGAAATAAGTGTCAAAGCTGTCATCCTGAGCGAAACGAGCGTTGCGCGAAGCGCAGCGCTCGTGTAGTCGAAGGACCCCATACCCGCAAGCAGCGGGAATGAACCTCGATAGGAGTTCTTACGATGCGAACGGTGATCTTCGTGAGAATTCCTTGACGAGCCGATTGGCGCCGCGAGCGTGCACGAGGTCCTTCGACTGCGGTTGATCTTTGCGCCTGGCGCAAACTTCAATCCTCGCTCAGGATGACAAGAGTTACGAAATCAGGAGAATGAATTGGACTTCCAGGTTGATAATCAGACGTATTTTGTCGATATCAGCGAAGGCGAAGGGGAGTGGGAAGTGTTCGTGTCGACGCCAACCGGCGCGCGCCGAGTCCCCGTCTACGATGACGGGGCCAGCTTCGAGGACTCTCTGGTGCTGGTAGAAGACAAGCGCCGACGAAAGATAATCAATTAAGCTAGTCGAGCGGCGGCATTCACTCGCTCATGCCAACTACCACCAAAAAAGACTATTACGAAATCCTCGGCGTGAAGAAGTCGGCCTCGGCCGACGACATCCGCAAGGCCTTCCGCAAACTTGCGCGCAAGTACCATCCTGACGTCAATCCCGGAGACAAGTCCGCGGAAGAGAAGTTCAAAGCCATTTCCGAAGCCAACGACGTTCTCAGCGATCCCAAGAAGCGCAAGATTTACGATCAGGTCGGTTTCTACTCCGACAACATCGATCCGGCTACTGCCGAGGCTTATGCCCGCGCCGGTGGCGCTTCCAGCGGAGGCTTTCCCGGCGGATTTCCGGAAGGTTTCCAGGGAGGCGGCGCGCAGCCCGGCGGACAGGGCGGCGTCCACTTCGATTTCGGCGGCTTCGACTTCTCGGATCTCATGGACAATGCCGGACGGAGCCGCAAGAGCACTGGCGGTGGCGGTTTCAAAGACATTTTTGGCTCGATCTTCGGCGGCGGCCACGGCCCCGCGCCCGCCGAAGAGGGTCCCGAGCCCGGCAGCGACCTTGAATATCAGGTCAATGTCCCTTTCTGGACGGCGATCCGCGGTGGCGTCATGCGGCTGAACATCACGCGTCGCGACACCTGCCCGCAGTGTCATGGCCAGGGATTTCTCGAAGCTCCCGGCAAATGTCCGGAGTGCGGGGGCAGCGGACAGATCACGCAAACCGGCGGGCGAATGAAATTCAACGTCCAGTGCCCGCGTTGCCATGGGACCGGCAAGAATCTCACGACCTGTCCTACTTGTCACGGCGAAAGCACAGTCACGAAGACCGAGCCGCTTGAGGTGAGGATCAAGGCCGGGACGCGGGACGGCCAGCGCATCCGCCTTCCGGGTAAAGGCAATGCCGGAGCACGCGGCGGAGCGCCCGGCGATCTCTACGCCATCATCCGCACCGGCGACCATCCGATTTTTCGCCGCGACGGTGACGACATCTACCTGACCGTGCCGGTGAGCGCCAGCGAGGCCGCGCTGGGCGCCAAGGTCGAAGTGCCGACCATCGATGGCCGTGCGCTGCTCAAGATTCCGCCCGGGACGCAGTCCGGCCAGAAGCTTCGTCTGCGCGAGAAGGGCGTGCCCTCGGCGACCAAAGACGGGGTGCGCGGTGACGAAATCGTCGAGATCAACGTCCACGTTCCCATGCCGCGCGATGAGCGAACGAAAGAGCTGCTGCGAGAACTGGCCAAGCTGAACCCCGAAGACCCCAGAGCTGAGTTGTGGAGCAAGGTGTAGCTCCCTTCCCGTTCTTCTCCCCTTTGTCATCCGCCGTTTGGTGGCGCAAACTCCGGTGGCAGTCGAGACAGACATGGGATCCCTCTGACCGTGGTTGCCTTTCGCGCCTCGCTGAGAATGACCGCCCCACCAGAGTTATTTGACTAAGTCAACTAATCTGCTACACTGCGGGCATGGCTACTCTCGCCGCAATTCCCCGCGCCTCAACTCCCGGCGATCCCGTTCAGACCATCCGCCGTTTCAACCGTTTCTACACCCGGCAAATCGGCGTGCTGCAGGAGCATCTGCTGGAGAGCCAGTTCTCCCTGACCGAAGTGCGCGTTCTCTACGAGTTGGCGCACCGCGAGAACATCACTGCCAAGGATCTCTGTCGGGAGCTGGCCCTCGATCCCGGCTATCTGAGCCGCATGCTCCAGAGCTTCGAACGGCATGGATGGACCAAGGCCGCTCCTTCACCGGAGGACCGGCGCCGCCAGTTTCTGACCCTGACCCCGAAGGGACATAAGGTATTCGATCCCCTCGAGGGCCGTTCGAGCAGAGAAGTCGCCGCCATGTTGGCGCGGCTTTCCCCTGCTCAACAAAGACGGATGCTGGCCGCGATGCGGGATATCGAAACCGTCCTGGTTCCGTCCGCCCCACCAACCACCCGTTACATCTTGCGTTCGCATCGACCCGGCGACATGGGATGGGTTGTGCAACGGCATGGCGAGCTCTATTGGCAGGAATATCACTATGACGAGCGCTTCGAGGCGCTGGTCGCGGAAATTGTGGCCGAGTTCATTGCCAGGCTCGATCCTGCCCGCGAGCGTTGCTGGATTGCGGAAAAAGGCGGCGAGAACGTTGGGTGCATCTTCCTGGTCAAGAAGTCCGAGACGGTCGCCAAACTCCGGCTGTTGCTGGTTGAGCCTTCCGCCCGCGGCCTGGGCATCGGCAAGCGGCTGGTTGACGAGTGCGTTCGCTTCGCGCGTGCAGCCGGCTACAGGAAAATCTTGCTCTGGACCCAGAGCGAACTCCTGGCTGCGCGGGCGATCTACGCCCACGCGGGCTTCGAAAAGATCGCCGAAGAGGGACATCAGAGCTGGAGCCGCAAAGGTCTGATCGCCGAAACCTGGGAACTGAAGCCGTGACCCGAGCCTTCGGGCCCGAGTGCTGAGTCAGGGCTGGTCTCGACAACTCGGCGTCGGCGGCTCGAACTTGATTACCCTCGTACCTGTTCGATCGCTTACAGAATTTTGCAAAAAATTCCAAAAAAATCTTGCATCTGTGCAGATTTCCCGTAATCTCACTACTGCGAACTAACTTCGCCGAAATGCCCGGGAATCGCTCAGCACCCGGGAGCCGCGAACAGAAATTCAAGGGAGACGCGGTGGTGAGAGTGAGTCGCTTGAGGAGGCAGCCATAGAAATTGGCCACAGCTAGCGCCCAGCATCCACAACCCGACCGTCCCCAAACCCTTTCCGCCGTCCCCAACCGGAAGAAATTCGTCCGCCTCACGCTTTGGCCTCTGGTCGCCGCCACCTTCTTTATGGTGTCGGGCGGAACCTATGGGACCGAAGACATCGTGCATGGCGCCGGCTACGGACGCGCCATCCTGATTCTGCTCATCACCCCCCTTCTCTGGAGCCTGCCGACCGCGTTCATGATCGGCGAACTTTCCAGCGCGCTGCCCTTCGAAGGCGGTTATTACGCCTGGGTGCGCCGGGCGATGGGCAATTTCTGGGGATTTCAGGAAGCTTGGCTCTCGCTGGTTGCCTCAATCTTCGACATGGCCATCTACCCAACCCTCTTCGTGGCGTACCTGACCCGCATGTTCCCCTGGTTTCAGGTGAACAATCGCGGATGGTGGGTAGCCCTGGCTGTGGTCGTGGCCTGCGCTCTTCTCAATATCGCGGGAGTGAAGGTCGTCTCCCTGACCTCGCTCTGGCTGTTTCTGGCCCTGTCGGCCCCCTTCGCCGCGATCATCATTCTGGCTCCGTTCAAGTTCGGCGCCCTGGCCAACGCCGTCACCAAGCCGACGACCTCCACCGTGGACATTCTGGGCGGGCTCCTGATCTGCATGTGGAACTACATGGGATGGGATAACGCTTCGACCATCGCCACCGAAGTCGAGCGCCCGCAACGGACTTATCCGCGCGCCATGCTGGCAGCCGTCGTCATCGTCGCCCTGAGCTACGTTCTCCCCTTTGCCGCCATGTGGGCCACCGGGCTGAAGGCGACCGCGTGGGAGACCGGTTCCTGGGCTGATATTGCCGGACTGATGGGCGGCCCGCTGCTTCGCATCGGGGTCGTTCTCGGCGGCATGATCAGCGGGTTCGGCATGTTCAACGCGCTGGTCATGAGCTACTCGCGCCTGCCTTTGGCCATGGCGCAGGACGGCATGCTGCCCAAAATCTTCGGCAGACTGCACTCAAAATCGAAGGCCCCGTGGGTGGCGATCGTGGCTCTCGCAATCTGTTGGGCGATGTGCCTCGGCCTCGGCTTCGAGCGCCTGGTCACGATCGATATCCTTCTCTACGGCGGCAGCCTGGCGCTCGAATTTGTCGCCCTGGCGGTTCTCCGCTTCCGCGAGCCCGACCTGCCTCGCCCGTTCCGCGTTCCCGGCGGTCTGTTTGGCGCGATCGCGATCGGGATTCCTCCCGTCCTGCTGCTGGCTTTCTCCGTCATCCGCAGCGAACACGAGTCCATTCTCGGCATGAGTTCGCTCGCCTTCGGCATGATCCTGATCGCAGCCGGTTTCCTCGCGTATTTCGTCAATCACGCAATGAAGCCCGCCGGTTGGGCGGCGACACCGCAGGAAAAACCGCAACCTGCCGCCTGAAGTGGCTGCGATGTCGTCTTCCAAAAACTGGGCTGGATAAATCTCTCCACTAGACAACTTATGAACTGAGTGTATATTGGGGCCGTTTCTATATGCCTATTTTGTACTACTACCGGGAGGTTTCAAATGTCTCGCGTAAGAGTACTTCTCATACTCGTGCTTATGACCACCTTCGTACAGGGTTGCGGGTTATTAAATGGTAAAAAGACGAGCGTGCAAATCGTCAACAAGATCACGACGTTGCCCGCAGGTCAGTATTATCAGTTCCTGGCCGACGTAGAACATGATCAGCAGAATGGAGTCACGCTGTCGCTGACGGGCGGTGGAACTCTGGTTCTTGATACCGAGGCCCAGTGCGCCTATTACATCGCTCCGCCCGCCGTGCCGAATCCCAGTTCGGTGACGGTAACTGTGACTGCGGCCAACGGCTCCGGCGCTTCTGATTCCGATACCTTCACGATCACTCCCGCCGCAGGGCCGGTAGTGAGCGTCACTCCGGCGGCGCCGTCCGTTTCCACTTCAGCCGATACGCAGGTTACATTCAATATCGCGGTGACGGAAGATTCCGTCTCCGACACGCTGACTCCGACGATAGCCCCTTCTTCCGTCTGTAGCGACGGAACCTGCGGCACGTTCGGCCCAGTCACCGGCACCGCCGGATCGGGCAAGTACTCGGTGGTGTATTACCCGCCCAGCTCGGTGAGTGCGTCAACTATTCAGCAGATCACCCTTAACACAACTCTGGCCCCGCTCTCTACAGCCGGGACGGCATTTATCACTATCAACCCGTAGAGCCGTACGTTGAACTTGAACGCCTGCAATCCATGGGCAGGAGACAGGCCTCGCCGCGTTACAATCGTTGCGGGAAAACCATGCCTCGGCGCAAATCCAAAGGCGCTTATATGTTGAGCCGCTTTGCGGGCGTGAGCGGAGCAGGAGTCCGCAGAGCCTGCCCTGAGCTTGTCGAAGGGCGAAATCCCGAGCGGAGCGAGGGAACCCGGTGACCAAGCGCAAATCCAAAGGCGCCTATATGATCTCGGCGGTCGCCGAGATGTATGGCATCCATCCCCAAACCCTGCGCCTGTACGAACGCGAGGGCCTGCTCAAGCCATCCCGCACCGAAGGCAACACGCGGCTCTATACCGAGGAAGACCTGCAGCGGCTTGAGTTCATCCTGACGCTGGCGCGCGATCTGGCCGTCAACATCAGTGGCATCGCCATCATCCTGCAAATGCGCGAGCGCATGGAGGAGATGCAGCGCCAGATTCAAGACTTCGTGCAATACCTCCAGAAAGAAGTGCTGACCCGCGCCAGCGCTGCGGCCGACCCGTCCAAGGGCGCGATTGTGCCGGTGCACCGCGCGATTATTCCCAGCGCGCTGCCGCAGAAAAAGCGTTAAACGCCGGGCTGGGTGGCCGATGCCCGCCGCCACGGCGTATTATATGGAGCTTCGGCACCACAATCAGGCAAATCAAAGTTTCGCTCGAAATAAGTGCTCCCCTTCAAGCTCGTCTACAGCGACGCCTATTACCTGCCCATCGGCGATCACGTTTTTCCCGCCGATAAATACCGCCGCGTCCACGATCGGCTGATTGCGACCGGGGTGGCCGAGCCTGCCGATTTTGTCGAACCGGAATCGGCCTCTGATCGCGACATCCTTCTGGTGCACAAGCCCGACTACGTCCAGAAACTCCGTACCGGCACGCTGACCCAGCGCGAAGAGATGGAAATGGAGATTCCCTACTCGCGCGACCTGGCCGAAGCGTTCTGGCTGGCGGCCGGCGGATCGATTCTTGCCGCGCGGCAATGCCTGAAAGACCGCATCTGCATCAGCATCGGCGGCGGATTTCATCATGCCTTCCCGGACCACGGCGAAGGCTTTTGCATGATTCACGACGTAGCCGTTGCGATTCGGAGGCTGCAGCGCGACGACCAGATTCGCACCGCCATGACCGTCGACTGCGACGTGCACCAGGGCAATGGCACCGCCGCAATCTTCGCCGGGACGCGTACCGCCAGCGCATTGCTTCCCTCATCGTCCGTTTCAACGGTCGAGCCGCCCCCCGGCGCACCCCGAGGCAAGATGCGCGGGCAGCACGCCGGCGACGTATTTACGATTTCCCTGCATCAGCACAACAACTATCCGTTGTATAAGCCGCCATCTTCGATCGATGTGGATCTGCCCGACGGCCTCGGCGACGGCGATTACCTGGCCTGGCTCGACAATGCCCTGAGCTCCGGCCTGCGGCAATTCGAGCCGGACTTGATGTGCTACATCGCCGGCGCCGACCCCTATCGCGAGGATCAACTCGGCGGCCTCGACCTGACGATTGAGGGCCTGAAGAAGCGCGACGAACTGGTCTTCAAGGTGGCTCGCACCCGCGACATCCCCGTGATGGTCACCTACGCCGGGGGCTATGCGCGCAACATCGAAGACACGGTGACCATTCACTCGAACACCGTCGTCGCGGCGAAAGACGTGTTCTCATAATTTCGCTCGAGGATACCGTCCTAATTCAGTTTGGGAGAGGACCCGTTGCAGGCCGGCCGCCGGGCTGTCCTTCCGCGCTGGTAAAATAACAAACTACCCCTATGTTCGAGAACTTACAGGAAAAACTTCAGCGCGCCTTCAAGTCGCTCCGCGGCCAAGCCAAGCTGACCGAAGAGAACATCGATGAGGCGCTGCGCGAAATCCGGCTGGCCCTGCTCGAAGCCGACGTCAACTTCAAGGTCGTTAAGCAGCTCATCGACCAGATTCGCGCCAAGGCCGTAGGCCAGGAAGTGATGACCGCCCTCTCGCCGGGCGAGCAGGTCATCAAGATCGTCCGCGACGAACTGGTCGAGATTCTCGGCAAAGACACCGCCCGCGTGAAATTCGCCTCGCAACCGCCCACCGTCGTGCTGATGGCCGGCCTGCAGGGCTCTGGCAAAACGACGACTTCCGGCAAGCTGGCGCACTGGTTCAAGCAAGGCGGCCATCGTCCCCTGCTGGTTTCCGTCGACGTCTATCGTCCCGCGGCGCGCGAACAGCTGAAGATCGTCGCCGAGGCCGTCAAGGCGCACATTTATGAAGGCGAAGTGGGCGAAGCCAACACCGCGACTGTGGAGCGCTTGGTCAAGGAAGCACGTCGCGAGGCAGTGGTCTCGGGCTGCGATGTCTTGATCGTCGATACCGCCGGGCGCCTTCATATCGACGACCAGCTCATGGACGAGATGCAGTCGCTCAAGAAGCTGTTGAGTCCATCTGAGATTCTGTTCGTCGCCGACGCCATGACCGGCCAGGATGCCGTCAACTCCGCCGACGAATTTCACAAGAAGCTGACGCTGACCGGCGTCGTGCTCACCAAGATGGACGGAGACGCCCGCGGCGGCGCGGCGCTCTCCATCCGCCAGGTTACCGGCCAGCCCATCAAGTTCATCGGCGTGGGGGAAAAATACGACGCGCTCGAGCCGTTCCATCCGGACCGCATCGTCTCGCGCATTCTGGGCATGGGCGACATCCTCTCGTTGATCGAGCGCGCCGAGTCGCAGATCGACAAGAAGAAAGCCGCGGAGATGGCCTCGAAAGCGCTCTCCGGAGACGGCTTCTCACTGGAAGACTTTCGCGACCAGTTGCGCCATGTCAGGAAGATGGGATCCATGAAGAGCCTGGTGGGCATGTTGCCTTCCATCGGGCCGTTCTCCGGGCTGCAAAAGGCGGCCGACAAGGTCGACGAGGGACAGATCAACCGCGTCGAGGCGATCATTAATTCGATGACATCGCACGAGCGCAACCATCACGAAGTCATCAACGGCAGCCGTCGCAAGCGCATCGCCCGCGGTTCCGGGACAACGATTCAAGAAGTGAACAACTTGCTCCGCCAGTACGCGCAGATGAAGAAGATGTTCAAGCAGATGGGCAAGGCCAGCTTTGCGCGGCGGCTGGCGGGAATGAAGCTGCCAGGAATGTAGAGGCCCCTGTGGCGAAACGGGAAAAAAAGCCGAACATGACAGTGACGAGCCGATTCTTCCACGATAAGAGCCGGGAGGCGTCACGTCGGACGGCCAGCCCCTTTCCGAACCCTCCACCCGGGCGGTCGGCAATCGGTCGCCTCCACTCCCACGGGCCCTCGCCAAAGCTTGACTGGACAAGTTCTGATTTGGCGGACTGGATAAGGTGGTCAATTCCCGGCGCGATGTTCTTCCTTGACACAAACATTTTTACGCGGGAGCTGAACCCCCTGATCTGGAGCGCGTTGACGGAGAGGCGCATCCCGATCACGACTGGTGTCGGTCGCGAGCTTCTGCCTTGGCTTAAAGACCCCTTCTGTAACAAAGCGATCCGCGATTCAGTACTGGCGGCCTTGACGCAAGTAACTTCATCAACGCCCAGCGGCCAGTTTCCTCCGTCCGGCTTCGGCCTCTTGGCGCCAGGACAGAGGTTTGCTGACCACGGCTACGAATACTACGTCAACCTTCTTGCGCTTCGAAAGATGATGGGCCCGTTGGCAATCGCCGTTTTAACCAAGAGGCTTGGGAGGGCCCCCACCCAGGCGGAATTCCATGCCGAGGTGCAGGGGCGGCTTGGGGAGCGAGGGTATCTCCTGGCGAAGAAGGGCCTCGAAGCCAACGAGTCGCCAAACAAACTAACGGACGAGCATCTAGTTGTGACAGCAGCCCTAACCGCGATCACGAGCGGGTCGGAAGCCGTAATCATGACGCGAGATCCCGACGTCCTCGAGCAATACGCAAAACTGTGCACGCTGATGAAGGAACATTATCGCGCTACACTTACCGCTGAGCTGTATGCATCGAGCGTCGCCACACTCCCCTTCCGGGAGGTCTCCGTCGGCGGTGATATGAGGGACTATTTCGCCGGTGAGTCCGTCCTCCAACTTGAAACCAGCGACATCGAGTTTAACCCGCTTCCGAGGAACTTCCATTTCGTATGCATCTATTGCCTCTTGGTGGGCGGTACCCCCGACAATATGAAAGTAACAGTGTCGAGCTTTTGCGCCGAGACAGAAATGGCGCATGCGCTACGGATAAAGGCCTCGACGGGTGGACTTACAACAGACAAGTTCGGGGGCAGGAATTGCATTATTCGGACAGAGCACGTAACGCCTGAACGCCAAAAGGTGATCGTGGTAATAGGGCAGGAAAAGAAGGCGCACTTCGGTGATTTCAGCCCGGGTGTGGATGACGTGCACAATACGTTGACTCCGAATGAGCTCAGTATGCGGTTCGGTTACGACGGCGCGGCAGTAACGCCGATGGCGACATGAAGTGGCGCTCTCTCGAAGAATCGACTCCCGCTCTGGATGCACGTCCTCTGCGCGACATCCTCGCCGAGCGCAAGGAACTCATCGCGAAATACGTTCCTGCGGAGACTCAGGCGATTCACGCGCAGGCCGTCGCCGAACTCAAGGCCAGGCACCTCGCGGCCAACATTCTTCCCGTCGGTGTAAAGGCGCCGCAGTTTGAACTGCCCGACCATGACGGCAAGGTCATCCGGTCGTCCGATCTTCTCGCCCGAAGCAAGCTGGTTCTCTGTTTCATTCGCGGCCGCTGGTGTCCATTTTGCGTCGGCCAGATGGAAGCCATGAATCTCCCCCTGCCGCAAATCGAACAATTCGGAGCCGCACTCCTCACCATCTCGCCGCAGACTGTCAAGCAGTCGTATTTCATGCGCGATCAGCACAAGCTGCGCTTCCCGCTGCTCTCCGATGCGCACAACCAGGTTGCGCGTCAATTCCGGCTGATCTATCGCGTTCCAGAGCTCCAGGAAGCGGTTTATCGCCGCGCCTTCGTCAATCTTCCTTTTACCAACGGCGACGAGAGTTGGGAGTTGCCGATCCCCGCGACGTACATCATCGACCGCGACGGCACGATTCTGTTCGCGTCGGCGAACGAAGATTACGCGCAGCGTCCAGAACCGGCTGAAATCGTACGCGTTCTCATCACGTTGTCATCCTGAGGAGCGTTGTTTGCGACGAAGGACCTATGCATTTGCAGTCAGCATCTGCGCTGCATGCCAGTTGCTTGGGTCCTTGGCTACGCCCAGGATGACAACGTCTACGTGGAAACTAAATGCGCCGAGTTGCGTCGCGGTACACTACTACCTCATGCACTACATCTACGGCATCAACGCCGTGACTGAGGCGCTGAAGGCTCGTGGCCGGGCCTTCGAGTGGGTCGGCATGGCCAAGGAGCGCCACGACCTGCGCCTGCAGCGGCTGATCGAAGACTGCCGCAAGCTGGGCGTCCCCATACGCTTCGTGCAACGCGCTGAGCTCGACCGCATGGCCGCTAACTCCGCGCATCAGGGAGTGGTCGCGGTCACCTCCGCCAAGCAGTACAACGATCTTGACGACGTCATCGCCTCCAAGCGCGGCCAATACTCACTGATTGTAGTGCTCGATGGCGTCGAAGATCCGCACAACCTGGGGGCAATCTTGCGCACCGCCGATGCCGCCGCCGCCAACGGAGTCGTGATCCCCGAGCGGCGCGCCGCCGGCGTGACTGGGACGGTCACCAAGGCCTCGGCCGGAGCCAGCGAACATCTCCCCATCGCCAAGGTGACCAACATCGCGCGAACCGTCGAAGAACTGAAGGACCGCAACATCTGGACGGTTGGCCTCGACGGGGACAGCCCGCAGACTTATTACGCCCTCGACTTCAAAATGGACTGCGCCCTGGTTCTGGGGGCAGAAGGGAAAGGCCTGCACGATCTGGTCAAGAAGAAATGCGATTTCCTGGTATCGATTCCGATGCTCGGCAAAGTGTCGTCGCTGAACGTTTCGGTCGCGGCGGCTGTAGTCTTGTATGAGATCGTCCGCCAGCGGAGCGCCCGAGAAGCCGCATCCAATAGAAAATGAGGTTCCTGCCCTCGCCAGCCTTGCGCCAGACGCTCTATATTCTCTGCATCGTGTGTAGTGCCGCAGCCAGCGGCCTCGCCCTCGATCGCGAGGCCTTTACCTTCACTCACTACGATCTCGCGCTGCAACTCGATCCCGGGCAACATCGCATGGCGGTTCGCGGAAAGATCACCCTGCGCAACGATACCCAGGAGCCGCAGAAATCCGCCGTGCTGCAGATTTCATCCTCGCTGGACTGGCGGGCGATCCGGAGCGGGGAGCAGGCCGTCGAGTTCCTCACCCAACCGTATACCTCCGATGTCGACCATACCGGCGGGCTCTCGGAAGCGATCGTGACTCTGCCGCGAACGGTCGCGCCCGGCGGAACGGTCGATCTCGATGTCGCCTACGAGGGCGTGGTTCCTCTCGATGCGACACGGTTGACGCGCATCGGAATTCCAGAAGATGCAGCAGAAAATTCCGACTGGGACCAGATCAGCACGACTTTCACCGTCTTGCGTGGTGCGGGATACGTCGCGTGGTATCCGATTGCGACTGAGGCCGCGAATCTCTCCGAAGGCGACAGCCTCTCCGAGGTTCTGGCGCGATGGAACCTTCGGGAAGAGCGATCGCAGATGAACCTGCAGATTCTGCCGATCGGCATGGAATCCGCCGGGAAAGTTCTTTTTAATGGCACCGCGTGCATGGCTGCCAACCGCGAGTCTGCGAACAGCGCAACGCCAGAGACTGCCTTGGACTGCAAGTCTTCGTCGATGCAGAACGGTACGCCGACACTCGTGGTCGGCGACTATCAGGGAATCGATCGGACAATCGTCGAAGTTTTCTATCTCAAGGGCCATGACGCCGCGGCGACCACTTTCGCCGACGCCGCAGAAAAAGAAGCGCCGCTCATCACAAACTGGTTCGGCGCCCAGCGCGAAAAGGCCCGGGTGGTGGACCTGCCCAACCCTCACGCTGCTCCCTTCGAGAGTGGCGCACTTCTGCTTATGTCGCTCGCCGGCGCCGATTCCCGGTCTCCGGAACTCGCCGCGGCCCACCAGTTGACGCATGCTTCATTCCTGTCACTGCGACCCTGGATCGAAGAGGGACTGGCCCATTTCGCGCAAGCGCTATCCGTCGAACGGCAAAACGGACGTCAGGCCGCTCTCGACTACATGCGCCTGCATGCCTCGTCGCTGACAGAACTGGAGCAGGCCGCGCCGCCGTCCCAAGGCAGCGGCTCCCGCGCGCTGGCCGACACCGCGAGCGAGGAACTCTACCGCACCAAGGCCATGTACGTCTGGTGGATGTTGCGGGACATGATCGGCGACGCCCCGCTGCGAAAGGCGCTCGCAGCCTATCGTTCCGACGAGGACAAAGACTCTTCCTATATGCCCCGTCTCATCGCCGCTCAGACGCAACGCGATCTGCAATGGTTCTTTGACGACTGGGTCTACCACGATCGCGGACTGCCCGATTTCAAGGTGGCCTCCGTTTTTGCCGAGAAGACGGCCGCGAATTCGTTCATCACGACGGTTACCGTAGACAATTCTGGCGCAGCCGGGGCTGAAGTGCCCATCCTGGTCAAAGGCGGCTCCGGCACAGTTACTCAGCGGCTCGTAGTGAGGGCGAAATCGAAGGCCGTTATCCGGATCGAGACTGCCGACGCGCCCGCAGAAGTCGTCGCCGACGACGGCAGCGTGCCCGAAAGCGATACGGCGAACAACACGTACAAAGTAAGCTCGGTGGCACACTAGCAGGCTGCGGAACCCCTCCGCTTTTGTGCTTTGAAAGGGAGCGGCTTTTAGCCGCGCCGAAAGTGGAGGCAAAATCATCGCGGCTTTAGCCGCGGTGCGGCCGGTTTCCTTTCTTGTTCGCGATCCACTCTCCGTCCGGCCCGCCGTGATAAGGTTGATCTTTTCTCGAGGAGGGACGCTTGGCCTACATCCAGTTTCTCGGCGCTGCCGGCACCGTGACCGGATCGAAGCATTTGATCCATGCGGCCGACGGCACGGGTAGCGGTGGCCTTCAGGTTCTTGTCGACTGCGGTCTGTTTCAGGGTCCGAAGGACTGGCGCGAGCGCAACTGGCACGATACGCCGGTTCCCGCCAAAGAAATCAACGCCGTCATTCTGACCCACGCGCACCTCGATCACTGCGGATGGATCCCGCGCCTGGTGAAAGAGGGCTTCCGCGGGCCGATTTACGCGACTCCGCCGACAATCGATCTGTGCGGCATCATCCTTCCGGATTCCGGCCACCTGCAGGAAGAAGACGCCGAGTTCTACAACAAGACGAAGAAATCGAAGCACGATCCCGCATTGCCTCTCTACACGCTCGACGAGGCCCAGGCATCGCTCCAATACTTCCGCCCAGTGGAGATTGGCCAGAGTGTGACGCTCTCGCCCGAACTTACATTTCGTTTCGTAAGAGCCGCACACATTCTGGGATCGTCAATGGCGGAAGTCTCTCTGCTTACGAATGGGGAGTCGAAGCGACTGCTGTTCACCGGCGATATCGGCCGCGTCCGCGACCACAACATCGCACCTGGAAAAGTTGTCCATTCCGGCCCGGAAGAGGGTGAGACGGCTGATGTGGTGGTCATGGAATCGACTTACGGCAATCGTCTTCATCCCAAGGATGATCCACTCCCGGAGTTGGCCGAACTGATTACGGCAGCGGCCAAGCGCGGCGGATGTGTGGTCGTGCCCGCCTTTGCGATCGAACGGACACAGAAATTCGTCTTCATCCTCAAACACCTCATGGAGTCCGGCCAGATTCCCCGGCTGCCCGTGTTTTGCGACAGCCCCATGGCCATCAAGGCGGTGGAGATCTTTCTGAAGCACGACGAAGAGTACAGTGATGAAACCCGCGACATGATTCGCCGGTACGGCTCGCCGCTCGCGTGGCCGGGCTTCTCGTTTGCCTCAACCGCGGAGGAATCGAAGAAAATCAACGACGTGCGAACTCCGGCGATCATCATTTCTTCCAGCGGCATGGTCACCGGCGGACGCATTCTGCATCATTTAGCACAGCGCCTTCCTGACCCCAGGAATCTGGTGATCTTTA
Organism: Verrucomicrobiia bacterium; assembly: GCA_035508215.1. GTDB lineage: Bacteria > Acidobacteriota > Terriglobia > Terriglobales > Acidobacteriaceae > Sulfotelmatobacter. The sequence goes on along the minus strand of DATJNK010000011.1, from coordinate 81,468 downwards.
TCGGTTTTCAGGCTCCGGGCACCCGCGGGTTTGCCATCAAGAGCAAAACCGATGAAGTGAAAATCTTCGGCGAATACGTGCCTATCCGCGCCCAGGTTGCCGCGCTCGAACAGTTCAGCGACCATGCCGACCCGCCGGAACTGCTGGAGTGGTTGCACTCCTTCCGCAATCAGCCGGCGACCACCTACCTGGTTCACGGTGAGCCCGATGCCGCCAGCCAGTTACGCGATCTCATGAAAAAAGAGCTGGGATGGAACGTCGAGGTGGCGCAGTATCTGGAAAAAGTGCCAATCGTCTGAGTCGTCTTCCCGGAGCGCTTCATTGCTGCTCAATCTCGCGAGGTGAAACTGACCAGCGCCTCGAGCTTTCCCGCCGCCGCTCCCGAATCAATCGACTTCGCCGCCAGCGGGAGCGCCTGGGCAATGGTTTCGGCCATGCCGGCTGCCACCAACGCAGCAGCGGCATTCAGCAGAACTACGTCCCGGCGCGGTGATTTTTCCCCACTGAGCACCGCCAGGATGATGGCGGCATTCTCTTTCGCATCACCACCGGAGATGTCCCCGAGCATGGCCCGGACCATGCCAAATTCCTCAGGTTCCACTTCATACGACCGGACCGAGCCCTCGCGGGCTTCCGCGACCCGAGTGGTTCCCGTGATCGTGATTTCGTCCAGGCCATCGAGTCCATGAACGACGAGCGCGCGGCGAAGGCCGAGCATGCTCAATGCTTCCGCCAGCTTGTCGACAAGATCCAGCGCGTAGACCCCCACCACCTGCCCGGAGGCTCGTGCCGGATTGGTCAGCGGGCCAAGCAGATTGAACATCGTGCGCAGTCGCAGCTCGCGGCGCACGCCCTGCACTTGTTTCATGGCAGGATGCAGATTGGGAGCGTAGAGAAAGCAGATTCCGACCTCGCGCAGGCATCGCGCGGCCTGCTCCGGGGTCAACTGGATGTTGACGCCCAGCCTTTCGATGACATCAGCCGATCCGCACTTTGAGCTGATGCTGCGATTGCCGTGCTTGGCCACGCGCACCCCAGCCCCAGCAGTCACCAGTGCAGTAGCCGTCGAGATATTGAACGTGCCGCTGGCATCTCCCCCGGTGCCGCTGGTATCGACCAGCGAAGAATCCTCTTCCTCTGACAGGGCATCACGACCGGTGCCGCTCACCGCCAGCGCTTCCCCGGCAGACGAGTTTGCGATGGGCAGCGGCGCAGCGGCGGCCCGGATCGCCTGCGCAAATCCCACGATCTCCTCCACCGTTTCGCCCTTCATCCGCAGTGCCACCAGCAAGGCGGCGATTTGCCCATCCGTACATTTTCCGGTCAGCACTTCCGCCATCACCTCGCGAGCTTCGGCGAGAGACAGCGACTGATTGTGAGTGGCCAGACGGTGGAGAGCATCGACAATCATGTGAGTTCGCGGGTGGTGAATAGCCTAGCATCTTCTTCGCAGGCCTGCTCCCGTTCCGGCACGCAGCGCGGTAAATTCGAGGCTCTGAGTTTGCCGGAATCCACTGCGTTCTATAAAATTGACAGTTTGCTGCCCGTTACTCTCCAGGTCTCGCAAACCGGCGAGGCGTGGGGCATCCGCGACGCCGCAAGCATGTTCCTCCCGATTCTTAACTGAAGAGTCATCATTATGAAAATTCATGAGTATCAGGCAAAAGCGATTCTTAAGAAATATGGTGTGACGGTTCCCCGGGGATCGATGGCCGCTTCCCGGGAAGAAGCTGAGTCCGTGGCTAAAGAGCTGTTGAATTCCGGCGCCACCGGAGTCGTCGTCAAGGCGCAGATTCACGCCGGAGGCCGCGGCAAGGGCGGTGGCGTGAAAATCGCCAAGTCGGTGGACGAAGCCGGCGACCTGGCCGGGAAGATGCTGGGCATGAAGCTGGTAACCCATCAGACTGGCCCTGAGGGACGCATCGTTCGCCGCTTGCTGATTGAAGAGACCCTCCCGATCGCCAAGGAACTCTACCTCGGCATTCTGGTCGATCGTGCCGAAGGGAAGCCGGTATTCATGGCGTCGGCGGCCGGCGGAATGGAGATCGAGCAGGTCGCTGCCGAAAACCCTGACGCTATCCTCAAGCAGCACATCGACCCAGGCATGGGATTGGAGGCGTTTCAGGCGCGGAAAATCGCCTTCAAGCTGCGACTCGAAGCCAAGCAGATCAATCCGGCAGTGCAGTTTCTGACCAGTCTTTATAAAGCGTTTCTCGAAACCGACTCCTCTCTGCTCGAAATCAATCCTTTCATCACCACTACCGACGGCCGGCTGTTCGCGCTTGATGCCAAGATTAACTTCGACGATAACGCGCTCTTCCGTCATGCCGATCTGCGCGAGTTGCGCGATATCACCGAAGAAGATCCGCTCGAAGTCGAGGCCTCAAAGTACAGCCTCAACTACATCAAACTCGACGGCAACGTCGGCTGCATGGTAAACGGCGCTGGCCTGGCCATGGCCACAATGGACATCATCAAGTACGCCGGCGGCATGCCCGCGAACTTCCTCGACGTGGGCGGAGGGGCTAGTTCCGAGCAGGTCGCGCATGCATTTGAAATCCTGCTCAGCGACAAGAATGTGAAAGCGGTCCTGATCAACATCTTCGGCGGGATTCTCCGTGTCGACACGCTGGCGACCGGCGTAGTCGAGGCAGCGCGCAAAACCAATATCAAGCTGCCTATCGTACTGCGGCTGGAAGGAACGAACGTCGACGAGGGCAAGAAGATCCTGAACAATTCGGGATTGAATTTCACGGTGACCGATACGATGAAAGAAGCTGCCGATAAAGTCGTTGCGGCGGCGCGCGGAACCCTGGGCGTTACCGAATGGCGGTAGGGAAAGATGCTAACGCGCCTCGAAGATCGAGATCCCATAACGATTTGAGGAACAATTCATATGGCAATCTTAGTGAATAAAAGTACCAAGGTGCTGGTGCAGGGCTTGACCGGCCGTGAAGGCACATTTCATGCGAAAGCCAGCGCTGCTTACGGAACCCAGATTGTTGGCGGAGTGACGCCGGGCAAGGGCGGCACGACCCACGAGGGCTGGCCGATTTTCAACACCGTGCAGGAGGCAGTCGACAGGACGGGCGCGACCGCTACCGTCATCTTCGTTCCTCCGCCGTTCGCCTCCGACGCCATCATGGAAGCCGCTGATGCCGAGATCGATCTGATCGTCTGCATCACCGAAGGCATTCCCACGCTGGACATGGTCAAGGCCTGGGAGTTCCTGCAGAACCGCCGCTCACGCCTGATCGGGCCCAATTGTCCTGGAATCATCTCGCCGGGCAAGTGCAAGATTGGCATCATGCCCGCTTCCATTCACAAAGAAGGAAATATCGGCATCGTTTCCCGCTCGGGCACGCTGACCTACGAAGCCGTGCATCAGCTTACGCAGCGCGGCATCGGGCAATCCACCGCGATTGGCATTGGCGGCGATCCGATCATTGGAACAAATTTCATCGATGCGCTGGATCTGTTCAATCGTGATCCCGAGACGGAAGCAGTCATCATGATCGGTGAAATCGGCGGCAACGCTGAAGAGAGCGCCGCCGAGTTTGTGAAATCGCACATGAAGAAGCCGGTCGTCGGATTCATCGCCGGCCAGACCGCGCCTCCCGGACGCCGGATGGGCCATGCGGGAGCCATCATCTCCGGCGGCAAGGGAACGGCCGCGGAAAAGATCAAAGCTCTCGAAGCCGCCGGCATTCGCGTGGCGAAATCGCCGGCATTAATCGGCGAAACATTGGCGGCGGCGATCGGGGTGCATGCCTAGACCGGAGTTGCGAATCGCCAAGTCGTCGATCCAGGCCGCACGTCGCCAGGAACTCTCTGCAACTTTGAAGAGCTGGAATCTGTCGCGAGATTCTTAGAACATCACTCGGAACTTGCGACTCAGCACTAAGGACTGAAACTGAATGAAGACTCTGCAACGCACACTCACGATCGTCAAACCCGACGCCGTCCGCCGCAACGCCATCGGCGACATCATCGAACAGTTCGAAAAAAATGGCTTCCGCATCCTCGCCATCAAGATGCTCGAGATCTCCAAGCATCAGGCGGAGCAGTTTTATGCGGTCCATGCCGGCCGTCCGTTTTACAACTCGCTGACCGACTTCATGTCGAGCGGACCGATCGTCGTGCTGGCGCTCGAAAAGGAAAACGCCATCGCCGACCTGCGCAAGCTGATGGGCGCGACCAATCCCGCCAATGCCGAGGAAGGCACGATCCGCAAGAAGTGGGCGACCAGCATTGAGCACAACGCCATTCACGGCTCCGATGCTGAAGAAACCGCGCGCTTCGAATTGAGCTTCTTTTTTGCCGGATACGAATTAGCCAAGTGATTGCGATTGGCGGGTGTTTGAGCCCGCAATCATCCTGAGCGCAGTGTTGCCAACGCGAATCAGAGCGGAATCAAAGGATCTTCTTTATGCCACTTGTCCAAATCACCATGCTGCAGGGCCGCACCGCCGACCAGAAGCGCAAAATCGCCAAGCGCGTCACCGACGCTCTGGTCGATGAGGCGGGAGCCCGCCGCGACGCCGTCATCGTCGCCTTTCATGAGGTCTCGAAAGAGAGCTACGCTTCCGGCGGCGAATTGATGGCCGACAAAGCCCCGCCGAAGTAGCAGCCGGCGATCATTACCCTCGTAATCCACCTTCTCTCTGGGCAAGTGTTTATACTGCGCTCGAAAGAGAGGAAATACGTCATGAAAGCCTGGACAATCACCGCTGCTCTGCTTTTTGTGGGCACGTTCGGTTTCGCGCAGTCAACACCAGTAGCGCCTACAGCCCACAAGCCCTGCGAAGATCTGAAAGCTGAAATCGCCAAGAAACTCGACGCAAAAGGCGTAGTCAACTACACGCTCGACATCGTCGACAAGGGCAAGGAAGGCGACGCCAAGGTCGTGGGCAGTTGCGACGGCGGGACCAAGAGCATCACCTACACACGCGGGGCAGCTGCCCAGCCCAAGCCGGCAGACGAGAAGAACCCTCAATAACAGAGGCTGGCAACCGGGCGCCGCCGAAGGGTCTTATCCCAGCGGCTCGAACAGGTGTCCTTCGACCCGGTCGGCGATCTTGGGCAGGTCCTTGCGGGCGTGTTGCAGAAAATGCGGCGCGGCACGGTGAGCTTCGAGTGCCGCGTCGTCCTTGTACTGCTCGTAAATAAAGAACCGGCGCGGCTCGGTTTTGTGCCGGTGCACCTGGTACATGGCGCAACCCGGTTCGTTCCGGGAGTGTTCGGTTAACTTCTGCAGGACTGCGGCCACTTCGGCTTCGTGCCCGACCTTGGCCATCCAGGTGACTGCCAACACCACCATCATCTTGCTCCTCGCCCCCGGCAGGTGAGCCGGGGAGAGACATTCTAGGCCTTCTTCGCGGCCGTCTTCAACTCCCGAACGAATTCTTCCACCAGCACCGTATGGTCGCGGTCCGCCCCGGTCGAGATCATGCCGATCCGGGCGCCGGTTTCTTTGGCGACGAAGGAAAGATAGTCCCGCGCCTGTGGCGGCAGTTTGTCGTACTCGGTGATGCCCTCGGTCGATGTCCGCCAGCCCGGCAGGTTGCGATAAATGCACTCGATCTTCTCGTACCCGCTGGCCTGCGCTGGGACTTCATTCGCGGTCTTCCCATTGATCTTGTAGCTAACGCAGACAGGAATCTCGGCCAGGTCGTCGAGAACATCGAGCTTGGTCACCACCAGCCAGGAAGTGCCGTTGATCATTCCGGAATAACGCAGCAGAGGCAGGTCGAGCCATCCCGTGCGCCGTGGACGACCGGTCACCGCGCCATATTCGTTGCCGCGCTTGCGCAGGCTTTCGCCGGCCGCGCCCTTTTCTTCGCTGGGAAACGGGCCTTCGCCCACGCGCGTGCAGTAGGCCTTGGTGATTCCGATGACAGTGCTGATCGCGTTTGGTGCGACCCCGGAGCCGATCACCGCTCCGCCCGAGGTTGCGCTCGAAGAAGTCACGAAGGGATAGGTTCCGTGGTCGATGTCGAGCATGGTGCCTTGTGCACCCTCGAACAGGATCGATTGACCCTGATTGAGCGCATCGTTGAGCAGGACCGCCGTGTCGGCTACGAAAGGCGCGACCTTCTCGGCAGCGGCAGCATATTCCTTGTACATCTTGTCGGCGTCGAGCGGCTCGGAATTGAACAGGGCGTGCGCGATCATGTTCTTTTCCCGCACCGCATTTTCAATGTGTTTGCGCAGCAGTTGCAGGTCGAGCAGGTCGGCCACGCGCAGGCCGCGGCGTCCCATCTTGTCTTCATAGGCCGGGCCGATGCCGCGCGACGTGGTTCCGATCTTGACGCGTCCGGGAGCGTTCTCCGACGCCAGTTCGATCATCCGGTGATAGGGCAGAATGACGTGGGCCCGGCTCGAAACAAACAGGTTGCCGTCCACTTTGACTCCGGCTTCGCGCAGCGCCCCAACCTCCTTCAGAAATGCCAGAGGATCGAGCACCACCCCGTTGCCGATCACGCTGCGGCAGCCCGCCCGCAACACGCCGCAGGGCACGAGTTGCAGAATGAATTTCTTGCCGTTGATGATGACCGTGTGGCCGGCGTTGTGTCCGCCGGCATAACGGGCAACCACCGAGAAGTTCTCCGACAGGACGTCGACGATCTTCCCCTTGCCCTCATCGCCCCATTGGGCGCCTACGATAACTGCGGTCTTGCCTTTTTCCACTGCTGGCTCCGTCCGACCGATTTAGGGCAGGCAGATCATGGCTCTGCCCGCGGGTTTGCACACTCCTCACCCGCGGGGCTCACTCGCAAGAATTACTGGGATCAGAGCGGAGAAGATGTGTACGACACATTCTAGCGCGCACGACACGGGGAAGCAACGCAACCGGCCCGGTCCCGCACACTCAAGCGAGGCGCCCCGCCAGCCCTCGTGCCCTGCTTTACTTTTCCAGGTGGCCTTCTTACTCTTTAGGTGCCATGCCTGCTTATTTCAGTCCCGACCTCTTCCGTTTTCTGGCCCGCCTGAAGCGCAACAATCATCGCGACTGGTTCCTCGCCCACAAGGACGAATATGAAGCCTGCGTCCGCCAGCCGGCCTTGCGTTTCATCACTGACTTTGCTGCTCCGCTGTATGAGATCACGCCGTACCTCGTCGCAGATCCCCGCCCCGCCCGCGGTTCCATGTTCAGGATTTACCGCGACACCCGATTTTCTTCCGACAAGCGTCCTTACAAGACGCATCTCGCCATGCGCTTCTCGCACCGCGGCAAAGATATTCACTCTCCCGGATTCTATCTGCACCTGGAATCCGGAGGCTGCTTTGCCGCCTGCGGTTTGTGGCATCCGGAGCCGCCGACTTTGCTCAAAGTGCGCAATGCCATCGTCTCCCGTCCGGAACAATGGCGGGCCGTGCGCAAGCTGCTCAACTGGGACGACGCCAGCAAACTTTCCCGTCCTCCGCGGGGCTTTCCCTGCGACCACGAGTTTGTCGGAGATCTTAAACTCCGCGACCTGGGGACAGCCGTCGATTTCACCGACCGGCAGGTCTGCAGTCCGAAATTCATGGCGTTGTTTTCGACGGCTTGCCGCAGGATGTCACCCTTGGGGGAATTTCTGGCCGGCGCGGTCGGACTCAAGTATTAGCCGAGCCCGCGCGCTTCCGTATCCGAGGACTGCCACCAGAATGGAATTCTGCTGCGTGCCGATCCCGGTAAGAGCGGCTTTCTGCCTCGCCATGCCTGCGGGTAGAATAGCGCTTAACGTCACCACGGGCGCGTAGCTCAAACGGATAGAGCATCGGATTTCTAATCCGAGGGTTGCAGGTTCGATTCCTGCCGCGCCTACCATCGCCAACGGGTGAAACGGTCCAGCCGTTTCCGACCCCCGACGCCGCGCATTCAAGTAGTTGTTCTCTTCTGCCGATTCTGCTAGCGAAAGCAAGCTACGAGCCCAGGCACATCTCCCTTCGTGCACTCCGGGGTTTCGGACTTGGGTTTCATCGTGCTCGACCCGCAGGTCGAGTCGAAGAAAACGGCGCCATGGACGACATCGTTAAAGATTTTCTCATCGAGAGCAACGAGAACCTGGACCGGCTGGATCACGAACTGGTGCAACTGGAGGCTGACCCCGGCTCGAAGGAGTTGCTGGCCTCGATCTTCCGCACCATTCACACCATTAAAGGCAGCTGCGGGTTTCTGGGATTCGCCCGCCTCGAAAAAGTGGCGCATGCGGGCGAGAATCTCCTGTCGCGCCTGCGCGACGGCCAACTGGTGCTGACTGCGGAGCGCACCAGCGGATTGCTCGCCACGGTTGACGCCGTCCGGCGCATGCTGGCCGAAATTCAGGCTTCCGAACAGGATGGCGAAAACGACTACCCGGAACTGCTCGAGACCTTGAAGCGTCTGCAGGCGGCCGAGCCGGGCGCGCCTCTCCCTGCGCCCTCCCCATCGCCAGAAAAGCCGAAGCAAGAGGCAGCCCCGCTGATTCCCAAAGATCCCCCCGCGCCGGCGGCCGGCAAAGCAGCGTCGGCGGAGCCCGCGCCTCCATCCCCGTCCCCGCAACCAAATCCGCCCGCGGCGGAAGCCGCGTCTTCCCGGTTCCGTCCGTCTCCGGGCAAGCTGGGCGGATTGCTGGTCGAGCGCGGGCAAGTCACTGCGGAAGACCTGGCCACGGCACTGGGCCATCAGGAGAGCGGCGATCAACGGCGCGTCGGGGAGATTCTGGTGGCTTTGGGCGTGTGCGGCCAGGAGGACGTGCAGGCGGCGCAGCAGATTCTGGAGACGCGCGGGCGCGAGGCCGGGGTGGAAACCGTCCGCGTCGGCGTCAACCTGCTCGACAAGCTGATGAATCTGGTCGGCGAACTGGTGCTGACCCGCAATCAGCTGCTGCAGTTTGCCAGTTCCACTGGCGACACCGGCTTTCACACCATCTCGCAGCGCATGAACCTCATCGCCAGCGAACTGCAGGAAGAAGTCATGCGCACCCGCATGCAGCCCATCGGCAACATCTGGAACAAGTTTCCCCGCACCGTCCGCGACCTGGCCCTGGCCTGCGGGAAAGAAGTGCACATCGAGATGGAAGGCCGGGAAACCGAACTCGACCGCACCATTATCGAGGCGATCAAAGATCCCCTGACCCATCTGGTGCGCAATTCGATCGATCACGGCATCGAGCCGCCCGCCGAACGCGTCCGGGCCGGCAAGCCTTCCGGCGGGGTTCTCACCATGCGCGCCTTTCATGAAGGCGGGCAGGTCAACATCGAGATCGCCGACGATGGCGCGGGCCTGAACCTGCAGCGTATCCGCGCCAAAGCGATCGAGCGCGGCCTGATTTCGGCGCAGCAGGCCGGGCAGATGCCGGAGCGCGAGATCTTCAACCTGATTTTCCTGCCCGGCTTTTCCACCGCCGAAAAAGTCACCAATGTCAGCGGGCGCGGCGTCGGCATGGACGTGGTCCGCACCAACCTGGAAAAAATCGGCGGCGCCGTCGACCTGCAGTCGGTCGCGGGAAAAGGCACCACCGTGCGGATCAAGATTCCCCTGACCCTGGCCATCATCCCGGCGCTGATCGTACGCTGCAACGGCGAGCGCTTCGCCATTCCCCAGATCAGCCTGACCGAGCTGGTGCGGCTGGAGTCCGGCAAGGGAATCGAGATGGTGCACGGCGCCCCCGTCTACCGCCTGCGCGGCCAGTTGCTGCCGCTGGTCTACCTGAACCGGATTCTGGAAGCCGGGGCCGCTGCCGGCCCGCAGCCGCCGGGAGCCGGGCATCACGCCGAGCACCTGGATTTTGCCTCGGCGCGGGAGAAGCATGCCCGCTGGCTGGAGCGGCTCAAGGACATGCTCGACGGCAAGGCGACCATCACCGTCGACGAAGCCGGCTCCGCCCGCGATTGCGCATTGGGCCGATGGATCTACGGCGAGGCCCTGCGCGAGTACGGCGATCGCGGAGAGGTTCGCCTGCTGGAGCAGACGCACCAGCAGTTTCATCAGCTGGTGCGTGAAATCGTTATTGCCAAAGTCGATGGCTTCGAGCAGCGCGCCCGCGAAATATTCGGCGGAATCGAACCCCTGACCCGGAAAATTGTCGAGCTGCTGACCGCGGTCGAGAACAAGAGAACGATCGAGCTGCAGAACGTCAATGTCGTTGTGCTGCAGGCGGATAGTCATGCTTTCGGCGTGGTCGTCGACGACATCCTCGATACCGAAGAGATCGTGGTGAAGCCGCTGGGCAAGCAACTGAAGGGCATCAGCATTTACTCGGGCGCCACCATCATGGGCGACGGGCGCGTGGCCCTGATTCTCGACGTGATGGGCCTGGCGCAACGCGCCTACGTCATGGCCGCCGCCAAAGAATCCAGCCTGGCCGACAAGACCAGAGCCGCCGCCGCCGATCGCCAGACCGCCGAGCAGCAGACATGGCTGCTGGTGCAGGCTGGCCCCAGCGGGCGGGTGGCGCTGCCCCTCTCAGTCGTCGCGCGCCTGGAAGACCTGCCGGTGTCGGCCATCGAGCATGCCGGCCCGCAGGAGGTTCTGCAATACCGCGGGCAGGTCATCCCGCTCATCCGCCTGTCGGACTTCCTCGGCTGTCCGCCGGATGCGGCTGGCGTCTCGGCCGGCGACCGGATGCACGTCGTGGTCTACCGCGAAGCCGGCCGCAACATCGGCCTGATCGTCGATCGCATCGTCGACATCGTCGAGGAGCACACCCAGATCGAGAACCTTAAGCCGCGCGAAGGCGTGACCGGGACTTGCGTCATCCAGCAGCGCACCACCGACTTGCTGGACGTGCCCACCATCGTGCGCGCCGCCCATCCCGGACTCTTTGACGCCAAGGCGGCGGGAGCGGAGCCCTAAGCCATGACGGCAACCCAGCAATACTGCACATTCTTTCTCGACGGCAGCCTGTTCGGGGTGACGGTGGCGCAGGTGCAGGAAGTCATCCGCTTCCAGGAGATGACGCGCGTGCCTCTGGCTCCATCGGTGGTCGAAGGCATGATCAACCTGCGCGGGCAGATTGTGACCGCCATCGATTTGCGGCGGCGCATGGAACTGCCTCCGCGGGCCGAAGGTCAGCTGCCCTTGAACGTCGTCGTGCGCACCAAGGACGGCACCGTCAGCCTGCTGGTCGACGAAATCGGAGACGTCATCGAGGTCTCCGAATCGACCTTCGAGAAACCGCCGGAGACGCTGCGGGGCGAGATGCGTGCCACCATCCGCGGAGTACACAAGCTGGAAAACCGCCTGCTGCACCTCCTCGATGTCGAGGTGGTCTGCCAGGCCGTCGTTCCGGCTTGAGTGCCGATAACTTCGGGCATCTGACGGCCGACCCAATGGTCACGCCCGAAAGTTCAAGTAACCGCCTCCGGCTGCCGATGAGCGAAACAGCCGGGCGGCTGTGCCTCGTCGGCAGAACCTCGAACACTAGGAGTCTGTCAGGTGTCGCGTGCTTTTGCTCGCTTTCTCCTCGCCTTGTCCTTGTCAGGGTTCGTGTGCGGTTCTGCGGCCCAGCAGGCCGGAAACAACGAATCTCCCTGCCTCGCTTCCAAGATCGTTTCTGTCCCCAATCGGCCGACGGTCGCCAGCGCCACTGACACCACACAGTGCGGCACGCTCGAAGCCGAGTACGGCACAGAACGCCAATGGTTGGGCGGGGGCGCGCATCGCGGCGACCTGACTGGCGGACTTCGCCTCGGCCTCACGCCCAATCTCGACCTGCACTGGGCTTCCGGAGACTATCTCAGCTTCGACGGCATGCCAGGATCGGAGAGCGGCTTCGGCGACACCTGGCTCGGCCTGAAGTATCGCTACCTCACCCAGACCCGGGCACGGCCAAGTCTTGGCATTTTCTACACCGCCAAAATTCCTACCGCGAGTGCAGCCTACGGATTAGGTTCGGGGCGCTTTGATCACTCCCTGGCCCTGCTCGTCAGCAAAGACATTCATCCCTTCCACTTCGACTTCAATGTGATTCCTCAGCTCGTCGGACGGCCTGCCGCCGCAGGTTACGATCACAATGTAGGTCTGGCTCTGGCTAACTGGCTTCCCCTCACGCGGCGCTTTTCGTTGGTGGCTGAGCCCTATGGCTACACCGCTCTGAACGCCGGCACGCCGGCATTTTCCAGCCTGATGCTCGGCGGGACGTACCAGTTGAACCCGCGTGTCGTGCTCGATACCGGCGTCGATGCCGGCATGACCCACGGCGCTCCGCAGAAGCGCGTCTATGTCGGCGCCACCTGCGCTCTGGCCAACGTGTATGCGCCGTTCCGCAGCCGAGGCAGGAGCTCGCCCTCCCCAGCCAGGTAGCACGCGCTCGGCTCAGGCCGATCTCTGCCCGGTCGTAACTAAAGTCAGACAACCGACCGCCGATGTGATTCCTGTCGATGAGAGCAGTGCAGGTTCTCTCTTCGGGCGGGCAGGCATCGCTCCTGTTCGTCCCACGGTAAGGAGACTTATGAGCTGGTTTCGGAATGTGAAGATTGGCAAGAAGCTTGCCATTGGATTCGGCGTTGTCGAGATTCTGATGCTCGCCCTGGGCATGTTTTCCTTGATGGAGCTTTCCAAGGTCAACGGGAACACTGTCGATCTCGGCGCCAATTGGCTGCCCAGCGTGCAGGAACTGGGAGCCCTGGAATACCAGGTCGCCGCGGTCCGCCGCTGGGAACTCAATATGCTCGTGAGTTCCGACCAGCAAGCGGTGAGCAAGGCGCAGGAAAAGGGCGCCTCAGTGCTGGCTTCGATCGGCGAGACGGAAAAGAAGTACGAGCCGATGATGAGTTCTGACGAAGAGCGCCATTTCTATACCCAGTTCCGCTCGGATTTCGACAAATATCTCGCCGTGCACTCCCGCGTCATACAGTTGACAAATGAAGGGAAGAAGAAGGAAGCAATTCTGCTCGCTCAAACCGAAGGCCTGGAGGCGTACACGCCTGCGGCCAAGGATGTGGAGGACGATGTCTCGTTTAATGCTCGGGGCGGCGAAGTGTCTGCTGCCCAGGCGGCCAGCACCTATTCTTCCTCGCGCTACTGGGTGATCGGCACGTTGCTGGCGGCAATCGTAGTCGGATTTGTGATCGCAACCACAATCGCGCGGTCGATCTCCGGCCCCGCCACCCGCATGCTCGCAGTCATCCAGGACGTGGCTCAGAACAACCTGGCGGTCGCCGACATGGAGATCGATTCCGCGGACGAGATCGGGCAGGCGGGTACCGCCCTGAATCAGATGAAGAACGGTCTGCACCGAGTCATCCAGTCGATTGCCGAGACGGCGCAGCATGTGGCCTCGGCCAGCGAGGAACTGTCCTCGACCAGCCAGCAGATCACCGCCAACTCGGAAGAAACTTCCGCTCAGGCCAACGTCGTTACCCAGGCTGCGCAGCAGGTCAACACCAACCTGCAGTCCGTCTCTACCGGCGCCGAGGAGATGACCACGACCATTCAGTCGATTGCCTCGAACGCTCACGAGGCCGCCACCGTCGCCTCCAACGCCGTTCAGACCGCGCAGGCCGCCAACGCGACCGTCGCGAAACTGGGCGAGTCTTCGGCGGAAATTGGCGAAGTCATCAAGGTCATCACTTCGATCGCGCAGCAGACGAACCTGCTGGCCCTCAACGCCACCATCGAAGCCGCCCGCGCCGGCGAAGCAGGCAAGGGATTTGCCGTCGTGGCCAACGAAGTCAAGGAACTCGCCAAGCAAACCGCCAAAGCCACCGAAGACATCTCCCGCAAAATCACGGCGATTCAGTCCGACACCCGGGGGGCGGTCGATGCCATCGGCTCGATCACTGCCGTCATCGGTCAGGTGAACGACATCTCCGGGACCATCGCTACCGCGGTGGAGGAGCAGAGCGCCACCACCAACGAGATGACGCGCAACGTGAGCGATGCCGCCAAGGGTTCGTCGGAGATCTCGCACAACATCGCTGGAGTCGCAGAAGCCGCGCGCGGCACTTCTAGCAGCGCGCAGGAATCGCAGAAAGCCTCCAATGAGCTCGCCGAGATGGCCGTACAACTCCGCAGCCTGGTCGCGCAGTTTCGGATCAATGCCAGTGCGGTCGAATCCGCTACTCCGGCCCCGGCCGTGATGCGCGCTGCTGCCGGCCGCTGACTTTGCGGGAGCGCGAACAAGCCACCGCCAGAGGAGCGCTTTTGACCGGGCTACCCAAAAAACGCGTGCTGATCGTCGACGATGCGGTGGTGGTCCGCAAGAGTCTGGCCGACGCCATTGCCCGCGACCCTGATCTGGAAGTGGCCGCCACCGCAAGCAACGGCCGTCTGGCTCTGGCCAAGTTTCCTTCGGCGAAACCCGACATCGTTCTGCTCGATCTGGAGATGCCGGAGATGGACGGCCTCGAGACCGTGCGCGAACTGCGCAAGATCGACGCCCGCGTCCCCATCATCATGTTCAGCACGCTCACCGAGCGTGGCGCCAGCATCACCCTCGAAGCCCTTTCGGCGGGCGCAACCGACTATGTCACCAAGCCCAGCAATTCGGATGGCGGCTCAACCTCCCAGGCCGTATCGAGCGAACTGATTCCCAAGATCCGCGCGCTCTGCCGCCTCCCCGAACCCGGTGAGGGCTTTTCGTCGGCCGCTCCGCCGCCTTCCAGGCCTTTGCCCGTTCCTTCGCCGCGCACCAGGCCCGCTGCCCCGGTGCACATTGTCGCCATCGGCGTCTCAACCGGCGGACCCGATGCCCTGGCTCACGTGGTTCCATCTTTACCCGCCGAACTTCCGGTCCCCATTGTGATCGCGCAACATATGCCCCCCATCTTCACCGGGTTGCTGGCCGCGCGCCTCTCGGCCAAGGGCAACCTGCCGGTGCGGGAGTGTGTCCCGGGCGAGCCTGTGCAGCCCGGCTGCGCCTTTCTTGCTCCCGGGGATTTCCACATGGTGCTCGAGAAAGAGGGTGGCAGGACCTGCCTGCGAACCAACCGCAAAGAAAAAGAAAATTTCTGCCGTCCCTCGGTCGATGTGCTGTTCCGCTCGGTGGCCAGGGTTTACGGGCCCCGGGCGTTGGCCGTGGTCCTTACTGGCATGGGCCAGGACGGGCTCAAAGGCTGTGAGGCGTTGCATCAGGCCGGCGCCCGCATCTGCGTGCAGGATGAAGCCAGCAGCGTGGTGTGGGGCATGCCCGGCTACGTCGCCCGCGCCGGTCTGGCTGACAAGATTCTGCCTCTCGGCCAGATTGCAGCCGAGATCGTGCGTGTAACCCGCCAGGCTGCTGCCGGCTCCGACCATTGACCGTCCAGTTCGCTCCCACCTCGTGCAATCAGCAGGGACTCCAGTGCGGAATCGCCGCGTATTCAGCGCCTCTGCGACCTCCACTCCGCCAATCGTGACCGCTACCTCGCCGGCAACCTTTGCTGTCTTTCCGCGGATGTGAAAAAATGCGGCTGTTTTCAGCGGAGACCTTTTTTCCATGGACGTCTATCAATGGCTTCCGACGGAGGCCGTCAAGATTCTGCTGGTCCTGTTTCTTTCCTTTCTGGTCGGCTTCGAGCGCGAGGAACACAAAACCGCGGCCGGATACTACGCCTTCGGCGGCGTTCGCACTTTCCCTCTCATCGGATTGATCGGATACTCGGTCGCGCTGCTCTCGGGCACACAAGTCATTCCACTCACGCTCGGATTTCTGGTGGTCGGCAGCTTCCTCCTGCTGTCGTACTGGCACAAACTCGCCTGCTCCCAGACTGCCGGAGTGACTTCCGAAATGTCGGGCCTCGCCACCTTCCTGGTCGGCGCTCTGGTCTACTACGGCCATTTCTGGATCGCCACCGCACTCAGCGTCGCCAGCCTGTTGCTGCTCGAACTGAAGACCGTCTTGGAGAAGCTGGCCGAGCGCATTCCTTCCGACGAGATCTTCACCTTCGCTAAGTTCCTCTTGCTCACCGCCGTCATCCTGCCGATTCTTCCCAATCAGGAGTTCAGCCGCTTCCACATCAATCCCTTCAAGACCTGGCTCGTGGTCGTGGCGGTAAGCACGATTTCCTACGGCAGCTATGTCTTGCAGAAGCTGACCAAAGGGCGCGGTGGAGTCGTGCTGGCTGCGATTCTCGGCGGCGCCTACTCCTCGACGGTGACCACGGTGGTGATGTCGCGCCGCGCCGCCCGCGAGCAGCGTCCTCATCTTTTTGCCGGAGGCATCCTGATCGCCTCCGGCATGATGTATCTGCGCCTCACCGCTCTGGTCGCGCTCTTCAACCGCCGGCTGGTGTCGACGCTCGCTCCCGCGTTTCTCGTCCTGGCAGGAGTGGCCATGCTCGGAGGCTGGCTCTGGTCGCGGCGTCCCGACCCGGTACCTTCGGAAATCAAACGCGAATTCGAGCCGAAAAACCCTCTGGAACTGCTGGCTGCCTTTCTCTTTGCCCTGCTTTTCCTGACCATGGTCGTGGCCACGCAGTTGGCGGTCACTTATCTGGGGAAAGCTGGAGTCGACACCTTGGCGGCGATCATGGGAGTCACCGATGTCGATCCCTTCATCATGGGCATGACCCAGGCCGCCGGATCGATCACTCCGCTGAAAGTGGCGGCGTCGGCTGTCCTGATTGCCGCTGCCAGCAACAATCTGCTGAAGGGGATCTACAGCTACAGCCTGGCCGACCGCAAGACCGGAGTTCGCGCGCTCTGCTTGCTGGCCGCACTCGCGGCCGCCGGATTGGCGCCGCTGTTGTGGATCTGATTTGCCTGATCATAACAGTCGAGCCGTGTCTCCCACACGCCTTGGGCTACGCGGGATGCTGGCCCGCTTTGGCCCGCAGGATCAGGCAACCTTCTCCCCCCATCGCCCGGATCCCCCCACTGCATGCAGAGACGCTGCCGAGCCCCGCTGGTTTGGGCGGGACGCGCCAGCCGACTCTTCCGGAAACTTATGTATAATGATGAACTTGCCGCAAGCAGTGGGCGCTTAACTCAGCGGTAGAGTGCCATCTTCACACGGTGGAAGTCATAGGTTCGAATCCTATAGCGCCCACCATCTTTTCAACAGCTTACGATCCGCTATCGGATCACCTCCTTATTTGTCAATAGCTTAAGGACGCGTGGTCCGTCTGGCGATCCGACAACAAATACTCCTTCAGCATCTGCCGCTGGCCGCCGTCAATTCCGCGCCGAGAGGCCGAGCCGATTTGTTCTCGCCAACTGAGCTTTCGCTGCCAGTAGTTCGTAAACAGAGGCCGACCTAAAGGTAGCGATCCTGCTCAGAGAGTGCATGGGCGATTTATCACGCGCAGGTGTCAGGGTTCAGAGACCACGGAACAGAAATCTGGGCTCGCGAGAAATATACCAATTGACATTCAACGAAAATCCACTACCATATGGTTGTGGATCGACTGGGTACAACATTTGCAGCGTTGTCGGATCCGACCCGGCGGGCGATGGTTAAGCGACTCTCCCGCGGGCCTGCCTCTGTGCACGGCTTGACCAAACCGTTTGCACTCTCGCAGCAGATGATTTCGAAACATATTGCCTACCTGGTGCGGGCGCGGATTGTGATCAAGACCAAGCGTGGGCGAGAGAGTATCTGCACGCTTAGGCCCGAGTCTATAAAGACAGTCAGCGACTGGGCGATCAGCTATCGCCGATTCTGGGAAGAGAGTTTCGACAAGCTCGAGGTGGTTGTGAATCAAATGAAAAGAGCGGAGGTCAGAGATGACAAAAAACACGATGACTGAGACGGAGCGGATGGTTGTTACCAGAGTTTTTGATGCCCCACGCGAATTGGTTTGGAAGGCGTGGACAGACCCGAAGTACATCATGCAGTGGTGGGGGCCGAAGGGCTTTACTGCGCCCGTTTGCCAGATGGATTTTCGCGTTGGGGGGAAATTTCTCTGCTGCATGAAATCGCCGGATGGACAGGAGTTCTGGAATGCGGTTGAATACCACGAGATTGTTCCCCACGAGAAGATCGTTTCCCTGATGTACTTTTCGGACTCGAAGGGAAACAAGATTGATCCTGCGCAGCTAGGCATAGAACATGAGGCCATCGAGGGTGCGTACGACGTGACCCTCTTTGAGGATCTGGGAAACGGCCAGACGAAACTCACCTTCATTGGAAACGAACCCATGGAGAGCGCGAAAACTAGCGGTCAATTCGAGGGCTGGAACCAGATACTCGATAAACTTGCTGCAGTTGTCGAGGGGCTGGCGCAGACGAAATAAGAAGCTGAAGCTTTGATGATCGTCACGCCGAGCTAGGTTCGAGCGTTCGTAGAGCAACAGAGGTTGAAGACGCCAGCAACAGCGCAGAGTACTCGTTATGACCTGCACAACGGCGGAAGGCCACGGAACGTTGCAAGCATAAAACCAGGCATAAAACGATGAGACGTTGGAGCGGTGTTTTCAACGCGGGCGCGTTTATTTTGCTGTCTGTTATAGCTCTTGCCGCCGCCGACCAACAAAGCGGGGAAGTCAACAAGTTGTTTGCCCGCTGGGATACATCAACTACGCCAGGGATGAATGTCCTGGTTCTTCGGGATGGCCAGCCAGTCTATTCCCATAGCTTCGGCATGGCGAACCTTGAACTGTCGAAGAGCAATGACTCCGCCCTGGTCTACCCCGTCGGATCGTTAACAAAACAGTTCACCGCTTACTGTGTGCACTTGCTCGCGAAACAGGGAAAGCTTGCGCTCACCGATGACGTAAGAAAATACATTCCCGAGATGCACGATTTCGGCGAGGTAATTACCTTGCAGATGTTGCTGCATCACACCAGCGGGTTACGGGACAACGTCGATCTACTCACGATCAAGGGCCGCCGCGTCGATGACGTGATTTCCGAAGATGAGTCCTTTGACGTCATAACGGGGCAACTGGGACTCAACTTCCCGCCGGCCAGTCATTACCGGTATAGCAATGCCAATTACGTGCTGCTGGCGAAAATCGTGGAGCGGGTCTCTGGCATGAAGTTCTCCGATTTCCTGAAACAACACGTTTTCCTTCCCTTTGGCATGGCTCACACGTCGCTGGTGACCGACCCGCTGAGTGTCACACCCAATCGCGCCTATGGATACAGTTGGACCGGGCAATTTACGCCCCAGACTGCAGCCGATTCTACGTACGGAAACACTGGCATTCTGAGCACTATCTCCGACCTGGAAATCTGGAGCTCAAAGTTCTGGGAGCCGGGGACGAGCACCCCGGAGATTTTTGCTGCGATGAAGCAGCCAGGAGTGCTGCGCGATGGAATCCCGATCACCTATGCCTCAGGACTTCACGCCGAGAGTTTTCATGGAATGCATTATGTCGAACACACCGGCGCTGTTCCAGGCTTCCGGTCCGATGTGCTTGTCTTCCCGGCACAGAAGCTGTCCATTATCCTTCTGGCAAATACCGACAATCTCAACGCTCCTCGGCTCGCATTTTCGATCGCGGAGATTTATCTGAGAGATGAATACCCAGCCTTGCCCGAGCGTCCGCGAGCTGTCCCATCACCCGGTTTGTCGACGTTGCAGAAATACGCAGGGACGTACGAGATACTTTCGGGCACTTCGGAAGTTGGTCCGGGCCGCCAGTTGACCTTTCAAGCGGAGCGCAACGCGCTGCGATTCACTGGTGAAAACGCTCCCCTGCTGGCATCCTCGGGTAGAGATTTCTTCTCGTCCACGACTTCGTTTCATGTCACCTTCCTTCCAACGACAGACGGGACCGGACACTTCATGGTGGTTGTGCACGATCCCTCGGGTACGGATTTTGCTGGGCGGCGGATCAAGCCAGTCCTGCCGCGAAAACAAGCTGCACCAGTCTCGTCCTCCTCCTACTTGGGGTTGTATTACTCTGCCGAACTCGCGACGGCTTACGAGGTGACACAGAAGGCAGGCGCCCTAAGCCTCCGCACACCACGTGGAGTTGTAGCGTTGGAAGGTCGATCCCCCGATGTATTCGCTGCCAGGGGTAACCTCGCCGAGGGCAAATTCGCGGGAACGCTCGAGTTCTCCCGGGCCCAGGGATCGGTGACCGGGTTCCTATTGACCACTTCAGGGGGCAGAGCGGCGAATATCCCCTTCGCCAAGACGGGCTTTTCACGCGTGTCTTTGGTTCCATGAGGAGCCGTCGAAGCTTAGGCGCTGACTTGGTGTATCGCCATTCCCCGGAAGTTGGAACTCTCGCTCCGATGCGAGCGATCAAGCACTGGGCCTGCCTCAAGGAAATCCGAATCCTATCGCCCATCATCTTTAGTTTCTTCCTCTGTCCTCCGCCGCGGACGTCTCAATTAGAAATGCTCACCTCGCCGTTCCAGGTCACTGCGATGAGCGATTCTGTATGATCTTCCAGGGAGCACCGATTCCCGCAAGAGCCAGGCCCTGCATGTCGACCTTACCGCCAGCCGCGGTTTCCGATGTCCGCAGCGTTGCCGCGTACGTGATCTTTCTGGCCAGCTACCTGGTGTTCGCGCTGGGGAAATTTCCCGGGCTGAAAATTGATCGTCCCGCCGCGGCGATCATTGGGGCGGTGGGCATGGTCGCGTTCCGGGTGGTAAGGCCCGCCGACGCCCTGCGTTTCATCGATTTCCCGACCCTGGTCCTGCTGTTTTCCATGATGCTGATCGTCGGAGTCCTGCATCTGGTGGGCTTTTTCGAGTGGAATGTCGAGCTCTTGCTGAAGCGGCTCAAGCCGTCGCGGCTTTTGCCGGCTGTCGTTTTCACCTCGGGCGTGCTCTCGGTCTTCTTTGTCAACGACATCGTCTGCCTGGTCATGGTTCCGTTCGTGCTCAACATCACCCGCCGGCTGCGTCTCCCCCCGATCGCCTATCTGCTGGCTGTGGCCACGGCCTCGAATATCGGAAGCGTGGCCAGCATCACGGGAAATCCTCAGAACATGCTGATCGGATCATTCTCCGGCATCGCCTACCGCCAGTTTCTGTTGCATCTCGCGCCGGTAGCCGCGATCGGACTGCTTCTCGACTGGCTCGTCCTGCACTGGACATATATGCGCTCCGTCCAACCCGGCGGGGAAGCGAATCAGGCGATTCCGTTGCCTGCGCTGGATCTCTCCCGCCTGGCAAAGCCGATGGTCGTCGCCAGCGCCGTCGTGGTTGCTTTTATTCTGGGAGTGCCTCCCGCCATGGCGGCGGCTCTGGGCGCTGCTTTCCTGCTTATCAGCCGTACACTCGATCCCCGCAAAGTCTATGAGGAAGTGGACTGGGGCCTTCTCGTGTTCTTTGTTGGGCTGTTCCTTATCGTCGGCGGAGCCCAGAATGCCGGCATCGTCAGCAAATTTCTCGAGATTGCCGGACATTGGAACCTCCATAATCTGGGGGCATTCACCATCGCGGTTTCGCTGCTGAGCAACATTGTCAGCAACGTGCCGGCGGTCATGCTGCTGAAATCGCTGGTGCCGGGTTTCCCCAATCCGCATACCGGCTGGCTGGTCCTGGCCATGGCCTCGACCCTGGCGGGGAACCTGACCATCACGGGCAGCATCGCCAACATCATCGTGGTCGAAAGCGCCCGGCCGGAGACCAAAATCGGCTTCTGGGAATACTTCCGCGTGGGACTTCCCGTCACCGTCATGACCCTCCTGGTGGGCTGGGTCTGGCTTCAGTGGATCCAGTAGCCGGATCCTGGCGACTGGGCCTTTACGCTTTGTTGCATTCCGGGCGAACCTGGCGTGATAGCCTATGCGGGGCAAGTGTCGGCCCCCGGAGGAACATGGGCCGCGCTCCCTCTTCCCAGGCGTGGTTGTGCCGATTGGCCGGTCGGCCGCTGATGCGATGTATCTTACTGATGTACAAGGATCTTAATGGCGTCCCCCGACCCTGAAAAGGTGCAACTTTCCCCCGGCGACGGGGTTGAAATAGAGGTGAGCACAGCCGCGCTGGATCGAGGCATGTGGATGGCTGCGACAACGCCGCAGACTTCTCGCGCTTTTACGCCCAGCCCGGATGGGCAGGAAGTTTCGGACGCGGACGTGATGCTGCGCGTCCGGGCCGGCGATCAGTCGGCGTTCGATTACCTGGTGCAGAAGTACCGCCGGCCGATGATCAGTTTTATGTACCGCATGGCGCGCAATGCGGCGGCGGCGGAAGACCTGGCGCAGGAAGTTTTTCTGCGTGTCTACCGCTCGCGCGAAAGCTACGAGGCGAGCGCAAAGTTTACGACCTGGCTGTATCGGATCGCGACCAACTTGGCCGTCAATCATGCCCGCGATACCCGGCACGAGCGGCCGGAGGTTACCGTCAGCCTCGATGAGCCCGACGAAGACACCGGCACCACGCTGGAGTTGCCCGACGGCACGATGAACGCGGAGCAGTTGATGATGCGCCGCGAGCGGATGCTGGCCATCCGGCAGAAAGTCGAGGCGCTGCCCGAACAGCAGAAGCTGGCCGTGATCATGCACAAGTATCAGCAGATGGATTACAGGCAGATTGCCGAAGTACTCAAGAAGAGCGAATCGGCGACCAAGTCGCTGCTCTTCCGGGCTTATGAGACTTTGCGGGAACAGTTAAAAGAATATTTGTAAAACTGAATTCTGGTTCTGGTGACGGGCAGTGGCGAAGATGAAGTTAGGGGAAGCGGTTATGAATTGCGAACAAATTCGAGAGCGGATGCCGGATCTGGCGGCTGGATTCAGCCAGCCGACGGCCGACGAAGGCAAGCATCTGTCCGGTTGCGCGGCTTGCACCGAGCAGCTCAGGTCGATGCGCTCGACCATGGCGTTGCTCGATGAATGGCAGGCTCCGGAGCCGTCGCCATATTTTGATGTGCGCCTGCAAGCCCGGCTGCGTGAAGAAATGGCGCGGCCGGCGGCGGGCTGGTTCTCCTGGCTGCGCCGCCCGGTGCTGGCGGCTGCGCTAACGGTTCTGATGGGAGTCGGCGTGGGCCTGTTTTTTGCCCGTGGCAGCGGCATCTACGATCACAGCCAGAATGCTTCGAATACCGAATTGATCGAGCCCGGCAGCGCCGTCAGCGACCTGCAGGCCCTCGAGAAGAATCACGATATGTATTCGGATTTTGAATTGCTCGACGACCTCGATCTGCAGCAGGATGTCGTGGCGAATCCGTAATTGAAGCCACTCGGTACGGGGAGGGCCGGACAATCTGCGGGCCTGTCCGGTTGCGAAACTAATGACGTGGGGAATGGAATTCGCGCGCTGGATGGCGGCAGGCCTTGTCCTGGCGCTGGTTGCGCCTGTCCCTGTCTTCGCCGGCCGCGGTCCCCAGAGGCACGCTGCTCCGTCGTACCAGGCACCGCATCCCCAAGCGCCGATGCGGCCCCGTGGGCATGCCGGCGACTGGCTTCGCCGCTACAAAGATCTTCCTCCCGCTGAACAAGAGCGAGCGCTCGAGAACGATCCCGCTTTCCGCCGCCTCCCTCCGGAAAGACAGGAAATCCTGCGCCGCCGCCTGCAACATTTTTCCAATCTTCCGCCGCAGCAGCAGTTGCGCATGCTCAACCGCATGGACACCTGGGAGCATCTGACTCCCGAGCAGAAGCAGCGGGCCCGCGAGATCTTTGGACAGTTCCGCCAGCTGCCGCCCGAGCGCCAGCGCATGGTAGCCGCAGCGGTCCGCGATCTCCGCGGGATGCCCCCGCAGCAGCGGGTTCAGGTCATCAACTCGGACCGCTTCAAGAATGTGTTCTCCGAGCAGGAACGCCAGATGATGCTCGATGCCACGCAGCTGCCGCTGGCTCCGCCCGAAGGCGGCGAGACCGGACCTTAGCCCCTGCTCTCACTGGCGGTCTCTAAAGCTGATTTCCTGATTCCCTGGAAGGAAACGGCATCTCGGCCGCCGCCTATTGCCTCAGCAGATTGCGTGCGATGAAGAATACGTTCGCCGGGCGCTCGCCCAGCCGCCGCATGAAGTAGGGATACCACTCGCTGCCGAAAGGAATGTAGACGCGCATGCGCCAGCCGTCGCGCACCAGGCTCTGCTGCAGGTCGCGGCGAATTCCGTACAGCATCTGGAATTCGAAGGAGTCCCGCGCAATATTTTCGCGCATGGCAAACGCTTGTGCCTGCCGGATGATATTTTCGTCGTGCGTTGCCAGCCCGTGATAGATGCCGCTCTTCATCAGGATCTTCATCAGCTTGACATAATTGGCATCGACATCGTCCTTGCTCTCAAATGCAATGCTGGCCGGCTCCTTGTAAGCTCCTTTGCAGAGGCGGATGCGGATTCCATTCGCCAGCAGCTTCTCCACATCGCTCTCCGACCGCTTCAGATACGCCTGAATGACCGTACCCACGCTGCTGCCGTTTCCCGGCATGCGGTGCAGTTCGTGAACGAAGTCGAGCGTGCGCTGCGTGTAAGGAGATCCTTCCATATCCACCCGCACGAAACCCGGCGGCGTCATCGATGCGGCTTTCGCCACCAGCCGGCTGACCAGATCGCGGGCGAGTTTCTCGTCGACGTCCAGGCCCATGTGGGTCAGCTTCAGGCTGATGTTGGCATTGAGCCCGTTGGCCGCGATCGCTTCGAGAATCTGCTGGTAAAGTTGCTCGCTGTGCCGCGCCTCGTCGGGGTTCGTGACATTTTCTCCCAGGTTGTCGATGCTGACGCTCATGCCTGCCCGGTTGACGGTCCGGGTCACGCGCACCGCGTCGGCAATTTCGGTGCCGGCCACGAACCGCCCGGAGACGCGCTGGCCAATCGCCGAGCGCTCGGCAAAACCACGAAGAGATCGGTTTTCAGAAAGATGGACAAAGAATGCCCTCAGCATGTGGGAACCGCCAAGTGAGAAATAAGAAGAAAGGAAACGCCCGAAACGCGCATCAAGATCACACAAATTTGTATCACAAAGCACGTCCCCAGGACGTGATCAGAATCATAGCCGGATCGCGCCTTTCCCGCCCTGAGCTAGAATGCTGCGATGAACGACTCGACCGAGTCCCTCCCGACTTCCAGAGCGCCCAGACGCCTTGGCGGCCAAGGCCCCACCGAGGCTGGCTTCCCCATGAGAACGCGATTGGGGCAACACACATTACCGATCGCCGTCGCCTTTCTTTTTTTTAACCTCGTCTTCAACCTCGTCTTCAATCTCGCCGCGGTGTCCCAGACCTCGATTCTCGGATTCGCGCCCAAGTCCTCCGCCCGCGAAACCGAGGTCGAGAATAAATTCAAGTCGATCCCCAGCCCCGCCGAAGAGCGCCGTCAGCACCGCATCTTCACCGCCGAACCGCATGTCGCCGGATCGAAGCGCAACAACGAACTCGCCGACTACATTGCCGCCCAATGGAAGAAGCAGGGCCTCGAAGACGTCATCATCCGCCGCTACGATGTTTATGGCACGAATCCCAGGTCAGCCTCGCTCGAGATGATCGCGCCGGCGCACTACACGGCGCTTCTCCGCGAAACTCCGATCCCCGGCGACGACGACTCGAAGAATCCCGCCATCACCGCGGCCTGGCTTGGCATGTCGATTTCTGGGGACGTCACCGCGCCCGTCGTCTACGCCCACAGCGGCAATCCCGAAGACTACGATCTGCTGCGCAAGAACGGCATTGACGTGAAAGGAAAGATCGTTCTGGTCCGCTACTCGAATCCCTACAGCTATCGCGGATTCAAGGCCCTCACCGCGCAGCGCGAAGGCGCAGCCGCGATCCTCATCTACAGCGACCCGCAGGAGGATGGCTATAAGCAGGGGAAAGTCGATCCCGACGGCCCCTGGGGCCCGGAGTACCACATCCAGCGCGGCGCGATCACCTACGACTTCATGGTTCCTGGCGACCCGCAAACGCCCGGCTGGGCCTCGGTTCCGGGGGCGAAACGCATTCCTATCGAGCAGGCGATGTCGGTGCCGAAGATCATGGCTCTTCCCCTTTCCTGGCACGATGCCAGGCCGCTGCTCGAAAACATGGATGGCCCGGTCGCGCCGAAAGACTGGCAAGGCGGATTGCCGATCGAGTATCACCTCGGTGGCGAGCGGGTAAAAGCCCATCTCAGAATCGAGATGTCGAACGGCCTGCAACCTTACTACGTTGTCGAAGGCCGCATTCGCGGCGCCGACCTGCCCGACGAATGGATCATTCTTGGCAATCATCGCGATGCCTGGGTCTTCGGCGGCGTCGATCCCTCCAGCGGCACGGCCGCGATGATGGAACTTACCCGCGCGCTCGGCGAACTCAAACAGCACGGCATGCGCCCGCGCCGCACCATCATCGTCTGCAGCTGGGATGGCGAGGAGGTCGGCCTTACCGGTTCGACGGAGTGGGGAGAGCAATTCGCCGGCGAGCTTCGCCAGAAAGCCGTCGCCTACATCAACGTCGACGAGGCGACCTCCGGCCCCAACTTCCACGGCCAGGCTGTCGGCTCGCTTGCGCCCATGCTCGAAGAAACCACGCGCAGCCTGGAAGATCCTTCCGGCAAAAGCCTCTACGACGCCTGGAAAGCGACGGTGCAGCGTGAGAAGGCGGAAGGCAAGCAGTCCGGACAGATGAACGATTCCGGCGTCGCCAACGAAACCCTGGCCGATACCCGTATCGGCAGCGGCAGCGACCACACCGTCTTTCTCAACTTTGTCGGCATGCCGGTCATCGGACTCGAATTCGACGGCGACTATGGCGTCTACCACTCCGCCTACGATGACTTTTTCTGGATGAACCACTTCGGCGATCCGGGCTACCAATACCACACGCTCATGTCGCAGCTCTGGGGAGTTACCGCCCTTCGCCTCGCCAACGCCGACCTGCTGCCGTTCGACTTCGCCGCATACGCCTCGAACATTCGCGACTTTGTCACTGATCTCGCGCGCAACATTAACTCTGTGAGTTCCACCCGGCCTTCCCTCTCAGACTCTCAGGGACTCGACGCACGATCTCTCGATCTCACTTCCATCCTCAGCGCAATCGATACTTTTCAAGCTGCAGGAACCCGGCTGAACGATTCTCTGCGCCGCAAGCTCGCCTCCGGTTCGATCGATCCCCAACTCGCTGCCGATCTCAATCACGGCATGATGCAGGTCGAACGCAACTGGCTCAATCCCGATGGCATCCCCGGGCGCCCCTGGTTCAAACATATCCTCTACGGCGCCCGCTTCACTTACGCGCACCTCGAACTGCCGGGCCTGACCGAAGCGGTCGAGAAGCGGGATTGGGCCACCGCCCGCCGGCAGGCGGAGATTCTGCAGCGCGCTCTGGAGAAGAACACTGCGCTTCTACAAGACCTGAACCGGCGACTCCAGCCCTGAGCCGGCTGGAGCCCGAGCCGCCCGCGACGAAAACGCAAAGTGATAAATGACGGCCCTCACTGCAGGGCGTACAGATTTCCGTCGGTGCTCCCGAAGTAGATCGTGTTTCCCACCACGACCGGGGATGACAGGATCGTGCCCGCGGTGAACAGCTTATGCACCGCCATCACCATGTCTTCGTAGAAGGCATTCGGGCCCGGAAACAGGCTCTCCCACTTGATGCTGCCGTCGGCGTTGGTCACCGACGCCGCATTCTCTTTGGCTCCGTCGGTCTCAAACGTCCAGGCCGCTTTCTGCGTCTTTATATCGATGGCTATGAGCTTTCCGCCAAAATTGCCCATGTACAGGATGCCGCCCGCCAGCGCCATCGAAGCGAATACCGGGCTGCCAGAATTCACGTCAAAGGCCACGTTCCCGGTCTGTGCTTCGACCGCGTGCACGATTCCCGGAACCGACGTCCCAAAGTAAACCCGGCCCTCGTTCACCGCCGGGGAGTTGTTGACCCACGAACCGTCGGTCGAGAACTTCCAGATTTGTTTTCCCGTGGCTGCTCCCACCGCGTAGGCATACGCGTCGCGCGAGCCGAAATACACGACGCCCTCGGCAACCGCGGGCGAGGACTGAATGCCGACGTGATTGTGCGCATCGGGGTCATCGCCGGTTTTGAAGCGCCATTTTTCTCTGCCGTTGGCCGCGTCCAGCGCATAGAGATATGTATCCCAACTCCCGATGTACAGCTTCCCGTCCGCGATTGCCGGAGACGAATGCACCACGTCTCCAGTCGCAAACTTCCACTTCAGCGCGCCGGACTTTGCGTCCAATGCATACACGTTCTTGTCGCTGCTGCCAAAAAAGACAATTCCATTCCAGACGCTGGGCGACGAAAGATAAAAATCCCACGGGTCGGGCATGGTCTCGGCCGCCGGTTGCAGATAATGAAGATGCGTGGCCACGTAGTGCCGCTCGCCGCCGGTCGCAAACTTCCACTTCAGTTGTCCGGTAGCGGCATCGACGGCGTAGAAGTTGCTGTCATAGCTCAGAAAGTAAACCGTCCCGGCGTCCACGGCCGGCGACGAAACGACCCAGCCCTTGGTCTCGAACTTCCATTTCTGCGCGCCCGAAGCCGCGTCAATCGCATACAAGTTGCAGTCGGTGCTTCCAACATAAACCACGCCGTTCACCACGGCCGGCGACGAAATCACCCGCCCGCCCGTATGAAACTTCCACTTGATCGCGTTGAACGTGGCGACTCCGCTCGTGCTGTAAACCCCGGAGTGCTGCAGGTTTCCGCGAAACATCGGCGCATCCTGCGCCACCGCCCAAACGCAATAAGTGATTACGACCATTCCTATCCCTGCCAGGCATCGTTTCATAAGAAGTCGCTCCCGCGGGATTTTCTACTGATTTTCCAGAAAAGGCGCAGTGACCCGGCGCACGCTCTCGGCGGGATCGTTCTTTCGAGCGCACTTCGAAGCGCCTCAGAATGACTGCGGCTGGATTTCGATCTTCCTGGCTTCCGAATGCTTCGTTGTGCAGGCGTAATGAGGAAAGCACCGGCGCCGATCGCTAGTCCCAATGCTTCAGACGAGGCCAGGCTTGGCTGAGCGAGGGGAACTTCTTGCCTCGGCACAGGAGCACCGTTTTGTTTCCCCAGCCATACGCCGTTCCGGCGTACGGATTGTGCAGTTGCGCCACCACCGTGACATCCTCGAACCACTTTCGCGCCTCATCCGCGCTGCCGCCGATGACGATCATGGTCGCGCCCGTGTAGTTGCGTGGTCCCCATAACCAGTAACTCTGATGTCCGCCAATCGCCTTCGGCAAGCCCAATTTCGGCCCAAGCAGATCAATCGCACCTGCGGTAGCGAAGTCGCCGGCATAGATGGCCGTGTCCGCGCGGTCTTGCGCCGGAACCCTGGCATAGGCTTCGGCCACGGTTCGCACCAGGTCATGCCAGCCAAAACATCCCGAATAGTAATGCGGCATCGGCTCCTCAAGCATGCTCTTCTCATCGGGCTGAATTTTGAAGGGAAGTTTCGCCTGGTAGCGCAGGAAGCTCTCCGGCGACAGCACAGGGACAAACAGAGGCAGGAACGCCAGCGTTACCAGCAGGACCAGCGTGATTGACAAAGGCTTGAGCCAGCCCAGCCACCTGCCTGCGGAGATCTGCTCGATGGCAATCGCACCGCCGGCGAACATCATCGGGTAGACCGGCGCGGCATAGTAGTCCTTGCCATGAAGCACGATCAACGTCACCAGCACGCTGATGAATGCCCAGCCCAGCACACGGAAGCGCGTACCCGACCGAAAGAAGAAGAAATACAGAGCACCCAGCAGCCATACGGGAAAAGTCACCGGAGTCATCATCAAAGCTTGTGCCCGGATGTAGCCGAGGGGAGTGAAGGGCAAGTCTCTTCCGTTGGCGCGGATGTTGCGCATCAGCTCGAGGAAAGGGAAGTGATGCTGCACGTTCCAGATCAGGTTTGGCAGAAAAATAAAGAATGCGAGCAGGCCCGCGATCCAGATCCATCTCCCGGCGAAGGCCTTCCGTTCTTTGGTGAGCACCAGGCCGATCACGACGCCGAATCCGAAGATGGCCATCGAGTATTTGTTTTCAAGGCCAATTCCGGCCAGCGCCCCAAACCACAGCCACAGTTTCTGATTCCCGGTTTTGACGATGCGGATGACCACGTACGCACAGCCCATCCAGAACAGGGGCTCAAACACATTCATCGTGAACAGGTGATTTAGGATCAGGTAAACTCCCGCGCACGCGCTGCACAGCGCCGCGAATCCCTGCGCGAACCGTCCGCCGCCAAGTTCCCGCGCGATCAGCCCCGTGAGCCAGACGGCCAGCAACCCGGCTAACGCCGGAAGGATGCGAATCGAGAAAAGCGAGGTCCCGAAGAGATGCCGCGTCAGCCAGGCAAACACGGCGATCAGCGGCGGCTGGTCTACGTATCCCCATGAAAGGTGCTCGCCGCAAGCCATGTGATAGAACTCGTCGCCAAAATAGCCGTAGCGGTTTGCCGTGAGCAACTGCAGTAGCGTCACTGCGCCGGCAATGTACCAGACCCAGGCAGGCCCACTGGCAAACCAGGAACGCCGTTCGGTCACCTCCGCCGAACGCACTACGCTCGTCGACATGCGCATCTCCTCACGTGTACAGGTAGAGTATTCTCCTTGCGCTTGCGAAGAGGAAGGGCAAATCTGGAATTCGTGGTTGGCGGCGTCAACCCGGAAATTGTGCCGCGTATCGGTGACCGCTAGTTCCGGTGGCCGCTTGGGAATCTTGCGCAACGGAACTGGTCAAGCAACCGTCCAGATGAGAAAATAGAAGTATGAAAAGCACCAGCCAACCCCGCCCAAACGAACAGCGTAAGGTTGAGAGCTTGCTCATAAAGCTCGCGAAGGTTCAGCCGATTTCTGCAAGGCCGGCGCCCATCTCCAGCGGCACCAGGCTGCTGAAGACTGCTTAGCAGGCTGCGGGAAAGAAAACCTCGGTCTCCTTGTGTTTTGAAGGGGCGCGGCTTTTGGCCGCGCCGAAAGTGGCCTAAACCATCGCGGCTTTAGCCGCTGAGGTACGCTTGCTCGACGGAAAGAGGGTTTCTCTGCAGCCCGCCAGGCCGACATAAGGCTGCTCGGATACGCCTCCAAGGACTTACGCGCTATCCTCGGTTGAAACAACACCTTCACTCACGGCAGACGTTCCGCTTCTACGATTCCGGCTTCTCCTCCGCCGGCTTCTCGAACAGCTTCGGATCGAGTTGCGGATTGATCTCGATCTTCTTCACTTCGGAGCTGCTGGTGGCCTGCCCGTTCTGCTTGTTCTGGTGCTGGTAGGGCAGGGTTAAGCCATCGGCTGTCCGCCAGTCGGAGAGATTCGTCTCGCCTTCGAACGGGCCCTCGCGGCCCAGTCCTTTGTACTTCTCGCGCAAGACGTAACCGGTCTTGGGATCCACATACCACCGCACCCACGGGATCGCTCCGCCGATATCGACCACCGCGGCATCGACATCGCCGATCTTCTCCGAGCCCGCTGCCGTGAAGGTGAAGGCGGGATCTTCCGCATGTTGCGCCACGTAGACCAGATCGTGATGCAACTGGGCGAACATTTCGTTCTTCTGTTCCGGGCCCATGCTGCGCGAGCCCATCCCCGCCATGCTCATGAAGGCTGCATTCGGAGACGCCACAATCGTCAGCTTGCCCTGCGGAGTCTGCACGTCGACGTGCATGCTGTCGGGGAAAGCCAGCGTCACGTCGATGGGATTCGCCGGTTCTCCGGCGTTGCTTTCGGACAACGACACCTTCATGCTTTTGACCGACTGCAGCTTGTCCAATCCTCCCATCGCCGCCGCGACCTTGGCCACCAGCGCCTTACCCTCCGGGTTCGAAGCCGCGGGCTTGGCTTCCTCTTTCGCCGCCGCCGGCGCGGGTATCGTGATGTCGATGTCCTTCACCTCGCCCAGCGTGTTGAGCGGCTTGTCGAACTGTCTCGTGTTGCCCACGACCAGCACCGCCAGCTGATCCTTGTGCAGGTATTTCGCCGCCACGCGATTCACATCCGCCACCGTCACCTTCTTGATCTCGTCCTGGTACTTGTCCAGCCAGTCCGGCGGGTATCCGTAATACTCGTAGGTCATCCGCTCGCCCAGAATTTTGTCGGGAGAATCGAGACGGAAGATGAACGCATTCAGAATCGCGTCCTTGGCTCGCTGAATTTCCTCTTCAGTGATCGGGTGCGTAGCCAAATCGGCAATGTCCTCATCCGCGGCCCGAATGGCTTCGATCGTGCTCTGGCTCTTGGTGCCGATCGAGATTTGCAGAATGCCCGGATGCCCGAAATTCGTGCCGATGCCGCCGCCCACCCCGTAGGCCAGCCCGCGCTTGGTCCGAATATCGTTGAACAGGCGCGACGAGAATCCGCCGCCGAAGGCTTCGTTGAAAACGCTGATCGCGTAGTAGTCCGGGTTGTCGCGCGTCGTCCCCATCGCCACCATCCGGATGTTGCTCTGGTTCACGTCCTCCTTCGGAATGAGATAGTACCCGGGCTTGGCGGGAGAATACGCGATCTCATTCTTGGGCAGCGTCGGACCTTTTGCCCACGACTCGAAGGCGGCCCGCAGGCGGCTCTCCATCGCAGCCGCATCGAAATCTCCGGTGATGCCGAGAATAATGTTGTTGGGATGCACATACTTCTCGTGCCAGTCGATCAGGTCCTGGCGGGTGATTGCGGCGACGGTCGCATATTCGGGCACGCGCGCGTAGGGATTCTCCGCCCCGTAAGCAAGTTTGACCGATTCGCGCTGCGCGATCTCGCCAATTTCGTCGTTGCGGCGCGAGATTCCATCGTCCTCGCCTTTTTCTGCGATGTCGATCTTGTCGGCGCGGAACTCCGGATTCTTGAGCACGTCGACGAACACCTTGAAGACATCGTCGAGATCGCCCTTCATGCAGTCGAAGCTGATGGTGGTCGAGTCGGGTCCGCCGCCGGTTTCCACCTTGGCGGCCCGCACTTCGAGGAAGTCGTCGAGCTGGTCGCCCGTCTGCGTCTTGGTCCCGCCGGTCCTCCAGACTTCGCCGTAGATGTCGACCAGCCCGGTCTTGTTGGTTGGCCCATTCACCGATCCGCCGCGAATCCGCGCCATGGCGTCGACGATGGGAAGTTCGTGATCCTCCTGCAGAAAGATCACCATGCCGTTCGCCAGTTCGATGCGCTTGGGTTGCTGTGGTTTGAAGGCCGGCAACGGAGGCACGGGAATCTGCTTCCAGCTGGCGGCCTGCGCTCCAGCCTGCGGCGCGAAAAACGAGACGGCCGAGCCGAGCAGGATGGCGGCAACCAGAACCCGCGCGCTGCCGGCGACGAATTTGGCGACCATCGACTTGGTTGTACCAACTGACGCCCCGTTCATTGCGCACCTCCCTGGCCGGACGCGCTGTCGCCGCTCGCCGCCGGACCTCCGCCACCACCGCCGCCGCTGTTCTCGATGATGCCCACCGTCCGGTTCGTGTCGACGAAGATTTCATTGGCCACCCGGCGGATGTCGGCCTTGCTTACCTGGTCGATGCGATCCACCGACCGGAACAGTTCGCGCCAATCGCCGTAGCGCGTCTGGTAGGTGGCAAGTTCCGTGGCCAGGCCTTCGTTATCGGCGAGCCCGCGAATCAGGTTGGCCTTGGCCCGGGTCTTGATCATCTTCAACTCGTCGTCGCTGATGTCTTCCTTCTTCAGGCGGTCAATTTCCGCGTGAATCGCATCCGCCATCTCCTGCGGCGTGTGTCCGGGCAGCGGCACCGCATAAAACGCGAACAGGTGCGGATACTTGACGCCCGGCAGGCCGGTGAATCCCGCCGAGTACGACGCGATCTTCTTGTCGCGCACCAGCGCCCGGTAGAGCCGCGACGTCCGACCGTCCGACATGAGATCGGTAATCGCATCAAACACGGCGTCATCTTTGCTGTGATAGTCGGGCCGGTGGTAGCCCTCCAGGTAGAGCGGCTGGGTTTGCTCGATCAGCACCACCCGGCGCTCCGCGTCCTGCTTAGGTTCCGTCGTCGTGGTCTCGTCCGGCTTGGGGCGCGCGGGCAGGCGTCCGAAATATTTTTCCAGCATCGGCATGGCCTTCGCCGCGTCGACGTCGCCCGCCACCGCGACCACCATGTTCGAAGGCACGTAATACTTGTCGAAGAACTTCTGCGCGTCCGTCGCCGAGAACGAGTTCAGATCCGACATCCATCCCACTGTCGGCCGGTGATACGGATGTGCCTCAAAGGCCGCGGCCGTGAACTGCTCTACCAGCCGTCCAATGGGATTGCTGTCGGTCCGCAGGCGCCGTTCTTCGATCACCACGTTGCGTTCCTTATAGAACTCGCGCATCACCGGATGCAGAAAACGCTCCGATTCCAGGTAGGCCCACAGTTCGAGACGGTTTTCCGGAAGCGAGTAGTGATAGCCGGTCTCGTCGTAGTCGGTGAAAGCATTCATGTCTTCGCCGCCGTTCTGTTCCACGATCTTGCCGAACTGGTTGCTCACCACGTATTTATCGGCGGCCGCGGTCGCATCCTTCCAATCTTTCTCGAGTTCCTTCAGCTTCGCCTCGTCCCGCCCGACGGTTTTGTCGCGCTCGGCGATGTAAGCGTCATAGGCCGTCTCGACTTTCGCCAGCGCCGGCTTCTCCGCGGCGTAGTCCGTCGTTCCGATCTTGTCGGTGCCCTTGAACGCCATGTGCTCGAACATGTGCGCCAGGCCGGTCTCACGCATCGGATCCTGCGCCGATCCGGCATCCACCAGGGTGAAGAATGAGAACACCGGCGCTTCTTTTCGCTCGCAGATCAGGATCGTCAACCCGTTGGGCAGCTTCTTGACCGTGATGCGCTTGGCAAACGATGCCACGTCCTGGGCGAGCCCCAGTGCGGTCAGAAGAATGAAAACGATTGCAACTTGAAATGTGCGGCGTTTCATGAGGCCTCCAGCGGCCGGATGGATCTCTGCTGCGGACATGTTTTGGACGGACCAGCAGGGCAGAAGTCTGAAAGTACGTGGTGGGACGGCCGATTGTCAAACCCGCTATGGCTCTGGCGGGCGGCGGCGGGTTCCTCAGCCTGCTTTCTTAGCGTGGACCGGGGCCCGGCTGGCGTTTGAGGTGGAACGCCTGTCTCGCCGCTTGTGCAGGTTTTTTTAGGCTTGCGGTTTTCCTGCGACCGGAACCGCCACGGTGACCACGGTTCCGTTCTCCGAGGAACGAATCTCCAGAGTTCCCGAGATACGCCGCAAGCGCTCCTTCATGCCGAGTAAACCAACTCCGGTCGGCATCTGCCCTTTCCCGTCGGTGGGGATGCCATGGCCAGTGTCGCGAACTTCCAGATAGAGAGACTGTCCGTCGTGCCGCATCGAGATCGAGCAGAAGTCGCTGCCCGAATGGCGGTACACGTTCGTGAGACACTCCTGCACCAC
This sequence comes from Verrucomicrobiia bacterium, assembly GCA_035508215.1. Taxonomy (GTDB): domain Bacteria; phylum Acidobacteriota; class Terriglobia; order Terriglobales; family Acidobacteriaceae; genus Sulfotelmatobacter. The sequence goes on along the minus strand of DATJNK010000011.1, from coordinate 46,423 downwards.
GCGGAAAAGACAAATCTCCACGTCGGCGGGCAGCCGGCCGAGGTCCGAATCGGTTTCCAGCACCACTTTGATCTTGCTGCGATGGGAAAATCCGTCGACGTACCAGTGGATCGCCGAAGTCAGACCGGCGACATCGAGCAGCGGCGGGTGCAGCAAATGAGAGATCGTGCGAATCTCCCGGCTGACCTCGTCGACCACGTTTTCCGAATCGGAGAGCAGGTCCATCAGCACGGCCGGAAGCTCGGGAGCCTCGGTCCTCAGCCGGGTCAGGTTCATGCCCAGCGCCACCAGCAACTGGCCAACGCTGTCGTGCAACTCGCGGGCGATCTTCTTTCGTTCCTCGTCCTCCACTTTCTGAATCCGGGATGCCAGTTCCGCGTGGGATTTCTCCGAGGTGAGATCGCTCACCAGGATGCCGTTCACCGATCCGTCCCGCGACAAAGTCGAGAGCGAGAGCCGCGCCGGAAGCACCGTTTGATCGAAGCGGCGCAGGCGGAGTTCGGCTTCGCCGGCGCCCTCCTGAAGTTTTTCCAGCAATTTTTGGAAGGCCGGGCGGTCTTCCGTCATGATGAGGTCTTCAAAGCGGACGCCGACCATGGCCTCATCACTCGTGCTCAGCAGTGTCGCGAGACTCGGATTGCAGTAGACAATATAGGCCCTGGAATCCAGCATGGCTGCGCCTTGTTGCATGCGCTGCACCAGCGCGCTGTAGGGCAGATCGCTGTTGTTCAGGGTATAGACCGCATGCCCGTTGTGCTCTTCGACGACAAAGGCGTCGACGCCGCCGGTGCGGATTGCGTCGACGATCTGCGCTCCATCGTCCAGTGCCAATTGATTCAGGATACTCAGGTTGTCGTTCTCCATAGGACCCCGGGTATTACTTCTGCCACCGCCGTTTCTTGGGCAGCGCGGCAGGTTTTGCTAATTTCTTCCTGGACGAAGTTGCAGGCCTACTAGAGCGCGTTCCGTATCGCGCAAGTCCCCGACAATTTTCCGGATCGGCTGGGGCAACTTGCGCACCAGCGTCGGGATCGCGATGATCTGATCGCCCGCGGCCAGTTGCGGATGCTTCATCAGATCGATCACTTCAATGGTGTAGCGGCCCGCCAAATGTGTCTCACACAGGTGTTTCAGATTGGCAAATGCGGTGATCGAGCGCGGGGTCTGCCCAGCGACGTAGAGCCGCAGGTCCCATTTTTCTGCGTTTTCCGGATTGTGATCACTGGCGATCTCTTCGAGCGTGAGAGGAGCTTTGGTCGAGCGTCTTTTCATTTTGAATTCAGCTTTCTTCGCGGTCTTTCTACGCCATTCCCACGATCGGCTTGCCGGCTGATCGCCATAGCGTCCCGATCGCGCCCCAGTTGGTCGATGCGGGCTGCTTCCTCTGATGCCACCAGTGCGCTCTCGACATCTTCAATTTCGAATTCCTTGCGCAGGGCAATGATCTTGGCCTCCAGCGCCTCCCGCTTGCGCCTGCGCTCGCGATCCTTGCGCTCCGTCTCCTGTTCCTCCGCCAGCGAAGAGGCGCGCTCCCTTGCTTCCAGCGAAAGGCGCGACGAGCCGGTCAGTACGCCCTCCGGTCCTACATAGACGTCGAGCAGCTTCACTCCCTGGTCGGTGATGAGAAATTCACGCAATTGATTCGAGTGCCGCATGCCCCGGGACTTGAGCACGTAAATCGCGCGGTTGCGCTCGGCGCCCAGTTCAACGTCGCGCAGCAGGATCCAGGTGTCGACAATCGACGAGATTTCGACTTGAGTCCGCTCCAACGATTCGCTGGACCCGGTAAGGTTGACCAGCATCGCGGTGATACCCCGCGCTTTCAGGAAATCGATGAGCCGGACGATCATCAGATTGGTGTCACGAAGCGTGCCCGCCGCCGTCAGTGCGCCGATAGGATCGACCACGATCACGTCCGGTTCAAACTGCTGCACCAGTTTGTGAATCATCGCCAGCCTCATCTCCAGCCCGTAAAACGTCGCCCGGCTGGAGTGGACCTTGAGCAGCCCTTTTTTGACCGACCGTCCCAGGTCCAGCCCGATGGAGCGCATGTTGCGGATCAACTGGCCCGGAGATTCTTCAAACGCCAGATACAGGCAGCGCTCGCCGCGTTCGCAAGCCGCCTGCGCGAACTGCGCGGACAGGCTGGTCTTGCCGGTGCCGGCCGTTCCGGAAACCAGAATCGTGCTGCCACGGTAAAACCCCTCGCCGCCGAGCATGGCATCAAGGTGCGGAACACCGGTCGAGATCCGCTCGTCGCTCACCTGGTGCTGCAGGCCCAGCGAGGTGATCGGCAAAACGCTGAATCCGTCTTCATCGATCAGAAAAGGATATTCATTCGTGCCGTGCGTCGTTCCCCGGTATTTCACGATCCGCAGGCGCCGGGTCGAAACCTGGTCCACCACGCGATGGTCGAGCAGCAGCACGCAATCCGAGACGTACTCCTCCAGGCCGCGCCGGGTCAGCGTGCCATCGCCCCGCTCGGCCGTAATCACCGCTGTCACGCCCTTGTCTTTCAGCCAGCGGAACAGCCGTCGTAGCTCCGCGCGAAGAATGCCTTCATTCTGCAGTCCGGAAAACAGCGCCTCGATGGTGTCGAGCACGACCCGCTTGGCGCCCACCGATTCGATCGCCGCATTCAGCCGGATGAACAGTCCTTCCAGGTCGTATTCGCCGGTCTCATCGATCTCATTTCTCTCGACTCGAATGAAATCGATGACCAGCTTTTTCTGCTTGACCAGTTTGTTCAGATCGAAACCGAGCGAACGTACGTTTTTCGTCAAATCCTCCGGCGTCTCTTCGAACGCCATGAATACGCCCGGCTCCTGATACTGGGTTGCGCCGCGCACCAGAAACTCCATGGCCAGCAGAGTCTTCCCGCATCCCGCGCTGCCGCACACCAGCGTCGGCCGCCCGCGCGGGAACCCTCCGAAGGTGATCTCATCCAGACCGGCTATGCCCGACGGCGCTTTGGGCAGAGTTCGTTCCGATAAGTGATTTCGTTCGTTGTCAGTTCTCAGCATTCAAACTCGATGGTTTGCGCGCAGGTGAAGTTCCTTCCAGGCGGCTTTCGCCCGCAACTTTTCTCCGGCTCACCCACCTGGGAAACGAAACTCCGCTCCGTTGCGGCGTCTTTACGGACGGAATTCGCTATTGTTATCAGCACCGAAAAAGCGTTTACATACAGGATTCATTGTATTTACTAGAGAGTTATAGACAGCCGGGTGATGCCTTCACACTCGGCACGAAGGGGCTCTACCTACCTTAGCCCTGTTCCGATGGACTTTTCAATCGCCGGCGCATTTTGACGTTCCTCGGCCGCCGGTCTCGCCGCGAACCGCGCCGACTTTCGTCGCGTCCGCCGTTGCGGGAACGCAGCGCGCCTCGAGCACAGATAACGTCGGATGCGGGAGTCGCTGCGCTGGGTTTCATCCTGCGCAACCCGCCTGCAATAAGCGTAGACTGACTTCCGGCGCCGGCGACATCGGAATGGCGGCCGGCGACTTGGTAACCAGGGGCAAGCCCGGTCTGGTAATCGCCAACTACAACCTCGCCTACCGCTCGCCCAATGTGAACATCATGCTGCATCAGTAAGGCCGGGGAAAGGAAACAAGCCAGTGGCCGATTCGGCAGTCGAAATTCAGGGCCGGCACATCCCGCTGTCGAACCTCGACAAGGTGCTTTATCCCGCCGTGGGATTCACCAAGAAGGACGTCATCGACTACTACGTCCGCATTGCACCCGCGCTTCTTCCTCATCTCGCCGGCCGCGCGCTCACTCGCAAGCGTTATCCCGACGGCGTCGATGCCCAGCCTTTCTTTGAGAAGAACGCGCCCATGCACCGGCCCGACTGGGTCAAGACCGCTCCCATCTGGAGCGGAAGCAACCGGCGCACGGTGCATTATGTTCTGGCCGACGATCTGGCCACGCTGGTGTGGCTGGCCAATCTGGCCGCGCTCGAACTGCATCCGTCGCTCGCCTTGGCCGCCGACATCACCTGTCCCACGGAAATGGTGTTCGATCTCGATCCCGGGCCGCCGGCCGACATCGTGCAATGCTGCCAGGTCGGGCTGTGGTTGCGCGAAATCTTTGAGCATCTCGGACTGCAGAGCTTCCCCAAGACCTCCGGCTCCAAGGGCCTGCAAGTGTACATCCCGCTGAACACGCCGACGGATTTCGACGCGACTAAGCTGTTCTCGCACGCGCTGGCGCAGTTGCTCGAGCATGACCATCCCCAGCAGGTTGTCTCGGAGATGAAAAAGCAGGTGCGCACCGGCAAGGTTTTCGTCGATTGGAGCCAGAACGACGAACATAAAACTACGGTCGCCGTCTACTCCTTGCGCGCGAAAGAGCATCCAACTGTGTCGACTCCTGTGACCTGGGACGAGGTCGAACGCTGCCTGAAGAAGAAAGACTCGAAGTTGCTGGTCTTCGAAGCGAAGCAGACCATCGCCCGCTTCGAAAAAATGGGCGACCTCTTCGAGCCGGTCCTGGAGTTGAAACAGCAGTTGCCCGATCTGAAGAAGTAGGCAGCCGCCGCCAAAGAACCGGAGGGAATCGAGATTGCAGCCCATGCCGACGAACCCAGTCCCGAACGGAAGCGCAAGCCAGCCAAAAAATCAGGGAAAGCTGCCGCCACTCGCCGAAAAAAACCCAGAGTATAATCGCGACCATCCGCAAGCGCGGCGCATTCCGCCCATTGCGATCGAAGATTCACCGCTTGCTTTCGAACTGGGCAAGATCATGGCGCAGATTTTTGCCGGCACCTCGGGCTGGGCGTATCCGAACTGGAAGCCGGATTTCTATCCCGCCAAGCTGGCGCAAAAGAAATTCCTCAACTATTACGCCTCCCAGCTGAACACGGTCGAGGTGAATTTCACCTTCCGCCAACTGGTGAAGGAGTCAACCATCCAGAACTGGCTGGGCGACACGCCTCCTCATTTTCGCTTCGGCATCAAGGCGCATCAGGTCATCACCCACATCAAGCGGCTCAAGGGGACGGAGGATTTCATCCCGCGGTTCCTGGCCACCATTGAACCTGTAGCCGCCGCCGGCAAGCTGTCGGCGGTTCTGTTTCAATTACCGCCCAACCTGAAGGCCGATGCCGGATTGCTCAAAGACTTTCTCGCCGTCTTGCCCCGATCCGTGCCCGCGGCCTTCGAGTTTCGCCACGAATCCTGGTTCGCCGAGTCCACCTGGGACCTGCTGCGATCGAACAAGGCTGCCGTCTGCGTCGCCGAGACTGAAACCAGAACCACTCCCGACGTCGTCACCGCCGATTTTGCCTACTACCGCTTTCGCAAGCCCACCTACACCGGCGAAGAGCGCCGCCTCATGCTCGACCGCATCGAGCAGCATGTCGCCGCCGGACGCAACGTCTACGCCTACTTCAAGCATGAAGAGACGCCGGAAGGCGCGCTCTATGCCGCCGAATTGCTGCGAAGCGCCGGCCGGACGCTGCAGGCCGCCTCGCCGAAAGCGCTCGAATCCCGCAAGCAGTATCCCGCGTGATTACTTTCCGCAACGTCCGATAACGCGCATACTGAATGCTCTCTATGCCCGTGGAAGCCAACGCGCGCGTGCTCTCCGGATTTCTCGACTACCTTCGCATCGAGAAGGGACTCGCGGCTCTCTCGCTTCGCGCCTACGCCGCCGACATCGGCCAGTTCGCCGGATTCCTCGCGCCGCGAAAACGCAACCTGCTCTCGGCGCGGCGCAACGACCTTCGCGACTTTCTGCAGCAGTTGTTCTCCCACCAGGTCGACGGTCGCAGCGTCGGACGCAAGCTCTCGGCTCTGCGCCATCTGTACCGCTATCTGCTGCTCGACGCCAGGATCGAGCGCGATCCCACGCTCAACATCGAGTCGCCGCGCCAGTGGAAGGTTCTGCCCAAGGCGCTCGCCCGCGACGAGATGGAAGCCACGCTCGCCGCACCCGCTGAAAGGCAAAAGCTTCATCCTACAAAAGACTCCGCTGCCCTCACCGCGCGCGATCGGGCCATGCTCGAGGTGTTCTACGCCGGGGCGCTCCGCGTCTCCGAGATGATCAACGCCAGGCTCGAAGACTTGAAGCTCGATGCCGGCTACATGCTGGTTCGCGGCAAAGGCGACAAAGAGAGGATCGTGCCCCTCGGCAAGTCAGCGCAGGATGCATTGCGCCTGTACCTGGAGGAGTCGCGTCTAACGCTGGCTGCGCCTCGCGGCAAGGCCAAAGCGGTTCTGGCGAAGCCGTCGCCGCTGCTGTTCATCGCCCGCGGAGGTCACAAGCTCACCCGCCAGCGCGTCTGGCAGATGGTCCGTGCCGCTTCCGCCGCCTCGGGACGCAAGGCATCGCCGCACATGCTCCGCCATTCCTGCGCCACGCACATGGTCGAGAACGGCGCCGATTTGCGCACAGTGCAGACGATTCTCGGCCACGCCGACATCTCTACGACGCAGGTGTATACGCATCTCGCGCTCGACCGCTTGCGCAGTGTCTATCAGAAGCATCATCCGAGGGCGAGAGCGAGGTAAGTCACTGCAGCTTGCCGGATCGCCGGCCATCTGCAAGCAAAAATCTGCAATCTTGCATCTGAGCGATCGAACATGGAACCGAAGACCACCATCGCAGGCAAAGCCATCGCGGACTTCCTTCGTCACCTTCGCGAGCGAAACGCCTCGCCACACACGGTCAAGGCCTACACCGGGGACCTCGCCGGTTTCGCGGCCTACGCCGGATCGCGCGATTGGAAGCAGATCGATCACATCGCCGTCCGCGGATTTCTCTCGCAGCTCTACGAAAAAGGTCTCAGCAAGACGTCTGTCGCGCGCTCGCTGGCGGCCGTCCGGTCGCTCTATCGCTGGCTCGCGCAGGAGGGCGTGGTCGAACAGAATCCGGCAAAGCTGGTGGCAACGCCGAAACTGGCCAAGAAACTTCCCCGGGTGCCGACCATCGAAGAAATGAACTCAGTACTCGATGGCCAGATGCCCGAATCCGCTGCCTTTCCCGAACGCGACCGGCTCATGCTCGAACTGCTCTATGGCTGCGGCATTCGCAACTCGGAGCTGACCGGCATCAATCTCGATGACATCCGGCTGAGCGCCCAAGCCATTCTGATTCGCGGCAAAGGCAAGAAGGAACGTTATGTCCCCTTCGGCGAGTCAGCGAAGAACGCGCTCGCCGCCTATCTTCCGGCCCGGCAAGCGCAACTCGCGCAAGTGCGGAAAAATACCCGAGCGCTCCTCATCAACCAGCGCGGCGGCCGCCTCACCTCCCGCAGTGTCGGCCGCATCATCAAGCAGATTGCCGTGGCCAAGGGCCTCTCGCCCGAAGTGCATCCTCACACTCTTCGTCACGCCTTCGGCACGCACATGCTCGAAGAAGGCGCAGACCTGCGCGCGATTCAGGAACTGCTCGGCCACGAGCGTCTCGCCACCACCCAGCGCTATACCCAGCTCTCCATGAAACATGTGCTGCAGGTCTACGATCAGACTCATCCGCGCGCGAAGTGAACCGTGCCACGCCTTCGGGGTTTGTCGCAGGAATTGTGCATTCGGGTTTCTGAATTTCTCCTAATCCAATCAATTACGAAGGCAGATGTTCTTTCGAAGTCTGTGCGTTGCGCGGCATTTGAATTAGCCTGACGTGGAAGCAGGAGGAATCAGCTGTGGCGGAAGCAGGAGTAGCGCGTGCCGGAATCTCACAGCAGTTGTCCCGCGCCATCAAGGAACTGCGGGCCTTGCAGAAGCCGCTCATGTCCGGCGAAGTCGATCCCGTGGTTCTCACTGAATTTCGTGACGTCCTCAATCGCGTCCGCAACACGGCCTGGGCGGCGCAGCAATCCGCCGCGGCGCCTGCCTTAGGCCAGCGGCCGGAGGCGGTGGCTTCGTTTCTGGCCTCGGAACGCATTCGCGCCGCCTACCAGCTTTGCCGCTCGATCCGCGACGATGTGCAGAAGGATGACATCGAGTTGCAGAAGGGAAGTCTCGTCGAGCTTTACGGAATGGCGAAGGGGCTCGTCGATGAATTGAAGGGATTCGTCTGAGCCGCTCATGCCAACGGAATTCAGGCGATCGTCTTCCGCTGGAGACATCCCGGAAATTACCTTGGTAATTTTTCCCGCGCCATTCCGGGTTCGAGAATAGTCAGAACGGGCTAGTTGTTCGAGGACTCGAGTCCCTGTTGACTCCTGTTTCAGTACCTCTGACCCCGGAGGGTACTGTGCGCAAGATCAATCCGGAATTGTGGTTATTGCTGTTTCTCGTAGTCATCGCTGCGGTTCTGAACTTTCTCGCCGCCTCGCAGCGCATGGCGTTGGTGTTCTATTTCCTGCCGACGCTCTACTCCGCGTATCACTTTGGCCGGCGTCACGCGACCCTGACCGCGGTCGCCAGCGTGGTGCTGGTCATCCTGCTGACCTACGCCAATCCGGCGATCTTCAGCCGGCACGCCGACCTTCCTTTTGACACGCGCTGGTTTGACCTCACGGTTTGGGGCGGCGTCCTCATGGTCGCCGGATATACCACCGGCACGCTCTACGAGCGCAATCAGAAAACCCTGCAGGAGATGGAAAATGGATACGACGGGATGCTCTTAATCCTGCAAAACTTCCTGGGCAGCCAGAAGCACAGCGATTCGCACGCCTACCGCATCTCGATGTGCGCCACCAAAACGGCCGAGACCCTCGGCCTCGATCCCGACAGCATCGAAGACATTCGCACCGCGGCCCTGCTCTTCGATCTGAAAGACCTCGGCATCAGCAACGAAGTGCTGTGCAAAGCCGCCCAGGTGTCAGAAGAAGATCTGGCCGGCGGACGGCGCCGGCAGAAGCGCCACTTCTCGAAAGCCAGCGCGCATGGCGGCTCGTTGCAGCGCGCGATTCCGATCTTCCTCACCGAGCGGCAACTGCGCCGCGAGGGCGGCAAGCCCGAAGACGCGTCTTTCGAGGTGCAGATTCTGGTGCTGGCCGAAGAGTACGAAGCGCTGATTAGCGGACAGACCGGCGCTAAGACATCACCCTCGCAAGCCGGACAGGAAGTGCTGCGCCGCTCGCAAGGCCGCTGCGATTCGCTGATTCTCGACGCTTTCTCGAAAGCCTTTGGCGGACAAGCCGCCGCCGCCGGCGCCTGAGCGACCCCGTCAGCGCGTGCGCAGGTTTTCCCACATTGCCACGATCCGCGCCTTCAAATCCGCGGTGAGTTTTTCGTACGCTGCTTCCGATGCCTCCGATTCCGGTGGCGGCGTGATCGGTGCTCCGAAAACCATCTTCAGCGGAGCGACCTTCTGGAAGAACTTCTTGCCGCGCGGCCACGCCTCGTAAAATCCTCCGATCGCGACGGGCACAATCGGCACCTGCAGGTGAATCGAGAGGATCGCCGCGCCCTTCTTGAATATTCTCGGCGTGCCGTCGATGGATCGCTCGCCCTCGGGATACAGAATCAGGACGCGTCCGTGACGCAGGCCGAAGGCGCCGGCTCGCATGGCCGGCACCAGGTTGGCGTCCGGATCGAGAACGATCACCCGCAGCCAGCGCGCCAGCCGCCGCATGAAACCTTCCCCAAAAATTTCGCTGGTGCCGACCGCAAAGCTGTCCTCCATCAGGTCCCGCGGCAACAGGCTGACCAGGATTACGGGATCAACATAACTTTGATGGTTGGAAGACAGAATGAATGGCCCGTGCGCCGGCAGGTTCTCAAGTCCGGAGACCTGCAAGTCAAACAGGTCGCGCGACGCCATCTGAATCACGCGCGATAGCGGATACCAGAAGCTTTCGAACGGGTGAGGCCCGGCCAATGCCAGGACCTCCGGATCGGTCGGATCTTCTGCCAGAATCGCAGTCCATCCGGCAAATGCCTGGCGAGTGGCAGTCTGGCCGCTGGCTGCGCTCGCCAGAATCGCGTCCAGCAGATCGCGCACCGTGTAGATTTCCGCCAATTGCGCCTCTTCGACATTTCCCCCGAGCTCTTCTTCGAGTTGCGTCAACAGCTCGACGCGCTGCATGGAATCGAAGCCCAGATCGAGCTCCAGGTTATGCGTTGGCCGCAGATGCGCGGGAGCACTCCGCGCGGCCTCGCGTATGATCTTCAGCCCGCGCTGGACCTCGCTTCGGTCAAGCCACGCCGCTTCCTCCGGCGTCAGCGGCTTTTCCGCGGGAAGCTCCGCATCGTCGGTCAGCTTTTTCCCCTGGTTTGCCCGAACTCTCTTTTCGACTTCGAAGCGCTTGATCTTGCGCGTGGTGGTGCGCGGCAGGTCGTCCTGCCAGATCTCATAACTGCCGATGCGCTTGGTCGACGCGATCTGCTGCGACAATCCTTCGATATCGAAGCGGATGACCTCTTTCGCGTTCACGATCTTCTTCTGCCGAAGCACGTCGAAGTTCGGAACGACGACGGCATGCAGGCGGTCGCCGCCGTCTCCCGGCTTTCCTTCCAGCCCGACCACCGCCATTTCCTTGATGTAGGGAGATTTGAGGTAGTGCGCTTCGATCTCCTCGGGATACACATTCTTGCCGTTGCTCAGGACGATGACTTCTTTTTTCCGCCCGGTCAGAAACAGATTGCCGCGCGAATCGAAGTAGCCGAGGTCGCCCGTGTAGAACCATCCATCGCGCAGCACTGCGGCGGTCGCATCCGGACGATTCCAGTATCCTTTCATCACCATGGGTCCGCGGACGGCTAGCTCGCCAACCGCGGGACCGCCCTCTTCCTGCGCCTGCGGATCGACAATCCTGCCTTCCACGCCTTTCATCGCCTTGCCGCAGGAGCCAATCACGATGTCATCCGGCGCGGTCACATAGATGGCGGCCGCAGTTTCCGTCAGGCCGAGGGCTTGCATCACGTCGATTCCCAGATCGTGAAAGTCTCTTTGAATCTGAGGATCGAAGCGCGAGCCACCCGTTACCAGGTAACGCATCTTCGGGCCGAGCGTCTGGTGCACCTTGCGGAACAGCACCGGCCCGGCGTTGATGCCGACCTTCCGCAGCGCGCGGTTCAATGCCACCAGCGCCGCAAAGATCTTCTGAGTGAGCGCCCCTCGTTTTTCAATTTCCTGAAAGAGGCGCTCGTGAATCAGATAGAAAAATTGCGGAACCACGGCAAACGCCGTGATGTTGCGTTCCTGGAGCACTCGCAGCAGTTCGGTCGTGTTCAGCGTCTCCAGATAGACGACGCGGGAACCCTTGACCAGCGGCAACAGCAGGTTTGCCATCTGAGCCAGAACGTGGAAGAGCGGCAACACGCCCAGCAAGGCGTCGTCGGGACCAATGTCGACCCAGTGGAAGACCGCTTCGACTTCGCCGAGGATATTTGCATGCGTCAGCATTACTCCCTTGGGATCGGCGGTCGTGCCTGAAGTGTAGATCAACGAGGCCACGTCGTCGCTCTTCGAAGGAGCGGGTGTGAAGTCGCCGCGGCCGGCTTCGAAGATTGCCGGCAAAGTCGCAAACCAATCCTCCGGGCCGCTCGCCCCCGTCATCCGGTCCGGGTCCATGAGGACGATTCGAAGATTCAGCGCCCGGGTGGCGGGCCGCACGATCGGCACGTGGCGCGCGTCGCAGAAGACGATCGAGGCTCCCGCATCTTTCAGAAGTTTTGTGACCTGGTCGTCGTGGAGCGCCGTATCCAGTGGAACGGCGGCGCAGCCCGAGGCGATGATTCCCAGATAAGCCGCAACCCATCGCGGATGGTTGTCGGCCACAATCGCCAGCCGCGAGCCGGACGGGAAGCCCTGTTGCCGAATCCACTGCCCCACCGCTTCTGCCATGTGGCGGACTTCGGAATACGTACAACTCTCGAGATGGTCGTGCCGCTGGATTTCCAGCGCTATATTGTCGGGCCAGCGCTCGCTGCATTCGACAAACCGGTCGTAGAAAGTGGGCATGGGTCGTGGGGAATCTTACAGGAAAATGCATGGAACCGCCGTGGTTTGGGGATCCTCGCTGTGGACTGAGCCCGCGGCGTGCCGGCTTGCAGAATGACCGGTCCCCGCCTGCCCCGTCGCGACGCGCCGCAGGGTGCGCTCCGCCGCGGGTCGCCTCTCGTTCGCCTGCATCGAATATGCTAGGCTTTTAACATAGCTTGGGCAGGCTGCCCTCTGAAGGATCTCCAGTTTGATTGACGCACTGATCGGCAAGGTTTTCGGCACCAAGAACGAGCGCGTGGTGAAGTCCCTGACGCCCCGAGTGCAGGCGATTGGCGTGCTCGAGCCCGAAATGCAGAAGCTCTCCGACGCTGAACTGCGTGCCAAGACCGAAGAGTTCCGCCGCCGCATTCAGGAGCACATGAGCCGCTTCAGCGGCGGCAACGGAAATCAGCCCGACGACTCCGCCGCCGACTCGGACGAGGAAAACGATCTCGACCGCATCAAGCGGCAGGAAAAAGAAGAGCACGACGCCATGCAGGAGGCGCTCGACGAAATCCTGGTCGAAGCCTTCGCCGTGGTTCGCGAGGCCGGACGCCGCGTGCTCAACATGCGGCACTTCGATGTGCAGCTGATCGGCGGCATGGTGCTGCACTCAGGCACGATCGCCGAAATGAAGACCGGCGAAGGCAAAACCCTGGTCGCCACTCTTCCCGTCTATCTCAACGCGCTCAGCGGGCGCGGCGTGCACGTGGTCACGGTCAACGATTACCTGGCCAAGCGCGACTCGGAATGGATGGGCAAGCTCTACCGCTTCCTCGGCTTGACGGTCGGCGTCATCGTCCACGATCTGGACGACGAAGAGCGCCGCGCCGCTTACGCCGCCGACGTCACCTACGGGACCAACAATGAGTTCGGCTTCGACTACCTGCGCGACAACATGAAGTTCGATATCAAGGACTGCGTGCAGCGCGGGCACAACTATGCCATCGTCGACGAAGTCGATTCCATCCTGATCGACGAAGCCCGCACGCCGCTCATCATTTCCGGCGCCAGCGAAGAATCGACCGACAAGTATTACAAAGTCAACCGCATTATTCCCAAGCTCGAAAAAGGCGAGGAAATCGAAGGGCCTCCGGGCGAGCCGCCGCAATACACAGGGGATTTCGTCATCGACGAGAAGCACCGCAACATCACGGTGACCGATGAAGGCTGGGAGAAGGTCGAAGGACTGCTGGGCATCGGCAACATCGCCGATCCGGAAAACTGGCCGCTCAAGCATCACGTCGAAACCGCGGTGAAAGCGCACGCCCTCTACCGGCGCGACGTCGAGTATGTGGTGAAGGACGGCGAAGTCATCATCGTCGACGAATTTACCGGACGCATGATGCCCGGCCGCCGCTGGTCCGACGGTTTGCACCAGGCGATCGAGGCCAAGGAAGGCGTCAAGATCGAGCGCGAGAACCAGACGCTGGCCACCATCACCTTCCAGAATTATTTCCGCATGTTCAAGAAACTTGCGGGCATGACCGGCACCGCGGAAACGGAAGCGACGGAGTTCTCGAAGATCTACGAACTGGATGTGGTCGTCATCCCGACCAACAAGACGCTGCTGCGCATCGAGAATCCCGACGTGGTCTACCGCACCGAGAAGGAAAAATATTTCGCGGTGGCCGACGAGATTCAGAAGCTGGCGGCGAAAGGCCAGCCGGTGCTGGTCGGCACCACCTCGGTCGAGAAGTCGGAACGGCTGGCCGAGCTGCTCAAGAAGAAAAGCCTCAAGCACGTCGTGCTCAACGCCAAGTTCCACGAGCGCGAAGCCGAGATCGTGGCCCAGGCCGGGCGCAAAGGCGCGGTTACCATCGCCACCAACATGGCCGGCCGCGGCACCGACATCCTGCTTGGGGGCAATCCCGAATTCATGGCCAAGCAGGAGATGGTGAAGAAGGGAATCGCGCAGCAACTCCGCGTAGCCCAAGGCAAGATCGAGGGGCCGCAGGAAGGCGGCGAGACTTCCATCTTCTACTACAACGGCAACGAGTACACGGTTCCGACCGACAAGTGGACCGAGGCCTTCAACCGCCACAAGGTGGACACGGACAAAGAGCACGACGAGGTCACAGCCGTGGGCGGCCTGCACATTCTGGGCACCGAACGCCACGAGTCGCGGCGCATCGACAACCAGCTTCGCGGACGCGCCGGCCGCCAGGGCGACCCCGGCTCGTCGCGATTTTATCTCGCGCTCGAAGATGACCTGATGCGCATCTTCGCCAAGGAGTGGGTTTCGAAGCTGCTGCAGCGGCTGGGCATGGAAGAAGGAGTGCCGATCGAGTCGAAGATGATCTCGCGCCGCATCGAGACCGCCCAGGAGGCCGTCGAGGCCCAGCACTTCGAGTCGCGCAAACATCTGCTCGAATACGACGACGTGATGAACAAGCAGCGCGAAGCCGTCTACGGCCTGCGCCGCCGCCTGCTCGAGGGAATGGATCAGAAGGATCTGATTCTCGAAGACTATGTTTCCGCCATCCTCGCCGACCTGCTGGAACAATATTGCCCGGCCAAGGCGCACGCCGACGACTGGAACATCAAAGGGCTGAAGGACGCGATCTTCACCCGCTTCGGCGTCGACTTCGTCGCCGAGGGCATCAAGGCCGATACCCTGAACCGCAGCGAACTCGGCGACGCGATCTTCGCCAAGCTGAAGGAACGCTACGAGGCCAAAGAGAAACTCATTGGGCCCGACGCCATGCGCCATCACGAGCGCATGATCATGCTGAGCGTCATCGACCAGCAGTGGAAAGATCACCTGCTCGGCATGGATCACCTCAAGGAAGGCATCGGGCTGCGCGGCTACGGCCAGCACGATCCGCTGGTCGAGTACAAGAAAGAATCGTTTGAGATGTTCGAAGCGATGATGCAGCGCTTCCAGGAAGACACAGTCCGATATCTCTACCTGATGCAGATCATCGGCCGCGGAGACACCGGTGCGACCGGAGCCGGTGGCGAGGGCCCGCAGGATCACGGCGGCGGGCCGGACGCGGGCGTCCCTGTTCAGCGCGCCGGGGGCGGAACCGATGGAAACGGCAAACGTCCTCAGCGGATGGTTTCGACTTCGGCCGACGAACTGGAAGAAGCTTTTCTGCGCCGCAAGCGCCGCGAACTCGAACAGGCGCGCATGGCGGGCGCCGGCGATGCTGCTCCGGTGCAGCAGGTCGTGCGCTCGCAGGAAAAGGTCGGACGCAACGATCCCTGCCCCTGCGGCTCCGGTAAGAAATACAAGAAGTGCCACGGAGCCTAGGCGACCCGCCCATCTCCCTTATTTCTGTCTGCGTCATTCCGATGCCCTGCGTTTTCATCGGCGGGGCGAGGAATCTCGCGGGCAGCGAATCCGACCGCGCGAGATCCCTGGCTCTGCCCGGGGAAGCGCCTGCGCCGGGGATGCCGCATGATGGAGAGCCGAGACTTCGAGCTGCGCCGGTCGTGTGTCGGGGGTTGAGATTTCCGTGGTCGCGAACTTGTCGCGAAGCGGAAAACGGTCATGCGGCTCGCTCTCCAGAATGCCTCGTCCTGCGCATCTGCCTGGCGCAGCCGTCCGATCGGCGGCGCGGCCGACCCAAGGGCCGAGAGGATTCGCCTGCCCGCAGCGGACCTTTTAAATCGATTTAACTTACGGATATATGTTATTGATTGCAGGATAGATACAGGCGTTTATTTGCACAGCATCCAGAGCCGAAAATGCGATGTGGATCAGGCAGTTGCAAGCCGGCTGCACCAGTTCCGGTGCAGGTGGGTACCGGTTGAGGTCTTGACTTTTGGCTTCGCCGGAATGGGGGATCGCATGATCGCGCGATTCCCGCCCTTGCAAAGTACGCAAGAGTCTCCCGTCGCGCTTTTTGCGCGAGCAGGCGATCCCAAACTGCTTCCGTCATCGCTTCACCGCTTTAAACGTCATGTCTTCCGCGCGGCTTGCAGTTGCCTGCTTCCACTCCGCAAACAAAGTCGCATAGTTTTTCGTGATGTACGCTTCGTGCCTGATGCCCAGCTTGTGCGCAGTCGCATCGATCCACCGCGGAGGGCCTTCGATTTCGCAGAAATTCCCGATGGGAGTCTGGTCGACGACCACCTGTCCCCGGCCATCGGTCCACTCGGCGCGGAATTTCTCGTAGCGGAAGGATGGGGCGTATCCGAGAGCGCGCAAGACAGCGTCCATTTTCTTCCCATCGCCAATCGAGGTTTCCAGTTCCTGCCGGCTGCTGTGGCGGCCGCGCCGGCCTTTGCTCTTGTGGGTGAGCGTCCATTGCGAGCCGTATTGCCGGATGCGCAGCAATTCCTTGCGCTGGCGCAAAACGCCGCCGGGAAGATCGTAAAGCGTGTTCATCTCGTGGGTGCGCCGGGTGACCAGCCGGAATCCTGCGGCGGAAAGTGCGCGCGCCAGCGCCCGCAAGTCAGCCACGCGAAATTTGATTTCGATTTCCTTGGGCATATGGGCAGTGTATTACGGAAGCTGAGGGCTGCGAGCCGGAACGTCGAGAGAAGGGGCGAACTGGAGGGGCTGCGCCCACTCGACGGCGGTGATCGGGCCAACGATGAAGATCCAACTGAGGGCGCCGATCCATGCCACCGCGGCGGTGATGAAGAATGCCCAGTAGAAGTGGCCGGTTCGATCGAGCAGGAATCCGGTGAGGGCGGGTGCAATGGGCCCGGCGAAATTTCCGGCGAAGTTCTGGACGCCGGTCCAGCGGCCTACCACGCGCGGCCCGGCGAGAGTCTGGGTCATGGCCCAGATATTGCAGGCAGACATGCCCATGAACACGCCCGCGAATGAGATGGTCCAGAAGAAGGTTGCCCTGGGCGCGACCGCCGATGCCGCCAGGAAAACGCCCATACCCACATTGCCCAAAGTCGCAATCGTCTTGCGCACCGCTGTCGTGGACCCGCCGGCAGCGATCCACCGGTCCGAGAGCTTCCCCAGCGCAGTAGACGAAACGGCAAAGAGAAGATAGACCAAGCCGCCGGTTCGCGCCATCTGGTCCATAGTGAGGCCCCGATCGCGAGTCAGGTAGAAGGGCAGCCAGGTCACCAGAAAGTAGGAAGCGTAGTTGAAACTGAATTGGCAGATGCACGTTCCCCACGCGGACCGCTGCCGCAAGATATCCAGGACTCCGGCTGACTTCTCTTTTGACTGGGCGGGACGCGCCATCTGGCGGGGCATCCATGCCCACCAGGGCAGCAGCCATAGCAGAGCCGCCGCGCCCAGAAACAGGAAGAATGGCCGCCATCCGAAACGCCCGACCACGGTTCCTCCCACGAGCATGCCGATTGCCGGGCCGAGCGCCAGGCCGCAAATCACGATCGAGTTGGCGAAGCCGCGCGAATTCTCGCGAAAATGCGTGCCTATGATCTTGCCATAGGCGGGAAATGCGACCGACTCTCCGACGCCGAGAATCACGCGGATTGCCAGCAATGCCGCGAAGCCGTGCAGCACGCCGGTGGCGGCCGTCGCTACGGACCATACCGAGAATCCCAGGGCAAATACCCATTTCACATCGAAGCGGTCGACGAGCCAGCCGGCTGGAATCTGCAAAAATGCATAGGTGTAGAAAAATGCGGAGAGCAGCGTGCCCAGCTGAGATCCGGAGAGACCTAGTTCGTCTTTGATCAGAGGTGCGGCAATCGACAGGTTGCTGCGGTCGATGTAATTGATCAGCACCGAGAGACCCAACAGAAACAGCACGCCGTTCATCTGGCGAGGAGCTTCGTGAGCCATGGGGCGGCCCGCCAGAACAGCTGAAGACGTCGCGTCGTTCTCGTCGGATAGGGGCATTATTCGGCCAAAGCGCCCCAATTGTACTCTGGTGATGCAAAAGTGCCGACGAGCGCGCGGGCGGGAAGCCTGCCGCCACGAATGGCTAGCTAAAGGTGGGCAGCTTGACCAGATCGTCTTTCGGCACGCTCTCGAGATGGCCGCCGGCTTTGCGCCATGCCGCCAATCCGCCGACGATCACGAACGTGTTGAATCCTTTTTCCCGCAGCAGGTGCGCCACCCGGGCGCTGGTCGCTTCGCGCGCTCAAGTACAGTACAGATAAATGTCCTTGTCTCTGGGAAGGTTCTTGATCTCCTCGTCCAGGTTATTGGGCTCGATGCGGATCGATCCCAGAATGCGTTCGGCGCCAGCGTCGTAGTAGCCGTGACTGCGCACATCGACGATCTGAATTCTGCCCGGCCCTTCGGCGGCAAGACGCTCGGCCAGTTCCTGCACCTGCACGCGCGGCACGATGTCATACTTGCGATACTTGCGGAATTGGGCGATGCGATAGCCGGCGTAGACGGCGATCGCCACGATCACGGCGACCTCCATCACGCGTCCGGCGGCGTGAAGGCTGTTGAGGACGGCGGCCAGAAAATCGCGCGAGACGTATCCCACCAGAACGTAGGTCACGGAGTACAGGAGAGAGCCGGCAAGATCGAGGCGCAGGAACTGGCCAAAGCGCATCTTCATGCTTCCGGCCAGAGGCGCGGCCATGGTGTTGATCCCGGGGATGAACTTGGCGACCAGGATCGTGGTCTTGCCGCGCTTGTAGAACGATTCCGCCGAACGCAGAATGCAGGTCTCAGGATTCATGGAGAGCCGGCAGAGAAAACCGAGGAGCGCCCATCCGGCGTAGCGGCCGAGCCAGAATTGCAGGCAGTCGCCGATCAGCAGCGCGAACATCGAGGCCACAATGATTCCGGTGCCCGACAGGGTGTGAGAGGCAATGGCCGCGCCGCCCGCCACCAGCGCGATCGATGACGGCAGGGGAAATCCGATGGCCTCGCCAAACAATACGGCGAAGGTCAGCGAATAGCCGTGGCGCGCCATCAACAAGAGCAGTTCTGTCATAGAGGGTTCGAATGTCAGTGTTGGATCAGCGGAACCCGGGAAAGGGTTCAGTATAAACAAAGCCGGGCATGTTCCGATGGAGCATGTCCGGCTTTGTCGCACGGGGACGTGCGTCTCAGGAGGACTAAATCCCCGTTTCAGGGTGAGCCAACAACGGCCGGCCCCTCGAAGTCTCTTTGACCCGAATCGGGTTCCGGGGGCGGAAAAGGGCACTTTTCCCGCTCAGGCTTCGCAGGGAAACCGTTGTTAATCGCCGGGTTGCCCGCCGGCGGAGAAGTGGTCCCGGTTCATGGTGAAGCCCCGGGAGGAGTGGATGGCGCCATTCGGCGCATCCGATACCATTCGGGTTCTCGTTAGCTTTTCCGACGTACAGGCGAACTGCGTCGATCAGCGGCATTCTGCGGCGGGAGGGGCAATATGTCTGTATCTTCGATCACCGCCGCGAGTGACGGTGGTCAATCCGGGACAAGTGGCTGGAAAGGCCGGCGGGTTCGGGCTCGCGAAGAGCGGGGGCTGGCGGTTGGTGGCAGCTGTCCGGCTACTTTTCCCGCGCGACGACGAAATCGGGCGCCCAGAGCAGAGCCCGCTTGATGGCGGAATCGGGAAAGGTGCAGATTGCCTTGCGAGCGGATTCGGCGTATCCGGAAGCCCGGGCGCTGGCGGCATCAAGAGACCGGTACCGCTGCAGGATTTCGAGGATATCGGAGTGGGTCACGCCGTTGAAGGCTCGGGCGCGCAGCACGCTTTCGATCTTCGAGCGCTCCGCGGCGCTGCAGCGCTCGAGAGCGTGGATGACCGCCATGGTGGCTTTGCCCTCGCGAAGATCGCTGGCCACCGGCTTGCCGAGCACATTTTCGGAAGCGGTCAGGTCGAGGACGTCATCGACGATCTGAAAAGCCAGTCCGAGATCGCGGCCGTACTGCCCCAGAGCGGCTTCCTGCTCCGGCGTGGCTCCGCCGAGGATGGCGCCCAGCCGCATGCACACCGAGAACAGGCAGGCTGTCTTGCGGTAGATGAGATCGAAGTGCTCATCGAGCGTGATGGCCTTGCCGAGCTTTTCCATCTGCAGCAGTTCGCCTTCGACCATCTGCTGGGTGAGTTCGATCAAGGTGTCGAGAATGCGGAAATTGCGCTCCTGCACGGCGATCTTGAAGGCCTGCATGTAAAGCCAGTCGCCGGCGAGCACGCACTTCGAGTTGCCCCACTGCGTATTGGCTGCGGGCCGGCCGCGCCGGGTGGTGGCTTGGTCGATGATGTCGTCGTGAACCAGAGTAGCGGTGTGAATGATCTCGACCACGGCGCCCAGGCGGACGGCGCCGCGTCCCTGATAGTTGAACAGCTTGGCCGACAACAGCAGGAGGGCCGGGCGGATGCGCTTGCCGCCGCCGGCGCGCAGATATTCGCCGATTTCGGTGATAGCCTGCACGGGAGAGACCGTGTCGTTGCCGAACTCTCCCTCGAGCGCGGCAAGGTCGTCGCGCAGCAGGTCGAATATCTCTTTCCCGTTGATGGTGGCTGGAGCGCTCAAAACTGACCTCTGACCTCGGCTGCAGTCCGAGGCGCTTTAATTCGTCCGGTAGTTCGTAAACTGCATGTCGATGCCGAAATCCTTCTGCCGCAACAAGGCAATGATCTCCTGCAGCGTGTCGCGGTCCTTGCTGGAGACGCGCACCAGATCGCCTTGAATCGACGCCTGGGCTTTCTTCTTGGAATCCTTGATCGCCTTCACGATGTCGCGGGCTTTCTCAATCGGGATGCCCTGCTGCATGGTGATGCGGCGCTTGACGGTTCCGGACGCCGCCGGTTCGAGGGCGGCATAAGTCAGGCCCTTCAGCGGCACGCCGCGCTTGACCAGTTTCTGCTGGAAGACGTCGTTCACGGCTTTCAGTTTGTACTCGTCGGCGGAGTGCAGCACGATCGCGTCCTTTTCCAGTTCGATGTTCGACTTGGAATCTTTCAGATCGAAGCGGGTATGAATCTCTTTGAGCGCCTGCTGAATGGCGTTGGAGACCTCCTGCAGATCGATCTTGCTGACGATATCGAAAGTGTTATCGGGCATACATTTCTAATCTTTCTGAAACAAACGGAATCTTAACCTGAGGGTAACAGAAACCGCAGGGTCAGCGGGTGGGAACTTTGCTTTCAGCGATTTCAGCCAGTTTGAAAAAAGTGTAGAAATTCCGGGAGGTCCGCTCGCCGACCTGGTCGAGCGATAGCCCGCGCAATTCAGCCAGCTTCCTGGCCGTCTCGACGACAAACGCCGGTTCATTGCGCTTGCCGCGGTGAGGGACGGGAGCCAGGTAGGGTGAATCGGTTTCAATCAGGATGCGATCGAGAGGGACTTCGAGAGCGGCGTCGCGAATCTGCTGCGCCTTGGGAAATGTCAGATTTCCGGCGAACGAGATCATGAAGCCCATGTCGAGCGCGCGTCTGGCGTGCGGCCATTTTCCGGTGAAGCAATGCAGGATGCCGCCGAGCCCCTTCGGCGCCCACTGCTGTTCAATCAACTGAAGACAATCGTCCCAGGCATTGTCGCTGCCGTCGGAGGGGCGGCAGTGAATCACGATCGGCAGCCTGGCTGCCGCGGCCAGTTCCATCTGCTTGACGAAGACCTGCTGCTGCACGTCGCGGGGAGAATGGTCGTAAAAGTAATCGAGGCCGATCTCGCCCCAGGCGATGATCCTGGGATGCCGCGCCAGTTCGCTCATGCGTTCAAAGGCCGCCTGGTCGGCCAGCCGCGCCTCGTGCGGGTGGATGCCGATGGTGGCGAACATGAAATCGTACTTTTCTGCCAGAAGGATGCCGCAATCAAAGTTAGCCGGGCCGTCGCCGTTGCCGATGGCCACCATGTTCACGACGCCGGCCTCGCGCGCGCGAGCGATGACCTGCTCGCGGTCGGACGCGAACTGCTTGCCATCGAGATGGGCGTGAGAGTCGATGAACACGGAAAGTTGTAATTACAATAGCCGCCCCAGTGTCATGCTGAGCGAGGATCGGTCTTCGCTCGTAAGCCCGCGAAGATCAAGCGCGGTCCAAGCGTCCCGTGCCTTCTTTCTCCCGCACCGGCGCATCGAGTAATGTTCATCACGGGCGAACGGGCATCGTGAGAATTTCCTGCAACGTTCCTTTCACTGCACAGGCGCAAGGGGTCTTTCGCTGCGCTCAGGATGACAGCCCTGGTAAGCATGCATCCTTCACTTCAGTCTTGCCCCGATGGGAACATCCTCCAGAAAGCTTGCCAGTACCGGCTTTCCGCCTTCCAGTGAGGCGGCGACGATCATGCCGTTGGATTCGAGGCCGCGCAGTTTGCGAGGCGCAAGGTTGGCGACGATCACGACCTTGCGGCCGACGAGAGTCTCGGGCGCGTAAGCTTCGGCGATGCCGGCGAGCACCTGCCGCACCTCGGTGCCGATGTCGACTTCGAGCCGCAGAAGCTTGTCGGCTTTCGGTACGCGCTCGGCAACTTTCACGACGCCGACGCGCAACTCGATCCTGGCAAAGTCGTCGATCGTGATTCTGGCGCCATCGCCCGAAACCGCGGGTGCGGCAGCCGGAGGAGCGGGTTGCGACGGAGCGGCCGGTTTCGGCGTGGCTTCCGGTGTTTCCTGAACGGCGGGACCTCGTTGCTGATCCTCCATCTGCTGCATCCTTTCGACGGCGCTCTTGTCGGCTCGGGGAAAGACAGGACTGATGGCGCCGAGTTTGGTGCCGAGCCGCAACTGTCCCCAGGTTAGCTGGTTGAGCCCAAGACTCTTGATGTCACCGAGCCCCATCTGCTCCCAGATCTTCGCGGTGGAATCGGGAATGACGGGATGCGCCAGCGCGGTAGCAATGCGCAGCGCTTCGGCGGAGGTATAGAGAACGGTCGCCAGGCGCGAGCGGCTGTCCTCGTCCTGCTTTTCGCCCAGGGACCAGGGCTCGTTCTCGACGATGTACTTGTCGACGGCGGCGACCAATCCCCAGGCGGTCTCCAGCGCGCGCGAAAACTGAAATTGATCGAACTGGGCGGCGAACTCGCGGATCGTGATACGCGCGATCTCGGCAATGGCGTCATCCGCGGGACGGCGCGCTGCGGCATGCGAGGGATACGGCACCTCGCCCTTGAAGTAGCGGTTGATCATGGTCAGCGTGCGGCTGGCCAGATTGCCGAGACCGTTGGCCAGGTCCGAGTTGTAGCGCTGCACCAGGGCATCGAAGGAGAACGAGCCATCCTGGCCGAAAACGACCTCGCGCAGCAGGAAGTAGCGGAGCGCATCGGCGCCGAGCACGTCGAGAATGGTCTCGGTGCGGACAATGTTGCCCCGCGATTTCGACATCTTGCTCTCTTCAAACAGCAGCCAGCCGTGGGCCACGATCGCTTTGGGCTGCGCCAGCCCGGCCGCCATCAGAAATGCCGGCCAGTAGATACAATGGAAGCGGACGATCTCTTTGCCGATCATGTGCACATCAGCCGGCCAGTATTTCTTAAATGCTTCCTGCGCGCCGGCGTGAGAGGAGCCGTACCCGATGGCGGTGATGTAGTTGGCCAGGGCATCGAGCCAGACGTAGATCACATGCCTGGGATCGTCGGGAACAGGAATGCCCCAGGAAAATGTCGAGCGGCTGATGGAAAGGTCGCGCAGGCCCGAACGCACGAACGAGATCACCTCGTTGCGGCGGGTCTCGGGGCGGATGAAATCGGGATTGGCATAGAGGTCGAGCAGCTTGTCCTGAAAGGCGGAGAGCTTGAAGAAGTAATTTTCTTCGCGCACGGTCTCGGTGATGCGGCCGCAGGTAGGGCAAGGATCGCCGGGCTGCGCTCCGTCAACGTAGAGCTCGTCGGAAACGCAATACTGGCCGGTGTAGGTGCCCTTGTAGATGTATCCGTTGTCGCGGATGCGGCGGAACAATTCCTGCACACGCTTCTTGTGGCGCGGCTCGGTGGTGCGGATGAAATCGTCGTTGGAAATGCCCATCCGCTTCCACAGGTTGCGGAACTCGGCGGAAATCTCGTCGGCGTACTGCTGCGGAGTCTTGCCTGCGGCCAGCGCGGCACGCTCGATTTTCTGCCCGTGCTCGTCGGTGCCGGTGAGGAAGAACGTGTCGGCGCCGAGCATGCGCTGCCGCCGCGCCACCGTGTCGCAGGCGATGGTGGTGTAGGCGTGGCCGATGTGCGGGCGCGCGTTGACGTAATAAATGGGCGTCGTGATGTAGAACTTTCTACTCATGCCTTTTCCAATACAGACTCACTTGCGGCCGACCGTATAGGCGCGGGCCGCTTCCTGCATGACCGTTTTCAGCGGGATGTGATGCGCGGCGGCAATCTGCCGGCAATCTTCATATTCGGGCGCGTAGTTGGTGACGGTTCCGTTCATGCTGGCGATCTTGATCCGTACTTCGCCCCACGGCGTAGGAACCTTTTCCCATCGGCGGGCCAGCGTGCGCCGCTCTTCATTCCGGCAACGAACGCCGAGCGTGGTGGTCTCGGCAAAGATGAGCTGCGCCAGTCTGGCCGCATCTTCGGGCTTGCATAAGACCGTCAACAGCGTGCCGGGACGATTCTTCTTCATCTGCACCGGCGAACCGAAAGCGTCGAGCGCGCCTTCTTCCAGCAGGCGATCCATCACATAGCCGAAGACCTGCGGATTCAGATCGTCGAGACTGGCTTCGAGCACGGTGATGGTTTCGATCGCAGTCCTGGCCGCCAGTTCCGATGAAACCTTTTCGCCGAGGACGAGCCGAACCACATTCGGATGTCCGGGAAAATCGCGCGATCCCGCGCCATAGCCGGATTGCGCGATCTGCATCGCCGGGAACTCGGAGAAGCGCTGAGCCAGCGTCTTCACGATGGCGGCGCCGGTGGGCGTGACCAGTTCGGCTTCGATGCCGGAGGAATAGACAGGAGCGCCGCGCAACAGCTCGACGGTGGCCGGGGCCGGGACGGGGAAAGTGCCGTGCGCGCACTTCACGCTTCCGCCGCCCAAATTCAATGGCGAGCAGATCAGTTCGCCGACGGCGAGCGCCTCGAACCCGACTGCGGCGCAAACGATATCGACCATGGCGTCGACTGCGCCCACTTCGTGAAAGTGCACCTGCTCGACAGGCACATTGTGGATCCTGGCCTCGGCTGCCCCAAGCGCCTCAAAGATGGCGATGGCGGTGGTCTTGGCGCTGCCGGCGATAGCGGCCTTTCCGATGATCTCGCGAATCTCTTTCAATCCGCGGGAATGCGAGTGGGGCGCATCAGCGTCAGGCGCATGTTTGCGGCGCCCGGAATCGTGATCTTGAGAATGATCGTGCCCGTGGGCGTGCGAGCGATCATGGGCATGGGCGGCTTCGTGGCCGGCTGGATGGCTCGCCCAGTACTCCTCGCGCGGCATATCTTTTTCGCCGTGAACCCAGACATCGGCCTTGGTGGCGGAAATCCCGCTGCGCACCACGCGTGAAATCTTGAGCTCGGCGCCGATGCTTAAAGCGGCGACCGCCTCCTCGAACCGCTGGAGCGGAACTCCGGCATCGACCAGCGCGCCCAAAAACATGTCGCCGCTCATGCCGGAAAAACACTCAAGATAGGCAGTGCGCATAGGCAATCTGCTTTCCCCACGAGTCGCGGAGACACGGGGAAGAAACGTTGTGCCCGCCGTGTCTCAATGATGAATCGGGTGAAGGCCGAGTTTTCATGATAGGGAAGGCCGCCATGCGCGGTCAAACGCGTGCCTGGCGCTTGGTCTGTTAGAATCACTGTTTCTTCAATGGCTTAGAGGGACTCCTTGTATCTTCATCTCGAACACCGTCTCGCCCAGCGGGTGCGGGAGTGTCTGCAGCGGCGTTATCCGGGCGTGAACCTGCCGGATGTGGTGATCGAGCAACCGCCGAAGGTTGAACTCGGCGACTTTGCGATTCCGATTTTTCCTTTCGCCAAGCCGTTGCGCTCCGCGCCGATGAAGATCGCGGAAGCCCTGCGTTCCGAGATCGGAGCGATGGAGGGGGTGGCCGAGATGCAGGTCGCTCCTCCCGGCTACCTGAACGTGAGAATCGATCGCGGATGGATGGCCGGCGCGCTGGCCGCCGACCGGAAACCCGAGGCTGGCGTTCCTGCAGGCAAAATACTGGTCGAACACTCCAGCATCAATCCCAACAAAGCGGCGCATATCGGGCATCTCAGGAACGCCATTCTGGGCGATACATTTGTCCGGCTGCTGCGCTTTGCGGGAAGGGAAGTGGACATTCAGAACTACATCGACAACACCGGCGTGCAGGTGGCCGACGTGGTGGTTGGATTTCTGGAGCTGGAAAAGAAATCGCGGGCGGAGATCGAAGCCCTGATCGCGAAGCCGCGGTTTGATTACTACTGCTGGGATCTCTACGCGCGGGTTTCGCAGTGGTACGGAGAAGACAAGCAGAACCTGCAGGCGCGGCTCCAGACGCTGCATGCGATCGAAGCGGGAAACAACGAAACCGCGGCGATTGCCGAGCTGATCTCGGTGGCCGTCCTGCGGCGCCACCTCGAGACCATGGACCGGCTGGAGATCGAATACGACTTCCTGCCGCGCGAGAGCGAGATCCTGCGGTTGCGTTTCTGGGACGGGGCTTTCAGCAAGCTGAAGGAAGCCGGGGTGCTGACCTTCGAAAATGAGGGCAAGAACAAGGGCTGCTGGGTGATGCGGCGGGCAGGCACAAAAACGGAAACCACGGAGAATGCAGAGAACACAGAGGCAAACGACATTTCCGAAGAAGACCAGAAGGTGATCGTCCGCTCCAACGGCACCGTGGGCTATGTCGGGAAAGACATCGCGTATCACATGTGGAAGTTCGGGCTGCTGGGGCGGGATTTCGGCTATCGCAAGTTCTATCGCTATCCGAACGGCCACGACTGCTGGATCTCAACCACCGACGGAGAAAAAGATCATCCGCATTTCGGCGATGTCGCGGAGATCTACAACGTGATCGACGCCCGGCAATCCGAAGCGCAGAGCACGGTGATCGAGGCGCTGCGGGAACTTGGGCATAACGAGGCCGCCGACCACTACACGCATTTTTCCTACGAGATGGTCGCGCTGACGCCGCGCTGCGCCGCCGAACTGGGCTACAGCCTGAGTGACGAGGACAAGACGCGGTCGTATATCGAAGTCAGCGGCCGCAAGGGATTCGGCGTGAAGGCGGACGATCTGCTCGACCAGCTGATTGCCTCGGCCAGGACGGAGGTGGATTCCCGGCATCCGCAGATCGCAGACGATGAGCGGCGGGAGATTGCGACGCAGATCGCCATCGGCGCCCTGCGCTACTTCATGCTCAAATACACGAAGCAGTCGGTGATCGCCTTCGATTTCAAAGACGCGCTGAGCTTCGAAGGCGAGACCGGACCGTACGCGCAGTATGCGGTGGTACGGGCGGCGAGTATTTTCCGCAAGGCAGAAATCGATCCCGATCGCTTTCTTGCCGAGGTGTCGCCGAGTCTCTCAGAGGCCGATCTGGCGGCGTACCTGGGCGGAGCCGATGGCAACGAGATCTGGGAACTCTGGCTGGCGTCGTCGAAAACCGCGTACGTGGTGGGCGAATGCGTGGGCACGACCGAGCCGGCGTATCTCGCGAAACACGTGTTTCAGCTTGGACAGTTATTCAACACCTTCTACCATCGGCATCCGATACTCAGCGAGGCCGATGAAAAGAAAAAGCAGTTCCTGCTGATGACGGTTGCAGTGGTTCGGCGCGAACTCCTGCGGGCCCTGGCCGTATTGGGCATCACGGTTCCGCCCGTCATGTAGAATGCCCGCGATCGAAAATGGCACGACAGGTTCGGTACGGCGTTGCTTCCGATTCTTGCCATGACTCAAAGCGCGACATCGACGTCCCTCTCGGTACCTCGGCGGATCCTGCTTGTGGTGGCCATTGGAATCCTGTTCCTGGCAATCGCCGGCGTCATCTACGAAAACATTTCGGAGACGCGCGACCGGCGCTTCAATCCCATGACCGGCCAGTTGGTCGATGTGGGCGGCCGGAAGATGCACATCGACTGCGCTGGCCAGGGGATGCCGGTCGTGATTTTCGAATCGGGGCTGGGCGATTCCTTTTTGTCGTGGCGCAAGGTGCAGCCCGAGGTCGCGAAGTTCACCCGCACCTGTTCGTACGATCGTGCCGGCATCGGATACAGCGAGACAAGTTCGGGCCCACGCACCAGCCGGGTGTTCGCGGAGCAATTGCATGCCCTGCTGCAAGCGGCGAGCGTCTCGCCGCCTTATATCCTGGTGGGCCATTCCATGGGTGGATACGACGTGCGCCTTTTTGCCAGCCGGTTTCGCGGCGAAGTCGCCGGCATGGTGCTGGTGGACGCATCGCATCCCGACCAGGAGAACCGTTTTCCGCCGGAATTGAAAGCGATGGAAGGAAGCTGGCTGCGCGATGCGGAGTTCGTGGCTTACACGATGCCTTTCGGCCTTCCGCGCCTGATGGATCTGTGCGATGACGACCCGGTGCTGCGCGCGGCAGAATGCAATTTTCAAACTGCATTTGAGAACATGGCAGAAATCAAATCTTTTCCCCGGAGCGCTGCGGAGACGGCGGCCACGGGCTCGCTCGGCGATATGCCGCTGGCAGTGCTCTCTCACGATCCCGACAGACCTTCGGCCGATCTGCCTCCGGATGTGGCGAAAGTGACGAATGATGCCTGGGAGAAAATGCAGGTGGAATTGAGTCATCTTTCGACGCGCGGCACCGAGACGATCGTCAAGGGCAGTTCGCACTACATCCAGATCGATCGGCCGGAAGCGGTGGTCGCCGCTATCAAGAATGTCTACGGCCAGGCGATACAAGCTGCGGCGCCAAAGCCGAATTGAGCGATTTCGAGCCGCGCGATCCTGACTCGCGCCGCGCAAACCTGCTAACCTTTTCCTCTCACCTCATTGTTTCTTCGCGAAGGAAGCATCTTTAGGTTCAGGAGTACACGATGGATAGGACTCGCCACCCAATTCTGATTTCGATGGTGTTCCTCGGCTGGTTTTGCATGGCGTCGCCAACTTCCATTGCGGCGCAGGAGGCTGCGTCGGCTCCGGTGGAGTCCCAGGCTGCCAGCGTCCGGCCGCAACGGCCGCGCATCGGGCTGGCGCTGAGTGGAGGCGCCGCTCTGGGCCTGGCCGAGATCGGAGTGATCCAGTGGATGGAAGAGAACCACATTCCCGTGGATCGCATTGCTGGAACCAGCATGGGAGCGATCATCGGCGCGATGTATGCCACCGGCATGTCGCCAAGTCAGATCCACGATTTCGCTCTGAAAATTAACTGGGACGAAGCCTTTCTTCCCGAGCCCACGTACTCGCAACTTTCTTACCGCCGCAAGCAGGACCGGCGCGACTTTCTGGTCGAGGCGCAACTCGGCCTGAAACACGGTTTAAGCGGACCGAACGGACTGAATCCCGGACTCAATGTCGGGCTGTGGCTCGACCGCTTCGCTTTTCCCGAGTCCCGGGTGGCCAGCTTCGACGACTTGCCGATTCCATTCCGTTGCGTGGCCACCGACATGCTGAGCGGGCAGGGAGTTGTGCTCAAGGATGGAGCGCTCGGCAAGGCGGTTCGGGCTTCGATGGCGATTCCCGGAGTGTTTACTCCGATTGAGATCAACGGCCACGTGCTCGCCGACGGCGGCATGGTGGAAAACATTCCGGTGGAAACGGTGCAAGCCATGGATGCTGACGTGGTAATTGCGGTGGACTTGCGCACGCCGCCGGCCAATCGGGCACAGCTCGATTCACTGACGGGGATGCTCACGCGCGCAGTCGACATCATGATTACGCAGAATGAGCGGCACTCGCTGGCGCTGGCCCAGGCCGTGGTCACGGTCGACACGACCGGTTTCTCGGTCACTGACTATGACCGCACCAATGAACTCATCCAGCTGGGGTACAAGAGCGCGGCCAGCCAGGCTGCGGCACTGCTGCCCTATGCGATTCAGGATCCGGCAGAGTGGCAGCAGTATCTGGCGGAACGCGAGGCGCGAAAGCGTCCGCAGCCGAAAACGGTGGGCGTGGTCGCAGTTACCGGGCCTGATCCGAGCGCGAATCGCCGCATCGAGCGCAGGATCAGCCGCGCGCTTCACGGGGAAGCCGACCTGCCGAAGCTCAACATGCAGTTGACGCGAGTGGCGGGCGAAGGCCAGTTCGACCGCCTCGGCTATGAGGGGTTCACGCAGAATGACGTGCCCGGGCTGCGCGTCACTACGCACGAAAAATCGTATGGCCCGCCGTTTGTGGACCTGGCGGTGAACGTGGATGGATCGGGAGTGGCAGCTTTCGATTTTTCCGCCGGGGCGCGGGTGACTTTCATGGATTTTGCCGATCACGGCGGCGAATGGCGTAACGATCTTCTCTTCGGGTCGAGCAACCTGGCGGCGACCGAGTTCTACCAGCCGGTGGCGCAGTCGCGCTTCTTCGTCGCGCCTTACGCCTTCGCGTCGAAATTTGCGCGCAATTCCTTTACCGGGTTGACGCGGGCGGCTGTGTTCGGCGACGAACGCGCCGGAGGCGGATTTGACATCGGCTACAACTCCGGCCGCCGCAGCGAATTCCGGATCGGCTACGAGATTTTCAGCGGGAAGCTGGCTCCATTGATCGGCAGCGCCGGCCTGCCGGTGGTGGATGGAAGCACCGGGGAATTCCGCGCACGCTACGTTTGGGACGGGCAGGACAGTCCCTCGGTTCCGAGCAGTGGAGCTCGTGTCATCGCCACGCTGTCGCGGGTTTTGCAGAGTCCGGGGCTGGCGCATCCCATCGGCCAGCTGGAGGTGCAGAGTTCGGGTTTTGTGCCGCTCGGCGACAAAACGTCGCTGTTTCTGGCGGCTTCAGGAGGCACCACGTTTCGCGGCTCGGCCGGGCCGTTCCAGGTCTTCGCGCTGGGCGGGCCGTTTCATCTGGGAGCTTACTTGCCGCAGGAATTTCTGGGGAATCACTACGCCTATTCGTCGCTTGGATTCCGGCGCGAGCTCTATCGGCTGCCGCAACTGGTGGGAGGGAAAATCTACTGGGGCGGCTGGTACGAGGCGGGCACGGCGTTCGGCACGGCCACCGACAACTACGGGCCGGTGGCGGTGCGCGGGACGTTCAATCTCGGAGTGATAGCCGATACGATTGTCGGTCCGGTTACGCTGGCGGGAAGCGTCAGTCCGACGGGCCAAAGCCGGGTGAATTTTTCGATCGGGCGGCTGTTCTGAGGGAGGTGAACGACTCTCCTTCGAATCGGCGGAATTTTGGCTTCGTCCGGTTGCTTTTCCGCTGCCGGGCTGATTGATATACTCGCGGCTCATCCGAAATCCAGCTGGAGGCGACTCTTGCGCTCACTGCTTGTGCGGTCCATTCTTCCCCTGCTCGCGGTTTTCTGCGCGGTTGCGCAACAGACGGGCGCGCCGGCGGAACACAAACCCATCTTCACGCTCCGGGAAGTCATGATCCCGGTGCGCGACGGCGTTCACCTGCAGACGGTCATTCTCACGCCGGTGGATCAAAACGGGCCGCTGCCCATCTTGTTTCGACGCACGCCGTATGGAGTTCCGGAGAAACCTCCGGAGCAGCTGCCGCCTTCGTGGAAGGAGCTGGCGCAGGATGGCTACATCTTCGTCATCCAGAACCTGCGGGGAAGGTTCAAGTCGGAAGGCGTATTCAATCTGTCGTCGTGGGTGGATTTGAGCAATCCCAAAGCCACCAACGAGACCACCGACGCTTACGACTCGATCGACTGGCTGGTGAAGAACGTTCCCAACAATAACGGGAAGGTGGGCATGTACGGAGTGTCTTACGACGGCCTGACCACGGCGCTGGCTCTGCTGCACCCGCATCCGGCGCTGAAGGCGGCGAGCGAGCAGGCGTCACCGGTCGACCAGTGGATGAACGATGACGATCATCGCTTCGGCGCGCTGCGCGAAAGTTACGACTTCGAATACGCGGTGATGGAGCAGTCGGACAAGAACAAGAACACGCACTTCGAGTTCGAGACTTATGACACCTATGAGTGGTATTTGAATCTGGGACCACTCTTGAACATCAACGCGAAGTATCTGCACGGGTCGATTCCGTACTGGAATTCGACGGTCGAGCATCCGGACTACGACGAGTTCTGGAAGAAGGAAGCCTGGGTCAATCAGCTGCACGCGTCGACGGTTCCAAATCTCAATGTGGCCGGCTTCTGGGATCAGGAAGATCCGTGGGGGCCGTGGCAGATTTTCCGGCACGCGGAGGAGAATGATCCCGACCACACTAACTTCATGGTTGCCGGGCCGTGGTATCACGGCGAGTGGCAAAGTCCTCAAGGCGACGGCATCGGGATCATCCCGTTTGGAGGCCATGAAACGGCGCGCGAATTCCGGGAAAACATCGAAGCGCCATTTTTCCGGTATTACCTGCATGGAACGGGTGAGAAGCCGGCGTGGCAGGCGAGCACCTTCGAGAGCGGGTCGAATACGTGGCATACGTATGCGGCATGGCCTCCAAAGGAAGCCAGAGCCGCGAAACTTTATTTGCATGCGGACGGAACCGTGTCGTTTCATCCGCCGGAGTCGGACAAGGACGGCGGAACTTACCGCGAGTACGTTTCGGATCCGGCGAACCCGGTGCCGTACCGGCAGCGGCCGATTTCTCCGACGTATCCCGGGGGCGATTGGCGGACATGGGAGGTTGCGGACCAGCGCTTTGTCGACGGGCGACCGGACGTGCTGTCGTTCGTGAGCGCGCCTCTCGATCACGATCTCACGGTGACGGGTCCGCTTGCGGCCGACCTGTTTGCGTCGACGTCAGGCAGCGACAGCGACTTCATCGTGAAGCTGATCGACGTGTTTCCGCAGGATGCGCAGAAAGATGACTGGAACCCCGAATTCGGGCCGCGGCCCGGGCAATACGCACAGTCGCTCAACGGCTATGAACTGCCGATCGCGATGGAGGTCCGCCGCGGACGCTACCTGGAGAGCTTCGAGAAACCGCATCCGCTGACCCCGAACAAGCCGACGGAGTGGAACATCTCGCTACGCGATCACGACCACGTTTTCCTGAAGGGCCACCGGATCATGGTGCAGATTCAGTCGACGTGGTTCCCGGTCATCGACCGCAATCCGCAGAAGTTTGTGCCCAGCATCTATCAGGCGACGGCGGCGGATTTTGTGCAGGCGACGCAACGGATCTATTGCTCGCCCGACCTGCCTTCGCATCTGGTGCTGCCAGTGATGCCGTGAGGGATAACGCTGATGCCATGCGGAATTACCTTGCCGCAGTGCGAGGGCGTTCGGCGGGTATGCCGTTGAGCAGCGTCAGTTCGCAGCGGTTCACGCCAAACCAATAGGCAATCTCGCGATAGTCAGCGACGGCGAAGAGGGCGAGATCGGCATCCTTGCCGGCTTCGACGCTGCCCTTGCGGTCAGCCACGCCGAGCGCATGCGCCCCGTTGATGGTCGCGGCTGCGATCGCTTCCGCCGGCGACATTTTCATGTGCGTGCAGGCCAGCGACATCGCCATCGGCATGCTGATGGTCGGCGAGGTGCCGGGATTGTAGTCGGTCGCCAGCGCGACGGCCACACCCGCGTCGATGAGACGGCGGGCGTCGGGAAATTCCTTCCATCCCAGAAAATAGTTCGCTCCGGGAACGAAGGTAGCTACGGTGTCGCACTTGGCCAGTTGCGGAATGTCGTCTTGGTTGACGTGGTCCATGTGGTCAAACGACGCCGGATGAAAGCGCAGGAGCGGCCAGAGACTGGTTTCCGAAAGCTGACCCATGTGAGCGCGGACGCTCAGACCGTGGTTGTCGGCAGCGGCGAAAATCTGTTCGGCCTCTTCGGCCGTGAAGGCTCCCTGGTCGCAGAAGACGTCGACGAATTGCGCGAGTTTGCGGCGCGCCGCCTGCGGAATCATCTGGTTGCAGATGAGGTCGACATATTTCCGGGAGCGGGCACGAAATTCTTTGGGCACAACGTGGGCGCCGAGCAGCGTGGGAATCACGGTGCCCGGCCAGGAGGCGGCGGCATCTTTGATCGCCTCGAGCGACTTCAGTTCGGACTTGACCGTAAGTCCGTAGCCGGATTTGGCTTCGACGGTGGTTGTGCCGTGCACGGCCATGCCTTCGAGGGCGGCTCGAACGCGCGCGGCCAGTTCGCGTTTTGCGGCCTTGCGCACGCCATCGAGGCTGGAACGGATTCCTCCGCCGGCCGCCGCAATTTCTTCGTAGGAAGCGCCCTGGATGCGCTTTTCGAAGTCGGTGAGCCGGGGATCGATAAAAACAGGATGGGTGTGCGAATCGACGAAGCCGGGCACGACCACCTTGCCTGTGCAATCGATCTCGGTGATCGTCTTGCGGTTCTTGCGAATCCAAGGATCGCGCAGCGCGTTGCGGGTGGTGCCGACGGAGACGATCTTGCCGCCCATGCATAGCACGGAGGCGTCTTCGATGATGCCAAGTTGCTTGAGTTCGCGACCGCGACGCGGGCCGGGCAGGGGAGATTCGGAACGCAGCGTGAGCAGCTGGCCGATGTTAGCAAGAAGGAAGGGGCGGTTCGAGTTCTGGACTTTGGCGGAGCTCACTTGAGCACTAGTCTAGCAGTCTCAACTGCTCATACCGCCGTTGGTAAGGGAGATCGCCGTTCGACTCTCCCCTCGGCGATGCTCGGGTTGGCTCAGGGCAGGCTCTCGGCCTGCTGGAAAGGCAGCTTTGCTCGCGATGACACCTTCGAAAGATGTTGATGTCCTGAGGCCGGAACTCAACGGCCCATGGGAATCTTGACTCCCGCCTTCTGCGCGAACTGCCTGGCCTCTTCGTATCCCGCGTCGGCGTGGCGAATGATGCCCATGCCGGGATCGGTGGTCAACACGCGCTCGATGCGCTTCGCCATCATCTCGGTGCCATCGGCAACCGTGACCTGCCCGGCATGCAGCGAGTAGCCGATGCCGACTCCGCCGCCGTTATGAATCGAGACCCACGACGCTCCGGCCGCAGTGTTGAGCAAGGCATTGAGTAGCGGCCAGTCAGCGACGGCGTCGGAGCCATCCTTCATGCCTTCGGTTTCGCGGAAGGGCGACGCGACCGATCCGCAGTCGAGGTGATCGCGGCCGATCACGATGGGCGCCTTGATCTTGCCTTTCTTTACGAGATCGTTGATGGCGAGGCCAAACTGGGCGCGTTCGCCGTATCCGAGCCAGCAGATGCGCGCCGGCAATCCCTGAAACTTGATGCGCCTGCGCGCCAGATCGATCCAGCGCCGCAAGATGCGATTGTCGGGAAACAACTCGAGAACCAGATCGTCGGTCACATGAATGTCGCTAGGTTCACCGGACAAGGCTGCCCAGCGGAACGGCCCGCGGCCTTCGCAAAACAAGGGACGAATATACGCGGGGACGAATCCGGGAAAATGGTAGGCATTCTTCACGCCGCGCTGGAAGGCGAAGGTGCGGATGTTGTTTCCGTAGTCGAAGGTGACCGATCCCATCTTCTGCAGGCGAAGCATGCCTTCGACGTGCCGCGCGATGGCGTCGAGAGATTTTTCTTCATATGCCTTGGGATCGCGTTTGCGCAGGTCGAGCGCCTCGGCCAGCGTCACGCCATTGGGAACGTATCCGTTCAACGGATCATGGGCTGAGGTCTGGTCGGTGAGAATGTCGGGAACGACGCCGCGCTCGGCGAGTTCGGGAATGAGGTCGGCGCAATTGCCGACCAGACCGACGGAGACGTTTTCTTTCTTGCGCACGGCATTCTTCAGGATGCGCAGTGCCTCGTCGAGCGTCGTCACCATGAAATCGCAATAGCCGGTCTTCAGCCGCTTCTTGATGCGGTCCGGATCGACATCGATTCCGAGAAACGCGGCGCCGGTCATGGTGGCGGCGAGTGGTTGGGCTCCGCCCATGCCGCCCATGCCGCCGCTTACGATCAGTTTGCCGGCGAGGTCACCGCCAAAATGCTGCTCGCCCGCGGCAGAAAATGTCTCGAAGGTTCCCTGCACGATGCCCTGGGAGCCGATGTAGATCCACGAGCCGGCCGTCATCTGGCCGAACATCATCAGTCCGGCGCGCTCCAGTTCGTTGAACTTTTCCCAGTTGGACCAGTGGCCGACGAGGTTGGCGTTGGCGATCAGGACGCGGGGCGCGTGGTCGTGCGTTTTGAAAACGCCCACCGGCTTGCCGGATTGGACGAGCAGTGTCTCGTCGTTGGCGAGAGTCTTCAGCGATTCGATGATGGCGCGGTAGGCCTGCCAACTGCGGGCGGCGCGGCCCGTGCCGCCGTAGACGACGAGGTCCTGGGGGCGCTCGGCGACTTCTTCGTCGAGATTGTTCATCAGCATGCGCATGGCGGCTTCCTGCTGCCAGCCCTTGCAGGTGATCTGGTTGCCGCGGGGGGCACGAATGGAAGTGTAGGCGGGAGTTTCGGTTTCGACGGGCATAGCTAGATGGTAATGCCCGGTGCGGCAGGTTACAAACGGCAGGATGACGCCCGCGGTCTTCCAGTGATGAGGGTGTTATAGGGGAGATCCGTCGACGCGCTAGTGAGAGCGCGGATCTTCGGGGTGAACGGCTGGGCTTTTCCTGGTTAAGGCGGTTGGCGGTCACCAAGTGCTGTAGGCGGTACCGTCGCTGGCGGTGGCAGTGGAGGCTGAATGCACGTCGGTGATGCCGGGGTCTTGCTGGTCGACGGCCAACAGGTAGTCCTCCTGGACGACCTCCCAGTTGGGCAGGCGGGTCATGGGATCGACCGGAATCTGGCGCAGATAACCGGCCGTCACCAGGTCATCGAGCGACTGCGGAGCCTTCTGCTTGTCGAGGGTGTATTGCTGGATGACGTCGCGGAGCGTGCTCAGGTTCGAGCGGAGCACGGCTTCCCGCGCCTGGACGATGGACTGGTTATAGACGGGGATGGCGACCGCCATCAGGATCATGATGATGCTGATGACGATCATGAGCTCGAGCAGCGTGAAGCCCGCCATGCCGCGGCGGCGCAGGCGTGTGCGCGCGCTCGTAGCAAGCCGGTTCGGTGCCGCCAGATTGTTCGCCGTTCTCAGCATCTACCAGTCCTTGTACTTCGTGCCGTCGAGCGCGGTGCCTTCCGATTTCGTGTAGACGTCGAAGACGTTCTGTCCGCCCCAGGAGTCGGAGTCGGCATCGTCCTGCATCGAGCGCAGGCCCCAGTCGGTGCTCTTCGTCATCGGGTCCTCAGGGATAGAACGCAAGAAACGCAGTTTTTTGCCGCCGGCAATCTCGACTCCCTTGACCAGAGTATCGAGATCGGGCGGGTAGCCCTGGGTATCGACCTTGGTCTGAAAGGCGTTGCGGTCGGCCGCGTCTTTGTAGCGGTCGATGGCATCGCGCATTTGCCAGAGCGCCCGGCGAAGCTCCTTTTCCCGCTCCCGCTGAATCGTGACCCGCGCCAGAGGCAGCGCCATCAGCGTGAGGATGGTCAGGATCATGGTCGCGACCACCAGCTCGATCAGCGTGAAACCGCGGCTGGGTTGCCGGCGGACCGGCGTTCCGGAGGACCGGACCGGTGTTCGGTCGTCGACAATGATCGGCATGGCTGGCGTTTTCATGGCTCGCACTTCGACCGAGCTACTTTCCGGCGGAGATGATTTCTCGCGGCTCTACTGGACGACGACCGCCGCTTGCGCGCCATTCACCGTGATGGCCTGCAGTCCAGGATCGCGGGCCCCGCCTCGTGTAACGGTCAGAGGCGTCTGGCCGGTTGCTTTGGCTTCGAAAGTTAAAGTGACCACCGAACCCTGGCCGGAAACTCCGCCGGCGCCGGGCGGCCGCGTGGCCGTGACCTGCACCTGGCCAAGGGCGTCATCCTCGCGGTGAACCAGCGCCACGGCCTGGCCATCCTGCGAGAGGAATCCGCCGTTCGAGACGTTGACCAGTTGCAGCAACTTCGGGTCGTAGTTCAGCTGCACGGGGACGGAATAGACGTTTTGCGCTCCCGAGATCATCAGGTTGACCGCGAAGGTGCCGCCCTTGGTGGCCTGGACAGTCGGCGGATCGAAGGTGAAGCTCGGGGTCGGCCCGTTGCTGGCGTTGGGCGCGGGCGAAGCGGCTGAAGGCGGCTGGTTGGCGGGAGGCTGATTCGGATTCGCTGGCGGCTGAGCGGCCGGAGCCGGGGCGGCCTGCGTCTGCGGGTTCGCAGGTTCGATCTTTGCCGCGGGCGCGGGCGTGGGACGGTTCACGTGGCGAAGCTCGATCGTGTTCGCCGTTCCAATATCAATCGCGCGCTGATTCTCTGCCGTGATGTCGGTGCCGCGGATGATGTGCGGAACGATGGCAAAGACGATTTCATTTTCCGAATGATCCTGCGTGGTCTGCCCGAACAAGTAGCGAAGGATGGGAATCTGGGCCAGGCCGGGAATGCCGCTGAGTTGCTTGGTCTGCTGGTCTTCCATGATGCCGCCGAGCAGATTGGCTTCGCCATCCTTGAGGCGGATCTCGTGTTCGATCTTGCGCTGTCCGATGATGGGCTGGCTGATGCCGCCGATATTCTGCTGGCCGGTGACGGCGGACACGTCCATCAGGATCTTGAGGGTGATTTCGCCGTCGGCATGCACGTGGGGCGTCACATCGATGTTGACGCCCACATCGAGGTACTGGAACTGAGTGTTGACCAGAGGATTGATGCCGACGCCGCCGATGCCGGGCTGAAACGATCCGGTGGCGACCGGCACGCGATCGCCGATCTTAAGAGAAGCTTTCTGGCCGTCGAGAGCGCGAATCTGCGGATTCTGGATCAGCTTGGTATCGCTGTTGCTCATCACCGCGGAGAGGTTAGCCGAAGGAATCGTGACCTGGAAGTCGGTTGCGTTCAGGTTCCCCAGGGTGTTCAGATTCAGGCCGTTGGTGGTTGTGCCCGTGGTGTCGGTGGTCGTGGTGGTCGTGGTGGTCGTGTTCGTATTGTTGATATTGCTCTGCAAGGTGACGGTGGCGCTGCTGGGCGGATTCAAACCCAGCGTGCGGGAACGGTCCTTGCTGATCTGCATGACTGCGATATCGATCACGACTTCCGGACGCGGCTTGTCGAGATCGTCGACCAGTTTTTCGGCCAGGGCAATCTGATCGGGAGTTCCGCGGACAACCACCGCATTCTGCGAGAGCAGTTGCTGCACGCGCTGCACATCGAGCATGGCGCGAATCGCGTTGACCACGTCCTGGATTTCCGTCGGCGCCGAGAGATTCGATAGATAGAAAGTTTTGAGGACGCTTTGTTCCAATTCTTTGCGCTTGGCCGGATTATCCTGGGCGACAAAAATCGTGTTCTTGGTGACGGGCCGCCAGAAAGTTTTCGATTCCAGCGCCGTGATTTCCAAAGCTTCTTCGAGAGTGACTCCGTTCAGTTCGACTTTGATCGGCTTCGGGATGTAGTCGGGGTCGAACAGGACGTTGATGCCCGCCAATTGTCCGATGGTGCGGTAGACCATATCAGACTTATCGGTCAGCTTGACGGTGATGGGGACATTCGAAATGGGGGCCAGTTCGACCGGGCCGCCCGCGTCCGCGATCTCGCGCTCCAGGCCCGTCGGAGGCCCCGCAGCCTGCGGCGGCGGATTCTTCTGGTCCTGGATCAGCTTCAGGGTGCGGGTCAGTTCCTGCTGGGCGATAAACAAGGATGGGTCGATGGCCAGCGCCTTCTGGAAGTCCGCGACCGCATCGTCGAGCTTGCCCTGCCGCACCAGTTCCTGACCCTGGTGGACGACGGCCGCAGCGGCTTCGAAGCGCATCCGCTCAAACGATGCCCGGTAGCGAAGATCCTTGGGCTTCAGGTCATAGGCCTGCTTGTAGAACTCGTAAGCGGCCAGATAGTTCTGGCGCGCCTCCGCGTCCTGACCTTTGGCGTATACATCCTTAGCTTTATCGGCCAAGACGGGAGCGACGAGAAATGCCAGCAGCAGCAACAATCCCGCCGGCCGCATCAGGCGTCTCATAAGTTCCTCGTGGACAGAAAAGTCACTGAGATGGTCCTCGTTGGGGGGAAGTGCTGAACAGGCACATTAGTCCTGCATTGACGCATCCGGCAGCCCTGGCATGCGAAAAATCTGAGCCCATCGCTCGACAAACGCTGGGTTGCAGCGATTATAGCATCGCTCCTTCTGGCTCCCGAAGTGCTTGTATGCTCGGCATTTACACTCTTTGGTCGTAGGACCACCGGGGCGAAGGGAGCTAGCCGGGGCGTGGCTGCGCCCCACGGGCCCTCAGCGCCCATCCAGAGTCCTGCTGCTAAGATTGAGTTCGCCCATGGCTCGCCAATCGACCCACCCGACCAAGCCAAACC
Organism: Verrucomicrobiia bacterium; assembly: GCA_035508215.1. GTDB lineage: Bacteria > Acidobacteriota > Terriglobia > Terriglobales > Acidobacteriaceae > Sulfotelmatobacter. The sequence continues at coordinate 6,470 of DATJNK010000011.1, read as the reverse complement.
CGGAGAAATCGCCGCGCCGAGACCCGACCGCCAGTGGCCAGCGTGATGCTGCTGTCAATAGGATCGCTTCGCATAACTATTTCTTGCTGGAAAAATTTGAAGCCGGGGTTGCCCTGACGGGTACCGAAGTGAAGTCGATTCGAGGCGGGCGGGCCAACCTGAAGGACTCCTACGGGCTGGTCAAGGACGGTGAACTCTGGCTGCTGAATTGCCATATCAGCCCGTATGAACACGGAAGTTACTCAAACCACGCGGCTTTGCGGACGCGCAAGCTGCTCATGCACCGGGACGAGATTCGCAAGCTGGTGGGGAAGACGCAACAGAAGGGGCTGACGCTGATCCCGACCCGCATGTACTTCAAGAACGGCCGGGTGAAGGTGGAACTCGCTTTGGCCAAAGGCAAACAGCTCTGGGATAAGCGGGAAACCGAGCGCCGGCGGACCGCCGACAAGGAAGCACGCGAGGCGATCGCGCGCGGACGGAATCGAAGCTAGCGCCATCAAGACGGTGAATCTCAAGTCCGGCATGCCGGGGGTCTCTGAGGCATTACTGCGCCTAGATCGCGAACTGTCCAGTGCCCGCCAGCAGCAGGTGCGATTTCTCAAAGTGATTCATGGCTATGGCTCAAGCGGAATTGGTGGAGACATTCGCGTGGCGGTGCAGGCGCGCTTGTGCGAGATGGCAGACGCCGGCCTGATCCATGGGTGCATTTTTGGCGAGAACTGGGCAAAGTCGGACGAGACGACCTGGAAGCTGCTGCACATTCACGAGGAACTCAAGCACGATCCGGATATGGGCCGGCGCAACCTCGGCATCACCATCGTTGTTCTCTGAGCCTGAGGCCTTGGCACCCCGGCAGGTGCAGGAATCCCCGGATTGACTCTTCAAACTGATTTGCTGCTCTAATGGACCCATGGCTGTCTCCCCGGCAACGCCTCCGCCTGCCTCTCGCGAGGGACGGCGCCCGCTTGGCCGGCGCTGGCTCTGGATTTTCGGAGTTCTGATGGTTGTGGGGACTGCGGCGGTTCTGGTTGTGCGCCGGGTGATCGCGCATGCCGAGCCGATCATACGCGCACGGGTGATCGAGAGCCTCGAAACGCGCTTCAAGACCAAAGTTGAACTGGCGGAGTTGGACGTTTCCGTCGTGGACGGCCTCCAGGTTTCGGGCAAGGGATTGAAGATTTTTGGGCCGGCCGATCCCAATCCGAGCGAACCCGGAGTGCAGCCGCTGATCAGCCTGCCGGAGTTTCGGTTTCGGACGGGCGTATTCGGGCTGTTCCGGACGCCGATGCACGTGGATACGGTCCAACTGCAGGGCCTCGTGCTGAACATTCCTCCGAAGGAAGATCGGCCGCGGGTGAATGAGCCCGGCTCACGCGCCAGCAAACATAAAGAGAAGATCAGCATCACAGTCGACAAATTCGTCTGCCGCGACACGCAGCTGATTGTCAACACGCGCAAGCCGGGAAAGGAGCCGCTCGACTTCGATATCAGCGATCTGGTGCTGCGGGAGATCGGGCCGGGGCAGCCGCTGCGCTTTGACGCCACGCTGGTCAATCCCAAGCCGGTGGGGAACATTCAATCGGAGGGGTCGTTTGGTCCGTTTCGCGAAGATGATCCGGGCGAGAGCCCGGTGTCGGGAAACTATTCTTTCACGCATGCGGACCTGGGGACGCTGAAAGGAATCAGCGGGATTCTCTCGTCGACCGGGAGCTACCGCGGCAAGCTGGGAAAGATTGAAGTCGAGGGAGCGACGGACACTCCAGACTTCCGCCTCGCCAGCGCTGGACATCCGGTTGCGCTGCACACCGATTTTCACGCGATCGTCGACGGAACCGATGGGGACACTTATCTCGAGCCGGTCCGGGCGCGATTCCTGCACACATCGTTTACGGCGAACGGCAAGGTGATTCGAGTGAAAGATCCCCCGGGCCACGACATTGAGCTGAATGTGGTGATGGATCACGCGCGGATTGAAGACCTGTTGCAGCTGGGGGTGAAGACGGATCCTCCGGTCCTGAGTGGCGACATCGAGATGCACACCCGCATGAGCCTGCCTCCGGGCCCGGAGGAGGTTGCGAATCGTCTGTGGCTGGATGGCAGCTTCAGGATCCCGAACGGGGAGTTTTCCAACAAGAAAATTCAGGACCACATCGATTCGCTCAGCTTGCGAAGTCAGGGTGAGCCGCGGCTGGCCCAGGAACATGTCGAGGTCGGAGTCCCCTCAGAGTTGTCGGGAACCTTTCGCCTGGATCAGGGCTTGTTCACGTTTTCAAGCCTGCAGTTTGTGGTTCCCGGGACGCATGCTGACGTCACTGGTGTGTACAGCCTCGATGGCAACACGTTTGATTTTCACGGCAAGCTGAAGCTGCAGGCAACACTGTCCCAGATGACGACCGGCTGGAAGTCGCTTCTGTTGAAGGCCGTGGACCCGTTTTTCAAAAAGGATGGAGCGGGCGCGGAAATTCCTTTCAAAGTGACGGGAACCCGCTCGGAGCCGCATTTCGGGCTGGATCTGGGAGGATCGAAGAACGAAGCGGCGGAACAGAAACTGTCCAAACCGGAGACGCGATAGCAGACTTCGGCGCCGGCCCGGTCGGCGGCTCGAGTTACTCCGGATTCATCCCTGCGACACCCAAGGAGTACAATCCCTGCCGAAGATCTGGATCTGCGGCAAGGACTTGTCCGCAGAAGAAAGGTGCAGACCTATGCGCCCGATTCGGCAAGGAGATCTCAGTCTTCTCGAACATCCTGCTTCGCAACAGCTCCTGCAATCAAAAATCCCGGCCCGGCTCGCCTACGTGTGGACCGACGGCACGCCGCGCGTCATTCCCATCTGGTTTCACTGGAATGGCCGCGAAATCGTCATGGCGACGCCGCCGAAGGCGCCCAAGCTGAAAGCGCTGGCGAAGAATCCGAAAGTTTCCCTGACGATCGACGACAACACATTCCCGCACAAGGTGCTGCTGATTCGCGGCACGGCGCGGCTGGAACCGATGGAGGGCATTGTTCCGGAGTACGCGGCGTGCGCCGACCGATATTTCAGTCCCGAGATGGCGCAGGCGTGGCTGAGCCAGCTGCGCACGCTGGTCTCCGCGATGGTGCGCATCACCATCACGCCGGAGTGGGTGGGCCTGCTCGACTTCGAGACCCGGTTTCCGAGCGCGCTGGCGAGCTGATCCCCGAGCGATAGCCAGAGTGCGGTTGCAGGGAAGATTCGCATTCGGCTCTCGGCCGACGTGCTCGAGGTTTGTCCAGAGCGGGCGCTCCTCCCGCTTGCGCGTTTCCCTTCGCGCCGACGATACTGAGATAATCAAAAGATGCCTATGACGACGACTATCTCTCTGTCTTCCCCATCCGATGTGGAAACTGACGCGCTTGTGGCGGTTGTTCTCGACGGCGCAGAATCTGCCAGCAAAGACAGCAAGCCGCAGCTCAAAGTTGCGGCTGCTGACGCGCCTGTGCAGTCGTTTGCCGCCGATCTGCTGGCGAGCGGCGAACTGACCGGCAAGCCGTTCGAGATGAACCTGCTGCATAAGCCATCCGGCATCAAGGCGAAGCGGCTCTTGCTGATGTCGGGCGGCAGCGCGAAGAAATTTTCCTCCTACGATTTACGCCGGCTGGCCGGAGCCGCCGTCCGGTCGTTGAAGGCGCGCGGACTGCGCAGCCTCGCCTTTATTGCGCCGCCGAGCGTTCCTGCCGAAGAAGCGGTCCACGCCATCGTGGAGGGCGCGTTCGTCGGCAATTTTGATCCCGACTACTACCGCAGCGACCGCAAGGATCAGAAGATTGATGGCCTGACGGTGGTGGTCTCTGGCAATAAAGCGGCGCTGGAAAAGGCCGCGCAAGAAGCGCAGATCATCGGCGAATCGCAGAATTTTGTGCGCGACCTGGTGAATGAGCCGTCGAACCGGATGACGCCAACCATCCTGGCCGAACGCGCGAAAAAAATGTGCGCCGAGGTTGGACTGAAATGTGAAGTGTACGGTCCGGACAAAATCAAAGAGATGAAGATGGGCGCGTTCTGGAGCGTGGCCCAGGGATCGGACGAGCCGCCAGCGCTGATCGTCATGAAATATGAGCCCGCCGGCGCGCCCGAGAAGCCGATGCTAGGCCTGGTGGGGAAGGGAATTACCTTCGACACGGGCGGCATCTCGATCAAGCCGGCCGACGGCATGGAGAAAATGAAATATGACATGGCCGGCGGAGCGACCATGATCGGCGCCATGCGCGCCATCGCGCTGCTGAAGCCGAGAGTCAAAGTCATCGGCATCGTGTGCGCCACGGAAAACATGCCGTCGGGCAAAGCGCAGAAGCCGGGCGACGTGCAGATCGCCATGTCGGGCAAGTCGATTGAGATCATCAATACGGATGCCGAGGGACGCCTGGTTCTGGCCGACGGCCTGCATTACGCGAAACAACTTGGATGCACGAACCTGGTCGACGCTGCCACGCTGACAGGCGCGGTCGTGGTGGCGCTCGGCTACGCCAACGCCGGAGTCTTCGCCAACGACGACAACATGTACGAGCGCTTTCACTCCGCCAATCAGAAGGCGGGCGAAAAGATGTGGCGCATGCCGCTCGACGACGAATATAAAGAGCAGATTCGCTCGTCGATCGCCGACATCATGAATACCGGGGGGCGCTGGGGCGGCGCGATCACGGCGGCGATGTTCCTGAAAGAGTTCGCCGAGGATACGCCGTGGATTCACCTCGACATCGCGGGCACGGCGTGGATGGAAGACCAGAAGCCGTGGATCGCGAAGGGCCCGTCGGGGATTGCGCTGCGGAGCCTGGTGGAATTTGTGAAAGGATTCGCGGGGTAGCGGGCAGATTCGGTGTTGTCGACCGCGCGATCGCAGAGGCGCGGCTTGGGATTTGACACCTGTTTGCGATGAACCGATTTGTGCCCGCTGGGTTACGCGCGAGAGGGTGTGGCATTGAGCGAAGGCGCGGAGCATTGCTATAATCGAGCGTCCCGCAAGCTTCCGCCGGATCGCATGATCCGGTCGGCGATTCCGCCAAACGCAGCGTGAAGGGAAAGATTCCTCGCAGCCCGCGTCGAGCGGGTTTCGAAAACGTGGCCAGGTAGCTCAGGTGGTAGAGCGCAGCCCTGAAAAGGCTGGCGTCGGCGGTTCAACTCCGTCCCTGGCCACCATCATTCTTAAGCACTTAGCGGTCGAGAGCAGAAATTTCCAACCCACGTTCTAACCCATGATTCTCACTGAACTCGCTCTGTGAGCAGGTGAATTCTGTCCCCCATGAGCTGTTCCAGGAACTTGCCTTGCGCATCCCGCATGGAGTCCATGTCGGACTGTGCATAGAGTTCCATCGTTGTGCCAAAGTCCTCGTGCCGCAGAACACCCTGCACGGTTTTGGGGTCCACTTTCAGCTTCACTAGGGCCGTCGCCAGTGAATGGCGAAAGTTGTGAAAACCGAAGCGCCCCTTCCAGTTCGCAGAAATTACACCGGCGCTGATGGCTGCGGGGCGCAAGTATTTCTGCACCATGATGGAAGCGGACAGCGGCTTCTTGCCTCTCAGCTTTACGCTGGGAAACACATAGTCGCTTTCCTTGGCATACTTCGTTCTCTCGCGCCATGCGAGGAGGAAGCCAGCCAAAAGCGGATGCATGGGAACGGGAGCCTTTGACGCTTTCGACTTCGGCTCCTTGAATCTTCCCCACACATAAGCTCGTCTCACGTAAATCACCAACCCCTCGAAATCGAGATCCATCCACATCAAGCCCAACAGTTCTGATACCCGCAGAGCAGTTGCCGCGTCGCTTAGAGTTAACGTGCGCCTTGGTTCTGGAATATTCAGAAGAACCTCGAACGCTTGCTTGGGCGTCATGACTATCGCCCGGTAATCGCTCGTGGTTCGTTGGCTCACCCAGTTCATGGGATTGCCTTCCTGTTGGCGAGGGAGGAAATTGCATCGCTGCCCGTGCTTGAAGACCAGGCTCATGATGCGGCGAATCTTGTCGATCGTTGGATCGGCTAACCCTTTCACCTTCTTCTGTGCATTCCCTTGCGGAGCTCGCGAAACCACGCCTCTACCTCTCGCGATTCCACAGCTAAGGGAGCCAACTTCCCCCAACGTGGAATGATGCGATTGATCAGATGTCGCTCGTAGGTCTCGACTGTGGGAAACGCCTTTGGACGCGCTGATTCTGTTTGGTCGATTCTCAGTTCGTTCACGATATAGTCCTGGCAGAGTTGACCAAACGTCCTCGGCTTGCCTTCGAAGGGCTGTAATTGGTTGATGGTTTCGCGCAGCTTCTGACGATCGACTTCTCTCGATGCATCCGCTGGGCTGGAACCGATATCTTTGACAAGACCTACTGCGGTCGTGCGTTCGACTCGTTTCCCATCCGAGCGAGTAGCGTAATAGCGAAGCATCCACGTCAGACCCTCCGCGCGCATTATCTTGCGAAGACTGCCTATTTGATACCTGGGCATCAAACCCTCCT
>DATJNK010000010.1:0-2022 GCA_035508215.1 Verrucomicrobiia bacterium | reverse complement strand
TCCTGCACCGGAGCTTCCCTGCACAGGCCTCCGGATTCGAGCTCATGGCGGATACACCTGAAAGCCCCGGAAGCGCGTCCGAGCGCGCAGCACCAACTGACGTCGCGCCATTACCTCCGCCCGACGTCTGGCGGCCGCGGTTCAACCCGTGGCTGATCGCGGTTGTGGTGGCGTTGGCGGCGTTCATGGAGGTGCTCGATACCAGCATCGCCAACGTTGCGCTGCCCTACATGGCAGGCAGCCTTGGCGCGAGCAACGATCAAAGCACGTGGGTGCTCACCTCTTATCTCGTATCGAACGCCATCGTGCTGCCCGTGAGCGGATGGTTCGCCCGCGCTCTCGGGCGCAAGCGATTTTTCATGTCGTGCCTCGTGATTTTCACGGTCAGCTCCCTGTTATGCGGCATCGCACCGAGCCTTGGAGCGATAATCTTCTTTCGAATCCTGCAAGGCGCGGGCGGCGGCGGGCTTCAACCGATGGCGCAAGCGATCCTGGCGGACATATTCCCTCCCGAAAAGCGCGGCCTGGCGTTTGCCCTCTATGGAGTGACTGCGGTGATTGCCCCCACGATTGGACCGACACTGGGCGGATGGATCACGGACAACTATACGTGGCGCTGGATTTTCTTCATCAACCTGCCAATCGGCATTCTGACGCTCCTGCTGGTCTATCGGCTGGTCGATGACCCTCCCTGGGCGAAACGGCTCGCGAGTGGAAGATCAAAGTTTGACTACATGGGGATTTCTCTGCTGGCGCTGGGCGTCGGAGCTCTCCAGGTGATGCTCGACAAGGGGCAGGAGGACGACTGGTTCGGGTCGCATTTCATCGTCACCCTGATGATTCTCGCGGGAGTGGGGCTCGTGTCGTTCGCGATCTGGGAGTGGTTTCACAAGAGCCCGATCGTGGACGTGCATCTCTTCAGGAATTTGAATTTCCTTGGCGCGAACGTGATGATGTTCGTGCTGGGAATCCTGCTGTTCTCGAGTCTGGTGATGATGCCTTTGTTCCTGCAGTCGCTGATGGGCTACACAGCGGAGTCGGCCGGATTGGTGCTTTCGGGAGGCGGTCTTCTGCTGCTGTTTCTAATGCCCGTGGCGGGGGTGCTCTCTTCCAAGGTGCAGGCGCGCTATCTGGTGGCGTTCGGCTGGCTGACGCTCTCGGTGGGAATGTACGTTTCGAGCCGGCAACTCGATCTTCAAATCAGCTTCCTGAGCGCGAGCCTCCTGCGCCTGATTCAAGTGTTTGGTCTGGGCTTTCTGTTCGTGCCCATCAATTTGACTTCCTACATCGGAGTGCCGACGGAGAAGGGCGGCAACGTAGCCGGCCTCGTCAACTTCATGCGCAATATCGGCAGCAGCGTTGGAACGTCGATGGTCACGACGCTCATTGCGCGCCGCTCTCAGGTCCATCAAGATTACCTCGTGGCGCACGTCACGCGCGGACAGCCTTCCTTCCTGAACACCGCCACCGCTCTGGCGGCCCGCCTGAATGCGTCGGGTGTGCAAGCCGAATTCGCTTTGAGGAAGGCCTACGCGCTGGTGTATCAATCGACCATCGCCCAAGCGACTACCCTCGCCTACGTCGACACTTTTCTGGTCCTCGCCGCGGGCTCCGCGATAATGTTTGTCCTTTCCTTCGCTTTGAAGAAGAATCAACCTGGCGCGGGACGGGTTGTTTTGGAGTAACATGGCGCCTGCGAAACGGCGGGGTTTTCCCGGGGTTTCGGCGGACCGGAACGCGGCCGGAGAAGAATCCATGATCCGAATACTCACAATTGAGCGCGAATACGGGAGCGGCGGCGGAGAAATCGCCGCCATGGTGGCGAAGCGCCTGGGTTGGACACTCTACGATCAGTTGCTGACCAACGAAATCGCGCGGCTGATGGAATGCGATTGCCGCGTCATCGAGGAGCGCGAAGAAAAGCGCGATCCCGTCTTTTACCGTTTGCTGAAGGCCTTTATGAAGGGCAGCCACGAGGGCAGCCAGAACGCTCCGCGGCTGAAGATCGTGGACGCCGAGTGT
>DATJNK010000009.1:0-2951 GCA_035508215.1 Verrucomicrobiia bacterium | reverse complement strand
ACAGCCGGAATCTCCCGGCAGCCGGCCGTCAGACGCCGCAAAAGACGCAATGGGCGGTCCCGCCTGGCCTGCGGACCAAGTGACCGTCGGCGACACGAAAGTTGTAGCCGCCGGAAGCGCTGTTCCCGCCGTCATGATGGGGCTAAGTGGCCGCAGATCAAGTGACTTCTGTGCAACTCACTCCACAAACGGGGGATTCTTTACAAACAAGGTACCGCCTAGAATCGACCTGATTGCTTCCAGGTTCTGATCTCGAAGGCTCTGGGGTGGAGCATTCGGGAAAAGCTTCGTGTAGACAGTTTTCGACTGTCGGGAGATCACCATCGACCCGCAAGTACGATTAAGCGACCTGCTTATCCGCGCAAAGCTGGTCACTTCACGGGACATTTCGGCAGCGCTCGAGCGCATGAAAGTGGAGGGCGGCCGGCTCAGCGACAATCTGATCGCCAACGGCGCGATCGATGAAAAGTCGCTGAATGCATTTGTGCGCCGCATCCCGCGCGAGCCCGACAGCATTGCCGATACCGGCATCGATGAAACGGAATTGCTGGGCCTCTTCATGAAGCTGCTCTATACGGGCCGTCTGGAGAAGATCAGCCAGATTTCCGATGCCATCAAGCTGCCGCAGCACATCGTGATGGACCTGGCGCGCATGGCGATCGACCGGCAGTTGCTCTACACCCTCGGCGCGCAAAGCAACGACAGCATCCTCGAGGTCCGCTACGCGATTACCGATGAAGGCAAGCGCTGGACGCTCGATGTTCTGAAGCGGTCAGGGTACGTCGGCCCCGCGCCGGTGACCCTCGAGCAATTTGTTGAGCGCGTGAATCTGCAAAAGCCGACCAATGAGCACGTCACCATGGATCGTGTCATGGATTCCATCAGGGGATTGACGATGGACCCCATGATCATTGCGCAGGCAGGACCCGCTTTGAACTCAGGCCGCGCGATCCTGCTTTATGGCCCGCCAGGAAACGGAAAGACCTCAGTTGCCTTGTGTTTTGCCAGCGTCTTTCACGATCTGATCCATGTGCCTTACGCGATTTTTGTTCACGGGCAGATTATTCGCTATTACGATCCGCGCATTCATATTCCCCTGGGACTCACGGGCAAGAGCGACGAGGACAGCGATATTCCGAGCTTCCGCCGCGAAGCGCACGATCTGCGCTGGGTTTCGTGCAGGCGGCCGTTTGTGGTTGCCGGCGGCGAGCTGACGCTGGAGATGCTCGATCTCCGCTACGACGATGGCGGGCACTATTATGAAGCCCCGCTGCACATGAAGGCTCTGGGCGGCTGCTTCCTCATCGACGACTTCGGCAGGCAGTTTGTGACGCCGCGCGATCTGCTCAACCGCTGGATCGTTCCGATGGAGAGCCGGGTGGACTTTCTCAAGCTGCAGACCGGCGCCAGTTTCAGCATTCCGTTCGAGGAGCTTGTGATTTTCGCGACGAACCTCGATCCGGAGGACTTGATGGATCCGGCATTCCTGCGCCGGATCCCTTACAAGATTGAAGTGCCATGCCCCAGCCTGGAACAGTTCCGCGTCATCTTCGACAACTATGCGAAGCTGCACGGCATGATTTTGAACGATGACATCTTTAAATACATGGTGTACATGATCCGGCAGGAGAAGGGACTGGAACTGGCAGGCTTCCAGCCTACATTTATCGTTGAGCAGGTGCTGGCAACCTGCCGCTTCCTCAACGTGAAGCCGGAGCTGAAGTCGCCTTATATCGACTTTGCCATCAATAATCTGCGCGTCCGGCGCAATAAGGATCCGCGAAAAGAGCCGGCCATGACCATGCCGGCGGCCAAGAATGGCGATGGCGCCCGCGATGCAGCGGGATTGCTGCCCGAGTACTGAGACTCAGCGCGGAATTATAGACAGTGCCACTCCCGGCAATTGACCGCGGCCGGTCAGCAGTTACATTCCCGTGCCGGCCAAAACCACGCCAACCGTTCGCATAATGATCTTGAAGTCGAGCCAGATACTCCAACTGTCGATATAGGCGACGTCGAGAGACACATAGCTGGCGAACGAGGGATCCTGACGCCCCTGAACCTGCCACAACCCGGTGATACCCGGCGTGACCTGGAGGCGGCGCAGATGGTTGAGATCGTAGCGCCTCACCTCGGCTGCGAGCGGCGGCCGCGGCCCCACAATGCTCATATCGCCGTTGAGGACGTTGAGGAACTGCGGTAGCTCATCAATTGAGTATTTGCGCAGGAAGCGCCCAATGCGCGTGACCCGAGGATCTTTCGAGACCTTGAAGAGCACGCCGTCGCGCTCGTTCATGTGCATGATCTCGGCGCGGCGATTATCCGCATCCTGCACCATGGTGCGGAACTTGATGCAACGGAAGACCACGCCGCGCTTGCCAATGCGCTCAGAGATGTAGAACACAGGGCCCGCGGAATCGAGCTTGATGGCGATGGCAATCACCAGCAGCAGCGGTGAAAGAACGATTAGCGTGAGCAGCGAGAAAACGGTGTCGAAGACGCGCTTGAAAAACAGGCCGATCTCTGGGACTTCGCCGCGATGCAAGGGAATCGTCGGGAACTGGCCGATGTATTCAACCGGGTTGTACCATGCCACGCCGTCGTACATGTCAGGGACCATGCGCAGGTCTACGCCGTGCGTACGAGCCTGCTCCAGCACATCGTGAACGATCTCGCGCTCGCACGATGCGGTGAAGAAGATTTCGTCGATGAACCGCCTGCGCGTGTGCTGGAAGAGCGTGTCCAGCGAACCCACGATGTCGTTGGCATCGACCACCGCGCGAGGATCGTTGCCGGGCAACTCGATAAATCCTTTGAACGTGTAACCCAGGTGCTTGATGCTCTCAAGATGATGACGAAGCGCATGTGCCTCGGGCCCCGTGCCCACAATGAGAACATTGCGCGTATCGAGACCGCGATCGAATCGCCGATAGAGCCAAATGCGATAAATG
>DATJNK010000008.1:0-3381 GCA_035508215.1 Verrucomicrobiia bacterium | reverse complement strand
AGTACGTTCGAGGTGCGGAACAGATCCGGAAGAACATCGGAGACAATGGTGCGGTTTTCCAACGCATAGCCGCTGCCCGAAGGCGCTTGCGTACGGTCGGCCAGCACCCACCACTGTCCGTCCGGCGAACGCGCAAGATCCACGGCCAGCATATGCAGATAACTGTGCGTCGGAACACGCACACCGACTAGCGGCCGCAGGAACGCGGGGTTAGCGTAGAGAAGCGCTGCAGGAAAGAGGCCTTGCCTTAGCAAATCCTGCGACCCATAGAGGTCTTCCAGAACCAGGCTCAGCAACTGGGCCCGCTGGATGATACCGGCTTCGATGTAGCGCCACTCGTCGGCCCGAATCAGGAGCGGAACGATATCGATCTTCCAGAGTCGATTGGCCCCGAGCGGATCGCTGTAAATGTTGTATGTGATCCCGTTTTCGCGAATGCGGCGCTCGGCGCGGCCCCAGCGTCGCTCCAGTTCTTCAGGGCCGATTGCCCGAAGCGACTCCAACAGGTATTTCCAATGCGACCGGGGCGTCACACCATCGGCAGACAATTCGTCAAAGGCGCCTCCAAAGCGGAGCGGATTTTGATAAAGATCCACTGTCATGAGAAAAGCCCCGCCTTCTCGGCGTGGATCTTTTGTCCGGGCCCCGGCAACCGCAGGTCCAGAGTCATTGGGAAGATGGGGTTGGACTCTTCCTCCGGCACCGTCATCTTGGCGGGAGGATGGTTCGACCTCTCAAAGCGTTTCTGACGGCGGTCTTCGGCTTCCATTGCGCTGATGGGCCGCGCTGTGTAGACGTGGCCGTCTGGTGGCCGCGCATGGTAAGTACATCGGCCTATCGAACGCTCTTTCCAGCGGTCGATTATGTCGAAGACAAGGGGCGTGTGTACCGGTATGGTTGGGTGTAACGCCGCCGAGAGCCTCCGGGCGCGATACCGTACGCCTGCTATCGCCTCTCCGGGTTTGTTGGGTTCTCCTGTCAGATGAAGCGGCACTCTGCGCCCATTGCATGCAACGAGGTATCGGGATTCCGTTGTGAACCCCGACACCTTCACCTGCATCCGCTCCAGCGACGAGTCAACGGTACGAACGGTTCGGCCGGATGTCGTCTCCTCCGCGAGCACATTCCAGGGTTCGAGGGCCTGCCGCAGCTCGATTTCGACTTCATCCGCAGCGATCGACCCGACCTTCGGAAAGCGAAACTCCTGGTGCGAAGCGAACCATTTGTCCTCGAAGTTGTAGCCGAATTGGCGCAGCTGCTCGAGCACATCGGAAAAATCACGCCGGACAAAATACGGCAGCATGAATCGGTCATGGAGCGCCGTGCCCCAGCGCACCAGGCTGCCTTCGAATGGCCGCTTCCAGAACATGCTGACCAGAGCTCGAATGAGCAACATCTCAACCAGTCCCATTCTGACATGCGGAGCCATTTCGAAGGCGCGCAATTCGAGCAGTCCCAAGCGCAATCCCAGGCCTTCCGGCGGATAAAGCTTGTCGATGCAGAACTCGGCGCGATGCGAGTTTCCCGTCATATCGACGAGTAGATTGCGGAACAAACCATCCACAATGAACGGCGGACAATCGGTTGCAGGCAGCTGACGGAATGCGATCTCCAACTCGTACAAGGCGTCCATGCGCGCCTCGTCCACGCGCGGATACTGGCTCGTCGGCCCCACATACATACCGGAAAACAGATAAGACAACGACGGATGGTTCTGCCAGAACGTCACCATGCTGCGCAGGAGATCCGGGCGACGTAGGAAGGGGCTGTCCAATACTGTCGCGCCACCGAGGACTATGTGGCTACCGCCGCCGGTAGCGATATGACTGCCATCGTAGGCAAACTTTTCAGCGGTCAACCGGTTACGGCGTGCTTCTTCGAAAAGCGCTGTGTTGATCTGCTCGAGTTCTTTCCAATTGCTCGCCGGCGGCAGGTTCACTTCGAGAACGCCAGGATCGGGAGTGACGCTGAACGATCGCAGGCGCGGATCGGAAGGCGGAGCGTAGCCTTCCAGCCACACGGGCTTTTGCAGATGCTGGCACGTGTCCTCGACGGCAGCGAGCAGGTCGAGGTAGTCCGCAAGCTGGGGCGCATACGGCAGAAACACATGCAGGCGGCCTTCTCGCGCCTGCACGCACAGCGATGGCCGGATCAGCTCCGTTGCCGTTTCAGCAGTGCTTGAAAGTGCGGGCAATGGATCGGCCACGGGCTTCTTCTCAAAGAGATCCATGCGTCGCACCGGGCTCAACGGGAGCTTGACCCGCTCTGCGAAGGGCGCGGCCTCGTGCTCGTATTCAATCTCATCTGGCGCCACCCAGGGTATCGACTCGGTCGGTATGCGAAAGCCTATGGGCGAATCGCCTGGCGTCAGCAGCAGAGGCTCCGGGCGAGGAAACCACAATTGGCTCGACCAGCACAAGCGTCCCCCTGGCTGACGTCGGCGAATGGGCAGAATATAACCGGCCGGTTCCGGCGATTCGGCCTCGGGATTGTAGGCAGGCAGCACGTTTTCGACGCTCACCTGGAGGCGGCGCGTGAGCGCTTCCACGAATTCGAGCGCGTCGGCCGCGCCAAAGCCGTAGCCCTGATCTTCGCGGGCGATGAGGTCGATATCCTCCCAGACCGGGATGCCGTCGGTGCGCCAGAAGCAGCTCAGCGCCCAACGGGGCAACGGCTCGCCTGGATACCATTTCCCTTGCCCGTAATGGAGCATCGCTCCGGGTGCCGTCTTGTCGCGGAGGCATTGGATCAGAGCCAGACCGCGGGTTCGCTTCATGGGTCCGAGAGCATCGATATTCCATTCCGCGCTCTCGGGCTCGTCAATGCCGACGAAGGTAGGCTCGCCGCCCATGGTCAGGCGTACGTCCTGCACCTCCAGGTCTGCGTCCACGCAATAGGCAACCTGTTCAACCTGGACCCAATCCTCCTCGCTGAAGGGCTTGGACGGCCGCGGTACGTCGTTCAGGCGGTGGATGGACATGGAGTAGTCGAAGTCCACATTGGCCGGCTCGGTTGTACCCTCGATGGGCGCCGCCTTTGAAACGCTTGGGGTGCAAACCAGCGGGATGTGGCCCTCGCCGGCGAACAGGCCAGAGGTCGGATCCATCCCGATCCAACCAGCACCCGGTAAAAACGCCTCTGCCCAGGCATGGAAATCCGCGGAATCGGTTTGCAAGCCGCTCCGATCTTCGTGGGCTCTTTCGTCTGACGCCATCTGGATCAGATATCCCGAGACGAAGCGTGCCGCAATGCCCAGATGCCGAAGAATCTGCACTAACAACCATGCGGAGTCGCGGCAGGACCCCATGCGCCGTTCAAGAGTCTGCTCGCACGTCTGGACTCCGGGATCCAGACGCGTCTCGTAGCCGATCTGGTTTCGCA
>DATJNK010000007.1:0-2117 GCA_035508215.1 Verrucomicrobiia bacterium | reverse complement strand
TTCGACTGGCCGCGTCATCTCGCTAAATTCTCCGGACGTTGCGATTACTTCCTTTCGATCGCGGTCCCGAATTCACGCGTGCGGTTGGTGGTCGTACTCTTGCCGGACTTTGTAGCCGCGGCAGCATGTGCCGTAGCTTCGGGTCCGTAGCGCTCCAGCAGGACCGGCACCAGCGCCCCTTCGGCTTCCTTCACGAACGTCATCTTGCCTTTGGCATCGATATCGATGCGGATGAAGTCTCCCAGCTTGACTTGTCCGGTCGCAACCAGGTTCGCCAGCGGAAAAACGATATTGCGCTCGATGGCTCGCTTCAGGTGACGGGCTCCATAGCGCAGGTCGGTACCTTCGCGGAGCAGAAATTGTTTCACTGCCGGCGTGCAGCTAAATACGAACTGATTGTTGCCCGTCGCCTGCAGGATGCGCTGCTGTACCATGCCCAACTCGATCTCGAGGATGTGCTCCAGGTGCTCGCGGCGCAGCATCTTGAACACCACCACCTTGTCGATACGGTTCATGAACTCGGGCGAGAACTTGCGGCGCGCCGCTTCAACGGCCGTGCGGTCGATCTTCTGGTCCAGCCTGGTGTCCATCTGCGCCGGTGTCTGAGCGAAGCCCATGCTGCCGTTGATCATCTCATTCATCTCGGCGGCCCCGAGATTTGACGTCATCACGATGACGCATTGCGAAAGATCGACCCGCCGATTGTCACCCAAAGTGAGCGTGGCTTTATCGAGGATGCCCAGCAGCAGCTGCCACAGCGCATCCGATGCCTTCTCGATCTCGTCAAAGAGCAAGATCGAGAGCTTCAGCTTTTCGGTATGCCACTGGTTTAGCGCTTCCTGCGTGAGCAGGGGATGAGTTTCGCGGTGGCCGAGATACCCCGGCGGCGAGCCGATGAGCTTGGCAATCTCGTGCGAGTGCTGAAACTCGGCACAGTCAATCTTGATGCATGCGTGAGCGTCGCCAAACAACGACTCGGCGACCGCTTCCACGACGCGGGTCTTACCTGAACCGGTTGGGCCCAGGAACAGAAGATTGCCCACCGGCCGCCCCGGCGGATTCAGGCCGGCAAGAAACATCTGGTAAATTTCGGCGACCTTTTCTACGGCGGCATCCTGCCCAACAATCTTCCGCCGTAATGCGCCTTCGAATTCCGCCGCCTCGTTGCTGCGGCGGGTAGGATCCAATGCGGTGTTCAATCCGGTCTTCATGATTGCTGCCAAACCGCCCGCTGTATTTTTCTCTGGACCAATTACTTCACTCCGTGAGATGGACGAGCCGAGCCGCTGAGTTGTTCGCCTCGCGGTTCCGGGCAAGAGCCGACTCGCGCCAGACCGTTTGTTAGATGAATCAGAGCTCCGGTTCGGCAGCTTACCGAATAGTTAACCTTTGCGAATTATTTGTGGACATTTTGGCAACGTCGCAGCCACCAGGACGCGCGCTTGGGGACTGTTGTGCGAATGGTCGTCGAGATGATTTTGAACCGCGGGCGGGAACGGCCCGGACTCACTTGCGCTCGAGCACAAGGAAGTAATCCACCTTGTCGTCCTTTACCAGGTCATCGTGTTCTTCCAGCAAGCGATATCCAGCCTCATCGGCCTCGTGCAGCACGATCCGTTTGTGCACTCCATGGTCTTCGCCATTGCCGTCGCGGTCGATGATACCGACGCGCGCCCCCGGCCGCAGCGCCGGCCGCAGATTCCGCAACAGCGTAACCGGCTCGGCGATTTCGTGATACGCCTTCAGCAGCAGGACAGCATCGACGGAGCCTGGCGGAAGCATTGGGTTGTCGGGCTTGCTAAGAATCGTCTTGACGTTCTCGATCTGATCCTTCTGAATACGGTCGCGGATGTACTGGATCGCGGCCGGATTGATGTCAACGGCATACACCGTCCCGCCGTCTCCGACGCGCTGAGCCGCGCGGACCGTAAACCATCCCGAGCCGGCGCCGATGTCGGCCACGGACTTGCCGGGCGTGATGCCCAGAACGTCCATCACTTCATTGATGTGAAGCCGCTGATCGCGCCCCGGCGTCTCGAAGATCGAGAGATCGCCGGTATAAGGAGTGCTAGTCGCCCGGTGCTGGGCTGGCGCTGCACTCTGCGCCCGCGCCCCGA
>DATJNK010000006.1:0-2457 GCA_035508215.1 Verrucomicrobiia bacterium | reverse complement strand
CCGCCGGAATCCGCGCAGAACAATGCAACTTCAAGTCTCAACTGAGGCCAGGTAGCTCAGTGGTAGAGCGCGGCCCTGAAAAGGCCGGCGTCGGCGGTTCAATCCCGTCCCTGGCCACCACCATTGCATGGAGCAGCGGCTCGCTTATCCACCTTGTTGAGTTGAGAGGTTTCGGGTGCTTCCCTTTCACTGCGTTCAGGGTCAGGATTTCGACTGCGGGCTCGGACGCCCGCAAAGAGGCCCGTGCAGGCTCGGATATCGGCTATGGCTTTTCTCGCTTTTCCTGGTAGAAGACTATAAGGTCCATTAACTTTGGCGGCGCAGCGCCCAACTGCCTCAGCATGGTTGTCACCTGGCCGCGATGGTAGGTGCCGTGATTCACGACGTGCTGCAACATCTGCCAGAACAAGTCAGACCGGGGGTTGCCGCGCATGTCCTTGTACTCGAGGATGCGCTCGACACCTTCGGGCCCTGAGCGAGCCAGAACTTCCCGGATTCTCCGTTCGAGGCCGGTCCATTCCGCGCGGGCTGCGGCCAGGTCGGGAATGCGAGCCGGATTCTGGAAACCAGTTGGTTGTTCGCCTTCCCAGCGCCTGATCCAGATGGATTCTGCATCGCAGATATGTGCAATGGTGTCGCGCACGGATCCGAAGCTGTTGCCCATCTCTTGCGTGAACTGCTCCGGCGTCACCGCCTCAACTGCTTCAAGCAGCCGATCGCGCGCCCAGTAGTTGTAATCGACGAGGAGGCTCAACTCTTCGTAGGTCATGCCGTTGAGCTTATCGGATGGGCCGGCGGGTGAAGCGAAGGATTTCCGACTGGGATTTACAAACTTTCAACCGCCGGACTGGCTTGGGCATCTTTAATAAAAAGAGAGACAGCTCAACTTTCGGCACCCAAGGAGAATCCATGGCGCCACGCGGATACGATCGGCCACTCTATATCCTTCCGTTCGACCATCGCGGCTCGTTTGAAACCGGGATGTTTCACTGGCATGGTACGCTGACCGCGGAGCAGACGGCGCAGATTGCCGCCGCCAAGCGGGTGATCTACGACGGATTCAAGGCCGCGATTGCCGCGGGAGTGCCGAAGGAGAACGCCGGCATTTTGACGGACGAACAATTTGGCGCGGCGATTCTGCGCGATGCTTCGGCGGAGGGTTTCCACACGGCCTGCCCCGCGGAAAAAAGCGGGCAGGAGGAATTTGATTTTGAGTATGGCGCGGATTTCGCGGCGCACATCGAGAAGTTTCATCCCACATTTTCGAAAGTCCTGGTTCGCTACAATCCCGGAGGCGACAAGACGCTCAATCGCGAGCAGGCCGCGCGTCTGAAGCAACTGTCTGACTATCTGGCGCAGGCCAATCGCAGCCTTTTTATGTTTGAGCTGCTCGTACCGGCGGAGCCATCGCAACTAGACCAGGTGAAGGGCGACAAGAAGGCCTACGATTTAGAGCTTCGCCCGCAACTGATGGAGGGAGCGATTCGCGAGCTGCAGGATGCCGGTGTTGAGCCGGACATCTGGAAGATCGAGGGACTGGACCGGCGCGAAGATTGCGAAACGATGGTGGCAACTGCGCGGCGAGGCGGGCGCGACAAGGTTGGATGCATCATTCTTGGCCGCGGCGAAGACGAGCAAAAGGTTCAGGAGTGGCTGTCGACGGCCGCTGCTGTGCCGGGATTCATCGGTTTTGCCGTCGGACGCACAGATTTCTGGGATCCGCTGGTCGCGTGGCGCGACGGTAAACAGACGCGCGACGCCGCAGTGAAACAGATTGCAGACCATTACAGGGAATTTGTCGGAGTCTTCGAGCGGGCTCGCACCGGCGCTGCCGCGTAAGGCGGCGCAGAAGGAGTTAGTTTTTGGTGGGCTGGCTGACGGGCAGCGCCTGCGCCGTCCCGCAATACTGCTGCTCCTGCTCGGGCGAGAAGCGGTGTGCCTCGCACATGGCCTTCACGTTGTCAGTGGGCGCTGGGGCCTGTGCGGAGGCCGGCGTAGGAATCGGCGTGAATTCGGCGTCGAACTTATCTTCCTTTTTGGGATCGTCGACGCGGGGGATGTAAACGTGGAATGAAGTTTTCGTCGCGCCGATGCGATGATCGGCCTCAACGCGGAATGCAAATTTGTCGCCGTGCTTCATATTGTCGAGCAAATTGGCGCGGTCGTTCTTCATGTGGATCGGCGCCCAGCTCATGGTGTGCGAAATCATGTCGTCCACTCCGCTGAAGCTCACCAGGGTCCAGGTTCCTTCGTCGGTGCGGACATAGTAGGTGCGGTGCATCGCGGCGGCGTTCTGATTGTCGCCATCGGGCTGCATCTCGTTGCCTAAATAGGTGCCGACGAGAAAGACTTTGGTGTGATCTTCAGGCCAGACGCGAGCTGACAGCGAGACCAGGAACAGTGCGGTGATGGCAAGAGCGGCGCGTCTCATTTGGAAGACTCGTTTCTGCAAATCTG
>DATJNK010000005.1:0-3734 GCA_035508215.1 Verrucomicrobiia bacterium | reverse complement strand
CTGCCGCATCCCAATATATTCGGCATCGCCGGCGGCAAAGCGTGTCGAGTTTCGTCCGCCCGACCCAAGCTGCAATCCCTATATGGCATTTGCGGCAATGCTCATGGCCGGCCTCGACGGAATCGAAAACAAAATGGACCCCGGCCCGCCGCTCGATAAAGACATTTACGAGCTCGATCCCGAGGAACTGGCCAGCGTGCCCTCGATGCCCGGCTCGCTCGAAGAAGCGCTGGATGAACTGGAGCGCGATCATGCGTTTTTGCTGAAGGGAGACGTATTCACCGAAGAAGTGCTGCGGACTTATGTGGACTACAAGCGCTCCAAAGAAGTCGACGCCATCCGGTTGCGTCCGCACCCGTATGAATTTGCCCTGTATTACGATATCTAGGAGGTAATGATTTGGCACTAAAAGTAAACGCCGCCAGCAGGGAAGAGCGCGGGTCGGAAGTTCCAGCCGCCAAGAATTGGCAGTCGTATTTGTCGGAGGCACTGATTGCCTCGGGAGAGTTCATGGATGCCCTCGACGAGCTTCCCGCGCAGGAACGTGGTAAAGCAAAAGGCAGGGTCGCGGCTGGAAACTCCGGTAGGCCGCTTTAGTCCTTCTCGGCTTTAATCGATGACGAAAGCCGCCGCTGGGACCCAGCTGCGTATGGCTCGTTTGGTTCTACGGCCCGTACACACCGGCGCGGCGGGCTGCGTCTTGGATCGCAACCAGCTCCCGATTCTGTTCATCAAGTTGCTGCTGCAGAAATGCTTCCCGTTGCAGTTGGCGCGCCTGATACTGATACGGTCCTTGATACTGGGCGCCTCCGCCGGGGGCCTGATTCAAAGAACTGAGCCGGTCGATTCGCGCCTGCAGATTGGCGATGCGTTGTTCTTGTGCCGCGATGCGCGCCCGCCACATCGCTCCCGCGCGCTGTAGCGCCTGGTCTCGCGCCGCGGCGACTCGCTCGGTCCCACGGTCCTCGGAAGGATGCGAACTCGCCGCCGGGGTGCTCTCCGCCTGCGCTTGGCTCTCCGGTGTCCCCGGAGGATTCGCCGGAAGGTCCGCGTTGGTGAACACTCGCGGCTGGGTTCCCGATGCCTGCTCTGCTTGTTGCTTGTCGCGGTTCGCCCGCGCCACATCCCCGAGCGATTGCGTCTGCGCCAGAGCCGCACTCGTCATCAACACCCCAGTGATGGCGAAATTCCAGAATATTCGCCGCATAGTTCCTCCCCGACAAGCAGGACTTGTAACCTGCTCTTATAAGGAGAACCCACGCGGGAGCAATTGTCGTGGCCCAAAAGGGTAATTCGGAGCAATCGAGAGTAATCGGTGAGGGGTGACCAACGTGCCCTCAGGAGCTTCCGTTCAGGAGCGCAATCTGGCGTAGAGAGAGCCGGGCGAGTCGAGTCCTATACCGTACTTCTGGCTCCAGTCTCTTTCATCATGCGCTCGACCATCCGTTCGGTCAGCCGCATGCGCTTGCTGGAATTCGACTCTTCGAGTGCAGTCTGCGAAGACTGCTCGCTTCGTGTCGCGAACAATCCGTCTTCCACCGCGTCCAGGGCAGAGGCCGAGCGGCCAAGCACCATGAGCAGATACTTCTGAGCCACAGGACGATCCGCCGGGTGGATCAAATCCCACCAGCGCTGGATCGACTCCTGTACATCAGCTTCGTTCTTCTCTCCGACTACGAGCGCGTCAATCAACCGATAAACCTTGCTCTTGATCGCCTGATACGAAACTGAGATCTCTTGGGGCATAAGGTGTCTCGATGCAGCACTCTAAGTGCAATCCGCCAACCAAACGCTTATTGCTGTGATTGGAACGGCTTACGGGGATTTCCATAGTGTGAACGTACTATGAATGGAATAATCAGAGTACAAACTATGGATTCTGGAAGGCACTGAACCTGGCTCCCCATAGACACACGGAGTCGCTGAAAAAATAGGACAGACCGAGAGTTTGGAGCGTTTGATCGTGCGGATAACTAGCAGTATCCCACAACGCCGCCTCCGCGAAGCTTCGACGGGGCGATGCTGAAGTCTTTTCTCCGTGTCTCTATGCCTTCGTGGTAAGAAATTGCGGTCAACCCGACGAAAGACGAAAATCTCGCACGCGCTCGCCGAGCTTCTCCAGGGATGTGTCGTGAATACGGCAACCGGTTTACAATGTGCCGCTCTACTCAGCCGGGCTCAGCTTACAGATGTGTGCGTTTTTTCTGCAACCTGAGCCTGCGCACTACTCGGAGGAAAGATGAAATTCTCGGTTGCCGCGATCGCCGTATCCGTCTTCATCCCCATACTGCTCCTGACTCAGGCCGCCCGATCTCAGACCGCCGCGGCGAACCCTCCCCAGCCAGACAGCAATGGCCCGCTGTTTACCGGCTTGTGGCACGACACTGCATGGCAGAAAGAGGCTCCCACCGAGCGCATGTTCTTTCCGCGGGACACGTTCTGGGGATGGGTGCAGGCCGATCTCGCGCCTCCGCACAATGAGATCGATCCTAATCTCTGCTCGGCGGAGGTCACGCAAAACGGCGGCATCAACGATCCCTGCAGCATGTTTGCCCGCTACATGGTGTCGAGCCTGGTCGAGTTCCGCCCCTTCGGACGCGGCCCTCTGCGCCGTTTTATGGTCTTCGGCGCACAGGCGTTTCTATTCGGCAAGAACCTGCCGAAGACGCTCTATACCTGGTCGCCC
This sequence comes from Verrucomicrobiia bacterium, assembly GCA_035508215.1. Taxonomy (GTDB): domain Bacteria; phylum Acidobacteriota; class Terriglobia; order Terriglobales; family Acidobacteriaceae; genus Sulfotelmatobacter. Next base: position 1,048 of record DATJNK010000005.1, on the reverse strand, counting down.
GATGCGATCGGCGTTGAGCACTCGTGGGGAGCCGGAGTCTACATCGGCGACGGATTCGAATTCCGCGTCACCCAGCACTTCCTGTTCGACCGGCTCGGCGCGCGTGACAAGAATCTCGGCAGCGCCGATTTCGGCCCCAACGGCCCCTGGGGACGCTATTTCGCGGTGGGCGTGCGTAAGAGTTTCGGCACCCGCCGCTGGTGAGCCGCGATCACGCCGGCGCCGCCACCGACGGCCGCGTCAGCCGCCGGATCAGCCAGACAATCAGCGCGATGAACCCTCCGAGAACAATGAATGGAATCAAGACGATCAGCACGAGCCAGCCCGGGCCGCCCATGTTGGTCACGTCGCCCCCAATCGACGCCGACGGATCGCGGCGAATGTGTCCGCCAAAAACCGTCACATCTCCGCTGACCTTCGCCCCTTTGTCCAGGAGAATGTTCCCGCCAAATGTGGTCAGGTCGCCATCGATTACCCCTTGATCTTCCACGAAGACGCTGCCGCCGAAGGCGGTCACATCACTCGATACGTGGCCGCGAACCAGCACGCTGCATCCGAAGCAGGTGACGTCCTCCGCAACTTCATCGGGCGCGATTGTGATGTTTCGTCCCACCTGGGTGCGGTCGTGAGAACCATCGGCAAACGCAGCCGTGTATAGAAACGACACGAGGACGAAGACCATCAAGAGACGAATCATCGAGAGATGGACCATCGAACGAATCAGCCTCATTCACACCTCCTCTTTGCTAACAGAGACGACGCCAACAGAGACGACGAAGATGGCAGTAAATTACCTTTTCGGTGACGCCTTTGTCTCTGCCGCAGCGGCCGGCGGTGCCGGCGGCGCGCTCATGCTGTCTTTGATGCTCTGCGGCATCTTGTCGGCATTCGCCAGCATCACGCTTACTTGCCACAATTGGGTCGTCGAAAGCGATTTGTCGAACCCGGGCATGCCCGTCATGCGGATTCCGCCCGAAGCCTTCCAGTAGGTTTTGCCCGCCGGATCATCGGTCACGCCGGTTCCTTCCATCAGCTTCGGCGGCTTGGG
>DATJNK010000004.1:0-14201 GCA_035508215.1 Verrucomicrobiia bacterium | reverse complement strand
GCCAGTTCGAGGCAAAACTCCGACAGGGATGCCAGAAAAATCAGAGTCATAACAATAGAGATCCGCTTATTCATGAGGTCCCCTTCGCGTCTTGCCCTACTGGCATATGCTTGATTTGTAAATGGTCGACTCCACCTTACTAGTGGTTTCGTAAACGCCGGCCGTCGCTACAAGGGTTGTACCTACGGGCGGCAGGACCGCAGCCGTAAGACCGCCTAGGAGGAGGTCCTGCTCCGCGTGCTTTGCATCTTCCGCACTCCAACTGTTAAGGGAACTGCACAATGTGCCCAGTGCAGGTTTCCAAAGCATTTGCAGCATGGATTGGCGCACGGCCTGTGGATTAGGTGGCGCACCATTTGGGTTGGAGTTGTTTGCGGCATCGGAATATGTTGAGACCTGCATCGTAGAGGCGAGCCTTTTCGTCGTAGCCGAAGGTTAGCGACTGAGGAGCCGGTCGATTTGCATAAAGAGAATTCCAGCGATTAAAAAGGCGGAGAAAAGACCAAGATGGATCATGCTTGCCGCAACCCGGATTACCGATTCAACCGGCGACCGGGGCACGATCTCACCAAACATGCCGGCTACGTGAATCTCATGTACCCTCTGATGGGCCGTTAAGGCCGCTGTCCACAGAAGCGACATTCCTAACGCCACAGCTGCCAAGAACACGACTGTGACGAGAGGCAGCCGCGTCCAATATCTAATCAATATGAACGCTTCAACAGCGAGAATCATAAAGAAAAGTATGGTATCCGCGATGAAAGGCCACCAACGAAAAGGCGATCTTTCAAAGAAATGCTCAGCCTCCGGAACGTCCACCTTCCAGCCAATGGTCATTTCGCTCCTCCTCACCAGGTTTTGTGATTCAGCAACCGCCGACCTTGCCGACTCCCCAAGCCGCTACTGTTCCGATTCCCAAAGCCCACCCGACCGGATTCTCGGCATTCGGCAGTGCCACTACTCCTGCGTAGGCTGTTGCCCAGTCCAGGTAGAAACACGTCTTTTCGCTGAAAAACCGATTAGGGTCCTGCGGCGGCGGGTTAGGCTGTGGCGTCTTCGGTTGCTGGGGGTTTTGCGGTTGCTGAGGCCCGTTGTTTGCGGCGCTCCCGCCATTACCACCTCCAGGGCCGGTAGGAAGATTGACGGTTCCGCCGATTCCGCATGGATTTTGGAGGACGTACATGCAGCCACCACTGCCTGGCAAGGGAGGTAAGCCGAATTCAACCAATGCGTCTTGATTCGAAAGCTGCTGTCCCGCTGGGCCGAACCAAGCCCAACCGCCCCCTGCCCCGATTGCTGGAGTAAATGTAACTTGGTTGCCTGATGGCGTCGTTATGGTGATCGCGTCCGGAACCGAAGTGCCACCCATATCCCCGCAGATACCCGGATCAACGTTATCGAACCCAACGGCATCGGATCCACCGAAGTAGCATCCATCGTCTCCCAGCAGGTCCACCATGGCTAGCGGGTTGTTCTGGACGTACGCATACCGGTTCCAGGTTTGCGGATTGGTCGGGTCTACTACACCCAAACCGCCTGGGTCAGGCGACGTCCATCGACCATGCGCCGTGCGGTATTCGCGGAGCATAAAATCGTACAGATTCGTCGACCAACCTCCGGCCACTGTGTCCTGATTCTGGTCAGTAAACGCGAGGTCGGCTTTACTTCCAGAACCATTGTAATCTTCCCCATACGGTGCGTAGGCGACATCGTAGTATTTTGTGCGGCTCGTGGTCGTTGCCAATCGAGAACTCCCCAGATGATCGGCGTGCCGGAAATAAGCGAGGCCGCTGCTGCCATACACAGCCCGTGCTCCACCCGGGATCTTAACAAAAGCATTGACCAGAGTTTGTCCATTCATTAACGCCAACTTCATTCCGTACGGCCCATACACGATTTCCGTATGGCCTGAACTGCGCGTCTGCTCGACCATGCGATCCAATGCGTCGTAGATCATGCTCACGGTCGTAGAGCCACCTGCTCCGACCATATTTCCTTCGGCATCCCAAGTGTAGGTGTTGGTGACGTCGTTCGTGAGGTTGCCGTTGGTGTCGTAGTAGTTCGAAGTCCCGCTACCGCCCCCCGAAATCTGATAGTACTGGTTCGTGGGTGACGTGTTCGTTCCACTCGCGCCGGTATACGTCGGCAGGAACTGGGCAGAACCGGATTTGCTCAGGTTTCCAAATGGATCAAGACTGAACGTCTGTGACCAGACCGAGCCGCAGTTGGCGGGCGGGTGGCCCGGGCTTTTGATCTCGCCGGCACGACCAACACAGTGGGTGCCCCGCTCTTGCGGTTTTTGCAAGGGCGGGTACGGTGCAGCCGATCCTCTGAGATTTTGCCATTCAGGGGGACGCTTACATCCGGTCATGTACGCTCTTCAAATCCGAGAGGTATAGGTCAGTGGTTCCCACCCTTGCAAACCCCGCAAGGGTGGGGCACCCTCAGTCGTGATGAACTCAACGAAAAAACAAAGGGTGGGCCACCCGCCCTTGCGTAAAGTACATACTTCCGAATCCTGATTACGCTCAAAATGCTCAATCAGCCCTGACGCCAGGTTTTCGGCAGAATTCCCGTTACTTTAGTTGCCCCACTTCCCGCCTCTTACTGAACCGCCGCGTCTCAAGCAGAATATGGGGCGTGGGTGGATTGTCGAAAAGCGCGGCCGGCAAAGCGGTGGGAGCGTTCTTTTTCCTTTTCGGGCTGCCCTTTGCGGGCTTTGGCCTCTGGGCGTTCGCGCAGGCGTTTCAGCGGATTGGCGGGCCCGAGGGAAGCCAGAGTTTCTGGTATCCAATGGTGTTCGGGACGATCTTCAGCAGCATCGGCTTTGGCTTCATGTTTCTCGCCATCGCGGGGAACCGCAAGTACTCCCGCCAACTCCAGGTGCAGGCCGAGCATGCGGCGGAGCCGTGGCTTTGGCGCGAGGATTGGGCCTCGGGCCGGGTCAGAAGTAACACCAAAGGCAGCATGGTGACGGCCTGGGTGTTTGCCATCTTGTGGAATCTGATCTCCTGGCCTCCAACTTTCTTCGCGCTGCCCAACGCCCTGAAAGAAAAAGTAGCGAGCGCCTACTTTTTGCTGATCTTTCCTGCGGCTGGAGTCGTGCTGCTGATCTACGCCATCCGGAAGTCGATCGCATTCGCAGAGTTCGGCAAAACCTGCTTTGAAATGGCGAGCGTTCCCGCTGTGGTCGGGCGCGAGCTGAAAGGCTCCATCCAGGCGCGATTCCCGCATTCGCCCGATCACGGCGTGCACCTGCGGCTTTCCTGCGTGCACCGTTATGTTTCGGGCTCGGGAAACAGTTCAACGACAAACGAGAGAATTCTGTGGCGGGAGGAAGCCGACGTGAATCCCGGCCAACTCTGCCCCGGGCCGGCGGGGACAACGATTCCGGTTACTTTCCACATTCCGCTCGATGCGCAGTCCACCGACAGCCGCACTCCGCGCGATCAGGTTGTCTGGCAATTGGAGGCGCTGGCCGAGGTGCCGGGTGTGGACTATCACGATGTCTTCGAGATTCCGGTATTCCGCACCGCGCAGACGCCAACCTTCGAGGAGGAAGAGCGAGCGGAGGAGGCCGCGGAATTTCGGGCTCCGGAAATGTCTCGTCCGGAGCACCCCACGGTTCGAGTGCAACCGGCCGCCGGGGGAACGGAGTTCTATTTTCCTGCTGCCCGCAACAAAGGCTTTGCGGCGTCCATCACGCTGTTCGCGGCGATTTTCAGCGCTATCGGCTACTTCCTCATACGGCCGCGCGTGCCCATCATCTTTCCCATCGTCTTTGGCGGATTCGGCTTGCTCATGGACTACTTTGCCCTGCAGATGTGGCTCGGGACCACTCGCGTGATCATCGGATCGTCTCTTCGCTTGCAGTCGGGGCTTCTGGGCGGAGGCAAGGTGCGGGAGATCGCCGTGTCCGACATTGCCTCCATCACCGACCGCATCGGAGCGCAGTCGGGGAACGGGACTGGCACGCCGTATTACGACATCGAACTGAATCTGACCGATGGCAAGAAGCTCACCCTCGGCCGAAGCCTCCGCGACAAACACGAAGTCGAATGGCTGGTAAGTGAGATGAACCGGCTGGCGGGCATGGGTGAGAAAACCATGGTGGCGGGCGCGCGGTAGAAACACCGAAACAGTCCTTCCAGCCGGCAGTTTGGGCGCACATTCCTCTCCGCACTCGGGCGTCGCTGCCTAGCGCGCCCGGTACGCCGGTCCGTGTTGTCTTCGATTCGCCGGCGTTCAATGAAGGCGCTGTCAGGTCCGCGAACGAAGGTCACTCCCGCCGGACTCGTGCCCGGCCGGTTGCGGAGGCGCCACGCGGTTGAGGGTACGCCAACGCTGCTCGAGGATCACGATGGTCACGACATATACACCGACGATGACCGCCGGAATGACCACGAAGCGACGATGCGGCGCGAGATACCAGGCGGCGGTTACCAGAACCGTGCGGGTTATGGTGTGAAAGATCCCAACCCAGTGCTGGATGATCCAGGAGAACGGTATCCACATCAAGCCGGCCAGAATCCCGACGGTTAAAGGCAACGACGTATAGTCGACGCGGAAGAACGGAATGGCGATGGCGTAGACGAGCAGCGCCATCGCGACGCAGTGGAAGAACAGGCTATCGAAGACGTTCTTCGGTTTGTGCTTGTCGAGGAAGTTTTCGCCGGTGAAGCGGGAAAGCATCATCCCGAGATAGGCGATGAAGCCCGCGCCGATGAACAGCGACCACACAGCCAGGATCGGCGGTAGAAAGGCTCCCGCGACCCCAATCAACGTCCACACGATGAGGCCCGCCAGCGGCATGGCGAGACCGCGCCGGCGGGCGTATTCCGCGCGTTGTTCATCGAGCGAGCGCAGGGGCTGCGGCTGAGGGTCAGGCATAATTCCGGCTTCCTCGTGAAATCTTCGGCGCGCCAGTTGCAGGTTACCAACAGTGGCAGCCGCCATTCTACAGGCGATTCGCTGCTCTGGAGTTTCCGCCGTCCCAAGTGCCGCCTCCGAGGCCGCGTTTTGTCGGCCGGCGAAAGATCCGGATTCACTCGAAGCTCCACGCAGGCTCCGGAGCGCCGTCGCGCGTCCGCTGGAGTGAACTCGTTCACCGCGCCTTCTTCTGCCGCGAGTAGAAGCGTCTGGACTTGGCGCGATTGCCGCAGCGCGTCATGTCGCACCAGCGCCGGTGGTGGTTCTTGCTGGTGTCGAGAAAGAACCATTCGCACTCCTTCGAGGCGCAAGCCCGGACGAAGGGCAACTCGCCGGAGGCCAGCAATTCGACAGCGGCTCGCGCCAACGGCCACAGGACGCAATCGAAGCTGCCCATGTCGTCGAACTCCCACGCGAAACGCCCATCGACCTGCCTCAGGCGCAGGTGGGCGGCCGCGGTCTGTCCGTCGGCATTGAGCCGCCCCAGGGCCGGGGCCGGTACGGGCCGCTGGTTGATCACCGCCCAGAAGACGTCATGAATGGCCTCGCGCAGGCGCCGCGCCCATTTCAGCGCCTCTTGCGCCTTCTGCGGAAACATCACGCTGCGCTCGAGCAGGCGATCGGTCAATACGGGATCGAGAAGCCCGGTGTCTTCGCCAAAGCGCACCAGATCCACATAACTGGTGAGCAGTTCCCTGGGCTGGATATGGCGGTCGTCGAGAGTGTTGACGAAATCGAGAGCCACGTTGCCGGCAATCAAGTCGAACTGCGGCGGTCGCCGCGTGCCTGCTTTCAAAGCCACGCTGTTTCCTTTCTTTGTGCCTTCGCTGTGCATGATCCTCGCTTTGCCGGGCGCCGGAGAATTCGCAAGTTTGATCCCACCCTGGATTCCTATTATCTAACCATCAAAATGTACTTGACAAGTTAGGACCAGGACTCTACCATCGTCCTAACCTGTAATATCACGTTTAGAGGTTAGATGCCATGTCCCGCAATTCAACAGAGCCGGCCCGGGCGCCGCACCAGGGCCGGATGGTAAATATAGGAGGCAGGCCAGTGCTGGTGGCAAAAACGTCCCAATCCGCTTCGACCCGCACCGACGGCATGAAGGTGATGCTGGCGTTTGCCGCGATCTATCTGATCTGGGGATCGACGTATCTGGCGATCCGCTACGCGGTCGAGACGATTCCGCCGCTGGTGGCGGCGGGGGTGCGGCACACGATTGCCGGGTCGATCCTGCTGGTGTGGGCCTATGCGCGCGGGTTTCGACCGAAGCGGGAGCATTGGATCTCGGGGATGATCATTGGCGCCCTGTTTTTTCTGATCGGCCACGGCTCGCTGCACTGGGCCGAGCAGTATGTGGGATCGGGGCTGGCGGCGCTGCTGATTGCGACCGAGCCGATGTTCATCCTGGTGCTGGCCTGGGCGACCGGGCAGCAGCGGATCAGCCGGATCAGCGCGCTCGGCCTGCTCGTCGGCGTGACTGGAGTGGCGATTCTGTTGAGCGCCGAACTGACCATGAAAGGATCGAGCCTGCTGGGCCTGATCGCGGTGCTTGCGGGTTCGGTGTCGTGGTCGGCGGGAGTGGTGCTGTCGCCGAAGCTCAAGCTGCCGACCGATGCGCTGGGGCGGACGGCGGTCCCGCTCGTGTGTGGCGCGCTCATGCTGCTCGCGGCCGCCGGCGTGACCGGGGAATTTCGCGGGCTGCACTGGGCGGAGATTTCGCTGCGGTCGCTGTTCGGGCTGGGATACCTGGTGGCCTTCGGGTCGATCACGGCCTTCACTGCCTATACCTGGCTGCTGCAACGGTGTCCGCCGGCGCTGGTGGCGACGCATACGTATGCGAATCCGGTGGTCGCGGTGCTGCTGGGATGGGCGCTTGCCGGGGAGACGCTGAACGCCCGGGTGGGCGTGGCGTCGGTGGCGATTCTGGGAGCGATTGTGCTGATCCGGCGCGGAGAGCGGGATGCGGCGCCGGAGCAGGTTTCCGCCGAAGTGGATCTGGAGCCGGCGATGCGAAGGGTGTCGTGAGGGAAGTGCACAACCCACAGACTTCTGGAGGTTAGTCATGATCAGCCGGGTGTGGCATGGGTGGACGAAGCGAGGGAACGCGGATGCCTACGAGAGGTTGCTCCGGCAGGAAGTGTTGCCGGGAATCCACCGGGTGAAGGGATTCCAGGGCGGGCAGGTTTTGCGGCGCGACGCGGGCGAAGAAGTCGAGTTCATTACCATCACCCGGTTCGATTCGCTCGCTGCGGTGCGGGAGTTCGCCGGGGAAGACTATGAGGTCGCGGTGATCCTTCCCGAGGCGCACCGCCTGCTGGCGCGTTTTGATGCGCGCTCGGCGCATTATGAGACGGCGTTCGAGATCGAATAAAAGAAGAGGACGCTGTCGCGGCATTTCGGTCTACGTTCCGGTTCGAGTGGCAGAGGACCGGCTGCCACCGCTTGCCAATTCTCGGTAAAGGGGCGTATTCCGGCGGGATCAAACATGAGCTCGAGCAGGTTGCCACGGCGCAAACCAGCCGTTGATCGCTGCCAGCTGGTGCGGGGTCTTCAGGAGATTCGCAGGACGAGCAAGGTTGCGTCGTCGCGAAACTTCCCGCCACAGTAGGCCGTGACCTGCTGCATAATCGCGCGCTGGATGTCGAGCGCGCTTCCATCCTGGGCGCGAGCGATCTCGAGCAGGCGCTCCTCGCCGAACTCTTCGAGTTGGGCGTTTTCGGCTTCGGTGATGCCATCGGTCGAAAGCAGCAGCTTATCGCCGGGTTGAAGCTTCGCAGCGTGGTCCTGATAGCTCCAATCCGGCAAAGCGCCGAGCACCGCTCCTCCTCCTCGTAATGACTGCGTTGTGCCGTCGCTACGCAACAGAAGGCCGGGGGAGTGTCCGGCGTTCTCGTAGGTGAGCGTGCGCGCGTCGGCATCGAGCACGGCGTAGAAGAAGGTGACGAACTTCCCCGGGGCGGTGTTGGCGCAAAGAAACCTGTTCAGCTTGGCACAGACCAGTTGGGGTGAGGCATCGGCGGTGGCAAAAGCGCGAAACGAGGCCTGGAGGTTGGCCATCAGCAGGGCGGCGGTGATCCCTTTTCCGGCGACGTCGCCGACGCAGATGCCGATGCGTTTGTCATCCAGCTGAATCACGTCGAAATAGTCGCCGCCGACTTCACGGGCCGGCTGCCAGGCTCCGGCGATCTGCGCCCCGGCCAGTTGGGGCAGCGTGCTGGGAAGCAGCATTTGCTGAATCTCGCGCGCCCGCTTCAGTTCTTCTTCCTGCTGCTGCAGCGCGATGGTTCCTTTGTCGACGGTCTGCTCCAGCAGCTGGTTGCGTTGTCTCAGGTTCCGCTGGAGTTCTTCGATGCCGTAGCCAATTACATTGGCGATTACCACGATCACAATGCAGAAATAACCGATTCTGGAGAATTGCAGCGAGAAGGGCTCGGCATCAATCTTGGTCACCTGCAGGAAGAATATCGAGCCTACGGCGCAAATCAAGCCGAACAGAATCTGGACCGGAAGAAATACAAGCCAGTTCCACGGCAGGGGTCGCCCCGCATACAAAGGGCGGAGGATGAAGGCCACCGGGGTGACAACGTTGCCCACCGTCAGAATCGCCAGCATGATGATCCACAGGGAAGGCCGCTGATTCATCGAGACCAGGAGGGCATAGACCACGAAGCCGATGGCCACCAGAATCTGCTCGATCACGAATATCCGGCGCCATGGGAACGGCCGATGCTTCGGGATGATGGAAGGAGTGCTCACGGCTGGCTCTTGGTGAAAAATTGAACCGCCAGCTTAACGCGGAGGCAGCAGAAAAGTCATGCGGGAAAATGGGGACGTTCAGGTGCCGTATTCCGCTCTCCGCGCCGGGGCTGCTGAGGGCATTGCAGGAGCCCGCGACGTTCTTGTTGGCCTCCCGGACAGTTCTTCCCAGTTGTGTTGTCTTACACGCGAAAATAGTCAGGACGCCAGGTCTGGATGGCTTGCTTGATCTGCTTTCGAGATAGCTTTTCGTTGAGAGCGCGCTCAGCGAGTTTGGGGAGTTCGGCGTCGGAGGCAAAGCGCAGTCCGATGAGCTGATCTTCGGTGAGTTCGGGGATGCGCGAGCGCAGCGGCTCAGAGAGAAGCTGGCTCAGGCGCAGGCGCTCTTCGAGGCGGATGACGCGGTCCTGGACTTTGAGCGCGTAGGTGCGAATTTTGAAGACGGCGGTCAGGAGCGCGAAGGCGAGCAGAACGATGAGTGCGGCGTGGAAGTGATCGCGGAAGCCGCCTTCAGTGATGTGGGCGAAGAAATGGATGAGGGAGAGGATGACTCCGAGCACGGAAACGGGGATCAGGAAAAAATGAAAGAGCGGATCGAACCGGGTGTGATTGGCGTAGGTCTGCGGCTTGGCTTCTGCCATGGGAGGCTCCTTGGATGAAACGGAGAAGTGTAGCAGAGCGGCGGAGTTTCAGACCCCAGACCTTGGACGTCGCAGCTTGGACTTCATAGCTCGGGCTTCGGCAGGGTGGCGTGTAGAATCGCCTGTCCGCGAATCTTGCGGGTGGGAAAGCGAATCGAAGCAATCATGAAAGCCATACAGATCAGGCAGACAGGCGGGCCCGAGGTAATGGAACTGGCGGAGTTGCCGGTTCCCCAGCCGACGGCGAATGAGGCGGTGGTGAAGCTGGCCGCTTCGGGAGTGAACTTCATCGATGTCTATAACCGTGAGGGGCGGTACAAGCTTCCGCTGCCATTTGTGCTGGGGCAGGAGGGCGCGGGGGTGGTGACGGCGGTGGGCGGCGAAGTGAAATCGGTCAAAGTCGGCGACCACGTGGCGTGGACGAGCGTCATGGGATCGTACGCCGAATATGCGGCGATTCCGGCGGACCGGCTGGTGGCGGTTCCGGCGGGAGTGAGCGACCAGCAGGCGGCGGCAACGATGCTGCAGGGGATGACGGCGCATTATCTGTCGCACGATACGTTTCCGCTGAAGAAAGGACAGACGGCGCTGGTGCACGCGGCGGCCGGCGGGGTGGGATTGCTGCTGGTGCAGATGGCGCACAACATCGGCGCGCGCGTGATGGCGACGGTTTCGACCGAGGAGAAGGCGAAGCTGGCGCGCGGAGCGGGCGCGGACGACATCATTTTGTACACGCAGCAGGATTTTGAGGCGGAAACCAAGCGGCTGACCGGCGGCAAAGGTGTGGACGTTGTGTATGATTCGGTGGGCAAGACGACATTCGAGAAAGGATTGAACGTGCTGCGTCCGCGGGGAATGATGGTGCTGTATGGAGGGTCGAGCGGGGCGGCGCCGGTGTTCGATCCGATTGTGCTGACGCAGAAGGGATCGCTGTTCCTGACGCGTCCGTCGCTGGGCGCGTATATTGCGACGCGGGAGGAGTTGGCAGCCCGGTCCGCGGCGGTATTCGGGATGATTGCCGCGGGGAAGCTGAAGCTGCGGATTGAGCATGTGTATCCGCTGGCGGAAGCCGAGCGGGCGCATCGGGAGTTGGAAGGACGGAAGACGACGGGGAAGTTGTTGCTGGTGCCGTGAGGCAGAGATTTCGGACAGCCGAGGGCGGCTGTCCCCACAGGAGCTACAAAGATCCTTCGCGGCAAGAGAAGCCGCTCAGGGATGACAAGGCGAGAAGAAAAATTATGAAAGCGATACGGGTGCAGCATACGGGCGGTCCGGAGGTGATGGAGTTGGTAGAGGTTGCGGTGCCGCAGCCGAAGGGCGCCGAGGCGCTGGTGAAAGTGTCGGTGGCGGGCGTGAATGCGATCGACGCGCAGTTCCGCGACGGGCGGCTGCGCACGCCGTTGCCGTTTATCCCGGGGCAGGAGGGCGTGGGCGTGGTGACGGCGGTTGGTCCGCAGGCGAAGGCGGTGAAGGTAGGCGATCGCGTGGCGTGGAGCGGAACCCTGGGATCGTATGCGGAGTACGTGGTGGCGCCGGAAGAGCATCTGGTGCCGGTTCCGGCGGGGATCAGCGACGAAGAAGCGGCGGCGGCGATGATGCACGGGTTGACGGCGCATTATCTGGTGAACGACGCGCACAAATTGAAGCCGGGCGAGACGGCGCTGGTGCATGCGGCGGCGGGCGGCGTGGGATTGCTGGTGGTCGAGATGGCGCACGCGATCGGAGCGCGGGTGATCGGGACGGTATCGAGCGAGGAGAAGGCGGCGCTGGCGCGCGAAGCGGGAGCCGATGAAGTCATCGTTTTCACCAGGCAGGATTTCGAGACGGAAGTGAAGCGGCTCACCGACGGCAAGGGCGTCGACGTGGTCTATGACGGCGTGGGCAAGGCGACTTTCGAAAAAAATCTGAACGTGATGAAGATGCGCGGCATGCTGGTGATTTATGGCATGTCGAGCGGGGCCGTGCCGCCGGTGGATCCGGCGAAGCTGTCGGAAAAAGGGTCGCTGTATATGGCGCGAACGACGCTGGCGCACTTCACGGCGACGCGGGAAGAGTTGCTGACGCGGACGGGCGCGCTGTTTGGGATGATCGCCGAAGGTAAGCTGAAGATGAGAATTGCGAAGAAGTATCCGCTGGCGGAGGCGGCTGAAGCGCATCGGGAGCTGGAAGCTCGGGCGCTGGCGGGGAAGTTGCTGCTGGTGGCGTGAGACCGACGTCAGACCTCAGACCCAGACTTCAGCCGTCAAACTTTCAGACCTCAACTTCAGATTCCCACGTCTCGCAAGCGCGGTGAGATGTGGGGCACCCCGCTGGCTATTTTCGGAAATAGTTGGTCGCGTAGATGGGCGCTTCCCGCGAAGGGTCAAGGTCGGGATCGGGGATCGGCGCGCTCGCTTTCATCTCCAGAGGGATGACTCCGGCCCAGGTGGGAAAGCTCATGTCTTCGGCGTCATCGATGGGCGGGCCGGTGCGGACCTTCGCGGAAAACTCGTCGATGGGCAGACGCAACACGGAAGTGGCCTTGAGTTCGCGATCGTTGGGCTGACGGGAGTCGTCCCAGCGGCCGGGAAGAATATGTTCGGAGAGGATGCGCAGGGCAGCGAGCTTTTCGGCCGGGTCGTCGACGAGCGCAGCGGTGCCGAGGACGACGACGGAGCGGTAATTCATGGAGTGATTGAAGACGCTGCGGGCGAGGACGAGTCCGTCGAGCAGGGTGACGGTGAAGCACACCGATGCGCCATCTTTCAACTGGCGGAGCATGCGACTGGCGGCGGAGCCGTGAATGTAGAGGTCGGCGTCTTTGCGGCCATACGACGTGGGGATAACGAACGGCTGTCCATCGATGGCGAAACCGATGTGGCAGAGGAATCCGGCGTCGAGGATGCGATAGATGGTTTCCCTATCGTAGACTGCGCGATCCGGCTCGCGGACGACACGAGTCCGCGCAGTAGGCATTGAAATTTCCGACATGGAAAGAAGAACTCCGGCAAGCGCCAAGGATGGACGAAGGAGAAGTGTACCATCCGGCAGCGGCAGGCCCGGGTGAGTGGGAGCGAACTCTACCGCTACTGGTACAGGGGCAGGCCCATCTTTTTGACGAGCGCCTGGTATCGCGGGTCGGAGTGAAGAAAGTCGAACATGGGCTCGTCCTGGATGAAGATCAGGTCGGGGTCGCGCTCGCGGTAGCTGGCTTCGAGATACTTCATGGTCTCGTTCTTGTTGCCGGTGTAGGCGACAATGGAGGCCACAAACTCGATTTCCACGTAGTGCTTCCGGGCCTCGGCTTTGGTATTCTCAGCGCCCCAGCGCTCGGCTGCGGGCTCTCCGCCGTCAACCCACGCCCGGTGAACAGCAATCTTGCGTTTGAGGTCGCCCTCAAGCTCGAGTGCGCGCTCGAGTTCCGCCTGCGACTCCTTATACATGCCTTTCAGCCAATACACTCCGGAGAGATTAAAGGCCATGTCCGGGTCGCGGGGATGAGCGGCGACTTGCATTTTGAACTCATTCATGGCGTCGTCGAACTTGCGCTCACTCCGGTAGAAGTTGCCGAGTTCCCAGGGGTGGATAAAAGGATCGAGCTCGGCGGTACGCTTGGCTTCGACCTCGCCTTCGGCATAACGGTGCTCAACCAGGAGAATGTAAGAGAGAAGATGGTGAATCTCCGCGTCATTGGGACCGAGCTCGAGGGCGCGGCGGGATTCGGCCTCGGCCCGCACGGGATCCCAGTGAAAGAACAGATAGCAGGCGGCCATGGAGTTGTGGGTCTCGGGCAGCGAGGGATCAAGCTCGAGAGATTTAGCGGCGGCGGAGCAGGTCTTGTCGGCGACCTCGGTAGCGGGCTGGGTCTCCATGGCCTCGAGGGCGTAGGTATCGGCCAGGCCGCTCCACGCAGCGGCGTAGTCCGGTTGTAGCTGGATGGCTTTCTGGAAATAGGGAAGCGTGTTGGCCACGTTGAAGGTGAACCAGAAATAGCGTCCGTGAAGATAGGCGTCGTGGGCCTCGGGATTGATGTAGCGGGGCGCCGGAAGGGGCGAAGTCGCGGCTTTGACTTCGCGGGCGACGGTCTGGGAGAGTTCCTCAGGAAGTGAGTAGACCTCGCTGAGGTCACGGTCATAGCTTTCGGCCCAGATGTGAGTGTCGGTGGGAGCGTAGATGAGCTGCACCGTCATGTGGACGCGGCGGGAGGAGCGCTCGATGGAGCCTTCAAGAATGCCGTCGACGCCAAGTTCGCGGGCGATCTGGGGCAGCGGCCGCTCGACGCCTTTGTATTGCATCGCCGACGTGCGTGAGACGACGCGCAGAGAGCGGTTTTGGGCGAGGGCTGTGATGAGCTCGTCGGTCATGCCGTCGGCAAAATAATCCTGGGAGGCATCACCGGAGAGATTCAGAAGGGGGAGAACGGCGAGCGAGTGAATCTGCGAGGCTCGATTCGAAGCGAAGATGCGATCGCGGAAAAGGAAGAAGAGCGCGGCGGCGGCCAGGCACAATGTCAGGGCAGCGATGACTCCAGATTTCGGCCGAGTCTTTGCAGTGTTCTCTGCGGCACCCAGTGTATCCGATGGGCCGGCGGAGGCTGCGACATTCGCCTGCATGGCGGAGACGCGCGGTGCCGGCGGCAAGGTCGGCGCAGGCTGAGAGTCAACATCGGAAGCATCGGCGTCCGGTCGAGTTTTGGCAGCCACGAACCGGTATCCCTTGCCAGTAACGGTCTGGACGAAACGCGGCTCATTGGGGTCGTCGTCGAGGACCTGACGAATTTTGCGGATGGCGGTGTTGATGCCGTGTTCGGTGTCGACGAAGACTTCCTTGCCCCAGAGGCGGTCGATGATCTCCTGGCGGGTGGCGACGGCGCCCTGTTTTTCGACGAGA
>DATJNK010000003.1:0-6897 GCA_035508215.1 Verrucomicrobiia bacterium | reverse complement strand
GTTGCAGCGAGTCGTCGAAGAAGTCGATCTTCCCATCTTCGCCTTCGATCCCGCGAGTAAACTTCGTCTCGTCAATTCCGCTGCAGAAAAACTGCTGCAGCATCCCGCTTCGGAATTGCTGGGCAAAGCCGCATCCGACCTCGGTCTGCAAACCGCGCTCAGCTGCCAAAACGAAACGCCGGTCACTCTGCACTTTACCAGCGAGGCGCGTTGGCTGGTTCGCCGCAGCTTATTCCGTCAGAATGGTCTGCCGCACACGCTCGTCGTTCTCTCGGATGTCAGCCGCGCCTTGCGCGAGGAAGAGCGCCGGGCCTGGCAGCGACTGATCCGGGTCATCGGCCACGAACTCAACAACTCGCTGGCGCCGATCAAATCCATCGCCGGAAGCCTGGCTGCCCGGATCTCAGAAATGGATGTGCACGCCGACGAGCGCCAGGATTTCGAGCGCGGTCTCAGCATTATCGAGACGCGTGCCGCATCGCTCAACCGCTTTCTGCAAGCCTACCGACAGCTCGCGCAGATGCCGCCGCCTGTAAGACGCGAGTGCTCGATCGCAGAGCTGGTTCGCCATACAGTAATGCTGGAACCCCGCGTTCCCATCACGGTTGTCACCGGCCCAGAAATCACACTAGTTGCTGATTCCGACCAACTGGAACAGATGCTGATCAATCTGCTGCGCAATGCCGCCGAAGCGGCGCTACAACCCGGCGCTTCGGAGGGGAACGGAGCGCCGCAGCCAGGGAACGGTTGCCAGCCGAGAGTTACATTGACGTGGAAACGAGCCGAGGAGAATGCAGTTCTCACCATCGAAGACAATGGCCCCGGCCTGATGAATCCTGCCAATGTCTTCGTGCCCTTCTACACGACCAAGCCGCATGGCAGCGGGATCGGGCTGGTATTGTCGCGCCAGATCTGCGAGGCGCACGGCGGAAGTCTGGAGCTGTCGAATCGCAAGGATCAATCCGGATGTGCAGTAAAAATCACGCTGCCAGTCGCGCCTTGAGCGGCTATATCATCTCCGCAGCGTTCTGGGATAGAATTGTTCAGTCCTGAGCGGGGTTAGTTCAGCGGTAGAACGCGAGCTTGAGGACGTTGTGGCGGCGTGAGCGAGGCGCAAAGCGCCGAGCGGGAGTCGCCAGCCGAAATCCTGAGCGCCAGCGAAGGATCTCTAATCGAGTTGTAATTTAGGCGGGGTTAGTCCAGCGGTAGAACGCGAGCTTGAGGCGTTGTGGCGGCGTGAGCGAGGCGCAAAGCGCCGAGCGGGAGTCGCCAGCCGAAATCCTGAGCGCCAGCGAAGGATCTCTAATCGAGTTGTAATCTAGGCGGGGTTAGTTCAGCGGTAGAACGCGAGCTTCCCAAGCTCGATGTCACGGGTTCGATCCCCGTACCCCGCTCCATTCTGGTTAATCGCCTTCAGTTAGTTACTTTCGTTCTTCCTAAAGCCTCAAATCGTGATTTCGATCACGAAGAACCGTGATGTGGGCCATTTGCCCCTTATCCCTTACAGAAGGAAGATGGTTCCGGACAGGAGGAGATGTAGCACAACCAGGCTGCGTCCCCCGCGCCGGACGCTCTGATGCGGCCGGCGGTGACTCCAGGAGGCTGGAATGAAGGGCACAATCGAGACCCACGAACCGGAAGTGAGGGCGGCAAACCAGGCCACTTCACCGGCGGCAGTTTTGCCAAGAGCGGAACTGAGAGTGGCAATGGCAGCCAAGCCAATGTTTTCCGATAGTTTGCTTGAGTTCGGAATGCAGCGGAAACGCAAAGCTTTTGCCACCACAACTTCATTCATACTAAATTGCATTGCATTGGGCATCCTGCTGATCATGCCGCTGGTGTTTACCGAGCAGTTGCCCAGCGCGCAATTGCTGACGTTCCTGGTGGCCCCTCCGCCACCTCCGCCGCCCCCGCCACCGGCAGCAGCCCAGGTGCAGAGGATCGTGCGGCAGATCCAGACCGACGTGCTCAACACCGGCCAATTGCGCACGCCGACCAGGATTCCGCGGAGGGTCGAAATGATTAAGGAAGACGAGGCGCCACCGCCGATGGCGGCCACGGGCGGAGTAGTGGGTGGCGTGCCCGGCGGCATTCCAGGCGGGCAGGTCGGAGGCGTGATTGGCGGCATCATCAGTTCGACTGCGAGCCTGGCCACGGTTCCCAAGCTTGCGGCACCGCAGCGCATCCGCATCTCGCAAGGTGTAACGAGAGGACTACTGGTTCATCGCGTCGAGCCGACTTATCCGCCGCTGGCCAAGGCGGCCAGAGTGCAGGGCGAAGTGGTGCTGACCGCGGTCATCAGCACAACGGGCCAGATCGAGAATCTGCAATTAATCAGCGGTCACCCGATGCTGGTGCAAGAGGCAATCAACGCCGTCAGGCAGTGGCGTTACAAACCCTATCTGCTGAACGGGCAACCCGTTGAGGTAGAGACCACGATTACGGTGATCTTCTCCCTCAGCTCGTAAGCTTGCAAGGGCGCTTTGGGGAGCGTCAGGAGTCATGTATGCCGTCAGAATATACCTATCGCGTTTCGGCCTGGTGGACCTCGGGCCGTACTGGGCTGGCCAAGTGCGAGTCCTCCCCAAACACGATCCATTTTTCCGAAGCCGCAGAAATCGGCGGTTTGCAGGGCCGCTGGACTCCAGAGCAGCTGCTACTCTGCGCTCTGGCCGGCTGTTTCACGACGACCTTCCACGAGGTGGCTAAGGGAGCGAAGTTTCAATTCACCGACCTGGAAGTGGAAATCGAGGGTTCGGTGAAGCGCAGCCGAACCAACGGATGCAATTTCACCGAAATCCTGATCCGTCCCAGGCTGACTGTGCCGATTGCAGACCAACGTGAACCTGGACTGGCCCTTCTGCGCCGAACCAAAGCGCTTTGCATGATCTCACGCGCCGTTACCGCGCCGCAGACTCTAGAGCCTTTCGTCGAGGCCGTGCGGATGCCCGTCGAAGGCTGGAACGACAACGAAGCTACCGTCAAACTTGGGGTTTGAGGGGTAAGACAGCAATTTGGGGGTGTCTATGATGTTTTCCTACAGGCTCGTCCGCCTGATTGAATCCCATGCCGACACCTTAGCCGCAGGGCTGGAAGAAAGAGTTCTCGATAATCCTCAGGTCAGCCATTTCCGCCACATTCCCGCCCATGAATTGCGCGAGCGGGTTTATGAAATATATCGGCACCTGGGCGAATGGCTGCTGGGCAAGAACGAACTCGACATCGAACAGCGTTACCTCGAAATCGGCTTGCGCCGCGCACAGCAGAAAGTGCCCCTCGCGGAAGTGCTCCAGGCGATTGTTCTGACCAAGGAGAATCTTTGGGAATTCCTGAAGAGCGAAGCCGTGATGGATCGCGCGGTCGAAATCATGGGCGAACTTGAGCTTCTGCAAATGCTCGAAATGTTTTTCGACCGGGCAATTTACTATGCTGCGGTAGGGTATGAAGGGGAAATCACCCGAGAAACGCCCGATCTGGGCACTCTGCGGGCCGTTTGAGGAGACCCGCTAGCAATGTCGATGACGTGGGAAATGGAATACAAAAAGCGACTAAAGCCGGCCGATGCCGCGCTCGCATGTGTGAAGTCGGGGATGCGGGTTTACATCCAGCCGGGATGCGCCGAGCCTGAAACGCTGGTCGAGGCGCTGATGCGCCGGGCTCCGGAACTGTACAACGTCGAGATCGTGCACATGATGACCATGGGGTGCGCGCCCTATGTCACGCCCGAAATGGAGGGCCACTTCCGCCACAACGCCATGTTCATCGGCCCCAACGTGCGCGAGGCCATCAACGACGGGCGTGCGGACTACACTCCGATTTACTTGAGCGAAATCGAAGGCCTGTTTGAAAGCGGCGAAATGCCGATCGACGTCGCTTTGATCGAAGTTTCTCCGCCGGACTCGCACGGCTATTGCAGCTTTGGCGTGGGCGTCGACACTACGCTCACGGCGGCGAAAGTCGCGCATCACGTGGTCGCGCAAATTAACGATTTCATGCCGCGCACGTACGGCGACAGCTTTATCCACGTCAACGACATTGATGATTTTGTGGAATCTTCGCGTCCCCTCTGCGCGGTGGAACGGCCCCAGGTTACAGATCTTCAGGCGGCGATTGCACGCAATGTCGCTGGCCTGATTGATGATGGGGCGGTGCTGCAGACGGGCATTGGCGGCATTCCCGATGCTGTCCTTCCCTTGCTGATGGACCGCAAAGATCTTGCCGTGCACAGCGAACTGGTCTCCGATGCCGTAATTCCGCTGATCGAGGCCGGCGTGCTGACGGGCGCCCGCAAAAACTTCAAGCCGCGCAAGATCATTCTCGGATTCGCGATCGGCACCAGGCACCTGTTCGAGTTCGTCGACAATAATCCGATATTCGAGTTTCATCCCACCGCCTACACCAACGATCCTCTGCTGATTGCGCGCAACGACAACATGATCGCGATCAATTCGGCCTTGCAGGTCGATCTCACTGGGCAAGTCTGCTCGGACTCGATCGGCAGCCAGTTCTATAGCGGGATTGGCGGGCAGGTGGATTTTCTGCGCGGGGCTTCGCGATCCAAGGGCGGCAAGCCGATTATCGCGATCTCGGCAACGGCGAAGCATGGAGCGATTTCCCGAATCGTTCCCGTGCTTGATCCCGGCGCGGGAGTCGTCACTTCGCGCGGCTTGGTGCGCTATGTCGTGACCGAACACGGTGTGGCGTATCTGCACGGCAAGTCGATTCGCGAACGCGCGAAAGCGTTGATCGAGATTGCGCATCCGAAGTTTCGTCCCGAACTGTACGAATATTGCGAAAAGACCAAGTGGTTGCAGCATCCGCAGATGACGGAGGCAGGAGTTTCGAAATAGAGGCAGGAGAAGATCATGTCGGCTCAAGCACGCGGCAAGGTCACGATCGATATCGAAGAATGTAAAGGATGCGGGCTCTGTGTCGAATCCTGCCCGCCGAAATGTCTGGAACTGGCTCCCGAACTGAGCCACTACGGCGTGCATCCGGCGCGCTACACCGGCCATGACTGTACCGGCTGCGGCATCTGCTACTACTGCTGTCCTGAACCTGGTGCCATCACCGTCTACCGGCTCGCCGCTCCGCCGAAAGCGCCGGTCCCACAAATCCAGACTGGAGACGAACATGCGCCAGCTCTGTAAAGGAAACGTTGCGGTCATAAAAGGCGCAGTGCTGGCGGGATGCCGCGCCTATTACGGATATCCCATCACCCCGGCGAGCGAGATTGCTGAAGCCGCCGCGCTTTATCTTCCCGAAGTCGGCGGCACGTTCGTGCAGGCGGAGAGCGAGACCGCTTCCATCAACATGGTGTATGGCGCATCCGCTGCCGGGGTGCGCGTGATGACGGCATCTTCGGGTCCGGGTCTTAGCCTCATGCAGGAAGGCATTTCCTATCTGGCGGGCGCCGAACTGCCTTGCGTGATTGTCGACGTGATGCGCGGAGGGCCCGGTCTGGGCAACATCGCGCCCGAGCAGAGCGACTATTTCGCCATGGTCAAGGGCGGAGGCCACGGCAACTATCGCAATCTGGTGGTCGCTCCCGCGTCGGTGCAGGAAATGGCCGACCTCACCATTCTCGCCTTCGAACTCGCCGATAGATACCGGAATCCCGCCGTGGTGCTGACCGACGGGTTCGTTGGTCAGATGATGGAGCCGCTCGATCTTCAGTATCGCGAGATAGTCGCGCCGGAAAAGCCATGGGCGGTGAAGGGAACGGCCGAGACTCGCAAGAACATGGTCAGTTCGATTTATCTCGAGTGTGACGATCTGGAAGAGCATCAGCGGCAGATGGAGGCGAAATATATTCGGGCGCAGCAGACCGAGACGCGCTACGAGCACTATCGCACCGAGGACGCGGATGTGCTCGTGGTGGGATTCGGGATCGTATCACGCATTCTGCGCTCGGCGGTGGATGAAGCCCGCAAGCAGGGAATCAAGGTCGGGCTGTTTCGTCCGATCACGCTGTGGCCGTTTCCATCCCTTGAACTGGCAAAAACCGCTCTGCATATCGAGAAGCTCCTTGTTGTCGAACTCAGCAACGGCCAGATGCTCGAAGATGTGACTATCGCCATCGAGGGTAAGCGGCCGGTCGAGTTTTATGGCCGCGTTGGCGGGAACGTGCCCAGCGTGGAACAACTGCTGGCCAAGATCGAAGAATACGCGGGCGCGTCGGTGTGAAAAGATCCGGAGAAGGCAACGAACATGTCCACGCACGACGTAATGACGCAGAAACCGATGGTGACTACCGATAACTACGAGGTTGTGCATTCCAAATCCGACGTTTTCTATGCTGAATACGGACGTAAGGCCGACCTCAAGCACCAGACGCATTACTGCCCCGGATGTGGCCACGGCGTCGCTCATAAACTCATTGCCGAGGCGCTCGAAGACCTTAAAGTACAGGATCATACAATCCTGGTAAGTCCAGTAGGATGCTCTGTCTTCGCGTACTACTATTTTGATGTCGGAAACGTCCAGGTGGCTCACGGCCGCGCCCCTGCCGCAGCCACAGGCCTGAAGCGCGCGTGTCCTGACAAGATGGTCATCGCCTATCAAGGAGACGGCGACCTCGCTGCCATTGGCACCGCCGAAATCATCCACGCCGCCAATCGGGGAGAAAAAATCACCGTTTTCTTCGTCAACAATGCAATCTACGGGATGACCGGCGGACAGATGGCGCCTACGACGCTCGTCGGCCAACGCAGCACGACTTCGCCCTGGGGACGCCGTCCGATTAACGAAGGCTTCCCGCTGCACATGTGCGAAATGCTGGCCTCGCTGGAAGCTCCGGTTTACATCGAGCGCGTGGCGCTATCCGACAACAAGAACATCATGAAAGCGCGCCGCGCGGTCCGCAAAGCGCTTGAACTGCAGCGCGACGGTGCAGGA
>DATJNK010000002.1:0-3304 GCA_035508215.1 Verrucomicrobiia bacterium | reverse complement strand
TCATGCCGAGGCCGCCGTCGGGCGACTCGACCGGGGGATGGCGCTTTTCATAGATCCCGGCGATCAGGATCAGAATTCCGGCCGCGGCGAGCGCCGGGGCAATGAGGTCAAGGCGGCCGAAAAGCTGTTCGACCTGGGCGTGAGGCAAGCCGTGGAAGGCGGAATGCTCGATCAGGAGGATGAGTCCTTCGCCGACGATCCCAGTGAAGAAGGTGGCCACGATGACACGGATCGCGAAGGTCCTAAACGCCTCGGCGGTCTGGAAGTAAGTGCGCAACCACTGTTTCCAGAAGTAGACGATGACGGCAAACATGGTGCCGGTGTGGAGCATCACAAGCAGCAGCGTCATTTCGGGAGCGGAAGGATCCAACCCCATGAGTTTTTCGGCGACGACCACATGGGCCGAGCTCGATACAGGCAGCAGCTCGGCCAGCCCTTGCACGACGGCAAGGACGACCACATGCCAGAGGGCCATGCGTAGAACCCTACCACAGCCGAGGCTTGCGGCCCACAGGACATGACAGGCCAGGGGTGGTGCCTAATTTCAAAGACAGAGCACGGCGAAGCGGAAGAATTTAGATTAGGAACGTGTTGAGTGGAGGTTGGATGTCAACCGTCCCTGCCGGGACTGGATTTCGCGGATCTGTGGACCCGGCATTCCGCTTCGCCTGCCTCGCCGACAGGCGGCTCCCTGCCGGGCTGGGTACAATCGCGCCTCCGGCGCTTGCTTAGCGCCTCAATGCGAACGGCAGCGTGATTGACGAGGGGTGGGCCAGGGGATGCCGGGCGCTATCCTCATTTGAACGGAGAGGCGTGGAAGGCCCGACAGTCAAATCGCGCGGCGGAAATCCGGGCCACAGAAGATTCGCACAGCACACTGCGGGAAAGGGAGTCATCTATTGTCATCCCATAGGGCCGATGCTACACTTGCGCTTCCGCATTCCGAATGCCCGAGGCGGCCAAGCGACGAAAGGTTCGGACGCCCGAATTCCCATCCCATCGTCAAAAGACAAGGGATATGCCATGCTCGTCCATGCAGATGGCGCAGGCAACGGGATTGTTTCTGAAACAAATTGCGGTTGTCGCACGTTTCAGTACTTAGACCCTTGCGCAGACAAGACGGACACCTATAGTCGGAGAGGAAAAAGATGACGAGTGGAAGGTTTACGCACGCGGCGGTAGCGCTGTTTGTGGTCGCTTCGCTGATGGCTTCGCCGTTATATGCCCAGGAGCAGCAGGCACCGGCGCAAGACACGCAAAACCCGGCACAGCCTCAAGTGCAGATGCCCACGCCCCCGGTCTATCAGCCGCCGACAACAACGCAGGGGCCACCGCCCTCGCCCGCGCGGGCCATGAAGTTCGGGCCGGACTATTCGAAGGGGAATTCATGGTTTCCGAACATCTTCGCTCCGTATCAGGAGATGCACATTGCGGAACCGGAACTGACGAATACTCCCCGGATCGACCAGCTGATTCAGAACGGCAAGCTGATGCTGAGCCTGGAAGACGCGATTTCGCTGGGACTCGAGAACAACCTGGCGCTGGCGGTCGAGAGGTACGTGCCATGGCTGGATGAGGCGAACCTGCTGCTCGCGCGGTCAGGCGCGAATGGACCGGTAAAGTTTGACCCGACGGTGACGAGCACCCTATCCCTGGAACAGTCGACTCAGCCGATCAACAACCCGTTCTTTGTGGGAATCGCGCCGACGAGCTCATCGACCCCAACGGCCACGGTGCCGATCGGGATCATCAACCACATTGCGACGGCGAATTTTCAGTACACGCAAGGTTTCGTCACGGGGACGCAGTTTCAGATGACGTTCGACAACACGCGAGAGTCGTCGAACTTGGGGCTGTTCAACCTTTTTAACCCCTACGACCAATCCACGCTGGCGTTTCAGCTGACTCAGCCATTGCTCAACGGCTTCGGCAAAATCCCGACCGAGCGGTACATCCTCGAGGCCAGGAACACGGTGAAAGTGGGCGAATCGCAATTCGCGCAGCAGGCGATGACCACCATCACGCAGGTGGCGCAGGATTACTGGGAACTGGTATACGCGCGGGAGAATGTGAAAGTGGAGCAGGTGGCGGTGGCCGCGGATCAACAGCTGTATGAGAACAACAAGAAACAGCTGGAAATCGGGACCATGGCGCCGCTGGACGTGATCACAGCGCAATCGCAATTGGCAACGGACCAGCAGGGGCTGGTGCAGGCGCAGACGGTTCAATTGCTGGATGAAACCACGCTATTGACGGCGATTACCAAGGACGCGCTGGCTCCCAACCTCAGGGGAATCGAGATCGTTCCGACGACGCCGATCTTCACTCCCACCATCGAGAACATCTCTTTGGACGATGCGGTGCACGAGGCGTGGCAGAAGAGGCCGGAACTGCAGCAGGCCGATTTGAACTTGAAGAATGCGGGGATCGAGATCAAGGCGACGAAAAACGCGCTGCTGCCGACGGTAAACCTCTTCGCGCTGTATGAGGGGACCGGTCTTTCCGGCAAGCAGACTTCGACCACGTCCATTCCGACCGCATTTGCGGCGGACCTGAACGAGCCGATCGTGAATGCGGCGGGAGCGTTTCCGACTCCTCAGCTCTACGAGTCGGCGGTCTCGGCGGCCACGACGACGACCACGATTTTCCGAAGCGGGCTGGGCGAGGACTACCAGCGGATGATCGACGGGGCTTACCCGACGTTTGAGGCGGGCTTCAACATCACGCTGCCGATCCGGAATCGCGCGGCCGAAGCGAACAACGCAACCGCACAACTGAATCAGCGGCAGCAGAGAGTGGAGTACCTGCAAACGCAGAGCACCATCTTGCTGGCGGTACGACAAGCGTTGATCACGCTCGAACAGGACCGCGCCGCAGTGGCCGCGGCGGAAGAATCGCGCATCTACAACCAGCAGAGCTACGATGACGAAGTGAAGAAGCTGCAACTGGGCACGTCCACCGCCTTTACCGTGGTCCAGAAGCAGCAGCTGCTGACGGCGGCGGAAGGCGTAGAGCTGCGCGACCGGATCAACCTGATCGAGGCGGAGCTGACGTTCAATCAGGCGATGGGGCGGACGCTAGAAGTCCACAACATCACGCTGGCAGACGCGAGGAGCGGGCACGTGCTGCAGGCGCCGAATATTCCGGGCACGCCGGATGCAGGCAGCGGCGTATCCGGATACAGATAGAGGCAAACTGAATGGCGCGCGACGAAGAACGCGGAGCCGGCGGCGAAGGATTGGCCGGGGCTCCGCGGAAGGCGTCGAGCGCCGAGCGGGAGTGGGAAGAGAAAGTCCTCGAGCCC
>DATJNK010000001.1:0-493411 GCA_035508215.1 Verrucomicrobiia bacterium | reverse complement strand
CCTGGCGGTGGCTGTTGGCGTCGTTGCCGATACCATCAAACTGCAGGTAGGCGTAACGCATGCCCGCTTCGAAGGCTTCCTTGCAGAACTCTTTGCTCTTGGCGAACTCGATGCCGTTGGTGGCTGCCTGCACGCTGTTGTAACCGCATTTGCGGGCATAGCGGATCGCGTCAATAAAATAGGGCGACATGGTTGGCTCGCCGCCCGAAAACTGCACGGACATCTGCCGGCGCGGCTTGATCTTTACGGCATTGTCGAGGATCTGCGTAATATCTTCCCAGGAAAGCTCGTGCACAAAGCCGACCTGGTTCGCGTCCATGAAGCAGGGGTCGCACATCATGTTGCAGCGGTTGGTCAAGTCGATGGTGAGCACGGCGCCGCGCCCATACTTCACCGTCGATGAGCCGTGATGATGCAGGTGTTCGTCGTTATGCGCGCGGATGTCGCGGCCGGGAAAGACGTCTTCAAGGTGTCTGGAGAATTGCGTATCCATCGACATCAAGTCTTCGAAGTGGCCGTGCTTGGGGCAATCCTTCACCATGTAGAGCTTGCCGTCGCGTTCGACGATCTGCGCCTTGATCTCGCCGACTTTCTCGTTCATCAGAACTTCGTGGGGCAGGTGGCCGTCGAGAATCTCCTGGCGAATTTCCGGCACACACTTCGGGCAGAGGGAATCGGTGGAGCGCGGCCAGCCCAGCGGCGGCTTGGACTTTTCATAGGACTTCAGCAGCGGCTTGTCGGACCACTTCGGCTTGGGCGAGGGATTGGGCTTGATCCGGTTCAGGCGGTCGAAAACAACCCATGTGGCCTTAGCGGCGGTAACGGCTGCTTTTTCAACGTACTTGATGGGCTTGCGCATTTCGCTATGAGCTCCTGGCTTTCTTCTCGTGCCACATCTAGGATGGCGATTCGGCTCGAACCGAATACTCCTATCCCTGAAACTGCCTCTGTTTTTCCGCCTTGGCTATCGAATGAACCTGAGATTCACCCAAAAGCTATGGCTTTCCCTGGAAATATCCCGGGCGTAAAGACCTGGGTTACTACACTTTTCCCTGGGTGTTGGCTGGAATAAGCCTAATGGAAAGGCCGGGAAAGGCGCATCAATATCCCAATGAACGGGGCAAAATCGGGGTTTAGCGGCGTTTTCTGGGATTAGATGGAGCTAAGTTGTTGAAAGGAAAGGGCGCTCTGTTGCCTTCGGGAGTTCAAAGCAGTCTGCGCCCCTATCCTCGACTCAGAAGGAAATTCCCACACCTGCTGTTGCCAGATTGGTGCGCCAGTTGTAGAGGCCGTCCGGGTTGCCGAGGGTAGGATCGAACTTGAAGTAGCGGTTTTCATACGTAGCCTTCACATACCATCTGCCGAAGTTGTATCCGGCGACCCCGCGCAAAGCGTAGCCGTGGTCAAAGCTCGGATGCGGATAGGGCGTTGGACCGGATGCGGGATTGATAAAGTGCGGAGTGAACTCGGGCGTCACCTGAGCCTGGATGAAGGCATGATGCTCGGAACCGAACTTGTATTCCAGCACCAGCGGCAGTTCGAGCAGTCTCATGTTGTAGCGGTTGAAGGCGATGCCATTGACCAGGCTGGAGGGGAGAACGATCTCCTTGGGCTGGATGTGAAAGCCGAAAGAGAAATTGCCGCCGACGCGAAAGATGGGTCCGACAAAGAGCGCGTACTCGGTGGCGTGGTTGTTGGTGTCGAAAGGGAAGCGGAGTTCTCCACCGGCAACGACGTTGGTTCCGCGCTGCGCATCTTTGCTGTGATAGACGACGAATTGGCCCTCGATGTCGGCCTCGACCGCCGAGTTGCGGGCAAGGTCGCCAAACTTGTCGGAAGTGGATCCCACGTCAATTCCAAACGTCCCTTGTTGACAATAGGCGGGGACGACCGCCAAAAACAGCAGACACACCGATACTGCAAACGGCTGCCAGAGCTTCATCAGGACTTTCCCTTTCCAGTGGGCAGTGTACACTCCCGCCGACGCGCTGGGACAGAGAGTGGAGAAATTGAAAATTATGACTCACTGTGGGATGCGAGCCAAGGCGGATTGTTTGTGTCGGCGGAACCAGGTTTGCGAAGTGCCGCAGGGGATGGCCAACCGGCGCCAGGATGCGGCCTAGCGGCCAAAGCGCTTGGCGTCGTAGTGGAAATCGACGAGAGCGTCGCGATAGTCGATCTTGATGTCGAGCATACGCAGCATGACGAATCCGAGGAACCCGGAAACCTCCGTCCCAACGTCGTCGCTCAGCGGCGTGGTGTCGAAGGCGGTCATGTCCTGATTTTCCTGGCGCAAGCGACCGAACGTAAGGACCGCCTTGTTGGCGCTGTAGACCTTGTCCACGCGCCCGCTGATGCCTTCCAGAATCGTGTCGGAATCGCCGTGCACCTTGGTGACTTCGCGCGCGGCTGCGGGAGAGATGAGATTGGTCAGCGAACCGGTATCGAGTAAGAAGAGTTTCTCCGGGACCTTGCCAATCGAAGTGGGAACTAACAGGTCGTGGCCAAAGCGGAAGACGCGGGTGTAGTCCTGCATCTCGGGAGCGATGTAGCGGTCGCGCGGTCCTGAGGAAGCGGGAGTCTTCGAGTCTGACTTGGCGGATTTCGAATCAGAAGCGGTGTTCTCAGACTCACTGGAGTCGTCGTCATCGTTTCCGCTCTTGAGAGCGATATTCTGACCTGTCTCTCCGGGGCGCTTGGGAAGTTCACTGAGCTTGAATTTTTCGTCTGGAAAATCCACATCGACCAGAAAATCTTCAAAAACATCGGTACCGATCAGGCCATCCTCGCCGGCCACGGATCGGCTCTCCATGACTTCGACGGGACAATTCTGAAATTCAAGTTCGCCGATCTTGATTGAGTCGGCAACTCCAAAGAAAGCATCGCGGCGCCCTTTTTTACCAACGCCCCAGACTTTCGTCTCGCTGATCTTCGAGATGCCGGCATGCTGGGCAACTCCGCGATTGATGAGAATTCCGCTGGCGCCGGTGTCGAGCATCAGGGAGTTCTTGTGCCCGTTGAGCGAGACGGACAGGCCGTAGCCTCTCAAATGCTCAGGATCGTTCAACAGGCGGACCAGTGGCGTTTCGGTGGCTTTGAACTTACTGACCAGGCGACAGGGCTTGATGTTCTGCCGGGCACGCTCCTTGAGGAATTCGAGGTAACTGGCGATGTCGGAGCGTTTGTCCGTGTCCCAGGTGTTGTCGCCCGCTAAAGAAGTCTCCAGGTACTTGATGCGCTCGTCGCGAGAGAGTGTGCCCACCCACGCTTCCTCAATGTCAGGGTCGCTGCTGTCGATCTCGTGAGCTTTGACGATCATTTTGACCGCGCCTTGATACAACGCAAGGGCATCACGCACGCGAGCCAGGCCAAGGTAGGCACGGGCCTCGGGGTACCCGGAATTGACGACTTCGACCCATTCTTTCTCCGCGTCGGTGATCCGGCCCTGACGAAACCATACTTCCGCGCGCGCCACTCGCACGCGAGGCGAATTCGTGCGTGCCAGTCCTTGCTCCGCGGCCTGTGCGGCTTCGTCCACTCGCTTCTCTTTGAGATAGACGTGGACTAGGCCAGCATATGCATCCGGAGACTTGGGATTGTCCTTCAGGCATTCCTGATACTTGGCGAGGGCGTGCTCGAAGTCGCCTTTGCTGTAGAAAGCGCGAGCCGCCCCGATCGGATTGGCCACCACCTCGGAGCCGGCGGAAGAAAAGTTCGCCGTCGATGAGGGTTGCGGTGCGGCGGAAGGCGCAGAATTCGAGGGCTGTTGAACCGACGTGGAGGTGGCCGCGGGAGCCGAGGACTGAGCAACGGAATAAAAACAGAGCAGCGCGAAAATCAGGCTGCGGCGCAGAACCTGGCTCATGCGCGACCTCTGAGTCCGGCCCGAGACTAGGGGAACCATGGCGCGGAACACCGATTTTCACACAAGAAACAGCCCGGGGCAACGGGAAGCGCGTGACGCGATGCTGCCCCGGAAGCGCTCACAGAATAGGAAATCGCGTCCGCTACGAAAGGCCCGATAGCGGACGGGATCTGCTGTTGGAAGTCGACTACGACTAATTCGCCGCGATGCCGTTGAAGCCTGAAGAAGCTGACACGCCGTTCGCTTCCGAGAGTGTGGTCAGCGTGCCATCGGAATCGATGCCGAAGGCACCCACGGTGCCTGTTCCGGAATCGAGAGTGTAGAGAAACTTACCGTCAGCGCTGACGGCAATATCCAGATTCGTGCTGCCTGATGGAAGCGTCGCCAAAATGGTGGTGGAGACCGGGGTCAGCGACCCGTTCGCCCCGATGGAAAGGCCGGAGATCGTCGCCGAGCCGGCATTGGACGTATAGACAAAACGTCCGTTCGGCGTGACCACATGCCAGCAAGTCGCGGTGCCCAGTGTGGGAACGCTGGTGCTGATCGGCGTCAGAGTTCCGTTGGTTTGCAGCGAATAGGACGAGATCGCCGAGGCATTATGTCCGCCGGCGGGACCGGTTTCGACAGCCAAGGCGGTTCCATTCGGCGCAAACAGAATCGCGAACAACCCGGGGCCAGCGCTGGAATTCACTACGATCGGAGCCAGTGTGCCGTCAGCATTGATATGGAACGCGTCGATGTTGTTCGTCAGCTTCTCAGTGGCCAGAAGAAACTGCCCATCAGGACTGAACGCCAGTGAGGATGCGCCCGAATTGGTAGTGGTGAGAAAAGTAGTCGAATGGGGAATCTGGTAGAGGCGACCGAACGAGTCGAGCCAGAAACCGGTCACGTTGCTGGCTGCCCCCGCATTGACGACGTATACGAGATGGCCAAGCTGAGCAACCGCAACCGGTTCGCTGCCTCCGCAGGGAGTTTTATCGACCAGCCAGAGCGAATCGCCGAAGACGCGGAACACGGAAATGTCGCCGCTGCCGGCATTCACGGCCAAGAGGAACGAGCGATCCTGCGTCAGGGTAAGCGATCCCTGCGAGCCCAGGGGATCGGTGACCCCGCCGCTGCCGCGGCCGCCCGTCAGAAAGCTGCGGCCTTCCATCAACGTGCCATCTGCATTTCGTTTGTAGGCGACGATTTCGTTTCTCTCAGCGTTGTTGGTCATGACAAACACCGCACCAGAATGGGCGTTCGTTTGGGCATGACCCAGAAGGGTCAATCCGGCGATGGCTAGCGTGAGAATCAGCAGCATGCGACTTGTCCTGAACATAGACAGCTCCTTGATGAGATGGGTTGCGGTCAATCGCGACCGAACAAGGGGATGCTGCACGAGGAACGAAGTTACGCGGGCGCGTGAACAAATTGTGAAAAATCGGCGAGGCGACCAACCATCGCTTGTATTTCTCCGGAAGTTGTAACTTCGGGTTGGAGGTAAGCATCCACTAGAAAAAGTGTCGCTGCCGCAATTTCTTCGACGTTTCACGAGAGCTGCAATCTGCATGACAGTTCTTGCCGAACGGCTTACAATTGCCACAGGAGTCCCCCCGATAGGAACGAGCCCGCACTTCCCGTCCTGACCAAACGGATGGACGACGGTTTTTGGCGGGTATCCGGTGAACAAATGAAGCCGTTTGTGATGCGATCAGGTTGCCGCAGAGTCGCGGTATGGCTCATTAGCCTCTGGGTCACTGCATGCCTGGTGGCGACTGCGAATTCGGAGAAAGTGGCGGCGGATTCGGTTGATGTCAAGGCGCTGGCTGCTGGAGTAGATTTCCGCTACGACCATCTGCGTTCGCTTGAGGCGCAATTCACCGAGATCTACCGTGGGGCGGGTCTGGAGCGAACCGACAACGGGACCTTGTGGCTGAAAAAACCTGGCAAGATGCGATGGGAATACCGTTCTCCCAGGGAGAAGCTGTTCGTGAGCGATGGAAAAGAGGCCTGGTTTTACGTTCCCGGCGACCGACAGGCGCGGGCGACACCAGCACAACAGCTGCAGGACCTTCGCTCGCCGCTCGCATTTTTGCTGGGTAAGACCAAGCTGGAAAAAGAGTTACGGGGACTGTCGTGGGCGCCAGACGTAACTCCGGAGACAGCCGGGGACGTGGTCCTGCGGGGCGTTCCCACAGCTATGGAGGATCAGATCAGCGAGATTGTGCTGGAGATCACGCCGGACCACCAGATTCGGCGGATCATCATCCGGGATGCAGACGGGGCTTCCACCGAATTCCGCTTCAGTGATCAGAAAGAGGATGTCGAAGTTGCCAACGAGCGTTTTAAGTTCAAGCCTCCGGCGGGAACCGAGGTTGTGCAGGGATTGGGACCGTAAGCCCGCTGGTTTGGAAGGGACTCGAGGGCAGAGGAGCGCGCTCCTGATGGTTACTTGCGGTACCAGCCAGCGGAGGTTTGTAGAGGATCAGCCGAATAGAATAGGAACCGGGAATGTTAGACTGAGCGACAAGGCGTATCCCGGAAAAAACGCCAGAAAACCCAGCAAATGGCGGAATTTGTAGTAAAAATCGCAGACGAGCGCGGTCGAGTCCAGCAGCACGTCGAGCAGGGATACTCGGTAGCGGAGGTGCGCGACCGCTTTTCGCAGCAGGGATACCTCGTCTACTGGGTGAAGCCGCAGGGAGTGCTGACGGGCGGGCTTTCGCTGCACCGCCGGCGGAAGCTCAAAGCAGCGACCTTTCTGGTTTTCAACCAGCAGTTTCTGACCCTGATTCGGGCTGGTTTGCCGATCCTGAACTCGCTGGAACTGCTGATCAAGCGACAGAAGGATGCGCATCTGAAGCAGATTCTGGAGAACGTGCGGGACCGGGTCAAGGGCGGCGAGCTTCTCTCGGACGCTTTCGCGGCGCAGGGAGTCATCCCGAAGATTTACACGACTACCCTGATGGCCGGCGAGAAGAGCGGGAACATGGATGAAGTGCTGACCCGGTACATCAACTTTCAGCGGCTGGCGATGACCTTCCGCAAGAAGCTGTTTGTATCGCTGATTTATCCCACACTGCTGGTCAGCGTGGTATTGGTGATGGTGACGTTCCTGTTCACCTACGTCGTGCCGAAGTTCGCCGAACTGTTCAACAGTCTGGACGCGAAGCTGCCGTCAATTACGGTGTTCATGCTGGCTGTGGGCCAGAACTCGCAGAAATACGCACCGTTCGTGCTGGTTGGACTGGTCGTTCTGGGAATCGCACTGTGGCGGTGGAAGGACACAGATCGGGGTGCAGATCGTATCGACCGGGCGATTTTAAGCCTGCCGTTGCTGGGCGAAATCCGGCTGAAACATCAAGTCGCGAGTTTCTCGCGGATGCTCTCCACCTTGCTGCAAGGGGGATTGCCCCTGGTTCCGGCGATGGAAACGGCGGGCTCTTCGATGAGCAGCCGGAGGATCCTCAAGGGAGTGATTCGGGCTGGAGCACGGGTGCGCGAAGGTCAGGGACTCGCCGGCAGCCTCGAGGAGCAGAAGATTTTTCCCGAGCTGGCTGTGGAGATGATCGAAGTCGGAGAGTCGACCGGAGCGCTGCCGGCCATGCTGAACTCGGTGGCTGAGTTTTATGAAGAAGATGTGCAGACGGCGCTGGGAGCGGCAATGGCGTTGATCGAACCGCTGATCCTGATCATCATGGCGATCTTCGTCGGCGGAGTATTGATCTCGTTGTATCTGCCGATCTTTACGTTGGGAGTGCATTAGGAAAGCGAGCCAGACGCGCGTTTTACGCGTCGCACAGAACGCCACGCTTCGCGGCTCGCCCAGATCCTTCGCAGAGCAAGAAGCGCTTTGCCCAGGATGACAAGAGTTTTTTATGGCAACAGCAGATAAGAAATCACTCTTCGTCGGTGGCGGAAACGGGGCACCGATCAGCCCGACGGGGAATGCTGTCACTGATTTGGAACGCGCGCAGGATGTGGCGCGGCGCTACCGCTGCGAATTCATCGACCTCACCAATTACGAACTGCACCATGAGCTTTTCAAGAAGATTCCTGTCGAGTTGATGTTCCGCTACAACTTCGTGCCGCTGGAGGAAACGGCGGATGGCAAGCTGGCGATTGCGATTGCCGATCCCAGTCAACTGATGATGATCGACGAGATCAGCCTGCTGCTCAAACAGCGGATCATCACGAAAGTTTCGACGCTGAAGCAGATTTCCGACATCCTCAAGAAGACCGAGCAGTCGCAGCGAGTGCTGGAGGAAGCGAGCGAAGGGTTCACCATCATCCGCGAAGATGAAGCCACGGGCGCGGAAGAGACGCTCACCATCGACAAACTCACGGCTGCGGGCGATACCAGCCCGATTATCCGGCTGGTGGATACGACGATCTTCACCGCCCTGCAGCGGCGCGCTTCCGACATTCACATTGAAACGCGCGATGATTCGGTGGTGATCAAGTTCCGCATCGACGGCGTTCTGACTCAGGCCATGCCGCCGATCGGCAAGGAACATCACTCGACCGTCATTTCGCGTATCAAGGTCATGAGTGAGCTCGATATTTCCGAGCGGCGCGTGCCCCAGGACGGGCGCTTTCGAGTGAAATACAACGGGCGCGCCATCGACTTCCGCGTGTCGATCATGCCGTCGATTCACGGCGAAGACGCCGTGCTGCGCGTACTCGACAAAGAGTCGATGAGCGAAAAGTTCCGCACTCTGACTCTGGATGTGGTCGGCTTCGACGAAGAGGACCTGCGGAAATTCCGCCGCTACATCAAGGAACCCTATGGCATGGTGCTGGTCACCGGGCCAACGGGCAGCGGCAAAACCACTACGCTTTACGCCGCGGTTAACGAGATCAAGACGGACGAAGACAAGATCATTACGATCGAAGATCCGGTCGAGTACCAGTTGCGCGGGATCACGCAGATTCCCGTGAACGAGAAGAAGGGACTCACCTTCGCGCGCGGGTTGCGATCGATTTTGCGCCACGATCCCGACAAAATCATGGTCGGCGAGATCCGCGATACCGAGACGGCGCAGATTGCCATTCAGTCCGCCCTGACCGGGCACCTGGTGTTCACCACCGTCCACGCCAACAACGTCGTGGATGTGATTGGGCGATTTCTGAACATGGGCGTCGAGCCCTACAACTTCGTTTCGGCGCTGAACTGCATCCTGGCGCAGCGCCTGGTGCGTTTGATTTGCGACTCGTGCCGGACGCAGGTGCATTACGCGCCGGAGGTTTTGGAAGCCAGCGGGCTGGACCCGGCACAGTGGGGCCAGGTTCCCTTGTATGAAGGGCCGGGATGCATCGAGTGCGCGGGTACGGGTTTCCGCGGGAGAACCGCAATCCACGAACTGCTGGACTTGAGCGACCGCATCCGCGAGATGATTCTGGCCAAGAAGCCGACGTCGGAAATCCGGCGCGCCGCCCGCGAAGAGGGCATGCGCTTCCTGCGAGAATCCGCGCTGGATAAAGTGCGGCTTGGCTTGACCACTCTGAAGGAGATCAACAAGGTCACGTTCATCGAGGCGATGCGGTAGGCAACACATTCCCGGTTCCCGAAAAAATGGTTCCAAGGAATCCCGCCGGCACGTCGCAAGGCGTTGACCGGTTGGTCGAAGGGCCGAGTGCCTTTGGAGCTATTGCGTTTCCGGCCGGCCCGGTTTTTGATGAATCGAGAGGTTTCTCGCAAAGGCGTTTTCCTAAATGAGTTCGACGGTTAACATACCCAAACCAAAACTGGCCTGCGAAATCGCGGCGGACCGGGTGTTGGCCGGACGCTTCTCCGATCATGGAGGCGGGCTGGAGGCCTGCGCCGCACGCGAACTGGCGCCGGGCAGCGTGGTGCCCGATCTGGTGGAGAGCAATCTGCGCCAGCCGGATGCGGTGCGGAGCGGCATTGAAGCGGCGCTCGGCATGGTGGCCGGGCGCTCGAAGGATGTGATTGCCATCGTGCCTGACGCGGCCGTGCGGGTAATGCTGGTGGAGTTCGACACTCTGCCCTCCGATCACGAGGAAGCGCTGGGAGTGGTGCGCTTCCGATTGAAGAAATCCCTGCCCTTTGATGTGGATAAAGCGAAGGTCTCATTTCACGCGCAGAAGGTGAGTGATGAGCTTCGGGTGGTGGCGGCGGTGGGGTTGAGCACGGTGATCGAAGACTATGAAAAGGCGTTCGAGGATGCTGGATTCAATCCCGGCGTCGTTCTGCCCTCGATGCTGGCTGCGCTCGGAGCGGCCGATGCGAAGCGTCCCACGCTGGTGGTGAAAGTGGATGCGCACACGACCAGCATCGCGATTTTGAATGACGACCAGCTGCAGCTGTTCCGCACGCTCGAGAATCCGCGCGGCATTACGATTTCCGGCGAGCAACTGGCCGAGGAAGTTTACCCGTCCGTGGTGTTTTTCCAGGACACGTATCATCTCAATCTCGAGCGGATCTACGTAGCGGGATTGCCCGAGTCCGGAGGCGCGGCTCCGGCCCTGCGTGCCCAGACTGGAGCGGAAGTACAGGAATTGATCGTATCGTCGCAATTGGGGTCGAGTGCGGGCACTCCGGTGCCGCGCTGGAGAATGGCCGGAGTGGTAGGAGCGCTGGTTTCGTAGCGGAGCAGCGGATGCTTTGGTCCGGGGCTCAGAATAAGAAAGCGATCCAAATGCACGTGGTTGCGTCCTAATAACGACGCTTTCCGCGGATCGCCGTAGTCCTTCGACAGGCCAGGAAATGCCGTGGGATGAGAAGTGAATTTTTATGCGTTTAGATATCAATCTCGCGAGCCGGCCGTACGAAGATGCACGGCAATTCTGGATGCGCTGGGGCGCGGCTGTGGGCGGCGTGGGACTGCTGACTCTGGTATTGCTGACGGTAACCGTAACGGGCTGGCTGAACGCCCGTCGCGACCGCAACGCTATGGAAGAAAAGCGCACGCTCATCGCCCAGCGGGACCAGATCCGCCAGAATGCCGAGGAGTTCCTGAATCGTCCGGAGAACCGCGACACGCGAGACACCTCGCAGTTTTTGAATGAACTCATCGAACGCAAAGCATTCTCCTGGACGCGCGTGCTCGAGAGCCTGGAAACGGTGATGCCGGCACGAGTCCATGTAGTTTCGATCAGTCCGCATCTGGACGACGACAATCAGCTGGCGCTCAAGATGACGGTGGCCGGAGTTTCGCGCGATAAGGCGATCGAACTGGCGAAGCGGATGGAAGATTCGCGGCGGTTTGCCGAGACGACGATCACCGGAGAGACCTTCGCCCAGACCACCACCGGCGACAATGAGCGCTTCGATATTACGGCGATTTACATCCCCGAGCCCATCGCCGCTGCGGCGGAGCCCAAGGCGGAACCCAAGAAAGAAGCGCCGCACAAAGCAGACACAAAGAGGTCGCCGGTGACGACGGCAAGGAATTCAGCGTCCGCCGGAGGAAAACGCTGATGTCGGATCTGCGGAAAACCCGGAAGAAACTGAAGACCACGCTGGCAGTCATGATTGCTGTGGATCTGGCGGCGGCGATTGTCTACTTTTCGCCGCTGGTCGGCTCGACCGATTCGCGCCGCCAGGAACTGAACCGGCTGCAGGCAGAACTGATCGTGAAAACGCGGCAGGTGGCCCCGTTGCAGAATTTGCCCCAGAAGGTGATCCTGGCGAACCGGGAGATCGCGGAATTCTACAAGAAGCGCTTCCCTTCCCAGAATTCGGAGATTCCTGCCGAGTTTGGCAAGATGGCCTCCACGAATGGGGTCATCATCGAACAGGCGCGGTATAAGGTCGACGATGAAGGCCCGGCCAGGCTGCGCCCCGTCGAAATCGAGGCCGACCTGACCGGCACTTACAACTCGCTGGCACGTTTCATCAACGTGCTGGAGCAGGATCAGATGTTCTTCATCATCAACAGCGTGACGCTTGGCGGAGAGCCGCAGGGACCGATCAAGCTGAATATGAAGCTGGAAGCGTATCTGAAGGAAGGTTCGCAGTGAAACTCGGGCTGGAAGACAAGAAGAAGACGACATGGGCTGCTGTGCTGGGAGCCATTGCCGTCGTGGCGGCGGGCTACGTGTTCATTCCGCTGCTCACGCCGTCGTCTCAGCCTACCAGCAGCACACAGCCCGCCGCTCCGGCTACTGCCGAGAGCCGCGCTCCGGGACGTTCCGGTAAGGCAGCCCGGAAACTGCGCACCGAGAATCTCGATCCCACGCTGAGACTCGATCTGCTGGCTGCGGTGGAGCAAACCCAGTATCGAGGAAATGGCAGAAACATTTTCGTGTCGCAGGCGGAACCGGTCGATATACCGGCTCCGGTCAAGGCGGCCAATACGGATCCCACGCCGCAATACACGCTGCCGACCGCGCCAATTCCGACCCCGATTCCACTGAAATTCTACGGTTTCGCGAGTCGAGCCGGAGAGCCGAAACGGATATTTCTTTCGCTCGGCGAAGACGTGTTCGTCGCGGGCGAGGGGGAGGTTGTCGACCGGCGCTACAAAGTAATTCGAATCTCGCCGATGTCGGTCGAGATTCAGGATGTGGTCAACAGCGGGCCACCGCAAAGCATCCCACTCACGCAGGGCTGATGGCTGGATCTCCGTGGCACGCGATCGGTTCGAGTTCGCGGGGAACTCTGAGACTCTCTCGATGATTTTGAAACCCCACCGGCGGCCAAAGACCTCTCCGAAGGAAAGCGGCTACATCCTGCTCAGCCTGCTTCTGATGGTCGCCCTGATGACGATTTTCGCGGTGGCGATCATCCCTTCGATCAAGTACCAGGTGGAACACGACCGCGAAGAAGAATTGATTCATCGG
This sequence comes from Verrucomicrobiia bacterium, assembly GCA_035508215.1. Lineage (GTDB taxonomy): Bacteria > Acidobacteriota > Terriglobia > Terriglobales > Acidobacteriaceae > Sulfotelmatobacter. The sequence continues at coordinate 480,756 of DATJNK010000001.1, read as the reverse complement.
GGAGTGCAGTATTCGCGGGCAATTCGGCTCTATTACAAGAAATTCGGGCGTTATCCGACCAAGCTGGAGGATCTGGAGAATACCAACAATCTCCGATTTCTGCGCAAGCGCTACAAAGATCCGATGACCGGGAAAGACTTCCGCCTGCTGCACTTCGGCGAGGTAAAGCTGACCTTTACCGGCGGGATTGGAGGCGGCACGATTCCGGGAGCAAGTCCGGCCGGCGCCCCGATGACAACGAGCGGCGCGGGGGCTTTAGGGCAGGTTTCGACCTTTGGCGGCAATGGCGGATTCGGAAACAATTCCGGCTCGTCATTTTCCTCGTCCACTTCGTCGTCAGCTGCGGGCCAAAATCCGTCCGCTTCAACCTCGGATACGTCGCAGAACCCAGGACAGAATGCCGGATCGGGTCAGACGGGGTCCGACGACAGTAGCAGCAGTTCGAGCGGGCAGAGCGGCTCTGGGCAGGTCATAGGCGGCGGCCCGATCGTTGGAGTGGTGAGCAATGCCAAATGCCCGCCGAGGCCGAAGGATGACTGTGAAGGCTTCCGCGAATTCAATCACAAGAGGAAGTACAACGAGTGGCAGTTTATTTACGATCCCGGCACCGACCAAGGCGGCTTACTGATGACGCCGAACCAACCTCCATTGATGGGTACGGGGCAAACGAATCTACAGAATGGCAACGGACAGAACGGCAGCACCAGCAACGGATTTGGCACCAGTGGATTTGGGACGGGAACGCAGAACAACCCGAATCAGCCGGCGCCGACCTCGCCCACCCCACCAGGGAATAATCCGCAGTAGCGATCGAGCCTTCCAGCCAGAGCGGGGAAAAGGGAGCACAAGGCACTCGCCTCCCAGAAAAACTAGAATGCCCCACTTCCCGGCAATCGAGCGAGGAGTGGGGCATTCGATCTTTTCGAGGTTGTCTTGCTTTAAAGCCTAAACGTTAAACGATGATCCGCAGCCGCAGGTGCTCTTCACATTCGGATTCTCGAACTTGAATCCGGCACCTTCGAGGGTCTCAACATAATCGACTGTGCAGCCGTTGAGATACATGACCGAGGTGGCATCAACGAAGACCTTCAGGCCTTCCATCTCGAAGGTCTTGTCCATCATGCCGGCGCCATTCTCAAACTGCATGGAATAAGAGAAGCCGGAGCAGCCTCCCCCGACGACCCCAATGCGCAACCCTGCCGGGACGGGATTCTGCTGACCCATGATTTCCTTCACCTTAGAAACCGCGCGGGAGGTTAGGGTTACGGGGGCAGCCTTCTTGGTAACTTCCGGTACTGTAGTGGTGGCCATTCGTATCTCCTTGGCTTTAAAGCTGGTTGATTATAGCAAAATCCCTGCGGAATCCGAATCCGCCGAGTTAATGGAGACGTGACTCTCCGATAGATTGGATGCATTGGGCCATAAAGCCGTCGCACTTTCCGGATTTCGTAACAGCATTGAAAGAGGAGGATTCTCAGGATGAGGGCTTGCCAAACGGGGCTATAATCGTTACCGTAATTGGGCTTTTCCCGACTGTGCGCGGGTTTCGCCGCGCTCCTGCACAGCCAGGGATACCGTTTAGACGGATTGGAATCCGCGAGGTGGCTTATGGCGCTGACTGTCGTGGCGGTCGTTTTCGGACTTTTTGCGATCGGGCTGATCGTTCTCCTGATCTACAAGAGCACACTAACGATGCACGAGGATGACCAGTTGTTCCTGGACGAGGCAAACTCGCACATGCAAGAGGAACAGACGGAACTGTTGACCAAGGTGAACCGGTTAACAATTCCGGTGCGGGTGTTCAGCATCGGTTCCGGCGTCTTCCTGCTTGTGCTGGTTGCGCTGCTGATTTATCAGAAGCTGAGCGAAGTGCAGTAGCACGAACACACTCGGCGCTCGCAACCTCCGGCCAATCTCGAGCGAGGCCACGGGGCTGCGCGAAACTTTTGCCACCTGGAATCCAGCGCACATGCGGATTCAGGGGACAATGGTATTTCCTTTCCAGTGAAGTCCCAGGGCTGACCGGAGCGGTAGTGGTCGAACCAGTCAAGGCCGTAGCTCGCCAGGAATCGACCGAACAAGAATCAAGAAAACGGGTGCAAGTGTGCCCAGCGGCAGCGATCTATTCATGCTGGATCGGAAAGTCGGGGGATGTAACGCCTCGTTCTTGAAATCGTCAAAACCTTAGAACCGGGTCGCTGCCGAGGCGCGAGCGAAACCGGTCGTCGGGCGAGAGCAATCGGGCAACGTTTGCGGTGAAGTAAGATTCCTACGTCGAGTATCCGATCATGCAATCGGCTCCAGCGGAAGTGACTCCCAATTCCGAGACTCCGTCGAGCCCGGCGGCCCTACCCGGCGCGCCGGAGATCCGTGATCGCGCCCGCCGGATTCGCATTCTGGTGAGCGCGGCGGCGGTGGTGATCCTGGTAGCTGCCGCGGCTTTCCTGGTGTCGCGGCACCGGAAGTCGCTGGCGACTTCATCTCACTCCCGATTTTCTTCCAACCCTCCCGTCATCCTTCGGCTCAGAGGCACCACCGAGGCGGTACAGGCGCGATCTCTGCTTGCGCCGCAACTGGAAGGGCAGCAAGTCGGCACGCTGACGGTCATCCACTTGACCCCGGCAGGAACGCGCGTGAAGAAAGGGGATCTCCTGGTTGAGTTCGACCGGCAGGCACAGATGCGCGACTACTTCGACAAACAGGCGGAGTACCAGAAGCTGGTGGACCAGGTTGCAGAGGAACAGGCAAAAGAAAGCGCTGCCCGAGCTAAGGACGAGACTGAACTGAAGCAGGCGGAAGATGATTTGAGCAAGGCGCAACTGGAGTCACAAAAAGCGGAAATCCTTTCTCGGATCGACGCTGAAAAGAACCAGGAGACGCTGGACGAAGCCAAGGCTACGTATGACCAACTGAAAGAGACGTTCGGCCTGAAGCGGGCGGCCGCGCAAGCGGCGATTCGCATTCTGGAGATCCAGCGGGATCGCACCCAGCAAACGATGCTGCACGCGCAGGCCAATTCCGATCTCATGCAGATTCGGGCTCCCATCGACGGCATCGTGGTGCTGAACACGATCTGGAAGGAAGGCACGATGGGAGAAGTGCAGGAAGGAGATCAAGTGCGGCCGGGGGTCAGCTTCATGCAGGTCGTCAACCCGGCAGCAATGGAGGTACAGGCCTTCGCGAATCAGCAGGACTTCCCTAGCCTGCACATCGGGCAGACCGCCACGGTGAGACTGGACGCATATCCGGATCTGACACTCCCGGCAAAAGTTGAGGAGTTGGCCCCGATCGCCGAGAGCGGAGACTTCTCAAGCCGGCTCCGCCAGTTTGCGCTGGTCGTCAACATCGAAGGCACAGATCCCAAACTGATGCCCGATCTCTCCGCGGCGGTTGATGTCAATGTCACTCCTGATGCAAACAGTGTCGCGACGCGGCAAGCCATGGCGGGCGGAACGCAGTGAAGGAACGATTCCAGAAGCTGTGGATGCGCCGGAAGGCGCTGGTCATCACGATCACCGTCATCGCAGCCAGTGGAGTGGTGCTGGGCGCGGTTCGATTCACACGACGGGTCCCGACGGTGCCGACCTTCGAAGTGAAGCGCGGGGAGTTTCTCGACTCGGAGCAGTTCCGCGGCGAAGTGAAGGCCATGAAATCGGTAACGATCAGCGCACCAGCCGAGGCAGGCGATCTGCAGATCGTGAAGATCACACCCGACGGAACGAAGGTCAAAGCAGGTGATGTGGTCGTCGAATTCGACAAGACCAAGACTGAACAGGACCTGGCGCAATATCGTTCCACTCTCAAATCAGCCGAGGCGTCGATCGACCAGGCGCGGGCTCAAGCCAAGCTGACCGAGGAAGAGGACAAGACCGCCGTGCTAAAAGCGGGCTACGACGTGCAAGCGGCAAAGCTCGAGGCCAGCAAGCAGGAGATCGTTTCCAGGATCGAAGGTGAAGAAGCCAAACTCAAACTGGCCGATGCGCAACAGAAACTCGAAGAGGCGGAGACGAAACAGAAGTCTGACCTGATTCTCGACAAGGCAACCATCGAAAGCGCGGTGGAAGCCAGTCAGAAGGCGAAATACGATGTAGAGCGAGCGGAGCGGGCGTTGGGAAAGATGAGCCTGCAGGCGCCCTCAGCGGGAATCATCAGCCTGCTTGAACATTGGGGAGGTTCTGGTCCGGTTCCATACCGCCCCGGCGATCGAGCTTGGCCGGGAGCCGCAATCGCAGAGTTGCCCGACGCCACGACCTTGCGGATTACAGCCCGAGTCGACGAAACCGAACGCGGGCGGCTTGCGCTCAAACAGGGGGTTACGGTGCAGTTGAATGCCATTCCGGACCGGCAATTCACCGGGCACATTGAACAAATCAGCGCGATCGCGAGCACGGATTTCAGTGGAGGCTGGCCGTTCGCCCGCAACTTTCTTCTAGAGATCGTGCTCGACCAAACCGATTCGCGATTTAAGCCCGGCCTTACCGGGCAGGTCACGGTGGTGCTGGATCGAGTGCCCAATGCTCTCACGATCCCCGCACAGGCGCTGTTTCAGAAGTCGGGGCAGAGCGTGGTCTATGTGTGGGAAGGATCGCAGTTTGAGGAGCGCGAGATTGATGTAGGGCGACGAAGCGCCGACAAGATTATGATCGCAAAAGGACTGCGGGGCGGAGAACAAATCGCGCTGAGCGATCCCACCGCGAAGGAGTGAAGCCGTTGAGATGAGAAGCCGAAAAGCCATCACCTGGTCGGTCGTGGCGGTCATCGTCCTCACCGTCGTAGGGGTGGTGGCCGCGGTGAGGCGGGCCTCACCCGTCAGCAGCGGAGATGAAATCCCGATCAGCCGGGTAAAACGCGGCGATCTTGAGATGAAGGTGTTCGCCAACGGCGAGTTGCGAGCCATTCACTCGGAAACTCTGACGGCGCCTCCGATCGGCGGGGGCTCACTGCAAATCACTTACTTGATGCAAACCGGGACGGCGGTCAAGAAGGGCGACTTGGTGATGGCATTCGATCCCACGGAACAGCGCTACAAACTGGAGCAAAACCGCTCCGAATTGCTGCAGGCCGAGCAGGAGATTACCAAGGCAAGAGCCGACGCGGCGGTGACGGCAGCCCAGGACAAGGTGGCGTTGCTGAAAGCGCGTTACGATGTAAGGCGTGCTCAACTCGACGTGCAAAAGAACGAACTCGTAAGCACGATTGATGCGCGCAAGAATGACCTCGCTCTGGAACAGGCGAACCGGGTGCTGGCGGAGCTCGAGCAAGACGTGAAATCACGCGATGTTTCAGGTCAAGCCACCATCGCGCTGGCCGAAGAGAAACGCAATAAGGCAAAGCTGCAGATGGATCAGGCGCAGAGCAACATCGACAAGATGCGTGTCACGGCGCCCATGGACGGCCTGATTTTCGTGAACAAGAATCACGGCGATTTCTACTTCACGGGTATGTCTGTGCCGGACTACCGCGAGGGAGACCAGGTTGATGCCGGCCGCGCCATTGCTCAAGTGATCGATGCGAAACAGATGCAGGTGATCGTGAAGGTCGGCGAACTGGAGCGCAACAACGTCAAGGAGGGCCGGCCGGTTGATATTCGACTCGACGCCCTTCCCGGCGAGACCTTGCATGGAACCGTGAAGATTGTGGGCGGAAGCAACGTCAACCGCATGTTCTGGGACGACGACACCAGCACCAAGTTCGAAGTCACGATTGAACTGGGTTCGGGAGCGGGATCGCAACTCGACCCGCGGTTGCGGCCGGGGATGACGGCAGCGGTCCTGATCGATGGCGAGCCGCAGAAGAACGTGCTTTATGTGCCGCGGCAGGCGCTGTTTCTGAAGGATAACAAGCGCATCGTATACATGAAGAACGGAAATACCTTCGCCGCCCGCGATGTGAAGATTGATGCGGAGAACGAGAGCCAGGCGGCGATCGAGGGAATCGGAGTGGGTACGGAGGTGGCGCTGATCGATCCTACGGCGCCACGAAAAGCCACGAGCCCGAGTGGCGGCGTGGGGGTTGGGGGAGGGACTCTCTAGTGTCAGACGCCTCAACCAGGCCGGTGTTGGCTGTGCGGGGTCATCGGCAATGGCTGCCCGATGTGCAGCTTGGGTTGCAGAACCTTCTGCTGCACCGTCTGCGCTCGCTGCTGACCATGCTGGGAATGATTTTCGGCGTGGCGGCGGTGGTTTCGATGCTCTCGATTGGAGCCGGCGCGCGGCAGAAAGTCATGGCGCTGATCGAGCAGATGGGCGTTCACAACCTCATCGTCGAAGCCAAAGAGACGACGGAGTGGCAGGCGCATCAGAAAATTCGCAAGATTTCACCTGGTCTGACCTTCGAGGACTATCGCGTCATCCGGGATGACGTGCCGGAAATCGCGGCTTCCACCGCGCGCAAGCGGATGACTTTGACGAAGACCTTGCCAAAATCCCAACAGGATCCACCCGCCGTGTACGGAGTGAACCCCAGCTATCTGAACATTGCCGGATTGCACGTCCTGGAAGGAAGATTTTTCAACCAAGATGAAGAGACGCGAGGCGCGGCAGTATGCGTCCTAGGCGCGGCGGCGCGAACTGGCATCTTCGGAGCAACCGATCCAATCGGGCAGTATGTGAAGGCCGATGAGCAGTGGTTCCGGGTGATCGGCGTCGCTTCGCCGCAGTTGAGCTCCCAAACGGAAGTGGCCGGAGTGCCGACGCAGGATCTGAATAACATTATGTATGTTCCTCTGAATGCCGCGATTCTGCGTCTGGAGGATTCTTACAGCGATGTGCGGGATGAGATTGACGGAATCTATCTGCAGATTCGCGATGGCGCCGACATGGCCTCGGTGGCGCAGGTGGTCCGTGCGATTCTGAACTCCTCCCATCATTCAGCGGGAGACTTCAGCGTGATCGTGCCTGCCGAATTGCTCGCCGAGCAACAACGGACGGAGAGGCTGTTCAACGCCGTGATGGTGGCGATCGCTTCTATTTCATTGCTGGTGGGCGGTATTGGAATCATGAACATCATGCTGGCCAGCATCCTGGAGCGGACGCGGGAAATCGGAGTGCGGCGAGCCGTGGGGGCGAGGCAGTCAGACATTATCCGTCAGTTTGTGGTCGAAGCGATGCTGATCTCGTTCGTGGGCGGCAGCTTCGGAATCGTTTTTGGCTTCGTGATGTCGCGGTTAATCGCACTCCTGGCGGGGTGGTCGACGATCGTCACCGCCAGTTCGATTCTGCTCGCCTTCGTCGTGTCGATCTCAGTGGGGCTGGTGTTCGGAATCTATCCGGCGGTCAAGGCCGCGAAACTCGATCCGGTGGAGGCTATCCGATACGAATAATGCGGGCGGATCGACTCTCTGGCGATCGAGCGATAAGCGCGCGTCGGCAGCGGGCTGACAAGTCCGCGGCGGAATGTCAGACCGGAGTTCGGCAGAGCACGACTTTTCGCAAGGCAGCTTTCATAACAAAACCCAACTGATTCCGGAGGAATGGAATGAGAAATTCTCACCCCTGCCTTTCCTGTCTTCTCGTAACGCTCGCGGTGCTCTTCTCCATACTGGGACAGGCACAGAAGGACAAGGGATACCGCGACCTCGCCACGCCGCAGACGCTGTCCAACAAACTGGCTCCGCCTGATGACTTGAGGAATTACATCGTTGACGGGAAGCTAAGGCTAAGCCTGCGCGAGGCGGTCGTGTTGACACTTGAAAACAACAGCCTGGTGCGAGTGCAGGAAACGCAAGTGGAGTTTTCCAGGTTCTCGCTGCTGGGGGCTCATTCGCCCTTCGATCCATTGCTCACGAGTTCGTACAGCATCAACAGCACAACCGCAGCGCCCGTCAGCACGTTGCAGGGGACGGGTGGACTGAACGTCAATGTCGAGAGCACCACGCAGTTTGCGCAGTTCAACTATTCCCAGACATTTGAGAGCGGGACCAACCTGCAAGTGGGGATGACCAGCAACAATAATTTCACGAACAACTCGTTTTATCTGCTTAATCCTTACATCACATCGGCTCTGACGTTTCAATTCACGCAACCGTTGCTGCGGAATGGGTGGCTGTTCCCGAATCGAGCTCCGTTGATTATTGCGCGACGCAATCTGGAACAATCGAAAGCCAGCTTCGCCGCCGAGGTCAGCAACAACATTCTGCAGGCAGCAAACCAGTACTGGGCGGTCGTAGAAGCTCAGGGAAGTCTGGACGTGGCCAAGCGATCGCTCGACGCCGCCGAGCAGTCCTACAAACGCGACAAGCGGGCGCTGGAACTGGGAGCGCTGCCGCCGCTCGATATTTATCGATCGGAGTCGGAGGTCGCGTCGCGGCGGGTGCAGGTGATCCAGTCCGAATACGCGTTGAAGCAGGCAGAGGACACCCTGCGCATGACGATCGGGGCAGACCAGGACCCATACTACGAAGCGCTCGATCTGGATCTTACGGAAACTCCCGAGCCGGCGGGCGAGCTTCGCACGATCGATAACGCGACGGCTCTCCAGGAGGCTTTGCTGAAGCGTCCGGAGTTTCAGGTGACCAGCGCCGCGCTCGCCATCGACGATGCACGCATCCGGCTGGCCCATAATCACTTGATGCCTGAACTCGATCTCAACGCCTATTACACAAGCAACGGTGTGGGCGGGACGCAGTTCAATGCAATGGGAAACAAGACGACCTCGTCGTCGATCGGCCAATTGATGGGATTCAACTATCCCACCTACCAGGCCCAGATCTCATTGAGCCTGCCGATCCGAAATCGGAGTGCGCAGGCGGAATTGGGGAACGCGCTGGTCTCGCGCAGAAGCGACCTGTACAACGAACGTCAATGGCGCGAGCAGGTGGCACTCGATGTGAGAAATGCCGTCCACCAGCTGGAAGAGTCCAAACTCAGCATCGCCGCCGGCAAGGAAGCGGTCGATCTGGCCAAAAAGAACACCGCTGCCGAGCAGCGCAAGTACGAACTCGGACAAGGAACCATCTTCCTCGTTCTCGAGGCGCAAACTGAGCTCGCGACCGCGGAACAGAGCCTGCTTCAGGCGGAGATCGGTTATCAGTTAGCTGTAGCCGGCCTCGACCACGCCACCGGTCAATTGCTGGAACCCTACAACGTGCAGATCGCCGAGTTGACGCGCTAGGAAGACCAGCTTTGGTTGCAATGGAACCGCAGGATGGCGATACGGCTAATGCCATCGCTGCGCGGGCTTCCGTTTTACCGCCCGAATCATTTGGCATACACTTCTTCATCAGCATTTCACAAAATCTATTTCGCGGAGGAGGAGATGAAGTCTCTTTATGGGGCCATTGCCGTTTGCCTGGCAGCGTTGGTATGCGGTTGCCCAGGGTTGCGGGCGCAAGGCGCTGACGGGACGGACCGTGTACTGTTCAATGCCAAGGTGTTTACCGGCGTCCCGGACCATCCCTACGCGGAAGCGGTAGCGATCCGCCGTGACAAGATCGTGGCCGTCGGCAATCTCGCCGAGGTCATGCAGAGTGTCGGAAGCGGCGTCGAGAAAATCGACTTGCGGGGGAGAACCCTGTTCCCGGGCTTCATCGACAGCCACGCGCATCCGATCGATGGTGGAATCAGCCTGATCTCGGCAGATGTCAGTGATCTGAACCTCAAATCGGTCGACGCATTGGTGCGGTTTGCACTCGAGGCAAAAAACTCCGGCAGAGGGATGCGCGGTGACGTGCTTTCTATCAGCAGCCTGCCGCTGGCATTCTGGTCGAAAACTGCAGAATTAAATTCTCGATTTAACAGTGGAGACTTTGCCGGCGTGCCTGTCTTTCTGACCGGAATGGACGGACATACCGGATGGGCGAACCAAATCGTCCTCAAACGGGCCGGCGTCACCGCGGATTTCCTGGCGCACCTCTCGGCTGGCGAGCGGGCTTATTACGGCACTGATCAGGACGGGGAACCCAACGGATTCGCCGTCGACGCTGGCCTGGATAAAGTTCAGGCGGTCGTGCCTGCGCCATCGCGAGAACAACTAGTCATCGGTGGACGCGCTGCCGTGCGGTATCTGAACAGTCTCGGAATCACGGGCTGGCTGGATGCTTTAGCGACGGATTCGGTCCTGGCCACGTATAAAAGTCTGGCTGACGGTGGAGAATTGACGGCCCACGTGGCGGCGTTCTGGAAGGTGAATCCGCGCAACGATCCCACGAAAGAACTGAAGATCGTGCAAAGAGCGCGGCAGGAGTACGCCGGAACGCCGAACCTGACCGTACCCGGCATCAAGGTTTTCGGCGACGGCGTGGCCGAATATCCGTCGCAGACGGCGGCATTGAGCAAACCATACAAGAACTCGGGAAGGTCGGGCGATCTGTTGTTTGATCCTGCGCGATTTGCCCAACTGGCGATTCTGGCCGACAAACAGGGGCTGATCGTACACGTGCACGCCATCGGGGATCGCGCCGTCAAAGAGGCGCTGAACGGAATCGAGGAGGCGCGCAAAGCGAACGGCGACAGTGGACTTCCCGACACACTGACACATGTGCAACTGGCCGATCCCGACGATTTTCCTCGCTTTAAGCAGTTGGGAGTCGTGGCGGCTCTGCAACTTTTCTGGGCCACGGCCGAGCCAGACTCGGTTGAACTGCTCAAGCCTTACATTGACCCGGAACTCTATCGATGGCAGTATCCCGCGCGTTCTCTGCTCGACGCCGGGGCAACCATCTCGGGAGCGAGCGACTGGCCGGTTTCCACTCCCAACGTTTTCTACGCTATCTACCAGGCGGAAACCAGGAAGGGGCCCGAGGGAGTGCTCGATCCCGAACAAAGGATGCCGAGGGAGGCGATGCTCTTCGCCTATACGCGAAACTCAGCGCGCGCACTCAATCAGCAGGACCGGATTGGATCGATCGCCCCGGGCATGCAGGCCGACCTGGTGCTGCTCGATCGCGACGTGCTGACTGTGTCTCCAGACGAGCTGCGGGATACTAAGGTTCTGTGGACGATGTTCGGCGGCAAGACCGTGTATCGAGCGCGATAAGATCCCGTGGCGGAACGCTACGGTTATACTTGAATTGCCGCGGGCCGTGCGAAAGTGGCGGAATTGGCAGACGCACCAGACTTAGGATCTGGCGGGTAAAACCGTGGGGGTTCGAGTCCCCCCTTTCGCACCAAAAATCTGCATAACCGGTACGTATTCGTAGCGTTCTATCGAGTCTCGACAGAGAGAACGGTCCATCGCGGAGATTGAGCCGCCCCCTCGTCATGACCACCGCCTCGGCTTGGTCTGGCCGAACTCCGGCTGGCGTTCAGCGATGCTTGATGAAGGCTCCGGTATGCAATTCCGCCATGGCCTGGCGCAGCTCTTCCTGCGTGTTCATCACGATCGGTCCATACCAGGCCACGGGCTCCTCGATCGGCTGGCCCGATACCAGGAGGAAACGTATGCCCTCGTCGCCCGCCTCGACGAGAACCTCATCGCCACGGTCAAAGAGCACCAAGGAGTGATTGGAGGCATCATATTCTGGCTTGGCGTCCGGATCCACGGCCGATTCGGTCAAGACGGCGCGCGGCTTCGACGTGTCTCGAAAGGTTCCCGAGCCCGCGAAGACATAAGCAAAGGCGTTGCGCGTAGTCTCGATCTTCAGCCGCTTGCGCCGGTTTGGGGCGACCGAGACATCAAGGTAATTCGGATCAGCCGCGACTCCTTCCACCGGTCCCCGCTTCCCCCAGAATTCGCCACAGATCACACGCACGCGAGTGGCATCGTCGTCGGTGATCTCGGGAATCTCGCTCGCAGGGATATCCTGGTAGCGCGGGTCGGTCATCTTCAGTGCCGCGGGCAGGTTCGCCCACAACTGAAAGCCGTGCATCCGGCCCCGGGCGTCGCCCTTCGGCATCTCCTGGTGGAGAATCCCGCTGCCGGCTGTCATCCACTGCACATCGCCGGCGCTCATCTGGCCATGATTTCCGAGGCTGTCGCCGTGCTCGACCGAGCCGGCGAGCACGTAGGTGATGGTTTCGATGCCCCGATGCGGATGCCAGGGAAATCCGGCCGCATAGTCGCTCGGATTGTCATTGCGGAAGTCGTCCAGAAGAAGAAAGGGATCGAATTCCCTGGTTTTGCCGAAGCCGAAAGCACGCTGCAGTTTCACACCGGCTCCTTCGATCGTAGGCTTCGGCTGAATGATCTCTTTAACAGCTCTGAGTGACATCGGGAAACTCCTCTCCGGCTTGCGAGCGCCAACTGCGTTCCGACACCTGCAAGGCTTAAGCTTTTACGAACTGGACGTCCAGGGTAATCGTGACTTCCTCCCCGACTAGAATGCCTCCCGTCTCCAGGGCCGCATTCCAGGTCAGGCCGAAATCCTTGCGGTTGATCTTGGTTGTGGCCGATACCGCGACTCGAGTGTTGCCCCAGGGATCCTTCGCCGGCGGAGTCGGGCCTTCCACCGTAAAGGTCACTTTGCGAGTCACTCCGTGGATGGTCAGCTCGCCTTCGACCGACAGTTCTCCGTCCCGCACCACACTGATCCGTCCGGACTTGAAAGAGAGGGTCGGATGCTTTTCCGCATCCAGAAAGTCCGGGCTGCGCAGATGCGCGTCGCGCTGGGCATCGCGCGTTTCAATGGAAGCCGCGTCAATGGTCGCCTCAACCCGGGAACTGGCCAGATCAGCCTCGTTGAGAACCAGCGCCCCGGAAACTTTGGCGAAGTGCCCTTTCACGTTAGAAATCATCATATGTTTGACCTTGAACTCGGCAACTGAATGCGCCGGATCGATCTTCCAGGTAGTGCTAGCGCTGTGCGGTGTAGTCATGGTGGTCATCGGTGCATCTCCTCCAGTCTGTGTTAGATGCGTTTGGACGATATTCGTTGCAACGTCTATTGAAGCAAAAAAACTACGGAACTTTTTCCCGAGCCAATGCCAGGAGGACCGTCAACTGCCGCAGGCGTTGCCCCCCCATGTGGCCCAACTGGTCGCGGTGGACTTCCTGAACCGTTCCATCAAGGCTCGCCAGGAGCTTGAGTCCTGCTGGTTCAATTCTGGCCATAACCATCCGCCGGTCCCGGTTCTCCCGGCATCGCGAGATCAATCCCCGCCTTTCGAGGCGGTCGAGCAGCCGGGTGATGTCCGGGTCCCGGGTGATCATGCGGCTGGCGATCTCGCCGCAGGGCAAGCCCTCCGGGGCGCCACGCAGGATGCGCAGCACGTTGTATTGCGTCGCCGACAGGTCCTGCGTTTTCAGGACCTGGGCGGGGCGGCGGGAGAGCAAATCGCAGGTCCGCCAGAGATCGACGAAGAGATCTTCTTCCGCGTTCGCCGGGTGGCGCTTCCGGAATGACGCTCGGTTGCTCAATACGTCGAATTCTATCTGTTGTAACGAATAACGTCAAGACGACATTTACAATCAACAGGCGAAGGGGCGTGCGGATGCGCGACGGACCTCTCCATCCGCAAGCCCATCGTCCGATGTCCAGTTCTCTCAGGTCGCGGGGCTGATGTTCTGATTCACGCGGAAGAAGTTCGTCGGGTCGTACTTCTTCTTGATGGCAGCCAGGCGTCCATAATTGTCGCGGAAGGACGCCTGAACCCGTTCCTGACCTTCGTCCATCATGAAGTTCACATAGGCGCCGCCGGCCGAATAAGGATGCAACGCGTCGTAATAGCTCTTGCACCAGTCTGTGATCTTGCCGGCATTCTCAGGGTCGGGATCGACGCCGACAATGACCTCTGCGAACAAGGCCTCGCGGAAACTGTAGGCGGTATCGTTCTTGCCCACCCGCTGTGCGGCGCCGTTGACCGGATAGAGATGCATGGTTGAGAGCATAGTCGGGAGCTTCGGGCCGTGCTCGACGTGTTTGGCGATCGCCGCATCCGACAATTCCGTAAAGTTGTCCGCCCGCCAGTACCACTGCAGCCCGGGAACAAACAAACCGTCGAAAGTGCTCTGCGCCGCAGGAAATGGTGCCGGAGCAACGTGATCGAGCAATGGGGTCCCCACGCTGCGCATAGGCTTCGTGGCTTTCTCTGTTTCCTCCGCACTTGCGGTGCTGCACCAGACGATCGCGCAAACCTTCTTCATGTGCAGGGCGGCGGGAAACATCGGCGCCGGCGGAATCACGAGAAAGGCGAAGAATCCATTGACTTCCTCAGGGGCGGTCAGAATGAATTGGCGGTAAGCCTTTAAAACGTCAGCAGCCTGCTCCAGAGGCCAAAAGGTTGGCCCGAATTGAACGGTGCTTACCGGATGCAGGCGGAACTTGAATGAGGTCACGACACCGAAGTTCCCGCCGCCGCCTCGCACTGCCCAGAACAGGTCTTCATTCTCTTTTGCACTTGCGGTCACGAATCGTCCATCGGCCAGAACCATGTCGACGGAGAGCAGATTGTCGATGGTCAATCCGTAACGGCGCGTCAGGTAGCCGATGCCGCCACCGAGAGTCAGACCGGCAACTCCGGTGCTCGAAATGAATCCGCAGGGGGTTGCCATGCCGAAGGCATGCGTGGCGTGGTCTACGTCACCCCAGACGCATCCGGCGCCAACTCGCACCGTATGCGCCGCCGGGTCCACGCGGATGCCCTTCATCGGCGAAAGATCGATAACGAGACCACCGTCGCAAGTCCCCAAACCTGCCCCATTGTGACCGCCTCCACGGACAGCTGTAAGCAGTCCGTTCTCCCTTGCGTATCGAACCGCCGCCATGACGTCGCCGACGTCGACGGCACGCACAATCAGTTTCGGCTTCTTGTCGATCATCCCGTTATAAACTTTGCGGGCCGCGTCATATCCAGCGTCGGCTGGCTGAATGACTTCCCCGCGAACCGCCGCTTTCAATTGTTCAATGGACTGTGCCATGAGATATCCCTCCCTCTTTATTCAGATAATGTTCGGTCGATAATTCCCAGCGAACGTAAGTCACGCGGACGGCATTTGCCGCTGGCGGGCCGACGGCTTCCAAAGCTGCCGCATCAGGTATAACAATGAGTCCGCTTCCGAAGAACGTGTCAAATCAGGAATCGACAGAGAAGTTTGAGGATGGAATGTGAACGCCGTTGGGCCGGCAAGAGTGCGACCTCGTGCGCGGAGTACTCGACTCCAAATTCCTTCTGGAACGAAGTCGGGTTCGGCGGGTCCGTAGAAACATCAACCGGATTGCCGAGTTTGATCCGGAGCGGCACAGGAACGGCGAGACTGATCTGAAGATCTGACTCATTGATGGCGGTATCGGGATCATCTACTCGGGAGACACTGGCCGCACAGACTACAGTTCCCAGCAATAGCAGAATCCCCAGCCAATATGTCTGTCTCAATGCGCGTTACCCCAGGTGCGATCAAAGTAGTCTGCAGCTGTCGGTGCTGTCAAGCCGCGACGGCAATTATTGGGGCTGAAGAGATATTACTCAACCCGCGCCGATTACCGGGCTGATGGACCGGGCTGGGCGCCGGGGCCTGCCGTCGACTCAAACAGAGAGAGGGGCACACTGTTGCCCATCGCTGCATAACCCACAGGGGAAGGATGAAGATGATCGCCGGAATCAAACGCAGGGAACAGTCGATCGGGGTGTTCCGGGTCGCGAGTAGTCTTGTCAAAATCGACAACCGCATCAAACCGACCAGGACTTCGGATCCACTCATTGATCGCCTGACGGTCGGCCTCGTTCACAGGGCCGGGATGATAATACTCCGAGCCGACAAAGGGCATGATCGTTGCCCCGATGACCTCGATGTCATTGGCGTGGGCGCGGGCAATGATCTGTTCGTAGGCGGCAGTGACCCCCTGCACCAGAGAAGCGTGCTGAGCGCGCGACGCATCTTCTTCGCGCGCCAGCATTCCGATGTCGTTGATTCCTTCCAGCACGATCAGATAACGCACGCCCGGCTGCGCAATCACGTCGTGGTCGAATCGAGCAAGGGCGTTTGGCCCCACGCCGTCGGTGAGAAGGTGATTCCCGCCGATGCCTTGATTGAGAACGCTGATGCCGCTTGTGCGGGCCTGCATCTGCAGGCGGCGAGCGAGACTATCCGTCCAGCGGTCGTTGCCGTTGGTGGTGGCACCGTGCCCATCCGTGATTGAGTCTCCCAGGACCACGACGGCGCGATCGGACGAGGGCGCCTCGACTTCAACGTCGGCGATGAAATACCAGTGGTCAACGGTCTTGACGTTCGGAAAATCAGGCGCCGCCATGTAATCTCCATGAGTCAGATAGGAGGTCGCTCGTGAGCCCGGATGCCCCGTCTCGTCGGAGGGAGGAACGTCGATGTGCAGCGTGATCGCCAGATCTGACAGAGCTTTGACCGGAAAGGCAACGGCATCGGAAAGATAGTCGGCATGCGGCGGAATCGTCACTTCGGTCAGTCCCGAGAACGTAAGCCCGCGGTCGCTGCCGGCGACGATCGAGTTAGCCGAACTCGACACAGGGATGGCAACATGCACCCCAGTGAAATGCAAAGGCTCGGTTCCGAAGCGATTGGAGAGACGTAGCCGGATTACGCTTCCGCCCATGGATAAGTGCACGATCTGGCGCAGAGTGGCGTCGCGAAGATCGGCAGAACTCAGAGCATTGGCCGGCTCGACCAACTGCTGTGAGGCGGACCAGGAGCCCACCCACCGAGTTGTGCTCTCATGAACCTGCCCACCTGCCGCAGCCGTGACCAAGACGACGACAGCGCCTGCGAGGCTCAAACGCAACTTCCAGAATTCCATCGACAAAGTTGCTCCGCGAAGGCGACCGAACGGCCTTCTGACTCGGCGAGATTTAAGGAGATTCTCTCCCGACGCATCGATATACGATATCCGTCAACCCAGAATACAATCCGCGGAGATAGATGTCATCGCAAGTCGGGCGAGTGCTCAGTTCACAGTCTGGCTCAGAATCACCGAGGTGCTGGCCTTGTTTGTGCTATCCCCAGAGTAGGCGGCGATGATAGTCTTCGTTCCCGCAGACCCGAAGGTCTTGGTATACGTCGCTTCGCCATTCTCGAGACTGGGGCGCTTTCTGCGGAAGATAACTTCATTCGCTTAGAGTCTGCTCCTCTGGTTTGAAGTGAGCAGCAGATGTGGGCAAGGGTAATTCCGCGTGCAGTCATCCGAACTGAGCGTTAACGGGACGGCGACAATTCATCGAACCTTCATCTTCTTGTAGCGGAATCGTCATAAAAGCGACGCTATACTTCGTCGTTTCAGCCCGAACAGGGAATGCTGTCCATTGGAGGAGATTGTGGAACTCGCTGATAGACCACCCGCGACACGGATAAGGAAAGCGACAGTGGTGGCGAGCACGGTTGGGCTGACCTTGCTTCTGCTTCTGACTGGGTCCTGCGGCGGAGGCAGCGCTTCGAATGCAAGCACAAGCGTTTCCGGGGCATATGAATTCGTCGTCACCTCCACCGTGACAGGAGGCGTAACCCTCATCGAGGCAAACCTGTCCGCGAGCGGCGATCAAAGCACGGCGAACGGTGCAGGCGAGGTACAGGTTCTGACGTTCGAAAAAAAGATCTGGTATGTAAATGGAATCTGCCCAGGCAATTCTCCGGGACAGAACAACGTGGCTGTAAACCTCGGCAACAATAACGACGTGGCGCTCACCTTCGATGAGGGTGGGAACACTTTACCGGGTCAGGGAGTGCTCGTAGGCGCGACGATCAACGGCAACTATGCCGTCAGCGGCAGCAACTGCCCCGACTTGGTGGGCGTCGTCGGCTTTCCGCCGGGAACTGATTCAGGAGGCATTGTGGGCAATCAAGTTCCTAACCTGAGCGGTACCTTCGCCGGATCGCTCACCCTGCCGAATGGTCCCGACGACGCAGCGTTGACTCTGACCGAGAACACCGACCACACCCTCACCGTGAGCGCAGCACTGACCGGACAAGTTGATAACGGCACCTTCACTCTCACGGGCACAGCCGTCGGAAACATCATGTTTGTGTCCGGTACGATCAGCGGGCAGACGGTGGATTTGTTCGGTTATTACGACCGCTCTGGCGCGTACACAAAAATGCCGAATTCCCTGCTGGTGTTCGACTACGATTTAGGATCCAGTGACGGACTGTTGCTCGGCCAATAATCTCTTTCGAGTTCGTCTCGACTTGAACACAATGGAAAAACCGGCGTGAGCCGAGGCGCTCGTGCGTTTTGTCCCAGGCGACGCACCGAGACGCGACCGATTCATAAGAAATTCATTCAGTGATAACCCTTCCGTAACATAGCCGACGTAAAAGAATCCTGCCCGCAAAAGTCCCAGGTCTCAGAGATTGATTCCAGAGCCGGAGGAATGCTTGCTGGATGCACTTTGCGTCCGCCGATGGCAGTTCCCGCTTTCGCGCACACGCTCAAACTGATCCACCTCTTGTGGCAGATGATCTCTTTGCCTCGTCGGTGTCCCACAGTTGCACAGAAGAAGGCAGACGCTGCGGACCGACAGCCAGCGCAGTTGGCCCGGAAGAATGTATCTCTCGAACGATCCAAGACGAGTCGTTGTCGACTCCGGATAGGCAAATCTGGAACGGTTCCCGATCCTGCCCGACTTTTCTTGATATTCACAACCGCCTCGGACACACGGGGCAAAGGAGACAAAGATGAAGCGCGTGTTCAGATGGTGGGTCATGGTGTTGCTATCCGCAGCCTCTGTGGCGCAAGTAACGACTTCGGCGGCTCCCAAGAAGAGAGTCTCCACTACCCAGGCAGTCGCGGCTGAGTTGCAGGAACTTCGCGACGACCGGGCTGAGGAGAGAAAGGAAATCCAGGCTCTCCAGCAGGAGGTGACAATGCTGCGAGATGAAATGCGAAAGAGGGACGCCGCTCTGGAGCAGGTGCAAAGTGCCGCTGTCGAGGCAAAGGGCAAAGCCGATCAGGCTGCATCGCAAGCGGCCGAACAGCAGCAAACGGTGTCTAATTTGCGAACCGATGTTACCGACCTGCAGCAGAACGCAACCAATTCCGCCCTCAGCCTGCAAGACACCCAAAAGGACATCATCAACCGTGTCGAAAGTCCGATGGCAGTGCACTTCAAGGGAATCACCGTCACGCCGGGAGGATTCCTGGCAGGTGAAACAGTCTGGCGAGGCCATGCTCTCGGGTCCGATATCAATACACCATTCAACTCGGTGCCTTTCGGCGGAGCCGAAGCGAGTCACCTGTCGGAGTTCTATGGGTCGGGGCGACAGTCGCGAGTTTCGATGCTCGCAGAAGGCAAACTGAGCAACATCCAACTGAGGGGTTACCTGGAGAGCGACTTCCTGTCGGCCGGAATCACTTCAAATAACAACGAAAGCAACAGCTATACGATGCGCCAGCGGCAGGTATGGGCGCAGGCCGCGCTCGACAGCGGGTGGACTTTCACTGGCGGTCAGATGTGGAGTCTGGTCACCGAGACCAGGCAGGGCGTCGAGAACCGGAGCGAAGCCCTCCCCATGACGATCGATCCACAGTACAACGTGGGCTTCAGCTGGGCCCGACAATATGGCTTTCGTGTAGCGAAGAAGGTCGGCGATGACATGTGGTGGGCATTCTCCGTCGAGAACTCCCAGGCCACGCTGGGCGGACACGCTGTATTGGGCCAGAACAACTTTGTAATTGGTTCGCAGGGCAACGGCAGCGGCCTCTATAACGCGACGTCCAATTATTCCTTCAACCCGGCGCCGGATTTCATCACCAAGTTCGTCTATCAACCAGCCGGGTTCGGTCACTACGAAATTCTTGGACTGGTCAGTGACTTCCGCGACCGCATTTATCCCTGTGGCGGATCAATCATCGCCACGGGCGGAGTCTTGCCTCCTCCGGTACCCTGCGGCACGGGTTTCATCCCCAATGCTAGCGGCGCCTACAACAGCAACAAAGTCGGGGGCGGCGTTGGCTTGAATGCCCGAGGAACGATGGGGAAGTTCGACCTGGGGATTCATGTACTGGCTGGCAACGGGATTGGAAGGTATGGCTCGGGCGGCTTGCCGGACGTTATCGCGCGTCCGGATGGCGTGCTGGTACCGGTTCGGAATTATCAGGCCTTGGGCACACTCGAGTATCATTCCAAGAGGTTGGATCTTTACACTAACTTCGGGTTGGAGTACGCGGCCCGGACTGCCTATACATTCGCTGGAAGTGGCGCAGGCTACGGTTCTTCGCTTTTCAACAACACGGGCTGCCTGGTTGAAGGGCCCCCAAGTCCGACGTTCACGAATGTTGATACCCCGACCGGCACTCCCGGAACGACCGGTAGCGGAACGGTACCCATCACCGGACCGGGGGGCGCGCCGCTGACTCCAGGTTACAACTCCTCCAACCCCGCCAATTGCACCGGAGACACGCGTTCTCTGATGGAAGGAACGGTTGGGTTCTGGTATCGCTTCTACAACGGCCCGAAAGGCCGCCTGCAGTGGGGACCACAGTATTCCTACATTAATCGCAACACATGGGCAGGCCTGGGAGGAAATCCGAACGCTTTTGAGAACATGTTCTTCACTTCTTTCCGCTATTACTTGCCTTAGTCGCGTATAGCTGTTCACTCACGGGCGACAGCGATCAGCTGTCGCCCTTTTTTGTGTGGGCTACTTCTGACGTTGGCTCTGACAGCATCGGCTGAAGAGCTCGCTCTAAACGAGAGTCGAACTGCAATCGGCAGAACGATGAAACTCGCGAGGGAAAGAAGAATTCACGCGAGATTCATTTTTTGGTAATCCGACCGTAACAGACCTCTAGCTACACTGTCGTGCGACGTCGCTCATGGCGGCCGGTCATCTCCTTACAAGTAAACGGGTCTAAACACTGTAGCTCTCGCCGCTGTGCCGACCGATCAGGACTGGATGCATGAAGTCATTGATCTTTGTGGTAGATGCCGAGCCCGAGGTTTGTGAATTGGCTCGCAACAGCCTTGAAGCAGCAGGCTACTCGGTGGAGATCCCATCCAGTATTCTGGCCCGCTTCGATGTGGAGGCTGAATCTCCAAGCCTGATCGTAGTGGGCATGAGCCTGCTCAAGGAGCACTCCTTTGTCATTCCTTATCAGAACTCTCAAACCTCGGGCGACAGAACACCCTGGCTGGTCATGCTGGATGGGAGCTCCGCCGGAGACAGAGCGATAGCCCTCGACTATGGAGCGGATGACTGTATCGTGAAGCCCTTCAGCCCGCGAGAACTGCTTGCGCGGGTGGAAGGAGTCTTGCGGCGTTCCTCTCAATCCCGGTCGGCCTGGAGCGCTGGGACTGCCGATATCGTCATCGATAGCTGGGCGATGAAGCTGATGGTGCGGGGGATTGAGATTCCGGCGACCACTTTGGAGTTCCGGCTTCTGGAGTACCTGGCGCGGCACGCGGGACAGGTTTTCACTCGCGATTTCCTTCTCGACGCTGTTTGGGGAGACATGAGGTTCATTAACCCGCGGAGCGTGGACGCCTGTATTCGAAGAATCCGGGAAAAAATCGAGCCGGACAGCGCCAAGCCGATCCTGCTCAAGACCGTCCGCGGAGTGGGATATCGCATGGATGCCACCGCCATCTGGCAGTCTGCTCCGACCGAGATATGCGACTGTCACGCCTGCCGAACAAGAATCAGCGCACTCCGCTTCCATGAAGCGGGGCTCAAGCGCCGAAGAGAGTCGGCGGAAGGCTGACCCGAACAGGTCGCTCGGCGACTGTCATGCTCGTCGACCATAGCTGCCGTTCCGGCTAGATGCGATCGCGCCGATCACTGCGACCCTGCAGGCGTGTGTTCGGAGAACATAGCTGAGGAGTGAATCGAAGGAGATTCATGGGGAGTGTTTACGTCGCAGGTGGGCGGCAGCGGAAATTGCTGCTCAAAGAGGAAGACGAGTGGAACCTGTATGAGGCAGCTCTTATCCTTCGACTTGACACCGGTTCCGGCAGAGTGGAAACCTGCGTTGAATACAAGACGCCTCTGGAAGCCAGAGCCGGAACGAATTCCTCCATCTTGTTCAAAAGTGGAGCGCTGAGCGGCGGGCAGATGTATGCTTGCACGTCCACCGAAGTCTTGATCTATTCCATTCCTCAGTTCCGTCGTATCGGCTACATTTCGCTGCCCTGCTTCAACGACCTCCATCATGTTGTACCGCTTTCGGATGGCGCAATAGCTGCTGCCAATACGGGCCTCGACATGGTCGTCAAGTTCAGCCTTGAGGGCCGGGTGATTTCGGAATGGAGCGTCCTGGGCGAGACTCCCTGGTCGCGCTTCGCGAAGAGCACCGACTACCGGAAAGTTCAGAGCACCAAACCGCACAAATCCCACCCTAACTTCATTTTTGAACTGGAGGGGCACATCTGGGTCACACGATTTCACCAGAAGGACGCCATCTGCCTCGATGATCCGAGCAGGCGCATCGACATTGGCGCGCAAAAGCCACATGATGGCGTGCCTTACGGAGAGCACGTTTACTTCACGACGGTAGACGGGAAGCTGGTCATTGTCGGGCGGAAGTGTCTACGGGTGCTTGATGTCATCGATCTGCAACAGATCGATGACCAGCGCGCGCTGTTGGGTTGGTGCCGCGGGCTGCTCCCCATCGACCAACAGCACATCTGGGTCGGTTTTACCCGGATTCGCAAAACTCAGTTCAGAGAGAACATTCTGTGGGTGAAGAATGCTCTTCGTCCCGGAATGAGCGAGAAACCGACGCACATCGCACTTTACAACACGCAGGAAAAGCGCTGCCTGCAGGAGTTCGACCTGGAAAGGCACGGCATGAATATCGTCTTTGGCATTTTCCCTGCATCGTGAGCATGGTGCCTTCAGGCACCACCCCCACGCGGCAGCACCGAGACAAATGTTCCACTCGGAGAAGGAAAACTCAATCCCGGACAGATCGAAATCCAAGACCGGAGCGTATTTTTGACTGATAATACTCAACCCCGTCGACGTTCTTGGAGAAAGACAGCAGGTCGGAGCTACCGGCAATACCGATTCGAGGCAATTCATATGCGTTTGTCGATTTGGCCGCCATGCCAAAGCCTGCCACAACAGCACTGGCGTAGCCGGCATCACGCACCTGCTGTAGGTGAGTGGGCCGGTAATCGGCTGGCTTCCCATTGGGGAAGCAGAACGATTGAACTTTGCAGCCCAGAGTGTTTTCAATTTCGGCGCGTGATTCCACGAGTTCCCACCGGGATTCCTCCTCCGTCAAGCCAGACAGGATGGGATGTGTCACCGTATGCGAACCAATCTCAACCAGTCTCGATTCGACCATTTCGCGCAACTCAGGCCAGGAACACGCGGCATACTTCGCGGGCGGCGCTCCCGGGATAGATACATGCATGCGTTCGGCCAACTCGGAAATCTGAACATCGCGCGCTGCGGGACGCATGCGATTCAAGGTCTCGAACAAACGCCCGATATTGTCTGGGGAGAGTTCTTCGAGGGGATTCGGCTGTTCGCCAAGCCACTGCACTTTGTCCGTCCAAATCCAATCCTCCCCGCGAATGAACGAGGTGACGACGAAAAAAGTCGCTGGAATTGCAAATTCCTTGAGCAGTGGAAATAGATACTCGTAGAAATTACGGCGCCCGTCGTCGACGGTGAGGACAACCATGCGATCCTCGAATGGCACATCGCCGCCTAACTGCTCAACCAATGTGGAAAGGGAAACGATGTGGAAGTGGCGGCGAAGATATGCAAGTTGCGTTCTGGCCTGATGCACCGAAACACTGTCGCCCCAAAGTTCCGCCGAGCAAGAGAAATTGTGGTACATCAGGACGCGAGCCATTCCAGACGACAGGGTCCTGGCGGCATCGAAGACCCCGCAATTCCGTAAGAATTGGAGAGCGAGTTTCTTCATGTGCGGCCTTTGAGGAACGCTTGCATCTCAATAGCGATTCGGTGCTATAACCGGTAACGACGCACTGTCCGCTGCTCTCTAGCCCACGAAAGCTGAGAAATGACGTCTCGTCCGGTCCAAATCGATCCGCCAGCCCCAAACGCGGGCACAGTTATAAGGCGGCGAACTGCACTGTCGATTCTGAAAGATGGCATTAGAAAACTGACTCCCAAATTCGTTCTGGACGAACTGCGGCGCTATCGACGCAGCAATGACGTCGCACTGCCGCTCTACGTCAAATTGCGAATATCGGCCGGGATCCGAGCCTCTTCTCCGCGCAACCAGCATCTGCAGGAGGTTCGATGTGTCCTTTTTCTATGTTTCGGAAACATCATGCGCAGCCCGATGTGCGAAGCTCTGATGAGCCGCGCTCTGCAATCCGGAACCCATCGGCCAATCAAGGTTATGTCGGCCGGACTCAACGCCACCGACGGCAGAGAAGCACATCCCTGGGCGATCTCGGCTGCTCGCGAACTTGGAGTGTCGTTGGAGGAGCATCGTGCCCGGTCGGTCAGGCCTGAAATGATCGGAGAGGCTGACTTGATCCTCACGATGGATACTCAAAATTACGCGCAACTGATTTCGCGCTTCCCAGCGGCCCGAGCCAAGACCCTGATGTTGGGCAGCTTTGACACGCCACGCCGATTGGAAATCGCCGATCCTTTTTTTGAAGGCCCCCAAGCGACAAGCCACTGTTACCGCGTGCTTGGGGCTTGCATCGACAGTTTGTTGCGCCATCTTGAATGCGATTCCTCCAAAAGAAATATGTGAGCACCGCGGAACAGCGTTGGTGCAGATCAACCCTGACTCTGCAGAGCCTTCGTATCGATATCAGACAATGAGTTAGTTACGGACAAGATTGACGTAGCTTTATCCTTCGTGCTGCACACATTCCTCAAAGCTCCGGCGAAGACTGCCGCGACTACAGACCAGTCGTGTTTTTGGGCGGTCAGCGCGGCCGCCTTGCCATACTCGCAGCGCAGGTTCTCATCGAGGAGAAGGCTCACGACGTGTTTCGCAAACTCCAGGGGATCATCGGCCAGCAGGATGTCGCCGCCATGATGCACGTCAAGACCCTCGGCACCCAGACGCGTCGACACCGTGGCTCTGCCCATCGCCATTCCTTCATAGATCTTGATGCGCGTCCCTCCACCGATTCGCAGAGGCACGACGAGAACGCTGGCCGCCCTCAGATGATCGATCATTGACGGCACGGTGCCGGTCACCTCGATCGACGAGGACGCCAGTCTCCGTACTCTGGGGTCAGGATCGCGCCCTACGATTCGGAAGCGCGCCTCCGGCACTCGTTTTAGTATCTCGGGCCAGATTTGCCTGCCGAAATATTCCACTCCGTCGATGTTCGGCTCCCAATCCATGGATCCGGAAAACATGACCACAGGAGAACTGGAGCGCTGTCCGGGATCGTATTGATAGCGCCTGACGTCAACCCCGGTGGGGATGAGCGTGACGTGGGAGTCGCCGGCGATCGACGCCATGGCCTCGCGGTCCTCTGGCGAGACAGCGAAAACGTGGTGAAAGCGACGGATCTGTTCCGACTCGAACCTTCTCATCTTGGAGCATTCGATCATCGCGACTATACGATTACGGCGGTTGGAGGCAAACCGCACCCGCCTTTGCCATAATTGGCCTTCCACGTTGTGTTGAAACAGGACCGTCGGAGTGGACAATCGGCTGGGGAAGTTTAGTGTGCTCGCGAGGAAATCGCAGACCGCGACGTTAAATTGACTCGTAAATTCGCGGCTTGCGAGCAGGCGCCTCACGCGTGACGTCGTAAAGCTCCGAATCGAATAGGGAGCCGCGTCCGGCAGAGAGCCAAGATAGGAGAGATAGCGCCGAAAACCCTTCAACTCGAGCTCAGGATCATGCACCACAACCGCACCGGGCATCTCGTTCCGAAGTTCCGCCTCATATGAAATGTCACGATCTCCGCCGTAATATGAAAGATATGTGACGCGATGAGCCTTCGAGAGATGACGCAAAATGTAATAGCTGCGGAGTTTGCCTCCCGTATCCAGGGGGAGCAGCTTTCCAGGTTTGACCCACAGAATCTCCAAACCCTTACCTCGCGAGTTCTGGCAGGACTTCTGCGTCAAGAGTCAGGCCGTCTGAGGCCAACCAGCCAAAGCAATCGACTACCGTAGCAGATTCCGCCGTCGCCAAGGTTAAGAATTGGAGAATTTTGGGCAACATTAATTTTCCTGCGGTTGCAGCGAGTTCTTCGTTCAGGTCGATATACTTGTGCGCTCGCAGCGCAGAAGATACGAACCCCCTGTTTCACAACCTCATTCAGGCAGGACGAATTGCTCGATTTCGGAAAGACAAGCCGCGCTCGAGTTGCTCAACTAACCTGGCGCGAAGTTGGAACGCGGGTAAGTCAAAGCCTTGGCAAGAGACTTGAATTCGCCGCATATCGCTTGCGCCTCTCTCGCCAGCTGAACTCACTTAAGGATGTTGCCTCCGGCCAGGGACGGTTCTTTTTTTCGGCCGAAGACCTGCCACAGATCACTTCCCTGCTGCGAGAGAGATTGCCGGATGAGGCGGATCAGATTATCTTCTCTGCCGACGCAATCTGCGATCACTGCTTTCGATTGCTGGGTCATGGCAGCGTTGCTTATGGTCGAGACATCGACTGGCATCTGGATGCTGTAAGTGGCAAGAGAGCGCCGTTTCGGCCTTGGTATCGAATTCCCTTCCTCGATTTTTCCACTGTCGGAGATCACAAAGTGATTTGGGAATTGAATCGGCACCAGCATCTGGTCACTCTGGCAAAGGCGTGGGCTCTCACCCAGCAAGAGAAGTACGCGACCGAAGCAATTCGACAATGGTACTCGTGGAGATCGTCGAACCCATTTCCCATGGGGGTGAACTGGGCCAGCAGCCTGGAAGTAGCATTCCGCAGTCTGTCCTGGCTTTGGGTGCGAAACCTGCTGGCGGGATTCGACAGGAAAGACGCGCAATTCGACCTGGATCTCTTGCAAGGATTAGCGCTCAACGGAAAATATATCTACAACTATCTCTCGACATACTTCTCGCCCAACACGCATCTCCTGGGCGAAGCAGTCGCGCTTTGTTTTATTGGAACCCTGTGCCCACAATTGCGGTCTGCAGGAAAGTGGTGGCATAAGGGCGTCGAGATCCTCTTGCGCGAGGCCGAGCGACAAGTGCGGGCCGACGGAGTCCATTTCGAACAATCTCTCTATTACCACGTCTATGCGCTGGATTTGTTTCTTCACTTTCGCCTGCTTGCTCAGAGGAACGACATCGGAATCTCTGCATGCTTCGATGCGATTGTGAACCGGATGCTCGATGTCTTGCAGCGACTTTCTCAAGCGGGACCTCCTCAGGGATTCGGGGACGACGACGGGGGTCGTGTCTTTAACCCACAGCGCAACCGCCGAGAACATCTACGCGATCCGTTGGCGCTCGGCGCAATTCTGTATGACCGCGCGGGCCTCGCTTCACCCCTGACCGAAGAGGCACTATGGCTCTTCGGGTTCGAAGCCGTTGCGCACTTCGATCGCGGGCACCTTGCACAGGAAGTTGCGCAGGCTGCTTTCAAGTCGAGTGGGATCTATGTCATGGCCAGCCCGAAGCCTCGCCTCCAGCAGATGGTGATCGATGCCGCGCCAATCGCGGCAGGACGCGGCGGACACGGGCACGCGGATGCCCTCAACGTTACGCTATCGCTCGACGGACGCGAATCCCTGATCGATCCGGGGACCTTTTGTTATGTGGGAACCGAGAAGAGGAGAGATCAATTTCGTGGGACTTCCGCCCACAATACTCTGCAGGTGGACGGTCTTGACCAGGCTATTCCGGACGGGCCCTTTGGCTGGCAGAATCCTCCGGCGGTGCAGACAGAGCGCTACGTGGCCGGGAAGAGCTTCTCCCTATTCGTTGGGAGTCACAAGGGATACGTCCGTCTGCCGGATCCTGTAGTCCATCGGCGGTTTGTGTTTTACCTTCGTGGATCGCTTTGGCTGATTCGCGACATGGCCGAAGGACAAGGAGTTCATCAGCTGGTGGTTTCATGGCACTTCGCCCCCGGTTTGCAGTTGAGACGAGAAGAGAACACATTTTGGGCATTCGACTCGGCAGCTTCACCGAGCCAACGCAGCGATCTGGCTCTGATTTGCGCTCAATCGGCCAACTGGATTCACAATCTGGAATGCGGCGAGTCGTCGCCGGCATATGGCGCAGTCCAGTCGATCCAAGTTCTGCGCTCGCGCTCGCTTGCGAACCTTCCCGCGGAACAGGCCACCGCGATTGTGCCGATCGCCGACTTTTCCCGCGCAGCAATGATGCCGATGAGGCTGACCTCCAGTTGCAAAGGCGCCGATTCCGGCGTACGCGCCTATGAATGTGCCGCCGCCGGCGCCGTTCACCAGATGATCTTCTCCCAAAAAGAGAACCGCTGGAGGTTCGGGCCGTGGGTTAGTGACGCCGAATTCCTTTATTGCGGGATGCGGAGAGGAGAGATCACGCACCTCGTCTTCTGCAATGGGAGTTGTGCCGAACTGCGCGGCGATCGGTTATTTGAACATTCAACCAGAGTCGAGCGTTTTGAATGGGTAAGAGAAGCGGTACACGCGAGTGTGTTTGCATCTGATGACAATGCAATTGGTTCGTTCTCCGGTTCTGCGTTGGAATGTTGTCGATCCTGATTGCTTTGATCCTGGCTCGACTTGGAATGAGACTGGGAAAAACGAGTCCTAGGAGATCCCAGGAAAAAATGTGTGGCATCGCGGGCATCCTACAATTCGGGCAAGGACGGCGGATCGAGGCAGACACTCTGCGTCGAATGTGTCGCGCGATCGCGCACCGTGGGCCGGATGACGAGGGAGTGTACGTCGGCGAGAGTATCGGTCTGGCGATGCGACGCCTCAGCATCATCGATCTATCCACCGGCCATCAGCCTATCAACAATGAAGATGA
Source organism: Verrucomicrobiia bacterium (assembly GCA_035508215.1). Classification (GTDB taxonomy): domain Bacteria; phylum Acidobacteriota; class Terriglobia; order Terriglobales; family Acidobacteriaceae; genus Sulfotelmatobacter. The sequence goes on along the minus strand of DATJNK010000001.1, from coordinate 452,048 downwards.
CTCGATCTGGATCGTATTCAATGGTGAAATTTACAACTATTCATCCCTGCGGCAGGATCTGATTGCCGACGGACACCGTTTCAGGTCACACAGCGATACCGAAGTCATTGTTCACTTGTACGAACAATACGGGGATGATTGCGTTCAACATCTGCGCGGAATGTTCGCCTTCGCCATTTGGGACAGCAAGCGGCAGCGCCTCTTCGCGGCGCGTGATCGCCTGGGGATAAAGCCTTTCTACTACCATGTCACACCAGAACACTTTCTCTTTGCCTCGGAAATCAAAGCTCTGTTTGCGCACGAGAGATGCCGAGCAGAACTTCGCCCGAGCGTCTTGCCTGAATATCTGGCTTTCGGGTATCTCTCAGGTCCCGAAACGCTCTACAGCGCAGTGGAGAAGTTGATGCCCGGCCATTGGCTCGCAATCACGAGCCAAGGCGATCTGAAGATCGAACAATACTGGGATATCCCGACTGGATCGGCAGAGAATGGCCGCAACGAGGCCTACTACGTCAACACGTATCGCGATGGTCTGGAAGACGCTGTCCGCAGTCACCTGATGAGCGATGTTCCGCTCGGCGTCTTCCTCAGTGGCGGCCTCGATTCAAGCGCGATTGCCGCGTTGGTAACCCAGGCACGAAAACAACCCATCGACACCTTTTCGGTTGGCTATTCGGAAGACAGATACAGTGAACTTCCCTATGCTCACGCCGTCTCCCGACATTTACATTCAGTCCACCACGAGGTTGTAGTCAGCCATCGTGAGTTCTTCGCGGCGCTCCCCCGTCTTGTCTGGCACGAAGACGAACCCATCGTGTGGCCTTCTAGCGTGGCGCTTTACTTTGTTGCTCGCATGGCCCGCCAACATGTGAAGGTTGTTCTCACAGGTGAAGGCAGTGATGAAACGCTAGGCGGATATTCGCGCTATGCAACCACTCTACTGAACACCGCCATCGATCGGCCATATCGCCGGTTTGTGCCGGATGCAGTGCGAAAACGCGTGATGGACTCTGTAGCCGCATCATCCCTGATCAACTCCACTGTTCGCAGAAAACTCTCCCACAGCTTCCTGGCCCGGGACGGGCAATCCTGGATCTCCCTGTACTTTGACAACTTCCTTTGTGCTTTCGACGAGGCCCAGCAACACCGACTGTTTCACCCGGAGTTCGCGCATAATTTTCAGCCCGGGGCAGCCTATCAGCATGTTCTCCGACATTGGGAGCGCTCGTCCGGAGAGATGCTCCACAAGCTTCTTTATACCGACATCAAAACCTATCTGGTCGAACTGCTTATGAAACAGGACAGCATGAGCATGGCAGCTTCGATCGAGAGCCGCGTGCCTTTCCTGGATCACCAGTTGGTCGAGTTTGCCTTGCAAATCCCACAACAGTTTCAGATCGCCGGGCTCGCAGGCAAGAGGACTCTGAAGAAGGCTATGCGGGGGCTCGTGCCCGATGCAGTGATTCGACGAAAGAAACTTGGTTTCCCTACTCCTTGGAGTGCCTGGTTGAAGGGTCCACTGATCGACGACATTGAGAACTTTCTACTCGAGCCACGGACTTTGGAGCGAAAGCTGTTCCGACCCGATGAGTTAGCGAGACTGTTCCACGAACATAAGAGCCACACTTGCGATCACGGCGAACGCCTATGGCGACTGTTGAATCTGGAGTTATGGCATCGCGTCTGTCTGGAAGGGGACTCTGACACAGAAACAGTCCGAGATTCCGGAGTTCCACGACGGAAGTGTGTTTCCATTCCAATGGCGACGCCGTCCGTGTGAGGAAAAACGCCCGAAACATTCTTCATCTTTTAACTTTGGCTAATCACGGTTGTGCTAGCCTTAGCGGTCCGCTCGGTCCGCTATCTGTACAGTTGCGGCGTGTGTCAGCACGCTCTTGCTTGACGGCGGGTGCAATCACCCAGGAGAAGGATGACAACCGAACGAAATCGTCCGAAGTGCGCGGTTGCGGTTGCGGTTCTCGTGCTTGGACTGATATCCGGCGTCCCGGCGTTCGCGGCGCTCGGAGATACATTGGAATCGGTGAAGGCGGATCAAAAGCAGATGAGGGCGAGCGCACAAACCACCGAAGCCGACGATTACACGATCCTGGAGCTGAAGTTGCCGGTTGGCACTGTTGTCAGGGAGTATGTGTCCCGGAGCGATGGACATGTCTTCGCCGTGACATGGCAGGGGCCCTTTATTCCTGACTTACAGCAACTTCTAGGCAGCTACTTCCAGCAGTACTCAAAAGCCGCGACCGTCCAACGACAGAATCGCATTGGGCTGCATTCCTTGGACATTCGACAGCCGGGACTGGTTTTCGAAAACGTGGGTCATATGCTCGATTACGCCGGCCGGGCCTACGATCCCAGACTATTACCTTCATCTGTTACTCCCAATGACATCCGATAGAGGAGGTAGTGTGCGTAGACTGGCGCTCACTGCGTCGATGCTGGGATTGATTTCGCTAGTAGCCTGCTTCAAGCCAGGCCCGGCTCCAATTGGCGGAGCGGTAACGATTGAGCTTTCTTCTTCTTCGGGCACGCTGCCAGTGATTCCCGGCGGCTCGGCAACGATCACCGCGACCATCTACGACCAGAGCAACCAGGGCGTAACCTGGACAATGGTGCCAGTGAACTTTGGATCGTTGAGCGCACCGACGTCAACGAGTCAGTCGCAAAGTGGTCAAGCGTTGGAGTCAGTAACCTACACCGCTCCGTCGAACTTTTCCGCCGGCACAACCGTCACGATCACGGCGACCTCGATCAGCAACCCGTACATATCAACCTCGATCGGAGTGAAGCTCTCGCCAATCGGTATCACCCTGCAGGTTTTCTCGCCCGTGACGAACACTCAGGTTCAAACGGCATACTCCCAATCAGTTGGGCCGGGCCAGCAGCTCACTCTTCTTGCCGCTCTGTTGCCCTCGACGGTCACAACTACCAGTCAGCCGGTGTCGTGGACGCTGGCGCCCGCAGACGCAGGCTCGTTGATCAATCCGATTCCCCTGGCAGGCGAGATCACCTATGTTGCCCCGGCTACAGTGTCGTCTCCGATAACTGCCACGGTGACGGCAACCGTTGAATCCAATCCCAACGCGACGGCGAGCATGCGGTTCACTGTACTACCTTCGGGAGCCGGTCCTAACGTAGCCATCGTCAACGTAGATGGCGGACCCGTTCCGACACAGATCTATCCAAACGGCGCTTTCACCAGTGTCACGATATGCAATCCCGAAAGCAGCAGCGGGGCCACGGCATGCCAGGTGGTCGACGGAGTTTTGATCGACACGGGGTCCTATGGCCTCAGGATTCTCCAAGCGCAAATCCCTCGTCTCAATCTTCCGACTCTGATTGACCCTTACGGCAATGTCCTGGAGAACTGCGATTCTCTGGCCGACGGATCCTACCTGTGGGGACCGGTTTCGCTCGGCGACGTGTACATCGCTGGGGATGTTGGCGCTTCAGTTCCGATTCAGGTCATTAGCAGCACGAATGCCGTGGTTCCCGACGGCTGTTCGAACGGCGGGACGACGGAACTGAATACGCCCCAGCTTCTGGGGGCCAATGGAATCCTCGGTATCGGGCCGGAACCAACGGATTGTACTGTGGCAGGCGTCAACTATTGCGACGGCAGCACGCAGGCAGTGCCACCGAACCTGTACTACAGCTGTCCGAGCGTGGGCTGCATGATGACCGACTCTCCTGTAACCGTTGCCGCGGTTCAGCAGGTCAGCAATCCCGCGTCCCTGTTTCGCATCAACAATCTGTCGGGAGTGAGCAACGAAAACACCGGCATTGTTGTTCAACTTCCGGGTGTATCGGGATCGGCACCGTCGGCGATGGGCACGCTTACATTCGTTTCTACGACAGAACTGAATAACCAGCTGGGAAACGCTACCGTCTTCACTCTCGACTCCAACGACCACTTCACGACCATCTTTAATAGCCAGACCTTGACCAACAGCTTCATCGATAGCGGATCAAATGCGCTCTATTTCCCCGACTCGCTGACAGTCTGCGCCGACAAGACTCAGTTCTTCTGTCCCTCCTCCCTCACAAGCTACTCCGCGGTAGCGCAGGGAGCGACACAGGGGCAGAACACCGTCAACTTCAGCGTCGACAATGCCGACAGCCTGTTGTCTACCAGTCCCACGAGCGCCGCCTTCAGTACGCTGGCCGGGCCGGAAGGAACATACAATTCCTGTTCCGGCGGCAATATCTCTTGTGTATTCGATTGGGGACTGCCGTTCTTCTATGGACGAACAGTGTTCTCGCACACCGACGCCTGCACTTCAGCGCAGACTTCCTGTGACCCGATGACGGGAGCCTGGTGGGCTTATTGAACCGCGGAGTGGAACGTCGGACCGATGAGTGACTGGAATATGTCTCGGTCTTTCTGGTCTTCCTGTAGTGGCTGGAATCCGTCCTCGCCGCCGACAGTCGGTCCAACATCAAATCGCGAAAAGAAGGCAGGCAGATCGGACCAGCGGATTCGCTTGTCGTCACCCTCCACCCAATTCCATTCTGGACGAGGATCAGTTTGGAGGAAACGGGACGGAAGCCAGACTGTGCCGCCCTGGCTCCAGGTATCGAGCACGCGGACGGCAAGGTCCCGACGCCAGGTCGCAAGCCTTTCTGCATTGATTTCCAGCACGTCATACGTGCGCCACCGGGCGCTCAGGTTGACCGGATCAAGCGGAAAATTCTGGCGGAATTCAGCCAGACTATCCTGCTCGTTAACGGCGAGAACCAGACTATTCGGTGAAAGCACTGGAACCAGATCCGCGATTCTTGAGACAGCCTCAGCCCTCCGACCTTCGACAGCAGCCAAGCGCATGGCATTCAGATTCACTATGGCCATAGCGGCGAGACTGATGACCAGCAGACCTCGAATGCTTCGTCCCGCCTTTTCTCGAGCAAGTACGAATCCGCAGGCAAGGAAGATGAAAGGATAGAGTGGAAGATAGCGTTCGATCGATCCGGACTCGAAAATAAAAACGGCAAAAACGAAGACAGGCACGACTGTGGCGGCGAGCAACGCAAACAACATCTGACCGCGCTTCCAGCGCAGCAATTCAAGGCAAACAGCAAGGGCCGCGGCATAGAAGAGCGCCAGCTTCCACAGGCTCAACCTCAACAAAGTACTGATCGTGACCGGAGCGTACGGATCATGAATCAGGAAGCGCTTGAGCCACATCCCATCGCGGTCCATATACAGAAACGATCGCGGCACAGCGAAGGCCAGACCGGCAATCGCGCGCAGGCCTCGGAGTTGAACGTGCCCGTGGCCGGAAGACGAGATCCAGTCGTGTAAGTCGGCCAGATTGCGAACTCCGGCAAAGACGGCCGCAGACGTATAAACCGCCAGGCCCAAAATCCCGCAAGTCAGTGCGGTCAGCAGGAGTGAGCGGACTTGTTTTCTATCGTCCCCACAAAACAGAAGAGGAGCAAACATCACCGCCGGCAGGACAAAGACGTAGGGTAGCCAGAACAAAACAGCCAGGCCGAGCAGCACAGCCGCAGCCAGACTTCGCCACAAGCCTGGATCTGATCGCTCCCTGGACCATGAAACATACATGCCGGCTACCAGGCAGGTAAGGCCGGGCACATAAGCATTGCCCGAATGGGCATAGTTCAAGAACGCGTCGGCGGAAAAAAACCCGATCGTGGCGACTACGGCGGACCACCGTTCTGCAATCATGCTCTTCGCCAGCAGGAAGAACAGGATTACGCACGCCAAGCTAGCCAGGAAGTTGATGCCGAACAGGGTAAAGAGCACTTCGGCTTGTTGGTTCTGATGAGCCCAGAACCGGGTAACCGGCTTCGTCCATGTGAAGCACAGCCAGCCGATAGGACGCCACAGGACGTGACCAAAGTCCCAAAAAGGGTTGGACGTGGTCAGATGGTAGTTCTCGTTCCTCACGCCGTGCTGGTAGCGCAGTATGGCCTGAGTGTAGACGTTCGTGTCGGCCATGAAATGCGCACCCGTGCATGTCCAGACTGCCAGGTACGTCACAATCACGATCGCAAGGGGGACATTCTTTCTCCATAGCGCGGTTATTGCCTGAGTTTCCGGCTCGACTTGAAGGGTGGTCTCGGCCATAGGCATGGCTCTGTGCGGCGGCGGGACGACCAGTTTACCCGACTTGCAAGCCGGGCGGTTCAGGCCAATCTTTAATATTCGATTAATTGAGGCCGGGCTCGGTATCCGATCAGGCGTTCCGGACTAGAATGTCATCCACCGTGCACGGCAATACCCGCAGGCTGTTCAAAAAATACGCGAAGACATACTTCCGGCCGAACATGCATGTTCTTGAAGTAGGCCCCGGTGCCCTTCCATCCCTGATCCAAACCATCGTCGGGGATTCCTCGATCTGCTGGGAAACTGTTGGAATTGACCGCACCTACCCCGTGACCTACGTGGGCAGCGAATATTCCTACCCGGTCGAAAGCGGCGCGGTTGACATCGTGATTGCGACCAATGTTTTGGAGCACGTCCGGAAGCCCTGGGTATGGATTCACGAACTGGCGCGCGTCTGCAAGCCCGGCGGTTACGTGATTACCATCAATCCGGTGAGCTGGCCGTATCACGAATATCCGATCGATTGCTGGCGGGCGTACCCCGAGGGGATGAAGGCACTCTACGAAGAAGCCGGTCTCAGCGTCATCACTTCGCGTTGCGAATCGCTGGAAGATGCCCACCTGCGGCGGCACATTCCTGGCCGGTCGCTGGGTAACATCTATGACCACGGCGGGTGGGGAACCCGAACGATCACAAAGATTTCCGAGCTGCTGCGGCTGCCGGTCGAGCGCCCCTATGATACGGTCACGATCGGACAAAGGAGTCCAAGTGATTCGGTGCGAACCGCCGCGTCCCAAATCAGCGTCTTATGTCCGGAACCATCACACAGCGCAGAAATCTAACAGTGAATATTCACCTAACGGCAACTCCTGATCACAGCTAGGTTGTTTTCTGTTGGAGGGATGAGACGGAATTCCGTCTCAGTGACTTGGGTCCCCATTTGTAGCTGTGAGATAAAGTCGTTCAGATCGTGCCAATGCACTCGCGGGTCGTCGCCTTCTACCCAGGAAGAATCGCGCGGCGGTAAGTCCTCCAGGAGCGAAGAAGCGATCACAACCGCCGCCTGCCGGCTCCAGCGTTGCCGCATGTCTGCGCAGGCCAGCGACCGCCAGCGCGGAGTATCGGCTTCGCCGAGATCGACAATGCGTTCCAGTTTTAATCCGTGGTCGTCAAGCGGAAGAGCCTCGGGAAAATCCCAATAGATTCTCTGCAATGGATGCATCGGCGGAAGCAGCACCAGGCTATCTGAAGGCAATTTTTCGTTCAGCGATTGCAAGGTTCGGCTCATCTCGCGAAGCTGCCTGGCGCGAGCACCCGATGAGAATGCCGAGACATTCGAGATCAGCATCGAAGCCACGAAAACGGCGGCGAGCCAGGTCGTGGCGGTGGAGAGCTTTGCGTCGCCTACTCCCAGGCCAATCGCAAGCATCAGCGCCGGAAACAGGGGCAGGTAGCGTTCCAAGTCTGTCCCCTGCCAGCTGACGGCGAACGCAAGCACGGGCACGGCGCTGACGAGGAGAACCGTCGAAGCTTTTCGTCCCAACGGCGATCGAGCCAGATTCACAAGGATCGACGCCACGAAGAAATAGAAGAGGATGACTTTCCACAACGCCGTCGCCAATATTTCTCGAAAGCCAACAGGATTGTACGGATCATGAAGCAAATAGCGCTTGAAAATGACTCCGTCTTCTCCCAGCGAGAGGAAGGACCGCGCAAAGCCGAAGACCGCCCGCCTGGCTCCAGAGATCGTCACAGAATGGGAGGACGCCTGCGCCCAGGTCACGAAGCCGTGAAGATTTCGAATGCCAAGATGTATGGTCACCGCACCGTAGCTGGCGGCTCCAGCGGCGGCACATACAATCGCCGTGGCAACGGCGAGTCGCCATCGTCTTTTGGGGTTGCCCGAGAACACGATGGGAGCGAGGAGAACACCGGGGATGGCAAGCACATACGGCAACCACAGACAGACCGATAAGGCCAACAGGGCCCCAGAAACAATGGGAACGCGCCATCCTCTTTGTTCTCGAATCGAACTGCCGAGCGAAATGTAGAACGCGGCTGACAGTGCCAGGAATCCGAAGATATAAGCGCATCCGCCTTTCGAGTACGTCAGTACGACTTGGCTGAAGCTCAGCAGAACGGCGCAAATCGTGGTTGCCACAATCCCTCGCGTGAACAGTCGAACGGTAGCAACTGTGAAGCACACCGCAAGCAATCCGGCAATCGTGCTGGCGAAATCAAGAATGTGGAAGGCTCTGAGAAATCTGCCGGCGATGTCGAGAGCGCTCAGGTGTCGCAGCAAGAGGTACAGCAATGGCCGCCAGAATAAATGCCCGAAATCCCAGAATTCCGGAGCGCCAGGGTGAGCGGTTCGGAGGTAGTACATCGTATCGCCTAGAAACATCGGGCGCGTGAGAGAACTGGCGACAACATAGATGAATGCCGACAGGCCATAGATCATCCGCCAGCGTTCGCTCGGTGCGGCGGAGACGGGCGCGGCAACTGCTGGGCGAGGCGGAACTGTATCAAGAGCAGGCATGTGGAATCGGTTCAGCCGGCTAATTCAACGCCCCGATGAAGACGTCGGATCTGCAGTTATCGCGGCCTGCGTTCGCCAAGTGCATGGTTCCCAGCACGTAATCACCGATGTCAGTCCAGGTGATACCTCCGTCGATGATCGTCCGGCTGGTTGCCTGCGCACTGCAAGAGTGATTGTCGTCGTAAGCCTTTTGCCAGTCAGGCGGATCGGCGCCATTCGCCTTACCTCCTCCGCCACTCACCCGGAAGGAATGGTTGCACGGATTGCGCCCGCGCGGGAGAATGACCTCGCCATCCTGGTAAAAGCCTTCCGATGCGTTGCGCTTCCATCGCCATGCAGCCGGCCAATCGCCCGAAGGATATGAGTCCGAGCTGCCGGCAACTGTAACTTTGAAGATCGCGAAAGTATTGTTGGAATGACGGTTTGTCCCATTGCTCGGTTCAAAGACATCGCCCACCTGATAGGAGTGGCCCAGCTGAAAATTGAACGCGCCGTGGCAACTGCCCGGCCCATGTCCACCCCGCGAGGTCGAGCCCAAGGTGTCGCCCCAGTTGCTGGTGAAGGCATAGTATTTGCCGTCCTGAAATAGGGCTCCGACGCCCCAGCATCCCCAAAAGCCTTCATTCTGGTCGCAAGTGGCGGGATTGTAGGTGTGGAAGAATCGCTTCACAACATTACGGCACAAGGAGTGTCCCTTCTCGGTGCAACTTGGATCTGGGTTCGTCCCGTAACAGACGACCTCATTCTCCCAGGGAATCGTATAGGGCCAATCGAAACCGACGGTAGCGGTGCAAATCGGCGTGGTGTCGGAACCGTCGTTGTAGTTCCACGACGGGTGCGCATCCACGCCTTGACTGGGATGCGGCGGGGCAGACGCGTTGTTCAGAGCAAATTCGTCCTGGGGCGCGTCGAAGGTTCTGCCGTTGAGATTGATTCCCGGCTCTCCATTCTGATTCGCGAAAAGACGGAATCCCTCAGTCCAGTGGCCATAAGCATGAGTCGAGACCCGGCTTACTTTCGCCTCCGTCGTGCTCAACTTCCAGAAATACGGCCCCCAGGTTCCCGGAGTGATCGAACACGAGTTAAATCGGCATCCCTCTTGCACGATCACCACCCACTCTCCACTTTTGTTCAGTTTCACGTTGTGCAGGAGGTAGCGATCGGGAATGGCAACCATGCCCAGGATGGTCTCTTGCCATGATCCGCCGGCACATCGAAAGCCCTTTCCATCCACGCAGCTGAAATACGAGATGATCCCCGTGCCAACGTTGTACAAGTAGTAGGTGTTCGCGCTGCGTTTGTACGCGGCCACGAAGACTGCGCCGATTCCTCCTTGTCCTTGCGCATCCGAAAACGCCTCAACGAACACATCGTCATCGGTTGAAACGCCGCCGATGTCGGTCCAGGTCGGCGGAAAGTTGAATCCACGGCCGATGTTTCGCCAAATCGCGGTTCCGTCACCCGTATTGGTCATGACCTTCTGGCCGAACTCCGGAGGAGGGCTACCAGTCACTCCCGGAGAGCAGCTCGTTTTTCGTGCCGGGCATGTGGCCTGATAGAGATATTTTCCCGGGTTGTTGTCGCGAGGCTGAATGATCATTCCGAGCGCGACCGTATGCCCGGCTCCGGGCCAGTCGGGCGCATCGCGAGGAAGAATCTGCTTGAAATCCACGATCGGAATCTGCGGGGGCGGCTTAGGGCTTCCCAGATCGAGAGTCTTCACCTTGTAACGGCCAAACTGATAGTAAAGATGAGGACTGATCCAACTGAACGAACCATCCCCAATCACAAAATTCGAGATGGGGCTATAGGTTGGATAACACTTGGGATGAACCGGGTCCGGGACAAAGGTGAAGGGATATGCGGTTCCGTGTGTGTCCCCAATGATGAGGCGGTATGAAGGGGGAGAACCTCCGGCGACTCCGATCACGTGGCTGTCTCCTGAGCCACCCGAGCCGATCACGTACGTGTGATTGTTGCCTTCATTGGTGTCAGGATAGGTGCAGCGAACGATCTGATTTCCTGCCTTGATGCCAAACGTCTTGTCATAGGAAACAGCGTTCGGCTCTGCGCTCATGTCGGGCACTGGTGGAAGAGCACAATCAGTGCACAAGGGCTTGGGATCGAGGCCATCGTAAGAGCACCTGTAATCAGGCGGGCCACAGAAGAGCGAAGCGCTGCTATCAGCGGGATTCTGTGCGGAGTGCCATCGTTCGTGCTTTGTTCCAAGAAGGTCCGATTGGCCGAGAGCCACCGCCGCAGAAAAAGCAACCATACATATGCAAACCCTTAGCGGCAGAAGAGCGTTTTTTGGAGTTGGGTGCCTCATCGAAGCAGTGTGGTCACGGTGGTCTGGCCCGCCGAAAATAATGCTGCTAGTCGGGTATTACTTCTGCGACAACTCTTCAGGAGGTTGCGATTATAAGCGGGTTTGTCGTCAACAATTCGACACGACGAGAAATTAACACGGTTGTAAGAAAGACCGAAGAAGCCCAGTTTTGAAGGCTGCCCGATAGCGTGGCCGGAGTGCCATCAGTTGAGCCGTACCAGCTTTCCATCGTTCGAAGTGCACAGCCATATCTGGCGATCCTTGAAATACTGCATCAATTTGCGATCGTGCGCTTCGTCGAGTTCCCGGGCCCAGATGATTCGCGAACCATCAATGTCAGCGTGGTTGTAAATCCACTCATCCCCGATCGCTTCGTCATTATCGTGGTTAACATAACGAACCAGCACGAGCTGCTTGCCGGGCTGAGCTCTTAGGAACTTCAGTACATGCCAGCGCCCCGACGAACCATACCCTCCCGCGGCCCAAACCGCCGGCCATGTTGGCATGGGAGTAATGGAAAGCGCAGGCATGACAAATCGAACCAGGATCATGGCGACGATCACGGCCGGAAGCAGAGGGACAAGGCCTCGCCAGCGCGAAGCTCTGCGGCGAGAGAACATCGCATGCATCTGGCGCAAGCCCTGCATCATCACTGCATAAATAGCAACGGTCATCGGAGCCGCGTATTGGGGAAATCCCCACCACTCAATCGCCAAAGCTACACCGCAAACTGCGCAGAGCAAGACAAAAAACCTCATTTTCCGGTCGGTCCACGCGGTCAGTGCCACTGCCAACAGAGGAGTCAAGGCCGGCCCGACGTAGAAGCACCAATAGCGGAAGAATCTGCCATACTCAGTCGGCCGTCCCGTATTCCAATGGGTGTAGAAATACTGGAGGTCGCCGTTGTTGTAATGCGGTGCCGCCCGTAGGTTCTCCCAGATGAAAAGCGGTGTAACGCTGTATTGCTCGGCATCAGCGACGTAAGGCATCTTTACCGGACTCCCTGTCACGCGCCAAAAGTAATACATCATGACGGCCCCGCCAACGATCAGAATCAGAGCGATAGGCCCGATGACACGACGCAGGACAACGCCCAGATGCGCTTGCGGACCCGTCCGCAGTCCGAACCAGTGGCAGAGATTCTTTGCACCGAGTATCCAAGCAAAAAGCAGAAATGCTACCGGAAGACAAAAGAAGAAACCTTCGTACGGCCGGCTGTTCGCGAGAATCAGCAAGCCGAGAGCAAGCAATGCCGAGTCGCTGATCCGCTGAGTTCGGAAAACGCGCGGCAAGGCACCTAGAACAAGAGCGCCTCCAAGGGCCGCAGGCGCCCCGCCATAATAGCTGTTCATCCAATAACTGAACATTCCAATTCGAATAGCGGCCAATGCAGCCCCTGATAAAGCCCAGATCGAAGGCATCCACACCAGAAGGGCCCAGTAAAACACTCCGCACATCAGCGACACGCTCAACCAGACGCCGACCCACGGGACTCGGGCCACAATTTGGCCCAGGGCAAGAAACATTCCCTGTACAACCGGATACATCGACGCGTAGCTCGGACGCTGCAACACATGCATCGTCTCGAAGTGAATCCACATCGGATGAGTCGGATTTGTCAGTCGACCGGAAGCAAAAGTGTCTGCCATCAGCAGGAAGCTGAATTCGTCCTGTACCGTTGGCGTCGCGATTCCGTGAACCGGCAACGCTACCAGTCGCAAGGCCAGGGGCAAAACAAGTGCAACAGCAAACGCAGCAGCACGTCGGCGCACAATCTGGGCGCCGATCTTGTGCAACGGCCGAAAGCAGGCTGCGAGCAGCCTCGGGGCGACAGACGCAACAGCCGCCCCGGCGAGCAATAATCCGAGCTCGGCCCACAGAAGCGAGTAGTTGCGCAGCAGGCTCATGTCGACATGATCAGCGCACCGTCGAGGTATCGGTCATCGCCGATGCGACCGAGTTATCGATCCCGAGGGCTCGCGCCAGGTGTTGCCAGGTCTGCGATCTCTGCACCCGGCGAAGCATATAGTATTCGTTGACCGGTCGGTCGTCGTCGAGTGCAACCGATTGCGGGGCTCGAGCAAGAAGGGTCTCGATCGGCACTTCGTTGTCGAGAATGTCTGACAGTTGTTTCTCGGCACTCTTTTCCGGCCCCCATTCCAAAAGGTCGCGGATCGCCGACTGCGGCATTCGCTCCGCCAGAGAAGCAGGAGTACGCGCCTCAAAAGGAGCATTGCTGGCGAGAAACAGCAAGCCCTGCGTCGGAGTTAGTCTCGAGCCGATTGCCGGAGAGGACGAATGAAAGACGCGGACGTACTCAAAGGAATTGCGCAACGCCCTGGCGACAGAAGCCGGGACGATGGGGTCGCCCATGGTCTCATCTTCGGGCAACCACTGTTCCAGGATGCCTTCTGGCCGCAAGCGGCGCTTGGCCGTCTCGTAGAATTCGCTGGAATAAAGGAGACTTGAACCCGCAGCCCCGACCGGAGGGGGAGGATCGAGGTTGATGACGTCGAATTGCTCGGAAGTTCGCTCCAGAAAACGCCTGCCATCATCGATCAAGATGTGCGACAAGGGAGACTTCACGATTTGCGGCGCATCGGCATGGTAGTACCAGAAGACTTTGGGCACGCTAGGAACCAGTTCCACCGCTGTGGCCGAGATATTCCAGGAAAGCAGCGAGCGGTATGTCGTTCCCATTCCAAAACAAATATCTAGCGCACTCGCCGGGGCATGGTTTAGCGAGGCCAAACTCAGGTGAGCCATGATCTTGGTGATTGGATCCAGCGCGGTGATGCCGACCCCATTCACTCGCAAACGCTTCCCCATGCCCTGTCCCGTCGCGACGATGGTTGCCGTGTCATCGCGGAGAACAATTCTCGGACTGAACCGGTCTTCATATCCTTTACTGGTGAACACCAACAGCAAGGCCGTGCCAGCAAGGGCATAAGGAATCGGCCGTTGCCAAGCCATTTTCTCGATTGCAGCTCCTGCCGCCGATGACCAGTGGGGAAGCATCCCGATCAAAAGCCAGGGCGCTGCAAAGACGAACAATACCCAGCGTTCATTCATCCACGGCAGCAAGACGAACCCAGACAGAAGCGGCCCCAAAATGCATCCCAGCACGTTTACCGCATAGGCTTTTCCCGCACGGTCGGGATCTCCTCCCGACCACCGATCAACCAGCATTGGCGTTACAAAACCCAGGATTGCAGAAAACGGGCAAACACCGACAAACAACCGCAGAAGTTTAGACCACAGATTTCCACGAGATGTAACATCCAGAGTCACCGAGACGTGGGTTAGCCTTGAGATCCATGCCCCCACCGGCAAAGGTCCGACATGCATACTGGGGTCAGCCGTTATCAGTGGCAGGAGAATTGAAAATCCGAGCGAGATCCAGATCAATCGCCCTTCTGCGAAATGCGTCCGGCTCCAAAAGCGGTACAACTGTGATCCCACGAAAGTCGCCGCCAGATAAGCTCCGAGAATCAGGGCAAAAGCGTAGACCACCGTTCCCAGAAATGGAGTGAATTGGCGGATCCACACTACCTCAACCGCCATGCTGGTCAGTCCCGTCGAGAACAACAGCAGCAAAGGAATGCGTGTCGAGAACGCCGCACTCGGAACTCGTGTTGGAAGGCTCGGTTCGGTTGGAGGAGACTCGCGGCTTTCCGGATTTCGTCTCAAGGTCAGAGCGATCGCGGAAACAGCGAGCAACAGATTAAGACCAACCGCGAACCCGAGGGTTCCGTGAAAACCATACAGTTCGATGAGAACCAGCGGCACGATAGTTCCGGCCACCGCACCGAGAACATTCGCCAGGTAAAGGAAACTGAAAGATCGTTGCGACTCTTGCAAAAACGACTTTCGGATTGCGAACATCGCAACCGGGATCGTTGCTCCCATGAGAGCACACCAGGGGACCAGAGTGATCGCGAGACAGGCTCCGCAACCCAGATAGTAGGCAAGAGAAGATGTCAGCGATATCCGCGCAAGAAGGTTCCTGCCCCACGCCAATTCGATCGGCACGAGAAGCCCCGAAGCTCCAATCAAAAGCTCGGTCAGGGCGTAAAGACGGAGCGGCGGGAAGCTGATGCGCTTTTCAAATCCTGGCAGCAGGCGGCCGCTGGCCCACGACCCCAAGCCGAGTCCCGCCATGAAGGCCGAAAGTGCAATTGAGGTCAACGCCGTGGTGACCCCGAACTGTGCCATTGCCAGCCGGAGCCACACGATCTCGTAGATGATGCTGCAGCACCCCGAAACAAAAAAGAATAGGAAGAACCAGCTCATAGCTTCCTCACGCGTTTTTCTCCGCTTCAGCGAAGACGATTCAAGCCGCAGTCGTGGCCTGCACAGTCGTTTCCCAACCTCGCTCGGCGAGGGATCGATAGATCGCAAGCCACTGGTCGCGCACAGCGGTCCAGGTGTACAGATGTGATTGTTCAAGGGCGTTGAGAGCGATGCGACTTGCCAGTTCCGGATCTCGCAGTAACCGGCTCACGTTGCGGGCAAGCCCGTCCACGTCGCCGGGCTCTGACAGCAGTCCCGTGCGTCCATGCTCAATCAAGTGGCGCATCCCTTCTGGTGCTGTGCTCACAACCGGGGTGCCGCAGGCGAAGGCTTCCAGTATCGAGACCGGCATGTTGTCTAATTCCGAAGCATTAATAAAGATGTCGGCCTCATCGTAAACGCAGGAAATCTCCCGCCGGGATGCTACGCCACAGAACCTGATTCCTTCGATGTTGCGCTTTGCGACCAATCTGCGAATTTGAGGCTCGTCGCTGCCCTGCCCGACCAGATCAAGGCGAGCCGATGGAAACTCCCGCCGGACCCGCGCAAATGCCCGGACGACCAGGTCCGCCCGGTAGTACGGATGAAAACCTCGAGTACAAACCAGATGTGGCCGCAAAGGAGCGCGTCTGCGGAACGCAAATTGCGCGAGATCCACAACGTTCGGTACGGTCTCTGCCCGCAGCCCAAACTCGCGGAAGACGTCAACCAGGTGTTGCGAAGGAACCACCAGGGCGTCGGCACTTGCGAGCGCGGGCCGGGCGGAACGAAATCTCCGCAGATGATCGCGCGCCTCGCCACTGTGATAATGAATCAACGATTTTCTTCCTCTCGCCCGCGCAATCAGCCATGCCGGTACCGTCGCGATCAGGAACGACCAGTAAGAAGCAGAGAAAATGTGAACAACGTCCGCCGCGCGTATTCCTGTCCACAATGATGCCAAGTAGAACGGCTCTCGAACAATGGTGCGCAAAAATGGAACCGTCTCGATCCACTTGAACCCCCGAGGCAAAGGCGGATCCATCACGATCGACGAGGCACGAACCTCGGGATCGCCCCGCCAGTTTGCCAGCAAAAGATCGGCCTGGGCGGATTGCCCTCCCACATAGCGTAATGACGGCGCAACGATCGCAACACGTTGAATGGATGAAGCATAACGATTCGCATCGGCGGAGTGTCTCGCATTCGGTCTCTGCCTCTTCTCATCGAGCAACTGAAGATAGAGTTCTTCGTACCGTTTGCGGATGACGTCAATTGTGAACTTTGACCCGACAAACTGTCTGGCATTCTTGGCCAAAGCCGTGCGCATCGCCGAGTCCTGCAGAAGGTTTTCGATTGCGGACGCGAGTGCAGCGGTGTCGTTCGGCGGCACCAGGACTCCCCGATCCTCCGCGATGAGTTCCGGATTGCCGCCGACATTCGCCGCCACCACGGGAACACCCGCGGCCATCGACTCGAGAATCGCGTTCGACAGACTCTCCGACACAGATGGCAATACGGATATGTCGACGCTCGCGAGGACCCCGGGAATGTCGCGGCGATCCCCTATGAAATGCACGCAGTCGCGAATTCCTAACGTCTCAGCCAGAAGTTCCAACTGGGACCGCATCGGCCCATCACCCGCGAGAACGAACTCGAGGGCTGGGAACCTGCGGCGGAGGAGAGCCGCGGCTTGAAGAAGATCACGGTGGTTCTTGGAAGGCGTGTTCATCCGCGCGATCATGCCTACGCGCAGTACATCGGGTCTTCGTGGTACCGCCGGAAGGGTCGGGGTGAACGCTGAATTGGGCAGGCCATTACCGATAACGGCGACACGATCGTCCGGAAGCCCTCGCGCTATCAGTCGTTCGGCCGCCGCCCGCGAGTTGCATACAACCCGTTCGCAGGAGTGAAATGCGGCCATCTGCGCGTGAGTCTTGCCCCAGCTGAGAAGATCGCCCACCTGTCGCTGGCTTCCGATCACCACGGGTACGCCCGCCAATTTCGCCGCGGGAATCAGCAACAGATTCGTGTAGAGATCGAAAGAGTGTGCGATGGTGACTCGCTGAGTCTTCAAGTAGCGTGCGAGACGCAGCCGCGCCCGTAACGAGGCGAGGCCCCAAAGACTTCCGCCCGGCGAGAACTCAACGGCGTCCGCAATACCCTCCTGTAGGCCGCCCCGTTTCGCCATGCAACCGATGTGAAGGCGAAAGCTGGGGTTCCGGAGGGACCGAGCCAGTTCGACGAACTGCCGCTCGCTGCCCCCCGTTTCGAAACTGTCTGTCATAAAAAAGATGGCAAGGGACAGATCCGGAGCACGGAGTGAAGTTGGGCTTGTCATGCCGCCCCCATGGGCAAGGCTGCATAACCTGCATCAGCTCCGGGTTGATGTCTGTTGATCCGCTCAAGGAAGTTGCGCTGCCACAGTTCGAACATCATCAACCGCCAGATCTCGTGGCAGTCGTCGGTTCGTCCGCAAAAGAAAGCGTTCAGCAACCGCTTTACACCTGCGGCATTGAAGTATCCGCGCTGCAATGTGCGTGACTCCAATAGCAGCGTGAGCACCAGATCCTTAAGCTCCCCGCGCATCCAATGCAGAAGAGGTAGCGCGAACCCTTGTTTTGGCCTGTGCAGCGCCGCATCCGGCACACCAAGCCTCTCAGCCAGCTTCCGAAGGATGAATTTCTGCCCCCGATGATTCATCTTCCACTCCGGCGAGAGTGACGCGACCCATTCCAGGAAGATGTGGTCCAGCATCGGCACTCGGGCTTCCAGGGACACAGCCATGCTCATGCGGTCCACTTTCGTCAGAATGTCCCCGGGAAGATAAGTCTTCGTATCGAGGTACAAGACCCGGCTCAGTGCATCGTTTGCCGGCGCGTCGGAGATGTGCTCGCGGAAAAGGCTCAACGGGTCATCGCTTCGAAAAGAACTCACGAAGTCGTCGGAAAGGAGCGAGTAGTTTCGTTGTGCGGGCGCGATCGAAACCGCCTCGACATAGCGCTCGGACCAGGGCAATGAAATGCTATAGGCCAGATTGCGTCCCGGCGCCCCATAGGGGAGTCGACGATACATCCGGTCGCGGTACAAACGGCCTACCCACTGCGGGATCGGATAGCCTGCGCGGTCTTGCAGGTGAATACGATAACGGTCGTACCCGGCAAAGGCTTCGTCGCCCCCGTCTCCTGAAAGGACAACCGTTACATGCTCCCTCGCCAGGCGGGAAACATAATATGTGGGCAACATGGAAGAGTCGCCGAAAGGCTCATCCATAGATTGCGTCAATTTTTCGACGGTCTCGACGATGTTTGGTTCCAGGATCAGCTCGTGATGCTCGGTCGAGAAGGTCTGCGCCACTAACCGGGCATGGTTGGCCTCGTTAAAGTCCGCGTGCTGAAAGCCGATCGAAAACGTCTTAACCGGCCGTGGGCTGCCACGCGCCATCAGAGCGACGATCGTCGAGGAATCGACTCCTCCGCTGAGCAGCGCCCCGAGGGGCACATCCGCGATCAGCCGGGCCCGCACGGCTTCGGCGAGCTTGGATTCCAGTTCTTCAAGGCATTCGCCTTCGTCCCGCGGCGAGTACGTACCGTACTGCGGCAAATTCCAGTACTGCCGCAGCTGAACCTCTCCATTCACAAATTCCAGCAAGTGTCCGGGAGGGAGCTTCTGAATTTCCGAGAACGTTGTCGCTGGATCGGGAATATACCCGAAGTAAAAATATTGCAGGAGAGCATGCTGGCTGACGGTCGACAGCTCAGGAGCTACTGCCAGAATGGCCTTGATTTCAGACGCAAACAGGAGCTTTTGGCCCGTGACGGCGTAATGCAAGGGTTTCTTTCCCAGCCGGTCCCGTACCAAGAGCAGCAGCCCCCGCTTCTCGTCGAAGACGGCAAACGCAAACATCCCTCGAAGCTTGTGCACGCAATCGGCGCCAAGATCTTCGTAGAGGTGCACAATCACCTCGGTATCGGTATGGGAACGGAAGCGATGGCCTCCGTCTTGAAGTTCCTTGCGGAGTTCGCGGAAGTTATAGATCTCTCCGTTGAGCACGACCCAGACACTTTGATCCTCGTTGAACACCGGCTGGTGGCCGCCGGCTAGATCGATGACGCTCAGGCGGCGCATTCCCAGCGCGGCACCGGACCTGACAAACAATCCTTCGTCGTCGGGGCCACGGTGAACAAGCGACTCGCACATCCTGTGGAGCAGATCGTAACCATGCGATCCTTGACACTCGGAGCCGACGATTCCAGCGATTCCACACATAATGGGATCAGGCCTTCAAGGCAACTTCCGCCGAATCGATTACAGAATGCTGAGCCGGGGTCCTGGACGAGCGTTTCAGCCGATAATCCCGATACTCGCCCGGATTCCCTTCCCTTCCATCGCAGGCTGCCAGAATGATGTTGACCATTTCTCGGGTGGAAACGAAATGAAGTTTTTCTGAT
Organism: Verrucomicrobiia bacterium; assembly: GCA_035508215.1. Classification (GTDB taxonomy): domain Bacteria; phylum Acidobacteriota; class Terriglobia; order Terriglobales; family Acidobacteriaceae; genus Sulfotelmatobacter. Next base: position 432,372 of record DATJNK010000001.1, on the reverse strand, counting down.
CGTTGCTCTGCCGCGTCGATGAGTTCACACAGGAACCGATGTCCGGCTTCTCCCAACATGAGTTCCCGGTCTCGAGGATCCATGCCATGACACTGCAGCTTGATGAACAACCAGTCGGGACGTCCCTTAACCTTGATGCTCGCCTTCTTCCAGAGCGTGAGCCGATATAAAGTTGGAGGATTCTTGATCGTCAGCGAGCCATTTTCGACCCCAGCCATTCGGCGACCATCCGGTCGCACAAAGCTCAACATCAGCGGTCCTTCGACCATCAGTGGAAAAACCGCCGGCGGCTGGCCAACGCTCAGATCGCAACCGCGGCGATGAGCGCCTGGCCGGTCCAGCGGTGGGATACACTCGTAGAGCGAATTGATCTTAGGAATGTGAGCAAGATGATAGAGGCCGGGCGGCAAGGTGAAATCCGCGTAGCAGCCAGTCTCTGAAAGCACTTGCATTTCGGAGTCGACTCCGCAGTTGTACCCGCCGGCAGAATTTGCTAACGCAAAGTTCCCGTGAACAAAGCCGTAGCGAGGCGGACCCGATCCATCCAGATAGCACAAACTCCCGTGTTCTGATGCCAAGGTCTGGCAGAAATCGAGAAGCTGCCGCCGTGTATTGTCGGCGGTATCCGGGCGCCTCATGCCGTGATGCAGATGCACTTCAATCTCACCCCAGCCGGCATGGCAATGGGCGGCGAGGCACTGCAGAAGCCCGCGATCATATTGCTCGGCGGGATAGAAATAAGTGTGAAGGAAGGGACGCCCGTCGCAGTCACGCACGCTATCAAAAACCTTTGGATAAATTTGGCTCCAGTCTTCCAACCGGCGCTCCTGCTCGTGATAGGGCGCACGGGCCCAGCCATCGTGAGGAAGAATCGCCGGTTCGAAATGATCCGCTAACGCGATGATTAGATGTCTGGGACCCCTAGGCGAGCGGCGCGTGATCCTCTGCCATGCGTACGAGGGAAACCATCGCATCGTACGGAATGCCTTCTTTCGCGCCGAAAAGCCTCGATTGGAAGTCGGCCGCGTCATACGGTACTCGCCGGGCGCAATCCGATGAGCTCCGCGTTCGCCTCATCCCGGATCTCACACGAGGGGTAATTGGGTTTGGCAGCGTGTCCCTTGACACCCACTGAAGCATCGGCGACGGTCATGTCTTTCAAACCGCAGCTTTCGAACCAGCGAAAAACCTCTTCGTAGGTATGTTTGGATTGGTATTGGGGCGCGTACCAATCCAGGGTATCGAGGATTCTGATCTCAGGGTTCGGGTTCCGGTTGACCGGAAAGACGTGGTGCAGAATGCCGGCGGCGGGTGGGCCAATCAGCGGAATCGCACGAATTCCACGGTCGAGCCAATACAAGCACGGCACCGCTACACGCAAGAACGCATGCAGCGTGCGGGTCGGAATCCGATGCGTGATTTTGCGATATTGATCGCTAAACCGATACCACTTGTTGTAGCCGCTGTAGAGCCATACCGCGATGCATCCACCGGGCTTGAGATATTGTGGCAGGGCCTTAAAGGCCTTTTCGCAGTCCGGGGTATGGTGCAGCACCCCCACGCTGTAGATGCAGTCGAATGTGCCTGGAGCAAAAGGCAGAGAAAGGACATCGGCCCGGATAGCGAGAAAATCACGATCGGCCAGATTGGCGGCGGCGACTTCAGCCGCCGGGCTCAGATCTACGCCGACTACTATTCCGCCCCATCGCGTAATGACTTCAGCGAAGCGTCCCATGCCGCACCCGAGGTCGAGGACCAGTTTGCCGCGCACATCCCCCTCGGTGAGACCAGTTTTCCGTCGGAGGTTCCGCTCGCAGAATTCGGGCCTGAGTTGGGTTCGCGAAAACCTCTCCCACTGATATCCAAAGCTATCGGCGTAGTTGCCGGATCCGACGAAGCGCAGCGCCCCATGTACCAAGGGGAACGCCTTGCGACAAGATGAGCAACGAGCGCCCTGCCCGTCCTCGACGAGCGAATGTCCACAGACAGGGCAGCGAAGAAACGGCAGCCAATCGGAGAGAGCGCGCGAACGCAAGAGGTCCCCCATGGATTATTCAAGCCGGTGAAAAGCGCCGAACCGGAGGAGTCGCGAACCCCTGCGGGGCAACGGTAGACGCTTCCCGTTCTTTGCTCATGGCCAGAAAGACAGAGGTATAGCAGACGGTGAAATATGGGAAGTACTGATACCCTTCTGGCGCAAAGCAACTGCCCACCATGAAACCAACCAGTGAGCTGACCAATGCGCCGATAAACAGCTTGGTGTCGCTATCCAGATTCTTACTGCGGCTGAGGCTCTTCAGGTTTGCGAAGCCGCGGGAAAAGAACATGAGATACAAAATCAGAACCGGGATGCCGCATTCGGCACCAACTTGCAGGTACGATGCATGAACTTGCTTCCACAAACCCGAGTAGACGATAAAATCGCCCACGCCGACGCCTAAGACGGGGTACTCGCGGATCGCATCCAGAGCCCTGAGCATTAACTCCTTTCGCTCTTCATACGATTTGTGGGCGGTGTCTTCCTCGGACGTATTCACGTCATGGCTGGAGATTGCGAGAAACCGGTTGATAAGCCTATGCCCGGAGACCAGAAGCAACAAAGACCCCAGAAAGGCCGTCGCGACGATCAGGTAGAAGCGTCTTCCGCGGATCCCGAAATACCAAAGTGATACGGTTCCGGCGATGATCAAATCGATAAACCCCGCACGCGAAGCAGTCAAGACGAGGGCGACGCCCATCATCAGCATGCCGAAACACCACAGCGCCTTGCGTAAGCCGCCCTTTGCCGTAAGCAGGAATGCGATACAGAAAGGAAACGACAGGACGATCGCAAATGCCATGTCGTTTGGATTGGAGTAAAAGCCTCCCATGACTCCTTCCAACCGGGGCACCGAATGCCCTCTCACAACCGCGATGACCGACACGAGCGCCACGGAGGCTGACTGAAGAAAAATAATCCGCTTCAGACGGGCCGTAGTCGTGATCAACAAAAATGTGAGGACCCAGGCGAGATATATCTTCGCAAAATCGATCGTGCTGAAGAATGCTCCTCCTCTCCACACGGGCGACAGTACCGCCCCGGTAAATTGCAGGACAATGATCGCCAGCAGATATCGGCCCTCCTTGGGCAAATCCCTAAACCGCCTTGGCGTTCTACCGGCTGCGAGTAGCAAACTTAGAAGCGCCAGCACTGCCGCTATCTTGGCCATTGGTATCACGGCCAGAAATCTGAAAAAATCACCCGGCCGGGCGCAGTACACTACGTAAAAAGCGGTCAGCCAGAAGAACGCTCCGCTGAGAGTTTCCGGTCGCCTCGGTGCTAGAACTCTTTCCAAACCTCGTCCCCCAAAACCTGCCGGCCGTCAACCTGAGCCGAAAACCGAATTGTGACTTGTATCAAACCTCGCGCCGGCGGAGGTTTTCGACCGAGCTAAGCTCTCAGTCCTCCCCCCAACATTCGACGCCTGGCCGCCTCAACTTTGAGGCAGGGACTATTTCATCTGATCAAGTGGGCGAACAATATAAAAGTTTGATGAATTTTGGACGCCGAGAATGTCGGCGAAGCGGCCGCGATGTACGATTCTAACCTCCGGATTCCTTACCCGAACCGGACCCGCGGCTGGATGCAGGATACTTTTATGCCTGACAGTTCGTCGGTGCTTGCAGGCGCCGTTTGCACTTATGCGCACTACTTCCGTTTTCATCCAACATCCGCAGCGTCGATTCATCAGGTCCGCGGTAGCGCTATTTGTGGTGGCTTTTACAGTGCGGGCCATTCTTGCGCTCTCGTTGCAGCACTTTGACGTCCCCATCAAGGGAGAAATGGAGCGCGTGGCCGCGACCTGGGCCGTCACCGGCCAACTCGCAAATCCCTACTCCACTCGTACCGGTCGAACGGCACATGTTTCCCCGGTCTATCCCATTCTGCTGGGCTTGATCTATCGCGTCTTTGGCATTGGCGTCAGCGGCCATCGGGCTCAAGCCATCTTTGCCTGCGCGGTATCAGCCGCTCGTAGCCCGATGCTGCTACTGCTCGCCCTCATTCTCGGACTCGATTTCAGAACCGGCATGATAGCCGGCTGCATCAGCGTCGCCTACATCACCGCGTTCAATACCGAGTTACGAGGATCCTGGGAAGCCCCTCTTGCAGGCCTGTTCCTGATCGCTCTTACCATGATGGCTGCCCGTTTCCACGGAGCGCCGGAACTTCGCTTTCGAACGGCAGTCGTCTTCGGACTATCTGCAGGCGTGGGAGTGCTCCTCTCACCCGCTCTCGCCCCCCCGATGGCAGTGTTTCTCGTCTGCACAGCCCGCTTCGGTCGGCATCGGTGGGGTCGCTACGCCGCGTGGTGCTCGGTGCTATTCGTCGCTGCATTCCTGGTGGTCCTGCCGTGGCTGATACGGAATGAGCGGGCCCTTGGCAGTCCGGTGATTCGAAGCAATTTCGGCCTGGAACTCTCCCTCGCATACAATGACCGTGAATACGCCAGCGCATTGGATCCCGCCATAACCGCATCTCATCCGCTGATGAATCGAGCGGTCAGTCAACATGTCGCGGAAATCGGGGAAATCGCTTTCAATCGGGAACGCGAACACGAAGCCATCCAGTGGATTCGCCAGCATCCGGAGGGCGCGCTTCGCTTGTTCGGCGACCACGTATTTGATTTCTGGTTTCCTCCCAACGACTACGTTTTCGCCAGAATTCTACTGGCGGTCATAACTGTTCTTTCGGCCTGTGGGTTTGTACTCCTGGTGTTGCGGAACCACCTTGCCGCGTGGCTGATCGGCTCAATCTGGGCCAGCTTTCCTCTGATCTACTACGTAACCTATTGGTCATCGCGATATCGCGAACCGATTGAGTGGACCTTCCTGTTATGCTCCGCGGTCACTCTCGACTTCGTTTGGAGGGAGGTCCGTTCCTTCAGGCCGCGACGCGTCGAACCATTTCCACCGCGCGAGTTTGAGGCATCGAAACTTCGCAGCTAAGACTTTCGGGATCTGGGAGAACGACTCTTCAGATGGATGACAACCAAAAGCCAGTGAAGTGGCCGGAAGGGAAACAGTTCGCGTTTACGATATTCGATGATCCTGACGGCCAGACGCTGACGACCAGCCGAATTGTGTATGACTTCCTCTCTGACCTGGGCTTTCATACAACGATTGCTGTCTGGCCGCTGGGAGCGTCTGGTGAACCAAACTCGGGAGGCGAAACTTGCGCCAATCCGGAATACCTGAACCATCTCAGGCGACTCGCCGCCCACGGCTTTGAAATCGCATGGCACAACGCCGCGCCGCATACGTCGACACGACACGAGACGGCGCTGGCTCTGGAACGATTTCGCGATTACTTCGGCCATGATCCTACCTCGATGGCAAACCATTACAACGGAGAAGCGCTCTACTGGGGGCCGGACCGGGTGACTGGCATTCGGCGCTCCGCTTACCTGCTCTTGACGCGCTACAAATCCGTGAATCGTTATTTTGGCCACGTCGAAGGTCACCCATATTTTTGGGGAGACTTGTGCCACGGGCGCATTCCCTATTGCCGCAATTTCGTTTTCTCCGGTCTGAACACCTTGCGGTTTTGTCCCTGGATGCCCTACCGCGACCTGCGCCGCCCGTGGGTGCGGAGTTGGTTCGCGGCCAGTGACGGCGCAACCGGCCCAGCGTTTCTGAACGCTCTTTCCGAGGCAAATCAGGATTGTCTGGAGGAGGAAGGGGGAGCCTCAATCGTTTATACGCACTTCGGACACGGCTTCGTGAGAGAGGGCAAGCTTGAATCGAGTTTCGTGCGCCTTATGCGGCGCTTGCGGAAGAAAAACGGATGGTTCGTGCCAGCGCACTCGATGCTTGACCATCTTGCGGCAGAGCGCGGCGTTTTCACACTCGATGACCGTACGAGGCGCGCGATAGAGTGGCGATGGCTCGCCGAGAAAACTTTTCGCGGAACTTCCTAGCTCCATGATCGTCGACTTTGTTCCTCTAACACCATCGTTGCTTCCGGCCTGCAAGGCCTTTAACAAGCGGCTGCGCGGAAGGGGGGACCCGCCATTCCTGCTGCCGGACGAGATAGGGGCGGCGGCAGCGCTTTGCGGTGGAAGCGCCGGGATACCCTCAGCCCAGTATCTGGCGCTCGATCGAGATGGCGCCGTGCGGGGCGGCGTTCTGCTGCTGGAACAGCGCGGCTGGATCGGCGGGAACGAAGTACGATTGACCAATGCCCAAAGCCCGCTGAGTGAAGGCATCGCAGATTCGAGATTTGCCGGCGTAGGACTGCAGATCGTGAAACTCATCGAGCGCCGCAGTCCATATGCCTATGCAGTCGGAATGGGCAGCGAGCAAATGCCTTTCCCGCGGCTCCTGCGAAGCTGCGGATGGTCCGTGAGTGCCATTCCTTTCTTTTTTGCCGTGGGGTCCGCGGCGCGATTTCTCGGCCAGATCGGCATTCTGCGCCGGGGCGCCAGAGGATGGCTCGCTCAAGGGCTTGCCGTGTCCGGTCTGGGATCGCTGGGTCTCGCCGCATGGCAGTCCGCTCATGTCCCGCAATTCACCAGACTCTATTCTCTGGAAACTGCGCATTCCTGGCCGGAGAACTTGAATGCCGTTTGGGAGCGGTGTCGGACGGAAGTGAGCTTCTCCCTCTTGCGCGATGAACCGTCCCTCGCTGACTTATATCCCGATTCGCAGCCTCGATTGAAGCGCTTCGTGCTCTGTTTCGACGGTGCGGTTGTGGGCTGGTCTGTAGCCTTGGTTACGAAGATGCATAGTCACCCGCACTTCGGCAACCTGACCGTTGGGACCATCCTGGATGGGCTGGCCTCCGGCGAGCATGTCGATGCCCTAGCGGCACTCACCTGCAGCGCGGTGCGCGAGATGGGAGCGGAACTGCTTCTGACAAACCAGGCGCACCTTAATTGGCGCTCCGCCTTACGACGGCTTGGGTTCATCAGCTATTCTTCGAACTATCTGGTTGCTCTCTCGAAGCCTCTGGCAGAGGCCCTGCAGTCCCAACCGGGAGCTCTGGATCGAATCCATGTCAATCGCGGAGACGGCGACGGGCGAATTCACCTGTGAGCGAATCGGCGTGGCGGGCTGACTCTGCCTGCCTTTTGCTCGCGTTCACAATTCATTCATATGCGCCATGTAGAATCTGCAACCTGAAGCGGTTCTGGCAACGTCGGCGCCGGCTTCCAGGAGACGATTCACGCTATGGACGGTGGGCATCCGCTGAAGACACAGATACAGTCCTTTATCGTCCGGAAGTTTCCGGCAGCGCGTAAGCGCGGTATCGACGAGCAGACTCCCCTGCTGGAGGCCGGGATCGTCGATTCCTTGGGCGTTCTGGAACTCGTCGGATTCCTGGAACAGTCGTTCCGGATCAAGGTGGCCGACGAGGAACTCACACCGGAAAACTTCGGAAATATTCATCATCTGGCGTCCTTCGTCGAGAACAAGCGGGAGCAAGTGGCGGCATCCTCCGCATAAATGTGCCAAGACTACGGCTGTACTCAATTGGCGGAAGCTGACGCCGTTGAACCGCAATCGGAGCGCGCGTGCATCGTCCCGTTTTAGTCATGGGCCGTATCCCTCGGATCGTCCTTCCCATTGCCCGCTCTCTGCGACAGTATGGCATTCCCGTCGACGTAGTAAGTTTCTCCCCTTGCCCGCCCATTCTTTCGCGCGCCGTCCGCGAGCACAGGACCCTCCCGCCACCAGACGCCGACAGACAGGAATTTCTCAGACAATTGCGCCGTTTCATCGTCGAAAACCGGCATGACATGCTGATTCCGACTGATGATTGGGTACTGACCGGCGTGGTCGAACACTATGACGATCTGGCAGATCTTCTGCATCTGTGTTGTCCTCCACCATCGATCTCGAAGCTCGTTCTCAACAAGATCGAGACGTTGAGAATTGCACAGAACTGCGGAATGAACGTGCCCGAGACTACCGTTGTTTCAACTGCGTCAGAATTGCACGACGTGATCGGAAGAATTCCGTTCCCTTGGGTGGTCAAACCGGCATGGAGAGAGACGCGCGCTGAAAACCTGAAGAGCGCCACTTTGGCAAGCGCAGAAGAAGTCCGCGCCAGCTTCCCCGCTGGAGACAAATTCGCTCCCCCCTTGCTCGTACAGGAATACTGCGCAGGGGCGGGGATTGGTGTCGAATTGCTGCTTCATCAGGGGAAATGCCTGGCGGCGTTTCAACATCGCCGCCTGAAGGAGATGCCCCACACCGGCGGAGTGTCTGTCACTGCCGTCGCTGAGCCTCTGAACGACGACCTCATGCAATCGGCTTTATCCCTGTTAGAGGAATTGCACTGGGACGGCATTGCCATGGTTGAGTACAAAGTCAGCTCAGATGGACACGCTGCATTCATGGAGGTCAACGGACGCTACTGGGGCACCATCGGTTTGGCCATTTCCGCCGGCATCGATTTTCCGCTATATCAGTGGCAACTTGCGCATGGTGAGAAACCGACGATCCCTGGCAGTTATGCATCCGCCACAAAATGGCGTAGCACCGTGGATTACATCTGGCGGCTGCACAATCTCTTGGATCGGGCGCAATCGGGTTCTGGCGAGGCCCGGCAGGTTCTGTTTGAGGATGTTCGTCAAGTGCTTAAGGATTTCGCACCACAGGTCCACGACGCGACATTCCGGTTTTCTGATCCCATGCCGTTCACGACAGAGATCGTGAGGGCTCTCACCCATATCATTGCCGACGGCGCGAGGCGTGCATCGAGCTACGCATATCGGCGTGGTACGGCTGGATTCAGGCAGCGGCTGGATTCGAAGCAACGCACAGCACAAATGAATCTCTGATCTTCGGCTAAGACGCTTATCCGGTGGTGAAGGCTGCGAGATTAATGCCCGTCCCTGTCTGTTGGGCCAATTTAGCCCAACACCTATGCCCAGGCCTTGTCTTAAGTCTGCGTATTACACGCGCTTTTCAGACAAGATCTATCCCCAGAATTTACATCGTGTTCACATCGCCGACTTAGAATTGGCCGCTTCGAGGCTGCCGAAGGTCCGGTAGCGCTCACGTGCCATATGGACATGGCTGTCAGGCCGGCATCGCTTGTCGACGATCGGGAGCAACTCCTCGGATTGCTGGAGAGAAACTTCCCGGGCACGCAATCTCATTTCCGATGGCGACATGAGGAAAATCCTGCTGGGCAGGGTTGGTCCTGGGTTCTTTACGACCGCGCTGACGGGGCAATCCGCGGGATGGCTTCGGTGCTTCCTCGTCCCATGTATGTGTACGGACGGTCCGTGTTATGCGGTCAGGTCGGCGAGTTTGCGGTGGACGCCACTCATCGGAGCCTCGGCCCGGCTGTCATGTTGCAACGTGTCATGTTTGGACCGGTCGACTCCGGGGAACTCGCCGTGTGCTACGACTGCCCGCCCGACCAGCGGGGGATGTCGCCCTTTGTTCGTTTAGGCATGCAGCCGAGGTGCCGCCTCATCCGTTATGTGGCTCTTCTGCGTATCGACGAAGTTGTGGCAAGAATACTGGGGGCAGCGGCGTGGACCAAACCCCTGGTCCGTAGTGGGAACCTTCTGCTGAACACGCGGCGGCAGAATCATCAGGTCGCAGGACTGGAGATCTCTGTTCTAAGCGGATGGTTCGGCGACGAATTTACCTATCTCGACCAGATCGTGCCGAGCTCTGGAGTGATCCGCGCCAGTCGTGCGGCAGAGCTCCTCAACTGGCGCTTTCGACGCCGAAATGGGATCCGCAGCGGAGATGTTGACGTTGTCCTGGCGCGCAAACGTGGCGAACTGCTGGCTTTCCTCGCATTCAGTGTGGACAAGAATGGCAGAGCTTCTATCCACGATCTCTTCGGCTGCAAACTCAGAGAGGTTGGGCTCCCGTTATTGACCGCGGCCCTTGAAATGTGCCGCCGGAAGAAGCTGATCAGCCTCGAGGCGTATTGTTCCGAATCGAGCGAACTGAAACCGTTTTTTGAAGCTGCAGGTTTCCGTGCACGCGAAAGAGATGTACGCGTTGTCGCTTATAGCAAGTCGGATTCATGCGCTTCTGGTTCGAACTCGAACCCGATGTGGAATGTGGGGCCTGCCGAACTGTACCCATAAACCTGAATGGAGATCTCAATCTATCGCGAAAATGGACTTCTTGCTCCATCACATGCTGCGCACGAGTGCAGAGCAATTCCCTGAGAAGGAGGCGCTCGTCCACGGCGAGGAACGCCTCACCTATTCTCATGTGAGCTCTCGTGTAGCTGGACTTGCACTCGGCCTGCGGAACGCCGGGTTGAACCGGGGAGACCGCGTCGGCATCCTGCTCGATCCTGGTGTCGCTCAGGCAATTTCCATTTACGGCGTCTCCCAGGCCGGTGGGGTCTTCGTTCCTATCAATTCTGTTCTGTTTCCCGATCAGGTAAGCCACATTGCTCGCGATTGCGGAATTTCCGCCTTAATTGTCTCGAGGCTGAGATTCGAGGCAATCTCGAGGATTCTGCCGGGGATCAATTCCCTACGCTTTCTGGTGATCGTGGGCGACACGAAATCGGTCGATGCCGATCTGCCGATCCACAGCTTCGAAGCGCTGACGGCGCAACGCGCTACCTGTTGGCAGGACCGGGGAATAGAAAAGGACTTGTCTGCAATTCTTTACACCTCCGGTTCAACCGGCAAACCCAAAGGCGTGATGCTCAGCCATGCGAACCTGATCGCCGGCGCAACCATCGTTTCTACTTATTTGGAAATTGCGTCGTCGGATCGCATCCTCGCGGTTCTGCCCTTCACCTTTGACGCCGGCCTGAATCAGCTGACAACTGCATTTCAGCAAGGAGCAACGCTGGTCCTGATCAATTGGGTTTTCGCCAGGCAAATCGTCGAAGTACTGGTCAAGGAGCACATCACAGGGTTGGCCGGTGTGCCAACGGTCTGGAGCCTGCTGGCGCAGCCGAATTCAAGTCTGCAGAAATATTCGCCTCCCGTACGCTATATCACCAATACCGGCGGCGCGATGCCACAAGATGTGTTAAGGGCGCTGCGCGAAGCCCTGCCGAAGACGAGCATTTTCCTGATGTACGGCCTCACCGAAGCATTCCGGTCGACCTACTTGCCTCCGGAGGAATTGGATCGCAGGCCGGCCTCGATGGGAAGATCCATCCCGAATACGGAGATTCTGGTCCTGAACGAGCAGGGGCAGATTTGTCGGCCCGGCGAAGTTGGCGAATTGGTGCACCGTGGTCCGACAGTTTCGATGGGGTACTGGGGAAAACCGGAGGCGACGGATCAGGTGCTTCGGCCGAATCCTATGCTCCCGGCCGGGATCGGAGATATCGAGCGAGTCTGTTACTCGGGCGATCTGGTCAAGACTGACGAGGATGGATTTCTGTACTACGTCGGACGCCGCGATGCGATGATCAAGTGCTCGGGCTTCCGCATCAGCCCGACCGAAGTGGAAGAAGTCGTCTTCCAAAGCGGCCAGGTTCGACATGCGGCGGCGATTGGCATTCCGGATGCCATCCTTGGGCAAGCTGTCAAAGTTTTTGTGATTCCGCGCGACGGCAATCCGATCGATCAGAGTTCTCTGATCACCTTCTGCCAAGACCGCATGCCGCGATATATGGTGCCCCGCGCCATCGAAGTACTCGATGAGCTACCAAAAACCAGCAGCGGCAAGATCGACTACCCCTCGTTGCGGCGCCGGGAGGGCCTGTGAATGTCCCACCTCCCCGAGTTTCTGACATCCCGCTGGGATCGTAAGGGCAATGAGCTGCTGGTTGGCGAACTCCGGATCTCGTCGATCGTCGAGCGACATGGCACTCCACTTTTCATTTATGACCGCAACATCCTTGAACAGAAATATGCCGCTTTACGCAAGGTTCTGCCCGAGCGATTCTCGGTATGCTATTCCGTAAAAGCAAATCCGCACCCCGCTTTCTTGAAGTTCTTTCTCGATAAGGGATGCGGGCTGGAAGTCGCCTCTGGCGGCGAGTTCTATCAGGCTCGCAGCGCGGGATGTCCGCCCGACAAGATTCTCTTCGCCGGCCCGGGCAAAACCCAAGCTGAACTGGCGTTGGTCATCGCTGACGGAATCGGCGAGATCCACGCCGAGTCAGAACTAGAGATCGAACGCATCAGCCAGTTAAGCAGGAGATTGGGCCACCGCACCCGAGTTGCCATCCGTGTCAACCCGGCCGAAGAAAGTCGCGGCGGCGCCATGCAGATGGGCGGCAGATCTGCCCCCTTCGGAGTTGACGAAGAAAAGCTGGAACCGCTCCTTCAGCGAATCGCTCAGGATCCCTATCTCCGGTTCCAAGGCATTCACCTCTTTGTGGGAACGCAGATCCTGGACCAGGGCGTGCTGTTGGCCCAATACCGCAGCGGAGTCGAAATCGCGCGGCGTACGGCCAGAATATCGCATACGCAGATTCATACCCTTGATTTCGGAGGAGGTTGGGGCATTCCATATTTTCGCGGTGACTCCGAGCTCGGCCTGGAATCGTTACGTCGAGGCTTGCTCGAACTGATGTCGGCAACGGAAGGGGAGCCTTGTTTTGCCGGCACAACTTTTATCGTGGAACCCGGCCGATTTCTGGCCGGCGAAGCCGGAGTCTATGTGACCACCGTCAACGATATAAAGACTTCGCGTGGAAAGAACTACCTGATTCTTGACGGCGGCATGAATCATCATCTGGCGGCTAGCGGGAACTTGGGGCAGGTGGTTCGAAGAAATTTCCCCATAGCCATTCTGAATCGCCTCGACGATCCAGCCACGCAGCTCTGCGATCTTGTTGGTCCACTCTGCACTCCTCTCGACACTCTCGGACGCGGTGTGACTCTACCGAGCGCGCGGGTCGGGGACTTGGTGGGAGTCTTTCAATCAGGCGCTTACGCCCGAACCGCCAGCCCGCTTGGTTTTTTGAGCCATCCAGCACCAGCCGAGGTGTGGGTTCAAGACGGCCAGGATTTTCTGATCAGAAGACGCGGGGCTAGCCAGGATGCGCTGCGCGATGTGATTCCACTCGGCTCAGTCGTCGAGTCAATCTCTTAAGACATTTTGAAAGCGAGCTTTCTGCACGGCAAATTCAACTCTCTCGATCGCCGTTGGTGAGGAACCACCCCGCATCGGCGGGCGGAAGTACGCGTCCGGTCCAGAACGTCACGACCGGAGTCTTTTCTCTCCTGAAGAAACCAAGCCGACGGAGAATTTTCCTGTAAGGCTGGGAATCCAGAACTCCGACCGTGACCGTTTCCTTTCGCCGATCCTCTGCGATCCGAATGACGCCCCCGATCAGCTCGCGAATGTCTGCGGCTTGGCAAAACAAATCAACCACATTCAGATTAAGACCTTCGTCGTGAATCACAGCGTATCCGGCCAACAAATCACCTCTCCGCAGGGTTGCGATTTCGTGTTGTCGATAAGGGTGTCCCCGGAAACGCCAGTTCAGGTACTCGGCTGACCGCAGAAGGCAGATTCCAAGACCAGCATTCGCGCTGCGAGCAAATTCTGTAAATTCCTCGCCACAGGGAATGTTGCACGGAATCAAGTCCACAGCGGCTTTTGCACGCCTCCTGTTGCTGAAGACAAGAAGCCCGCGGTTTACGACCGCCGTCATTGCGGTCGCGATCTGCGGTTGGCGGATCACCCTGCTGATCTTCGCATCGAAGCGCAACGGCTTGACCAATCGAACCAACCGCTGGTTAATGCTGATACCCAGCCGCTCGTAGACGGCGGTCATCGCCGGACTCGGAAAATCGTAATAGATAGCCGGCGCTTCACTCTGAAGCGATTCGAGGCACGCCTTCTGCAGTTGGAGAGCCGGCCCAAGAGCGCGGTGGCGCGGATCAATGCAGAAGTCTCCCAACACCCAGCCTGGTAATTCTTCACCGAATACACGCATCCGGCGCGGGAAGGCGGCAGCCACTCCGATCACCTCACCGCTGACCTGGTCGCATGCTATCCATGAGCGGGCCTCACCCGCCGTCCCGGTCGAGTAAAGCCACTCGAAGCGAGTGGTGGTCGATTCGGGCGTATGGTTCCTCGCCAGGAAATCGACGATTTGCGGCCCGTCATGGTGAAGATCGGCGCTTCTCACGATCGTCCTCATAGGCTATCCACCGCTCGTACTTTCCTTTCCCTTGCTCGAAACCGATGGCACGACAACCCTTCGGAGCGGGGCCCGAGAGTCAGCCAGAATACGAGAGATGCATGTGTATCACAACAGGCAATGCCGATCACGCAGCCAATCCTCGCTCACGAAGATTCCAGAGACTTCCCTGGCGGATAATTTCAGCAGAATTAACCTCCTCGTAACACTGTCGCAACCGGCAACTGGTAGTCTTCACTCGAAAAAATCTGAGCTTCCGGATGCTGGGAGCTGGTGCCCGTACTCCCGACTTCTGTCCAGCCGGCGGAGCCAACCTTCGATGACACTCTCTAGATTGTTCGTACTGCTCCTCGTTACGAGCGCGGGCATCGCCGCCGCGCAGGCCGACACTGAACCCGCGCCCATCGAAAACAAGGCGTGCGGTTTCAGAATTGCCTTGCCGGAACACTGGAAGGTCACGCCCTCTGGGCACAAAAGCTGTGTGTTCACGATTACCTCTCCGGCTCCGAGCGATGGGAAAGTTCAGTTAAGCCTGCGGGATGGCACCCCCGAAGACGGGGAGAAAGATCTCGGGTTCAGTCAGGAGAACGGAAGATGGATGCTGCACAGCGTCGAGACCGTCAATGCCGAGGGAATCAATTCTTCAACCTGGAGCGGCTTGCAGGGGACAGTCACAACCAAAGCCGCTGATAACACCCCGGGATCGGTTCCCTTGCAGGAGACTCGAGCTTTGCTGGTCAGCCACAACAACCGTATTGCCGAAATCACGGGTGAGAAAGAGAACGTAGTCGAGGGACTCGCGGAACGATTCGATTTTCTTCCTCCATCGACACCGTGACTGCCGTTGGGGCGGGCTTTACGAAACACCCAGATGTGATCCGAAGCCGCAAGCCTGAGGCTCCGCCATGCATGTGAGCGTCGTACTGGCAACCTACAATCGAGCGCCAAGTCTTGAAAAAACACTCGCCAGCTTCTCCAACCTTGTTTATCCCCGCAACTTGGAATTGGAGTTACTGGTGGTTGACAATAACTCCACCGACAGCACTCACCAGCTCGTACAGGGCTTTTGTCGATCCGCAGCTTTCTGCGTGCGCTACCTCTTCGAGAAACGGCAGGGAAAGTCGTCTGCCCTGAACCACGGGATCTCGATTGCTCAGGGCGAGATTGTCGCCTTTACCGACGACGACGTCCTTCTGCACCCGGATTGGCTGGCAAATCTCATCGGAACCTTCGAACGGTTTGACTGTTCGGCGGTCGCGGGCAGGGTCGTGCCGCTGTGGAATCATGATCGACCGGAGTGGCTCGAGATAGCTGGGCAACAAGCGGTCGTCAACTTTGAACTCGGCGACGAGATTAAAGTGATCCGGGTGCCTCCGCTGGGAGCCAACTCCGCCTTCCGAAGGAAAGTCTTCGCGATGCACGGCCGATATCGACTCGATTTAGGAGTGTCGGGCACCAGGCACACCATTACCTGCGAAGACACCGAATTCGGTCTACGCCTTCTCAACGCCGGGGAAACGATCATCTATTCTCCCGATGCGATCGTGTACCACCCGGTGGACCCCAAGCGAACTACCAAGAAGTATTTCTTGGACTGGTACTACTACAATGGCGTTTCGCTGACCAGAACCGCCGGCTTGCCGAATTTCGGAGCTGCTTACTTCGGAGTACCGCGATGGTTGTATCGCGAACTTTCCGCGGACTGGATCCGCTGGATGCTCTCCGTCGATCGAAATCGGCGCTTCAACTGCAAGCTGCGTACGTATCGGAGCGCGGGCAAGATCCTGGAGTCTCGGCGGCTCTCCCGTGCGCAGACCGCATCCGGCAACACACCAGTGCTGCAGCAACAGGCGACCAGCAGATAATGCTGCTCACAGCCAATGGGCGAGATCGCACACCGTCCGGCTATGCCACAGGCTCCTGGGCCCGCCGAGTTCTTCGGGGCCCGATCTTCTGCAGTACTCGAATTACCGCCATGACACGGTCTCGGTGCAGCAGCCAGACCGGAGCGACGTAACTGATCATTCCCACGCCCACTTCGACCGTCAGTCGAAATAGCAAGCCACCCGCCGGGGCGAGACTGTGCTTCGCCGCTTCGACACACAGGATCATCACGATCGTTCCGCTGACGGCGGGGCGGAGAGCCCGCAGATATTCCGCTAGGCTCATGCCAATGGCTCGAAACGTCTTCCAATAGAGCGGCAAGACGATGAATGGATAGGCCACAACCCAGGCCCATGCAATTCCCGCAGTTCCTCGTCGGCTGCCAATGAAAAAAGCGATCGGAAGCAGAGCCAGAGCAGCCAGATCGTTCCACATAACGAAGCGGACCTTGTGAATGGCCACCAGAACCTTCGGGAGCAGCGCCACAATCGCGCGAAAGGCCGCATAGAAACAGAGCACCTGCAAGGGCGCGACCATGCCATCCCACTTGTGTCCCAGAACGAGCGGGACCGCCTCGTGCGCCACCAGGCTTAGCCCGACCGTCGCAGGAAACGCCGCTAAGGCTATGGTTTCGGTCAGGCCGCGCAGATAGCGGCGAAGAGCGGCCGGCTGATCTTGTACCGCGGATAGGAAACTCGGAATGACGGTGGTCACCAACGAGGAGACTTTTTCAATGGGCACGTTAGCGAGTTCCCATGCGTTTCCGTAAAACCCTAGGGCGGCTGGCCCCAGTACCCGCCCGGCAACAAAATTATCCAGACGCTGATAAGAGTTCATGGCAATCAGCGACACCGAGATTTGCCAGCCAAATCTCAAAGGTTCTCGGATCGTCTTGAGGCGAGGCCAAGCCAGTCTTGTGGGCCGTGCTCTTTGGATGACCACCGTCTTGATTACACCCGACAACATATTCCCCAACAACAACGCCCAGTATCCCAGTCCCAGTAAAGCCATGGCCAAGGTCGCGGCTGCTGCCGTCAGGGTGCACACAATGCTGAGGATGGAAAGCAATCGGAAGCGCATCTGTTTCGCGAGTGTCGCGTTCGGAACCGCGCACAGCGCGCTCATGATCAGGCCGCTGCAGGCCACGATGAAGACAGGAGCGAGGGCTGGGGTTCTGAAGAACGCGGCGAACGGCTTCGCGATCGCAACCCCAAATAGGAACAACGTCGTCGCCGACAGCAAACTCAGCGTGTTCATCTGCGCGAGTTGATCTTCGCTGAGATCGCGAATGGCCACTACGGCTCGTGGCATGCCCAGTCCGGTGAGCTGCCCCATGTAAGGCATCAGAATGCCTGCCAGTGCGGCGATTCCAAAGTCGGCCGGGGTGAGCACCCGCATCACTTCCAGAAACGCCAGCCAGGTGAAGATTTGAGTTCCCCAGTCGCCGGCCGCACTCCACGCGATGCTGCGAACCAGCAGCCGATCACTGGGGACAGCGGGTGCGGAGGGAAGCGCCGAGATATCCTCAGCTACCTGCTCGGTCGCCGCGTCAAGGACCGCCTCCGGAGGTGTTGGCGAGTTCCTGTTCATGGAGGAGTCGGCCGAGATTAGAGTTCAGTCATAGTCGCGCGCGCGAATTGCCGGCCTTCGGAATCGCCAGAGAGTCTAGCACTGGCAAATACTCCCAAGGTTAAGGCGGCGTGAAAAACGCTCATCCATGCGAGGAACCTGAAAATACCTGGGGTATGGAACGAATGAAAGACTAGGCTCTCGATGCTACCGGATCCTTGTAACCGGGCCTGAGTTCGTACCTCACCCGGATCAGTTGATGCACACGCCACATCACGCCCTGCAGCAGTTTGGTTTTCGTGCTTGTCCGGGTGTCCCAGCAATACCCGCCGATGACCAGATAGGTGCTCTGCAGCACAAATGCGAAGATCCCACTCGGACCGAATACCTTCTGATAGAGCGCTCGATGCTTCCAGCACAGCTTCAGGTGCGATTTGTACATGGTCAGGTGGCGCCCAGCGAGATGATCGTGGCCGGTGCGGCGGAATCGGACGAGCGGTTCGTCGATGCCTTCCAGCCGGAAACCTCCGGCGCAGCACCGCACCACGAAATCGCGATCTTCGTTCTCTCGAAACCAGGGGTCGAAGTTGCCAACCGCGCGAACCACCTCGGTACGAATCATCAGGGTCGAGGGAATCACCCATTGAGAATGGGTGAGAGCTTCGGACAACGGAAGAGGACCTGGTTCAAACTTCTTGTAGCGCTCGTCCGGCTCGTTTGAAAGCAGAATCCAAACTCCGGTGTGGACGCCCGAACACTCTGGATGCTCCAACATATATCGATATTGAATCTCGAGTTTCTGAGGCAACCAGGCATCATCGTCATCGAGAAGCGCGATAAACTTGCCCCGCGCCATCCGGATTCCGGCATTCCTCGCGCCGGCCAGGCCCACATTTTTCGTAAGGTCGACGATCCGGCAAACATCGGCGTACCGTTCTAGGTACCGCCTCGAAGATTCGCGAGAGCAGTCATTCACGATGATGATCTCCAGCGGCTTGAGGGTCTGCGCCAGCACGGACTGAACCGCCTCGTCGATATACGTTTCGCGGTTGTAGAACGGGATGATGACGGAAACATCCGCAAGAGAGTTCATACGGCATGTCCTCCGATAAGTGTTGTTTCATCCATGGATGGCTGCGCCGACGACGGTGTTCGAGGTTGATCGTCGACCGGTTCCCTGTAATCTGACCTGATTGGACATTTCGACTGCACGAACCAAAGCAGGCGCCTCACTCCACCGTAGACACGAGGTATCCCGTAGGTCGGCTGCTGCAGTTTGTCGAGGACGAACCACACAATTCCCAACCGGCCATAGGCTCGGAGATAGAGCGCCTTGTGCTTCCAGCACATCTTCAAATCTGTGCGGAAGATGCGCCAGCGGCGGCTGGAGAGGCTACCATGGCCCTCGCGCCGCAACCGGGCCAGCGGTTCATCAATAGCCGAAATGTGATACCCCGCCGCGCAGAATCGAACGATGAAATCGCGATCTTCGCATTGCCGAAACCGAGAATCGAATCCGTCTAAAGCGCGCACAACCTGCGTCCGAAACATCATGGTGGAAGGAATAACCCAGCTGTCATTCATCAGCGCCTCGGCCAATCTCAGCGGCCCGGTTCGAATCTCGCTGGCCGGTTCCCACCACCTCCCAAAACGCCGGTAGAACGTGTCGGGTTGATCGGGAACCATCAACCAGACTGCAGAGTGGACGCCCGAGCAGTGAGGATGGTCCTCAAGATACTTGCGTTGCGCCTCGAGCTTGTGAGGCAGCCAGATGTCGTCATCGTCCAATAGAGCGATAAACTCGCCGCGAGCGGCGCGAATGCCAGCGTTCCGCGATGCAGCCAACCCAACATTTGCCGGAAGGTCGATGATCCTGCAGATGCCGGCATAGCGATCCAAAAAGCGGCGCGAAGCCTGCCGCGAGCAGTCGTTGACAATGATGATCTCCAGCGGTTTCAACGTCTGGGACAGGACGGACTGTACCGCCTCATCGATGTAGCGCTCGCGGTTGTAGTAAGGAATAATTACCGAAATATCGCTTGCCGGAGACGTCACCGAAACCCCCACCCGACTCGGAGTGATGTTAAGCGATCATCCCCCAGAGGAAGTACGAGGCTGTCCAGAATTCACCAAAAATTCATCTCCGGTTCAGGGAACGGCCAAATCGCGGATGTTACCATCTGCCGTTCAGTTGCACTTTATTGCGCTTTCCCGGGCCAGGGAGCCGCCATCAGGAGATGGTTTGTCGAAACTCTACGTTCTAGGAGGACGCCAACGCAAGGTCGGACTGAAGGCACCGACTTTTCGGGATGAATGGTATCTCTACGAGGCGGCTCTCATTCTGGAAGTCGACACCGAGGCCGGCACGGCACGCACCTGCGTCGAACACGAGACGCCTCGCGAGAAGCGTGCGGGCGACCAACGCGCTGGAAACTTTCATAGTGGCGCTTTGATCGGCGACAGGCTCTATACCTGCACAATGACCGAGATCCTCATCTACCGGGTGCCTCAGTTTGAACAGGTCGGCTATATCTCCCTTCCCTGCTTTAATGATCTTCATCATGTGACCCCGGCCCGCGACGGCGATCTTCTGGTCGTGAGCACCGGCCTCGACATGGTGTTCAAAGTCAAACTTAGCGGCGATGTCGTAAAAGAGTGGTGCGTGATCGACGAAGTTCCCTGGTCTCGCTTTTCGCGCGCCGTAGACTATCGCACCGTAATCACGACCCGGCCGCATCAGTCGCATCCTAACTTCACCTTCGAACTGGAGGGAGAGACCTGGGTTACACGCTTTGAACAGGGAGATGCTATCTCTTTGAATGGCTCCGGAAAGCGGATCGCAACCGGCGTCTATCGTCCCCACGACGGGCTAGTGTGCGGAGATCGAGTCCTGTTCACTGGAGTCGAAGGAAAGATCGTTATCGCCAATCGCCGCACACTGGCGATCGAGGAGACCATCGACCTCCGGAAGATCCAGGACCGCGACAAGGGAATACTACCCGCCTGGTGTCGAGGACTACTCCCGATTGACGAAAAAACAATTTGGGTAGGATTCACACGCATTCGACAAACCTTGCTCCGCGAGAATGTTCGTTGGGTCAAAACTGTCTTGCAGGAAGGCACGGTGGCCAAGCCCACCCAAATCGCGCTTTTCGATATCGTTGAGCGGCGGTGTCTGCAAGCCATCGACCTGGAACCGCATGGCATGCACACGGTCTTCGGCATCTTTCCCGCTCTGTGTTAGAGATGTACTAGAGATGTTCCTCACCGAGCCTGGCCGTTTCGTCACTGACCACCACGACGCTGAAGCAGGATCTTGATCGTCTGAAACATGATTAGGATATCGAGACCAATGGAAGCGTTCTTGATGTAAAAGAGGTCATACTGAAGTTTCTCCTTAGCATCTCCCACTGTGTTTCCGTATTTGTACCGGATCTGCGCCCATCCGGTAATCCCGGGAGGCACCAGATGCCGCAGACTGTAATACGGAATCTCCTCAGTGAGCCATTCGACAAACTCGGGACGCTCAGGGCGGGGTCCAACGAAAGCCATGTCCCCCTTCAACACGCACCACACTTGAGGAATCTCATCCAGTCGTGTGACACGCAAGAATTTCCCCACGCGGGTGATGCGCGGATCGTCGTCGTCGGCCCAGGTTGGTCCGATGTCGGCCTCAGCGTCTGGCCGCATGGTGCGAAATTTGTAGCAGTAGAATGTCTTCCCTCCTCGACCCACCCGCTTTTGCCGGTAAAGCACTGGACCCGAAGAATCGAGTTTAACCGCCAGAACTATAAAAGGAATGAGCGGCAGGGCCACCAGCAGCGTTATCAGCCCGGCCGCGAAATGGAGAACGCGTTTCCCAAAATGCAGAGTATCGGTCAGGTGAAATCCGTCGGCGTAGATGATCCAGCTGGGATACAGAGTCTCGATCTCGATCTTGCCGGAGATTTTCTCCAGCCACGACGTTGCTTCTTCGATCCGCACCGCGGTCCGCAACCGGAGTTGCAGGAGTTGCTGCATCGGCATCGCATCGCGGCGATCTTGCATGGCCACAATCACGTAATGAATGGAACGTTCCCGAGCGATTCTCCGCAAGTGACACGCAAGGCGCTCGCGTGTCATTGCCCCATCCAGCTCCCCGGTCCACCCCACCACGTCGACCCCTAATTCCGGGCGCCTTCTTAGCCCGCTCACCAGTCTCTGGGCTCGCTCTCCCGCACCCAGAACATACACGCGATCCCGAAAGTACGATTGCCGCGACAACCATGAGTACGCGCTTCTCCACGCCAGGAGGGCGATCGTGACAATCATCAGCCCGAACAGCGAAAGAGACGTGCCCCAGCCCAACCTGGGGAAGACTGCCCCGAGCGCGCCAAGCGCCAACGCCAGCAGGCCGGGAATGAGCAGCAACCGGAAATAGAGTTCGCCTTTGGCATCAAAGTGCGTGGGGTCGTACAGATCGAACCAGTGCGAGAGCAACAAAACGACAAGCGTAACAGCCCAGATCTTGTAATAGCCATATTCGAAATTCAGAACCAGGTAGCTGTCCTCGCGATACCGCAGCATGGTCCCAAGCAAGAGCGATGCCCAGACAATCGACGCTTCTCCAACGACCAGAATCAGTGTTCGCAGCGGGTAATGGACATTGAAGAGTCGAATCACGTTACTTCCTCGTTTTCCCTTTCACGCTCAGCTGTGCTGCGTGCGCTGTCGAAGCGAAGGTGCGCACCGGAGGTTGAGCGACATGGTCTCAGGGCTGCTGATCGTTGATCGGGACGCTGTCGACACTGTCATGACCTCCGCCGCTTCCTCGATCCAAGCGAATCGGCAGAGTGCGCCACGAAATGCTGAGTATCGCCGTGTGCAGTGCGCTGCCACAATAGGCTTGCGCAGTGCAGCCTGAAGTTTTGCTTTGGTCGTTAAATTGGTAGCTGCCCAGAATTCGCAAATGCGGTCCCAGACTCTTCTGTACTCCGAGGCCCGTAAACCAGTATTGGTAGGAATTGCCTAATATGCCCGAAGAGCCGGGAGTCACGCTGCTAAGCCGCACGAACCCGCTCGAGAAACTGGTTCCCCAGGACCGGAGAAACGTACGGCTCATCGACAGCTCCGTGATGTCGCTCGACGCTCCTGCGAACAAACCCGAACCGCTGGTCAGGAGATGTTCGTAGTAGAGCGCAAGAGTCTCATCTCGCAAACTGTACCCCAAGGAACCCCCTGCG
Organism: Verrucomicrobiia bacterium; assembly: GCA_035508215.1. Classification (GTDB taxonomy): domain Bacteria; phylum Acidobacteriota; class Terriglobia; order Terriglobales; family Acidobacteriaceae; genus Sulfotelmatobacter. The sequence continues at coordinate 409,608 of DATJNK010000001.1, read as the reverse complement.
TTGAAGCCGGTCTGACGCGAATGCAGAGTTGCCGTGACCGGGGTGCCGAGCACGACAAGCTCCAGCGTCGTATTCGATCGGACGAACTGGGGACCGCCGGCAAGTGTGAGCGCCACGCGCGGACTTAACTGACGCATGTAGCTCAGCTGCGCTGATTGGCCGGTGGTAGCCGAACTGCCGGGAAACTTCCAATATTGGTATCCATATGACACGCCCAGCTGAGTGCGCGCCGTAAACTGATGACCATAGCCGATCAGCCCTGAACTCTGTTGGCTGTTAATTGCATTCGCCTTGTAATAGTGCGTCATCGCGAAAGCGCCGGCGAATGTAATCCCGGAGCGCGGAGTCAACGGTTCGGTGACCTGGCCCAAAGCCACTTCGGTGATGTGTTGTGCGCGGAATCCGCCGAAATCGTTAAAACCAAAAAAATCCGATGTGCCGGTGCTGCCCTCGCCGAGGGTATAGGCACTGGCGCCGCCGAATGCGGCCGACCCAAAGCTTGCGCCAGGGGAATCGCTGACCGCGTCTTCCATCAGGAGTTTCGTTCGCTTCCACGTAACGTTTTCCTGCGCCGTTACCTGTTGAAGGGTATTCCCGTACAGGGGGGAATTCGTATTCTCGTTAACCGCAACTCCGCCCTTGTAATTAACAGCCGTATTGAAACGGCGGGCTTTCTTCACGAAGTTGAAAGTTCCGAAAAGCCGCGTATTCGAGTATGCTTGGAAGGGACTCTCATCGCTGGCAGCGGGAACGAACTCGGAGAATTCATCGAGATTGACTCCCGCAACCAGATAGCTGAATCGGTTCGATTCCACGTCGGACGGCGCCGGCCCAGGCACGGCCTCTTCTTCACCTTGCACTTGCTGGAACGAGATGGGTTTCGTCTGATCTTGTGCAGAGCCACCGCCCGACGGCTGAGTTCCCGCTTGCCGGTGCGATTCGTCTTCATCGCTCTTTGTTGGGGTTTGAGACGAATCCGAGACCCTTGTTGCGGTTTGATTGCCCTCTCCCTGAGCTCCGTCGTCCTGAGGCGACGCCTTCGGCTTTCCGCCTGAATCAGCGGGGTCGAAAGTTTGATTGTCTTCTATTCGACCCTCAGTCTCGGATTGATCTGCCCTCGAATTTGGCTGGCTCGAGTCAATCGCATCCGGACCACTCTGCCCATCTCCGGCCTGTGAATCAACTTCCTGGGACGCTCTGGAACCGACTAAGTGGTTTTGCTGATCTTCACCATCCGGTTCAGCGTTCTGCAATTGGGGCGAAATCTGATCAGTCGCGACTTCCTGTGGCTGTTGCAGAGCGGCGCTGCGCATGTTCCGAATCTGCCCGCAGCCCGTCAACAAGACAGCGGCCAGCATGGTAAGTGCCGACATCCGTTTTTGGATGATCCCATTTTTCATGGTTTGGCAGATCCAGCCAACGCCTTATGGGGCAAGCCTTCTAAGAGGTACCATTTTGGCTCGTTGCTGCCGCGGGAAAACATCAAAGGAATGAAATTCATCAAAAATTAACTTCTGGGTCAATCCGCCGCGCTGGTGAATGGGATAGCATGACCTACCATCACAGATCGTCTAATGCCCTGTTGTGGGGCGCGGGTCCAACTTCGCGAGGTACACCGGCTGTGGCGTCTGTAAATCTCACGGTCTCCACGAACGAAGTAGAAAAAGAAATTGACCGCGCGAGCTTTCGAGTAAAGCTGGACGATCCCGACCCAGCCAGGACTCACAACATTTCCGCGGGCGCAGAGTCGCGTGCAGGAGTCGGTGATGTGATCGGATTTGCTGTAGTAGCGGCAATCCTGGGACTGTGTATCTATTTTGCCTGGATATATCTGATCTGACGGTTGGAGACACCGCGACGCGGAGATCCTGACGGGGTTGAATCTCCTCTCGCGGCATAGAACGGTACAAACGGCGAGTTTCTCTGGCCGCAGCCGGATCGTGCAAACTCTACCGCGGTCGACGCAAATATGGCTTCGCAGCTTCAGGTCGATGAGCTGTTCCCTCCGCCATTGCCGCCTCTCCCAATCGACTCCCCAGAATCCAAAACCGATGCGTTTCTTGGCGTAAATGCCCGCAGGATCGCCATATCGCTATCCGTCTTTGCGGCTATACGCGTTCTGTTGTTTTGCGCAGCGTTTCCTCTGACCAATACGATTGACGAGCGCTTCCATCTGCTGACGATTCAGATGTACGCCAAGGGCGACTTGCCAGAGAAGGATCTTCCCAGTTTGGATCCTGCCGTTGCCGAACGACTGCTGCTCTATTGGTCTCCGGAATTCAGTCACTCACAAGCGGCCATGGATCGTGATGGCATCGTGGCGCCATTGTATGCGTTGCCGCCTCAGACCAGAGATGTCGCCATGGCTCAGAACTTCTATTCGGACAAGCTCAAACAGTGGTCTCACCGACGCAATTACGAGGCGCAATCGCCGCCGCTCTATTATGTGGTGGCGGGCGCATGGTATCGCGTCGCATCGTTGCTTGGCATGCGCGGCTGGGCACTCGACTACTGGCCTCGCTTCCTCAATCCGATCGTTTATGCGCTGCTCGTATGGGCTTCCTATCTCTTCACTCGCCGCGCCTATCCCGCTAGACAATTTCTGCAAGCAGGTGTTCCCGCACTGATGGCGGTCTTTCCCCAGGACGTCTTTTATGGAATGAATCGGGATGTCTTCTCCGCTCCGCTCTCAGCGGTTGCACTGCTCTTAATGCTTCGGGCTGTCGCGCATTCCGGCCGGAACTCGTCGCTGTTGCCGGCATCGTTCGCTGTCAGCCTCGCTTTTCTGTCGAGCATTTCCAACTTCGTGCTCTATGGAGCTCTAGCGGCAGCTTTATGGATTTGGTCGCGGCGGTCGCCGGAAACGCGAGCGCATAAGAGACGATTGATTCTCGCGAATGCCTTCATTGCTGGCGTGCTTCCCGCTCTTTGGATGCTGCGCAACTACTTTGTGATGGGAGACTTCCTCGGCGGAAAAGCAAAGGCGTTCGATTTTGGCTGGACGGTGAAGCCAATTGCCTCTGTCTTCCATCATCCGCTTTTTTCGCTATCCGGGACCGGCTACTTTGTTCTGGAGTTGACGCGCAGGTTCTGGCGTGGCGAGTATGTGTGGCACAACCTGCCTATGCAGGTAAACGCAGTCGACCGATTCTACATTCTCTCTTCGGCATTGTTTGGGCTGTTGTTCGCGATCAACCTGTTTAGGCAAAGGCGAGCAATGTCTGCCTGCCAGAAGCTGGTCGAGTTGCAGGCTATCTTCCTCATAGCAGTCTCAGTTCTCTTTCTCGCTATTCTCTCCCTTGCTTTTGATTTTCATGATTGTGCATACCCTTCGCGGCAACTTCCGTTTTTCGTGTCCGGCCGGATCATCTCCGGAGCGATGTTGCCGGCCGCATTGATTTACACAATCGGCTTGGAACTGTTTCTAACCCGACTGCGAAAATGGGTGCCGCCCGCAGCGGCGCTCTGTGGCGTGGTGCTGTTCATTACGATCTCAGAGGTTCACGTAAGGAGCGCTGTGTTCGCGAGCCGCTACAATTTCTTCGCGCTTTTGCGATTGCACCCATAGAGACCGCTTTACAGGAGAGTACCTTCGTGATCACAACCGCACCCTACCCGGGGACTCTCGAAAGCCGGCATGGAGAGTACAGAGGGCCGGATGCTCTGTTTGAGAAGGCTTCGCGCGTCCCCGATCCAATTCGTGTTGCGGCGCTCGCTCTTTGTATCTATGCCACGTTGCGAATTCTGTTTTTCACTTTGGCGTTTCCTCTGTTCAATAACCTCGATGAAAAACTGCACTTTCTCACGATCCAGATGTATGCAAAAGGACATTTTCCCGGCAAGGAACTGCCGCGCATCGATCGGGAATTCGTAGGGGAGTTCCTGCCGTACTGGTCTCCGGAGTACATGGGAGACGCGAGGTTCATGAGTCAGGAGGCTGGTGTTCCGCTCTATCAACTTTCCCCGCAGGCTTATAACGCGCTGATCGATCACGGATATTGGGCATGGAAAGTGGAGGACTTGCAACACCGACTCAACTTTGAAGCGCAAGGCGCACCGCTCTACTATCTGATAGCCGGAGCTTGGTACGACCTGGGAACGACTCTCGGGTTCGGCGGCTGGCGTCTGGCTTTCTGGTTGCGCCTTATCAACCCCATTTCCTATGGCCTGCTGGTGTGGCTTTCTTTTCTCTTCGTCCGGAAGGTTTACCCGGAACGCCAATTTCTACAGGTCGCCGTGCCCGGCCTTATCGCAGTTTTTCCCCAGGATGTTTTTTTTGGCATGAACCGAGACGTGCTGCCTCCCACGCTATGGGCTGCAGCCCTCTTATTTATGGCTGACGCCGTTTTCGGAGAGGACCATCGTCCGCGTTTCCTGATCGCGGCTTCGCTTTTGGTTGGGCTGTCTTTTCTGCTGGAAGTCTCAAATTGCGTTTTGTATGGAGCCCTGGCTGCGTCGATCTGGATCTGGCTGCGGCATTCACAAGTCCCGCCCAAGAGGAAGAGATGGGTTTTGAGCGGATGTGTAGTTGCCGCTTTCCTTCCTCCGTCCCTATGGATGCTAAGAAATTATCGAGTCATCGGAGATCTTACCGGCAGCAAGGCAAAAATTCAGAATTTCGGATGGACTGTCAAACCTCTCATGCAAATGTGGCACCATCCAATATTTTCGTGGAGCGGGTTTTCGTTTTTCGTTGTCAAGCTGACTCGCAGCGTCTGGCACGGCGACTATGACTGGCATGGTCTGCCGATGCGTTCCGCGACCGCTGACTGGTTTTATGTGCTCTCGTCGGGTCTGATGATTCTGATCTTCGTGGCTGACTTCCTGCGTCGACGCCGCAGCCCGCCGGACTCACAACGGTGGGCGGGATGGCAGTCACTTTGGCTGGTGGGCGGCTCCGTTCTTTTCATACTTGCCGTATCGATGATGTTTGACTACCACAAGCATCTCTATCCCTCTCAGGTTCATCCGTTCTTCGTTTCGGGCCGCATCATTTCTGGGGCCCTGTTGCCATTCGCGCTAATTTACGCCAGCGGATTGGAATGGGTAACCGGGCACTTCCGCAAACGGATTCCACCGCTGGCAGTATTAGCCTGCCTGCTCTTATTGATTACCGCATCCGAGCTTCGGGTCCGGCGCCCCGTGATTTCCAGCCCGTACAATTTCTTTGCTCTATCCCGATGGCAGCGCTAAGCCAATCCACCGCATCGCGATCCGAACCTTCAGCCGCAGTGCTTGAGACGGGAGGAATTCGCACGGCCAGTAGCGCGGCCGTGTCGGCCTCGAGCCCCGCGCAACTCGTGATCGTGATTCTGTTCGCTTGTTTCGTCAACTGGCCCTGCATCTTGTGGGGCCTGCAATTCGGTCATGATCACAACCTTCACGTGACATATCTGCACTTCTTCGAGGCCCAGCTTAGAACTGGTGAGCTGTATCCGCGTTGGATCAGCGGTCTCAACTTCGGAGCAGGCAGCCCTATCTTCTTTGTTCAATATCCACTGCCCTACTACGCTGCATCGGCGCTCCACCTGGCATTTCATCTTCCTGCAACTCCTGTGGGCGAAGCGCATGCCCTGGGCCTCTTTGTATTTTTGAGCGGCGTAATCGCGGGAGTGTCTTCGTGGCTCTGGTGCCGCAGCCTCACCAATTCGGTGATCGCCACCTTGGCTTCGGTCGCTTATCTAACGATGCCGTACGTGTATGGCTGTGACGTGTACTACCGCGGAGCCATTGGGGAGTACAGCGCGTTGGCTTGGGCGCCGCTGGCGTTGTACTTTGTCCATCGATTGCAGTCGAAGCCTGGGCGTGCATTGGCAGGCATCGCTATTTCAGTGGCTGCGGTGACGCTCTCCAATCTCTTTACAGTGATTCTCTTTGCGCCGCTGCTTCTCCTCTACGTGCTGGGCGTTGGGCCGCAATCGCGGATATTGCGGCCCCTGGCGCTCGCCAGCGCGGGAATGTTCCTGGGCTTCGGATTGTCGGCGGTGTATCTACTCCCGATGAATGCTCACAGAACCTTCTTTCATCTGACTAACTTGCTTAAGCTTGGGCCGAATATCTACTACTATCGGGATAATCTGTTTCCGTTCGGCACGAGTCTGTTCCCGACTGGGCACTTGTCTCTTCGGGCGATTGATTTATTCGCCGAAGTGTTTGCCCTTGTCGTTGTAGGCTTGCTGGCGGCTCGATGGAAAGACGTCAAAACATCCAGAATCGCGGCTGGCGCGGCCATTCTTTGCCTTCTGGTTACCTGCGCCGCCCCGTGGCTGCATTGGCTCGGATACGCGCCACACGCGGAGCTGGCGATTCCACGCGTGATTGACGTCCGATCACGCATCTTCCTGATCAGCTTTCTCACGCTCGAGGCTGCCCTGCTCTCGTTTGCCATGTTAAGAAATCAGGCTCAGAGACTGCCGCGACTGTTGTTCACTTCCTGTCTTGCCTGCTATTTCCTGTCCACGCGCTGGAGCGAGTGGCTATGGCAGCACGCTGCTGCTTTGTGGAATATTCAATTTCCCTGGCGGTTGGGTGGAATGCTTTCGTTGTTCGGGCTGGGGCTGATCGCCGTTGCCCTCGGAGAAGTCTGGAAGTCGGCATGGCGCTATCGCAAGGCGATTCTGTTCGCGTCGGCAGGATTGTGGCTGTTAATCGTGGTCGCCACTTGGATCGCACTGGATCTTCGCGGAAATCTCACACCGCCGTTTGTGACTGAGATCAAGCATCGGATTGAGAGCCCTTACCCCGCGTATGCCAGCGTAACTGCCATGCCGATGCCTGAGGAGCTCGGACCAAATGACGGGATGGAGCGCGGCGTTGTTTTTCTGGCCGGCGGGGGCACCGCCGGGGTCGATGCCATCACGCCAAGGCACGTCCGCCTGAGAGCGAACTGCGTGGACTCTTGCACTCTCCTTCTGAGCCTGGTCTATTACCCCTTCTGGCGAGCACATGAACGCTCGGGACGTATGCTGGATCTGCAGCCTTCGAGTCGGGCGGGCCTGACCCAAGTGTCCCTCAGTCCTGGCGCCCATGAAATAGATATGCAGTTGCCCTATGAACGTTCCGAGATTTGGGGTGCCTGGCTGAGCGCGTTTTCTCTCTTGACATTGGCTTCCATCTGTCTGTTCGACCGCGCACGAAATCGCCGGTACGGTCAGCCTTCGCGTAATCGCATCGAGTCCACCCTTTCTGTCGATGGGAAGAACGCCTTAAATTCATCGAAAATTAATGCCTTGAGCCCTCCGGCCCGCTAGGCAGAGCATTTAGGATTGACGACCTCAACTCTACGTTGCAGTCAATCGAAAGCTACTTGAGAATCGATGCATTGCAAAGACCCCGGGCTTCGGGAATGACCAAGCGATGGTCGCAGCGGCTTGGCGCGCGATGGACGCTTGAGAATGCTCTGTTTTGTTGCCTGCTAATCGTATGCGTACTGCCTATCTGGTGCTTGTCGCAGATTCCGACGCAAGACGGGCCCGCGCATCTCTACAACGCATATCTCCTGAGCGGGTGGTGGCAGGCCTCATTTCCCATCGATCGTACTTACTTCGCGCTCAATCCAGCGCCCGTTCCAAACTGGTTCTCGACGGCGATTCTTGCAATCCTTATTCAACTGTTCTCTCCTCTATTGGCGGAGAGATTGTTGCTAAGCGCTTACGCGATTCTGCTGCCCGTGAGCTTTCGCTATGCCTCCCGTTCCTTCGATCACCCCTCACGATATGTTTACTTCCTCGGATTCGTGTTTGTCTGGAACCATCTTTTTAATCTGGGGTTCTTCAATTTCTGCCTGAGCCTCGTCGGATACCTCTTCTTCCTCGGATATTGGAGCAGAACGCGAAATCGTCTCGGCCTTTCTCAAGTCTCGATACTGATCGGACTGTCCCTTCTCATCTATCTTTGTAACGGTCTTTCCTATTACCTGGCCGCTGCAACCGTAGGACTGCTTTCACTCGGAGCGATTCTCGCCGAACGCTCCCGCATCGACACCTGGTGGAAGGCGGTTGCCAAGCCCCAACTGGGCGCGCTGCTGGCAGTTCCGTTGTCAGTCGCCTTCTTCGCGTTACACGGCAGAAGTCAGCTCATCCATTCCTCGCACCTGACTCTCGGTTCTGTAGCTTGGACGATTACGCGAGCCCCGATTCTGGTTTCCAGCTTTAACGCCGTTGACTTAAAGCTCTCGGAGTTTTTCTCGCTGGTTTTGCTGATGGCCACGATGGCCGCCGTGTACGTGCGCCGGCGCCGCCGCACATCTCTTGTGTATTCCGATCTGCTCCTGGCCGCGGCCGGCCTGCAGTTGATTCTTTACGTCGCTTTGCCTGAGCGGGCTCTTGGGGGAGGCGAGATCAATTACCGCGTCCTGTTGCTTGCCATGGTCACCTTGGCCCTGTGGATCACGTTGCAGCCTCAACCTAGACCCGCCGTGGTAGGAATCTCGCTTTCCGCGGCAGTAGTTTGTATTTCACTGGTGGCAAGGAACTTGCAGCGGGATCTGTGGCTGTCTGCCGCTCTCAACGAGTATCGAAAGGCAGAGTCGCGGATGGAGGAGCACAAATCCTTCCTGAGGTTGCAATTTGAGGTGACAGGCTACGGCAGTACTCGAGACCCCGGCTTGCGCTACGATCCTTTCCTGAATGCATCTGCGCTCATCGCTCTTGAGCGCAATCTGGTCGATCTGGATAATTATGAAACTGCCAGCCGAAATTTCCCGATCATCTATCGACCGGGCTTCGATCCCATGACGGTGATCCGGAACGAGGGATCGTCGGCCTACCGGCCGCTGGCGGATATCTCTCAATACGAAGCGATGACGGGCCGCCCTGTCGACTATGTGATGATATGGGACCTCCAGAGATGGAGCCAGACCACCCCGCTCGGCAAGATGGCTCTGCAGCAGCTATACAGGAATTACGTTCCCATCTACTGCGCCCGAGACATTCCGCTGCAGTTGTATCAGCGCCGCGGAGAAGTTAATTCAGCGGGCGTTGCCCCAGACTGTGCACTCTCGATAGCGAGCAGTTCGTCCCAGTGAGAGTTTATTTTCGCAGTGCGGTACAAGCCGAGTAGAGATTTACGTCTCCTTCCATTCTGGCGGGGAGAAGGCCTGCTCGCCGCACGTATTGCTCGTACTCGGGCACTCGTTGATTCGTGAATTGCGGGCGCAAGCGAGCTGCATCCTGGAAGACGACCATATCCGAATTGGCGATCGCGTCGAGATCGTCTTGGATCGGTGCGCCCGACATGGCCTGATACGCCAATGTCCGTATCGAAGTTTGGGATGACGGGGAAGACGACAGCTCGGAGGCCAAGTTCAGCAAGAAAACGTTCAGCGTTGGGCTGTCCGTGGCGAGAATGATGCTCTTCGCGTTGCATCGGGCCGCCTGGGCCAGGATCGCCTGTGCACCAGACAGACTCTGCTGGTAAGGACGATGTCGCAACGGCGCCGCGGCCGCCGCAAGGCCCAGGAACACAATAACTGCAAGAAGCCTGGCCCGCGGGGTAGGAACCGAATCCTCTTCATCACAGGCGAGTACGGTCAACAAGAATGGCACAGCGACCATCGCGGGAAACAGGTATCGAATCTGTTTGCTCGGTGATGCGAGCACGATCGCAAGATACCCGAACATGATCAGCAAAGCGATGAGACCCGGGTGCAGCACGCTCGGCCGCTTCTTGACCGCGAGGTAAATGCAAGTCACAGCGATGAGCATCAGGGAAAGAATCAGCCCGGGTGATTCGAAGATGGTGGCGGCAAGGAATTTCCCGAGTGGAACATAATAGAACTCCGCCAATCCGCCGAAGGACGCTGCCTCACCCTGGGCAAATGCGGATCGCCCGAATCGAAGGAAGTAGACCGCAACAGGGGCCACTGAGCAAATGAACGCGATGAACCAGACCAATGCACTCCGAATCCCTCCGCGCCAAAGCCTGATGACAACCACCACAGGAACAACCAGCCCAATGAAGTAAAGGAAGCTGACTTTCGTCAGCGCGCCGAGCGAGGAGATGGACCCACATAAGATTGCACGCAGCATAACCCCTCGGATGGAAGAACCCGCTGTGCGCGCTTCGTAGGGAATCAGAAGGACAATCGCCAGAGTCGCCCAGGCGAAGACATTGTCTGCGAGAAATCGGGTTGCAAGATCATGCATGTGATTCGCATGCTCGCCCGCCTGGATAGGACCGAGTGAGGCGCCCACGCAAAGGCCCGCAATTACCAGAAAGATGGGCTTCACCCCGATTCGCAGCAGTAGATATAGACAAGTGGCTGCCAGGAGCGCCGTGACCATCGCTAGCGCGACAAAACAGTCACCGGCAGCATTCTTTGAAGTCAACGTTCCCCACGGCAACCCGAACAGAGTCATAATAGGAGCATGCCCACTCACCATCGCTGAGCCGAGACCGTGGACGTTTCCCGACCAAAAGGCACGGCTTACCCGGATGGCTCGCAACAGATAGTCCGAGTCGTCCCAGCTGAATTCGTACGGTCGATAGCTGATGAAGGTCGGTGCTATGCAAAGCACAAAGCTCACGGCTCCCGTGATCCAGGCCACTGTGCTGACAGCGTTGCGCCGCGTTGGACGCGTCCGCGTGTACGAGGTGGAAGGAACAGGGTGCGCAGTCCAATTCTCTTGAACGAAAGTTGATCGATGGAGGTTCAAAAGATCGCCACTCCTTCGCCCAGATCGCTCTCCGGGCAGGAGGTGTGAGCGGGGCCTAGCATCCCGAAGTATTCCATCGCAGCTTTAACATCTCGTAAGTCGAACGCCTGTCTCCTGCGAAGGTCATAGACCTTCAGGTTTCCGTACGGATAGTACCGGTAGCGTCCGTAAATGCTGGTCTCAATGCCGTCTTCATGGACCCGGAGCTGAGGAGTCACGACATCGCCACGAAGGCTCGAATCGCGGTAGAGTGTCTGCAACGCGCCGCCCATGTCTTGGTGTCCCTCGAAGACAATCCCCGGACCGATATAAGGACAGACGCCGTCCAAAAGTAGAGCGCTGTTCGGTGCGAGGACCGGCAAGTCCTGACGCAGGGCGTCCAGGATCGTTTTCTGCCGATCCGCTGCTGCCGCCCAGAAAGAGCCGATGGTGCTCGTCGCCATCAGTTCGCTGGCACATAGCAACGCAATCAGCAACGACCCCACAAATACTCGGCGAGTTCGAAATATAGAAGTGAACCCGAGCCACCCTCCTGCAAAGATGAATGTCATAGCGAGTGAAACGCCACTTGCCGTTCGGTTCTCAAACCCGGTGGCCGTGAACCCCGTGGCACCACCAGCCGCCACGAACATCGTGAGGGCGGAAACGAAAATCAGAAGGCCGAACGCGACGCTGCGAATCGCCGCGCCTGCTCCTGGATCCTCGTCTTCGCGGCGTTGAAGGCGCAAGAAGTACACGAAAACGAACCCTGCAAACAGCAAGACCATGACATCCAGTACGGGATTCCCATAAAGAATGATGATCTTCGCCACAATCACGGGCAGGCGCACGCCAAGCTTGTAGAAGTGCACAGTGACGGCCTCGATCACGACTTCCTTGATGCTTGCCAGCTTATGAGGCCTGGTTGCCGTCAGCATTTTGAAAATAACCACTGCAAGCAGGGCGGCCAGGTTGGCTATCAGGAGGAACACCAGGGAGATCAGAGGCAGGCGTTCTTTTGCGGACTTGCGCCGCTCGAGGGCCCACACGATCAGAAAGTTCAGGACGAACAACGGCAGAAGCATCTCGTACAGCAGTCCGCTCAACAGGACTGCCGTCACGCTGATTGAAGTCCAGCGGATCGCAAGCCGCGGCTTCGAACTCGACCTCAGCATCGCGTAGAGGTTAAGAAAGAAGAATGCTGTACTCAGGCCCACCATAAACGTGCAGGGCACGAACCTCGCAGAAGAGTAATTTGGAAGCATCGCGAAAATGAGGGAAATAGTCAGGGGCAGCAATCGTTGTCGCAACACCAGACGCAATGACAGATAGAAGAGCAGAACCGCCGCAAACATCACAGCTGCGTTAACCAGGTGATAACCGATGGGCGAGATGCCGAATATTCTGAAGAGCGTTGCTAGGTAGAGATCCATAGCCGGCCGGCCTCGCGTGCCCGGAAGAGCGTAAAGCCTCTCGAACAGCTGTGGAATCGTGGTATCCCCATTGCCCACAAAGCGGCCAAAATTGCCCCAATCATCGGCGTATACACCCAGCCGTCCGATGACTGGGATCACCGGGAGAATCGTCGCCAGTCCTAGAACAGCACAGTCTGCGGCCGTCTCTCCGCTTCGCGAATCGAAACTCGCCGCAGAAACCACCGCTTGCTGTTCCGCCACTCCGCAGGACTCAACCGCCATCCGTCCCTTTCTCATTTCTCATCGACTTGCCTGAGTCGGATCTCCCACACTTTTCTCTGGGATGTAATAGAGGAAAATCGTTTTGCCCACGCGAGCAATCGGCCGATACTTCTCGAGCCAGGATAGGGCATCATGCGGATACTGCTCGTTGGGTGAACCGCGGCCATTTTGGTAAATCCGAAACGATCCCGTTTTCAGTGCACGCACGCTGACCGCCACCCAGCCGACAACCGCCTTGCGTGGCGGCAGGATATCGAGCGTCGGAAAGTCAGCCAGTGCAAGATCGGCGCTGGTGCAAACACCAATGCCTAAGCGGGCCACGCCACGGAGTCGCAGCTCCTCTCTTAGTCGGAAGACATCCTGACCGCAATCGAGGTCGCACCCTTTCACGAGGACCTCGCCCGGATCAGCAGGCGCCAACTCGTTGAAATACGCTAGAAGGTCTCCTTGTGCCCGGATCGTTGCCGCCGTCTGCCAAGCCAATAACAAGACCAGCGCCGCCCGCCCCCACCGCCGTCTCACTCCCGGACTGCTCCACAACAAGGCTGCGCCCCAGCCAGCCAGAACTGAAAGAATCGGCAAGACGACCAGAACGTGACGAGTTCCCACTTGCAGGGTGACAAATGCCGTAACTCCAAATACTGCAGCCACCGCCACTGGAGGCAGCAACGCTGGCCAGTCATCTTGGCGAGCCCGCTGAAGGACAAACAACAGACCTATAAGCGCCAAGATCAAGACTGGTAACGGCGTCTTGAGCGCAACCGCCACCGGAAAGAAATACCACCAGCCTCCGGACCTTGCATTGCCGAGCAGATAACTTTCCGGTTCGCGTTCGTTCTTCTGGAGCGCGACGTGCATTCCCCGGATCAGATCGGGAGCTGGAATGACAGGATCGGCCATCCGCACCCGGCGCCAGACACTCCCTGAACCGCCAGCCCTCTGACTTGCCTGAGACAACGCAAGCGCTGAATCGAGACGCCCGACGGAAAAAGCATAGCTCCCCCAGAGTACAGCCATGGCAATGCAGGTTGCCGCCAGCAATGAAGCCGCCTGCTTCATGCCCGTTCTTTCGGTTGTTGTTTCCTTATTCTCTCGCCGCACAAATAAGAGCTTCACCAGCGCCATCGCAGCGAAAGCCGATGGCAGGAAGAGGAAAGACGTCAATTTCGACGAAAGTGCCAGCCCCACGGCAACACCGAGAAGGATCATGTGCGTGCGAGTCGGCTTCTTTAGCCACATCGCAAAGGCAAAAATGGCGGCAAACTGCGTACACATCGTTGGGGCATCGGTGTAGGCAAGGCCAGAAAACGCGAGGACGCTAGGATGAGTGAGGAACAAAAAACTCGCAACGCATCCTACCCACTTTCCACCCTCCTGACCGGCCCACAGGAATACGAGGATGGCACACACGCACAAAAACGGGAGAACGCCTGCTCGGGCGAGAGAGAGATTCCGGCGATATCGGCCACCGTTCGACAGGATTGTGTTCCCTAATTCGGTGCAGTAGCCCTGAAGACCCTCTTCTGGCTTGATTTCGGGGAAACGCTCGCCTGCCAAATAGAGTGGCAGGGCGATTGCGTCCCTAGCCAACGGAGGATGAAGCGGGTCCAGTGTGTAATCGTGCTCATCCAGCCACTTCATCCCAGCGGCGATGTGACAAGGTTCATCGAAGCCCTGCGCTATGGTCTGATCGGCGGCAAGGATACGGGCAATCGCAAACAGAACCAGAAATAGCAGCACTGCTCCCGAAAGCGCACCCGCCATGCGTCTGTTCGCCAATATCCTCATTTCATTGGAGCTTTCGCAGGCGCCAGTACACAATGGGACCATTTCGCAAATGTGACACCCAAGTAAAATTCATGTAAATCCTGCAATTGCGTCTCGTCGCCCGATCCCATCGAAGTCGTACTCCGAATTCGGCGTCGCATCTACTGTCCGGCGCTTGCACATTCGCGAGGAGCCGTCGTGAAGTTCGCCAGGCGGCAGGCTCGACTCCAACTGGGCTCGATATTTACGGAAAATTCATCATTCTGTCGTACTCCAGTAATGCGGTTTGCCTAGCCTTTCGCAGTTACTCCGAATTTCCGAGGGAGATTTACTCCGCATGAGAGTGCTGGCGGCAGCCGCGCTGATCTCCGCGATCGTCCTGACCGGCTGCGGAAACAACAGCAACAACAATGCGACTGCGGCAGGTCTGTCGGGGAACTGGCAGATGACCCTGCAGAGTTCCTCCTCTTCCTCAGAAACACAGTCGGGCTTTCTTTTACAGTCTGGGAGTGCGCTCACCGGCGCTCTTCTGTTTTCCGGCCAAACTATTTCTGGCCAGATCACGTGCGCCGGAGTCGGCACTATTCAGGGCCAGACCAACGGTGCCAGCATCTCGATCACGCAGACAGCGCCGGGGCTCACGATCAATCTCACTGGAACATCCACGGCCTCCACCTCTTCCGCGGGTTCCAGCATGAGCGGGAGTTACTCGATTCTCTCGGCGGGATGCGGTCAAACCGAAATCGGCACCTGGACAGCTACTCAGGTCAGCGCTCTGAAGGGCAACTTCCAGGCCACTTTCACACCAGATTCCGGAAGCACCTTCCACTTTGCCGGCACAATAACGCAGGGACTGAATACCGGCGGAAGCGCAGCGACCATCTCCGGGACAATGAGTTCGTCCGACTCTCCGTGTTTCACAAGCGCGTCCATCGCAGGGCTGGTAACTGGAACCTCAGCAACTCTGAATCTGCTCACATCCGATGGACAGGAGTTGGGAAAGTACTCGGGGACAATGACCATTGACGCTAGCTCGCTCTCTGGTCCTTTCAAGTTTTCAAACGCCTCCGATCCGAGCGTGCTGGGAGCATGTCAGAATCTTGGGGGCAACGCGACAGTCGCAGTACAGGCATCATCCGGCACAAGCTAACCAATCGTGCCGTGAATCAGCTGTGTATTCCCGGCGGAAAATCGTCGGCTACCGATTTTCAATACGCATGGAGAGAGCGTTGAAACTGTTCAACCTGGCTTTGTTGCTGTCCCTCCTCGCAGCCACACTTTCTTGCGGGAGCGACAGTCAGCCTGCCTCCACCGCTTCGACGATTTCAGGGAACTGGCAGTTCACGCTAGTACGTCACAACAGCACAGAGCAGTGGACGTTTTCAGGATTCCTGCTTCAGTCGGGCAATGCCATTACCGGCAGTGTGATCCTGAATGCCGCTGGCTGTCAGGGGGTCGGTCCAGTGACGGGAACCTTCGATGGGCAGAATCTGCAGATCACGGTCTCGGCATTCGGACAAGATTTCAGCCTCAGCAATACATCCGGGACTTCTCAGGGCGACTCCATGTCAGGACAGTTCACCGATACCGCCGGTGGTTGCATCAGCTTCTCGTCCGCAGGCGTCTGGACAGCCGTTCGCATTCCCGCTCTATCCGGAAACTTCAGTGGGAGCTTCGTGTCGCCGGGTGCGACAACCATCAATGTTACCGGGACCCTCATTCAAGGACAGAATGTCGGCGCCAGCACGGCTACTCTTTCGGGAACGATCAGCGCAACCGGATCCCCGTCTTTCTGTTCTTACATCGGGAATTCAACCGTCACCGGACTTATTAGCGGGACGTCCGTCACGCTGACTCTGTTCGGTCCCGACGGCTCGCAGATCGGACAGATTCCGGGTCCGGGCTCTCCACCCGCCACGGTCGCCGCTGATGCAAAGACCTTGACCGGCGGCTTTAACTTTCCTGCGATTTCGAGCAGCTGTACCGGCTTCACGGCAGGCCAGACAGGCGGCGGCGTGACGCTCTCGTTCCAATAAGACTCCGGAAACCGCCCAGCCGATCTACCGCACTCGCGTCTCTCGGCGCTTCCTCGCCTACTGATTCGACGCTTTCACCGCCGATGACGGAGTTCCGGTCGCTGGCTCCTTCTCCGCGTTGGCGGCCGGTGCGACCACCTGTTCCTGAAGCCAGTTAAACATGTTGTCGGTCGTCTGGACCGTTTTCAGAAAGTCTCTCGAATCCTGGTAGCGCACACTCGCCGCATCGGGCGGAAGTACGGCTTCAAGTCGTTCCCGGGCAGCTTTCGGCGTGATCTTGTCGTCTTCCAGGAACTGCACCCGTACCTTCTGATTCTTCAGTTGTGGCAAATATTTGACCGGGTCGAGATTCTCTACCCTCTTCAGAAACTCCGGCTTCAGGTAGTTCGCTCTTTCGTCATCGGATTGGATCAAAGCCGAATGGGCCAGCCAGTCTGGCCAATCTCCCCATGGCTCAAACAGGTCGAGAGCCCGGATTCTGGGATCTACTGACGCAGCCATGATGGCAATACTCGCCCCGGACCCTTCGGCGAACATTCCCACCCGGGTCATGTCCAGATCACCGCGTGAGGCAAGATAGCTCAGGATTAATTGCACATCGTGGACTGTGGAACCGAGCGCCTCTTGCAAATCGCTGACGAACCACTCCCGCATCGGCCGATCATGGTAGCGCGAACCGGTGAGAGCTGAGACAAATCCGACCGCGGCAAATCCGTTTTTTGTCACTACCTGCGCAAACTCGTTGTCTCTGAAGCGATCTGTATCGGAAGGGAAACTATATAGATAGAGAATGACCGGCGGCTTTTTCACACCTTTCGGCTTCATGACATAAAGATCGATAATGTCCCACGGACGCCAGGTGAGCTGCACAATCTCACGTGTGAACTCAGGAAATTCTCCGCGCAGCGGCGGCATT
Organism: Verrucomicrobiia bacterium; assembly: GCA_035508215.1. Taxonomy (GTDB): domain Bacteria; phylum Acidobacteriota; class Terriglobia; order Terriglobales; family Acidobacteriaceae; genus Sulfotelmatobacter. The sequence goes on along the minus strand of DATJNK010000001.1, from coordinate 392,558 downwards.
GGATCGGCATAGCGGAAACCGCTGGGAACCTTGAGCGTGTTCCAATCTTCCATCGGACGACTGCCGTTCTTGGGTAACAGATCTGGATCACGCAACGGTCCGGAATTTGTCACAGCGTTGCTTGCGGTGCCGCCCTCTCCCTCAGTCTTCGTCTGCGATGCGGAAGGAGCCGCGCAGGCTGGGTGGACGGCTTTTGATGGTGCGGCAGCAGCATCGGAAGATTGGGCCGACGATTCCCGAGCCAATCCAAGGAGCGCGCAAAAGCAGAGAGACAGCATCAATAAGAATGACCTTACTGCCAGCAAGCGAAATCTCTTCATCTGGAACTTCTCCCGGGAACATTTCTTCGTGAATTCTTTGCTTCCATTCTTAGCATTCGTTGAGTACGAGCGGACCCTGCACTAATTCAAAAGAGGCAGGCCCTCAATTGAGCGGCCTGCCTCAGTTTCTATGACCTAAGGTTCGTTGATCTCAACTGCTTATTGCGCGCAGTCAGCTGAGACGCTTCCCTGACCGCTAAGTCCGGTCTTGTTGCCGACCTCCGGATACGTCTTTCCTACCAGGTTGACCTTGATCGAGCCCGGCAGGACGAACTTGGAGATCCGATAGTTGCCGTTGAAGGTTGACGCCGTGCCAGTGAGGCCAGTGATCGCAATCGACTCGCCGTCGCCCGCCGAATACGGAGGCGGGAAGTGAGTCGGGTTGCAGGTGTAGCCAAACAGATTCAGATTCGCCTTCTTGTCGGCAGGAGTCGGGTTGGAGCCACACTGTCCGAAAGCCGGGGAGCTTCCGCCAGTGTTGCTCTCGTCGCAGAGCGCGTTGGGCGTCCAGCCACCACCGCACCAGCCCCAGGGACCATTGTTGGCAGCATTTGGCCCCGGCCCACCCGTAGCATTCGGGCCAGCCACTTCGGTAAAGGCGACCTTCATGTGGTTCGGGTAAGTTGTTGGAGGCGGGGTCGGGTTGCTGGTGATGCCGACGATGTTGACGGCGGAAACCTTAACCACGTCGCCCGACTGCGACCAGTTGATGATGCAGCCGCCCGCGTCGCCGCCGGCTTCAAGCGTACCGGTGGGATTGGGAGCGGTGAACGTGCCATTGGGTTGATCCGCGTTCAGCGTGGTGCCAGCGTAGGTGAACCCACTGACCGAGATCGACGGTGTGGTGTGGCTGCCCGGATAAGCGCTCGGGTAGCCTAAGCCGATCGCAGAATTGAACATGTAGTGTGAGCGGACGTAGTTGGCATCACCGAAAGTGGTGCCCGCCGGGCCGAAATCCCCTTTGAGACTCAGGGGCAGGATATCAGCCACCGAGTGACCGGAGGCGTTGTGGATGTCCTCCTGCGCGTCCTCAATCAAGGCTTCGGTGCCGAACGAGTCCGAAGAGGAGAGACAATTCAGTGCAGCAGTGTCGCACAACGCGCGGAGAATCGACCACGAGCGATACGATCCGTCGCGGATATGCGGGAAGGAGTTTCCTGAAGTCCAGATGTCGGTCGTCAGGCACCCACCCGGACTGCCGTTCAAAGCCACGCTGCAGGCCGGCAGCTCACCTTGCTCGACTCCTGAGGTGGTGGCTGGTTGTCCTGGATCGCCACCCGCGTAACTGTTGAAGAGCGGATCAACCCCGTCCAGAGTCAAATAGCCGTAGTTCGCGTTCTTTGACAAGGAGCTTACGTTGGCAAAGCTGTAGAACGTATAGCCGATTCCGTCCTTAGTGCAACCTACGCCAGTGATGCTGGAGTTACAGGTACCAGGCTTTCCGACTTCTTCGCCGGTACCGACAGATCTGTAACGTTTTCCGAGCCCGGCCGGAGAGCCGTTGCAGGGCGTTCCCGGAGGATTCGGACCCGTTCCACCCAGCGGATTAACGCCGCCGACATTCGATTCCTGCGAGGTCGTCGGAATGGCGTTAGCCCCAGTGCCGTCAGCGAGGGAGTTGTTGCCGTTCAGCGCCAGGCTGCCGCCAAAGGTACGGAAGGAGCTAAACTCAGTCGTATTCATGGTTCCGGAGAGCGGCTCGCGAAGAACCGGGTTCACCGCGAAATCGACCCCGCCGGGTACCGAACCACCCAGACCGAAGGCTGGGCTGGAACCACTGCAATCCACGCCACCGAACAACTGTCCGAGTGGGTTTGGAGTTCCTTGCGGTCCTGCAGCATTATCGACCACGTTGGTGTAGAACGGGGTCACACCACTTACGCTGCCGAGGCCGCTCGCGTTTGTACGATTAACGATGAAGATGATCGGTTCCACGCCGACCGGCAGAGCCGTGATGGTCGAGGGAACGATGTCACTCGTGTTGAATGGGTCGGCCGAACCCGGCAATCCGAACAGAACCGGCGTCGCGTACGTACCCGTGAAAGAGCTAACGATGGAAGCGCCGACCTTGGTGGTTGGACCACCGCCGTAGCCCAAGCCGGTCCAGGGAGAACCAGTCAGAGCTGAATTGGCGCGCTCAGTGCCAAACAGCGCATCTTCCGGACGAATATCAGAAAAACCGGTATTGAGCGAGGCGCCATTGGCTAAGGCGTATACGTCAGCCGGAACCTCTACCGCGTCGCAGGTGCTGGGGTTGATCGTGCAGTTGGTGTTGCTGGAACCGCTGGCGTCGCCATACGCAAACAGCGCGGCGCTGATCAGGTTGCCGGCAGGGTCTGCGCCTGACTGTGTTCCGGTAGCCAGGTACGACTTCGCGCTGGGTTGCGCGAGGAACAGGCGCACACCAACGATCGAGTCGACTTGGTTGTCTAGCCAGAGATCGGTTACGTGGCCGGCAGAATCGGCTACCCAAACCAGCCAGTAGGTTGCTGATTCAACTGGAATGACTGGGTTACGGCTGTCGACCATGGCGGCGCACACTCCGCCGTGGGTGCTGTCGGAGCAGTTCCCTTTGATGGTGAAGTGATGGATCGACCCACCGCCGAGAAACGCGTCGGTGTGGGGCGCAACGCTGTCGACAACGTCGACGGCAGCCTGCTGGAAGATAGCCGAAGATCCAGCGGCGACCACGTGGATGCAGGGAGTAGACGATGTCCCATGATTGGGACAACTTTGAGCGAGAGCCGAGGGGACGGCCGCAAAGGCCAGAGCCGCTACCAGGGCCGCAAACATGAACCTGATTCTTGTCATCTGCCAATCTCCTTTTCGGAACTCAGTTCGTTGGTTGGAGGGGAGTTCCCCTGGTGCAGCGCTGCAGCCGCACAAGACCTGCAGGCCATGAACATTGCAGACTTGGAGTGTAAGCACCGCGAGCAGTATCGGGCGGCCCTGTGATGGCAGAATGACCGAAGTGTTAAACTCTCATAAATTTTATTGGGGGCAGCAATCGAATTTGTGGATATCGGCGAACTGCACCCGGCGAGTCGCGAAAGCAGACTCGAATACCTGCGGACGCGTCATCTCGCTCTGCCCCTCTCAGAATCCAACCGTCGGTATCTTGTAACCCGATTTTAACGTTTTTGTCATCGAGTCGTAATACGCCATCCCTAGACTGTGCTGCTCCTGCTTGAGGTGTCGCTCGGGGACTCGCAGCTTCCCGGACAAGCTTGCTTTTTGAGTAGTTCGTTCGACCAATCCAGAGTCGTTCTTCTTCTCGGCTGCAGGGAGGTAGTTTGTGAAGTCGCGAATTCTGCTGCTGTGGTTCACGACTCTGATGATGGCTGTGGCTGCTGGGGCGCAAGGAAATGCTGCCGGCACAACGTCGGCAACTGGCGGCAATGCCGCCCTGACCGGAACCATCAGCGATCAGACAGGCACCGGGGTCGCCGGAGTCACCGTCACCGCAGACGATGGCGCCGGAGTCACGAAGACTGCAACGACGGACGGCCAGGGCCTCTACGCCACCGAACTTCCGGCCGGAACATACAATCTTTCCGTGAGCGCCAAAGGCGTCACGATCTTCCAAGGTAAGGTTGTCCTGAGCGCGAGTCAGGTTTTGACATTCGGCCTGGGCGGCCCAATTGTCGCGGTTGGGCCACAGGCAGTCGCCCCCAGCCCCGCTTCGCCCGCAGGCAAGGCAGCCATCATTGGCACCGTCAGCGACCAGGCGGGCGTGCCCGTATCCGGCGCCACGATTGCCGTTGATAATGGCGCAGGATTCTCTCAGAGCGCGACCACGGACGCCCAGGGCTTGTATGCGGCCGAACTTCCTTCCGGCTCCTACAACGTCTCCGTCAGCGCAAATGGTGCGAAGGTTTTTCTGGCGAGTGTAATTTTGGGCCCAGGTCAGGCGGTGACGGTGGGAGTTGCCGGAGCATTAGTCGCGCAAGCCCCTGTTTCAGGGAACCCGAATACAGCCGCTGCGGCGGCCACCGTCTCCCCTGCGCCTGCGGCCGCAGTACCGCAATCCACGCCGCCTTCGCCGGCGGCAGTCCCGAGCGGGAACGGCAGCTCTCTCTCTGGCAACATCACTGATCAAACCGGCGCCGTACTGGTCGGGGCAACGATCAAGCTCACGACCGGCTCTGAGGTCGCAGCCACCACCGCGTCCGACGACAAAGGCAACTACTCGATTGCAGGACTGAAACCGGGATCCTACACGCTGACGGTCTCGCAACCCGGATTCAAGGACTTCGTCGCGACCAACATCAATCTCGGCGCCGGTGTTCAACTCCCGCTCGATGCCGCGCTCGAACCCGCCAGTGAAAAGACCCAGGTCAATGTCGTCGGCGAAAGTGTCGGCAGAGTAGAAACTGAAACGGCGGAAGTCTCGGGAACGATCACTCAAAAAGAGGTCACCACACTCGGCCTCAACGGCCGCAACTTTACACAACTGATCGCCCTGACGCCCGGGGTGAGCAATCAGACAGGACAGGACGAGGCCAAGGTCGGAGTCGTCGGCAGCGTGAAATACAGCGTCAACGGTGGCCGCGTCGAATACAACACGTTTGAGGTCGACGGCAGTGACGTCCTGAATGCGGGCTTGAACGGGGCGGAGAGTACCCTCGTCGTGTATCCAAGTCTCGACGCCATTCAGGAAGTCAAGGTACTCACTTCCAACTATGGCGCTATGTACGGCCGAACGGCATCCGGAACCGTGCTGGTTACCACCAAGAGTGGCGGAGCGCAGTGGCACGGCGACGCCTACGAGTTCATCCGGAATGAGGCTTTCAACGCGCGCAATTACTTTGATCAAACCACCAAGGCGCCGAAATATCGACGGAACGATTTTGGCTTCACCCTCGGCGGCCCGATTCGGAAGGGCAAGACCTTCATCTTCTTCTCGGAGGAATTTCGCTACGAGGACTCGCCCAGCGATCAACATCCGGATTTCAACCATGGGGTGCCGTCATTGGCCGAACGCAGCGGAGATTTCAGCGATGTCTGCCCTCCGACGCCTGGCGGCGGACAGGTGAATTTTCTCCGCTCCAACTGGCCGGACTGTCCGAATGTCGTGCCCGGTGGCAATATCGCCGGCTATGACCTCACCTTCCCCAACAATAATGTGTTCTCGCAGGCCGGCGGCTTCGGGGAGAGCAATACGGCCGCCGCACTGATGGCCACGAACCTGATTCCTCTTCCGAATGCCTCGAGTGGCTGCAACTCCAGCATCGGCTCCTGCTATGACGCGGTGATCTCCGAACCCACTCGCTGGCGGGAAGAACTGGTTTCGCTCGATCAGAACTTCGGCACCAAGCTTCGACTGTCGCTCCATGGCATCTATGACAACTGGAGCACGACCGTCCCGGTCCCACAATGGCCGCTGGACAACGTCGCCAATAGCTTTCCGACGGTGCAGAACAAGTTCGTGGGCCCCGGCACCAGCGTAGTGGCTCACCTGACTCACACCATTAACGCGACTCTTCTGAACGAAATCGAAGCCAGCTTTATCAACTCCCACATCACTCTCAATGACGTCAACGGGCCGGGAGGCGCCAACTTCCAGCGTCCAACAGCCCTTCAAACGCCCGGATCTGCCTGCCCTTCCACTCCCATCGGTCCTCCGGATTGCGCGCTGGGCGCCATCTTCAACAACGGTTTCGGTGGAAAAGCGCCCGGCATCTTTATCGGCGGAAATAACCAGGAGTACGGAGGAAGCGGCTTTTCGGTCGATCCTTCCTACATGCCCTTCATCCATACCAATCCGACTTACAGTTTCCGCGAGAATCTTAGTAAGTCGATCGGGCCGCACACGATCCAGGGGGGCGTTCAGGCCATCCTTGCCCAGCGCAGCGAGACCAATCCCGCGATTGGCGCTGCCAGCGGTGATGTGCAGGGATTACTCACGTTCAGCAACGTCAACGGCGGTCTGGTGAATACCGGAAACGCCTTCGCGAACCTGCTCTACTATTTCGGGCAACCTCAGGGTCTCTACGAGGCTATCCAGAGCTTCAGCCAGGACAGTACCCAATATAAGTATTACAACCGCTACCAGATCCTCGAGCCCTACTTGCAGGACGATTGGAAGGTGAATTCCCGTCTGAACGTAAACCTTGGAGTCCGCTTCAGCTTATTCGGTCTGTGGAACGAGAAATATCACCAGGCCTATAACTGGAACCCTGCAAACTACAATCCTGCATTGGCCGCTCAATTGCGTGTCGACCCGATCACAGGGGAACTTCTCAGCGTTCCGGATGGGGCAGCCATTCCCATTAATCTGACGAATCCCGATCCCCGGATCATTAACGGCATTGTTCGATGTGGAGTGAGCGGAGTGCCGAATGGCTGCATGACCGGCCATCTCTTCAATCCGGCTCCTCGCATCGGGGTGGCCTTCGATCCACGTGGCGACGGAAAGACTTCCATCCGCGCCGGCTATGGCATCTTCTACGAGCATGGCACTGGGGAAGAAGCGAACACCGGATCTCTCGAAGCCAGTGCTCCCAATGTGCTGAGCATGACGCAAACGTTTCCGGTGAATTACGGCTGCGTAGGAGGCGCCTCTTTCAGTTCTGATCCTCTCTGCGCCCAGCAACTGCCTGCCGGACCCGGTGCTTATCCGCTCAGTGTTACGTCGATTCCAACAACGGCACTCTGGCCCTACTCTCAACAGTGGAGTCTCAGTGTGGAACGGCAACTCTCTTCATCGCTGGTGGCCAGCGTGGCGTACGTTGGAAGCAAGGGCACTCATCTTACGGTGGAACGTCAGATCAATCAATTGAAACCCATCCCTGTTTCGGAGAATCCCTTCGGACCGACCGAACCGCTTATCCCGACCGTGCCGGGGATAACTCCCGGTCAATCGGGAGCCGGCGATTGCGGAGCCTATAGCTTCGCCGGAACCACCAATCCCGTGTTCACATTAATTAACGGAACCACCATCCCCCAGGGCGACCCGGCCTATTACAACCTGGTTGCTTCCTGCGCGGGCGTGAACGGTGTCTTAAATCCCACGCCTAACGTGAATACACTGCGTCCCTACCCGGGTTTGGGAGAAGTGTTCGCGCTGCAGAATATCGCTGATTCCACATACCACGGGCTTCAAGCAGTGATTCGGCGGACGAGCGGCCCGGTCACGATCGGAGCGTCATACACGTACAGCCACTCGATCGACGATTCATCCGACCGCTCCGATGCGACGTTCGTGAATTCTTACGATCTTCGCTCAAACCGGGCGAGTTCGAATTTCGATGAACGTCACCTGTTGAACGTCAGCTATATTTACACTCTCCCGAACCTCAGCCGGGTTCTGCAGAATTGGACAACCGGCAGGCCGGGGCAACCAACCGGCGAGGGACAGGATGAGCCCTCTCCATCTGCTCCGTCTCGCTTCCTGCGGCTTCTGGGTGACGGTTGGCAGATTTCAGGCATCACCGTCTTCCAATCGGGAACGCCCTTTAGTGTGATCAATGAAGCCGGCTCGTCGGTTTCAGTTCTCGATAACGCCGGCGTCGCCAATGGCGTCGGGGCGGGCTCTTATCCGGACGTCAATCCCTATCCCGGATCGCGTCCCAGCCAGCTGAACAATACCAAGAGTTTTGGGCCTTTACTGGGAAATCCGAATCTGTTCGTAGCTCCTCGCGGACTCACATTCGGCAATGCCGGCCGCAACTTTCTAAGCAATCCGCATCGGACGAACTTCGACATGAGCATGCTGAAGCACTTCCAGGTACGCGAGGGCCAGGTACTTGAATTTCGCGCCGAGGCGTTTAACCTGTTCAACCATACGCAGTTCCGTCTCTACAATGCGGATCTGGGCAATACGGGCAGCAATTCCATCAGTTGCTATGGCGGGCCGGATTACACGGCCGGCTTTCAGGGTCCAATCATTAACGGAGTCATCACCGGTACTGACTGCGTAACTGGCAGTTCCTTTCTGCATCCCGTCGATGCGCATCGCCCGAGGACAATCCAATTTGGATTGAAATACAGTTTTTAAGGACATCTGGACGTTCGCGACAGACCGGACGCGGTTGAGCTCTAAGCAGCAGTGGCTGTTCAACATATGCGCCTTCTTTCTCCCAGCTACCGAGATTCAAAGGCTCCCCAAGCGATCGGCAGTGTCCCCGTACACTTCCTGCACGTTCGCAAGACTGGAGGAACCGCGGTCATAGAAGCGCTGCGGCCGCTGGCGGATCGTTACCATCTCGTGCTTCACGAACACGCGACGAGATTGTGCCATGTCCCCCCCGACCATCAGGTGGTCTTCTTCGTTCGCCATCCGGTGACGCGATTCGTGAGCGGCTTCTACAGCCGTCTGCGAAGAGGGCTTCCCCGCCACCATTATGAGTGGAGCCCTGCTGAGTCTGAAGCGTTTGGTCGTTTCCAAACGGCAAACGACTTGGCCGAGGCCCTTTCTGCTCGCGACCCGGAACTGGCCCACTGTGCGCGGGAGGCAATGCGCAACATTGCCCATCTCAAATACACCTACAAGGACTGGTTTTCCGGAACAGACGAACTCGCCGCCAGAGTGGATTCAATCTTGCTCGTAGGTCTTCAGGAGCAGCTGGATACGGATTTTGAATACCTCAAGAAGCTGTTGAATTTGCCTGAAACGCTTTTGCTGCCCACTGATGACGTACTTTCCCACCGTACCCCGCCGCAGTTTGATCGATCGCTGAGCCCGCTGTCGGTTCACAACCTCTTGCAATGGTATTCCGAGGATATTCACTTCTACGATTACTGTGTACAGCTTCGAGCTACTGCCGCTTGAGGTCTGCAGGTAATAGAGTCCCACGATTGAGCGGTTGACTCGAAGAATGGTTCCTTCGCACATCCGGAGTATCGCGGACTTGAATACACATACTCCGACCGGACAGCTACACTTAACTCAGGCCTCACCGGCATTCGTTACTCTCACTGTGGATGATCCTGCCAGATCCTGATTGACATACTTCGCGGTCCAAGTGTAGCTTTGCCCCACCTCAGTTGAGCTCCGCGTTGCAGCCCCCTAGATGCACACCTAGCGCGTGTGAACTTTTCAGAAGGAGAGAAACAATGAAGCTGACTGTTCGCAGAATGGCGCTTGGCGCAACCATTCTGGCCTCGGCATTGCTTTCATCGGCGCTCGCTCAAGTACAGGTTGGCACATGCGTTTCGGGCCTCACAAGCTATGCGACAATCCAGCAAGCGGTGAATGCGTCGATAGCAGGCACGACGATTGAGGTTTGCCCCGGCAACTACCCCGAACAGGTGACTATCGCCAAGAGCCTGACCTTGAAGGGAGTAACCAACTCCGCAGGTCAAGCGGCTGCTGTGGTCGTTTCGCCCTCCGGAGGTTTGCTGCCAAATGCTTCCGACGTCGACACCGGCCTTCCCATCGCGGCCCAGATACTGGTGCAGAACACGACCGGAGTGTTGATCAAGAAGCTTGGTGTCAATGGCGCTAACAATGGCCTATCGGGTTGCGCTACCGACGTTACCGGAATTCTCTTTCAAAACGCTTCCGGCACCGTGAATGACGTTGCAGTGCGTGATCAGACCCTGACTCCGTCGCTCTACGGCTGCCAGGATGGAGAGGGGATCTTCGTGCAGACTGCAAGTGGCTTCACGTCGGCGCTCAGCGTGGCAAACAGTTCTGTCCGCAACTATCAGAAAAACGGAATCACCGGGAACGACCCTGGCACTACCATCTCTGTCTTCTCGAACGATGTGCAGGGCTGGGGCCCGACTCCGTCTATCGCGCAAAACGGAATCCAGATCGCATTTGGGGCTACGGGCACGGTGAGCGGGAATGTCGTGATCGACGATGTCTATATGAATCCGGCCTGCGGGGGTCCTCATCAGCCCGTCTGCTACGGCTCGTCAGGCATCCTGCTGTATGACGGTCAGAACGGCAACATTGTCGTGAGCTCAAACACCGTCGGAAACACCCAATACGCGATCGCTCTTGTCACCGATGACTTCGCGCCGGCTCAGTACGACGATGGCGTGACTGTCTCCGGCAACCAGATTCTTGGCTCTTCTGATTTCGACTCGACGTTGGCAACGGATGCGATTGATGTGTGCACCGATTTCAACTCCATTTCCGGCAATACGATTATGAACAGCGGCGAATCCGCGATTCACCTCGACAGCAGTTGCTCAGGCAGCGGCAACAACACGGGAAGCAGCAATGTCGTTTCCCGTAACACCATCAATGACAGCGCCTGCGCCGGGATCCTGGCGGACAGCGTGACCAACGCCAATACCGACTCTGGAAACACGTTCTTCAATGTGCCCTTTACAATCGCGAGTTCGACAACCAGTTGCACGTATCCTGCAGTGGGACCGGTTGCCAATGCTGTCAGAGATGGCGTGGCTGGTCTGAAGAAATTGCCGAAGAGGTAAACCGATACACCGTTGGGAGGCCGGCTTGATAGGCACGTGCGCTGCTACGCGGCAGCGCACTTTTTTGCTTTCAACGAGTGTCTGAAGTTACCCTGCGTGGCGGGAGCGGACCGAGAACCTGTCTACAATAGTGTCGCCGACTCCCGGCCACTCGGCGTTCAGTTCCTCTCGAAGCACTCGGTTGTGGGGCGCGTAAAACTCGTCCAGGCGGTCCCGCATGCGCGCCGCCATCGGCCGATACTTTCCGACATGCTCGGCAGGATAAGCGGCAAGGTCTAAGGCAGGCAGGCCGAGGAATCCCAATACTCTTCGATATACACGAGCTCCGTCTTCGAACAATTCCTCGCTGCTCAAAATCAGGAGTTGCTCGGAAGGAAAGAACTTCCGCCATCTCCGAATTTGATTCGCATAGATTCCGCGTTCCAGGTAGGTGAAGTGTTGATAGTTGAAGCTCTCGTAGGATGGCTCGCGTTGTAAACGCTCGGCCTCATCTGCAGTGCGAGAAGATTCGCATGCAAGCGCTTCCTCGAATGGCAGATGTTCATGGCCAAGCCGGCGCTCGTGATGATAATGCGAGTAGGCCCGGTCGACAGGATCACGAAGCAAGATGATGATCTTCGCAGCGGGGACAAGCTTGCGGGCCCGCTCAGCCGCCAGAGGATGCAGGAGATAGTAAGGAGTGGCATCAAGCGCAAATCCGGTTCGACCCTGCAACTGATTGGCCACCCGTCGACGCCCTCCGATTGGAAACTGAGATCCGTACCACTCGGGACCTTTAGCATAGTTGAGGTCGAAGAAGTGCACCTCCTTGAAGCTGGGAGAAACCACACTCGGGTGCGCAAACAAGTAACTGGCAAGAGAAGTCGTGCCCGCCTTTTGCGCTCCAATGATGAGGCAGGCGGGCAAGGTATGAGTCCGCAATAATCGCGCCACGGATTCTCTGGCTTGTGCCGTCATGCCTGTTGCCTTCGGCCGGCCCGTCTCCATTCTGCTTTGGTCCTTCGGACACGAGAGTCCCGTTATGCCCATGCCGTCCTCCGTCCCAAGACGAACTTGGCCAAAGCGAACAAGGCAGCAGTGTTGAGCAGAAGTAAGTTAAAGGAAGCGTCTGCCACTTTGCCGACGAGGCCCTGTTTTAGCCCTGCTAACGCTACAAGACTGAATCCATAGAACAGCAACTGCAGGGCAAAAAGCGCGTGGTACATCTTCCCCGGAAGCACGGCCGACGAGAGCAGCATCGCCACCAATGCCAAGGGCACCAGCAGGCGAGATACCTTGTGGCTGAAGAACGCGAACCAGGCGGGATTGGAGCTGCCCAACAGCCACGGCGCGAGTTGAAATAGTTGATAGTTGCCGCTTAGCGTCCTTACTTTGCGGACAAATTCTCGCCGATGTCCCTGGTAAGGAAGATCCCACGCTCGGGCGCGCGGCTCGAAGACAACCCGTTTACGCTGACGCAATACCTGCATAGGTGTAAACACGTCGTCGAGGATCGTCTCTGGTGGCAACGGGACGAACAGGCTGCGCCGCACCGCATACAAGGCGCCAGTCGCGCCAATCGTCGATCCAGCTGCCGATTCCATTTGGCGGATCTTCTTCTCGACCTTCCAATACGACCCCAAGCCCCTATTGGTTTCTCCTGATTCCGGATCGCCCAGCATCAGCTGTCCACAGACGCAACCAACCTGGGCATCAGCGAAATTCTCCGCCAGAAAGCGGATCGCATCCGGCTCAACGTACTGTCGGGCGTCGGTAAAAATGACGATCTCTCCCGTCGCTATGCGCATTGCATCGTTGAGACCGGCCGCCTTTCCCGCCGCGTGCTCTTTCATAATCGACATCAGTCGCGGCGGGCCGGCGAAGGCGGAGAGGATGGAGTTGGTGGCGTCCGTCGACCCATCGGAGAGGACGATAATCTCTGTTCGATCCACAGGGTAGTTAAGACTGAGAAGGTTTCTCAGCTTTCGCTCCACTACGAGACCTTCATTTCGGACGACCAAAATCACGGAAATCGAGGCAGTGTAGGGGCCGATCCGGACCGGTCGTGGGCGGATGCGACTCCGCAGCCAGATCCAGGCCGGGTAGCCAAAATATGCGTAGCCGATCAGAACCACGGCACACCAGAAAACCAGTGTCATTGATACTCCACCGGGGCACTGGCAGCGGCAGTTTCCCTTCTGACTGTGAGGTGCGATTTTGCGGCCAGCCCCAAGGTCAAAAATACACATATGCCACTGATCCACTGCCCAATATATTCCGTCGGGCCGACAGGGATTTCAAGCCGGACATGTTGCGGGCCCGCTGGCACTCTCAACTTCACTATGCCCGCGGGAATCTCAGCCTCCACTTTGATCTGCCGGTTTTCGCCGGTTAGAATCGCGCGCCACGGCGGATAATAGAACTGATTCACCAGCACCTCTCCACCGCTGGGGCTATTCGTTTCGATCTCAATGTGTCTTGGCTCCCACAGAACTGCTTTGGCGGTGCCCGCGCCCGTAAGAAATCTGGCCGGGGGCTTTGTGGACGCTTCAAGCGCACTCTCTTGGTCGGTGCCGGGAGCCGGCCACGTGAAGAAAAATCCGTCGAAGTCACTCACTACGGTTGTCGGAGGCGGCGTTTGCTCCGGGTAACTGATCCAAACCGCTCTGTACCAAACCAGCCACGGCACAATACCAGCTAATAAAAGAACGACAAGAAGACCTTGCGAGAATCGTGGCAACCGGGGAATTTCAGAGAACAGGGCCGCCAGGATCGGGAGCGATCCCACACACAAGATAAGATTGAGACGCCCCGGATAGCGTACTGACGTGTGGAGCAAGGGCCCCACCCTCCATAGCCAGGAGCTTAGGCTGAGCATCAGAAAAACGGAAACGGCACAGGGCAGGAGCCAGAAAAGGACTCTTTTTTTCCACTCCGGCGATCCCTTTGCGAGAATTGTCGCGCTGCACACGATACACAGAGCAACCATGTCAAAAACGATTACCGAAATCGTATGGTTGATTCCTACTCGGTGCAAAAGCGTCCCCAGGTCCAGGAGGTGGCGATCGGCTCTGGTCGACCAATCTGGAATCACAGTCAGCGTAAAATATCGATTGTGAGCGAGCGCGGCGATTAGGTAAAAGCAGGACAGCCCGATCCCCAGCAGCATTCCTTCGGAGACGCGAAGAAGCGATCTGAATTCCTTGCCGCGAGGTGCAAGGAACAGGGCCAGAGCCAATGGGATCAGAGAGAAAAGAAACACGGCCACTAGATGGCTCACGATCAGCAACGCATAGGCCACGCCGAGGCCCAGTAGGTATACGCCTCCTCGTTCCACCGTCTTCGCCGTGAAATATAGGATTAGCGGCATCCAAACCAACGCCCAGCATTCCGCCAACGCATCGCGCCGGTAGAAATCAATCGCGAGATGAAAGGGCATCATAAGGTAAAGCGCGGCGCACAGGAGCGCGACACCTCGGCTTGCCATGGTTCGCAACCACAGAAACGCGCAAATCCCGGACCCGAAGAGGGCCAGGAACTCCCCCATCTTGAATGCGTCGAAATGCAGTACCTTCCCCAGTGGCACGAACAGCGCGACGACATAGCTTGGGAACGGCGGATAGATAAAAAGCGTCGGTGAGCCCAACCCGTGGCACATTCCAATCAACCACCGCGGATACCAGTCGCCCGCCCAAAACTGTTCACTGAAGTACTTGGCGAAGTTGAGGTGTTGGTAGGTGTCGTTGCCCCACGGCATCGGTCCGTAAATGAGCATTGGCAACGCTAGAGCGACACTTGCTGCGGCGATGACCAAGACGCTGGGCAGGTCGAGCACCGAAGTCGCCGTCAGCCTTTCCTTTGCGGGTCTGCTGATTAAGTCCATGGGCAGGGAAATTCCTCATGAAGGTCTGGACTGGGGCGCCTCACCGGTCAGAAGGAAACCCGAGGAGAAGCCTTGGATACAATCTTGTTCAGCACAACGCCGACCATCGATTCTTCGCGGAATCTCTCGCGGGCCTTTCGCACAACGTCGAATGGCGTCGAATGCGAGCGAACGATGAGAACAACCCCGTCGCAGGAATTGGCCAGCAAGGAGGCGTCGGTCACCGATATCGCTGGTGGCGAATCGACAATGATCCAGTCGAAGAGCGACTCCACCTGCTCAATCAGCGATTGCAGCCTTCCATTCGCCACGAGTTCGGTTTGACCGCCGACCGGCCGGCCCGAAGGAATAAGAAAGAACCCATCGGCATGCCCCCGCTGCATGACCGCCAGCTCATCGGCTTCTCCCAGCAGGTAATCCGAAAATCCCGGCTCGGCGGCAGTTCCCAGCGCAGAATGGAGTCGCGGGTTGCGTAGGTCGGCATCAATCAGCAACACTCGGCAACCCGCCTGCAGGGCCAAAGCCTGAGCGAGATTCACCGCAACGAAAGATCTGCCTTCCCCCGAAAGGGCACTGGCGACCAGCACTGACTTCAAACTCTGCTTTTTCCTCGCCCGGTAGAGATGGGAACGAAGCGACCGAAACTCTTCCGCCCCGCCGACGTGTTCTCCGCCATGAAAGAAAACCGTCATCTGCGGATCGAGGACCCAGTTGGCGCGACGGCAGCCCGCTAACAAAGAGTCGCGGATACTGGAGTCGCCTGACGACCTGAGGTTCGACTCGGAGCGCTCCGGAGCAATGACATCTGCCACCGGCGCAGCTTCAGGACTTTCGTCCAAGCCATCGAACTCCGCGTCAAAAGCCTGGAAAGCGCCTTCGTCCAACCCAACGCTCCTTCGTAACTTCCGGATTGCGCCCATGAGGTCCCTCAGCCGTCCAGCTGGCCTGATTTGAACTCAGGCACTACCCTGCGCGCCCAATGCTGGTCAATCTCCCTTTCAAGCTTTTGCCATTGGCCTCAATGCCCACCCACGGCACCGAGGCAAGCATCGGCAGTTCCAGCGCCGCCGTGACATCGGCTTCGTTGCGGAGAGCCTTGTCTTGCACCTCAAGCCAGAAAGCAAGGCTTAACCCGATAGCCAGACCGGCGCCGAGGCCATACAGCGCAAACCTCGACCGGACCGGAGAACTGGGAGAGTCCGGCAGGCCCGCCGGATCCAGCAACTTCAGCTGTTCACCCTCCTGGCTTCGCTCCATCTCGGTCTGTATCTCGGCCGTGCTTTTGTTGGTCAGAAGCTGATCGTAGATGTTGTGCGCGGTAGCGCTGTCTCGAGTCAGCTGCTTGTACTCGTCCTCAATCTCAGGATCCATCGTGAAGCGCTTTTGAAATGCATCGATGCGATCCTGCAAACGCTTCTGTGCCGCGGTCGTGCGCTCGATGGCTCTGTCTGTGAGCCGGATCTGTTCCCGCAAACGCATAATTTCCGGCGGTTCCAGGTGTGTTCCCCCTCGCGGAACGGTGGCGTCGCGGAGAGCATCGGACTCGTCGGCTTCCGCATTGATCTCCTTGAGCTTGACCTGCAGCTGCTGAATGTCACTCTTGGTCTTCACCACGTCGGGGAAATCGTCGGTATAGCGCATCTGCAACAGCACCAGCTGATTCTGCAGTCTTAGAAGCTGCTGCCTCAGACTCGAATAGCTCGGGGCCGCCTGGGCCGATTTCCACGCCGCCAGCTCTTGTCCCAGGAGCATCTCCGCATACGATTTGTCCTGCTGCAGACGGCTGATGTTCTGCGTAGTCGCGTCGAGCTCAGAGTTCAAGCCCGACAACATCCTCAGGTTTGCCTCCATGTCGCCCGGTAACCGGCCAAAATGTTCGATCTTGAACCGCGACAGCTTGGAATCCATCTCGTCGAGGTTGTGCTTCGCCTCATCCAGTTGGCGGGAGAGAAAATCGGTGGTCGTCTGGGCCACCTGCTCCCGCACTTCCACGTTCTCGGTCAGCAAGAGTGAAGTCACCTCGGCGCAAACCTGTTGGGCGTCACGGGGATTATCCGTCGTGTAATTTACGTAGAAGCCGGAAACATCCGCTGTGCCTCCTGCTCCGCCCCGGTGGTATGGACTGACCGTAAGATTGCTCCGAATCTGATCGATGATGCTGTCAACCGGCTTGCCCTTTCGCACCAATCCCAGGCGATTCACCAGCGGCTGCAATCGCTCCCGGCTGAGAACATTCTGTTGCAGCGTGATCATGCGCTCGCTCACGCGCTCGGTGACAATCGGGTTGACATAACCTGTCGGAACCACCTGCCCCTCCACCAGCAGGAGCGCATGCGACGTGTATGCAGGCGTGACCAGATAGGAGGAGAGGAAGCCAACTCCGCTCGCGATGAGCACGGGAACAATCACCCAAAGAAAGCGCCGCCGGGCAATGGCCAGGTAGTCTTCCATCCCGAGTTCACGATTCGCAATCATCCTTGTTGCGCTTCCAACCAGGCGAACTGCCTTCGCCGCGCTGCGCCGATTCAAGTCCGCTATGGCACGATCACCATATCTCCCGGCCTCAGCAGAATGTTCTGGTTCATCGCCTTGCCTTTGACCAGACTCTTGTAATTCACGTGCAGTTTCTTCTCGACGCCATTCTCCATGCGCAGCACGTAAACTTTTTTCGTGTTGGCAAACGTCGTCATACCCGCCGTCACCAGGGCTTGCAGCACCGTCATGTTGGGCGTCAGTGACATGGGTCCGTGGTGCCCGACTTCTCCAACCATGTAGATAATTGGAGGCTTCGCCTGCGTGACGATTACCGTTACTCGCGGATCGTCCACGTACTTCTTCAATTTCTCAGACAGAGACGAGGCCAGTTCCATCGGAGTGGATCCCACAGCCTTCACGTCGTTGAGCAGAGGAAGTGAGATCATCCCGTCAGAACGAACCTGCAAAGTGGACGAAAACTCGGGCTCCTTCCAGACTGAGATGCGCAACACGTCACCTAATCCGATCGTGTAGGCAGGCCCCGGAACGATGGACGGTGCCGGATCTGGCGGCGCATCAGAGTCGCTGGACAAAACTGGAGCAACGGAAGTGGCGGCCTGCGCTGGCTTGGCTTTGCGCGGGACCCCAGACCACTCCGCAATCGCCGGAGATACGACGGTCAAGGTCATTGCTAGAGCAATCGCCGCCTTCATACGATGGGTCGCCGGTCGCGACACGTTATCTCACACTTCGTTTTGAGCGATCGGTATTGCACGCGCTCAGTTCATTGCAAACCGTTGTCGCGAAAGCCGATTTCGGCAACGCCCCTTGGTGGATGAGGCGGACGGAATCAGCCGGACGGTTGCCTCTTTGCACCATATCCGCGTCAGATCGCAACTGGCCAAACGCAATCGGAAGCTAAGATTTCTTCGAATGACTCGCAACCTCGAAGAGTACAAACCAGTCAAACCTCTGCCGCAAAATTGCTAGTCAAGGTACCACACGGAGTGAACTCTGCTGATAAGCCACTGTTAATTTTCGGTTAAAAGTGCCTGCTCTTTGTTCCCTTTGAATGCCCACTTGTGAAGAATTCACTGGTGCGTTCATCATCCGTGTCGTCGCGCGTTATTTTGTGTCAAATCACGGCGCGCGAAAATGGACGCGCGGACTTGACTTCGACGATCAGACGCCGCGCGACAGTATTCCCCGGTTGTCGCTGGCTGCGTCGGCGGTGTGATCCCGCAGGCTCGGGCTCGAGTTACTTGCATCGTTACTGATGCATGAATCAGTTATCAAAACTCGCACTCGTTAGCGACGAGACTCTCCTGCGCTCGCCTGGAGCCATTCTTGCTTTGCAGGCGCTCCTGGCCTTTGCATTGGTGGCCTGGCTGTATTCTTCGATTCTTCTTCATCTCGTTCTTCAGTGGCACGCGGACTCGAACTTCTCCTACGGATTTCTGGTCCCGGCATTTTCTGCCTTTGTCCTCTGGAAAGACCGATCCCGGCTGCTCGCTCTGCCTCGCAACCCATCCTCCTGGGGACTATTGCTCGTGGCTTTGGCCCAGTTGGTGCTGGTTCTCGGAGTGTTGGGCGCCGAGTTGTTTCTGGCCCGAGTCTCTCTGTTATTCCTGATCGCCGGATTAGTTGTGGTCTTCCTGGGAACGAATCATCTGCGCGCTGCCTGGTTCCCCCTGGCATTTCTGCTGCTCATGATTCCGTTCCCGGCATTGGTCTTCAACGAGCTCACGTTCCCGTTGCAGCAGGTCTCATCGAGAATTGCGGCCGGCTTGTTGCCACTGTTAGGCGTACCCGTCCTGCGCGAAGGAAATATCATCAACCTGCCCACGATGTCGTTGGAGGTGGCGGACGCCTGCAGCGGGATTCGGTCTCTACTGTCCCTCATCACTTTGGCCGTAATCTACGGTTATCTGACTCATAGCAGCAAGCGCGTGCGGATAGCCTTGCTCCTGGCTGCAGTTCCAATCGCGGTCTTCGCGAACAGCCTGCGCATTGTCGTCACCGGCGTACTGGTGCAGTACTGGAGCCCGGGCACTGCAGAAGGATTCTTCCACAGCTTCTCAGGCTGGCTGGTGTTTCTGGTCTCGCTCGCGATGCTCATCCTGGTGCAACAGGCTCTCACCGGGGCTGCTTCTTGGAGGCCTCATGGTCACAACTGAGAACCTCCGCTTCCTCGCTGTTTGCATGCTGCTTGCCGGCAGCGCGTTTTTCTTGGCGGCGAGGGGAAGAGGGGAGATTATCGCTTCCCGCCCAAGTTTCGATTCTTTTCCCTACCGCCTGGGATCATGGGCAGGACAACCTCTGAAGATCGATCCGGACGTTCGCGAGACTCTCGGTCCCGGCGATTTTCTTCTTCGCGATTACACGACCGCAAACCAGGGGTTGCCGGTAAACCTGTTTGTCGCGTACTTTCCCAGCCAACGCGCAGGCGACACCCTCCACTCCCCGAAAAACTGCCTGCCCGGGGCCGGTTGGACCCCATTGCGGTCGAGCCTGATCGAGATTTCGTTGCCGGGGCGCGCACCTTTTGCCGCCAATCGTTACCTGATCTCCAAAGGGTCTCAACGCGGTCTGGCCATTTACTGGTACTGGGCGCACGGCCGAGCCGTGGCCAGTGAATATTGGGCAAAGTTCTATCTCGTCGAGGATTCTATTCGACTGAACCGAAGTGATGGGTCATTGATCCGCGTTGCAACCGAAATTCGGCAGAACGAAAGCCCAGCCGACGCCCAGCGACGTTTACTTTCGCTGCTGAGCGTCGCTGTACCCAGAATTGACGTTTATGTGCCGCGGTAAACACAGCGGCATGTTGAGGTTCAGGAATACCTGGAGACACCTATGAATCAACCTCTTTTTCGTTCAGCCACGTTGATTGCCTTGCTTCTGGCCCTCGCCGGCTGCTCGCGCGATCCGAATGTCCGCAAACAGAAGTATCTCGAAAGTGGACAACGGTACTTCGAGAAGGCTAAGTACCGCGAGGCAATGATTCAGTTCACCAACGCCATCCAGGTGGATCCGCAATACGCAGAGGCCCACTACCAATTGGCTCGAGTCTACACCCGGTTGCAACAATGGACTCCCGCCTATCAGGAATTTACCCGCAGCGTTGAACTTCAGCCGGAGAATTACCTTGCTCGCGTTGATCTGGCGAACCTGCTCATCGCCGCGCACCAACTTCCGCAGGCTCAGGAGCAGACGGACTGGCTGCTTCAGGAGAAAGCGAATGATGCGGTCGTACACTCAACCGCTGCCGCGTTGTTGACCGCTCAAAACAACATCCCGGCGGCGATCCGCGAAATGCAGAAGTCGATCGCTCTCGATCCAACTCGATCGCAAGCTTTCGTAATGCTGGCTTCACTCGAGATGAAGGCCGAGGAACCGGATGAAGCCGGGCAGGATTTCAAAAGAGCGGTCGAACTCGATCCCAGGGCGGTTCAGACTCGCCTCGCTCTGGCCACCTATGATCAGGCACGCGGCCGCCTATCCGAGTCGGAGCACGAGATGCAAGCCGCCATTGCGCAAGACCCCAGGGACCTCGACGCTCGATCCGCCCTGGTCCGCCTCTACCTAGACGAAGGCAAGAAGGATCAGGCTGAACAGTTTCTCAAACAAACCAAGCGCGACCTGGCAAGTGATACGGAGGCGTATCGCATGCTCGGAGACTTCTATTTTTCCACCGGCGATCTTGATAAGGCCACAGCCGAATACTCCGAGCTTTTTCGGGAGCACCCCAGCGATCTTCTAGTGAGGAAGAACTACGTTCAGCTTCTCATTCTCAAAAACCGGTTTGACGAGGCTGACGAACTCGATAGCGAGATCCTGAAGGCAACGCCCAGGGATGCGGCGGCTCTGACCTTCCGCGGTGAAATCGATCTGCACAACGGGAAAGTCAAAGAAGCCACCCAGGCACTGCAGGCGGCCCTGCAAAGCGATCCCGACAACGCCGTGGCCTACTACCACCTTGGCCTCGCATTTGCGAGAACTGGAAATCTTGCCCAAGCCCAGAATTCCTGGCAGAACGCCGTGAAGCGGAATCCCGATCTGAGCCAGGCGCAGGTCGCGTTGGCCACGGCAGAGCTCCGGCAAAACGACATGGAAGCCCTAGAACAAACGTCGAATCAGGTCATCCGTCTTCTTCCGAACTCGCCGGGGGGCTACGCCATGCGGGCCATCTCGTTCTTGAACCGGAATGACCTCCCGCGCGCAGAAAGCGATGCCAGAAAAGCGATCAGCACCGGCCCGCAGGCGCCCGATGGTTATATGCAAATGGGAAACATCCGGCTCGCACAGAAAAATTACGCCGAGGCGGAACGGTTCTATCTGCAGACTCTGGATCGCGATCCGACTTCGAACGACGCTTTGGCTTGTCTTATGAAAGCCTACGTTGCCCAAGGGCAAACCGACAAGGCTATCGCCGCAGCACAGACCCAGATCGCGAAGGTGCCCGAGATCAGCGCATTCTACGATCTTCTGGGGAGCGTTCTTTTCGATCATCGTAAGACGAAGAGCGATCTGGAAACGGCAGAGTCAGACCTGAAGAAGTCTGCTGATCTCGACAGGAACAACGCGGACGCCTGGCTCAAACTGGCCCAGGTCCAGGTGGCCCGGGGCGAAATCGACAAAGCCCTCACGACCAGCCGGCTCGCCCTTCAAAGCAGTCCCAGGCAGATCGAGTTTTACATTCTGATTGGCCGCATCTACGAAAGCCGGCGCGATCCCGACGATGCCCGGCAGTCTTATCAGGAAGCACTGGATATCGAGCCCGGAAACCCTCAGGCCGCCAACAATATGGCTTCGCTTTTGACCCGCACCGGCGGAAATCTCGACATTGCGCTGTCGCTCGCCCAGAGCGCCCGTCGCAACATGCCCAACTCTCCCAATGCCGCCGACACGCTTGGGTGGGTGCTTTATCAAAAGGGAGCCTACCGATCCGCTATTGATTCGTTTCTGCAAGCAATGGATTTATCGAAGAAAAGCAAGTCGCCTGAGAATCCGACACTTCACTTCCACTTGGGGCTCGCCTACGAGAGAAGCGGCCAGACAGCCCTTGCGCGGCATCATCTGGAAGAAGTCTTAAAGCTCGACCCGAACTACTCCAGCGCCGACGATGTCAGAAAGTTGCTGGGACAGTTGCGAAGAGGATAGCCACCGACCTCAGCCGAAGCTAGCCCTCTCAAATCATCCGCCGATAGCTGTTTTCCACAGCCGGTATCTCGGGCAACTCGAAATTCATCGACTATTTAAATTGCGGTCATAAACATGTAGCGATCGCATTCTAAAGTATTTGCGTTCGGGCTTAGGTGTCTGAGCCAGATAGTCCCGGAAGCATTCGAACAACCGACACAGAAGCTGTAAGGCCGCCCAGAGTTCTAAGGAGGTGGACGATGAAGCTAGTCAGGGTTCTGTTGTTCGCTTTGGTCGCAGCTTACGCTTGGCTGCCGGTCTTGGCCCAAGACGATGTGACCTTTCTTAACAGTGACGGCACTTTTACTGGAACCGGTCAGAGTTCCGGGACTCTCAGCTTGGGCGGTTCGACCCTCGTCAGCATCATGGGATTTACTGGCTCCATGGCTGGATACGATGTGACTGACGGCAATATAGGTACCCTCACATTCACTACCGGCAACCTGGAGTACACGACGGGTTGCGGCTCTGCTACCTGCGCTACTACCATGGTGCCTCTTGGCAATGGCGTGATTGGAACGGGAAGCACAAACGAGACATCCGTCTTCGGCCCTGGTGGAGCTTTCAAGGTCGTGGACACCTACAACGGCGGTTTCGGCGGCTTCACGTTCTCCGGCCAGTTCTCGGCTGCGAGCTGGTCCTGCGCGGTCGGCGCAAGTTGCCACTTGGTAAATGGGTTTACGAACGAGTGGAAAGGTACCTGGTCCTTCACCGGCACTCTCACAAACGTGATGATCACGATTGATGGGCAACAACTAGCCGTAAATA
This sequence comes from Verrucomicrobiia bacterium, assembly GCA_035508215.1. GTDB lineage: Bacteria > Acidobacteriota > Terriglobia > Terriglobales > Acidobacteriaceae > Sulfotelmatobacter. Next base: position 369,542 of record DATJNK010000001.1, on the reverse strand, counting down.
GCGGACCTATCACGATTCAATCAACCACGGTGAAGGACGTAGTAGTCACCATGCAGAATGGACAAATCACCTTCACGGACGCAGGGGGGCAAACGAACTTCAGCGGGAACTTCGCGGTTTCCCCTGAGCCGGGAACCCTCGCCCTGTTCGGAAGTGGCCTGATTGCGGTGGGGCTATTTACCAGACGGAAGCTGGGATCCCGTCCGGAAAATACCAGCCATTGAATCCATTGCGCCAATCACCCGCAGTCGGGGCAGGCTGAAACGGCCTGCCCTTCTTACTCTGGAGAAGTTTGACCCTCCCGCTTCGGGATTTTTTCCGACGACAGTTTCATTTATCTCCGATACAATTCACTCTGCTGAAAAGCGCCACTGTAGCTCGAATTGCTACTCCCCCGAGGATTGTCTACTTTTCCACTGCAGCCGTTGTGGGCCTGAGTTTCTGCGGTCTGAAGAATGAAACTCATGCCTGGCTCGCGATAGGAACTCTGAAATGCGTGTCGTGGCTCGTCGTTACAGCGGTTCTTTCTCGCGAAGCGGACCGCAACCAGAGATCCGAATCGGACTGTCGGCCATTGTGTTTCTTCTGCTCTGCTTTGTGATTAGCTGCAGTAACTCCAGTTCTTCCCATCCGATGTTTTCGAACGCAAACCTCAAAGGAAACTTCACCTATACCTTGTCAGGTACTTCATACGGCTCCGGCGGTGGACCGTACCAGGAATCCGGTACGTTTATCGCCGACGGCAACGGGAACATCACTGACGGGATCGATGACTTCATACAAAATTCAACCGTCTCAAGCAACCCAATTACCGGATCCTACACGGTGAATAACAATGGCAACGTGACCATGACCCTGAATTCCTCTCGGGGCCAGGTGCAGTTCGCCATGACGATCCTCTCCACTTCTTCGCTATACCTGATTGAGTACGATTCGTTCGCTACCGGATCGGGCGTGGCTCTGCAGCAAAATCCGGCGGCGTTTTCTGCAGCCCCCACCGGAACTTTTGTGTTTCGTCTCCACTCTTCAGTTGCAAATAGTGCCGCGCAAGGGTCGGTCTCCAGCGTCGGTCAAATGATTCTGCAGCAAGGCGCCATCACCGGCACTGAGGACGTCGTCCGCGATGGAGTGCCGGGGGCTACCTCGATCTTGGGGGTAATGACGTCGCCCGACACCAACGGCCGTGGAACGGTCGAATTGAACGATGGCGCGGGAAATGAGTCCAATTACATCTACTACGTCGTGGACTCGAATATCCTCAAGTTCCTGGAAACCGATTCAGGAACTCTGGGCGGCGGCCGCGCCGACCAGCAGTCTGCCGGCCCCTTCAGTAATGCAAGTTTGCAGGGCGGACTCTCTTTCCGCGGCCGGGGCGATACCCTGACCTCTTCCTTCGGCGCCAACAGCCTGGGCGAGTTCATAAGCGATGGCAACGGTAACATCACTGGCGGCAGCTATGACGCGGTTCAGGACGGCAACGCGGCCGCTAACGTGCCTCTCACCGGCAGCTATGCGGTCGATTCAACCGGACGTGCCGCCATCACCCTCAATCCTCAGGGCATGAGCCCAATCTCGCTCATCGTGTGGATGGTGAATTCGTCTTCCGGACTCCTGATGGTGAATAGCGCCAATTTGTCGGTCGTCGGCAGGATCGATCAGCAGCAGGAAACCTCGTTTTCGGCGGCCTCCTTGAAAGGGAACTTCGCGTTCTACATGTTTGGAACCGAGTCTCAGGGCGCTCCATCGGTGAACAAGGTCGGCGTGCTGACCTTCGACGGAAGTTCGCAGGTAACGTTCAACGACTATTTCGTCGATCTGGGCGGACAGACGGCGCGCAAGGGGCCGGCCTCTGGAACTTACAGCGTGAGTTCCGACGGCCGCGTTGTTTCCTTTACCGTCGGAGGCGACCACACCCAGATTCTCTATCTCATCTCCGACGGATCCGCCTCGCTCATCGTCGGAACAAGCGGGAGCGAACTGGCTGGCAGCATTGCCCAGCAGACCGCATCCTCGGGCGCGATTCCGCCGGATTAGGATCCGCTCTTCCCTTTTCGCGAAGGGAGCTCTTCGATGGTGTGCGAGTATTCTTCCGCAGCGCCGGGCTCGTTTGCTACTTCGGTGACTCGAACCGATACCCGATCCCGCGCAAGGTTTTGAGGTACTGCGGACGCCGAGCGTCCGGCTCGATTTTCTCCCGAAGCCGGCGAATATATACGTCGATCGACCGCGGGGTCACGAATGGCGTTTCTTTCCAGACTGCTTTCAGGAGTTGATCGCGAGTAAGCACCCTGCCGCGGTGGCTGGCGAGATACTGCAGCAACCGGAACTCCCGTACGGTCGCCGGAACATTTTCCCCGCGCAGGTTGAGGGTCATCGACGAAAGGTCGATTTCGAGCTCGCCGAAGCGCATAATCTCAGCCTCAGCCTGAGCCTCGCGCGAGGCGCGAAGCACTCCGCGTATCCGAGCGACTAACTCGCGCGGGCTGAAGGGCTTCGTGACGTAATCGTCACCTATCTCCAAGCCCCTGATGCGGTCAGCCTCCGAAGCCCGGGCGGTAAGAAAGATCACAGGAGTAGTGGCCAGAACAGAATCCTTCCGTATTTGACGCCCGAGTTCAAAGCCGTCACAACCCGGCAGCATGACATCCAGCAGGAACAGCGCCGGCTTTAGGCGAACTCCTTCCGTCAGCACCGAGGTTCCGTCGGCAAAGCTCTGTACGTCAAATCCCGCGGACCGCAGGGCAAATGAGATCAAGCCCGCAATCTCCTCCTCGTCCTCGACAACGAAGACGAGTGGATGCGGCCCGGCTGGAATGGCGAAAATCGGCTTATCCATATCGAAAGTTTTGAGCCGCTCCAAGTGCACAAACGCCGCTGTTTGGAGCCCCGCCACTTTATTGCCGCAAGATTTCGTACAGGTTTCACGCATGTTAACTGATGATGAATAAAAGAGGATCAAGACCCTGATCAGTCCGCAACGACCACCATGGCCGGTGGGTTGAGTGTGGAATTCTCCGCCAAGCAGTGACGTGAATCACAGACGAGAACAGGCCCAATACGCTAAAGAGTCTTCACCAGCGGCTGGAAAGGCCCGTCACCGACCGATCCGGCCATAGTTGGGGCAAGCTCGCTCGTCCGGTGGAGGTAGACGGACCAAATGAGGCGATTGCATCGCAGTTTCGCCCTTCTGGCAGTTCTGCTGATCGTCCTCGCTTCCGTCGTGCCGGCGGAAGATATACCGAACACTCCCTATGATGAATCCGAGGGATTCGCTTACGAAATGGCCCCCTCCGCTGCGCAGCAGGAAGCGCCCCATGCGCAGGGAAATCCTTCTGCTTCGTCCGCACGATCTTCTGGGCGTCTATCAGAGTCCCCCGACCTGCTGAACATGCCTCGCTCATGCGGCACTGCGCAAGCGGAATCCTCGCCTGACCCAGACCTCACTTTTCTCGCCAAAGTAGGCCTTTGCCTTCGCTGTTGAGGACTCCTGATATTGGGCTGAACGATTGCCGTCCCCCGGAGTCGGGAAGAACAGAGAAGAGGGCTCGCCGGATGATCCACATTGGCCTCGATGTCGGTGCAGTCAGCGTGAAGTTGGCCGCCGTCGGAGCGATCGCAGACGCTCCAATCGCCGAACGCATCGCCGAATCGACGTTTTTCTTCCCCTCCCTGCCCGTAACCGATGGCCGGCGCAACCTTCCTCTCCTTTTCTCTACATACAGGCGCGTTCAGGGTAATCCCCTGCGGGCCGCATCCGAGTTGTTGCGGGACCTCTATGAACTGGTGCCAGAGGATTCGATTGCGGCCATTCGTTTCACGGGATCCGGAGGAAAGAGAATCGCTGCCATCTTCGATGCCGAATTCGAGAACGAATTTCGTGCACTGGTCCGCGGCATCCGCTCACTCTATCCTCAGGTTCGCACCGTAATCGAAATCGGAGGAGACACTTCCAAGTATCTTCGCCTGAGCGAGTCCTGCAGCTCCAACGACCTCGGCATCCTCGACTACCAATCCAGCAGCGAGTGCGCGGCTGGAACTGGATCCTTTATTGATCAGCAGGCTCTGCGCCTTCTTTACGACGTCGAGGACGTTGGAGCTGCCTCTTGCCGTGCCGTGTGCGCCGCTCGGGTGGCGGGCCGCTGTTCGGTCTTCGCGAAAACCGACATGATCCATGCCCAGCAGAAAGGATATGCCGCAGATCAGATCCTTCGCGGCCTGTGCGACGCGGTCGCCAGGAATTTCAAATCGAGCATCGTCAAGGGACGGCGGTTGGTGCCACCCGTCGCGTTTGTGGGCGGAGTCGCTCTGAATGCAGGCGTGCGCCGCGCCCTGCAGGAAGCGTTCGGCCTGCGCGACTCCGAATTCGTGGTCCCAGATGCGCCCTGCTGGATGCCCGCACTCGGAGCGGGCATGGCTGCCCTTGACGCAAAGGGTAAAGCCAAACGGCTTGCCTTCCCGGAGTTTCGCGATACAACTGGCGACGCCGAGCGGATTCCAACGACTGACGCCCTTTCGCTCGACAACGTGTGTCTGCTTCGCAATCAGATGCCGGCTGTCCGTCCAGGTCTGCCGTCCGGCGGCGTCGACGCTTACCTCGGCATCGATGTCGGTTCAGTGAGCACGAACCTCGTGGTGCTCGACAAGCATTGCAATTTGCTCAAGGAGATCTACGTTCCCACGGCTGGCCGGCCGATTGAGGTTGTGTCGGCGGGCCTGCGTGAAATAGAGCAAGAATTGGGCTCAGGCATCCGAATTCGAGGCGTCGGGACCACCGGGTCAGGAAGAGAGCTCATTGGGGAACTTACCGGCGCCGACTCGGTAAGCGACGAGATCACCGCGCACAAGACCGGGGCAACCCACGTGTGCCGGAAGATGAACATGCCACTCGTCGATACCATCTTCGAGATTGGTGGACAGGATTCCAAATTCATTCGTCTCCGCAATGGCGTGGTCGTCGATTTCTGCATGAATGAGGCCTGCGCCGCCGGAACGGGTTCGTTCCTGGAAGAACAGGCGGAGAAGCTTGGGGTCGCAATCAAGGGCGAGTTTGCGCGACTGGCCCTGTCCTCGCAGCACCCTATCCGGCTCGGCGAGCGGTGCACTGTGTTCATGGGACGCGACGTGAGCAGTTTGCTTCTAAAGGGGGCCGCCGTCCCCGATCTCTGTGCCGGACTCGCCTACTCCGTCGCCCTCAATTATCTGAACCGCGTGGTGCGCGGGCGCCGGCTCGGTGACGTCATCTATTTTCAGGGAGGCACAGCTTACAATGACGCCATCGCTGCCGCTTTCTCAATCATCCTCAAGAGGCCAATTATCGTTCCGCCCCACAATGGAGTGATTGGCGCCATCGGCATGGCCCTGATCGCGCGCGACCGCATGTTGGACAGCGGCCAAGCCAGCAAGTTCCGTGGATTTGACCTGGCACGAGTGAAATGGACGAGCCGTGATTTCGTCTGCCGTGCCTGCTCGAATTATTGCGACATGAAGGAGTTCGTGATCGAAGGAGAGAAAACCTATTGGGGCGACCAGTGCTCCGACAAGTTTCGCAAACGATCCCGCACAGAGCGCGAACCGGTCGTTGACGATCTGATTTCCCTCCGCGACAGACTGCTCGAAGCTTCCTCTAAGCCATCACAGCAAGACCGGAAGGCGATCGGCATTCCTCGTGCCATGTTCTTCTACGATCGCTTTCCATTCTGGTGCGCGTATCTGCAGGCGCTGGGATACAACGTAGTCGTTTCCCCGCCAACCGATGCCGGCATCGCCGCCAAGGGCGAGGAATTAGCCATCGCTCAGCCCTGCTTCCCCGTCCAACTGGCGCATGGACATGTGCAAGCTCTGCTGAAATCAGACGTCCACCATATTCTGCTGCCGAATGCTGTGGATGCAGAGACGCCCTTCATGAAGGCTGAGTCGAAGTTTTGTCCCTGGAACCAGACTCTGCCGTTCGTGGTGCGCGCCGTGCAGGACTTGGAGAGGGACCTTGAGGGCAGACTGTTGTGTCCGACCGTCCACTTTCGCCAGGGGCCGCAGCATGTAAGCGCGGAATTGCGCACTCTGGCTCTAAGTCTGGGACACAGCAAAAGAGAGAGCGACCTCGCCGTGACCCAGGCTTACCAGGCACAACGATCATTTGTCCGGGACCTGCAACAAGCAGGGCAATCGGCTGTGCGGGCACTCGAGGCGAAACAGGAGCCGGGCATCATATTGCTGGGGCGCCCATACAACATCTACGACCGGGCTGCCTGTTGCGACATTCCCCGCAAACTACGGACGCTGTACGGCGTAAATATCGTACCACTCGATTTTCTGCCACTTGACACCGGGGATGTTTCTGAAATCAACGACAACATGTATTGGCACTCCGGGCGGCTCATCCTTGCCGCTGCCCGCTTCGCGCGCAGCCATCCGTTCCTGCACCTGATTTACATCTCGAACTTCAAATGCGGCCCGGACTCGTATCTCAAGTCCTTCATAGAAGAGGCGAGCGGCAAACCGAGTTTAATCCTGCAATTCGACGGACACTCGAACGACGCCGGCTACATCACTCGCTGTGAAGCCTTTCTCGATAGCACGGGGTTTTTGCGATGTCATTCTTCACGCACCGCTGCGTAACGCGAAAAATCGGTTCCGACCATCCGTTGGCTGGGACGAAGGTCTATGTTCCCGACATGGCCGAGGGAAGTGTCGAGGCTCTCTGCGCCGTTCTGCGCTGGATGGGAGTGGATGCCCAGCCAACTCCTCCTCCAGACGCATGCACGCTCGAGTTGGGATCTCGGTACACCAGCGGCGACGAATGTTTCCCGGCCAAAGTCACCACCGGCGACTTCTTGAAAATCGCTCAGCAACCCGGCTTCGAAGCCAAGCGTACCGTCTTTTTCATGGGAACCACAGACGGACCATGCCGCTTCGGCCAGTACGCCCCATTCTTGCGCAAGGTATTGAAGGAACAGGGCTACGGAGACGTTCGCGTCTTTTCTCCCCATGGGGAACATGGATATAGCGACTTCCAGAACTTCGACACTGCCTTCGTCCGGAGCGCGTGGCGCGCTCTGGTCTCGGCCGACATTCTGCGCAAGCTGCTTCTGCAAGTTCGACCTTACGAAATGCAGCCGGGAGACGCCGACCGGGCCTACCGCGAATCGGTTGACAGCTTATGTCAGGTCATCGAACAGAGCTGTTCGAATGCCACGTGCCAGATGCGTTCGATTACCGCCGCTTTATTGCGCGCAAGAGAGCGATTCCGTGGAGTGCCTGCCCGCTTCGATCGCAAGCGGCCTTTAATCGGCATCGTCGGAGAGATCTACTGCCGGCTCAACACCTTCAGCAACCAGGAATTGTTGCGCCGGCTCGAGGCGCAGGGGGCTGAGTGCTGGATGAGCGACATCTCGGAATGGATTGCTTACACCAATATGGAGGAACAACGGAACCTAAAACTGGCCGGCCGAGGCTACACCTGGGACATGCTTCAGTCCAGGTTGCGGGCACATATCCAGCACGGTGACGAGCACAAACTGCGAGCTCTCTTCGCTGATGATTTCGCCGGATACGAAGAGCCCAGCGTGGCGGAAACCCTTCAGCTCGCGCACCCGTACCTTCCCTTTCCCGGCGCCGAAGGAGAGATGGTCATGAATGTCGGTCGAAGCGCCTACCTTGCCCTGCATGGCATCGACGGCATCGTGGACATCAGCCCGTTCACCTGTATGAATGGCGTCGTAAGCGAAGCCCTCTACCCAAAGCTCAGCCGGGACTTCGCCCGAATCCCGATCCGCAACTTCTATTTCGACGGTCAGCAGCTGGATCTCGAGCGAGATGTCGGCATGTTTCTTGAAATGGCTCGATCGTACCGCGATAGGAAAGCTTTTCAACGCATCTACCCCCGGCGGTTTTTCCAGAAGAATTCGGAGGTCCCGGCGCGCGTCGTCTCCGGATCTGCAGCCTAGTCTCCGTGGTGTTCTTAACCTGCCGAGGCAATACGAATACAATGGCTGCGATGATTTCTCGAGCGGATAAGACGCGCTTCGCCTCAATTCCTTGGGAAAATCGGATCTCCTGCAGGGCAAATTGTAAAGTGGCCCGGGCAGCGCACTGTCCATGATCGACGATCACGCTTTGCTGCGGTTCGCGCTCGACGAAGCCCGAAACGGACTGGCGGAAGGTGGCTTGCCAATCGGCTCGGTGCTTTCCGACAAGGCCGGCCAGATCGTTGCGCGCGGACACAATCTGCGCGTTCAGACTGGCGATCCCACAGCCCACGCCGAAACCGTCTGCCTGCGCAACGCAGGTCGCCGTCGGGACTGGAGCGAACTTACGCTAGTCAGCACGCTCAGTCCCTGCATCATGTGCACGGGGACCGCTCTCCTTTATCGGATTCCGCGGGTGATCGTCGGGGAAAATCAGAATTTTATGGGCGCCGAAGAGCTTTTTCGCCAACACCGAGTCGAAGTCGTCGTCCTCAACGATCGCGAATGTATTGAAATGATGAGGGATTTTATCCGAACCCACGCCGACCTGTGGAACGAAGATATCGGCAGGTGACCGCGGATGGGGAAGCTTAGTCTTTCAGAGGCACTACTGCGTCGCCGTTGCGGCAAAAGGTGGCTACGCGCTGCAGATCCCCGTTCGCGCGCGGCACGGTCATGACCGGCCCGTAACAATAGACGGCGTGTCCAGTGGCCGCAAGATACCAACGTCCGCCTTTGGCATGTTTCGCGGTCGTTGATACAGGCTCCCGCAGTGGTTTCTGCGGGATTAGTTGTGGAACAGCCAGGCTCAACAACAAGGCTAGGGTCAGGGCCTTCATCGTTTCTTTCCACCTGCGCCTTTCGGCGCGACTTCGTTCGCGGAGTTAGATCGTAATCAACGCTCGCCGTGCATCCCCTGGGTCGGATACTGGCTTCGACGGCAGCTGGAATCGTTGTTTCGGTTTTACCGCCTGGTTCTGCGTTCCACTCCTCGGCGCCACCTGGGAAGACGGGGCCTGATCTGCGGGGACCTGGGTCAACGGGGACTGGTTCTGAGCTTTCGGGTTGGCTGTGGAGGCTTGGGTCTTCGCCCCGTCGCTCAACGCCTTCTCCTGCTGCGCTTTCATTTTGACGGCAGACAGTTCCATGCTGTCGCGGAAAAGTTCGCGAATCAGCGCGCGCTGCGACTCAATCGTCGACCCCTGCTCTACGATCAGCATGGTCATCAACCCATACGAGATCAGAAATAGGACGGTCAACAGCGGCAACCAGCTGTGCTTCTTGCGTACAGGAGCAGCATCCACGGAGGCGACTGCACTCACGGCTGGGTTGCTGAACAGGGTCGTCAAAACGGCACCTCGATCTTTGCCCCGAACTGGCGGGCAATACGGAACCTGCACCCTATCCGCCAATAGAAGAACCTTCGATAAACCACTGAAATGAATCCAGTTAGCAACGTCTTTTCACAGTTTCAGTGGCGCCTCAAGTGCAAGTCGCTGCACATAATGAGCAACCCGGATTCAGCTCCACCGGCCTCGATCCGGGCCGAACTGCCCGCCCAGCAAGGGTTTCGGAGTGCCTCCTCGGCCTGCCATTACCTCCGTCACTGTCGCAAAACTGCCTTGTCCCATAAGATTTTTCTAAATCTGTGGAACAGAATCTACCCCCAAGGATCGCGAACATGCGAATGCGATACTTCCTAGTTCTGTTGCTACTGTTCTCTGGCCTTCAGGCGTTTTCGGCAGCTCAGACCCAGACGGAACCCACCTCCAGCGATCGAAAAATTCTCCGTAAGACGATGCCGCGCTACCCGGAAATTGCCCGAAGGATGAACCTGGCCGGAACCGTGAAAGTGATGGCAGTTGTCTCCCCGGACGGCAAGGTGAAATCGGTTCAGCCGATGGGTGGCAGCCCGGTGCTGATCCAGGCTGCGGAAGACGCTGTTTCTCAGTGGAAGTTTGCCCCGGCGACTTCCGAATCCAGAGAAATCGTCGAGCTGCGTTTCAACCCGTCCGCACAATGACGATCTGTCGCGTTCATTTGCCCAGCAGCAGCTTCGCAATCGTGGCCAGCTGCATGTTCGACGTGCCTTCGTAGATCTTGCCGATCTTGGCGTCGCGCCAGTACTTCTCGACCGGATAATCCTTGGTAAACCCGTACCCGCCATAGATCTCAATGGCTAGCGAGGTCACCCGTTCCGCGACCTGCGACGCAAATAGCTTGGTCATGGCTGCTTCTTTCACGAATCCGACGCGCGCGTCTTTCATGCGCGCGGCATTGTAGACCATGAGCCGGGCGGCCTCGATCTCGGTCGCCATTTGCGCGATCTGGAACTGAATCCCCTGGAATTCGCTGATTGCTTTGCCAAACTGTTTGCGCTCCTGCGCGTACTTGCAGGCAAATTCCCACGCGCCGTGGGCCAGGCCGATCATCTGCGCTCCAATGCCGATGCGGCCTTCATTCAGAGTCTCGATCGCGATCTTGTAGCCCTTGCCGGGCTCGCCCAGAACGTTCTCCTTCGGCAGACGGCAGTCTTCCAGAATCAATTCGCATGTCGATGAAGCCCGAATGCCGAGCTTGTCTTCCTTCTTGCCGACGCTGAATCCTGGAAAATCCTTCTCGACCAGGAACGCTGTGATGCCTTTGTACCCGGCGGACGGATCCAGTGTCGCAAAGAGCACAAACAACCCCGCTTCCTTGGAGTTTGTGATCCACAATTTGCGCCCGTTCAGAACGTAGCCTGATCCTTTCAAATTGGCCCGCGTCTGCAGCGCGAACGCATCCGATCCGGACCCCGCTTCACTCAACGCATAGGCGCCCACTGTATCAACCGCCATTTTCGGCAAGTAGCGTTTCTTCTGATCCTCATTTCCCCAGCGTAGCAGCGCATTATTGACCAGCGTGTTCTGCACATCGACTATGACCCCGGCAGATGCGTCGACCCGCGAGAGTTCCTCGACCGCCAGTATGGCCTCAAAGAACTTGGCGCCCCCCCCGCCGTACTGCTCGGGAATCTCGATGCCCATGAGCCCAAGTTGAAAGAACTCCCGGATCAGTTCCCTGTTGAAGACGCCTTTCTCATCCATTTCCTTGACCAGCGGGCGAATCTTCTCGTCAGCGAATTGGCGAATGTTATCGCGGAAAAGAATCTCGTCATCGGTCAACGTAGTAAGTGGCGCGGGAACCAAGGCTTGGAGCGCGGTTTCGGGCATGGGATACCCCTTACCTGCAGAATAGACAAACTTTGAATTCTAGCACCAGGATGGTTGAGTCGCAGGGATCGGCCTAGCTGCGGCGGGAGTGTACCAGCTTCAAACTATCTGCCTGCAAGATTCGCTTGATCTGGCTTCGCGCATGCACCGACCACGGACCCGAGGTGTCGAGCTTGATATACGCCTGCCAATGTTTAAGCGCTTTGCGCGGCTCGCGCATCTTTTCGAAAGCCAGTGCGAGATTGTAGTGCGCGTCGGCATAGGTGGGTGCCAGTTGCAGCGCCGTCTTGTAGGTCTGAACCGCTTCCTGGACGCGCCCGGTTTCATCGAGCACGTTGCCCAGGTCGAAGTAGGCCAAGGCGTAGCGCGGATCGGCTTCGATGGCGCGGCGATAATGCCGCTCGGCCAATGCGAAATCCTGCCGGTTGTAATACAGCGTGCCCAGGTTGATGTGGGCAGCGGCATGAACCGGCTCGATGTCCAACACTTTTTGATACGCCGCAATGGCTTCGGTCTGGGTAGCGGGATCTTCTTCCAGAGCAATGCCGCGCGCAAACCATGCTGCCGCTTCATTTTCCCGAGGAGTTGGATCAGTCCGCGGGATCGGAGTGCTCGCCACCACCTTCTCGCGTTCGGAGAAGTCCATCAGAAATTGCCCGGCGATCGGCTCCAACAGTTTGCCCTGATGCCGAAACGCCACGCGATGCTTCTTCGTCGACCAGGCTCCGGCTTCCAGCAAAGGCTTCTCCACGCCGGCGGCCTGCTTGCGCATCGCTTCCAGGGATTGGCGAATCATCGTGGGACGCACGCTCATCGCGCACAAGTCCCGCACTTTCTTGACTTCCAGCAGGTCTGCGAAGGAGTAGGACTCGGCGAACGCGATCAGACCAATCCTCTCCCAGTTGGCCAACTGGCGCTGCGTGATGTGCAAAATCCTCAGTAGATCGGTTCGGCTATACACGGCAATACACTACTTCCCGGGCCCGGCAAACGCTCGCCGACATTATCTTCAACTCATCCCCAACAACGCAACTGCAATCGCTGTGGAAGTCTGTGGAGAACCCGGGTAGTTCACATGCAACCGGAATGGTGCAAACCTCCTCTGGCTCGCCATTCGCTGCCCCGTGCGCCTACACCGCAACCGTCGCCGCCTGGTATTCCTCATAGCTTCCCTTGAAATCGGTGATCCGGTGGTCGCCTTCGAAGTGCCAGATTCGGGTGGCAACTTCATCAATCAGATCGTGGTCATGCGTCACGAGCAGGACCGTACCTTGATAGCGCTGCAGCGCGATGTTGAGTGCGTTGATCGACTCCAGATCAAGGTGGTTGGTTGGTTCGTCCAGCACCAGGACGTTCGGCTTCTGCAGCATCAGCTTGCAGAAGAGTAGCCGCGCGGCTTCCCCACCGGAGAGAACGCTGGTCGATTTCGTTGCTTCCTCGCGCGCAAACAACATCTGGCCGAGAATTCCGCGCAATTCTTCCCCCACCGCCGAAGGATTCCACTGATGCAGCCATTCGAGAACAGTTGTGCCGTCTTCAATCAGGCTGCGGTGATCCTGGGCAAAGTAACCGATCGATGCCTCATGCCCCCAGATCACCTTCCCCTGATCAGCAAAGGGCCCGTCATAACCGCTGGTCCTGCGCAACTCCGCTTCCGGCGTCGTGGGCGAGTTCGCCAGCAACCCGTTCACCAGTGTGGTCTTCCCCGCCCCGTTCCGACCCATCAGCGCGATTTTTTCGCCGCGGGCGATGCTCGCAGTAAAGTCGCGCACAACGCGGTTGTCATCGTAGGACTTGCTGAGATGTTCGATCTCGAGGATGTGCCTTCCCGAGGGACGTTTCTGCTCGAACTTGATGAATGGCCTCTGAATATTCGACTTCGCCAGTTCGGTGACCTGCAGGCGCTCCACTTCCTTGCGCCGTGACTGCACCTGGCTGGATCGCGTGCCGGCGGCAAAGCGGGCAATGAACTCGTTCAATTGCGCGATCTTCTTCTCGCGCTGCGCGTTCTGCGCTTCAATCTGCGACCGCACTTGCGTCTTGGCGACAACCATGTCGTCGTATGCGCCGCTATAAGTGATGATGGTCTCGTAGTCGATGTCGGCAATGTGGGTGCAGATGCTGTTGAGGAAATGACGATCGTGCGAGATGGTGATCACCACCCCGTCGTAGGCAGCGAGGAAGTTCTGCAGCCAGTGAATCGAATCGAGGTCGAGGTGGTTCGTAGGCTCGTCGAGCAGCAGCGCCTGGGGATGTCCGAATAACGCCTGCGCCAGCAGCACGCGCACTTTCTGGCCGCCCTGCAACTCGCTCATTTTGCGCGCATGCAGTTCACCAGGAATATCGAGGCCCTGTAGCAGAACCTCTGCATCGCTCTCGGCGGAGTAGCCGTCTTCTTCTCCAATGATGCCTTCCAGTTCACCGAGCTTCATGCCGTCTTCATCAGTCATGTCGTGCTTGGCATAGATCGCGTCCCGCTCCTGCAGAGCTGCCCAGAGGCGCTTGTTGCCCATAATGACGGCGTCAACCACCGAATACGCATCGAACGCGAACTGATCCTGGCTCAGGACGCCAAGCTTGCGCGGGCGGACCACCGTTCCCTTCTGCGGCTCCAGTTCGCCGCTCAGCAACTTCATGAAGGTCGATTTCCCCGCCCCGTTCGGTCCCGTCAGACCGTAGCGTCGGCCCGGGGCGAATGAGGCGGTAACCTCGTCAAACAGTATTTTGGCGCCGTAGCGCATGGACACATTGCTCACGGAAAGCATGGTTGTGGTTTCTCTTCGATCCGCTTCTGAGTTTCTTCAGGAACTGCGGGGAATTCCGCCAAGACGGTGCGCAGCTGTTATCAATAGAATATCATGCCGGAAAGTTGCGCCTCCGATTTGCAGGGACAGGCCGACTTCGCTTCGGCGCGAAATCGACGATAATCGCAGATTGCCGGACCGTTGCCGGTTATTGTCAGTTGTGTTGTGCCGGTGCTGCGCTGGCTTCGATCAGCTGCCCGACAGCATCCGCCACCATCAGCAGAAGATCGGCGTTCCGTTGCTTCGCCTGCGCGACGACCGCCATCTGCTGAGTTTTCCATAGATCAGGTTCAGGCTGTCCCCCGTCCAGGTACTCCAAAGCCTGCAAGCCGGCCGCGCCCAGCATCGTCAGATTCTGCGAGAGCGGAATGTCCTCCTGCAGCAAATAGGACCGCTCGAGCACGGGATGCAGTTTCGCGTCGTTGTCTCGCCACAGCGTAAGCATCGATCGAATCTGCGACTCCGCCTCTCGGTCCTTATAGCCGCTCTCGGCGAACTTTTTCACCAGGTTGCTGAAACGACGGGCTACATTACTCTCTGGATAGACAGCGTCAATCAGCCGGTTTAACGGCGCGTGAAAATCGATGGGGCCCTTTTCGTCGTTCCACCGGTTGTAATCCTTGACCGGTTCGACAACATCCGCCAAAACCCGCAGCGGCGAAATATCGGAAGTTCCCGCCATTCTCTCCAGCATCAGGGCTCGTGCGGAACGATGCTTCAATCCGAGCCACTCCAGATCTAGGCTGACGGCATGAAGCCGCGCATACATTGACTGGACATCTGTGACATCCTGCGGAGACCAGAGCCGTTCGGCAATAACTGCATTGCGCGGCCAGATGTGCGAATCGACATTTTCCGGCGTGACCCACTCCGCCCACTGGCAGGATTCTCCGCCAAGAATCCGGCTTTTCTCCTCCGCGCTCAGGCTCGCCGCCGCTCCGCTCATGGGATCGACCTCATAGTGCCGCTCCGCCGGCCACATCAGGTCAAGATAGTATCCGTAGGAAAGCAACCCGCTGTAGCCTTGTTTCGCGGCGGCAGCCAGCGATGCTTGGCCACGCCATGACTGCACCACGATCGTCTTCGGCAGATCAGGACGCAGGATTTCGTCCCATCCCACCATGATTTTGTGATTCTTCTCCAGAATTTTTTCGAGGTGTTGATTGAAGTAGGCCTGCAGATCCTGCCTGTTCTTCATGCCGTGCTCTTGCATGAAGGCCTGAATCTTCGGATTCGCTTCCCACTGTTTGCCGTCGACTTCATCGCCGCCGATGTGAAAGTAAGCGTCGGGAAAGAGCTTCGCCATCTCTCCGACGAATTTCTCGAGAAACTTATACGTCGATTCCCGTGTCGGATCCATAGCGGGATCGATGCCGCCGCCTTCGAGCTTGTACGGGCCTGGTCCGCTGGCCAGTTCCGGATACCCCAAAAACCACGAGCGGCTGTGTCCCGGCATGTCAAATTCGGGCACGACGCGGATTCCACGCTCATGCGCATAAGAAATCAGGTCGCGAACCTCATCCTGCGTGTAATAGAGCCCGTCCGAGCCCATCTCCTGGAGCTTTGGGAACTTCTTGCTCTCGACGCGGAATCCCTGATCGTCGGAAAGGTGCCAGTGGAAGACATTCATCTTCACCGCCGCCATGCCATCAAGGTTGCGCTTGAGTTCCTCGATCGGAATGAAGTGGCGGCTGACATCGATCATCAAACCACGCCATGGGAAGCGCGGCTGATCTTTGATGGTGACGGCAGGGGCGGCGAATCCTCCGGGCGTAATCTGGACTAGCTGAAGGAAAGTCTGCAGACCGCGCAACGCGCCCAAGGTCGTTGCGGCGTTAAGCTGCGCGCCGGAATCGGCGACGACAAGCTCGTAGGATTCATCTTCGCCCAGTCTCTGCACCGCTTCGCGGCCATGATCGGCGTGAACCGTGAACGTAGCCGCGGCGCCGCCCTTGGGATAGAACGGAATCCCGGTCTGGCGCGAGAGCTGCGTTCGAAACCTCTGCACTGCCAAATCGAGCGACGCATCATGAAAGCCCGTCACCGCCACGGAAAACGACTGCGTAATCGGAAGCCGACCTGTTCCCGCCTGCACGCTCGCCGGCATCGGCATGAGATTGAGATTCGTTTGCGTCTGCGCCGTCGAAAATGACGCGACAAGGATCACTCCTGCTGCCAGAATTAGATTTTTCATTGAGTTCACCCGGAATATTTTGCACACGCGCAGGATTACACGCTTAGCTTTTACGACTTCGCAGGACTGCAGACCGAAAGTTCGGGAGCGCCTAGTGTCCACCGCCCAACTCTCGCACGATTCCGCCGACAAACTGTTTCGCGTCGCCAAACAGCATCAGCGTCTGGTCCAGATAGTAGAGCGGGTTGTCGATCCCCGCGAAGCCTGGATTCATGCTGCGCTTGATCACCATCACAGTATGCGCCTTGTCGACATCAAGAATCGGCATGCCGAAAATCGGGCTTGACTGGTCCGTGCGCGCAGCGGGATTGGTCACGTCGTTCGCGCCGATCACGAGCGCGACATCCGTCTGCGGAAAATCGCCGTTGATGTCATCCATCTCGACCAGCCGGTCGTAAGGAATATCGGCCTCGGCAAGCAGCACATTCATGTGGCCGGGCATGCGTCCCGCCACAGGATGAATCGCGAAGCGGACATCAACGCCTTTTTTGCTGAGAAGGTCATAGAGTTCGCGGACCTTGTGCTGCGCCTGCGCGACGGCCATGCCATATCCGGGCACGACGACGACTTTGTTCGCCGCCGCCAGAATCGATGCAGCCTCTTCCGGTGAAGCGCTGCGCACGACTCGCTCTTCCTTGCCCGCGGCGGCAGACGCCTGCACCTGCCCAAACGCTCCAAACATTACGTTCGTGAAGGAGCGGTTCATCGCCTTGCACATGATCACGGAAAGGACGAAACCGGAAGAACCATCCAGAGCTCCTGCCACCACCAGCACCTTGCTGTTCAGAACAAAGCCCAGCAGGGCTGCCGAGAAACCGGCATAAGAGTTCAACAGCGAGATGACCGTCGGCATGTCAGCCCCGCCGATGGGGGTAACGAGCAGGACGCCAAAAATCAGCGCCACCACCACCATGATCGGGAACAGGATCGCGTGCGCGGGATTAACGACCAACGCGATCGCCAGTCCGAGCGCTCCCGCCAGAACGGACAAGCTGACGATATTCTGGCCGCGATAGACAATCGGCCGCTGCGGCAGCAACTCCTGCAGCTTTCCGGCAGCTATCACGCTGCCCGTAAAGGTGAGCGACCCGATGATGACTTCCAGCGCGATCTCGCCCATCTCAAAGCGCGTGACCGGCGCCGTCCCGACGTAAAACTCGGCAATACCGATCATGGCCGCCGAAAGCGCGCCGAAGGCGTGGCTCAACGCCGTTCGTTGCGGCACCGCGGTCATATGCACCAGGCCGAGCGGAATGCCGACCCCAGCTCCCACGATCAACGTGATCAGGATCCACCGGTACTGCACCACCTCGGGATTGAAAAGCGTTGCGCCGACGGCCAGAGCCGCGCCGATCTCTCCCGCCAGCACGCCCATGCGCGCGGTCGTCGGCGAACTCAGAAACTTGAGTGACAGAACGAAGAGAACGACCGCGACGATGTAGGCGAAGTCAAGATACTGCTGAAGCGCAATCGCGGTCATGATTGTTTGGACCTGGATTTGAACATCCGCAGCATGCGGTCGGTAATCAGAAATCCGCCCACCATGTTGCTAAACGAAGCCGCTACGGCAATCGCGCCGAGCACCGTGGTCAGAGTCGTCTCATGCCGTCCCGCGATGATGATGGCTGCCACCACCACGATGGCGTCGAGCGCGTTGGTCAGTGACATCAGTGGCGTGTGGAGCAGGGGCGAGACCCGCCGGATCACTTCAAACCCAACGAATCCGGCGAGAATAAAAACGTAAAGGTTAGAGATGAAATCCGCTGGCATGATTGCTCCTTCGCATTCCTTCTGGCTCCGTTCGCCGATCCTCTCGCAACGAAAACAATACGCTCTGGCGGACTACTTCGGCGCCAGCGCCGGCAATTTGAAAAACTCGCGCACCCGCGTGTTGACGATGTCGCCTCCGCTCGTCACCAGAGTCTCGCGGACGATTTCGTCCTGCGGATTCACCTGCAGTTTGCCGTCCTTCACCATGTAGGTGAGAAACGTCGTGACGTTGCGCGCATACATCTGGCTGGCGTGATAGGGAACGCTGCTGGCCAGATTGATCGCTCCGATGATGACAACCCCATGCTCCCTGACGGTTTGCCCAGTGCGCGTTAGTTCACAGTTGCCGCCGCGCTCGGCAGCAAGATCTACGATCACCGAGCCGGGCGCCATGCCTTTCACCATGTCCGTCGTGATCAGCACCGGCGACTTTTTGCCGGGAATCACCGCCGCGGTAATGACGACATCGCTTTCCGCAACCACCCTTGTCAGCAATTCGCGCTGGCGGGCATAGAAGGTTTCATCCTGTGCCGTGCCGTAGCCGCGTGCGTCCTGCGCGTTCTGCGCTTCAATCGGCAGCTCCACAAAACGCCCGCCCAGGCTCTGCACTTGCTCCTTGGCCGCCGGACGCATGTCATAGGCCGACGCGACCGCGCCCAGCCTGCGCGCAGTAGAAATCGCCTGCAGCCCGGCCACGCCCGCGCCGATCACGAATACGCGCGCCGGCGTGATCGTGCCCGCAGCAGTGGTCATCATGGGAAAGATTCGCAGCGAGGTCTCCGCAGCCAGCAGTACCGCTTTGTAGCCGCATATCGTTCCCATGGACGAAAGCGCATCCATGCTCTGGGCTCGGGTGGTGCGCGGCATCAGTTCCACGGAAAACGAGTTCACGCCCGCCTGCGCGATCTGCTGCACCACTTCCTCTGATCCCAGCGGACGCAGGAACCCGACCAGCGTTTGCCCTTTCCGCATCAGCGGCAGATCAGCCTGGCCTGTGATGTCGTTCGATCCGTAACAAAGCACCTGCACGACAATGTCGGCGGCGCTGAACACCGATGCACGATCGGGAACGATCTTCGCGCCTTTTTCCGCATACGCTTTGTCGGGATAGCCGGCTTGCTCTCCGGCGCCGGATTCAATCATCACTTCCAGTCCGGCTTTGGTGAGGTTGGGGATGACCAGCGGCACCAGCGCCACTCGCCGCTCCCCGGGATAACTCTCTTTTGGAACTCCGACGATCACTCGGACCCCGTCCTTTCTCCCTCAGGCAACGAAGGTGACGCCGCCCGGCATCCCCGGCCAAAGCATCTTGTCGCGGATCCCGTTGCCGCTTCTGTGACGTCCGCCACAGAATGCAAAAGGCAAACAGAAAACACTAACAGATTGCACTGAGTTACCGAAAGGTGTTGCTCTGGATCGGTACACGGCGAGCCCTGCTCTCGATCTTTTCAGCTGCCAATACGGTAATGCCACACCCGCGCCGCACCGATCAGGTTGGCATCCTCGCCCAAAGATGCCAGCATCAATTCCGTTTTATCCGCTGGGATGAACCGGCACCCCTTTCGGATCACAGAGCGAATTCGCTCCAGAAACAGCGCCGCACTCTTCATCACGCTTCCGCTCAAAACGATGGCATCCGGGGTAAACAGATTCATCAGGTTTGCCAGGCCGAGTCCCAGGTAGAACGCTTCGTGCTCGACCGCCCGCAGCGCCATCGCCTCTCCCTGCTCCGCCAGTTCGCAAATTCGCTTCGCCGTAATTCCCGCAAGATGCGGATAGTCGGGGGAAGCATTCCGTTCCATCCACGCCACCATGGCCGGACCCGCCGCCAGCGACTCCCAGCAACCGCGAAATCCGCACGAGCATTCCGGCCCGGCGGGATCGACGACATGGTGTCCCACTTCCGGATGCGCACCCTCCACCCCGCGGTACAGTTTGCCGTCGAACACCATCCCGCCGCCAATGCCCGTTCCGACAGTCACGTAGATCAGCCGCTTCCGGTTTCGTCCCGCGCCCCACGCGCCTTCGGCTAGAGCGGCCGCGTCCCCGTCATTCTCCAGAGCCACCTCGACGTTGAACACCTGCGCCAGATCTCGCACCGGACTTTTCCCCCGCCATCCCGGAAGAAAATCGACATCGCCAAACTCGCCTTTGAGCGGATCGACCGGCCCGGTCGATCCAATGCCGATTCCAGCAATCTCAACTCCGGCCCGCTGCGCCGTCTTGCGCAGCATGTGCGCGATCAGCTCGATTCCGTCGGAGTAGCGATTCGGATCGGTGGGCGCTTCCATGCGGGAAAGTATCTTTCCGCTGTCGTCGACCACGCCGGCTGCGATCTTCGTTCCTCCGATGTCGACCGCTCCGATCATGCGTGCTCCGGGAGTTGCAATGCCCCAGCCTCCTGCAACAACTGCTTCATTCCCGCCCAGCTCTTGCGCGACGATTGCTCTGCAGAGCCTCCGCCGCGCCAATGGGTTTCAAGACTCACCGCAAACGTGTAACCGTCCCGCTTCAACGCCCGGAACTGTCCCGCCCAGTCGACGATTCCTCCGCCCATCGGAGCCCAGTCATACTTGTTGCCTTTCTTAACGGCATCCTTGCAGTGGCAATGTCCGATGCGCTCCTTCGGCAGCATCCGATATCCGTCGGGATACGGCGTCTCTCCGAGCGTCGCCGCGTTGCCCGGATCCCAGTTCAGCATGAGATGCGGCGATTTCACCGCTTCCAGAAGTTTCGCTGCTTCCGCTCCCGTCGCCGTGTTGCACGACGGCTCGTTTTCCACGATCAGCATCATTCCCTTGCTCCCGGTCTTCTCCGCCGCCTGCAACAGCCTTTCGTTGATCGCCGCCCGATAGGGCTCCTGATTCTCCAGCCGCCAGAAGTCGAAACATCGCACGCGATCCGTCTGAAAAGCCTTTGCCATTTCCAGCGCCCGCTCCAGCACTTCATCTTGCTGCTGATAGGTAAAGTCCGCCTGGAACCCTCCCTCCGAGCCGAACTTCGACTTCGGCGCTCCCGGCCAGTCCACCTTGAAAAGAGGACTCGCGATGTCGGTGACCTTCAGCTCAAATTTCTGCAGGATGCGGCGCGCTTCGGCGACCTCTTTCTCGTCGAGGTTGACGATGTTTTTCTTCCACATGCTGCGCAGTTCGATCCATCCCATGCCGAACTCGCGCGACGCCACCTCGCAGGCGTGGCCGAAATCCTGGCTGATCTCGTCGTTGATCACGCTGATGCGGAACGGCGAAGCGGAATCGGGAAATGCGGACAGGCGGGATGTCGAGGTGGCAACCGTCACGGCTGCCATTCCGGCAAGAAAGTCGCGGCGCGCGAAGCCAACCGGCATGGGCTGCTCCTTAAATAAGGGCTGGCATTGGAATGAAAGGCGTTTACCAATCTAACACCATCGCCGCGTGCCAGGCAGGAGACCCTTCAGGCGTGGTGACGGAAAGGCGGAAGTTGCAGGAAATTCGAGGCGGGCCAACCGTTCTCCCGCGCAAAACAAAACGCCCCAAGACTCAATTTGAGTCGTGGGACGTCTGTTGATCAGCCCTCCCCCAAGTGCTGCTCAAGTCCAATCTACTTCCCACCCCCCGTCCGGTAAATGGCCCGGCCGTGCTAAAGCAGGGCACGATCGGGTAGGGCGCTGGAAAGCCTTGCAGATAAAGGAGAAGCGCAGGTGTCCCGTCACGATAACGCATCCCTGGTAACGGATCATTCATGCTGCGGAAGAATGAACTCGCTCCGGTCCGAAAACATCGGCGGGGAGAAGCGGGAAATTAGGGACGGGACAAAGGAGGTGCCAGATCGGTGCGGGCTTCCAGACTCCGCATGAAGAGCACGAATGCGGAAGATTCTGGAGCCGACGAGCGGACTTGAACCGCTGACCTGCCGATTACGAATCGGCTGCTCTACCAACTGAGCTACGTCGGCTTGTCCTCGATTTTAAATGTCCGACTGCAAAGCGTAAAGCCGCACGCGCGCTTCAACCGGGAGAAGAAACGAACCTACCGTTCTCCGCGCGCCTTCACCAGCGCCTCGTATTCCCTCTGCGCCTCATGCGGCAGCAGCACCCACAGCGTATACACGCCCAGCGCCGTCCCGAACGGAACATGAATCAGGGAGATGAACGCCAGCACCAGAATCACCACGCGCGCCCACGACTCATGCTGCAGCAATCCCCAGCCGGCGAAGAACCCGATGGCGGCCTTGGCCAGCACCAGCGCGCCGATCGTCGTCACCAAAGAACTCAGAAAGCCGGTCGGCACCTCTTGCGGCGCGCCCATCTCGTGCAAGTGCATAAACAGCGTGTTGGCCAGCACCAGCAGGATTAATCCTCCCACCGCATTCAGCGCCGAAAACGCCAGCCAGAGGATCGACAGCAGGTGGATATGCTGCTGCACGCGTCCCGGACTCGCCGGCGCCGCCACCGGTCCCACGATCTGTTTTCCGCACTGGCCGCAGTACGCCTGACCTGCCTGCACTGCCGCGCCGCATCCGTCACAGAACATGCTGCCCTCCGCGATTCATTTCGAATTTTCCCCCGCGCGACAAAACTACCTTCCACCGATAATACGGAGAACTTCGCAACTGCGTTCCGCTCATTCTCTGATTCCCCGTTTACTCTTTGCCAACATCAGACGCGCAAAAACGAAAAGGCCACCCGGCAACTGGGCGGCCTTCTCTTCAAGGGAGAATAGTTCCAACGGAGGCTTTGAATTCCGTCAAAACTTTCTGCCGAAATCTTATGAGCCTAAAAACGGGGGTGTCAAGCGATTTTTCCGAAATAAATGTCTTTGTTTTCAATATGTTACAAAAGCAATTAATAGCGGGAAAAAGTGTGTCAAATTGAGACAAATACCTCCCGAAAATGACCTAAGCCAATATTTTTAAAGCTAGTTACGCACGCCGGGGAGGGATCAGGACGGCTTCCGTGTCGAGAAAGTCACAGTCTCTTGGCGCGCTCCGGCCCCTCTTCGATGATGGTCTCAGAAACGATGGTCTCCGAAACCACGGTCCCAGACCCGATGGTCTCGGTGAGATGGAGGGAGATGAATTCCATCTGCTCCGGGCGGTCGAATACCTTATCCGGGAACCAGCGCTTCATCAGAATGCGGATTCCGCCGAAGGCCACGCCCGCTACGATCGCCAGTCCGCCGACGATCGCGCACAAGATGACCACGTTGACCACCAGCGAATACAGGTCTTTCACTTCATGCTGATCCGTGGCTTGATTCCAGGTCACGCTGGCTTCGTAATTCACCAGTCCGAGCAGTGATCGAGCATCGCTGGCGGAAATCGGTCCGGTCACAATCGCCACAATGGGCCCGGTCCGCTTGTCGAAGAACTGACCTGCGTTTCCGATGGTGGAAACGTCCGCCTGGGGCGCCGGCACGTGCTCCGCCGCGTCGATGCGCCGCAGATGATCTGCCGCCAGTTGCGGCGTCGGATACGAGATCAGCATCAGCGTCGCTTCTCCGCTGGGCGTGTTGTAGCGCCCCAGCGAGACCTCGGAACTGTCGCCAAAATCCACCAGCCCCGCCGACACCGGCGCCGATTGCGCCGCCAGCGCCGCCGGCCCCATCACGTATTTCTGACTGTTCGCGATATACCCGCGATGCGGCATGAATTCGATGAACGTCGGCAGATTCCCTGCACCCCCAGTGGGATGCGGCAGGTCTCCGGCAAGCTCACGCAGTTCACCCGCGGACATCGCCGATTCCTGGCTGAACCCGGCGTCGATCAGCACGTCGCCGCGATAGAAAAGCACGCGGTTCGTCCCCAGCGACGCGCCCTGATCTCCGATCTCCTCGCGGTTCATTTCTGGCTGCAGGTAAAAGGTGTAGGCGCCGAATGCCCCCGAAGCGTCGTCAAACCGTGCCGCCCGGATCTTCAGAGTGCGGCCGTCATCCCGCTTGTATGTAGCTGAAGCGAAATCAGTGAAGCGATACTCCTTGAGAACCGCAGCGTTGCCGGCGTCGGCCGCTGCCGGATCCTTGCTGGTCACAGCGCTGCCCTGCATCTGCCATCCACCAAAAGTGTCGGGAAGCAAGGCGGATGCTGCTGCCTTCTCCTCGGGCGCGCTCTGCGAGGCAGGCAGACTTTGCGCGGCGGCAGCCTTCAGCGGCCTTCCAGGCAGACCGGGTAAAACCCCCAAAGACACGGCAAATGCGGCACAGAACGCGAGCTTCATCGCTATTCTCAGGATAAGACCCGAAAAGATCCCTACCTGCCCAATTAGACCACAGCTTCTCGTCAAAAGTTTCCGGGACTTCTAAGTCGCTGATTCCGCGGTCCCTGCACCATCGATGCAACACGTGACCCTTGGTGGGGTGGCACCCCACGTCCGAGCCATTCCCAAATCTCGCGTCGGCGAGCAAACTGTCTTTGGGTGCCAGATGACATCGAGCAGTGCAGAGAAAAACCAGCGTCGGGGAAATCGTCAGAAAGCGGTTCTTCCCGTGAGGATCAAGGGAAAAGACAGCGCGGGGGCTGCATTCGATGAACTGGTGCACACGCTGGACGTCACACCCGCAGGTGTTCGTCTGGGTGCCGTCCGTCGTGAACTGAACGTCCTTGACGAGATCACGGTTTTTTACCGGCAGCGCAAGCTGCAGTTTCGCGTCGTCTGGACGAAAAAAATGAAAGGAAGCTCGGAGTTTCAGGTTGGACTGCAGGCCATGATGCAGGATGGGGAGGCTTGGGGATTTGGCGGTGGCGAGTTCAAAATCCCGGTCGCTCCTCCGCTCGAAGCATCGCATGCCTCAACAGGAGCTGCATAAAGGCAGAACAGAATTATGCGGACTATACTTCATCATCTTTGGTTCGACGAGCAGGGCCAGGACGTCGCCGAGTACTCGGTCATGCTGGCGGTTGTTCTCGTCATTGTGGTGGGCACCATTCGACTCATCGGCTCCAACGCCAGCAACATCTTTTCGCAGGTGGGAAGCTCAATTCAGTAACTTTGGTTTGATGAATCGGGTGTGGCTCCCGGTGGCCGCCTTGCCGATCAGGCCCATCCTGTAAGGATGTGCCGGTCCGGGAGACGGATCGGCACCCCTGTGTTCCATGAGGTCTCGCAGCAGAATCTGAGCTCGCCGCTCAGTGTTGCTGCCGCATTTGCATCATCTGCGCCGCGTCGAACTTGGTGAATCCTGCCGGAATCTCGAACAGGCTCGACGGTTGCGAGCCTTCCTGAATGTTCCGGAGTTCTCCGCCATCCTTCTTCCCCTGCCACTTGATTGGGAACCGCACTTTGGCATCAAGCCACACCGTGCTGCTCTCCCCTTCTGAATTCGTTCCTTCGTATTTCACGGTGTCGCGTCCGTTAACCGTCTCATGTCCGACTTTGTGGCAGGTGCCGTGGGTGTTCCGCGCCAGCTTGAGCCACTCGGGACACGCATTCTCGACGTCCCCGCTTTCGAAGAATGTGAACATGCCGCGGTTTTCCATCGCCTGGGCGGGCATCTCCATGTACATGTGCTGGTCCGCCATCAGCACCGTGTAGGTCTGGGTGTGCAGGTCCATGATCACGGCGCCTCCGCCATGTTGGCCGTTGCTCATGGAGTCAAACCTCATTTTCTCTTTCCCGAAATAAACCTTCGTCGTGTCCTTGCCTTCCTTATCGTTATCGTTGTTCACGATCTCGGCTGAGAACTGAGTCTGAGCCAACGCGAAACTCGCCATTACCGTCACCATCATCAAACACGCCACCCGAATCATCGGTCGAAGCACTGGACTCTCCTTCGTTGGGCGTCGGATTTCCCGACGCGGTGAGTTCACCCCAAGGGCGAAAAGCGGACAAAGCATACCAGAAGGCATCCCCGGAACAACCGATAAATCGGAGCAAAGGGCTGGCCGAACCTCGGCGGTCAATCTACCGAGATTTCGGACTGTTTGGTCTGATCGGGATGCGTTCGGCTCAAGGGGTCCTGCGGATAACGGCGACGATGGTCGATGCCGGTTTTTGTCCCGGGAATCTGCTTCCGGGCTGGATCCTCACCGCTTCACACGACGTTTTCCAGCGCCAGGGCCATGCCCATCCCGCCGCTTACGCAAAGAGTAGCCACGCCGCGCTTGGTGTTGCGCTTCAGCATCTCGTGAAGCAGCGTCACCGCGATGCGCGCTCCCGTGCATCCAATCGGATGCCCCAGCGCGATCGCGCCTCCGTTCACGTTGAGCTTGTCGCGATTTATATTCAGCATCCGGTCGCATGCCAGTACCTGGGCCGCGAAGGCTTCGTTCAGCTCAATCAGCCCGAAGTCCTGAAGCCGCAGGTGGTGTTTATCTTCGAGTTTTTTCAAGGCGGGAACCGGGCCGATGCCCATCGTCGGCGGATCGACGCCCGCCGATGTAACCCCCTCAATCCGCGCCAGCGGCTTGAGATTGTTCTGCTTGACGAAATACTCGCTGGCCACGACCACGGCCGCGGCGCCGTCGGCGATCCCTGAAGAATTTCCGGCAGAAATTGTCCCCGCCTTCGAAAATACCGGCGGAAGTTTCGCAAGCTTCTCGAGGCTCGCATCAGGAAACGGATGCTCGTCGCGGCTAAAGACGGTCGTTCCCTTCTTGCTCTCGATCGCCACCGGCACAATCTCTGCCTCAAACCGCCCGGCCGCGATCGCCCGAGTTGCCCGCGCCTGCGACATCAGCGCGTACTCATCCTGCTCTTCGCGCGAGATCTTGTACTGCTCGGCCAGCACCTCCGCGGTCTCGCCCATCACCATTTTCGCCAGTGGACAGAAAAAACCGTCGCGATACATGCCGTCGACCAATGGCTGATTTCCAAGCCGGTATCCCCATCGCGCCTGATCGAGCAAATAGGGCACCCGCGACATTGATTCGCTGCCGCCCGCCAGAAGGCAGCTGGCATCGCCCACCAGGATCGACTGATAGGCCAGCGCGATCGCCTTCATTCCTGACGCGCATGCCTTGTTCACCGTGAAAGCCGGGACCTCCACCGGCACGCCGCAGCGCACCGAAATCTGCCGCGCCGGGTTCGGTCCGACGCCGGCCTGGCGGGCGTTTCCGAAGATCGTCTCCTCCACCTGTTCGGCTTGAATTCCTGCGCGTTCCATCGCAGCCGTTGCCGCCACGACTCCCATGTCCGCCGCCGTCAGCGTGGCCAGCGATCCTCCGAACTTGCCAATCGGAGTTCGCACTGCCGAAAGGATGTACACTGCCTGCACAGTTCTCCCTCCAAACGCTTGAGTCTAGCAGGGTTTATCGACCATGGGCAGGTCGTGGCCTTGGGCCTGGACCGGAATTCTGCCGAGAAAAATCCTCCCGTCTCCGAATCCTCTGCCCCTCGTCTACAATCTACTGCAAGCGTACATCTCTCGAGCCGCAACCAGCTTTTCATTCTGCCTACAATTCAACACTCGTCAGGAGGAACACCATGTCCTACGTTGATGTCGGAAAAGAAAACTCCACTTCCATCCATCTCTACTATGAAGACCATGGCACCGGGAAACCCGTCGTCCTGATCCATGGCTACCCGCTGAGCAGCGCATCCTGGGAAAAACAACTGCCCGCGCTGCTGGCTGCCGGATACCGCGTCATCGCCTACGACCGCCGCGGCTTCGGCAAGTCCAGCCAGCCCACCACCGGCTATAACTACGACACCTTTGCCGAAGATCTGCACAAGCTCGTCACCCATCTGAAGCTGAAGGACTTCTCGCTGGTCGGCTTTTCCATGGGAGGCGGCGAAGTTGCCCGCTACATCGGACGGTTCGGCTCCAAGGACGTTGCCAGGGCCGTGATTATCAGCGGCGTCCCGCCATACTTGCTGAAAACCGACGACAATCCCGAAGGAGTCGACGCCGGCGTCTTCCAGGGCATTGAAAACGCGGTGGCCGCCGACCGCTATGCGTTCTTCACGGAGTTCTTCAAGAACTTCTACAACACCGAGGTGAATCTGGGAAAGCGCGTCAGCGCAGAGGCGGTACAGGCGAGTTGGAATGCCGCGTCGATCTCTTCCGCTACGGCCAGTCTGGCTTGTGTCCCCACCTGGCACGAAGATTTTCGCCAGGATCTCGCGAAGATTGACGTTCCCACACTGGTGATTCACGGTGACTCGGACCGCGTCGTTCCATTCTCAGCCGCGGGACAACGCACGGCCAAGCTGATCCCCGGCGCAGAACTTGTCGTCATCAAAGACGGGCCGCACAATGTCGCCTGGACTCATACTGACGAAGTGAACAAGGCTCTGCTGGACTTCCTGGCGAAGCCGGCGGTCAAAGGCCAGACTGCACCAAAGAGGAAAGCCGTCGCCTGATCAACTTCGCCGAACCGTCGCCGGCAATTGGATCGACACGGGTGCCCCACTTCTGGCGGCTGTTGCCGGAAGTGGGGATTTTTCCCACGCGGCATCACAGGACTGTAACGCGGATGGGGGTTGAGACAGGCGCTTTTCATAAGTTATTGCGGCTGCGTTCTTCGGTTGTGCAGCATCATCCAGTACACCAGTCCCAGATTCGGCAGCCGTCGCTCATCCGGAGCCAGATCTTCGGGGGCGACGTTCAGTCCCAGCGCCTCGATCTGCGGCAGAATTCGATCCGCATCGAACGTCCAGATTTGCCCCTCTGCCGTTCGGACGCGCGCCACAAAAGCGACCACAACGACAAGCCGCGACACCTCCCAGTCGAACGCCGGCCATCGATCGCTGCCCCGCAGATCGATGTGAGTGGATGAGTCCGTCAACCGCGTCACGGCCAGCGTCCGCAGCCGGTCTCCCCAGACGTCGAAGAGCAGATAGCGTACTTCCAGCGCTGAGATCGACCGCCGGGGAGACGCAACCCCAACGGGCGCCAGATATTGCACATTCTCCTTGTCATCCAGCCGGGGAAAGACGCCCGCATGATCCAGTTGCACCGGTGAGTTTAGATCGTCGATGACATACCACTTGCGCTTGAGCGAAGAGTCCTGATTCAGAATTCCGTTGGCCGTGCGCACCGCGACGCTGCCGCCGTCTTCTTCATGCACCTGCAGATTTGCGTTCGCCTTGCCTTGGGCAAACAACGACTCAAGGCATAGAAACATGACCGCCATCGTCACCACGTAGCGCATATCGTGCTCCTTTTGGGTGAGGAACGGGCCAATCTAAGTTCCTTGCGGGGCGCTGTCAATGGATCAGGCAGCGCAGCTCCGCCAGCCGAACTCCCGACTGTGGCCTTGCCATTGCGCCTAACCTCCGGCATAATAAGAGTTTGTCTTGACCTCGCCGGACTCTTCCGGAAACAAAGGATATACGTTCGTGTTAATGATTCGTCTGGCGCGCACGGGTGCGCGCAAACAACCGCACTATCGCATTGTGGTGATTGAGAAGGCGCGCGCGCGCAACGGCCGTCCGGTGGAAGTGGTGGGGACCTACAATCCCCGCACCAATCCCGCCTCGATCGAACTGAAGCGCGACCGTGTCGAGTACTGGGTGTCGAAGGGCGCGCAGATGTCGGAGCGGGTGAACAAGCTGTTCTCGAAAACTCCGGCGCCGGCTCCAGCCCCGGCCGCGTAAGCCCGGCTATGAGTTCGGGTGGAGCGGCGCTACTGCGCTGCGAACGGAACCTGCCCTCTCTCGGGCGGCCTGAGCCGCTGCCGCAATCTCATCACATCGAGCATGCCGACTATGACTGAGTCTTCTGGAAACGTTTGCGCCCTGCTTGAGTTGATCGCCAAGTCGCTGGTCGATGCGCCTGACGACGTGTTTGTAGAGCTGTTCGATGATGGCGTCATCGAACTCGAGGTGGCCGAGAGCGACGTGGGCAAGGTCATCGGACGCCAGGGACGCACGGCCCGCGCTCTGCGCTCGTTGCTGAGCGCCGCCGGACTCCGCGCTCGTAAGCGTTACACGCTTGAGATCATCGAGTAGGCGGTGGACTCCGACTCGCAAGGCGACTTCATCACTGTGGCCCGGGTGGTCAAAACGCAGGGTCGGCAGGGAGAAGTTGCAGCGGAAGTGCACAGCGACGTTCCGGACCGCTTCGTGCTCGGGATGAAACTGCTTGCGCTGGATCGCTCCCAGGCCGCGCGACGGGAGCTGGAAGTTGAAGACCTCTGGCCCCACAAGGGCTTGCTGGTTCTGAAGTTTTCTGGCGTCGATTCCATGAACGACGCGGAATCGCTGATCGGCGCGGAGTTGCAGATCGCACGGGCTGAACGTGCTGAACTGGCGCAGGGTTGGAATTACGTTAGCGACCTCGTCGGTTGCACGGTTTCCGATGTCTCAGACGGGACCAGTCGCGAGATCGGCAAGATTGAAGACGTTCAGTTCGGGGCCGGCGAGGCTCCCCTGCTGATCGTGGCGGATGCAGGCAAGAGGTTCGATGTCCCTTTCGCCGAGGCTTATTTGGAAGGCGTCGACGTCGGGCGGCGGGAAGTGCGCATGCGACTCCCCGAAGGGATGCTCGAGATCAATGCGCCCATGACGTTCGAGGAAAAGCAGCAGGCAAGGATGGAGGCCGGGGCGCACAAGAAGAGACGCTGAGAGTTGCTCCGCGTCTCCAAGCTTTCGTTGCAAAGAGATTGGGTTCCGCAAAATGAAGGCCGACATCGTCACGATTTTTCCGGACTTCTTTCGCGGACCGCTGGATTACGGCATTACCCGCCGCGCCCGGGAGGCTGGCCTGGCGGCGATCGAAATCCACGACTTGCGGCAGTTCACGCACGATCGGCACCGCACCGTGGATGACCGCCCTTTCGGCGGCGGCGAAGGCATGGTGCTGAAGCCGGAACCGATCTTTGAATGTTTAGAAAAGCTACGGTTGGCGTCTCGTGACCAGCGGCTGAACCGCACTGCGAAAGAAAGCGTGATTCTGCTTTCGGCGCAGGGCGAGCGCTTCACGCAGAAGATCGCCGTGGAGTTGGCTGCGCTTGATCGCCTCGTGCTGATCTGCGGGCGCTATGAAGGCGTCGATGAGCGGGTCACGGAATTTCTCGCGGATCGCGAACTTTCAATCGGTGACTACGTGTTGAGCGGTGGCGAACTGGGCGCTGCGGTCGTCATTGAAGCCGTTACGCGGTTGTTGCCCGGAGCGGTCGGCAACGAAGCCTCGACGCGGCAGGAAAGCTTCACGGCGCGCGGTGAGGCGGACTCGGTGCCGACCGTGGGGCCGGATTCAACCTGCGGCTCGGGCGGATTGCTGGATTACCCGCACTACACCCGGCCTGCGGAGTTTCGCGGCATGGTGGTGCCGGAAGTGCTGATCAATGGCAACCATGAGCAGATTCGCCGCTGGCGCCGCGAGCAGGCGTTGACGAAGACATTGCGCAACCGTCCCGACTTGCTCCAGACGGTTGGGTTGCAGAACGAAGACAAAAAAGCTTTAGACAGGATTCAACGAACGAAGGATAACGAACATGTCAAATCTCATCATTGAAAAGCTGCTGGCCAAGACCCGGCGTTCCGACATCCCCGATTTCCGCCCCGGCGACACTGTGCGCGTGCACGTGAAGATTAAAGAGGGGGACAAGGAACGCCTGCAGGCTTTCGAAGGCGTGGTCATTAAGCGCGACCGCGGACCGCAAGCCAGTTTTACCGTCCGCAAGATCAGCTTTGGACAGGGGGTCGAGCGCATCTTCCCTATTCACTCCAAGGTCATCGACAAGGTCGATCTGGTCCGCTCGTCCAAGGTTCGTCGTGCGCGCCTCTTCTATCTGCGCGGTCTGAAGGGAAAAGCGGCTCGTCTGCGCGACGTCGAAAAAGCCTAGGCAAACCCAGAAGCTACGAAAGGCACACCGCCTCCCCAACCCTTTTTTCGAACCGACCGAGGGCCTCGCGTCAGGCCTTCGTCTTCGACCATTCCAGCGGAGCCCGGAACCCTTCGGAGTGGTTTCTGCGGCTTTCCTCCGCTTCGAATTCCTTTCTGGTTCCCACGAAGAACTCGATCTTGCCCCCCACCGGAAGTCCGTCTCCGGCCCTGAAGACCTTGTGGGAGTATCCCCAGATCGCGCCGTCGCTGGCATTGCGGAACAGCGGTTGCGCATCGATCAGCAGTGTGGAAGTCGAAGCCGTTGCTCCTTGCGATAGCGTCAACCGGTAAGCCTCGCCATCCCGCACGAGCGGAGGAGCGCCCTGCACTCCCATTTGCAATGAAAAGTTTCCGCTGAATCCCTGCGGGATTTCGACAATAAGATTCGATGCGCGCTCTTTCCTCGAGCACGAGCCCGCCATGAGCAAAAGAAGCGCGCCCAGTAGGGTTGTCAGTCGCTTGCGATTCATCTCTGGACTTCCCGCCCGGGACGCAGCACGCTGGCCGGCTCGGCCATTCGATTGCGCACCGGCACGCGTACGGCAATTTCGGTCCCGGATCCGTTGGAGTGGATTTCCAGGCGACCTCCGATTTCCCGCACGCGTTCTTTCATTCCCGCCAGACCGACTCCCCTTCCTGCCCCATCTTCATGATTGCTGAACCCCTGCACCGTGTTCATTGGCATCCCCTTGCCATTGTCCCTGACACGCAGTTCGAGTTGACCTGCCAGGGTTCGCATGCTGACGTCGGCCCGGGTCGCTCCGGAGTGCCGGTGCACGTTAGTGAGACTCTCCTGCAGCACACGAAACAGGACCAACTCGGTCGCCTGTGCCAGCCGCGTGGTTTCGTCGCCCAGATCGAGGTTGACCTCGATGCCGCTACGCTTGCCGAACCCTTCGACAAACCAGCGACAGGCGGACCTCAGGCCCGCCTCATCCAGAAGCGGAGGATGCAGAAGGTGCGAAATGGTGCGCGTCTCTGCGATGGAGTCATCTAACATCTTAAGGCAGTCCTCTACCGTCGTATCGCCCGGCAGGCGGTCTTGCAGCATGGATATCCCCATCTTGATCGCTGCCAGGTGCTGTCCTACGGAATCGTGAAGTTCACGGGCAAACCTACGGCGCTCTTCGTCCTGCAAGGTCAGCAGGCGCGCGCTGAGCGTTTTCTGCGCGGTATCAGCACGCGTGCGGGCAATCACCTCATCCGTGAGCAAGCGGTGATGGATCAGGAACAGGATCAGTGCCAGGAAAAGGCTGGTCGCCAGGACCACCGTCGTCGTCGAAGATGTCCGCCGCACTCGAGCCTGCCGCCGCGCCAGCAGCGTTTCCTCGTCGTCGTACATGCTGCGCAGAAGCCGGTCGGTTTGCTCCCCCGTCTCCACCAGCTTTCGTGAGAACGGGGCTTGCGCGTCCAGGGTCGACTTACCGCTGCGCTTCAGATCAATCGAAGCATCCATCAGCGCGATGCGCTGTTCATTCAGCTGTTCCAGTTTCTGCCAGTTATCGCGCGCCGGCTCGTTGTCGGCAACCAGGTGTTGAATCACGCCCATCATGCTGCGGAGCTGCAAAACTACCTCACCTTGCCGCTCCAGCAGTTCCGGGTTCCCCGTATCGACATACTCCGCGCGCAGGCGGCCGGCTCTCGCCCCCGACATCGCAAACTGCGACAACGCGCTCTGCACATCTCGCGTGTGTTGCACCCAGCCTTCGCTGGCGTGCAGGCGGTCAAAGGCGATGTACGCGGCCAAACTGCTGAGGAGAAGGAAGATCACAGCAGCGGCGAGTGCAGCATTTGCCTTACCTGTGGAGGACATTCCAGAACTCGACCAGACTGGTGTCAATTGTAAACGAAAGAATGAGGTGCAAGCGCTAGGGGCAGACCGCTGTATTCGTAGAACCCAGCGAGCCGGGAAAAGTTCTGGTGCAGTTGCGAGACGGTTGGCTAAGTTGCCGGGATGAAAGGGAATCCGGCGCTATCCGGCGACGGCGAGCGGCTCGGCAACCACCTCGACGCGGGCAAATTCTTCGACGCGGCGGGTCCGAAGTCTGCTCAATACGTAGCTGAGCAACGGACGGTCTCCGCGACGGATCTCCTGGAATTCGACGCCCATCCCCAGATTGTCGACCAGGTACTTCACCTGCGCCTTCAATCCAAGACTGACATCGAAGACGTTCAAGAGCAGGCGGAAGTCGGTTCCGGGGCGCAGTGTACCCGTCGCCATGATGCGTGCGCCATATTCGGAGATCTGGCTCACTTCCCCTGCGACTCTCTGCACTCCGTCGATCACTTCCGCCTGCCCTTCGACATAAAATCGTGGACGCCGCCGGCGATTGCCGTCCGAGCCGGGAAAGACTCGACCGACGCTTCGCCTCGGCCCGTCGAGTATGACGGGCTGATACTGCTCCGCCATCTGCCGCAGTTCCTCTTCCCACGGAGTCTTGCCCTCATCGACGCACTGCACGGTGAACTGCCCGCGCAGAGCCGAGGCCGGATCAGCCGCCCAGACTACCTGACATACGGCCTTGTTTCGGCCGCGTTCCACCAGCACCAGATCGCCGACATTCACTTCGCGCGCGCTCATCAGGCGCGCCCCTCGCCGGCGGATGTCATAGGTGCATGCCATTTCCATGGGGACGCGTCCGTGTTGCGCCGCGAAACTCCAGCGCAAGGGCAACGCCAGGTGCACAACCTTTTCGCCGGGAAGGCCTGCTTCGGTGTGGGCCAGGGTCTCCAAGAACCGCTCCTGAGGAGTTATGCTGTCGCCAAGTTACCAGTACATGTCCGAGTGGGCAATGTACGCCGGTAATCCTCTGGGATGGTTACCAACCGGCGTTACGAGCGTGGGGGGCAGGCCGGCGATCGTTCGCCGGGCCGCGCGAAGCCCTCTTGCGCGATTCCCCCGGTGTCGCTGATGATGGTTGCAGAATCCCTTGCCTGCCCGCATGAAGCCGTCCCCATCCGGCGCCCTCTCGGCGTCTGCGGCCAAACTGCAATTGCTGAAGAAACTGCGCTGCACGTTGCACTATGAAAAGCGAGCCTGGGAAGCCGGCGCGCAGCTGGTGGCGGGGGTGGATGAAGTGGGCCGCGGATCCTTGTTTGGGTCGGTCGTGGCGGCAGCGGTGATTCTCGATCCCGCCTACCGCGTGCGCGGATTGCGCGATTCGAAGCTGCTCCCGCCCGAGCGGCGCGAAGTGCTGGCGGGACGCATTCGTGAACATGCTCTCGCGTGGGCGATCGCCGCGGTCGACGCCGCTCGCATCGACCAGATCAACATCTATCAGGCATCCCGCGTTGCCATGCGTGACGCCGTGCGGCAACTCGCTCCCGCCGCCGATCATCTGCTGATCGATGCCATCCGCATCGAGTGCGACCTGCCGCAGGTCCCGATCATTCATGGCGACGCGCTTTCGGCATCGATTGCGGCGGCCTCGATTCTGGCCAAGGTCGAGCGCGACCGCATGATGCGCGAGTGGAACGC
This sequence comes from Verrucomicrobiia bacterium, assembly GCA_035508215.1. GTDB lineage: Bacteria > Acidobacteriota > Terriglobia > Terriglobales > Acidobacteriaceae > Sulfotelmatobacter. The sequence continues at coordinate 334,375 of DATJNK010000001.1, read as the reverse complement.
GGTGTTTCCCGTGTACGGACTGGCGGCGCACAAGGGATACAGCACGGCGAAGCACCTGGCAGCGCTGCGCCAACACGGGCCCAGCCCGCTGCACCGCCTGTCGTTCGCGCCGGTCTGGCAGAATCCGGTGCCCCAGGAGGCGTTTGCCTTTATGGCCGAGGAAGATCAGGAAGTGATTGTGGCAGAAGACCTTGCGGGATAATCCCGCCTCCACAAGAGATTTCCACAATGTTCCTTGCGGAACATTCTGAGGTACAATCCTGTACATACAAGTTCGTGCGCATCCAGATAACTCATGCGGAGACAACAAGTTATGAAACATGAATCTTCCCTTTCGAGAAAGCGACGGGCCCCGGCGGCCGGACGGCGGCGCAAACCTCTGAATCTGCAGGGGTTACGAGAAGAGAAAAAACGGGTGTTCCTGCCCCTGCACAACATGAGGATTTCGGACTTATACAAGCCACTGAAGAAGCCGGTCACGCTGCGCCTGGATGCGGATGTGATTGCCTGGTTCAAGAAGGACGGACGGCGGTATCAAACGCGCATCAATGCGGCCCTGCGCAAGGTGATGGAACAGGAGATCAAGCGCGGCTGAAGTGCGGCGGCTTTCGTCGAGGCACCGGCGCTGATCGTGCGCACGACCTCGTCGAAATTCAGCTGATCTTGCTCATAGGCGAGTCTGCATTGTCTACTATTTGCATATGCGAATCGGAGAACTGGCGAAACGCGCGGATGTGAGCGTGCAGGCGGTACGCTTCTACGAACGGCGGCGCCTGCTGCGCACCCCGCGCAGGACGGCCGCCGGATATCGCGTCTACAACGAAAAAGACCTTGAGATTGTCACCGTGATCAAGACCATGCAGCGATTCGGCTTCAAGCTGGTGGAAATCCGCCGCGTGCTGCAGTTGTGGATACTGCCGGGCGACACGGGCGCGCCGTCTCCTTCTCGCGAAGGCTCACAGGAATGTCTGCGCGAGGCACTGAAACTTGGCGAGCAGAAGCTGGAAGCGATGAATGAGGAAATCCTCGCGTCGATGCGCCTGCGCGACGAATTGCAGGAGGCGTTACGCCAAATCCGCGCCGGGCTCAAGATTCCGCTGAGCCGGAACATTGCATCGAGCCAGTCCAAGTCCGCGGCAGCCGCCGCAAAGACTGCTTCCTAAGTTTCCCCTTGACTCTATAGCGCGGTATAGACCGGAGACTGAAGTCTGTCCGCCATTTGAGGCGGGCGCGGGCAAGGAGGCTCTATGCCGAAAAAGTCTGCTCTCGTTTTATCTCTATTTGTCTCTCTGGTCGCCATTGCCATGACTCGTCCCTGTCCGGCCCAAACCGCCAGCGAGGAGGCGCAAAACAAAGCGGTGGCGCGAGCGTTCTTTGAAGAAGTGCTCAGTCCGGGAAAGCTCGAAAAGTATTCGGAGTCGCATGCCGGCGATTTTGTAGCTCACGGAAGCGAGCGGGATTACACACTCGCGGAGGATATGGCGGCGGCGCGGGAAGAACGCATGGCAATGCCCAACTTGCGGTTCGCCATCAACCACATGGTAGCCGAGGGAGATCTGGTGGTCGTGCACTGGACCGTATCGGGCACGAACACTCAGCCGGGAATGGGACTTCCGGCGACCGGCAAAGCGATCAAAGTGTCGGGCATGACTCTGTTCCGCTTCACGGCTGGGAAGATTTCTGAGGAGTGGAACGCCTGGAACATGCTGGCAGTGCTGAAGCAGGCAGGCCTGTACGCGGCTAAGCCATAAAGTCGATCGGGCCGGGAGCTGCTCCTGAGAACGATTGCTTTGCCGCACCGGTCAGTTTCAAACTGATCCGGGATGCCTCTTCTCGAATCGTTCGCACAGGAAGGCCGGGAGTGGTAAAGTGCGCGTGGAGGGTGCTTATGACTCACTCTCACGCACTGCTAATGGTTGCCCTTCTGTTACCTCTCTCGGCCATTCCCTTCTCATCGGCTTTCGGACAAGAGACTCCGCGGGACTCGGCCTCGATGACCATCAGTCCGACGAAGGCCACACTCCACGTGGGCCAACAGCAGACTTTCAAACTGGTCGCCAAAGGTACGCGGAGGGCCAAAATACGATGGGCGGTGCAAGAGCCTGACGGCGGTCAGATCACGGAAAGCGGAGTTTATACCGCTCCACAGCATATGGGGCTCTATCATGTGGTTGCGACGAGCGAGGAGAATCCGGATGCGCGAGCCGTGGCGAAGATCACGGTTGTGACGGAATACGACACTCCCGATTGGCTGCTCGAGCCGAAGTTGTAACCAAGGCCACAGGTCTCATGCGGAAGTCGGGAAATTAGTCGCGGACGCGGCCCAGTTCACTCGGGCCTATTCTTCAAGCTCGGTTTGTTCGGGCGCGTCGGTGGGACTCTCGAACTCCATGCGATAGCCATCGGGATCGGTGACGGGCACAACCCATAAGCGGTTGCCGACGAAGGGGCGTTTTCGCATCTGAACTCCGCGCGACTTGAACTCGCGATAGAGAGCGAGCGCGTCTTCGCACACGAAGCAGACCGAAGCGCCGGTCCCCAGAGTTTCCTTTGGCCGATTTTGCGGCCGGAACTCCTGAAGCATAATGGCGGCATCGCCGAGCTCAAGCCAGCACCAGCGAATTCTGCCGTCCGGATGGTCTTCAGCGTGATCGGGAATCCAGTAGTTCTTCATTTTGAATCCCAGCCCGTCCATGTAAAACCGCAGCGAGGACTCCATGTCGGTGACGCCGAAAAACGGCACAGCCTGCTTGACATTCACTCCCGGGACAGAGGCAACGGCCATAGGTTCACCTCGCAAACAACGCTGCCTATAGTAGCAACTCGCCAATCGGCGGGGGACTCTAGCTCCACTCAAACCCGGCTGCGGAGATGATACGTGGAAGGGACCGATTGCGTCGCGAACCGGTTCTGGCTTCGACTACGAATTCAATTTAATATCGTGCTGGCAAGGAGCAGAGCATGAGCGATTCTACCTCCCTGAATCGAAGGGATTTTCTGGGCAAGTCGGCTGCGGCGATTGCGGGGGCGACGATTCTTCCCGGGAGCGCGTTATCCTACGCCCGCATTCTGGGCGCCAACGACCGCATTTCGCTGGCGCACATTGGAATCGGGAGCCGCGGCACCGATCTGGACCTGATCGCGTCAAAGCTCAAAAGCAGCCACAACGTCGAGATGACCGCGGTTTGCGATTTGTGGACGGGGAATCGAGAGAGGGCTGCCGCGACCAACACGGGATACTACGGGCGGGCTCCGCGGGCGGTGCAGCATCCGGAGGAAGTGCTCGCCATGAAGGACGTCGACGGAGTGCTGATCTCGACGCCCGAGCACTCTCATTCTCCGATCCTGAAACTTGTGGCTGAAGCGGGCAAGGATGGCTATGTAGAAAAGCCGATGGGCAACTTTTTAACGGAAGCAAAAGCCGCGCGGGATGCGGTGCTCAACGGCAAAAGCATCGTGCAGGTTGGAACGCAACATCGCAGCGAGCCTTATCCGCGCGCGGCGCAGGAGGTGGCGCGGAGCGGAGCGCTCGGTGACGTGAGCAAGGTCGAAGTTGTGTGGAACTATCACGGGCCGCGGTGGCGTGGACGCCATGAAGTGAAAGAGATTCGCGAACAGGATACCGACTGGAAAGCGTGGTTGATGACCAAGCCGGATCGCCCGTTCGATCCGCAACTGTACTTTGAATTCCGCCTGTATAAGGAGTTCTCCAGCGGCATTCCCGATCAATGGATGAGCCACGCCATCGACCTGGTGCATTGGTTCATGGACGACAACTATCCCAGGTCGGTCGTGTCTCATGGGGGTGTATTTGCGTGGCATGATGGCCGCGAAAACGCTGACACGTTCCAGACCCTGCTGGAGTATCCGAAGGGATTTCTGGTCAGTTATTCGACCAGTTTTGGCAACGACGCTCCCAGCTTCACGCGTTACATGGGGAAGAAGGCATCGCTGATCAATATTGGCGGAGAAGGCAGCCCTCGCTATCAGCTCATTCAAGAAAAGGGAACGCATGAAGACGACCCCGACATCGACAAGAAGCGGGAGTCGAAATACATCCTGCTGCCGGGCGAGAAGGAGCTGCCGCCGATGGGCATCGACGACCTGTCGCTGGGGCACATGGCGAACTGGTTTGAATGCATGCGTTCTCGCCAGCAGCCGCATTGCTCGGTAAACGAAGGCTTCGCCCATTCGGTGGCATGCATGATGGCGACCGAGGCTTACTGGACTGGGAGGAAGATCTTCTGGGACGCCAAGGCAGAGACGTTTTCCGACAGCGCCCCGGCTTGAGTGGTCCGAATGCCAGTCTTGCCATGACTGGCGAGCTTAACAATAGCGCCCGGCGAAATGGCGGACATCCCTCTACAGCGCACAGGAATGCTCAAGCGCTGAAATCACTCTCACAGGTGAGGCATATCACAGTCCTGCTGCAGAGCAGGATTTACCGTCGAGTGTCTTGATCTGTCTGCTAGCGCCTGGCGGACCGCAGTCATCCATAAGGTAGGTTTAGTTCTTCCCAGATAGTTTCGCGATCCCTGTTCTCATTCGAGCGGCTCCGCCTTCGCCATGCAGAACCTGTCGAGGCGGAGGCTCGCTCATGAGGTCCTTCCTCGTAGTTGTTCTTCTTTCAGCGCTGACCTGCGGCTCTGCCGCTGCCGCGACGCTGGTCTCGATCAGAATCTCCCCAACGTCGGCGTGTCTTGGGCTGGGCACGACTCGCCAGTTCAAAGCGACCGGCGCTTACTCGGACGGCAGCACGCAAGACCTGACCGATGCGGTCACCTGGAGTTCCGCGAACAGCGCGGTCATGACGATGAGTTCGACGGGCACGGCCACGGGTCGCGGGGTGGGTAGCACGGCGGTGCGCGCGCGATCCGGTTCCGTCAGCGGCTCAACGGCAGTCACGGTCGATTTGGCGCAAGTCCCGCCTTCGTTCTTCGGCATGCACTTCAATCCGTCGCATACGGTCACATTGCCCTACGGAAGGTGCCGGGTGTGGGATGTTCGCGGAGCTTACTGGGCCGACATCGAGCCGGCTCGAGGCATTTACGATTTCACGGCTCTGGACCAGGTATTGGCCGCCGCCAAACAGAGCGGCATTGACGATGGTTGTATTTTCACTTTTGGCTACGTTCCGCAGTGGGCCTCGAGCAACCCCGCCGACAATACTTGCGATGTGATGAACGGCATGACCGGAAGCTGCTGGCTTCCTACAGATCTGAATTTTGACGGCTCAGGAACAGATGAAACCATTGCGGAAGCCATCGCCAGTATTGCCGCCCACGTGAATGATCCCACTTATCTGAGAACGCACGCCCACATCCGATACTGGGAGCCATTTAACGAGCCCTATCGCAGCAGTACGATAAGCGGGACCATCTGCACGACGACCCATACCTGCAGTTACAACGGAAGTTACGCGCAGCTCGTACGCATTGCGGAAGATATGCGTTGCATCATCAAAGGAGTGGGATCGGTCAACGGGACTCCCTGCTCCCGGGAAGCGATCGATGGCTCGGCGTCGATTCTGACGCCATCGGGTCAGACATATTTTCAGGTTAACGGGCAGTTGGTGGTGGCGAATTTCCTCAATTGCAATCAGAGCCCCCGTGCTGGCTCCGGCTGCACCACGGGATCGCGTGGAAGCGCCGCTACCGATGTAGTGAACTTTCACTGCTACGTGTGGGATGGCAACGCGGACGACGTCAGCACATACATAGCAGAATCGGTAGCCTTGCTTAGCCCAGTGGATGCGGCGAAGCCATTCTTCTGCGATGAAGGAAGCTGGGGGACGAACCAGACTTTCGCCGATCCGGACCTGCAAGCAGGATTTGTAGCCCGTTGGTTTGTGGGGATTCTGCTGCGGCATGTCACCACGGCCGAGTGGTTCTCCTGGGACAACCAGGGCTGGGGTACGCTCTGGAATCCGCAGGGCAAGAACGGGTGCACCCAGGCCGCCGGTTGCCTGACCAAGGCCGGTATCGCTTATGCCCAGACCTACGACTGGCTGGTGGGGACGCAGTTGCAAGGCTGTCAGACCTCCGCTGGGATTACGACCTGCACTCTGACGCGGCCGAACGGCTATCAAGCGTTGATGGTTTGGTATACGGCTGTACTGACGGATTGCGCGGGCCAGGCCAGTCCTGAAGTCTGCGGCAGCATGTCATACGCTGTGCCCGATGGATACGTCACCAAACGCGACCTGGACGGGTCGAAACAGCCGGCGACTGCGATCGAGTACGTGGGAGCAAAACCAATTCTGCTGGAAAACCAATGAGCGTGAGAGGGCGGTCGCAACCGGGACCACGCAGTCAAAGCGATAAGCGGAAGAGCGCGCGGTAGCAAAAAATTCTCCCGATAGATACTACACCCCTGCCACCAGTTGACAGCCAATTCCCTCCCGGCCTACTATAGCGAACAAAAGGCGAATATCGTATGGCTTCCCTGCCCTTGTTCCCCGTCCTCGACCAGCCGCAACTTGTGGGCATTGCCCGGCTCGCGGCCAATGGCGAATCGCTGCGAGAAGGCCACCAAGTCGAATACTTCACCCTGCCGAGCAAGTCGCTGCTGAACCGGTGCGTCAGCAAGCGAGCTATGCCGTTCACCTGGACGATCAATCCGTACCGCGGTTGCGAGTTCGGATGCCGTTACTGCTACGCGCGCTACACCCACGAATTCATGGAAATGCGCGACGGCCTGGAGTTCGAACAGAAGATTTACGTGAAGCAGCAGGCGGCGGGGCTGCTGCGGCACGATCTGCATCGGGTCAAGGCGGAGGAATCGATCGCGCTGGGGACGGCGACCGATCCGTATCAGCCGGCGGAGCGGCGCTACGAAGTGACGAGAAGCATTCTGGAGGAATTTGCCCGGCATCGTGGATTCGAACTCGGCATCGTCACCAAGTCGAATCTGGTGGTCCGCGATCTTGACCTGCTGCAGGAAGTGGCCCGGAGCAACAAGCTTTCGGTTCACATGACGGTGACCACGCTCGACGCCGACCTGGCGCGGATTCTCGAGCCGCGGGCGCCTCGTCCGGATCTGCGCATGGAGGCGGTTCGCACGCTGGTGCGCGCCGGGCTGCGAGTGGGCGTGAGTTGCTCGCCCGTAGTGCCGGGAATCACGGACTCCGCAAAAGATCTGGAGGCCGTGATCTGCGCGGCCGCCGAAGCGGGGGCGGATCATCTTTTTGCCAACCCGCTCTTCCTCAAACCATGTTCAGCAGCGATCTTCCTTCCCTTCCTGGAGGAGAATTTTCCGCATCTGGCGGAAAGCTACCGGCAGCGGTATCAGAACCGGGCATTCCTTCCTCCAGCGTATGCAAAGCGACTATCGGAGCTGGTGCGGCGGCTTCGCGCCAAGCATGGGCTGACGCGAGGGCAGCGCCGCGATGGTCCGGCATTCGCGACGAAGTGGCCGGTGTCGGGGATGGCGGAGCAGATGAACCTGCTTTGAATCTTGCGATTTGCGATGGCGGCTTCCCGATTCATGATCGGGAACGGCGCTGACCAGGGGGAATCGAGAAAATGCGGCCGCAATTTCTTCTATAATCCAACTGAATTGGTATCGGATTGAACCGTCATGCGACTTGAACCGTATTTGACTTAAATCATGGCTACCGCTTCTCCACCGGCCGGACAACCGGCGCAACCCGTCCCGTTCGGCGTTCGTCTGCAGCAGTTCTGGCGGCGCGTGACCGAAGGGCTCGAGGTCAGCCAGCTCTGGTCGCAGTTCGAATCCGAGGCCCGGGCCAGCTACCGTCTCTACTCGAAAGATGTCGAGTCGAAGACTCCTGAAGGACTGACGCACGGCGGGCGCCGCCTGCACATCGTCAAGGAATTCTTCTGGGCGGTATTCGAGAAGCTGTCGCCGGCGCGACGTGTGCTGCTGCTGGTTGCGCTCATCCTTCTGCTGATTCCGCAGGGCGGATTCGACTACAACGGCAATCATCCGAAGGTCTGGGCTTTCGAATTCGATCTGCACTTCTGGGCGGGAGTGCTTCTGCTCCTGCTGCTCATTCTGGAAATCGCCGATCGCGTGGTGATGAAGCGCGACCTGCAGATCGCGCGCGAAATCCAGACGTGGCTCCTGCCCGGAGCGCCGCCGCAGATTCCCGGACTCACGCTGGCCTATGCGACGCGTCCGGCAAACACCGTCGCGGGCGATTACTACGACGTCTTCCCGCGGCCGGGCAAGACCAATGACGACAACCGCGTTGTCTTTGCGGTGGCCGATGTCGCGGGCAAGAGCATCCCCGCGGCCATGCTGATGGCAACGTTTCAAGCAAGCCTCAAAACATTGTCAACCGCACAGGTGGCGTTGCCCGAGTTGGCGGCCAACATGAACAAGTACGCGTGCACCAACAGCCAGGGCGGGCTGCGTTTCACCACTGCATTTCTCGCCGAGTACGACGAGGCGCGCCGCACTTTCGACTACATCAATGCCGGACACAACAACCCGATCCTGCGCCGCGCCAGCGGGCAAATTGAGCGTCTTGACATCGGCGGGCTGCCGTTCGGCATTCAGCCGGACCTGACCTACTCCTCGGGCCGGGTAACCCTGGCACCTGGGGATTGGCTGATCATCTTCACCGATGGATTAGTCGAAGCCGAAAACGTGCGCCAGGAAGAATATGGCGAAGCCCGATTGCTGGCGGTGCTTGAAGCCGGAAGAGCTTTGACTCCGGCCGACATGCTGAAGCGGCTGATGGCCGAGGTGGACGTGTTCGTCGGCAATACGCCGCAGCACGATGACGTGACCTGCATGCTGCTGAAGTCGGTGTAAGCACGCCGCGACGGAAGCCGTATCCCTCCCGTTGGATCTACTTCATATAACCCGGGAATTGTTCTTGGTCAGTTCGTGCCCGAGCCGAAGAACGACTGGGTGGCAACCGCGTTTTTCCGGGCGGCGTCGAGATCGGGAGAAATTTTGCGGGCGAGATCTTCGGTCGACGCGGCTTCCTGGAAATGGCCGGCATGGCGCTGGGCATCGGCCAGCAAAAGAAGACCGATATCGTTGGGTTGAAGTTTAAGAGCTCGCGTCAGCTCGGTGACGGCCTGCTCATAATTGCCGTCGCGCTCTTGGAGCAGGGCCGACCCGACCAGCGCGCTGGGGCTCTCAGGATTCAACTGCAGCGCGGTTTCGTAGCTCTGCTTCGCCCGGTCATAGCTCGCCATCTGCAGGTAGGCGGTTCCCATCTGGATATCGGCATTTGAGCGAAATGTCGGATCGGAGGTGCCTTGCTGCGCCTTCTGGTATTGCGCGATGGCTCCCTGGGGATGGCCCTTGGTCTGTTCATACATCCCGATCTTCAGAATCTCGTCTGGGGTAAAAGTGTGCAGGGCCTCGGCATCATGAAACTGCTGAATGGCCTCGTCGTACTTGCCTTCGCCATCCATGACCATGGCGAGATTGTCGTGCGCGAGATAATTCGGCCCGGTGACGGTCAAGGCATATCCCCAGAGGGTCTCGCCGTCACGCCAGTATCCAAGCTGGTGACAGGTGAGCAGGCCGAGAGCGAGAATCACAGCGCCAGCCGGGACTGCGGCCCACGTGCGTGCCAGGGGCCTCGTCTTCGCGAGTTCGGCAACGCCCCAGACGAGCGCCAGAAAGAGGCCGATCATGGAAAGATAGGCATAGCGGTCGGCCATGGCTTGCTCGCCCACCTGCACGATTCCGATCATGGGAAAAAGGGTTCCGAGGAACCAGAACCAGCCGACCGCCAGATAGCGGAGGTCGCGGCGGAGAATCACCAGTGCGGTGATGAGCAGCAGCACTGCCGCCGCGGCTGCGATCTGCACAATCGAGAGAGCGCCTTCGGCGCGCGGATAGATCGGAGACAGACGAACCGGCCAGACGGTATGCAGAATGTAGCGCGCGTAGCAGACAATCACATTCCCGAGGCGGGCAGAAATCGAATCCTCAGCCAGGGTCCGGATGGCGCTGGCTTTTTGCTGCGCCACCACTGTAATCACGGAGGCTGTGGCGGCAAGCGCGAAGAGGGGCACCTTTTCCTTGAGCAGGTAAGAGAAACTCCGCGGAGCGCAGGCCCCTGGCTGGTCGGAAGGCGCGGCGAACATCCGGCGCAGCGGCCAGTAATCCCAGAGCAGGAGCACACAGGGCAGCGTGACGATCTGCGTCTTTGCCATCAGCGCCAGGGCAAAGCATGAGACCACCGCGACATAGCGTCGAGTACCACCCTTGTGGACATAGCGTCCGTAGGCCCAGAGAGCCAGCATGAAGAAGAACATGCTCAGCACGTTCTTTCGTTCGGCGGCCCAGGCGACCGACTCCACGTTCTCCGGATGCAGGGCGAAGAGAGCGGCAGTGATGAGGCTCAGCCATCCGGCTTGCGTCGCTTCCAGAAGCAGCAGGAAGAGAAGCACGGCGCTGGCGGTGTGAAACAGGAGGCTGACGTAATGGTGCCCCGCCGGATTCAGCCCGAAGAGCTGACAATCCAAGGCGTGGGAGAGCCAGGTCAGGGGATGCCAGAAGCCGGTGTGCAACTCGGTGAAGGCGAACTGCACCGTAGACCAGGTGAGTCCGGCGCGCACGGCGGCGTTTCTGGTGATATAGGCGACGTCGTCGGAATAAACAAAGCCACAATGCGCGATCGGATTGTAGAAGGCGAGCGTGGCGACGACCAGCAGCAGGCAGGCAATAGCCTTGTTTTCCGCCGGGGAAAACGATTTGGGAACCCTCTCTTCGGCGGCCTGGCTGCGCTGCATCCTGGTGGCGGTTGACGGCAAGAAGTGCACTCCCCCGAATCGTCGGAAATCGGATTATAGCTTCAAGGATTTAGGCTCCGACTCACCCGATTGGTAGTACGAGGTACTTTCGTAATCCGTCGGCGGGATTCAGATCCGGGTCATGGCTTCGGCGTACATCCGATGAAAGGCGTGCACGCCCTTCTCCTGACGGATGCTGTAGCGGCCACGCAAATAACTGCGCGAGCGCAGGTTCTTCTGCACGGTTTCACAGATGGCGACGTCTTCGATCTGAATCTGGTCGCTGAACTCAACCGAGGCGTTGGCGGCCGGAGAGCTGTGATCCTTTTCGGGAAGGTACCACTCGAAGATGGCGAGGGATCGCTCGGGGTCGACCGGCAAGACGATGTTCAGGGAGACGTTGTCGGGATAGCAGTTGAGCATCCAGTTGGGAAAAATCCAGAAGTAGTCGGTGGTGAGATCTTCGCGCGCCTCCTGATAGCGGCGCGGGGCCGCATCGCCGGGCTGAGCCCCGCGAATCGGGCTGAACTGGCGGACATGCCGGGCGTAGGGCTCGACCACGTAGGCGTTGTAGTCGAGTTCGCGATTGAGTCCGGGATGGACGCTGGGCAGGTGATAACCCTCGAGATAGTTGTCGACATAGGTCTTCCAGTTGCACTTCATATCGTACGTACGGCGTTCGAACAGCTTCATCCCCGCAAAGGGAAACTTTTCGGCCTGTTGCGGAAGTTCGCCGAGAGTCTGGCGCAGGGGAGGAGTGTGCGGATCGAGATTGACGAAGACGAGTTGGAACCACTCCTCGACGGACACAGGGACGAGGGCAAAGTCCTCGGGGCGGAAGTCTTCGACGCCATCGATTTCGGTGGCGCTGAGGAGAGCGCCGTCGAGGCTGTAGGTCCAGCCGTGGTAACCGCAGCGGAAAAGCTTGCGCGATCCGCAGCCTTCGGCCGGAGGCCCGGCGCGATGGCGGCAGACGTTGTAGAAGCCGCGCAACCGGCCGTCGAGACCGCGCACCAGCACGATCGGTTCGCCCGCCAACTCGGTGGTGAAGTAGTCGCCGGGATTCGCTACCTGGCTGGCGTGTCCGGCGACCTGCCACGTCCGCGAAAAGATTCGCTCTTTCTCTTTCGCGAAGATGGCGGCGTTGACATAGAGATCGGCGGGGAGCGTCCGGGCGCGGGCGATGTCGGCTTCGATGCGGAATGCGTCGTTCGTCGGGTCCATATGCGGGAGGATCATTCTACCCGTTTGTTCTCCTGCGAGATTGTCATGGGAGCGCAGAGCCTGTGCGGTGCCCATGTCTCGCAAAAACGGCGAGACATGGGGCATTCCAACACATGAGCCATGGGAGATTTCTCGGCCCGCTGCTGAAAGCGCGGGCCTTCGGGATGACACCCTAAGGGTCAGTTCCAGATTGACATGATTTGTCAGTTCAAAGACGGAAATTGCGAAGACTGGCGGTCCAGTCACTCGATGCGAATAGAACTGAAGTGCATGTGACCGCTGAAAACAAAGCCGTTTCTTCCATGCCCCTTAGAACCAAGGTAACTAGCGGCTTTGGTCTGGCAAGTGCAAACATTCAGGACGACTGGGTCATCTACGACCAGACTTCACAAAAACACGAGGGGAAATTTAGAGATGCGCAAACAGAAGGGTTTCTCACTGATTGAGCTGCTGATCGTGGTGGCCATCATCCTGATCATCGCGGCCATCGCGATTCCGAACTTGCTGCGCGCCCGCATGGCGGCCAATGAGTCGTCCGCGGTTGCGTCGATCCGTACTCTGAACACGGCGGAAGTAACTTATAACTCCACCTATCCGACGGTTGGCTATGCTGCCACGCTGGCGTCTCTCGGGCCCAGCGCTGCTGTGCCTTGCGCCGCGAGCTCGACCAACGCCTGCCTGATCGATGGCGTTCTGGCCAGCGGCGTCAAGAGCGGTTTCAACTATAACGGTACGGCCGCGGGCGGTCCTCCGACCACGACCTACTTCTGGGCAGCGACGCCGGTCACACTGAACCAGACCGGTACCCGCAGCTTCTGCGCGTACGAAGATGCTGTGGTTCGGGTTCAGCCCACGGGCGCCGCGATCGGTGCGGAGAACACCTGCCAGGGCCTCAGCCCACTGCAGTAACGTTAGCGGCTTTATGCGAAGTACCCGGGAGGGTACGAGAGGAGCAGCGAACGCAAGTTCGCTGCTCCTTCGCCTTTTCTGCCGTGCTTTGACCTGCTGCGAAGTGAAACCGACTTTCCGGCTCCAGGTTACCGGCGTTACCAAAGGCGTCCACCGGTTGAGTTGCGTCATCCGGTGGTGCACCTATAATCGGGCGGTTATGGAGCTTCCTGTGCCGGGTACTGACGTCGAATCCCAGTCGTCGAATGAATCGCCCGCCGGAATCGCGGACCGAATCCTGCGGTTTCAGAGACCTGCGCTTGTCATCTCGCTGCTGCTGGCGGTTGCCACCCTGGCTCTTTACAGCCGAGTGGCTCAATGGTCGTTCGTCAACTATGACGACAACCACTACATCGCTGAGAATCCCTACGTTCTCGCCGGGATCACGTGGACGACGATCAAGTGGGCGTTCACGACTCATTACTGTGCCAACTGGCACCCGCTGACCTGGCTTTCGCATGCGCTCGATTGCGATCTGTTCGGGTTGCATCCTGCGGGACACCATCTCACCAGCCTCCTGTTCCACGCCATCAATGTGGTGTTGCTGTTTCTGCTTCTGTTTCGGAGCACGCGGAGGGCGGGAGCGAGCTTTTTGGTGGCGGCGCTGTTTGCGGTTCACCCTTTGAATGTGGAGTCGGTGGCGTGGATTGCCGAGCGCAAGAACGTGCTCAGCACCATGTTCTTTCTTCTGACCCTGGGTGCGTACGGCTGGTACGCGCTGAAACCCGGCTGGAAGCGCTACTGCGCCGTAGCCGGTCTTCTGGCATGCGGACTGGCCTCGAAACCGATGGTAGTCACGGCTCCGTTCGTGCTGCTTCTGCTCGACTACTGGCCGCTGGGTAGAATCCGGGGATGGAGCTCGCCAACGAAGGCTCTCGCGATTCAGCAATCGTCGGCGGGCAAGCTGTTGCTGGAAAAGCTGCCGCTGCTGTTGCTGGTGGCGGCGAGCTCGGTGATCACAGTCGTTGCCCAGCGGGCGTCGGGAGCCGTGGGCGCCGCTCCCTTTCCGCTGGGCGCGCGCCTTAAGAACGCAATCTACGCTTACGCCGTGTATCTATGGAAGACGATCTGGCCGAGCCATCTGACCGTGTTTTATCCCTACATGGGACGTTCGGTGGCGTTGTGGCGGGTTGGCGCGGCAGCGCTGCTGCTGGTTGCGATCACCGCCGCGGTGCTGCGGCTGCACCGTTCCCAGGGTTATTTGTTGACGGGATGGCTGTGGTTTCTGGGTACGCTGGTTCCCGTCATCGGAATCATTCAAGTCGGCAATCAGGCGATGGCGGACCGCTACGCTTATGTTCCCTTGATCGGCATCTTTGTGATGATCGCCTTCGTTGCGGCCGAGTGGGCGGACCAGAAGAAGTGGGGACCTGCGGTGCAGCTGGGGCCGGCGATTGGGCTGCTGCTGGCGCTGTCGGTGGTTACTTACCGGCAAATCCAATACTGGCGCGATGACGTGACTCTCTGGTCCCACGCGCTGGAAGTGACGCAACACAATTTCGTAGCCGAGGAGAGTATGGGCGTGGCGCTGGCGCAGCGCAACCGCCCCGACGAAGCGTATTCCCTCTTCGTGCGGGCGGCCGAAGACGAACCCAACGATCCGGTGGCCCGACTGAACATCGGCACCTATCTCGACCAGCATGGGCGGACAGCAGAGGCGGTTGCGCAATACGAGCTGACGTTGCGCCTGGGCACGGAGCCCGGATTGCTCGCCGCCACCTATGCGAACCTGGGGTCGGCATACACGGAACTGGGCAACGACTCGGCCGCGTTGGCGAGCTTTGAGAAAGCGGTGCGGCTGAATCCTTATCTGCCCGGAGCCTGGGAGGGCTTGAGTTCGCAGTTGCAGAAGCAGGGCAACCTGGACGATGCCATCGGCTGCATGGCGCGCTCGATTCAACTGCAGCCAAGTAGTCAGGGATACCTGCGCCTGGCGCAAGTGCTGGCGGAGGCAAATCACCCCAAAGAAGCTCGGGCGGCCTACGAGCGGGCGCAGAGAATTGCGGCGGGGAACGCGCGCCAGTAGTCCCGAATGCCAATTCACGGCATGATGACATTCGGTGTCACTCGGGCTCGGGCTGGAGCCGATGCGCCTGCCACCGGCCGTTGAAACGGCGCGTTGCCCGACGCTGAAAACACTCGGCTTAGTCATCGTTGAACGGGAGTCATCCCAGGCACGGCTTGGCCCACTGCGTGCAATTCCATAGACAAGCCGCCAGAATGGCGAGCAGAGGAAACGTAGCGGCGCAAGTTAGATAAGAAAGCGAGCCAGGCGCGCCAATTGCGGCGCAGGAACCGCACGGCTCGCGCGGATCCTCACCGGCGCAAGAGCGATTGTTGAGGATGATAAGGTTTTGGCGAGTACCTGGGGGAGGGTACGAAGCCAGGGAGCAGCGAACACAAATTCGCTGCTCTTTTTTTTCCATTCTGTCCGGCTCTTGTCTGGTTTTTGTTTGGGCCCGTCTGCTTTCGTGACAAATTCTGTCAAGGCCGCGGAGAAGGTGCATGTACGAAGGTTGGGAGGTCATGGCTTGACCGCTGAAAATAAAGGGGTTGCGCGATGGTAAGGGGTCTCTCACCTTTGGCTGATGGGTTGCAATTGTAAATGGCGACGGAGACATGAAGCAGAACGACAGCTTCGACATACCGAACACATTCAAAAGGGGAAAATTTTCAATGCGTAAACAGAGAGGCTTTTCGCTGATCGAGCTGCTGATCGTGGTAGCCATCATCCTGATCATCGCGGCTATCGCGATTCCGAACTTGCTGCGCGCCCGCATGGCGGCCAATGAGTCGTCGGCAGTTGCGGCGGTCCGTACTCTGAACACGGCGGAAGTGACTTATAACTCCACCTATCCGACGGTTGGCTATGCTGCCACGCTGGTGGCTCTCGGGCCCAGCGCTGCTGTGCCTTGCGCCGCGAGCTCGACCAACGCCTGCCTGATCGATGGCGTTCTGGCCAGCGGCACCAAGAGCGGTTTCAAGTACAACGGTACGGCCGCGGGCGGTCCTCCGACCACGACCTACTTCTGGGCAGCGACGCCGGTCACACTGAACCAGACCGGTACCCGCAGCTTCTGCGCGTACGAAGATGCTGTGGTTCGGGTTCAGCCCACGGGCGCCGCAATCGCGGCGGAGAACACCTGCCAGGGCCTCAGCCCGCTGCAGTAAAGCAAGACAAGAAGCATCGAGGGGGCAGCGAAGTACGGTTACTTCGCTGCCCTCGCTGTTTTTCGGCTACAAAGGCTTGACGCTGGAAAACCCCGGTTCTGACAATTTCTGTCAAGCGATTGTCCCGAATCGGGTCCGAGTTCACCTCCTCACCTCCACTGGGCTGCCGCTAAGTCGTTGATCTGCAGAAACAAGCATGGAGTTCAGCGATTGGAACGGCGGGCTTTACAAATGGCTTTGAAACTGCAGACAAACTGCTGATGGCGCTTTACTAATCAACCTTTAGTAACCAATTCTGAGGGGAGCATTCGAGGGGAAGCTTTATGGGTCGAAGCAAAGGATTCTCGCTGATCGAGCTGCTGATCGTGGTGGCGATAATCCTGATTATTGCCGCAATCGCCATCCCCAACCTGCTCCAGGCGCGGCTGGCGGCCAACGAATCATCGGCCGCGGGATCGATCCACGCGATCACCAGCGCTGAGATCACGTATTTCAACGCGTACCCGACCGTCGGCTATGCGGTGAAACTGCAGGACCTGGGCGGGGCGACGCCGTGCACCATCACCACCTCATCGGCTTGCCTGATCGACAATTTTCTGGCGACGGCAGTGCCCGGAGGATCGGGCAAAGCCGGCTACTATTTCCTGGCGACCGGGATCATGAACGGGGGCGCGACCTTCAACGACGCGTATGTGATCGGGGCGGCTCCGATTACGGTCCATTCGACGGGCAATCGCGATTTCTGTTCGACCAATGACGGCGTCCTGCGGTCCGAAATGGGCACTGGCGGCACGCCGGCTAATGCGCTGGCCACTTGTCTGGCCTTCCCTGTGGCGCAATAGCGAGCCGCACAGTCTGAAGCCATTCTGAGAAACTGCCTTCGATTTTTCGAGGGCAGTATTTGCTTGCGCCCCCGGGAGAAATTCCAGCGCGACAGTACTCTCGTAACTAGAAGCCGGGTGCTCAACTGCGCGGGAGTTGCTTATAATTTTTAAAGCACTCGAACGGAGTTTCCTTCGCACGATGGCAGCTATTGAAATCCTTGGCCTGGAGAAAACCTACAAGGTAGGGTTCTGGCGGAAGCGGCCCAAGCGGGCGCTGAAGCCGCTTCATCTTACTGTTGAGGAAGGGGAGATCTTTGGATTCCTGGGGCCGAACGGCGCCGGGAAAACGACGACGCTGAAGCTGCTGATGGGCCTGGTCTTCCCGACGGCGGGGACGGCGCGCATCCTGGGGCGGGATTGGACGGAGCCCGAGGTAAAAGCGCAGATCGGATTCCTTCCCGAGCAGCCGTATTTCTACGACTATCTCACCGCGCACGAACTGCTCGACTATTACGGACAGCTTTCGGGCGTCCCGGGCAAAGGCCGCAAGCAGCGCATTGAGCAGGTGCTCGGCCAGGTCGGGCTGCACGATGTGAAAGGCGTGCAGCTGAGAAAGTTCTCCAAGGGAATGCTGCAGCGGGCGGGAATCGCGCAGGCGATTCTGCATAACCCGAAGCTGGTGTTCCTGGATGAGCCGATGTCAGGGCTGGATCCGCTGGGGCGGCGCGAGGTGCGCGACCTGATGGAGCAGCTTAAGCAGGACGGGAAAACAGTTTTCTTCTCGACCCACATTCTTTCGGACGCGGAGGCGCTGTGCGACCGCGTGGCCATCATTCACAAAGGCGAACTGCGAAGCGTGGGAGCGGTCGAAGACCTCACGTCGAGCGTTGAGGGCAAGGTGGAAATCATGTGGCAGGGGACGTACATTCCGGCGTCGATGAAGGCGTTGGGAGGCGAGTGCCATGTGACCGGAGACAGCGTGCGGGCGGTGATAGCGGAACATCAGCAGGACGCCGCGATCGACGTTTTGCGCCGGGAGCGCATTCGGCTGATCGCCATCACTCCGCTGCGCACTTCGCTGGAGGCGTACTTCGTGGAGAAGCTGCAGCACGTGCAGACCGCCGCGGGCAGCGGCGTGGGGAGCGGGTTATGACCTCGCGCATCGCCTGCATCGCGGGAAACACCTTTCGGGAAGCGGTGCGCGACCGGGTGCTTTACAACCTGATCGCCTTCGCGCTGCTGATTTCGGGAGCGGCGATTTTCGTGGGGCAGATTTCGATCGATATCGAGCGACTGGTGGTGGTGAACCTGGGGCTGACGGCGGTGTCTCTGTTCGGCGTGGTGATCGCCATCTTCATCGGGATCGGGCTGGTCTCGAAGGAGATCGAAAAGCGGACGCTGTACACAGTGCTCTCGCGCCCGGTACGCCGGTGGGAGTTCATCATCGGAAAATTCTTTGGGCTGGCCGGGACGCTGGTCGTCAACACGTTCTTCATGGCCATCGGAGTGTTCGGCGCGCTGTTGTATGTGGCGCATAAATTCAGCAAGCCGGACGCGTTCATCCTGGTGGCGCTGTACCTGATCATTCTGGAATTTCTGATCATCTGTGCGCTGGCGCTGCTGTTTTCGTCGTTCTCGTCACCGCTGATGGCGGCAGTTTTCGCGTTCTCGCTGTTCGTGATCGGCAGCTTCGCCGATGATCTGCGCGGCTTTGCCGGGATGACCCATGGCATCACGCGCTGGTTCGCGACCGGAGCAGCGTATCTGGTGCCGAATTTTTCCGCTCTCAATGTGATCAGCCTGGTAGCACATCAGCAGTCGCCGGGAATGCACCTGATCCTCGAGAACACGCTTTACGCCTTGTTTTATACGGCGACAGCGCTGAGCGGCGCCATTCTGATCTTCGAGCGAAGGAACCTGAAATGACAGGCGCAGGTCCGAGGCGAGAGCGATGAAGGCGCGGCGCCGGACGACGATCATCGCGGCGAGCTGCCTTGTGCTATCGCTGACAGCGTCGGTGTGGCTGCTGCGGGGAGTGGACCGGGCGCGGCCGCAGGCCAACATTGAAGATGCGCTCTATGTCGATTCGCCGAAGGTGCTGAAGCGAGCCAGCCTGGGTTTTGACGGGCTGATGGCATGCATCTATTGGACGCGGACGGTGCAGTATTTCGGCCACCGTCACTTCACGGGCGCGGGCACCTACAATGAACTGGCTCCGCTGCTGGAGATCACGACCGCGCTCGATCCACATCTGCTGCCGGCCTATCAGTTTGGCGCCAGCTTTCTCGCACCGAAGCCACCGGTTGGCGCCGGCCAACCCGATCGTGCGATTCGACTGATGCAATACGGCATCGCGCAGAATCCCGACACCTGGCAGCTTTATTACAATCTCGGCTTTGTCTATTACACGGAGCTGCACGATTACCGGAAAGCGTCGCAGGTTTTCGATCAAGGATCGAAGGTTCCGAATTCGCATCCGTTTATGAAGGTGATGGCGGCGCAGATGGCCGAGCACGCCGGCGATTTCCTGACGGCGCGCATGCTGTGGAGCGCCGCGCTCGAAACCAGCCGGGAAAAAGAGGTCCGCGAAAATGCGCTTGAACACCTGCGCGCCCTGCAGGTGGACGAGGACGTCACCCATCTGCAGGAAGCCGTAACGCGGTTTGGCGAGCACACGGGCCGTCTGCCCGCGAGCATGGCCGAACTGGCGGCGGCCGAGCAGTTGCCCGGCATTCCCGTCGATCCTGACGGCAAAGCCTATAAGCTCACGCCGGAAGGCCGGATTCAGGTGGCGAATCCGGATGATTTTGCCTTCATCACCAAGGGCTTGCCTCCGGGGTATAAACCTCCCGCCTTACCGAAGTTCCACGTCAAAGACTGATCGCGCGCAGTTCCTCGTCGATTCTTGTGCGAGCGATCGTTCCACGGGTAGAGAAAACTCCTGTTGTCAGGCCACGGCGAAGGTAGTAGTCTGCGATTCCGAATTTCAAGGGGGAATCGAGAGGAGACTTATGAGAATACGCATGATCCTTGTGGGGGCATGGGTTCTGGTGTTCTGCGTGGCGGCTGGAGCAGCGGAGCGCAAGTACATCGTGAATCCACGACCGGCTAATGCCGGTGGCCTCCCTTTCAGCGACGCGGTGCTGGTGGGCGACACCCTCTATATCGCAGGGCACATCGGGCTCGATCCGAAGACAGGGATGGCACCGGAGAGCGCAGAGGAAGAAGCACACTTAGTGATGGAAGGCGTCAAGAAAACTGTGGAGTCGGCGGGGATGTCGATGGACGACGTGGTCTCGGTTCAGGTCTTCTGCACCGATCTAAAGCTGTATGAGACCTTCAATAATGCGTACAAAACCTACTTTCATGGCGACTACCCGGCGCGGGCATTCGTCGGAGCCAGCAACCTGCTACGGGGAGGACGATTCGAAGTGATGGGGATCGCGGTAAAACGAGGAAAATGAGGAGCGCCTGCCCGTCCGCGGATTCGTTTTTTATTCGCCTTCACAGGCCGTTTCGTGGTAAATGTAGAAACCATGCGAAAAGCTGTCATTCACCTCAAGAAGTCGGACCCGGTCATGCGGGAGATTATCGAGCGAGTGGGCGCATGTCGCATGGAATTCGGGACGGCGGAGTTCCACAGCCTGGCGGAGGCGATCGTTTACCAGCAACTGAATGGCAAGGCAGCGGCCACGATCTTCGAGAGATTTGTGGTTCTTGCGGGACAGCCGCTGACTCCTGAGGGCGTTCTCAAACTGAGGGATGGACAGTTGCGCGCCGCCGGGCTCTCCACCCAGAAATCGAAGTATTTGAAAGATCTGGCGGAGAAGACACGGGACGGCTTGCTTGATTTTGCCCGGCTGCAGGAGTTGTCGGACGAAGAAGTTATCAAGCATCTGACTCAAGTAAAAGGCATCGGCGTGTGGACAGCACAGATGTTCCTGATGTTCACGCTCAGGCGCGAAGACGTCTTGCCCACCGGCGACTACGGCATTCAGGCGGCGATCAAGAAGCACTATAAGAAGCGGAAGATGCCCAAACCCCATGTCATGGAGAAAATTGCGCGTCCCTGGGCGCCGTATCGCAGCGTGGCGTGCTGGTACCTGTGGCGAAGCCTGGATATCAAGACGCTATAACTGAAGTTGCGGACCGTAGGGCTGTGATCCCGAGCGCTCTCTGTGGTTAAATTGTGGCGATGGCTGATACCAAGATTCGAGTGCTGGTGGCCAAGCCCGGTCTGGATGGACACGACCGCGGGGCCAAGGTCATCGCGCGCGCTTTGCGCGATGCGGGGATGGAAGTGATCTATACCGGCTTGCGGCAGACCCCGGAGATGATCGTGAGCGCGGCGCTGCAGGAAGACGTGCAAGTGATCGGGCTTTCCATTCTATCGGGAGCGCACAATGCGATCGTGCCGCGGGTGATGGACTTGCTCCGGCAGAACAAGATGGAGGATGTGATTGTGCTGGTGGGAGGAATCATTCCGGACCAGGATATCGAGGGGCTCAAGAAAGCGGGGGTAGCGGCGATCTTCCAGCCGGGGACGGCGATGGATGAGATCGTGCAGTTCATCCGCACGCACGTAAAGGGGCCGAGTGTGCCCGCAGCCGGGTGACGGAGATCCTGTTCAACGAAGAGGGTAGCCGGGATCTCCCGGGAGATGGCCGTCGATCTTGAGGACTTTGACGTACATGCCGGTGCGTATGCTGCCGGCATCCGCGAGGCTGATGGCACCGGGGAAGGCGACAACCGCTTCTTTCACCATCCCGAACGACGGCAGAGCCACAGGCTCGGAGTCGGCATCGCCGCGAAAGACCTGAGCGGTCCAGTATTGCTTGTATTCCGTTTCCGACATCCCTAAAAGTCGCAGTAAAGACAGGCGCTCCCGACAGCCAGGAGCACGGACGACCAACCTCACAGGGACCCCACCAGACCAGGAGCGCTTCGATCCGGCAAATATCTTTCGCAGATCGGCGAGGCTGATGTTGCTGACAGAGTTCGCGGGATTCACGATGACGGCGACATCGGCACTCTGAGCCGTGGCCGACACCCAGGCTCCCCCGGCCGCCAGCATCAGCGTCAACATCAGGACCGCCGCGCCGGCCATCGTTCGGGCGCCCATCAGAAAGTCCCCGTCAGTTGAAGATGCAGGCCGTTGAGGTCGGGCATTCCCCGGCGGGTGGTGTGGTCGAGTTGCGCCTTGAAAGCGCAGTACTCGGTCAGGTCATAGCGGGCGCCAAACGAAGGCCCGTAGCGCAAGCCGATGTCGTTGTAGATCGCGTTCCCCGGATTTGAGTTCACGTATTGATAGCGGAAAAACGGGCGAACCGGTCCGATCTTCCTGGAGAATTGGGAATAGAAAGCGGGTGTATTGAAGGTGGTTCCCGGTCCGACCGGAGCGTGGCGGATCAGGAAGCCTTCGTTGAGAAATTCGATGCCGCGAGAGACGTAAGCGAGATGGCCATTCACAATGCTCTGGTTCCAGCGTGCGGAAGTCGGGGGATCGCCGACGATGCTGGCCTGGGTACCGATGATCGCACCATCGTCCGCCAGCGATACCAGGTCGCTGATCTGATCGTGATAGAACGAACCGCCAATCCGCAGTCCGGGAATCTGGTCGGGCTGAACGAAGAAACCAAGGTTGAAGTGGTTGCCGTTGTTCTCGTCGTTCAGCAAGCCGTCGCCGTTGATGTCGGGCCGGGCCGTGTCGGAAGAGCCGTACTCGGCGACCCAGTTCAGTCCGAGTTTTCCGGAAGGAATGGTCCCTGTGGCCGAGATGCCGATGGCCTGGGTCGGGAGAATGCCTCCGTCGCTGGCATATTCCATGACCAACGGCCGGTCAGCCGTGGTTTGCAGCCAGGAAGCACTGCGGAACGCCCAGTTGTAGTAGCCAATATTGGTCTGGTATCGCCCGAAAGCCACACGCAGATGCTCATTCACGTCATATTTGAGGAGGATGCGGCGCAGGTCGAGGGTGAATTTCTGCGCATCCTGCTCTTCGAAATCAATCTCGGAGAGGACGCTGGTTTTCTCGGTCAGCCGGGAGGTCAGGAACAAATCGAAGTCGCCGGTGTAGAAGTTGCCGGCCGATCCGGGAACGAAGCCATAAGTACCCGTCTCTGGTGCGCGCTGGTCGAGCACTTTGTAGTCGAGTTCACCGAAGCCGCGCCATTGAATCCCGTGGAGACTATGGTTTTCCGGCGGCGGCGGCAATGGCAGTTTCGCTTCAGACTCGGGCGGCGGAGTGGCAGGCGTGGGCTCCGCCGGAGCTGGGGAACCGGATTTAGGTGCGTTTACCTGATTTGCTTCCAGCTGGCGGACACGCTCCTGCAGCTCTCGATCCTGCTGTTGCAACTCTTTGATCTGCTGCATGAGAAGGGAAATCAGGGCCTGATCGTTCGATGAGGGCGTCTGCGCCAGGGCAGAGCCGGGCAGCATCAGGACAGCAAGCGCCAATCCGGAGACACCGAGATTTCGCAATCTTACTCTGTGCACAATACTCCCCTCGTCGGCCAGCTTGCCGGGCGGATTGAGCAAGCCGCCAAGATGACTTTCGGCAACCCGCGGTCAAAACATTGGGTTACTTTGGTATGCCGGCGAGGACTAAGGAAAGGCCCGCAACGATCGTCCGCAACGGCGGCCGAGTGGCCGGTCGAAGTGGAGGTCTCCGATCGATGCGGCGCCGTTGCGCTGCTCGGACCGTGTGGTATACCGTAGTCAGTCCTGTCCCTGGACCTATGGCCGACCGTAACGAACTCCCGACGCCGACTGCCTCTGCTTCGACCGACGTGCTGACCACGAAGGTCGATCCGACGTCGGCACGTTTTGAAGCCAACATGCGTTTTCTGGCGGACCTGATGTCGCAGGTACGCAATGAAGAAGAAACGATTCGTGAAGGAGGCGGAGCCAAGGGAATCGAGAGCCAGCATACGAAGGGACGCCTGACAGCGCGGGAGCGCATTGAACGGCTAGCCGATCGGGATACATTTTTCGAGCTGGGTTTATACGCGGCCCACGGCATGTACGAGGAGTGGGGCGGAGCCCCGGCGGCAGGCGTCATTACCGGAATGGCTCGCGTGCAGACGCGGCTGGTCATGATTATCGCCAACGATGCGACGGTCAAAGCAGGCGCGTTCTTTCCCATGACCTCGAAGAAAGTGATTCGCGCCCAGAACATCGCCATCGAGAACCGCATCCCCACGATTTACCTGGTCGATTCTGCCGGTGTCTTTCTGCCGCTTCAGGAAGATGTTTTCCCTGACACCGACGATTTTGGACGCGTCTTCCGCAACAATGCGGTGATGTCGGCGATGGGGATTCCGCAGATCGCCGCGATTATGGGCATGTGCGTGGCGGGAGGCGGCTATTTGCCGGTGATGTGCGACAGCCTGCTGATGACTGACGGTAGCGGGTTGTTTCTCGCCGGCCCTGCCCTGGTGCAGGCAGCGATCGGGCAGAAAGTGTCGGCCGAGGATCTGGGCGGAGCCGCCATGCACTCCTCCATCAGCGGCACGATTGATTTTCGCGAAGCCGACGACGAAGACTGCATCGCCCGCATCCGCTCGATTGTGGAGAAGTGGGGATACCGGCGGCTCTCCCCCTGGGACCGCAAGAAGCCGGTGGAACCGGCATTTGCGGCGGAGGAAATCTACGGCATCTATGATTCTTCGCCCGCCCGCCCCTACGACATGAAGGAAGTGCTGGCGCGCGTGCTCGACGGCAGCCGCTTCGACGAGTACAAGCCGGAATACGGCAAGACCCTGATCTGCGGATATGGGAGAATTGGCGGCTTTGCCGTGGGCGTGGTCGCGAATCAGAAGATCCATGCGCAGCAGACGGACCATGAAGGCCAAAAGCGGGTGGAATTTGGCGGAGTGATTTATACGGAGTCGGCCGAGAAGGCCGCTCGCTTCATCATGGATTGCAATCAGAATCTGATTCCCCTGGTCTTCTTCCACGACGTCAATGGATTCATGGTGGGCCGCGATGCGGAGTGGAGCGGCATCATCAAGGCCGGGGCGAAGATGGTGAATGCGGTCTCGAACTCGGTGGTACCGAAGGTTACGGTGATTGTCGGCGGCTCGTTTGGCGCGGGACATTACGCGATGTGCGGCAAAGCATATGATCCGCGATTTGTGTTTGCCTGGCCGAGCGCGAGATACGCGGTCATGAGCGGCGATTCGGCGGCCGGGACTCTGGTGGAGATCAAGGTGAAACAGCTGGAGCGCGGCGGGCGGAAGCTCAGCGAAGACGAACGCAAAGAACTCTACGAATCGGTCAAGCGCACCTACGACGAGCAGATGGATCCGCGCTACGGCGCAGCCCGGCTGTGGGTCGACAAGATCATCGATCCGATCGAAACCCGCGAAGCAATTACGGAGGCCCTGGAGGCGGCGGCGCTGAACCCGGATGTGCCAGAGTTCAAGGTGGGCGTGTTGCAGACGTGACTTACCACAGAGGCACAGAGACACGGAGAAGGTTCGGGGCTGAGAGGCGGGATCGCTTGGTCCTCTGCGGTTCCGTGGCTCCGTGGTGAATCAGTTGAACGAATCCGTCAAACTCATCGAATGTCCGCGCGATGCCTGGCAAGGGCTGCCCGGGCTGATCCCTGCCGACCTGAAGACGGACTATCTGAAAGCCCTGATCAGCACGGGATTCAAGCACATTGATGCGGTATCGTTCGTTTCTCCGAAGGCGGTTCCGCAGATGGCCGATTCGGAAGAGGTGCTGAAAGAGCTCGACCCTCCCGATGATGTTGAGATCATCGGCATCGTGGTAAATGAAAAGGGCGCGCAGCGTGCGATCGACACGCAGGCCGTATCGACGCTGGGATTTCCCTATTCGATTTCCGAGACATTCCTGAGAAACAATCAGAACCAGTCGCCGGAAGACGCTCTCGACGAACTGGAGAAGATGCAGAAGAAGGCGGAGAATGCCGGCCTTGGCGTTGTGGTGTACATTTCAATGGCATTTGGCAACCCTTACGGCGATCCGTGGAGCGCGAGCGAGGTTCTTGAGGCGATCAGCCTGCTCGAGGCCGAAGACCTGCACATGATCTCTCTGGCGGATACGGTCGGCGTGGCAACGGCGCAGCAGATTGCCGACATCGTCGGCGGCGTGCTGAACCAGTTCGATTTTCTGGAGATTGGGGTTCACTTGCACAGCCGCCCGGAGCAGGCACAGGAGAAGGTTCTGGCGGCCTATGACGCCGGCTGCCGTCGCTTCGATTCCGCGCTCGGCGGTTTGGGTGGCTGCCCGTTCGCGCAGGACGCGCTGGTGGGAAATATCCCGACCGAGGTCCTGATCGAGGCGCTACGCGAACGTGGCGTAGATCTGCCGCGATTGAAGCCGCTCGATCCTCTGCTGAAAGCCACGACTGGACTGGCGGCAAAATATTCGAGTTCGCATGCGGCGGACTGAGGCAAAGGAATCGGCATTTGGGCCGCGCTTTCTGCATTCGCTGACGATGTTTCCGGCATGGCATTGAGCACGATACAACTCGCCTACGAGGGGAAGGTTGCGAGCCTCCGGCTGAATCGTCCAGAGAAGCGCAACGCCATCAGCTTCGAACTGATCGACGATCTGCTGCGGGCTTTCGATGAAGTCGCGGCATCGGATGCGATTGTGCTGATCGTCACCGGTGCGGGCAAGGCATTCTGTTCAGGAATGGATCTGGAGAATCTGAGAGCTCTGCTGGAAAGAACTCCGGAGCAAAACCTGCAGGACTCCCGCCGGATGGTCGAGTTGTTTCGTAAGCTGTACGAGTTTCCGAAAGTGACGATTGCAGCGGTAAATGGGGCGGCGATCGCGGGCGGCACGGGACTGGCATTGCTCTGTGACTTCACGCTGGCGGTCCCGGAGGCGAAGCTTGGCTATACCGAAGTTCGCATTGGATTCGTGCCGGCGATTGTCTCCACGTTTCTCTTGCGGCAGGTGGGCGAGAAGACTGCTCGGGACCTGCTGCTGACAGGAAGGCTGTTTAGCGCGGAAGAAGCGGCCATGATGGGCCTCATCAACGAGGTCGTGCCGGCGGAGCGGTTAATGACGCGGGCGAAGGAACTGGCGGCGTTGTTGATTGAAAACAGTCCAGCATCGTTGCGGGCTACCAAACAGTTACTCACCGATCATGGGCGTGCCGAGCTGGACGCGCAGATCGAAGCAGCAGTCCGCGAGAACGCGGCCATCCGCTCCACGGCCGACTTCCGTGAGGGTATTTCTTCCTTCCTCGAGAAACGCAAACCGGTCTGGACGGGGAAATGACGGAGGACGATCATCGGTTTGGTGAATGAGACTCGATTGCGGGTGCGCTATGCCGAGACGGATCAGATGGGAGTGGTATATCACTCGAATCATCTGATCTGGTTCGAGGTGGGCCGCGTGGAACTGATGCGGCAGCTGGGCGTCACCTATCGCGACATGGAACGAGACGACGGTCGGTACATTGCAGTGGCTGAAGTTAAGTGCCGCTACCGGGCTCCGGTTTATTACGATGAAGAAATCGTTGTGCGAACCCGAGTCAAGCAAGTACGGAGTTCGGTCGTCGTGTTTGCCTATGAACTGGTGCGCGCCCAGAACGGTGCGCTGCTGGCGGAAGGAGAAACGGTGCACATCGTGACCGACACCAGCATGAAAGCGGCGGCCCTGCCGCAGAAATATCTGAAGGTGTTTCGCACGGCACTGGGAAAATGACGGCCCTGGAAGGACTCGCTTGAACGCGCTGCACATCACGGGGAATGACTTGACGCTGGAAGACGTCCGGCAGGTCGCGGACCTGCGGCAGAGGCGAGCCGTGCTGCTCTCGCCTGATGCCCGTGAAGCGGTCGGCCGCGCCCGGGCCGTGGTTGATGAAATTGTCGCGAGCAACACGGTCGCGTACGCGATCACCACCGGCGTAGGCAAACTCAGCGATGTGCGGATTGCCGCTGATCAGATCCGGGAACTGCAGGTCAATCTCGTGCGTTCCCACGCCTTCGGCGTGGGAGAACCGCTCTCCATTCCCGAAGCGCGGGCAATCATGGTGTTGCGCGCGAATTCTCTGGCCAAGGGACATTCCGGAGTCCGGGGGGTAGTGATCGATACCCTCTGCGAGATGCTGAATCGCGGTGTGACACCGGTCGTTCCCTCGCAGGGAAGCGTGGGCGCGAGCGGAGATCTTGCCCCGCTGGCGCATCTGGCTCTGGCATTGATCGGCGAGGGCGAATGTCTCGAGGCAGATGGACGACGACTTCCCAGCAGCGAGGCGCTGAAGCAGGCGCAGATCAAACCTCTGGTGCTCGAATCCAAGGAGACGATTTCGCTGATCAACGGCACGCAAGCGATGCTTGCGGTGGGCACACTAGCCCTGCTGGCAGCGGAGATTCTCGCGGATTCCGCCGACGTATTGGGCGGCCTTTCCTGCGATGCCCTCAAAGGGACGGACACGGCATTTGACGAGCGCATCCACAAGGTGCGGCCTCACGCGGGACAGACGATCACCGCGAACAACCTGCGCCGGATGCTGGAAGACAGCGAGATTCGCGAATCGCACCGCCAGTGCGGGCGCGTGCAGGATGCCTACTCGCTGCGGTGCATTCCGCAGGTTCACGGGGCAGTCCGCGACACACTGGCTCACTGCCGCGCAGTTTTCGAGACCGAAGCGAACTCTGCTGTCGACAATCCACTGGTCTTTGTCACCAACGCCGACAGCGCCCAGGGAGACGTAATCTCCGGCGGCAATTTTCATGGCGAACCGCTGGCTTTCGCACTCGACTTTCTGGCGATTGCACTCAGCGCGCTCGCCGGCATCAGCGAGCGGCGAATCGAAAGACTGGTGAATCCCTCGCTGAATGAAGGGCTGCCGCCGTTCCTGGCGTCGGGCGCCGGATTGAACTCGGGATTCATGATGCCGCAGGTCACGGCAGCGGCGCTGGTGAGTGAGAACAAAGTGCTCGCGCATCCCGCGTCGGTCGACTCGATCACCACTTCCGGCAATAAAGAGGACTACGTATCGATGGGCATGACAGCGGCACTCAAGTTAAAGCGCGTCGTGGAGAACACAAGAAACGTGCTGGCGATTGAGGCGATGGCAGCGGCGCAGGCGCTGGACTGCCTGGCTCCGTTGAAAACGTCAAAGCGCGGACAGGCGGCCCATGCGGCTATCCGTTCAGTGTGCGCCAGGACCGAGCATGACCGCGTGATGTACGGGGACCTCACACAAGTCGCGGCGTTGATTGAAGCAGGACAGCTCGCGACAATTCTGCGGTAGAACCTCAGCGATCCAATCCGGAATCGAATACAAGATGACAACTCTGACGGAATACCTGAAATTCCACACCCGCACGCACCGTGCGTATGTCCACATCACGCCGCAGGTCGAAGAAATCGTTCGCCGGAGCGGAGTTCGCGAGGGCATGGTGCTGGTGTCAGCCATGCACATCACTGCCGGCATCTACGTCAATGACAATGAGAGCGGCCTTATCGAGGACATCGATCAGTGGCTGGAGCATCTGGCGCCATTCCGCAAGGAATACAGGCATCACGAAACGGGCGAAGATAACGGAGACTCCCACCTGAAGGCGCTGCTGGTCCATCACGAAGTCATCGTGCCCATCACCGCGGGCAAGCTCGACCTCGGGACGTGGCAGCGGATTTTCTATGCCGAGTTCGACGGCCAGCGCGACAAGCGCGTGATCGTCAAGGTCATGGGAGAATGAAATCCAGGTAGCCGGCGTTTATCGAGTTTCCGGCGCCTCAGGCACGTCGCCTGTCGCCTGCTTCACCACCACGAAGGGTCCGATCGCCAGGACGTCCATCCGCGTGCGCCGAAAGCAATCGATCGCTTCTTCGGGCGTACACACGATCGGCTCATTCTCGTTGAAGCTTGTATTGAGGATGACCGGAATTCCAGTCTTGTGGTGAAAGGCGGAGATCAGATCGTAGTAGAGCGGGTTTTCGTCGCGAGTCACGGTCTGCAAGCGGCCGGTATCATCGACATGATTGACCGCGCAGAGCGTCTGCCGCTTCTCCGGCCGAATCTTGTGCACATGCAGCATGAAGGGCGATGGGTGATTGTGCTCAAAATACTCGTGCTGATAGTCGGCGAGGATCGAGGGCGCGAAGGGACGGAACCATTCGCGATGTTTGATGCGCGCATTGAGGATGTCTTTCATGTCGGGCCGGCCGGGATGCGCCACGATCGAGCGATTGCCGAGAGCGCGCGGCCCCCACTCCATGCGTCCCTGAAACCAGCCGACGACATCTCCGGCGGCGATGTGCGCTGCCGTGGACTCTAACAATTCTTGACGCTCCAATTTGCGAAACGCGAGGCCTGCGCCTTCGAGCGCGGAACGAATCTGCGGCTCCGAGAACTCGGGTCCGAGGTAGGAGTGTTTCAACTCATGACGTCGAGACTGCTTCAAGACGGAGTGATAAGTGTGCAGGGCGGCCCCGATGGCGAGCCCCTCGTCACCGGCAGCGGGGTGAATGTAAGTCTGCCGGAAGGGAGTGCGGGCGAAGAGTTTCCCGTTGGCCACGCTATTGAGGGCGCATCCGCCTGCCATTGCCAGATCGTCGCATGGAACACGAGCATGCAGACCATGGAGCAGATCAAAGAAGATCTCTTCGAAGCGGTGCTGCATGGCAAAAGCCAGATCCATATCGCGCTGGGTGATTTCGGTGTGCGGACGCCGCGGCTCGCCAAAGAGCTTCTCCATGCGAGGGGAGAAATGGCGCGCCAGACGAACGGTGCCGTCCGGGAGGATCTGCATTCCCTGGTTGCTGCCGAGAGGCTTGAAATAGCCGAGATCGAGGTGGAAGCCGCCGTTTTTCGGAGCGACGATCTGGCGAATCTGCTCGACGTAGGTTGGCTTGCCATAGGGCGCCAAGCCCATCACTTTGCCTTCGTCGCCATATTTCTGGTAGCCGATGAATTCGCAGATCATCGTGTAGAAGCTGCCGAGCGAGTGGGGAAGAAAGACGCGATCGAGAACTTCGATTTGATTGCCCTCGCAGCGGGCGGTCATCGTCGAAACGAAATCGCCCGACCCGTCGTAACTGAAGCCGGCGGCCGTCTCCCAGGGAGAGCAGTAATAAGCGCTGGCGATGTGAGCGATGTGATGTTCGAGATGATGCTCCTGAAATCGGAGTTGAGCCGAATCCACATCGAGCGCCTTGGCCAGCAGCGAGCGCACGTCGCGCATCGCCTCCTTGCGCTGGCGCAGACGGATGAAGTTCAGAACTTTGCCGGGGTTGGCGAGCGCGTACTGAAACTTCTTTGCCAGGTTCGCGTCGCTGTCCTGGCCAACGGCAACGTGATCGACGTCGGAGATTTTCGCGCCCACCGCATCGAGACAGGCCTTGACCGACAGCGCGGGAAATCCGCCAAAGTGCTTGTGCCGGTTCAGTCGCTCCTCTGCGATGGCGAACTTGATCTCGCCATCGAGCGTGATGGCCGCAGAGGCATCGGCGTGAAACATGTTGAGACCCAAAATGAGCATGAACTAGCGTCGCCCTTTCAGATTCTGCGTGATTGGAGGGATCATTCGTTCTGGTTGGACTTCAGATTTCGGTTGGCGTCCGGTCCTCTCAGAGCCATGTCGATAAAGGCTGCGGTGTCGACGCCGAGTGCCCTACCCACTGCGACAGACTCATCGAGGCGGAGAGTCGCCAATGTCGAGCCCACGATTTCCTCTAAGTCGATGGGCCCGGGACTTCCCTGTTCAATCGCTCGCACAAACGCCGACCACTCCGCGGCGTGGCCCTTGTCCTGACGCCAGCGAGAATGAGTCGTCGCTTTGCGGCCCGCGCGCACGAGATCGAGACGGCGAAAATCGTCGAGCACAGCCACCGAGCCGCCACCGAAAACCTCGATGCGCTCTTTGGAGTAAGTCCTGTCGCCGCGCGCCAGATAGCTGATGGTTCCCATCGATCCGTCCGCAAAGCGCAGCGAGGCAAGCACGTTCCCGCCGTCATAACGGCTCAGGTTCCCGGCGGCGCGGCCTTCGACTTCAACGATCGGAGATCCCGCAAGGAACCCCAGCAGGTCGACGAAATGACATACTTCGCCGAGAATCCGGCCGCCCCCCTGCTCGCGGTCGTTCATCCAATGATCGGGCGGTAGGAAGCCTGCATTGATGCGATAGTGCAGCGTTAGCGGCTCGGAAGTCTGCTGCAGGAACGCCTTCATGCTGATGACCATCGGCGCGAAGCGGCGGTTGAAGCCGACCATGAGCAGGGGCGAATGGCCAGCACGGCTGAAACAGGAGGAGACAATGGCGCGCAACTCGGTCTCAGAGAGACACAGCGGCTTCTCGCAGAAGACATGCTTCCCTGCTTCGATTGCGGCGAGCACCTGGCGCGCGTGCAGATGATGCCGCGTGGTGATGACCACTGTATTGACGGCAGGATCGTTGATCAACTGCAGGTCGTTCGTCGTCGAAGAGCGGAATCCAAATCTTCGGGCAGCATGATGCGCATGAGCGCCGGTGGCGGCGCAGATCGCCGCCAACTTCGTTTCAGACGACGCCTTCAAAGCGGGAAGCAAGATTCCCGTAGCGAATAGTCCCGCGCCGAGCATTCCCACGGAGACGCTGGACCGGGCTGCGGGCTGGGGCGGTGGTGACGAAGGGCTGACGAGGGAAAGCGTCTGAGAAATCTCTACAGCGCCCGAATACTGAATCACGACTCCCAGAAACGATTCTTGCGACTTGCCGGTAATCAGGTCGTATGCCTTCTGCGCGTCGTTGACCGGGTATCGATGCGTGATGAGGGCGCCGACGTCGATCTGCCCCTCGGCGGCCAATCGCAGGAAGGACTCCATATTGCGGTTCTCGGTCCAGCGCACGTAGCCGATCGGGTAATCGCGCCCTTTCTGCTCATAGGCGGCGTCATAGCGGCCGGGGCCATAAGATCGGGAAATACGAAAATCGAGTTCCTTCTCGTAGTAGGCCTTGCGCTCGATATCCATACCGACCGTGCCCACGGCGACCACAATGGCACGATCTCGCGCGATTGCGCCGGCGAGGTTCACCGGGTCGCTGCTCGGAGTTTCCGCAGTGATCAGGACCGTATCGACTCCGGCTCCGGCCGACATCTCTTCGCAAAGCGCGCGAAAATTCGAGGCTGAAGTGGCGACGGCGTCGACTCCCAACTGGCGGGCAAGATCGGCACGCGACGCATTGAGATCCATGCCGAGCACGCGGCAGCCTGCGGCCTTCAGCAGTTGAGAGGTAAGCTGGCCGAGCAGGCCAAGCCCGATGACGGCGACAGAATCACCCAACTTGGCTTCCGATGTGCGGATGCCGTGGAGGGCAACCGCACCCAGGGTCGCGAAGGCGGCCTCGTCAAAAGGAAGGTCCCTGCCATCGACGGAAGAGCGGCACGGGATTCGTGTCACCAGCAAGCGGGGCACGCAGGCGACTTCAGCGTGGACGGCGAAGCCCACGCCGGCGCAGGCGATGCGATCTCCGGGTTGAAGATCAGTCACGCCCTCGCCCAGGGCGACGACGGTTCCAGCACTGCTGTATCCAGGGGATTGCGGTTGATCGAGGCGGCTGCGCACGGCCTGAATGGCCGAGAAGATTCCGTCCCGCTGCACTTTGCCGATGACTTCGCGCACGAGATCGGGACGGGAGCGCGCCTTCTGCACCAGATTCTTGCGGGCGAATTCAGCCGAGGCACGCTCGGTTCCGGCAGAGACCACCGAGGCTGCGACCCGCACGAGCACGCAGCCGGGCAGGAGTTGCGGCGTGGGAACTTCTTCGACAACGATCTCGCCGGTCCGCGCGTGTTGAAGAACCTGTTTCATGCCGTAGCTACCTGACTGGGCGGTAAAGCTTCGCCTTCGAACTTCTCCGCGGCCCCATCGAGAAACGTCTGCATCCACAGCTCGAGCGTCAGGAATTGCCAGATCTGCATCGAACAATCTTGCCGCCCGCTGCGATGATTCGCAACCAACCGCCGCACAGCCGCGGGCTGGAAGAGCCCGCGCCGGCGTATTTGTGAATCGGAAAGCAGATCGTCGGTCATTTCTTTCAAATCATTCGCCAGCCAATAGTCTACTGGAGCGGCGAAGCCGGCTTTTGGTTGCTGCAACACCTCCCGCGGCAGAATGTCGCGCATGGCCTGGCGGAAGATGTACTTTGTTGTCGGCCGCATTCGCCCTTTGAGCTTGAGCCCGGGTGGAATGTTCCAGGCGGCAAACTCCGCGAGATCTCTATCCAGGAAAGGAACGCGAACCTCGACTGAAGAGGCCATGCTCATCTTGTCGTTGTAGGTGAGATTGAGGCTGGTCATGAAAATCTTCGTGTCCAGGTAGAGCATCTGGTGCAGGAAGTCGGCGTCGCCGACGCGATCGAATGCCGCCCGATGTTCGCCCGCGGGGTCGTCGAATTCCAGTTGTCCAGCAAAGAGATCAGCGTAGAGAGCTGTCCTCTGGGCGGTGTCGAGGTAGGTGCAATTCGTGACGAACCGGTCGATCGGGCTGAAAGCTGCACTGCGCGCCATCTTCCGGGTGAGGCGCAATCTTCCCTTCAATGCAGTGCCCCTTAGAGCGGGCAACGCAGCCAAGGCAGCTTCGAACAAGCCGCGTGCCGGCGAAGGAACGCGGTTGTAGGCCTGCGCCCAGTAATGGGCGACATGCTTGCGATATCCGGCGAACAATTCATCTCCGCCCACGCCGGAAAGAAGGACTGTGGCTTGCTTGCGCGCCTCGCGGCAAACAAGATAGGCGGTGATGATCGCCGGGTCGGCGGTGGGTTCGTCCATGTGCCAGACCAGTTTCGGCAGGAGATTCGTGACATCGGGCTCGACGACGATGCGTTGGTTCTCGCACCCCAGCCGGCGCGACAGGCGCGTGGCGACCTCGGGATCGTCAAGCGTGGTCTCGCCCACGCGATACGTGCGCGGGAAAGTGATGGTATAGGTGCGCACCGGATGATTTGTAGCTCGCCGCATCATCGCGACGATGCTGGACGAATCGAGACCGGCGCTGAGAAAGGCTCCGATGGGCACGTCGCTCACCATCTGCGCCTCGACCGAGCGGCGAAAGCGCTCGCGAACTTCGTCGGTCAAGTCTGCCTCGGAGCGCTCGTAACAATGCTCGGCGGGAGGGAAAGTCAGATCCCAATATTGCGAGAGCTTCAGTTCGCCGTTATGCAGGGTCGCCGAGTGGCCGGCCCGCAGTTTTCGGATGCCGCGGAACATCGTTTTCGGATCCGGAACCCAGAGAAACGTAAGGTATTGATCGAGTGATGCTGCATCGAGTTGTGCGTCCACTCCGGGGATCTGCAGGAGCGCTTTGATCTCGGAAGCAAAGGCGAACTTCCTGCCGTCGTGAAAATAGTAAAGAGGCTTCACGCCGAAGTGATCGCGCGCCATAAAGAGCAAGGGAGAGGCTGGGCGCATATCGCAGATCGCGAAAGCGAACATCCCGTTCAGCCGCTTGACGCAATCCGGCCCATCCTGCTCGTAGAGATGCAGAATCACCTCGGTATCTGTGTGTGAGGTGAAGCCATAGCCGTGGCTCTCCAACTCGCGGCGCAGTTCGCGGAAATTGTAGATCTCACCGTTGTAGGTGATCCACACCGAGCGATCCTGGTTGCACATCGGCATGTGGCCGTCGGCGGACAGATCGAGAATCGCGAGCCGACGGCTGCCCAGGCCGACGTAGGAGCCATCGGGGAATTGCCGCTCCCAGACGCCCGAGTCGTCGGGGCCGCGATGCGCTTGCACGCGCGTCATGCGCGCTAGCGTCTCCCGATCTCCGCAATTCACCAGTCCGCTAATGCCGCACATTCGGGCTTAGTCCTTTTTCGAGCCTGATTCGTTTGGCAACTGAAGTTCGTAAATTTTCGCCTTCGTATGAAACATCTGCACGGCCTGAAAGCTGCAGTAGATCAGGCCCGGGACGCCGTCAAGAAAGCCAAGCCGCAGAAAATACCGATAAACAAAGAGCAGGACGGGAGAACCGGGTAGCCCGTAGAGTCTTTTCTTCAACCAGCGGCGGCGCTGCGCCTGGGTGCCGAAGAATCTTGGCGGGAGTTCCGTGGCGCTCTGCCCCTGCAACAGAACCCGCGACTCCCAGTTGGAATACTCATTGTGCTTCTGAATGTAGCGCGACAGTGATTCGACGTTGTGATGAATCAACGGATGTTTCAGGCGAGAAGTGGTCCCGTCGACCACGACGTGCTCGTGGATCTCCATGTCGGCCATGGATGCATCCTGATCGCGAAGGCGGCATTCATAGCGGCCTTTCCCGCGGCGAAAGAGCGCCAGCTTCCAGAAGCTGGCATCGCCGTGGCGGAGCGTGCGCCCGAGGAAGTGCATCCGCAGGGAAACAGAATAGCCGTGGATGCGATCGTCGGCGATAACACTTCGAATTTCGTTCGCCAGTTCCGGAGTCAGGGCCTCGTCGGCGTCGATCAGAAGCACCCAGTCAAACTCCAGGGGCAAAGTATCGATAGCCCATTGCCTCTTTTTGGGCCATCCACCAGCGTAGTGGAACTGCACAACCTTGGCGCCGAACGAGCGCGCGATTTCGGGAGTCGCATCGGTGCTCTGCGAATCGATCACATAGACTTCGCCGGCGTCACGCAAAGCCTCAAGGCAACGACGCAGATTTTTCTCCTCATTGCGCGCAGCTACGATCACGCTGACGGGCAATCTGCCGACCGGCCTGGCTGCCCGCGCCTTTTCGATTTCTTCTACCCTTTGCATGCGGAGAATTACAGGTGCAGTTCACTCCAGCGTTGCAGCACATAGAGGGACCACGGACGCGTCCACGAAACAGTCCCCTGCAGAAAACTTTCCCAGATATTTCGAACCTGGCAGCCGTCGAGCAAATGGCCCAAGGGGCCGCTGCCGACGCGTTTCGCGTCCAAAACGGGCTCGAGTTGGGCGCGCAGTTCCTGCCGCATCCAATACTCGAAGGGGAGGGTGAATCCCCGTTTTCGACGATGAACGATCCCTTCCGGCAATGGCTCAGTCAGAGCGGTCACCAGAAGCTTCTTGGGCGTGCTGTTCAGCTTCCACGCGCCGGGAAGAGCGAGCACAGCCTTGGCGAGTTCGTGGTCGATCAGAGGGACACGGATCTCCAGGCCCTGGGACATACTCATGAAATCCGCGTCGCGCAACAGTGTATTGAGCATATAACAACGCGACTCGAGATAGGAAACGCGGTTGATGGGGTCGAGCACGGCCGCTCGGCGAAGCGCGGACTGCTGAGAGGCGACCGCGGCAGGTTCGGCGGCGTCCCGGCACGACAACATCAGGAGATCCCGCTGAACGGAGGTGAACAACGTCCGCGTGAGGAAATAAGGGTGAAGCAGGCGGCCGTTGTCACGGGCCAGGGAAAGGAGTTTGCGATTCTTGTCATTTTCCCGGGCGAGCGCCGCAAATGCCGACGCCAGCGGGTTGCGGGCTACGCCGGGAATGTATTTCCAGAACTGGAGGAAGCGCTCCATCCGCGGGACAGAACGAAAGCTGGAATATCCCCCAAAGACTTCATCGCCCCCCAAGCCGGATAGCGCGACCTTGATGCCGGCCTTTCGCGCTTCGCGCGAAACGAAGTAAGTGTTGACGCCATCCATGGTGGGCAAATCCATGGCCGATAGCGCGTCGGGGATGGCCGCCAGCACGTCGCCCTGAGAAACATCGATCTCGTGATGGTCGGTACCGAATCTGGCGGCCACCTCGCGGGAAAACTCAGCTTCGGAGAAATCGGCCTCGCGGAAGACGATCGAGAAAGTGCTCGGCTTGACCTCGGCATGGCTGAGAAGGCTGACCAGAGCACTCGAATCGATGCCGCCCGAGAGGAATATACCCACCGGAACGTCGCTGACCAGTTGCTGACGAACAGCTGACTCAAGAAGCGGCGCAAGTTGTCGGCGGTGATCTGAGTTTTCTGGAGCGAAGCTTTCTGAAGCGGAAGGAGCGCGGAGCTGGTTACCAGGCTGGCTATCCACCAGATCCCAGTATTGTCCGATGCGGAGGATTCCAGCTTCCCACTTCAGTGAGTGCCCCGGTGGAAGCGCACGCACTCCGTCGATAGGCGTCATCGGATCGTAGGCAGACCCGTAGGTCAGATAGTTCAACAGTCCGGCCGGATCGACTCGCTTCTGCACAAGTTCGGTCCCGAGCAGGGTTCGGACTTCCGACGCAAACAGGAAATAGGATCCGGATTGGACATAGTAGAGCGGCTTGATGCCCATGGGATCACGGGCGAGAAACAGGCGATGTTGACGCGCGTCCCAGATGGCAAAGGCAAACATACCGCGGAACCTGGCGAGGCATTGCTCTCCCCAGTGCCCGTAGGCTTTAAGCAGAACCTCGGTGTCCGAATGACTGGCGAACTGCGTTCCCTGGCGTTCCAGCTCATTGCGGACGTCGCGGAAGTTGTAGATCTCGCCGTTATAGACGATCCAGTTGCCCGTTGCGGGATCATGCATGGGCTGGTGTCCGAGCGGGGAGAGATCAAGGATGGAGAGGCGCCGATGTCCCAGACCGATCTCGATGGAAACAGGATTGGACTCACGCAGCAGAATCGTGCCCGAGTCATCAGGCCCACGATGGGCGAGCGAGCGCGTTGCGCGTTCGACCAACTCCGGTGCAACGCGGGCGCCAACGATGCCAAAGATTCCACACATTGGGGCTAACTCCCTATCGGGAGCAGCTACTATTAAACACCAGTCCGGCGGGAGTGAGAGCCTCTTTGACTGTGGTAGTCTGACTTCGCCCAACAGACAATGCCTGACGCCGTTTCGAGCATAGTGGTTCCTCGCGCTGGCCTGAAAAGACCACGGATCAGTGAAGAAAGCGTTTCCGGTGCAATTCTCACCCTGGCTGGCGCCTTCTGGATCTTCAACATCGCCTGGTTCTGGCATTACTGCGGCCGGAATATCAATGCCGACGCCATCTCGTACATCGGAATCGCCAGACATCTTCGGGCTGGCGACTTCTTGCGCGCTCTCCATGGCTACTGGAGCCCGCTGATTTCATGGCTGATGGCGCCCGTGTTCGTGGTTAGCGGCGATCGCAC
The DNA here is from genome assembly GCA_035508215.1 of Verrucomicrobiia bacterium. Classification (GTDB taxonomy): domain Bacteria; phylum Acidobacteriota; class Terriglobia; order Terriglobales; family Acidobacteriaceae; genus Sulfotelmatobacter. Next base: position 295,472 of record DATJNK010000001.1, on the reverse strand, counting down.
GCTGGCGGCCAGGCTATTGATGTTCCCCTTGTTTGCCGCCTCGTTGGCTCTTCTCTATCTCCTTACCGCCAAGCTGTGGAAATCGAAGTTGCTCAGCGCGTGTGCCGTGCTTTGGTTCGTCATGGCCCGCGGGATCGCCCTCTTCTCGTTCAGCTTTATCGGGGCGGACCTGCTGCTGACGGCCACGGTTTTGATCTATTTCATTCAATTGCTGCGATGTCTGGAGAATCCCGAAAACTCACGGAGTTGGATTGGTCTCGGCCTGGCGCACGCGATTGCCTTCCTCGCAAAGGCGATTGCGATGCCATTGTTCGCCATGGCAACTGTGGTCGCGGCGCTATGGAGCCTGGGCCGCAGACCAAAGCGCGCCTTCACTGCTGTAGTTTGTGCTGCGATGCTCCCGGTTTTCGTCTGGGCTGGCTGGGGGATGGCACTGCGAGCAAAGTACGGCGTCTTCACCAGCGGCTATCAGTTGCACTGGAACCTGCTCAGCCCCGAGGTGAAACAGACGGAAGCGGGAAATGATGGAATGCTCGCTCTGCGAGACACTCGCAAGAGCTATGACGCGTACATGATTTCAGACTCCATGCCGCCGGGGTCTCCGCTCTGGCATGCGAAGGTCTGGCGCGCGGGGTTCGTGAACCAGATTCTGCTCAGGGAATTGCAGTATATCCCCAGTGCGGGAAAAGAGTTATTTGTCTTGCTGACGCCGGGAGGCGTGCTGGCGCTGCTGCTAGCCATCGTGCGGATCACGCGCGAACGATCGCGGTTCCCTTCCCCGTTCGCCTTCGCCTGGATCGTAGTGCTGACGACGGCCTGCCTGGTGGCGGCGTATTGCATGCTGATTTTCGACGGACGATACGTCATTCCCATCACGCCACTGCTTATGGCTTTGGCGCTTGGCTTTTTTGCGAGAGAAGACACCGGTCGACTTACATCAAACGAGCTGACCGCCGGTCTCAAGAGAATCGGCGGGGTTCGCGCCTCGGTTGCCATTTTGCTCATTGCGGGATTGATCGGCGTGCAGGTTTATTGGGCTTCGCCCTTTCGGACGATACGGCAGGATGCAGAAGAGTGCGTTTACAGCGCCGCTGGAACTTTGAGCAACAATTCGGTGAAGACCGTCGCAGTGATTGGCTCCGGTCCTAATCCTCGGCGGGGCGTGGGATGGGAAGCGGGGATGTATGCTGCGTACTTTTCCGGATCACGAATTGTGGGGAGCCTTTACGAATTGCCGCCGGCGAGCGGCGATGATTCGGTCGACGCCGACCTGACGAGATTGTCTCCCGATGCGGCCATGGTTTGGGGAACGCCATCGGATCCGGCATATTCATCTTTGGTCCAGCGGCTGCACGAGACTCATGATTCAGCCGTCCAGACTCGGATTGAGGACGGACGGCAAAGAGAAGTGGGAACTGTGCTCTTGCTGAGGAAAGAGGCTGCGCAGGAATAGTCAGTCGCACCGGGCACCACCGTCGCAAGAACGAATACTCTGCGCAGCTCGACGGGCCATCTTTCTTCACCAGAGCGAGTCCAGGCCTTATAATTTACTCCCCGGCATTCGAGGATTGAGATAGCGGGGCGAGCGTTGTGGTGCCTCCTCAGTCACAATTATCCGTACCGGGCGCGCGGCAATCTCGCCTGCTTAGCGATCCGGTTCTTCCTTTCGTGTTGGCGGCCCTGCATCGTTCGATGTCCAGGGACCGGAGGCTCTAGGGCATTGTGTCATTTGTTCCCTTTTTGCGGCGAGTTCGGTCCTTGGAATGGTGAATGTCGTGCGTATGATAAGGAACGCTGTCTAGGCGCGTTAACCACTGATACATGGCGAATCCGTCGGTCAAAGTTCCGTATCTCGACTTGAAGGCTCAGTATCACAGCATCAAGTCCGAGATTGATGCCGCCGTTGTAGGCGTGCTGGAGAGCGCGCAGTTTGTGCTTGGGAGCGAGGTCGAGCACTTCGAGCGGGAGTTTGCCGCCTATTGCGGCGCTTCTACGTGCATTGCGGTGAATTCCGGCACCAGCGCCCTGCACCTGGCATTGCTCGCTGCGGGAATCGGGCCCGGCGACGAAGTAATCACCGTGCCATTTACCTTCGTGGCCAGCGTGGCCGCGATTCTCTATGCCGGAGCGCGGCCGGTGCTGGTCGATATCGAGCCGCGATCCTTCAACATGGATCCCGCGGCCATTGAAGCGGCAATCACGCCACGCACGAAAGCAATCCTGCCCGTCCATTTGTACGGTCAAACCGCCAACATGGATCCGATTCTCGAGGTTGCACGGCGCCACGGACTGGTGGTGATCGAGGACGCGGCGCAGGCTCACGGCGCGACATACAAAGGTAAGGCGGCTGGAACTCTTGGCGACATTGCCTGTTTCAGTTTCTATCCCACGAAGAACCTGGGTGCGTATGGCGAGGGCGGCGCGCTCACGACCGGCAACCCCGAATACGCTCGCAGCATTCGCATGCTTCGCGACTGGGGGCAGGACCGGAAATATCATCACCTGCTGCGCGGATACAACTACCGCATGGAAGGTCTGCAGGGCGCCATCCTGCGGGTAAAGTTGCGCCATCTTGAGCGTTGGACCGAAGCTCGCCGGGTCGTGGCCAAGACATACAACGAATCATTGGGCGGCAGCGGATTACAGCTCCCGGTGGAGATGCCGTGGGCTCGCCATGTGTACCATGTCTACACTTTGCGCGCGGAAGAACGGGACGAGTTGCAACGAGCCCTGGCGTCTGATGGAATTCAAACGGCCATACACTATTCCCTGCCGGCGCACTTGCAACCGGCCTACGCGGACCTGGGCTATGCGCGCGGGAGTCTTCCGCAATCCGAGAAGGCCGCGAATCAGGTGCTGTCGCTCCCGATTTATCCCGAGATGAGACGGGAGCAGACTGACCTGGTTGGGCATATCGTGAATGCAGTGATAGCAAGGAAGTAAGCGCGTCTTCGGACAGAGACTATACCCACGCCTTCATGGGACAAGGGAAAAAAGGTTATCTTCCGACGCTGGATGGCTGGCGGACCGTGGCCATTCTTGCGGTGATCATTGATCACGTTGTCGCTTATGAGTTCCATACCGATTCGTCGGTGCTGATGTCGGTCACGCGAATCGGTCCAAACGGGGTCAGCCTTTTCTTTGCCATCAGCGGCTTCCTGATCTGCTCGCGCTTGCTGGAAGAACATGAAGCCACGGGCCGGATCAGTCTCTCCGGGTTTTACATACGACGGGCGAGCCGGATCCTGCCGCCGGCGATGACTTACCTGATCATCATCGGGATTCTTGGCTTGACCGGCTGGATTCTCGTCAGCCCTCTCGAATGGTGGAGTTGCGTCTTCTTCTTTCGTAACTACCTGCCGCGAGGCGCCATCACCAGCGGCTGGGGCGGCTACACCATTCACTACTGGTCGCTGGCGGTTGAAGAACACTTCTATTTGATCTGGCCGACTCTTCTGGTGCTCAGCGGCCCGAAGAAATCGCGGTGGGTCGCCGGGGGGCTTGCGCTGGTGGTTGCGTGCTGGAGGTCGTGGGACTTCCGCCATCAGATCTTTGCGTCACACGTCCCCGGTGTCTTATTCGCTTCGCGCACCGATACGCGTCTCGACGGGCTCCTGATGGGATGCCTGGCGGCGCTGCTGCTGGCGGATTCCCGCTGGCGCGAACGGTTTCTCCGCATCATGAGGCCATGGATGTGGGCCGCATGCGTGGCCGTGTATCTTGGCCTGCAGATTCTGTTTCGGCGCCACTACTACACACTGTTCGAATCGGTGTTGTTGGCCGTCATCGTTGCCACCACGGTGCTTCGCCCGGAAACGTGGGTCGCGCGCCTGCTTGAACTCAGCTGGATGCGATGGATCGGGCGTCTCTCGTACAGCCTCTACCTATGGCAGCAATTCTTTCTGGAACCGGGCGCCAAATCTCCTCTGTCGCAACTGCAGCGCTTTCCTGTGAATCTTGTATTGCTGTTCGCGGTGGCGGCACTCAGTTATCGATTTGTAGAGCGGCCACTGATCCGTCTCGGACATCGCCTGGCTCCGCCTCCGAGCCCAGGGCGACAGGATGCAGAGCCCGTCGCCAGAGAGGAAGATCAGGCGCCTGTCGAAGATATTCTCGGTACCGGACCGGGCGAAGCGGCGTAGGCGTGGCAGAGGATGAAGCTGCACGCGCAGGCGCTGTTCGCATGCTGCCGAGCTAGCCGGACCGCGTTGCGCTCACGTAGAGGCTGTCCGCAAGCTGAGTCAACCATGGAATCCTGCTGCTGATCCTGCGCAGGCCTTCGGATACACGCACAACGGCACGGTATCTCGGTGGCAGCAGGTGGATGTCGCTCGGCTGTACATTCAGGGAAAAGTATCCGTCCACGGTCAACTCCGATGGACCGATCCGTTCGCCGAACGCCGAGAGCAGTTCGCCCGGCTTCCAATACCGCACTTCAAAGTCGCGCCCCTCCCGAAATCCTCGACGAATCTGGTGGTATAGACATCGCATGCCGAAAACGTTCGGCATCTGAATCAGGCTCCCTCCCTTCAGGCGCAACACACGCCGGATCTCCGAGAGGGTCGCCAGCGCGTTCTCCTTGGAGAGATGCTGCAGCACACTGTAGGAAAAGACCTGATCGAAGGTCAGATCGCGAAAGGGAAGAAAGCGGCCGTCCGCGACAATATATGCCGCGTCGACGTTCAACTGCTTCGCCACTCTCCGGGCCGCGAGGATGCTCTTCAGCGACGGGTCGATGCCGATGGGTCGATATCCCGACCTTGCCGCTGCGATGCACCAACGCCCCCAGTTGCAGCCGACCTCAAGGAAGAGCCGATTCTCTCCGGCCGGAAGACGCAAGCGCGGGATCGGGTATTCGGTGAGGACTCCGACGAGGTGTTGATAGAGGCTGCCATTCGTCGCCCCAATGGCGTTCCGAACGAAGGGGTCAATTTCCCCTTCGCGAATGTTGAGCTTCGGAAGCAAAGACGTATTCCCGCTCTCTGCGACAAGCAGAGCTCGCTCACCTTCGATGTGGGTCTGTTCAGCGTCAGACACCAGCAGGATGGGAATGCCCTCGACGATGGCGTACTTGTGCCCGCGCTCGCAGACGAGCCGAGTCCCATCCTGCCGTAACCCAACCCTGTCGCGAGGACACGCGAGTAACGCGCCAAGTTCCGACTGTATAGAATCGATTGCCATCTGGAAGCCGGGCACAATCACCCGAAGATCTTCGAATGGATGCGCTACGACATTCTATCTGCGAGGTCCCACGGTTGTACTCCCGGTCAAGCCTTGTCTGGTTTGCCGTTGACGAGCTCGCGCGACAATCGCATCAGCTCGTCCACGTGAGTTTTCCACGAAAATCCACGCGAACGCTCCAATCCAAGACGCGCCATAGAAGCAGCGGATTCAGGGGAGCATGCGAGCTTCTCCACGCAACCGGCCAGCGACTGCGGAGAAAATCGAGGGAAGTAGATCGCAGAACCTCCGCAGATTTCGCGGTGGACCGGCAAGTCGGAAGCAACAACCGGAAGTCCGCAGGACATGGCTTCCACCAGAGGATGAGCGAAAGTTTCCGTGTATGCCGGCGTCACGTAGAGATCAGCACGACGGTAGACCTGGTGCAGGTGGTGGTAAGGAACGCCACCCAGTTCCACGACGAGATCAGACACTCCGAGATCCTGCACCAGCCTTGCCGCGCTCTTCGCGCGATAGGCTCCCGGATTCTTCCCGGCGGCGAGCCGGCACGTGAGCAGGAGTCTTAGCTGACGATTGGCCAGGCGATTGCGCAACAGCGGCAGAGCACGAAGCAAGGTCTCAAAATTCCGGTAGTAGTTGTAGTGGCTGACGAAAAGCAGCCGGAGCGATCCTTCGGTTTTTCGCAACTTCTCCTCGACCTCTGCGGCCAGGGGCGTTTCATCGTGGGTGAATGCCTTGGGGTCAAAGCCGTGGTGAATCGTGCGAACCTTCGCTGCAATGCGAGGTCCGATCCAGTGGCGCAATCCCGCGGCAAAGGCCTCAGAAGGAGCGACCGTGACCTCAGCCCACGACATCGATCTCTTCGCCAGGAAAGCTTGCGCATGGGTCTCGAGCCACATCCGGTACTCATGCCGGACAAGGAGGTCGCGGTAGAAAGCCCCTGACGTATAGATGGAGTTCCGCGAAAGCAGTATCTGCGGAACCGGCGATCTTCGCACTGCAAAATTGCCAGTGGAAAGCAGAATGTCTGCGCCAGACCGGCGAATCGCTTCGGGCAAAGCCGATTGCTCATACCAGAAACGGCGGGGCGCGGAGACCTGCATTTCGACGAGACTGATATTGGAGAACTTCTGGAATTCGGATGCCAGGCCGGGCGAGAGGGCGACCGTGACGCGAACATCATTTGCGTCTGCGAGCCAGGGGACTACATTCCGAATGTAGGTCAAGCCTCCCCCCGCGCTAGCAGCGAGGCTATTGATGAAGAGATGCATCATTGGCCGGCAGGGGCGTCAGCCAGCGGCCCCTCTGCACGGGAGCGGATCGCCATCTCACGGCCCATCCAAAAAAGGAAACTGACGGCGCGAGGTCCGCGAGGGGGAAGGCCAGGCTCCAATAGAAAACGCAAAGATAGTAACCGACAGCGAACAGCCAATCCTCGAAACCGGCGTGGATCAAGCCAGCCACCATGATGATCGCGAGCGGGACGGCAGGGTGGGACGGATTTCCGGTCTTGCGCATCCACCACAACGTCCGCAGAACGTTCCCCACAAGTGCCAGCAACAGCACGAGGAAAGGCGCCACCCCGAGCACCCCCACCCAGGTGATAATGGTGAGATAACTGCTGCCATTTTCTGTGGTCAGACTCTCGTTGCTCGAGAAGTGGCCATACGACTGATTCAAATAGCGCGAGGCATCCTGGCCTTTGTCAGTAGTTCCAAATCCTGAACCGAGCCAGAAATGTTTGTGAATGCTGTCAACGGCGGACTGCCATGGAGTCTGGCGCGATTCGAACAGGCCCAAAGTTGGGTCCTTGTCCTTGTAGACGACGCGCTCGGTGAGCATCGAAACCGTCTTGGAAAATGCCACTGGATCAAAAATCGCCGAGGCGGTAACGAGAATCAGGATGACCACGATTCCGTGCCCAAGCAGTTTGTACCGTCTCAAAGCAAAGCAGAGCAGTCCGCAGGATAAGAGCGCCGCAGCCAGTCCCGAGCGCGATTGACTGTGGAACGTGAGATACATTGCAACCACGAACAAGACTTGCCGCCGCAAGTGGACCATGGGTTTTTCTTCGAGCATGGAGCCCCAAAGCAGGAGCGGCGCGGCCACCACCCCCATGACGGCTCCCAGTGAATTCGGGTTGCCCATCGCTTCGATGCCAACAAGGTAGAAAGCGGCAAGTACGCCGACGAAGACTTCGGATCCGAGAAGCAGGCCGTTGAAGAAATTGTTTTCGCGCCCCAGTACGGCGAGGCGAGCTCCCGTGCTCGCATAGAGAAACAGCAAGACCAGGCTGACAGCCTTCAGGAGCGCAAATCCCGGATATTTCGACACGACCGCCGAGACAAGCCCGGCCAGAGCGGCGAACGCCGCCAAGACGTGAAAGAGTCCGAAATGGTGGCGATGCTCCTTCAACATGATGAAAGAGCCGACGAGCGCTCCCGCGGCGAGAAAAAACCAACGGGCCGAAGTCCAGATTCCGCCGAGCGGCAAATTGGTGCCGGCAAAGAGAAACGTCAGAATGACGATCGGGAAGAAGATCCTCCGGTACAGCCAGAGAGACACGACCAGGCATTCGAGCAGGATCAAAGCACCAAGGTAGCTCGGACTCGTAAAGTAGCCTGGGCGAAGATAGGCAAGGACGACAAAAAGCGACAGGCCGAGACCGAGGCCAAGGACGGGCAGCGCCTTCGAAATACGGTCAGGCATGGTCGCTCCCTATCAGAACAGCCCGTTCAATGCCCGCGGCCCATTCCTCGGCAGAATAGGCCGAGACGCGTTCTCTGGCACCGGCTGCCATAGAAATCCGGAGTTCGGAATCAGTCGCAATCTTGGTCATCGAAGTCTCAAGCGCCGCCCTGTCGTTCGGCGGAACCAGCAATCCATTCCAATTGTCGGTTACCAGGTCCGCCGCGCAACCTGCGACCTCGCTCAAAATCACTGGTACCCCACAAGCCATCGCCTCATTTACCACCAGCCCCCACGGCTCCGTGTGAGTCGGCAGGATGAGAGCCTCCGACAGAGCGTAGTATGCCGGAAGTTGATCGCGCTGGGCGAATCCAACGAATTGAACCGTTCCGGGCGAAACGCCGGCCGCTTGCTCTTCCAGCCGACGCCGAGCTACTCCTTCGCCGACGAACACCAAGCCCACCTGCTCGCGGATCGAATCTGATAGTTTGGCATAAGCCGAGAGCAAATCAAACACTCCTTTTTCCGGAACGAGACGGCCGACGAAGAGGAAATATCGAGCCGGCAAGCGCAACTCCTGACGGATCGTCAGGTTCTTGTGTCGGGCCTGTCCGGCTCCTGCCGCGAACAGATCATTGTCGACAGCATTTGGGGCGGTGAAGATCAAGTCGTCCTTGACCCGGCGGCCGCGAAGATACTCGCGCGCCGACCTCCCCGGAACAACGAATCCCGAACACTTCCGAATAAATTCACTCTTCAGAAATTCTACAAAAGTGTTGCCACTGCGCGTATCCCGCAGATTGCTTTCCGACCAAAGAAGAAAAGAAACACGGTTCCGCCGTGACCACCAAAGGGCTTGCCATGAAGCGATATAGTTGTATCCACCGCAGAGAATCGCATTCGGTGCCGCAGCCTGCAAAGCACGGCCGACTCCTCGGTTGAGCAGAATACTGTAGCCGTCGAGCCGGGTTCGCCATGAGGGCAAAACCTGATAAGAAAACTTGATTTCTTCCTTGTAAACCTGCCATTGGCGAAGTCCCGCGTCCGTCTCCGCCAGAAAGATCACATGCAGCTCCACACTTCCCTGCCGAGCAAGCGCGTTGAAAAGCGGAATTCGATACGGCGAGATGATCTCCGTCAGAATGACCAGGCGGCGTTTCATCTCAGCGACTCCCGGTAGATTCGCGCCATCTGCTCGGCGTGATGGGCAAGCGTGAGCCTGTCGAGAATGGTGTCGCGGGCTGCCCGGCCGAGGTTGCGACGAAGATTCTGGTCGCGGAGAAGCATGCCGAGAGCGATTGTCAGTTCCTTCTCGTTGTCAGGACCGACCAGGAAACCGTTTGTGCCTTGACGGATGATCTCTGCGATGCCCTGGTCGCGGCAACCGATCACCGGCTTTGCCGCAGACATCGCTTCCAGGTAAACGCATCCGAGTCCTTCGTAGCGGCTGGGGAGCGCAAACACGGTACAGCGCTGCATCGCCGTCGCCACTTGATGGCGCGATTGCCGGCCTGGAAAACGAACCCGGTCAGAAAGCTGGCATTGACCGGCGAGCGTCTGCAGACGCTCACGTTCCGGACCGTCTCCAACAATTTCGAGATTGAGGTCGGGAAGTTCGCCGGCAAGCGATGCGACAGCGCGTATGAGAAGATCGTGCCCTTTGATCGGGATGAGGTTGCCGACGCTGAGAACAAGCTGTTGTTCGTCGAAGGCTGGATTGGCGGGTGAAAACAACTCTGCATCGACCCCGTTGTATATAACGGACGTTCGACAATTGCGTCCCATGCCTTCCAGAACCTGTTCGCGCACATGTTCACTGACGCACACGACGCGCCGCGAGAACCGGTAAGCGCGCTGCGATACGCGCCGGCACCACCGGGCGGCCAATCCGCTCGCATATCGGTCGGAAAATGCGTCGAGGCCGTGCACCGAAACGATATACGGGATCCCCATTTCGGCGCTCAACAACATGGCGGCGTGACCACACGGCAGAGGGGCGTGGGCGTGGATCAGATCGATGCGATGCGAGCGGTGCAGCTGGCGCACGTGTCCTACAATACGCGCGAAAGCGAACGCCCCGGCAAATGGCAGGCCCATCGCACCGGGCAACGAAAAGTAGCGGAGCCACTCTGCTTCCTTGTTCAAGCCGAGCGCGCTGATTTTCTTCCGATAAAAGGGCTGCAACGCGATTACTGTGCTCACAAAGCCCAACTGCCGAAGCATGGGGAGAGGTTCGGCAACAAAGCAACCGTTCGCCTCATCTCCTTCGGACGGATAAAACGGCGTCAGAGTCAGGACGTGGAGACCCTCCATGCCCGCAATCTGCTTGGCCTCGCCCGTGGGATTCATCGCTGTCGCCGCTTCCTGATCGCTTCCTCGAACGCTTCCTGCCACTGACCTGCAATCTCGTCCCAATCGAAGCGCAGCGAATGTTGTGCCGCCGCCCGGCCCATGGTGCGCCGAAGCTCCGGCTGGGTGAGCAACGTGTCCAATTGCTGCTGAAGTTCCTCGTCCGAATCGGCAAGGAACCCGGTCTGTTGGTGAATCACAAATTCCGGGCGGTAGAGGTTCATTGCGACGGCCGGCAAACCGCAAGCGGCCGCCTGCGCCAACACCTGAGGGTGTCCTTCCACGATACTCGGCAAGAAGAAGACGTCAGCCCGGCGCATCTCCTCGCCAACCTGCTGCGAAGATAAGTGGCCCACGAAGTCCACGTTGGAGCAGCCCAGGCTCGCCGCCATATCGCGGCAGCGTTGCTCCTCTTCTCCGCGGCCGAGGATGCGAAATCTGATCTGCGGCCAACGAGCCGCTTGACGGACGACGAGGTCGGCCCGTTTGTAACCGCGAAGGGATCCCGCAAACAGGACGATCAGTTCACCTCCCGATTTCACTTGAGCGGGAGGGTAGAAAAATCGGCGGTCGATTCCGTCGTAGCGAATCCCGGCATTGACGCCCATACGTTCGCGGACCAGCGCACCAAGATAGCGGCAATTGCCGAATACCAGATCCGCCTCGCGGACATTGCGCGCCAGAGTTGGACGCGGCGGCTCGGGGTTGTATAAGCCGCCGGAGACGACGTAGGTGACAACCGCAGTTTTCAGGCCCAGTGAGCGACGCAGACGCAGAAAAGCAGCGTCGAGAGGTCCCTCGCGCGGAAAGAAGTAAACGTCGGGAACGCTCGTGAGCAATCGCAGAACGATTCTGGGCGTGTTGCCATGTGCGCGCCAGCGCAGCAGCGTCGTGTTCGGCCGTGCTGCGATACGCGGATCCACCGCGCCGATGTGCAGCATCGTGATCGCAGTCTTTGCGGGATCCAGGCGAGCCGCGATCTCTTTCACTGACAGATTCTGCGCGTTCGTGTCGGCTTCGTCGGCAAGCGACGGCGTGAAAACTCTGATCATTTGGCGTCAAGAGAGCCAGCGCGCGACTCATGGCGCGACTGGCAAGGACCTACCGGCTGGTGCGTTCCATTCTAGCTGAAGGTCCCGCAACAGGGCTCGCACCCGGTCGATACCGTTGAGTTCGCGCGCCGACTGGGTCAGGTGCGCTCGGGCGATCGCGAGGAGACGGCGTCGCACAGCTTTCTCAGCGTCGGCAGCGAGCGGAGCCTGTTCTCCGGCATCGGATTCAAGGTCGTACAGATTCTCCGTTCGAGAATCGAAATGCACCACCAGCTTGAATCGTGCTTCGCGCACCGACAGAACCCGGGAACCCAGCCGACTCTTGCGTGAGAACGGATTTGTACACCCTGACACGCACTCTGAAATCGCAGGCGCTTCGAAAGTCTCGCCGCACTGCAACTGCGGAAAACAGCTCCGGCCTCGAAACGACCGAGGAGCCGTTAACCGGGCTGCGTCGAGCAAAGTAGGAGCCAGATGGATCATGCTGAACGGAGACTTCGATACCTCTCTTTTCGCGGCCCCGGGAATTCGGACCAGCAAAGGCACCCGAATCAGTTCTTCCGCGAGATGGGACGGAGGATGATAGCGTCCGCCATGATCCAGAAATTCCTCACCATGATCGGCGGTAAGCGCGAAGATGCAATCCTCCCAGCGACCCGATTGGCGCAGGGTCTCGATCAGGCGCGCCAGTTGAGTATCGACCCAGCGAATCCCCGCGTCGTACAGCCCAAGAATGCTGTCGCGATGATGCGCCAGCCGCGATGGGCCGAGATCGGAGCGATTCCAGTAGGAGTTCAAATAGCGGGCGCGCGAAGCCGTCATAACGTTGCTTTCCATCATCTCGAGGGCCTCGGGCTTCGGATAGTACGGTGAATGCGGGTCCATCAGATGCAGCCAGAGAAAAGCCGGCCTCTCGCCCGCCGAGCGCAACCATTCGCAGGCGCGATCGACAATGATATCCGCCGCGGGAAAGCGACGTAGAGCATCCAGCGGGCCCGGCTGCGGCGCCGCCCGCTGACAATATTGAAAATAAAGTTCGTCATAGACAAGACGCAGAGGTCCCATGACGCCGCGAAGCTGCTGCAGCTTCTGGTTGATGCGACGACGCCGCGTCGGGTTCGATGGCGGCCTTTGCTCAAGTTCCGGAAGCGTCTCGCCAGCGAGAAAGTCCTCGAACGTGTCGAAACCTTGCCGGTAACCGAACCTTGAAGAGATGTAAGGATTGGCGGCGCTGAAGGCAGCCGTTGCATATCCGGACTGCTGCAGAACTGAAGCCAGAGCGACTTCTCCGGGCGCAAGACCCAGAACATCTCGTCCCAAAGCCAGCGGATAGCGAGATGCCAGGATCGCGGGGAACGAGTAGTAGGTAGGCGCACCGGCCACGATCGCGGCGGGAACGACGAAGCTCTCGGCGGCAAGAGAATCCAGGAACGGGGTCGTGCAGCGATCGTATCCCATGAAACCGACGTGGTCAGCGCGCAGGCAATCTACCGTCACCAGAACGATCGATTTCTGCTGCGACATCTACTCTCCCCACCACCGCGCATTTGCCGACCGGATGAAACTCTTGCGCGATACGTTCATCCGCACGGAGCCGCTCGGCGATCGATAGGAACCATGACTCACCAAATCACGCAGGTCTCTATCGTGAAGATACAGGAGATTGGGATACTTCGACTCAAGAGCGGTGAGGAATTCATCGATCAACCGCAAGGTCGGAGTGCAAAAGTCTCTTGCGGCTGAATGAAAATTAATGGAGTGGATGGAAACGACCGCCGGAATCCCATGCTCAAAGCAGTTTCCTGCTTGCCGCAGGCTGGTCTCAAGAGAGAATTGGGCGTCGACCGCGGGTTCGAATTCGACGGTACGCGAAAGCTGCAACAAGTCATAGCGGTCGAAATAAGGGGGGAGGGCTCTTCCCGGCCCGTTCTGTACAACTGCAACTCCGTGTTTCGCCCAGGCGGAGTGACTCGCGCTGTTGGCGCGATAACCCGGAGCGCAAGCAGAATGCGGCACACTGGAGAACAGCTTGGCGAAAGCTCCGACTGCCTGCCCAATCAACTCGGATTGGGAGGCAGCGGGCAAGAACCGGTCATCTTCGTTCTTCTCCGGATCCCAATACTCGTAGCCGATCCAAGGCATGCGCCAGTGAATGTAGGGCGTCCCTGTCTGCCAAAGTCGGCGTAATAACGCCACCCGCTCGTTGTTGTGTGCGAGATTGGCTTCGACCGCAGCACGGCAGAAATGCGTGATCCCGTGCAGGGCGGGCTCAAAAAGCCCGCTTGCGATTCCTTCGCGATACGCTTCGAGCAAGCCCGGACGCTTCCATCCCTGAGGCCATCCATCGGCGATGGGCAGAAGGTGAATCTGGCCGAAGCCCTCGTCGCGCATGCGTTCAAAGTCGGGATTCGCCAGGATGAAATTCATCTCCAGGCACGGGTGACGGCCGGTTGCATCGCGATGACTCTTCAGAACTGCCGTCAGGGCGGCCAAATCGCCGGCGGTTTCCAAACTGTAAAAGTCGTAAGGCCGCTCGCCGAGCAGGAGCCCTGCTTCCCGCAACTCTGCCAGAGCTTGCTGATCACGCAGCCCGACGCGCCCCCAATCATCGCTTTGAAACAGCACCAGAGGGCGATCAAAATGATACCCGGCTACCGGCAGAAGCTCTCGGCTTCGCTGCCAGAGTTTGTGAGTCAATTTCAGCATGGAGCGGCGCCCGGCAATGTTGCTGCAAGTTCAGGGTGTTGAGCGGACATGGATTTAGAGATAGCCGAGTTCGTGCAATCTCTGTTCGATGAATTTCTGTTCGGCATCGTCAAACGCAGCAGCCTGATCGTCCAGCAGATTGTGCAAGAGGAAGACCAGCAATTCTTCAACGCATGCGAACGAACTGCCAAACTTTTTCTCGGCCCCTGCACACAGATCCTCCGGGAGTTGCACGGTTCTGGTCTCGCTCATGCGCTCACTCCAGAGTGGATTCCGACCGCGGAGCGAACTTTGGCCCAGATTGCCGACGCGATCATCCGGTCATCCTGATCTAAGCCGATGGCGAGAGTCGCGCCAGCAAAAATGAGATACGCCATCGCCGTCCCAGCGCCCACCATGATCCAGTCGTGATGAAAAATGCCGGACGCCTCTCTGGCAACGAGCGCCACAATTACTGTGGCCGCCGCTCCCGGTAGAAGCCGGAGATAGCCGCGGTTATACGGCGAGAGGCGTAACACTTTGCGTACCAGGAGCAAGTTCCAAACGTTCGTGCCCACATTCGTGACCGCTGCCGCGATCGCCGCTCCGACGATTCCCCAGACCGGCACCAGTGCGGCGGTCAGAACAACCATAAGGGCCGCCATCGTCGCCTGCACTTTCACCAGACGCCTTTCGTTGCCCGACATCAGGAGGAGATAACCAACTGAACCGACTCCGCAGTTTACCAGTTGACCGCAGGTTCCGATGATGAGGATGGGCCACCCTGACTCGAAATCGTGTCCGAAGATGCGCATGAGAGGCCGAGCGAACACAATGATCGCCACCGCGAGCGGCAGCGTCAGTCCAATGACCCACTTGGTCAGAGACTGAAACAGCCGCGATAGAAGGACCCGATCTCCCTTTGTGTAGAGATGTGCGATCGTCGGAGCGAAGATCTGGTTGACGGAACTCAGCACGACCGGAACGTAGACTACGAGCGCTGCGGCCACGGAGTAGATGCCGACATCCCGCGGACTCCAGTAGTAGCCAAGGGCGACCTTGTCGACCTGGCTCATGATGAACTCCAGGAATCCGATGCCCAGCACAGCCGCCGAAAACGACCAGACTTCCCTCTCCGGATAAGAACCCGGCATGGCGGAAAGCCGGGCGGCGGGCGGCGTAAAGCGTTGCACCACCACCACCAGCAAGAGGGCGGCGACCGCGGCGCTGAGAATCTGCGCCATCAAATATCCCCGCAGCCCCAGCCCCAGCCAGATCAGCAGCACGGCGAGGAGCATCGTGAGGGGACTGCCAATGAAATTGACGATCAGAGTTCTCCACTTCAGATCGCGATACCCTGCAAGCACCTTGCTGTAGAAACCGCCGACCACGCTGAACAGCATCAGCAATGCGAACCATGGCAAGTAACGAACGAGACCCGGCAAGTGATAGAAGCGCACCGCGAAGACCCGGCCGAGCGATAGCAGAACAGCCGCGAAAAAAAGGTTGGCCGCCAGCAGCAACGCGGCGCCGCGCCAGATGAGGGCGTGCAGTTCCTTGAACCGGCCGGCGGCCTGATACGAGGCTACGAAGCGCACAGCGGATCCCGGCAATCCCAGCGTGTTGAAGATGCTCAGGAAGCCGACAAGAGTCATGCCCAGAGCGTAAACGCCGAGAGCTTCCGCGCCCAAGGCCCGCGCCAGGTAGACCTTGAAGATGTAGCCGAACGCCGCGCTGAATACGGTTCCGGCGAAGAAAACCCCGGAGTGCCGGGTAATGTGTCCGACCTGCGATCGAAACTGCTGGTCGTCCACCGCCGAGACTTGCGGCATCTGAACCGCGCCCTCGCTCATACCGACCTCATCCCCAGTGGCTGATGCGCGTCCTTGAGCCATGCCTCAAACAACACCGGGTCCAGGGGTTCGGACAAAGGCGTCGTTCTTGTGCAGTTTCCCAAACTCTGCAAACGGTCAGGAATCCTGCTGAGTTCGTCTGCGCCTGACAGCAATTCTCCAATCCCATAGCGGGCGTACTGTTCAGCGTATCCAAAGGGTGAAAGAACGAGCCAACTGCAAAGGAAACAGCAGACGCCGGCTTTTCGACAGTCCATGGCCGCTGTCGATTCGAGGGTGAGACCGAACCAGGCCTTTGACAGCAGTTCTTTCGTGAGCGGACCGTCGACAAGCGCGGTGATGCGGTGGAGATCAGGCGGCAGGATTTCGCTCACCATCCTCTGGCGCTGCGCACGGCTTTCAAAGGGATGCAATTTGATGATGACTGTGCGTCGATTCTCGCGAGCAAGGCGGCACAGTTCGGGCAGAATTTCACGATAGACTTCCTCGGCTCGCATTCCCGCGCTTTCATATGGCTCGGAGAAAAAAACCGCGCAGGACTTTTCGCCGAGCCCGGCTGGGCCCTGCGCGAGCGTCCCTTGCGGAGCACCCATCGCGAGCCGCTCGGCCGGCAGACCGCAGACTCTCACAAGATAATCGCGCTCCATCTCGGATTTGGCCAGGTAGAGATCGCATGGCAAGTCCTTGAGCAGGTAGCGTCCGTCCAGCGCACCGTGATGAAAATCGAGCGTCGGAATCTTTCTTGTTGTCGCCAGCAGCACCGGCATCCGAGTATAGGGATTGCTGTCATCTCCGCACAGAACCGCACACACTGGCTCGCGATCGAGAACTGCACTCCACGCTTCGCGCACGCGCAGACCATTACGCAGCCAGTCGGGAAACGAATCGAGCATTCCCGTCTGCGCCAGAATTCCCATCTCGCCGGACGTGAGCAAGTGAGTCCTTAGTTGCCGCCATTCAGCCAACATCGAGCGAAGTTCGTCGCTCGAAGGATTGGCCTCCGCATAGGCACCCAGGTCACGCGTATCCATGTTGGGGGGCAGCGAAGCGTGCTTGGCACTTCGTCGTGTCGCTACCATCAGAAACTGCTGGCGTGGAAGCAACCGGCCGTATTCTGCAGCGCCCCTTGACACATTTCCATACGCGCTGGGGACTAGAACGACCGGCTCGGCGTGCGGTCTCGGCCGCAATGCCAATCGGGACCGCCACCAGTACCCGGCGTCGTATTTGTCCAACGCAATTCCCGAGATCTCGGCCGCGGAAAATCGCCGCAGAATCCCTACGGAGCGCATCGCCTGCGCCGCGAGTCGCACAAGCCGGTCATCGTGAAAGCTTCGCAATGGCTGACCAGTCAGCGCTGCAACCGCTGTTGCAGGCCAGCCCGGCCGGGTGGCCCAGAGTTCGACAGGCGTCTTGATCTCGCGCACCATCCGCGACAGTGACAATACGGTCAGTGCCGGCTGTGCTATGGTCAGAGACCACAACTCCCACCAGTCGATTCCGGCACGCCCAACCATGCGTCCGCGTCCCGCAGAAAGGGTGAGGCGCGTCTGCTTCACGTCTTCGATTCCCTGGCGGAAGGAACTGTTTCGAAAGACTGGACACCGATATTGCGCCGCCCAACTCGCCTCAGAATAGGCAGACGATTTTCCTAGATCGATGAGAAGGTCCCAACGCTCGGCCGCCCATGGTCCGCGACGCGGAGAATCCTCGGGATGAAGCAGGAGAGCACGCATGATCGGCTGCGCCCTTTACTCAAACATGGGCTGAAACCTCCACGGGAGGTGTCTCGACCAGGGTAGGCGTTGTGCCCTGGATCCATTGCCACACAAGCAATCGCCGGCGCGTCAAGGAATAGCGGACATGGAAGCCGGCATCTTCCAACCCTCGAATAGACGATCGGTTTCGCGCGGCGCTGAAGATCCAGGGCCGCTTGCCTCGCGCCCGCATCTGCTCAACGATCAGACGCAGAGCGAGTCCGTAGTAGCGATGACCGCGAAAGGCGGGAGGCGTCCAGCAATCGAAGATCATCACGGAATTCGGCGTGGGAGCCGGCACCCTGGCATTCAATTCTGTGAGAAAGATGCGTTCGAAGTCCTTTATCCAGGCAAAGTGCAGAGGACCCGTCGGGTCATCCTTCTTCACCAGGACAAATCCTTCGGCGCTTCCCTCCCGCAGCCGGTCAGCCGCGCGCAAAACATAAGGGAGTGTCTCTTCATGATCACAGAAGCGCATCGCTCCCTCGGCCAGCAACCCAAAGGTGAGCGGAAGCAGCGTGGCTGATGTATCCTTGCTCGCGCCCGCGGGTGCTTCAAAGAAAAAAACCTCATTGCGGACTGCGGTCCCTGCCCCCACTCGCGAGAGAAGTCTGCGGAGCGTCCCGCGTACACCTGACTTCCGGAAGAGTCGCTTTACATCATTGGTCCTGGCGACCCACTTCCGGACCCTCTCTTCGATATGAGGATGTGCGGCGAAAGCCAACGCCGTGCGGTAGCGCCCGATCTCCATCCAGTGCTTGACCAAAGAACGGTGCAGCATCGCATACAGCGTGCGCCGCGACGCATTGGCAAATTTTGCCTTGTAGGCTTCCGATCCGAGACCAAGATCCAGGTTGGTGATGCCGGGGATCTCCGTCGCGTCCTCGATCACCTCGGTCAGCAAGCAAAAACCCGGCCAGTGTTTTTCCACGCTGCTGTCGAAGGTCGGCTGATACCAGAACCATGTGTGATGAAACTGAAACCCATAGTGCCATGCAACGGGTCGCTCCCCTATGGTCATGCGACTCAAAACCAGCCAGCCGGGCCGAGAAAGGACCTTCGTGAGCTCGCTCAAGAATGCACGGCGGAGCGGGTCTGCCAAATTGCTGATTCGCCCGATTTCCAGGAATCGCGCGACGTGGGCGCGGAGAAACTGTGGCAGGATCGGAGCCACGCCATCCCAGGATCGGTGGTGCTGAACCTCAAGTCTCCCTTCACTGACCATCGCCTTGGCAAATCGCCGGACCCGTTTCTTGCCCGGGGCCACGGGCTTTCCATCTCGTCCTCGCTCTAGCCGTTCAAAGACCACTTGAGCACAGTCGTACGCAGTCCGCATAAAACAGTAGTACTGATTCTGCTTCGACGCTTTCTCGAGTGCTGCGACTGTTTCCGAATCGGCAGGAAGGTTGGTGAATACCAAGGCATCGATATTCTGTTTCCGCAATTCCGCCAAGACCCCGGAGACCAGAGAATCCCTGTATTCCGGTGCACTGATGACGTCGCAGTAGTCCCCGGTGGTTGCTGACAAGAAGGAACCTCGCTTGCCCGCCGGGTCCGTGGCAAGCGCAGCCACCCCGCATAGAGTCTCATGCTCGTCATAGGCCAGAAATACGAGCGGGCACAACCTGGAGCCGTAGGCTTGCTGCACCGCGAACGCCCACTCCCAGGTGTAGAACACCTGAGGCTCATCCATCCGCGACACCAGCGTATTCCACTGTTCGCGCAGGCTTGCATCGTCTGGAATCTCTGTAAGACGGACAAGACGCAAATTCTGATCCGCTCCTGATCTCGTATTGCGAATACGTATAATACCAATCTGCGAAACGTGCAGGTTGGACCTCTCCGCAAAGCATGAGCGTTATTGGCGAACTTTTCCTCAACTCAGTCACCGCAGTGCCCAAGGTTGTTTCGCTTTGGCGGCGATTTCCGCTTGGGTCTGTGGCATTGCGGACGCGCTATGGGGCGTGGTCTCGCCCACAGTATGCGTACGGGGTTTTTCATGCCGCGCAGCAAGCCAAGCAGCTGGGGCTGGACGGCATTACGGCAATCGAATTCGGAGTTGCCGAAGGCGATGGCCTGCTCGCTCTCGAGCAGGTGGCGCGAGAAGTCGCGGGCCATTTCGGAATCCGCATTTCGGTTTTTGGATTTGATTCCGGCGAAGGTATGCCGGGCGCGGCGGACTATCGCGACCTGCCTTATGTTTGGGCCAAGGGGTTCTACCAGATGGATCAAGCCCGGCTCAGAGCACGATTAAAGGCGGATACGCGACTCGTGATCGGAGATGTTGGTAAAACCGTGCAGCATTTGGCGTCGATTTCTGATCCCATCGGTTTTGTCGCCTTCGATCTCGACTATTACAGTTCGACCCGGCAAGCTTTGACCATTTTCGATTTCGCGCACTCGACCCGGCTGCCGCGCGTGTATTGTTATTTCGACGACATCATCAACCCAGAGTTCGCTTGCCACAATCCGTGGACCGGTGAACTGTGCGCCATCCGGGAATTCAACGAACAGAGAACAAACGTCAAACTTACTCCGCTTCACCTGCTGCGATGGATGCGGGTTCACCCGGAACCGTGGAACGACCAGATCTACGTCCTCCACGATTTTCAGCATCCGCTTTACTCTGTCAACATTATGCCCAGGAGCCGGCAGACTCCATAGAAACCGCCCGCGTTGAAGGCAGAGTCTTCGGTGAGGAAAATTTCAGATACGGCTTGTTGTGAGGATCACGGGCGGGCGGGAGCAAGGGCGGGCGCCGGGGTCTCGGGTCTGGGCCGTCTCCACCCCTGCATCATTTCGTAGAAACCCGAGATGTGAGCTTCGAATTCTCCCAGATTCATATTCGCCGTAACATGTACGCGTGGGATGGCATGAGGTGGAAGTTTCGCACCAAGCCCGCCCCCGGTGTTCAGAAAAGCAGCCTCAAATCCAACCTGCTTGGACATTGCCAGAATTCGGGAATTCACGGAAGGCGGGTCGCCGAAGGGATAAGCAAAGGCCCATACTCGTTTGTTCAGGGCTGACTCGAGTCCAGTCTTGCTGTCCAGAATTTCACTCCACGCCAATTCTGTCGGCAGTTGCGTCAACACCGGATGACTGAGGGTGTGAGCGCCGATCGTCATTCCTGCCGCAGACAGTTCTCGTACTTCCGAAACCGTCAGTAAGCAAAAGTGTCGCTCCGCCTGAGGATAAGTTGCCAGGTAGTGTTCCAAGGCCCTCGTTAGCCCGAAGTGGGCATGGCCTGCCGCAAGAAATTCCTCTCGGCATTCTGCATCGACCTGTGAAAGCCGCTTTACAGCATCCCACCAGAGGGCGCGGCGTTGTTCCCGTGGGCCGAGAACTCCTTCGACATGGACGTTTCCATGGGAGATTCTGAAGTGCCCCGCCGGGGCTCGCATCAACATCAAAAACAGTTCTTCGTACCAAAGCATGGTGCGGCGTGCACCCAGCGATCCGCCAGTGATGAAGAACAGGCACTTCAGACCCTCGTCCTGCAGAATGGGCAACATCTCTGTGACGTTATTCAGGAAGCCATCGTCGCAGGTGAGGAGCGCCGCCCGACGAGGAAACTGCCCCCCGTGACGACGCCATTGCAGCAGATCTTCGGGAGAGATGACTGTGTACTTCCTCTTGAGCAGACGCAACTGCCGCCGGAAGGTGTCGGCGGTAATCAGGCTGCCGTCGAACCCAGAATCAATCGACTGGTATCGGCCAGGAAGAACACCGTGGTAGGTGATCACGGCCAACCCGGGCCGTTCTGAAAGGCTAAAATATCCCGTGCTTGCTATTCCCGGATAAACCAACCTCTTCAAGATTGGGCTGACGAATCTCACGCTGAACCAGTTGTAGCGTGAAGCGGGTAGAAAATTTAGTGCCCGCCTTGATTCCGGTCACCATTCTAGTCCCCCGTTCATCGAGTATCCACCAATTCCCAGCTCAGGGGAGTTCCGCGCTCGATGTCGCGCGTCGCACGCCGGCCCAGAACTTCTTCCAGATGCCGCGTGTGTAAGCCGTGGCCCGGGCGGATCGAACGAACATTCTCCGCGGTAAACATTTCGCCGCGATGCACGTCCTTCACCACGAACAGCGATCGCCGGAATACTCGGTTCCCAGCCTCTTTTCCTTCCACCCCGAAATGCACGGTGCCCAGCGCTGCCTCGGCGATGCGCAGTGCGTCCACCATCGATTTGAATTCCTGCGGCTCGAGCGAAAAGGCGCTGTCCGGCCCGGGTTCGATCCGAGAGAGCGTAATGTGCTTCTCGATAATGCACGCCCCCAGCGCTAAAGCGGCTACCGGCACGGCTTCGTTCATCGAATGATCCGAAAGCCCTACAGGCACCCTGAACCGACGCGACAATTCAGGAATGGTTCGCAGGTTCATTTCATCTGCTCGCGCGGGATAGGCGCTGGTGCACTTCAGCAGCGCAATCTCACGCGCCCCTGCCCGGCGCGCTGTGTGCACGGCTTCGTCGATCTCGTCGACCGTCGCCATCCCGGTCGACATGATCAGCGGCTTGCCGGTTTGAGCCATCTTTCGGATTAGCGGCAGATCGACCAACTCGAACGACGCCAGCTTGTATGCCGGCACCTTTATCTCCTCAAGGAAATCCACCGCGGTCGCGTCAAATGGCGTCGAGAACAAGTCCATCCCCTGATCATTCGCGACCTGCTTCAGCCGAGGCTGCCAGTCCCAAGGCGTATACGCCTCCCCATAAAGATCGTGCAGATTGCGCCCATTCCAAATCGTGCCCTGGATGCGAAACTCGGCGCGGCCGCAAGCGATCGTCATCGTATCGGGGGTGTAGGTCTGCAGCTTCACCGCATCCGCACCGGCAGTTTTGGCGGCGTGAATGATTTTCACGGCCTCATCAAAATTCTGGTGATGATTCGCCGACACCTCGGCAATCACGTAGACCGGATGCCCGGCCCCGATGGATCGTCTGGCGATTTGGATCGAATCGGCCATGCTCAATCCAGTGGCGGGCGTATGGATCGGATCAGTTCGAAAGCTTCCGCCGCTCCGCAGCCCGCCACGCTCCCCCAGCGCATCGCGATGGCGCGCAGCGCCTCCGGTGATCGTGGGTGCGGGAACCTGCGTGATTCGCTCGAATAGCACTGCATCGCGGCGATCTTCGTTTCCAACGTGCGGGTCACATCCACAAATGTATTCGGACGAAAGCGCGGCTCTAGTTGCTGAAACGACCACTCCGTCGATGAAGGCACTTCGAAGGCGTAAATTTCGCGCACCGGCTGCCCGACCATGGGACGGGTCGCGGTCAGCACCGCCCGGTGAATGATGCCATGATCGACGTTCAAATCGCCGGCGTGATGGGTATAGATAACCTCAGGCTTCAACCGATCAATCAGTCCTTCAACGATCTTAACCACCTCGAGCAGCGGCACCGAGTCCAGACGATTGTCGGGGAGCTCGTGCAACGTCAGGCTCTTCACGCCGATCCTGGCAGCTGCCGCGTGCGCATGCCGATGCAGTGTGGCCAGATGTTTCGCATCGGTGTCGGCCCGATCGGCGCTGCGCGACGTCATGCCTTCGCCGAGGATAGCGAAGTGCACTTCGTTGCCTTCCGTCACCAGCCGCGCCGCAGTGGCTCCGCAGCCCAGCACTTCGTCATCCGGATGCGCAGCCATCACCAAGATCTTCACTTTCGACTCGCTTTCTTTTCAGCTCGAGTGATTTTCACATCGGCCACAACGCGGCCCTCATAGAGCGCAGAGCGGCTGAATTCAAAGCGAAAGCCGGCATGCTCCAGGAATGCTCGCGGATATCCCTCCGCATCGAGCATACGAATAAAGTCGTGAAGCTGCCCCAGGGACTCCTGCGAGCCCAACTCGCTTTCTTCCGGCTTCCTGCGTTTGAAGGTCACGACCTCGCCTCGCTGCGGCACCGGCTTCGGTTCCAGCCGAATGATACGTTGGATCATATTCGCCGACAATCTCCCGGCCCGCATGTAGATTTCTTCTGCGCCACCTTCGAGCGACAGCGGTTCCTTTCCATACACCGGTCCGGCATCGAATTCACGGGTCATCCGGAGCGCCGTCAGTTTCGTCTGCCGGTGGCCGCCAACAATCAGATTCTGCAGAGGACTTCCTCCGCGCCCGAAGGGCACATCGGTCATGTGGAAGCACACACATTCATAGCGCTCGACCAATTCCCCGGGAACCTTCCACGACCAATGCAGAAAAAAGATGTAGCGAGGATGGATTTGGTCGACGAAGTCGACCGTAAGATCTGCCGGGACGCTGACGTAATGCCACCGCCCCGGCAATCGCTCGAGTTCTTGCTCGTAGAGCTGGCGATTCCACGGCCGGCATCCCAGCACCAGATAGCTCGGCGACTTTTTCTGCGCATTGTGCTTCATGGAATAGGTCCGGCAAGACTATGCCGGCGTAACGCCTTCGTATAGGAAATGAATGGCGGGACGGCTCTGACCCTGGTCTACTCCGGCCGGCTCGAACCCGGCGTCCTCAAATGCTCTGACGGAAGCTGCATTTTCCTTCTTGATGAAAGCATGCACGCAGCTCTGAGGAAATTCGCGCCTCAGTTCCCTCACTCCGAGAGCGATCAACTCGGCGCCCAGCCCGTAGCCCCGCATCTCGTTTGCGACACTCACGTCGACTTCCCAGTCGCCGTCGGACCGTCGGTCAAACCGGATCTGCCCGGCAGGCGTCCCCTCATCCTCAGCGATAAAGATAAGGCACCGTTCTCGACTGGCCGCTTTCTCGGCAAACCAGGCAACGTGCGTCTCCCAGGAGATCGGGTGTTGCGAGAACGATGCTGCTCGCACTCCAGGATCGTTGACCCATTCCCACAGCAGCCGGGAATCGTCGGGCTGCGCCCGCCGCAACCGCAGGGCGTCTTCTCCGCGCAAAACTGAGACTACGCGACGCGCTCCCTTGCCGTCTACCAAACGCCGGCACCGTTCGGACAACGACTGCCGCATCTGTTGTGACCCGAGCAGGCTTCTCAGCTGGTACGCAATCTTGTCGACGGAGACTTCACGTCCGCCCACATGGTTGGCGCATCCTCGGCGATCCAACTCCTTCGCCACGGCGGTCTGATTGTCAGCGACGTCGATGAGCAACGCGGGCAACCCAAGCAGGCAAAGCTCCCAGCAGGTCGACCCTGCGGCGGAAATCGCTACGTCGGCGGCTGCCATCAACTCCGCTACGTTCGAAGCATCTTTGAGCACTCGGACGCCACCGTGGGTCTTCGCGGCCAAAGCCTCCAGCATCTCGAAATGCGGATTGCTTCCGCCGGCTACGATGGTCGCATCCAGATCCTCAATGCCCGTAAACGCGACCGCCTGCATCACCCGCGCTGTGAGATTTGCCGGATCGCTACCTCCCATCATTACCAGCGCGCGGCGGCCGTTCGCCGGAATCTCTCTTTTCCACTGCCGCCACGCGGCGAACTCGCGCCTTAATAAAGCGTACCGTGCACCCAATAGAAGCCGCGTCCCAGGCTCACGGCGCTCATAATGTTCGGCGCGAGCACTCACATTCTGATTCAAGACGAAGTTTGCGCAGTAACTCTCCGCGTGACCGTAGTCATCGATGAACAGAACCTCGACGCCCTCGGTCTTCAGAGCCCGTTGATAGTTCGCGCCAAAGCGATAGCCGTCGACAACTACCCAGTCCGCCTGGCGCTGCCGCGCAAGGGCAATGGTCCGGTTGGCATCTTCGGCGGATCCCACCGCCGCCGTGATCGACGAGATGTCGCACTTCTCCGCCGCCAGCCGCGACTGAATCGGCGGCGTCGACTCTGCCAGGGCAAACGCCGCTCGACCGCCCGCGTCCTGCCACGCCTGCGCCAGCGCCAGACACCGCATCACATGCCCGGTGCCGACGGCAACGCTTGCGTCCGCGCGAATCAGCAGATTCATCGCACTCGGAACACCGGCTGCGTCATTGGCCCTTCGAGGAAGCGCGCGGGATCGGAATCGCCAAGCCATTCTGCCAGCGTCTTCAGCACTTCCGCATAGGTTTCGAGCGTCTGATGGATCGCGTGCGTGTCGTGCGCGGCCGTCATGTTGTGGGTGGCCAGCAGCAGCACGCCGCGCTTCACCGCTTCTTGCTGAAAGAGGTTCTTCAGCAGCGGACTGTCAGCTCCTTTTTCATCCAGGAACTTCAGTAGCGACCATTGCGGACGCCCGATCGCTTTGATCCGCGCACCCAGTCGTGCCTCTCTCGCCATGGCATTGAGTCCGTCCTGCAGAGTACGGCCGTTGGACTCGATCTGGGCCAGGGTGTCGGTCTGTTCAAGCACGTCGAGTACTTTCATCGCCGCCGCCATCGACGCCACTTCCCCGGCGAAAGTAAAGCTGTAGAAGATTTCGTCGAAGATGCGCATCACATCGGCGCGTCCCACCACGCACGAAATCGGAAAACCGTTGCCCATGGCTTTACCGAAGCACGCCAGGTCAGGCTTCACGTCAAACAGTTTCTGCGCGCCTCCCAATCCAAAGTGGAAGCCGACGCAGATTTCGTCGAAAATCAGCAGCACGCCATGCTCGTGCGCCAACTCCTTCACGCTCTCAAGAAATCCGTCCGCCGGCTCAGTGAAGTTAAACGGTTCCATGATCACGGCGGCGAATTCGCCGCGATGCGCGAACAACACCTTCTCTAGGCTGGCCAGATCGTTGTATGCAAACGGATGCGTCAGATTCCGCACGGCCTGCGGCACCCCCGCATTCCGCGTCGTGCTGCCGATATACCAGTCCTGCCAGCCGTGATAACCGCAGCAGGCGATGCGCTCGCGGCCGGTGAAAGCGCGTGCCGCCCGCACCGCACCTGAAGTCGCATCGCTTCCATTTTTCCCGAAGCGTACCATCTCGGCGCAGGGGATCATCCGCGTGAGCCGTTCCGCCAGTTTCACTTCCAGAGGGTGCGGCAGCGAAAAGCTGTGCCCCTCGGCCAATTGCGCCGCAGCCGCGGCGTTCACTTCATCATTCGCGTAGCCGAGAATGTTCGGCAGCAAGCCCTGGACGTAGTCGATGTACTGGTTGCCGTCGACGTCCCAGACGCGGCAGCCCTTGCCCCTCTCCAGAAACACCGGGGCCACGCCCTGTACATACTGCGTGTGTCCCTTACTGAATGTTTGCGCACAGCTGGGAATGACTTCCTTCGCCCGCTCCAGCCAGGCATGGGACTGCGTCAGTCTCAATCGAGGCGCCGCGCCCGCCTCCGCCTGCCCGTACAAACTCTTGTAATAGCCCTCATTCGTGATCGTTTCTGCCTGAATCGCTGCCAAGTCCGGTCTCCGTTTCAACAAGTCGAATACTTTCTCAAATCCAAACGCGCCATTTTCTGAAAATGCGGAGTACACTGCACGCACAAACTGCAAATCGGCGGGATGGTCCACCGTCCAGCGATACTGCGTGGGTGAAACGGGAATCTCGCTCTCCACATTCGCAGTGCGAAAACCCTCTGTCCGCAAGTAGGGCGTGACATGTTCGCGTTCGGAGGGCTTTTTTGCCTCGCGCCATGCCCGCTCCAGTGCAGCAAAGGAAAATACTTCCGTATCCAGTCCGTCGGGATACGTGTAGCGCAGGCAGTTTGAAACGTAGTCGCAGTCCCCGCGCTCAAATCGCGCCACAACCTTGTCGATCACTGCCGGATCGATCAGCGGACAGTCCGCCGTAATCCGCACGACCATATCGGCGCCATTCGTCCGCGCCGCCCGATAAAAGCGGTCGAGCACATCCTCCTCACTACCGCGAAAGCACCCAATCCGCTCGCGGCAGCAAAACTGCGCCACCGGATCGTCCACTGCTCGATCGGTCGTCGCGATCACAACTTTATCCACACTCTTCGCGCAGCGCACGCGATCCACTACGTGCCACAGCATGGGCCGACCGGCGAGATCTTCCAACACTTTCCCCGGAAAGCGTGACGATCCCATACGCGCCTGGATCAGCGCCAGCTTCACGGGCGGACTCCAACGTCGATCATCTTTCCCTGCTCCGACGAGCTTCGCGCCGCAAACACGACTTGCATCAGCGATGCCGCGTCAGGAATCGGCAAGGTCGGCGGCCGATTTTCTCGCAAGCAGGTGAGGAAATGGTTCATCTCGTCGATATACATGTCATTCATTTCCCACCTTTCCGGTTGCGCGAAAATCTTCCACTCCTTGCTCGCCGCGTCATACCAGCGTACGCTTCTGCCGCTGAAATCCCAGAAGATCGATCCACATTCGCCGACAATCTGGCATCCCCGTTCATACGTTCGCTGCACGTAATCGAGATGAATCTCTGACATCGCCCCACCCGCATGCCGGCAGATCAACGCCGCGACATCTTCCGTCTCGATCTCGAGCGAGCTCAGATGCGGCGCGCAGCAGAACACGGATTCCATCTCCCCCAAAAACCACCGTGCCAAATCGATCTCATGGACGCAATCCATCAGGCAACCGCCGCCGGTCGCTACCCGCGCCGCATAGTTCTGGCGATAATCGGAGTGTGGCCGCCAATCAGGCAGGTATGAACCCGTGTGCACCCGCGCGAACAAAACCATCCCCAGCCGCTTCTCATCGAGCAACTGCTTTACCTTAGCCGGGCCAGGATGAAACCGCATGTTGCATCCCACCAACGATGTCAGCTGCTTGTTCTCGACCAGATCGACGAGTTCCGCGAGGCCCTGGGGCACGTGGGCCAGCGGCTTCTCCACAAACAGCGCAACGCCCATCTGCGCAACTTCAAGCGCCTGCCCGATGTGCAGATAGGTTGGCGAGGCGATGACGGCGAAATCCGGAGCCCACTTCAAACCTTCCGTCAGGTCTTCAAAACCGGCCGCTCCCACTTCCGCTGCGACCGCCTCGCGCCGGCCGATATCGTTTTCGACGAGCGCCAGTCCCGCCATGCCCAGCTTTTTCAGATTTCGCAGATGCCGAATCCCGATCGACCCGCCGCCGACCACCAGCGCTTTCATCGCCGCTTCCCGTTTTTCTTCGCCTCACCCTTCAGCGGTTTGTATTCCGACCGCAGCAGGCCCATCCACAAGCGATCTCTATGTCGCCCGTCCTGAAACAGGTCCTCACGCATCCGACCTTCAATCTTGAATCCGGCCTTCTCATAGCAGCGGACCGCCGCTTCGTGCTCGGCAAACACTCCAAGGTCGATGCGATGCAGGTTCAGACGTTCGAATCCGTACTCGACCATCAACCGGGTCGCTTCCAGACCAACGCCCTTGCCCCAAAATTCTTTTTCTCCGATCAGAATCCCCAGTGTCGCCGTGCGATGAATCCAGTGAATTGGCCCCAGCTTCACGTTGCCGATGTGCCGACCTGAAGCGCGGTCGACGATGGCAAGCATTACATCGTTTTTCGATCCGGTGACGCTGCGATAAAAGTTCTCCAGGTCTTCTCTTGTCGAGGGAAACGTTCCTGCCTCCGTGTACCGGGTCACCTCCGGATCGTTCAGCCAGCCCAGATAACGCTCAGTCAGGTCGCTGTGCTCAAGCGGACGCAATCGTACCAGCGATCCTTCTAGAAAGGCCGCTCCGTGCGCCGGCAAACGCTTCTCTGGACTCATTTCTGGAATGTCGTCTTTCCCGGATTCGATCCGTAGTCAGCGCGCATAAAATGCGAAGATTTTGCCGACCGCCGCGATCACATCTTGCACATCCTGCTCGCTCATGGCGTGAAACATGGGCAGGCTGATCAACCGGTTGTACGCGTCTTCTGCGGTGGGATAATCTCCGGCGCGGAATCCGAATCGTTCCCGGTAATACGGATGCAGGTGCACGGGAATATAGTGCACATTGACGCCGATGTTCTCCGCCCGCAGCGCGCGGAAAATCTCCGCCCGGTCCGCCCTCAGCTTCGCCAGATCCAGGCGAATCGGGTACAGATGCCACGCCGGATTCACATCTTTGCCGACCACCGGCGGAATGACTCCCGCAATGTCACGAAACGCCGCAGTGTACTGCGCGGCAATCTCGCGCCGGCGCGACAGATTTGCATCCAGCTTCTTCAACTGTTCGATTCCCAGTACGCAGGCAAAATCCGGCAGCCGATAGTTGTAGCCGAGCAGCACCATCTCGTAGTGCCACTGCCCGGTGCTTTGCCTCTGCCGCGCGTCGGAGGAAATTCCGTGATTACGAAATCGCCGCAGTGTCTCGGCAAATTCCGCGTCATTCGTCGTGACCATGCCGCCTTCCCCGGTCGTGATGTGCTTCACCGGATGAAAGCTGAACACCGTCATATCCGCGAGCCCGCCTACGCGCTTTCCCGCGTACTCCGCGCCGAGCGCATGGCACGCGTCTTCAATCACGGTCAGTCCGTGTTTCTGTGCGATTTCGGAAATCGCCTTCAAATCCGCCGGATGCCCGGCATAATCCACCGGCAGAATGGCGCGCGTCTTCGGCGAGATTTTTCTCCGCAATTCTTCGGGATTCAGGTTGAGCGTGTCGCGCTGAACATCGGCGAAAACCGGCGTCGCGTCCTGATACAACACGCAGTTTGCCGTAGCGGCAAACGTCATCGGCGTAGTGATCGCCTCGTCGCCCTCCTTCAACCCAGCGGCGAAAGCCGACGCATGCAGCGCTGCAGTCCCCGAAGTGAAGCTCACCGCATGTGCCGCGCCAACGCGGACCGCGAAGGCCTCTTCAAACTCTGCAACCTTCGGACCGGTGGTCAGCCAGTCCGAGCGCAGCACATCCACGACCGCCTGAATATCGGATTCATCAATAGCTTGCCGGCCGTAGGGGAGGAGCTTCGCCCGTACCGGCTTTCCCCCGTTGATGGCGAGAGTTTGGGAAGGGATGGTGGTCGCGCTCACAGTAGCGGTCCTAAGCGGGAATGCGCGCCGGTACCGGTTGTTCTTCTGCCGCCTCCGGCGCAATCAATTCCTGCAGTTCGCGGTTGGTCAGCCAGCGGTCGTTGGTGTCGCTGGTGTAGCGGAACCCCTCCGGCAGCGGGCGGCCGTCGATCCAGTTCTCCCGCCGCCACCAAGGATGCGCCGGCTGAATCACATACCGGTCTTCGACTTCCAGCGTGTTCCGCGCTTCGTCTTCCGAAACCAGCACTTCGTGCAGCTTTTCTCCCGGGCGGATGCCGATCGTCTCAATCTCGCATCCCGGCGCGATCGTCTCGGCGAGATCGACGATCCGCATGCTCGGAATCTTGGGAACGAAGATTTCGCCTCCGTGCATCTGCTCGATGCAACTCACGACAAAACGCACACCCCGTTCCAGCGTCAGCCAGAAGCGGGTCATGCGGGAATCAGTCAGCGTGATGCGTCCGCGGCGGCGCTGTTCGAGAAATACTGGAATCACGCTGCCCCGGCTGCCCACCACGTTGCCGTAACGCGCGCAGGCAAAGCGCGAATCTTGCGCGCCTGCGTACGCATTTGCCTGCACGAACATCTTCTCGGCGCACAACTTCGTGGCACCATACAAATTCACCGGATTCACGGCTTTGTCGGTGCTCAGCGCCAGCACGCGCCGCACGCCCTGATTGATCGCGGCGTCGATCACATTGCGGCCGCCCATGATATTGGTCTGGATCGCTTCGAACGGGTTGTACTCGCACGCCGGAACCTGCTTCAGCGCGGCGGCGTGGACGACAATCGTGATTCCCGCCAGCGCGCGCTCCAACCGTGATGCGTCGCGCACGTCACCGATGAAATAGCGGAGGCTCGGATGATCCAGCCCCGCGGCGCGCATGTCATGCTGCTTTAGTTCGTCGCGGCTGAAGATCACCAGCCGCTGCGGGTGGTACTCTCTCAGCATCAGTTCGACAAATTTCTTTCCGAACGATCCTGTCCCGCCGGTGACCAGCACCGCCTGTTCCGACCAATTCATTCGATACGCCTCGTTGTCACTTAAGAAACTTCGCTCGCACTCACCGTGCTGGGTTTGGCGCTGCCCGCTAGTATAGCGAATTTTGCCGGGAAATCTCCGCGACCATATCGGCTCCATCATGCATAGAGAAATTTTGACTCTGTTTTTCTTCAACTCCAGTGCTAGAATGTCGGTCGAACTCTCCAAATACCCAGGGTGAGACAGTCCCCCGCGACGACCCAGCCTCTTCGAACCGGGACTACCTTTGCGCCCGCAGGAAAGGTCTGCTCAGGCCACGGAGGAGTTTCAGAATCGTTGAGGAGTGTGCATGGATTTCGGACCGCTAGTCCAGGCGAATAGCTCGATTGTTCGCGAGATGCAGCCTGCCCCCGGCTTCGAGCCGGGGCGAACGTCTGCCCCACAAATCTATGCCCCGCTTCCCTCTCAAGAATCCCCGGTCAGCGAATACATCCGCATCCTGATCAAGCGGAAGTGGCTGATCGTGACCTGCCTGGCTGTAGTTTTTTCCGTCGTCGCGATTGCCAGCCTCAAGATGACTCCTATCTACGAGGCCAGTGGCACAATCGAGATCAACAAGCCTGACGCCAGCCTGAACTTCCAGAACTCGGCGACGTTCAGTCTGGATTACTACGACCCGACTGAGCTGGAAACCGAACTCAAGATTCTGCAGAGCGACCTTCTGGCCCTGCAGGTGATTCGGGAACTGAACCTCGACCGGAGTCCAGCCTTCGGCGGCGCATCGCCAATGGATCCATCCATCGAGCTGGCGCCCGATCCCTTGCAAGCCGATCCTGCTCGCGCTTCGGCGCTGCTGGGCGGGTTCAAAGGTAACCTGCACGTCGCGCTGAGCCCTAATTCGCGCATCATCGAGGTTCACTACCGCAGTTCGGACCCGCAGATGGCAAGCAACATTGTGAACGCGCTGATGCAGACCTACGTCGAGAATAACTTCAAGGCGCGCTTTG
This sequence comes from Verrucomicrobiia bacterium, assembly GCA_035508215.1. Lineage (GTDB taxonomy): Bacteria > Acidobacteriota > Terriglobia > Terriglobales > Acidobacteriaceae > Sulfotelmatobacter. Next base: position 263,121 of record DATJNK010000001.1, on the reverse strand, counting down.
AATCGACGATGCAGGCATCAGACTGGTTGCAGCGGCAACTGGTCGACATGCAGATGAAGGTCGAGACTTCGCAGGAGAAGCTGGTCCGCTACCAGAAAGAACACGAAATCCTGGGCATCGATGAGAAGCAGAACATCACTACGGCCAAGCTGGACGAACTCAACAAGGAACTGACCGCCGCTGAAAGCGACCGCATGGACAAGGAGGCTTTCTATCGCCTGGTCGAGTCCGGCGATCCTGACGCCATCGCCGCCAGCGCCGGCAGCGTCGATACCGGGGCATCGGGGATTCAAACCGCCTCACAGCTGCTCGACACTCTGCGCGCCAGACAGGCCGATCTAAAGATCCAGGCGGCGGACCTGAATACAACATTCGGGCCGTCGTATCCGAAACTGGCGGAACTGAACAATCAGCTGAAGGAAATCGACGCGCAGATTCGCGCTGAAATGAAGCAGATTGCCAGCAAGGTCCGTGGCGAGTACATGACCTCGTTGCAGCGGGAGAATATGCTCCGGGAAGCGCTGGAAAAGCAGAAGCAGGAGGAAAACAAGCTCAACGAGAGTGCCATCGAGTTCAACCTGCTCAAGCGCGACGCCGACACATATCGCACCCTGTACGAAGACCTGCTGCAGAAGCTGAAAGAGGCCGGGGTTTCGGCCGGGCTGAAGTCCAACAATTTCCGCATCGTTGACAGCGCCCGCCCGCCAACGGCCCCGATTGAGCCGAACGTACCCCGGAATCTTCTGTTTTCGATCGCGCTCGGCCTGGCCACCGGAGTTGGTCTCGCCTTTCTGCTCGAGGGCCTCGACAATACAATCCGCACTACTGAGCAGGCGCAGATGGTTTCCGGACTCGCCGCGCTGGGCATGATTCCTCTCGGCTCTAAGGCTTCGCGAGATCCTGCGAGCCCGAAACGACTCGTGATTGCATCGTCCAAAGAGGCAGTGGAGCTGATCACCCAGGTGCGACCGCAGTCGCAAATGGCTGAGTCTTATCGCGCCTTGCGCACGTCGCTGCTGCTCTCCAATCTGGGGTCCCCTCCCAAAGTGATCATGGTGACCAGCGCTCTGCCCCAGGAAGGAAAGACGACGACCAGCATCAACTGCGCCGTAGTGCTGGCGCAGAAAGGCGTGCGGGTACTGCTCATCGACGCGGACTTGCGCCGTCCCAGCATTCACAAAACCCTGGGTATGGGGCCGCGCAGCGGTCTAAGCAACGTGCTCACGGGCAGCACCACGCTGGAGCAGGCCATCTCGCATACTCCGGTTCTGCCCAATCTCTCGGTGCTCCCGGCGGGCACGCCTCCGCCCAATCCCGCGGAGTTACTCGCTTCTTCGCAGATGAAGGACGTGCTGGCCAAGCTGAGCGAGCAATACGACCATATCGTCGTCGATACGCCGCCTTCTCTGTCAGTCACCGATGCGGTTGTACTTTCGCAGCGCGCCGACGCGGTCGTGCTGGTGATCCGTTCCGGCCAGACTACCAAGCAGGCGCTGCGCCGCTCGCGCGACATTCTGGCTCGCGTCAACGCTAAAGTGGTCGGGGTTCTACTGAACGCCGTGGACCTGAGTTCTCCGGACTATTACTACTACTACGAATATCAGGACAAGTACTCTCGCTATTACCAGAATGAAGACGATTCTTCCAGCACTGAGGAGGACGACGAGGACACTGAAATCTCGTCACCCTCATCGAGCAGCGCTTAACGTGTGTTCTTCGCGACTTGTTCATGAACATCGCCCTTCAGACGACCGCCCGTAGACGGGCCGCAGCCGCAATCGTGCTGCTGTTCGCCGCCGCATACAGTCTGGTGGTCGGCCGCGAATTCCTGGCCAACTGGCTGGGCAATCGAGTCGAACTCAAAAGCCTGAAGCGGGCCGTGTGGCTCGACCCGGGCAACGCCGACTACCGCGATCACTTGGGCCGTTACTACGATCTGATGGTTCGGGATCCTTCGACTGCGGCGGCCTATTACAAAGAGGCAGTGCAACTCAATCCGCACTCAGCTCGCTATTGGTTTGATCTTGCCAGCGCCGAGCAGGTTCTCGGAGATACAGCAAGCCAGACCTCGGCTCTCGAGCACGCGATCGAGGCTGATGCCATGACCCCCGATGTGGCCTGGGAGGCTGCCAATCTCTATCTGGTGCAGGGGCAGGACGATAAGGCCCTGCGCGAGTTCCGGGTTGTTATGGCGAACGACCCTTCCCTGGTCTCAAGCGCGATCCAATTCTGCTGGCGGCTCGAACCCGATGTGGATGCCCTGCTGCGCGACATCGTCCCCCACAATGCCGACGCCTATGTCGCGTTCATAGCTCTGCTGGAGAGCAAGCAAGTGGTAGGCGGAACCTTCAAGGTTTGGGACGCGTTGATGGAAACGCAAGAGCGCTTTCAACTGTCTCGCGTCTATGAGTACCTGCAATTTCTCATTCTCCATAAGCAAGTGGACCAGTCGGTACGGGTCTGGGAACAGGCTGCGAATCGCTTTGGCCTCTCGTCGTACCTGCCCTCGCAGAGCAATCTGATCGTCAACGCCAAGTTTGATCTTCCGGTTCTCGACGGCGGCTTTGACTGGCAATATCAGAAGCAACGGGCGGTTACGTTGACTCTCGATCCCAGCGACTTTCATGCCGGCCGCCGTTCGTTGCAGATTGCCTTCGACGGCCCGGGAATCAGCGACGCCGGCATCTATCAGTTCATTGCGGTACAGCCCAACACTACTTACGATTTTTCGTCTTACTACAAGAACAGCGAGTTTGAAGGCGCGGGGGGACCTCATTTCACCATTCAGGACATGTATACGAAAACGGTGTATTACGAGAGTGATGAGTTGAAAGATGCCGCCTTCTGGAAGGCTGCCGAAGGGGAATTTACGACCGGTCCGGACTGCAAACTGGTCGTCCTTCATCTGCGGCGCCTGCCGGAGGGCAGCCCCATCCGTGGTAAGCTCTGGATCGACGATCTCCGCCTGGTCAGGAAACCCGCTTGAGTCCCCATCGCCGAAGGCTTATCGATCGCAAAGCTCCCCGTCCCATGACCGAGAGAGAGCGGCGGTTCTTGTCCGATCGCTTGGGTAGAACTCTGCTTTTTCTGCTGTTCGGCGTTCTCATGTTCGGGCCGCTGGCCTTTGGCGCGGTCGAGCCGTGGTCGATTTTCGTCCTGGAGATGAGTGCCCTCGGGCTCATGCTGCTGTGGTTCGGCAGACAGTGGCTCGATGGGCAACTCCAGATTCGTTGGAATCCTCTGTTTCTTCCCATGGCCGCATTTGGACTCCTCATTTCGGCGCAGATTCTGCTGCATCGCAGCTCCTACATTCACGACACCTTGTCTAGCACATGGCTGTTTGCTGCGTACGCAATGCTTTGCTTTCTCGCGGCGCAGGCGCTGTTTCGCGCTTCCCAGGCGCGAAGGATTGGTGTAGTTCTCGCGATCTACGGCTCCGCGGTGGCGGCATTCGCTTTATTTCAGGGTGTCGCCCCGAATGGCAAATTGTATTGGCTGCGTCAACCGCGCCTGGGGGGATGGATCTACGGTCCCTACGTAAACCATAATCATTATGCGGGGCTGATGGAGATGCTGGTTCCGATTCCCCTGATCTTGTCGCTGTCACGTTTTGTTCACCGCAAGGAACGCATCGCGTCCGGTGTGGCTGCGGCGATCATGACCGGCACGATCTTCCTCAGCGGATCGCGCGGCGGGATGCTGGCCATCTTCGTCGAGTTCGCCATTCTCGCTATCGTTCTCCTGCGCCACCAACGAAACGCGCGCATCGCGCTCGGGCTGGGAGCCTTTGCAATCGTGCTGGTGAGTTTGCTCAGTTGGCTGGGCGGGAAAGAACTGACGACGCGCGTATCCAGCATCTCAACCGAGACGCGCACCGAGATTTCGGGCGGCATGCGGCTCTCCATCGACCGGGACTCCGTGCATATGTTCCGCCAGCGGCCGATTCTCGGCTGGGGACTCGGAACTTTTCCCGTGGTCTATCCGCAGTTCCGCTCGTTCTACACGAACTTTTTTGTGAACGAGGCCCATAACGATTATCTCCAACTGCTGACCGAGACCGGTGTGCTTGGGTTCGGCATCATGTTGTGGTTTCTGATCGTCCTGTACCGGAGCGCGCTGCGGAAGATCGGAGATTGGTCCACGGACACGACCAGCGCTGTAACTCTCGCCTGCATCCTCGGATGCAGCGGCATTCTTGTTCACAGTTTGCTGGATTTCAATCTCCAGGTTCCTGCGAATGCCGCCCTGTTTTACGTGTATTGCACGATCGCGGCCGCGCCGCCACTGCTGCAACGTGCGCAGAAACGCAAACCTGTGCCAAGCGTTTCGGAAGAGATCGTCCCTGCCTCAGAGGTCGTCTAGCGGGCTGCGGAAAACGCTCGGTCTTTATTGTGTTTTGAAGGGGCGCAGCTTCTAGCCCCGCCGGAAGCGGCGCAACACCATCGTGGCTTTAGCCGCTTAGGTATGCTTGCTGGACAGAAAAGGAGTTTTTCCCGCAGCCTGCCCCCAGCTGAAAGACCGCGAACGACAATAATCTCAAAAGACTGCGCAAACGGAGCCTGTTCAGCGGTCTGAGGGCATCCGATAGAGTGAAGACCCGTGCTTGTAGTAACTGGGCTCGCGGACTACGGCTGAGTTGGACTCGCGGGGTTGTCATTCTTGATCAACACCCAGGTCCCGAGACCAACGATGGCCGCTCCTCCGATGCCGATCGCAAGGGGAGAATTCAGAAGTCCGCCGTTCGCTCCGGCTGCCGCGGCTGCGCCTTTCCTTTTCTTGCCGCCGTTGCTGTCTGTGTCGGAGGTCTCGTCGCGGCTGGTTTCCTGGCCTTGCGCCAAGGTAAACACCTCTTTGCCGTCGGTAACCGTCAGATCGCCCTTGCGCGCCGCAATTTTCACGGTGCCGTCGACATCGGTGACGTTGAATTCGGTCCACGAACTCGATGCCGGAGACACCTTCACGTCTCCAGCCGTGGTGGCAAGACGCCTCGAGGTGGCGACCGTAACGCCTCCGTGCTCAATCCGGACAGAAGAGCCCTCGAACTGAACCAGAGATTCCGACAGTACGGTCACACTCGATCCCGGCTGATTGATGTTGGCAACTGAATCGGACCGTGTCTGCAGCAGATCGCCGGAAAAGATCGCCGACGAGGTGCGGGGAACATGAGCCCCGTTGACCCATGCCGGGCCGTTTACATAAAGCATTGCTGCATCGGAATCAGCGGCAAACGTCGCCGCGGGGAACAGAATCATGAGCACGCAACTAACCATCCCGCGCAAAGCGGTTCTTGCCATTCCCACACTCCGTTAATAACTAGTGAGGTGACCTTTTCAGGAATCCTACCTGCCTGATTCTTGTCAGTCAATGGCTTTTGTGCTCGTGAATTGGTTTTCCGGTGGAAAACTCATCTGCGAATAGGCCGCATTCTGGCTCGTAACGTGCGTTTCGGCTAGCGCCAGCGGTCAACCGCGTTCCACCACAGCAAACGCAGCCATTCGTCAACCAACGTTTTGGCCCATTGTCGATGTCTCCACCAGTGCGTTCCAAACTGAGTCTCGTCATAGGCAGCTGCGACCGAAAAGCTTCTTGTGGGCAAGACTCTGCGAAACGTGCTCAGAGCGCGTCGAGTGTGGAAATCTGATGTAACGATCAGCACGCGGTTCCCTTCTTCCTGGGCGAGACATCTGCCGGCATCGATAGCCTCGTCGCGCGTCGATAGCCCCTCGGTCGGACAAACTCGAATGGATGATGCCCGCGGAAGAACCTGCACGTACCTCTGTGCCAACTCAACCATGGTGAATCCGTAGACTTTCCCGGTCGCCGGCACATCGATCACAATCCGGCTTGCATAGCCCTGATTCAGAAGTTCCAGAGCGCGCGCCGGCCGGCGGTCGGTTTCGCCCGCCAGCACCAGGATGATGTCGGAAGGACGCGGATCATTCACCACCAGAATCTTCCCTGCATTTGCCGCCAGCAGCACTACCGCCAAACCGAAGGTCGCTGGAATCCAGAATCGCTTCATTGTCTTCTGTCGTTTCTCACGCGAGTTGTCCTGCAAACGTCATGTTCGAGGTTTCAGCTGGGGATTTCGGCATGACTCTCGTTAGTACATCGCTCAGATTGCCGGGCATCTCCATCCTGGAAGCTTGAGTCTTAACAGACCGGGAAATACTGGGGGCCCTGAGAGAACTTACAACGTCTGACCCTCATTAGGCGACCTTCCGGTGTTTTGGCATTGAATCGGCCTGATTCGCTTGGAGGGTGATCCGGAAATCTGTTTACGGACAGGTGTAGTTTTTTGCATGCTGTCGATGCTTGGGCGCCCCTGGATTTGCTCCTACGGCGTTTAACCTATTGATTTTTATATATTTTTAGGCGAAGACGGAGGGCCTGAAATGGCCTTCGCCGTGCACGAATAAGACCAGGATAGTAAACTCTGTATGGCATCGGATCCTGACTCCCAGGGTTCAAGCAAGGGAACTGGACAACTTTTTCTGCCGGGCCTGTGTTTCTAGTGAGGCACGGCCGTGACGCATTTTATGGGATCCTCCGTGGCCAAGCCTGAGCTGTTCTCTTCACTTCCGAAATGGAGGGCGCCGTGGTACGAGTTCGTGTTCAGTTACGGGACGCAAGCCGTCATCATCGCAATCCTCGTCTGGATTCCCGTGCTTCACCCCGAGGTTCTGGAGGGACCGAAGCGCGATTATCACGCCATCGAACTGGTGCCAACGCCGGTTCCTGTGAATCATGAACCGCAGCGGCAGTTGCCCAGGCCGGTTATCCTGGCCAAACTCGATCCGCCTCCGGCGGCGTTGCGGTTGCCAGCCCCGCAGCCTTTGCCTAAACCGAGAGCCATCGAGAACGCTCCGGCCCCTGAGATTAAGATCGCGGAAAAGAAGCCCGCGCCCGTGCTGCCCGCAGCTCCGGCGATTCCGAAACAACTCATCCGGACGAATCTGTTCTCCACCGGAAGTTCAGCGCCACAGACCATCAATCGCCCCGCGCAGCAGGTTCAAACCGGCGGTTTCGGAGATCCCAATGGCGTGCCGGCAAAGCTGAACACCGGCAAGGCCCCGGTGAACATCGCTCAGGCTGGAGGGTTTGATCTTCCCGCCGGCCCTGGCTATGGCAACGGTACAGGCGGAGCGAAGGGTGTACGAGGTGTCGTAGCCAGCGCAGGATTCGGATCGGGCGTAGCCATCGCCGATCCGCGCTCGAATCAAGGCAAGGTGCATCAAGCCGGGTTTGGCGACGCCGATGTTGCTGCTCCTCCGACGGTTCAGGCGCATGCGGCCGCTCCCGCTCCGTCAAGAATGGTAGCCGCTGAAATCCTTTCCAAACCAACGCCCGTCTACACTCCGGAAGCTCGCGCGAAACGGATTGAAGGCGAGGTACTGCTCGAAGTGGTTTTTGAGGCGAGCGGAAAAATACGCATCTTGCGCGTGATCCGCGGGCTCGGGTATGGTTTGGACGACGCGGCTGTGCGCGCCGCCGAACAGATTCGCTTCAAACCCGCCCTGCAGGATGGCCAGCCTTCAGATTCGACCGCCGTCCTGCATATCATTTTCCAGTTAGCGTGATTGAGTAAAGAAGGTTTTATGTCTCTCATTCGCTCGGCGACAATGCGGTTGTTCTTCAGCTGTGTTCTCATTAGTCTCGGCTTGCACCCCGTTTGGTCGCAAGACGTTCCCGCTGCCACTCCCGCATCAACCACGAACTCCGTGACTACGGCTCCCCCGGAAGCTCCGGCGCCTGGATCGCCGACGACATTCAGCCAGGTCCTCGACCGGGTTGTGCAGCGCGAGCATTTGTTCCTGGCACAGATGCGGCATTTGCATCCGATGGTCGAAACTTATCTGCAGGACTTGAAAAACGACAACTCCGATAATCCGTCTCCGGTGAATGACCGGTATTTCCTCGGCCGCCTTGACATGTCAGATGGCCCCGAGGATATCTCCTTTGTCGGCCAGCCGGGTTTCGGAAGGCGTCTGCTGACGAAGCTAACCGGAGTTTACTCGCTGCATTTTCTCCCGCTCGGATTCGCCCAGATGGTGGTCCTCGACACGGACTTCCAGAAAAAATTCTACGACTTCACTTTTGTCAGACGCGAGTTCCTCGGTGAAGTGCGTTGCCTTGTGATCGACGTCCAGCCGAAACCTGGGCAGAAGGTCGCGCGGTTCAAGGGACGAATCTGGGTCGAGGATCAGGACTACAACATAGTTCGCTTCAACGGGTCGTATTATCCGCAGCCCAAAGTCAGCTTCTTTTTTCATTTCGACAGTTGGCGGCTGAATATGCGTCCGGGTATGTGGTTGCCGGCTTACATCTACACGGAAGAGTCCAATCTCAAGACGGGCTTGAGCCGGTCCTTGCACTTCAAGGCGCAGACCCGGTTGTGGGGCTATGACCTCAAGGGCCTGGGTCGGACGGATGAGTTCACCCAGATTCTCGTGGACTCCCCACAGTCGGTGCAGGATCAGAGCGATGCCGCTGCGGATCCCTCACCTGTCATGGCCGAGCGGATGTGGGAACGACAGGCCGAGGAAAATGCGACAGATCGGCTCACAAAGATCGGACTATTGGCTCCTCCCGGAGACGTCGACAAGGTCCTCTGCACCGTCGTGAACAATCTGCTGGTCACAAACAATATTGATCTGCAGGGAGACGTACATTGCCGTGTGCTGCTGACCGCCCCGCTCGAGTCCTTCACTATCGGACACACGATCGTGATCAGCCGCGGTTTGCTGGATGTTCTGCCAGATGAAGCATCGCTCGCCATGGTGCTGGCTCATGAACTGAGCCACATCGTGCTCGGACATCGCCTCGACACCGGACTCGCCTTCAACGACAAACTCTTCTTCCCTGATCAGGATTCGTTTCAGCGTCTCGATTTCAAGCGAAATCCCGCGGATGAGGAAGCCGCCGACAAGAAAGCCCTGGAGTTACTTCAGAATTCGCCCTACAAAGACAAACTGGGCAATGCAGGGCTCTTTCTCAAGGCATTGCAGGAAAAAGCGCCCGAGTTACCGAATCTGATCCGGCCTCACTTAGGAAACAGCATCGCGGAAGGTAAGAGCGTGCGCATGTCGACTTTACTGGGGTCCGCACCAGCGCTCGACGAGAAGCGCCTGGACCAGATCGCAGCACTGCCGCTCGGCGGCCGCATCAAGCTCGATCCCTGGAGCGATCAGGTGGAGCTTTCCAAGTCCAAGCCGGTGGCGCTAACGTCGGCCAGTGAGAAGATGGAGTTTGAAGTTACTCCCTTCTTTCCTTACTTGACCCGACTGCCGGCTGGAGGCACCGAGAAGGTCGCCCTGACAACGTCGCAGCCCTCCGCCCCCGCACAGAAACCCTAGCAGAATCGAGCGGCGGAGATGGATCGCTGGGCGGCGAGCTAAGACATCTCTAGGCGGAGAAGGACCCGAGAGCCAGCGGACGTTATGTGCAGGGAAGGTCTATCTGGCCGTCAACTGTTCCCGAAGCTGCCGACCTGTTACTGGATGCTGCTGCCAACTTGCGAAAACACGTTGTTGGCATTGGATCCGATCAGCCGGATCGTACCGACAACGATGACCAGAATGACAGCCAGCATTACCGCGTACTCTGCGATGTCCTGACCAGATTCATCGTGCCACAGGTTGTGTAAAAGTTCTGTCACAGGGCTCCTTAGTTTGCAAGCTCTCCGCACCCCACCACGCGAAACCAGGGAATGGCTGACGGCACACAAGCAGTCTTTCCCCAAGGAAGACGAATCGCTAAGCAAATGTTAGCCGCCCACTACCGATGACGCCAATGGCACGAAAGTGCCACGGTTCCGGTCTCTAGCTGACGGCAAACAAAGAGCTTTCCCTCAAGCGATGCTCTTCAACGGCAACGCCTGATTCACGGCGAACAGCGCCAGTTCCAGGCGTGTGGAGACGCCCAGCTTGTCGAAAATGTTGCTCAAGTGGTGCTTGACGGTATCTTCGCTGATTTTGAAGTACTCGGCAATTTCCTTGTTTGAGTACCCGGCAACCACCGCCGAAACAATCTCCAGTTCGCGCGGCGTCAGTCCAAATTTTCTCTGTCTCGCCTCGTCATTCGAAGATTGCATGAGTGTCCGCAGGTATTGAACCAGGTTGGAAACGCTCTCGCGCCCTACCCAGTATTCGCCCGACATGACGGTGTGGATTGCCTTGAGGAGCAGTTGCGTAGCCGAGTCCTTGAGCACAACACCGCGGGCGCCGAGTTGCAAAGCTTCCACGATCTGGCTCTTCTCCGCCGCCGCCGTCAGCAAGATGACCCGCACGGGAGTAGCGTTCGGTGTAACGCTGAGATCGCGCAACGCCTCCAGTCCGGGATGTTTGGGCATGGCCAGATCGAGGAGCAGCACGTCGGGTCTTAATTGACGCGCCAGCTTGACTGCTTCTGCGCCATCCGATGCTTCACCCAGGACTTTCAAATCCGATTCGGCTTCCAGCAATCGCCTCAACCCATCTCTGAAAATCGGGTGATCGTCGGCGATGACGATTCGCACGCCTTGCTTCTTAAAATTCATGAGAGATTTCCCCGCCTCGCGCCAGAGTGATCTCCAGTCGCGCTCCTTGTCCGGGATTTGATTCTACAGTGAGTTGTCCGCCAATTAAACGCACCCGCTCTTTAATGATCGTCGGCCCTTTCCCGGCTTCCTCCATCTCTTGCAGACTCAAGCGGCCTTCAAACGGATACCCTTTCCCATCGTCTTCAATCGTGAGATGCCATTGGTCCGCACTCGAACTGAGGCGAACCAGCGCATGTCGCGCCTTGCTGTGCTTCCTCACGTTCACCAGGCTCTCTTGAACGATGTGCAGGAATTCCCGGCAGACGCGTTGCGGCATATCGAGTTCCTCGATGTCTGTGACAAACCGCGCACTGATGCCGGTCTCGCGCTGAAAGCGTTCGACGGCATCGTTCAAAACGCCCAGCAGCCTCTGGGAGTCCACGTCGATGGCCTTCATTTGCTGCATCAGTTCGCGCAGCTTCAATACCTCTTCGCGCAGCAGGCCCTGGATCCGGCCGAGTTCTGATGTAATGGGTTTGTTGGCTTCCGCCTGTCTCCGGATCACATCCACCTGCATTTCTACGGCAATCAGCGACTGTACGGCCCCATCATGCAATTCGCGGGCAAAGCGGGCGCGCTCGGCGGCACTGGCGCGTCGCCGCAGCCGGTGCAAAAGGTAAACGTTGTAGATTGCCGGTCCGACCTGCTGCACCAGGCTCAGCAAGAATCGTAACTCCTCCTGCTTCTCGCCGCGCCAGGAAGGATCCAACAGGAAAACCCGGCCTCGCCACTCACTTCCAAACAGAAATGAAACAACGATCAGCGAGCTGAAAGTCTGCACTTCGCGCAGGTGAGAAATTGCAATTCGGTCGGATCCGGAGATCTGGTTCCCCTCGTGATCCAGCGCGAGAACCGACCAACCGGCGCCGTCATTCGTGGCATAGCATACATCCCCGGGGAAGCTGCTGAGATAAATCCGCACATCCCCCGGCCTCGAATCTAACCAGCGGAATTCTGAAGTAGCCCCGTCTTTGGGAGCATCCAACTCCCCGACAAAAACCCGGTGGCTATGGGTTTCCTGCGAAGCAACGATCAGGCGCGACGCGCCGTACATGGAAATCGTCTCGTTGAAGATCTGTTGCATCGTCCCGGTGAGGCCTGCCTCCACTCGGACTCTTGACAGGATGCCGGTAACCAGGGCCTTCTCTGCACGCAGGTGCTTCTGCTGCTCAGCAAGGTACCCCAGGAGCAATCCCATCACGATGAGGTACACCGACTGCATGAAGAGCCGGTTAGGCTCGAATTCCGCCGCATTCACTCGCAGGCCGGTTAGAGCGTGAAGCCGAAGCGCGCTTCCGGGCCCGAGGTGGACGTGGAACAGAAAGAAACTTTCGATCCATAGCAGCGCTACTTCGGAGGCCGCAGTGGCAAGTGTCTCCCAAAGCCCCCAGCGATAAGCGGCAGCCGCCAGGACGAAGACGAAGAACAGGAAGAAGGGGCTTCTCGGTCCTTCCGCAAAAATCGAAATCAGCGCCGGCCACAAGATATCGCCGGCATGAACCAGCAACCGGAAGGCCGCTGTGGACTGCTGCCGCCGGCGCAGCAACATCAGAAGATAAACACTGTTGGCGAAGTAAAACGCGAACAGCCCGTAGGCCGCCCAGGAATGCCCCAGTTCGGTGGGATCCAGGCGGATTGCCACTAAGGTTGCGACGGCGAGAAAGACCCGGGCAGTCGCCAGCCACCGCTCAATCCGGCGAGTCTCGCCCGGATCGGGTGGGATTCGGAGTCTCCAGGAATTCTGATAGCGCTCAGCGCGAGAATACACTCAAACCCATCTCCACGAGCGTGGCGGCTGTGCTGCACATTATTGAATAAGAAAGTCTTACGGGCAAGCGCCCGCCGCCCCCAACTCGACCATTCCGCTGTTTTGGAACAGCCTAGGTTACTACAGTAACCACGGCTACTTCACGTTCCCTCTTAAAATGATCCCCGGGTGTTGCGTTGAGCTTCCATTGCAAACTCTGGCTGGCGTTGGTCATTGCCGCCCTGGCGATATTGACGGGCTGTGCGTTGACTCTACCGCGCTCTTTCCGCCTCGCGGAGGTCAGCGATCTCGTCCAGTGTTTCCTGCTGGCCTCAGGCAGTGTTTCATTCCTGCCGCTGGCGGTGCGCTCGCGTGGCCGCATGCGGCTCTTCTGGTCGCTCATTAGTCTGGGCATTGCCTTTTGGTTTTCATATCAGTTGCTATGGACGTATTACGAAGTCCTGTTGCGCAGGGACGTGCCCGAGGTCTTCGCCGGCGACATGGTGCTGTTTTTACATTTTGTTCCGTTGATGGCGGCCTTAGCGCTGCGCCCGCACGTTCCTCCAGATCAATACGCCACTCGTCTGGGCCGGCTCGATTTTCTGCTTCTCTTGGTGTGGTGGCTTTATCTGTACGTGCTGATCGTCATTCCGTGGCAGTACGTCATTGGAGATTCCGAAAGCTACATCCGCAATCTGAACGCCCTGTACCTGTCGGAGCAATTCGCCGTGGTTGCCGCCCTCGCGGTGTTTTGGATCAGAGCCAAAGGGCCCTGGAGGCGCCTCTACGCCAGCTTGTTCGGCGCCGCCCTTGGATATGCCGCCAGTTCTTATCTGGCAAACTGGGCCATCACACGAAATTCCTACTACAGCGGCAGCTTGTACGACATTCCTCTCGCCCTTGCGATGGCCGGGCTGACGTGGATTGGATTGCACACAGGAATCGAAAGCCCGCAGTCCGATGCGCGACCCACACCGGCTGTCTACGGAGTCTGGATCGCGCGGTGCGGCATGATCGCCGTTTTTTCTCTGCCCATTTTTGCCGCCTGGTCCATAGCAGATGCAACCATCCCAGCTCCTATCCGGACTTTCCGCATTGTCTTGACCCTTGGCGCCGCTTTCATCATGGGTGTGATGGTCTTCTTCCGTCAGCGTCTTCTCGACCGTGAACTTACCAACCTGCTGCAGCAATCACAGGACTCGTTCCAAACTCTGAAGCGGCTCCAGGCTCAATTGCTGCAATCGGAGAAAAGAGCATCCCAGGGTCAGTTGGTGGGAGGCGCTGCGCATGAGTTGAACAATCCAATCACCGCCATGCTGGGCTATTCCGATCTGCTGTTGAGCACGTCGCTTACGCCGGAGCAGCATCCTCTGGCAGCCAAGATCGGTCAGTGCGTCCGGCGAACCAAGTCTCTGGTGGCGAGTCTGCTCAGCTTCGCGCGTCAGACACCGGCACCCAAGCGTTCCATCGATCTCAATACCCTGGTTCGCACCGCGGTGAAGCTGACCCAGCCACACTGGGAATCGCTGAAGGTCGAAGTACGCACATCGATCGATCCGGCGTTGCCCAAGGTGCTGGGGGATTCCAATCAGCTGCTGCAGGTGTGCTTACAATTACTGGGAAACTGTCTGCACGTCATCGGTGAGCGTGGCTGCACCACCCTCGAGGCAAGCACCTCGCACGCCGCTGCACTCTGCACGCTGAAAATCAGTACCGGGCCCATGAACTCCGGCATCAATTCAGATTCTCAAACGGCGAGTTCCGGAAACTCGGATAACAATATCGCCCTGAGCGCCTGTCAGGGGATCGCGCAGGAACATGGGGGACAGGTTAGCTGTGAAATAAGGGACGATGGCGGTATCGGGTTGCTTATACAGCTGCCGGCGTCTGAGTGCGGTTCCCCAGCGAAGACCCAGGAAACTACCGCACCGGTGCTGTGGGAGTCTCGAGCGTCCGTTTAAGCTGGCCACACGCGGCGTAGATATCGCGTCCACGAGGTCGCCGGACGAAGGTCGGGATTCCTGCTTTGATCAAGACCTGCTGAAAATCTTTTACCTGCTCTTCGGCGGGGATCGCGAAATCAATGCCCGGTCCGGGATTCAAGGCGATCAGATTGACTTTCGCCTGGATGCCACGGAGCAATTGCACGACTTCTTTTGCGTTCTCGACTGCGTCATTGACCCCGCTCAACAACACATATTCAAAGGTAATCCGCTCCCGGTTGCGGAGAGGAAACTCTCGTGCGGCTGCCAGCAACTTCTCAAGATTCCATTTGCGATTTAACGGCATGAGCTGGGCCCGCAGAATGTCGTTCGATGCATTCAGCGAGATCGCCAGCTTGGGACGAATTTGTTCCAAACCAAAATCGTAGATTCGCGGCACGATCCCGGCCGTCGAGACCGTCATTCGCGACTCGGGGATTCCGACCTCCTCCGCCAGCAACCGCACCGCCTTGACGAAACTGTCGTAATTCAGGAACGGCTCTCCCATTCCCATGAAAACCAGGTTGATGCGGTCCTGCGGGGGCGCCCCCCCCTGATCCCGAAGAACGACACAGACCTGTCCCACCATCTCACCCGAACTCAAATTTCGCTTTACTCCCAGCCGTGCGGTCAGGCAAAACTGGCAGTCGACGGCGCAACCGACCTGACTTGAGACGCAGATGGTGGCGCGTTCCCGGGGCTGAGCGTCGCCGGCGGTGTCACCAGCCTCACTGCCGTCCCCGGCTTCTCCGCCGTCACCTTCCGGCATCCACACGGTTTCGACGCTCTGCCCGTCGGAAAATCCGACCAGATATCGGACCGTGCCGTCCTGGGACACGAAGCGTTTCTCGATCTTCGGCATGCCGATTGAAACGCCTTCGTCCGCCAGCTTGCGGCGGAACGCCTGCGGCAGGGTTGAGATCGCCTCAACGGTTTCGACGCGCTCGCGATATATCGCGTCTGCCAGTTGCTGCGCACGATAAGACGGCTCGCCGGCGCATTGCACCAGGTCGGTCAATTCGGCGCGATTTGACCCTAACAGGGCGATTTTTAGCGGATTTTCCATCTCATTGGCGGATTTGCCCGACAGTTCAGACTCTGCTCAGCAGGAGGGCAATAACTCTATGATTCTAAACCAGTAAACTATTCTCCACCAGCGACGCCGGGCTTGTGTCAGAATAGTAAAGAGCCTTCCGCCGGCAAGCATCACTGGGGTCCAGCAGGTTACTTTTCATAGCAGGAAGTCATTCATGGCGCAGGAAGTCCGTAACATTCGTCGGAACGTTTTGCCAAATGGTCTGACCGTTATCAGCGAGCAGATGGCGCACATCCGTTCGGCTTCGATCGGGATCTGGCTGGAAACCGGTTCTCGCGACGAAGAACCGGAGTGGAATGGCATCTCGCATTTCATCGAGCACATGGTCTTCAAAGGGACCAGGAACCGTACCGCCGAGGAAATCGCCCGTCAAGTCGATTCGATCGGCGGCAATATGGACGCCTTTACCGCCAAGGAATGCATCTGCTTCAACGTCAAGGTCCTCGACGAGCATGTTCCGACCGCGCTCGACATTTTGAGCGACCTGGTCCTTCACCCCGTTTTCGACGCCGCGGATATCACGCGGGAGCGTGGCGTCATCATGGAAGAAATCAAGATGGACGAAGACAATCCGGATTACCTCGTCCACGAGATCTTCACGCAGAATTTCTGGAAAGATCATCCCTTGGGCAAGCCGATCCTGGGCACGAAAGAAACGGTGAAGAGGTTCGAGCGCCAGCCCGTGGTGGATGCCTACACGCATCGATTTGCTCCCGGGAACATCATCGTGTCGGCGGCCGGCAACCTCGACCACGAGCGCTTTGTCGAACTGGTAAGCCGGTATTTCGCGGCCATGAAGCCGATGAGCAACGGTTTCCATTCGTCGGCTCCGAATGTGGTTTCACGCATCATCCTGCGCAACAAAAAGGCGCTCGAGCAGGTGCAGCTCTGCCTGGGCGTGCCCTGTCATCCGATTGCGCATGAAAAGCGCCACGCTGGTTACATTCTCAACACGCTGCTCGGCGGAGGCATGAGCTCGCGCCTGTTCCAGAATATTCGCGAACGTCAGGGCCTG
This sequence comes from Verrucomicrobiia bacterium, assembly GCA_035508215.1. Lineage (GTDB taxonomy): Bacteria > Acidobacteriota > Terriglobia > Terriglobales > Acidobacteriaceae > Sulfotelmatobacter. The sequence goes on along the minus strand of DATJNK010000001.1, from coordinate 246,702 downwards.
GCGTACTCGATTTACAGCGATCTCAACCCTTATCGCGATACCGGATGCATGGCCGTTTATGCGGGAACCTCCCTGGCCTCTGCGTCGAAAGTCGTGCAGTCGGTGGTCGGGGAATTTCGCAAACTGAAGACCGAACCGGTATCGGAAGAGGAATTGCGCCGCTCCAAGGACCAGCTCAAGGGAAGCCTGATGTTGTCGCTCGAATCGAGCACAGCCCGCATGTCCAACCTGGCGCGGCAGGAGATGTATTTCGACCGCTACTACGATCTTGACGAACTCATCGAGAAAATCGAAGCCGTGACTGCCGACGACTTGAAGAATCTGGCAAATGAATTCTTCAAGACCGAATCGGTGGCAGTCACCGCACTGGGCAATCTCAACGGCCTGAAGCTGACGCGCGATCAGTTGGCCTGTTAGCCCCACCTTGGGCGTTTCGGGCGTGGGCTGAACCCTCCGCGCGTGTGCAGTCCTGCCGCTTCCACAGGATTTTTCGGGGGACCGTAACTTCATACACTGCCGCGCATCCCATGTTCGCATGCAGGTGAAGACCTGCCGCGACCGACCGAGATCACCGAAGGAGAACACATGAAAAGGACTTTGGGCAGTTTGATGCTGTCGTGTTTCTTGACCCTTTCAATGGCTGCGCTCTCGCAGGACCAGATGAAACAAGACAACATGAAGAATGACAACGCACAGCAGAACGCGATGCAGCACGATCAGATGAAGAAAGACAACAAGAAAGGCAAGAAAACCAACAAGAAAGACTCTATGAAGAAAGACAACATGAAAAAGGACGACATAAAGAAAGACGATGGCATGAAGAAAGACAACATGAAGGACAACTAACCCGCCATCCCGCAACCCGGGCGCGGGCATGCAACCCGCGCCAGCTTTTCTCCCTCCTGCAGCCTCATTCCCACGCCGCGTTCATTCCGCCGTGAGCTATTGCCCCTGGCTGTCCGGGACATCATCGGCATCGGCATCAGCGTCCGCATCCGCCGCGGGTCCTGATTTGCCTAGCGATGCCGTGTCCAGATATTTCCGCATGCAGCGCAGGCAGGGCACGTAGCCTTCCCGGATCGCTTCTTGCGCCGTCATCATCCGCTCCGTGTCTTTGTTGTGAATGAACGGGCAGGTTGCCACATGAAAAACTTTGGCGTGCGCAGTAACGACCACCATCATGTCGGGAGGGATGGCATGTCCCGGCTGCGCGTGGGCCGATTTCAAGGAATGAGCCGTTGTGAGAGAGTTCGCCAGCCGAACCCCGCCCGCAATGAGCAGCAGCGCTGCAACCGGCACCAGCCACGCTGACCAGGTCGACCATCCTCGGCTGCACTCTTTCGTGGCCTCGGCCAGTCTTCTTTCGAGCCTCTTGCCGAATCCGGCCGGCACTTCCATCATTCTTTCGTCGCCATACAACCGGATCACATTCTGCATCCCTTCAAGCAAAGACCTACAACGCCTGCATTGCTGAAAATGTGCATCCATCGCCGCGCGCAGCGATGCATCGACCTCGCCATCCAGGTAATTCGAAATCTCATGCCACATCTGCTCGCAGCTAATGCCGTCACCGTTTACCATGGCTTGTTTCCCTTCTCGAATGGCAGGCGGCTGAACCAGCCCTGCTCCCACCCGGCCGCAAGCAAGTCGCGCAGCATGAGCCTTGCCCGCAGCAGCCGCGTCTTGACCGACGCGACCGAGATTCCCAATGCTTCCGCCGTCTCCTGAATATTCAACTGCTCCATATCCCGCAAGACGAAGACTTCGCGATATTTCCGGTCCAGAGTCGCCAGCGCTTCCGCCAGCTTCTGCCGCACTTCCTTGCGCTCCAGCGCTTCGGAGGGAATCTCGCGCCAATCCGCGAATTCTCTGGGCACATAGTCGGCGCCGTCGTCCCGGCGGTCGTCGATTCCCTCCATGGTCACCGTCTTCTCCCTCCGCCGGCGCATCAACGCTTCATTCACTGTGATCTGGATCAGCCAGGTGCTGAAGCGCGCTTCGGCCCGAAACTGCCGGATGTTGGCGAAAGCCTTGAGCACGGATTCTTGAGCGACATCTTCCGCATCGCTTTCATTGCGCAGAATCGCGAATGCCGCGGCATATACACGCCGCTCGTAGGGCCGCACCAGTTCGTAGAACAGCTCGTTCTGGCCGCGCTGCACGCGCGCGATGAGATCCTGTTCGCGCGTCGTATCGGCCAGGGCCGGATTGTTCAGGACAACATTCGGTTCGGCCATCTTTTTCCCAGCGCTCGCGCGTCAGTACTCGTCGTTCTCCCGGTCCGTACGCTTCCAGCCCGTCAGCATCGAAAGGAAATTGTTCCAGCCATGCAGAATCACCATAATCAGGTGCCCGAATACAAAGGCGAGGGTCGCCCACATCACCAGAAAATGCAAAAGCCTTGCCCAGTGGAAACCGCCCATCAGCCACGCCAGCCAGGAAAACTGTACCGGCTTCCAGATAGCGAACCCGGTCAGCACGGACAGCATCCCCAGCACGATCGCGGTGGTGTACGCCTGCTTCTGCAGCGGGTTATAAGCCTCGCGCAATGGCGGCGTGGGCCCGAAGAAAAAATAGTGCTTCACCATCGGCCAGACGCCCGGGACGTCCCGCCGCGTGAACAGCACCTGGCGGTAATTCCCGCTGGCGATCTGGTAACCGAGATAGACCAGCCCTGTGGCGATGTAGATCCACATGAACGTCAGATGCCACTGCAGCGCCCCCCCCAGCCACCCGCCGATAGCCAGCGACTTCGGCCAATCGATGAGGTCCTTTTGCGGAATCTTCGCGCCAAAACTGGGGAAGGCACGAAAGATCTGCAGCCCGCTGCCGACCATTACGAACAGAGAAATTGCGTTCAGCCAGTGGCAGATGCGGACCGGTAGCGGGTGTTCGTAAATTGCACGGGCCACGGCTTCCGTTTCGTCACCCTTGGCGCGCGTGATTTCGACGACCGCTCCGCTCATCGATTCCTCCAGCCCAAGCGACTGCTTCGTCTAAAGTCCATAGAATTCCGAATAGCCCTGATCCTCCCAATAACCGACTTTCCCGTTGAGGACGTTGGTCACTTCTAGATCAGTCAGATATTTCGCCTGCTTGTAGCCGATCTTTGTCGGAATATTCAGCCGGACCGGAGCGCCATGCTCACGCGTTAGCGGCTGGTCGTACATCTCGTAACAAAGAAGAGTCTGCGGATGCAGTGCCGTCGCCATGTCGAGCGATTCGTAGTAATCATCGGCGCAAGCTACGGTGATGAATCTGGCCGAGAGGTCCGCCCCGATCGCGCGCAGGAAATCCGAGAGCCTCGCACCTCCGAAGCGGCCAATGACATCCCATCCTTCAACGCACACGTGCCGGGTGTTCTGGCGGACTCGCGGCAGCGCCTGAATCTGCGGCAGCGAGTAGTCTCCGGGCTTCTGCACCAGGCCGCTGACGGTGAGCGTCCAGTTCGCGAAGATTACTCCCGGATCATCGACGTCGTAATCATTGATGGGGAACCTCGCGAACGGCGTCAGGTCGGAATCGGAAAAAGTCGGAGCCAGATGCCCGCGCCGGAACATTTGCGCCGATGCCCAATCGCTGAAGGCGAGCCCTTTCTTAAGCAGCGAATCCTGGAATCGCGGAACCGCAAATGCACCCAGCACGACCACTGGAGCGACCTTGAGCAGTTCCCGGCGGGACATGGCCCGATAAGCCCGCTTGTCGATCTGCCGTCGAGACTGCTCCGATTCTGAAGCCCAGCGCGTAGTCGGCGGTTTTGGGACGTTCTCCCCAGGTCGAACTTCCGAGCGCGATGAAGAAGTGGGAGGCTTCCCCTCGGTTGCAGGAAGCGGCTGCTGGGCAGGCGGTTCGTCGGGCTTCTGCTGGCTGCCTTCGGAGACAGGCCTCTCCTTGAGCTCCGCTGGCTCGGCATCTTGCCCGCTAACGTGGTTCGTCGGCTCTCTGTCGTTTCGCGGCTTGTCGTCTTCCGCTTCCATAGCACTCCTACAGGGAAAAGGACCTTACCATAGGATTCAGAGCACGAAATAAAGTTACGGATGAGAAAGTTACCGTCACGATAGCATGTTCCCTTCTGTAATGGGGGCCAAGGGCCATATGAGGCGGAGAGAGACGGCGCTTTTGCTGGCCTTTCCCGCGCTTTCGAGGCATACTATGCGCATTCCTAGAGGTGCGGCAAACATATGTTCGAATCGGGCCCGTCTGAGCCGAGATCACCACGTCGGCTTCCGTCTGTGCCATCGTCCCGCACACCGGGACGAAGGCAACATCAGTTGATGGTTGGCGCGCTGGTCTTGTTACTGGCGGCGCTGGGAATGCTGCTCTACAACGACCGCGATTTCTGGTTTCCGGACACGCAGGAAGCCGATTCGCTGCCTGGGCCGGCGAACACAAACGTGACGCCGGTATCGCCGCCGGCTACCAAAGAAGCAACAACTTCTGTGCGGAAGCGGCACACTCCGAAGGCGGAGGCGAAAGAACCTGCTCTCGATGCCCCGGCTCCGCCTCCATTTACTGCGACGCGCACCGTGCTTCCTCCGTTGCAAGTGGAAGTCGTGGCCAACAACGTCCGTCGCACATTGCACCCGGAGAACAATTCGGTGCACGTTGACCTGCAACCGGGCTCTTCCACCACTCCCGCACTCGATCCGCCTTCCACAGCGGGCACGCCCGCCGCCGTGATCAGCAATGCGGCCGAGAACGTGCAGATGTCGGCCGATACCGATGCCGTCGTCAGCCACTCGGTGAAACCGGGATATCCGCTGCTCGCCCGACAGATGAAAGTCCAAGGCTCCGTGATCTTGCGCGCCCTGATCAACAAGAATGGACAGATCGAAGATCTGAGCGTTCTCAGCGGTCCACCGATTCTGGCCAGTGCCGCCCAGGAAGCGGTACGGCAATGGCGCTTCAAGCCGCATTTCCTGGGAAGCGAGCCGGTGGAAACTCAGGCCAGGATCACGGTCAATTTCACCATCTCCACGAATTAATGCCGATCGCGGGGGCCTCCTTGCGCATCCCAAACGCAGTGTCGCTGCTCTTCCAGGATAGCGAAGTCCGGCTCGTAATGAGGTATACCGCTGCGATCGCGGTTCTGGCCCTTGGCACCTTGCTCCCAGGATCCGCCTTCCCTGCCTCTGGAGAGAAAAACATGTCCTTCACCATTTCGAGTTCGAGTTTCTCCGATGGCGGCACGATCGACCGGAAATTTAGCTGCGATGGCGCCGATGTTTCGCCGCAGCTTTCATGGACCGAGCCTCCCTCAGGAACCAAGACACTGGCATTGCTGGTCGATGACCCTGATGCCCCCGTGGGCAATTGGAGTCACTGGGTGCTGTGGAATCTGCCGCCCGGGAAGCGCAGTCTTGCCGAAGGTGCAGCGAAGAGCGCGACGCTGCCCGATGGATCGCACCAAGGCTCGAACGATTTCCGCAAAACTGGGTACAAGGGGCCGTGCCCGCCGCCGGGCAAGCCGCACCGCTACTACTTCAAGTTATATGCGTTGGATGTGAAGCTGGAACTCCGTTCGGGCTCGGGCAAGCGCGACCTGGAGGCTGCGATGAAGGGCCACATTCTGGGCCAAACGGAATGGATGGGTCGCTACGGGCGTTGAGACGTACTTCGAAAAACGACTTCTAAAAATGGCGCAAAAAATAACGAGCGCCCTGAGACCCTTGCGAGTCCAGGACGCCCGGGCAGCCCTCCCCCAGAACTGCTCACCGATTAAGGTATCCCCCCTTCAGGCCCCTGCCTATGGCACTTCCGTGCTATAACCACCCCCTAAAGTGCTAGGCGGGCATCTATCTGAAACGACTGGGGCTTCGGCAGCAAACAGGCACCCATGAAGGTTGCGTGACGATCTCTAGTTCCGGCTTCATTCTGCCGATAAAAGCAGAGTTCGAGGGCCAAATCGCCCTTGTCTCCGCCATGTCGCACTTTGATGATTCCGAGATTTTTCGCAGCATCCTCGAGAGCCTGCCGACCGGTCTTTGTGTAGTCGACATGGAAAAGAGAATCGTGTTGTGGAGCGATGGAGCGGAGCACATCACAGGCTACTTGCGCCATGAGGTCATCGGTCACAATTGCATTGGCGAAGCGCTGCTTCACTGCGATCAGCCGGGCTGTGAATTCTGCGGCGAGGAGTGTCCGCTGGCCCGCGCCATCAAGACTGCGCAACCGGCTGATGCTCCGGGCTTCCTGCACCACAAAGCCGGATACGAAATCCCGGTGATCGCATATGCCGTGCCCGTACACAATTCCCACGGTTCGATCGTCGGGGCGGTCGAAACCTTCGAGAAACAACAATCCAGCACGAACTCCGATCTTCGGGAAGACACTCTGAATCTGCCCGGCTGTATGGACGAGGCCACGGGCGTGGCCAGCCACCTGATGTTGCAGTCGCATCTCCGCGAAGCCCTAGGAACGTTCAATGATCTTCACTTGCCCTTTGGCGTTGTGTGCTTTCGCGTCGAAGGGCTCAACCTGTTCCGCTCGAAATTCGGTGCGGAAGCGGCCAGCTTCCTGTTGCGTGCCATGGCGCGCTCGCTCGAAGGCGCGCTGTGGAGAACCGATATCGTCGGTCGCTGGTGCGACGACCAGTTTCTCGTGATTCTCAATGGATCGCGGGAAGAAGCCCTACAGTTAGTCCGCGAGCGTCTCCGCCGCATGCTGGCGAATGACGCGATCGAGTGGTGGGGAGAGCGGCGGTCTCTGCCGGTCTCGGCGGGATATACCGTGGCTGAACCCGGCGACACAGTGGAGTTACTCATGAAGCGTGCCCAGGATTCGCTCGACCGGGGGTCGGCGTGGCGAAGCGGCAGCTGGGCATCGGGTGAGAACCGCTCTTCGGAGAACTAGGAATGTTTGCCATCATCGGCATCGTTGTCGTGTTCGGTTGTGTTGTGGCCGGCTATCTGATGGAGCATGGGAACATCCGCGTGCTGATTCAGCCGGCGGAACTGGTCATTATCGGCGGTGCCGCCGTGGGCACGGTTCTGGTGGCGAATCCGCTGCACATCATCAAGAAGATTGCGGGAGGAATCGGCGGAGTCTTCGGAGGTTCGAAATTCGGCAAGCCGACCTACATCACGACCTTGAAGATGATGTACGACCTGCTCAACAAGGCGAGAAAAGACGGGCTCATGGCACTTGAGGCCGACGTCGAGGAGCCGGAGAAAAGCGCGGTGTTCTCGAAAAATCCGGCATTCCTGAAGAATCACCACGTGTGTGCATTTGTATGCGACTCGCTGCGCATGGCGATCACCGGCGTGGACGCATTCGATCTCGATCAGATGCTCGATCTCGACATGGAAGTGCACCACCACGATTCGACGCAGCCCACCGCGGCATTGAGCACCATGGCCGATTCTCTGCCCGGACTCGGAATCGTGGCCGCCGTTCTCGGAGTCGTGATCACCATGGGAGCTCTCGGCGGTCCACCGGAGGAGATCGGACATAAAGTCGCTGCCGCGTTGGTGGGAACGTTTCTCGGCATTCTCTTGTGCTACGGGCTGATTGGCCCGATCGCCTCCAACATGGCGAAGGCCGCCGAAGAGGAACACGCGTTTCTCTACGTCATGCGCGTCCTGATGATTTCGTTTCTGAAGGGCAGCGCGCCGATTATGGCCGTTGAGGTTGCGCGCCGTGCCATTCCCGGTCATGTGCGCCCGTCGTTCAAGGAACTCGAAGCGGCCTGCCGCGGTGGTGGCGCCGCGGCCGCGGCCGCAGCGTCAGCCTAGACATCGGCTTACCCAGATCATGGAAAAAGCGCGCCCCATCGTCATCGTCAAGAAAAAAGGCGGCCACGGCGGACACCACGGCGGCGCGTGGAAGGTGGCCTATGCCGATTTCGTCACCGCGATGATGGCGCTTTTCATCGTGCTCTGGCTGCTCAATTCCAGCAAACAGATTCAGGAGGCGGTCGGAGGCTATTTCAAGGATCCGACAGGCACCTCGCGCAAAGTGGGCTCCAACATGGCCGGATCGGGCGAGAACTTCACCCTGACCCGCGACAACATGCCGAAACTCAAAGAGCAGTTGCAGCAGGCCGTCCGCCAGATGAGCGATTTTGAAAAGCTAAAGAGCCATATCGAAATGACTGTAACTACCGAAGGCCTGCGGATTGAGTTGTCGGAGTCTGCCAGCGGCACTTTTTTTGACTCCGGCAGCGCCCAGCTGAATGAAGATGGGCGCGAGTTGCTGGTCACCCTGGCCCAGGAACTGAGCCAACTCCCCAACAAGCTTTCCATCGAAGGCCACACCGACTCCCGTCCCTACGGCCCTTCGACGAACTACGGCAACTGGGAACTCTCGACCGACCGCGCCAACGCCGCCCGGCGGCTAATGCAAGCCAGCGGCATCCGGGTCGACCAGATCACCCAGGTTCGTGGCTTCGCCGACCAGCGATTGCGCAAGCCCGACGCTCCCCTCGATCCCTCGAACCGCCGTATCTCGGTGATCGTCCAGTACATCCTCAAGAATGCGGATGATGACGCCAAGCCGTCTTCGTCTGAGGCTCCGGAAAAGCCCCCTGCCGGAACCGACAATCCCTCCAAATAGCCTTTCTGCAGCCTCCCCGGGTCGGGGACCGGCCTCCGGCGCTGTCTGTCTGGAACCACAAAAGTCATAAAAAAATTGCTCATCTACAAGAGAACAAGGGTATGATAGCTCGCTCTTTTTCGTGGGGTACGGAAAAGAGCCCGGAACGGTCCACTCCCCAAGTGATTCCACCGTTTCCGCCGACGTGGCTGGCAGTACGCCGCACAACGTCGGAAGTCCCATTTCATGCCAAACCGTCCCGCTTGAGCGGTCGCTGGGGTTTCCCTGCGTTTGATGGCGGCATGTCGAAATCAACCACCCAACCAGGAGGAATCGATGAAATCGATGTTTGCTCGAATCATGAGTGGGAAGCATTTCACGGGGAGTCTTGGATTGGCTGCACTGCTGTCTGTCAGCGCGATGGCGCAATCCAGCAAGCCGCCGATCCAGCTGGTTCAACAGGATCGGTCTGCACCGCAACTTCAGCTTCTCCCGGCAACCGAACGAGCCTTGCTCGCCAAAATGCCGGCCAACTTCTACCACTTCGGAACCGATTCACCGACGAGCCTCAGAGCTCCTCAAACTCTGACGCTCAGGTTCTCGGTGAACACACAAATCACGAAAATCTCAACTACCCCGGACTTTACCGTGGTTCAAGGCGGGACCTGCGAAGCGGGACGGTACTACGAGGCCGACAGCACCTGTCAGTTACTCGTGGAGTTCACCCCGCGTGGACCGGGCCATCGTCTAGGCAAGCTGGCCATCGCTCACACCGCCAGCGCTGAGACAACGAACCTCGGGCTCACCGGATACGGCTATTCCCCGGTCGTCAGTTTTGTTCCCAGCCTGATCGGAACGCCGTCGGAGATGATCTCTGGCGGAGTTGGCGTCTTCAAGGGGGCGGTGAACATCTCCATCGATAGCGGCGACTCACTCTACGTTGCCGACACTGGAAACAACCGGATCGTTTACATCGACTCCAGCGCGACGTTAAACAGCATCGCGAAGGGATACACCAGTCCGGTTAGCGTCAGCACGGACCCCTTCGGCGAGGTCTACTTCGATCTGTCCGGCTCAGGCAACATCTATGAAATCTATGACTACGGATTGGTCATCCTAGCCAGTGGTGGGGGTAACGACACCTGCACTACCGCTGCCCCCTGTTATCTTTATCAGGAACTGCCGGTCTCGCCGGCTGCGATGTCGACGGACGGCTTCGGGAACATTTTTTTCGTTGACGAGCACGGAGGCGCAGCCAAGTCATTTTCTGACGGATCGGGCGCCACAGTCGCATGGCTCTACGATCCATTCCCTTACCAACAGAATTTTGTCGATGCGTTTGCCGTGGATCGCAACGACAATCTGTATACGTTTTGGGGATCTGCCAACTGCACGATCCAACAACAGAGCCTCTATAACGCGGCCAATGCCATCGTCGCCTTCACAAAGGTGGCAGGCGGCCGCACCTGCGGCTTCAGCGGCGACGGCGGCCAGGCGGGAAGCGCTGAAATCAGCAGCCACGTCGGCCAGATGGTGTTTGATCTTGCCGGGAACCTCTACTTCTCTGACACGGGAAACAATCGCGTACGCCGCATCGACGCCCAGACCGGGATCATCCGCACGATTGCGGGCAACGGTACGGTCGGAAACTCGGGCGACAGCGGCCCAGCCACGTCGGCCAAGCTCGATCAGCCGACAGGCATAGCCGTCGACTCCCAGGGACAGGTCTATATCACCAGTCTCACCTCTACCACCGGCACCGCCGAGTCGATCCGCAAAGTCGGAGTCGTCGGATCGCTGGTCTTCAGCTCGACCACTCAAGGCACGACGAGCACGCCGATGATCGTGACCGTGTCCAACACTGGCAACAGCAGCTTGACCATCAACAAGGAAACCATCACCGGCACCAACCCCAGCGACTTCGTCATCGACAACACCACCACCAGCTGCAACTTCAGCGCCGGCAATTACCTCGATGCCGGACAGACCTGCTATATCGGAGTCGCATTCAAACCGGGCGCCGTGGGCTCACGCACCGCGACACTCACCCTGACCGACAACTCTGTGACCGGCTCAAACAAGGTGAAGCTGACGGGCACAGGAGTGGCTCCGGCGAGCGTGAAGTTCACCTCGCCGTCGGCTTCGCAAGTCCTGACTCCAGGCACGAGTGTCACCCTTGCCGTCGCCGTAACCTCGAAGACCGCACCGGCTCCGACCGGCACGGTCAAGTTCCTGGTCGACGGTACGCAGGTGGGATCGGCAGTAACGGTCACGTCCGGGGTCGCTTCGATCGCTGCGGGCCAACTGGCGGCCGGCACTCATGCAATCAAAGCGGAGTACTCAGGCGACCAGTATCACCACTCCACCAATGCCAACGAGACGATTACCGTCGGCACAAAGTAGACTACAAAGATCGTTTCGTAGTTCGACTGTTTTCAGGGCCGCCGCATTCGGCGGCCCTTATTTTTGTTCTAGGAGAATCACGGTGGCGAAGCTTCCCGTGAGAAATCGATTTCCTCGACGGAGTAATTGAAATAACTTTACAATCCCGTCGATTGCAGTCCACGGTTCCGGCAGTATAATCGCCCGTCTATTTCCCATCCGTTTAATTTCGTTTCAGGAGCGCTTCGGCATGAAGAAACCTGTACGGCTCGGCATTGTTGTCAGCGTTCTGTTGTCTTCGGTGGTCTGGTCGCAGGAGAAAGTCGATCTCGAGACGATTTCCCGCATTCGCTATGAAGGCTTCCACGATTCCAAGGTGATGGAGTTTGCCTCTGGCCTGATGGATTCCGTCGGCGAGCGCCTCACCGGATCTCCCAACATGAAGCGCGCCAATGAGTGGACTCGCGACCAGTTAACGGCGATGGGACTCAGCAACGCTCATCTTGAAGCTTGGGGACCATTTGGCCGGGGATGGGCCAATCAATACATCAATGCTCGCATGACCGCGCCCGACGTCGCTCCCCTGATTGTTTACGCCAAAGCCTGGACGCCAGGAACCAACGGCGTGGTAACCGGGAAGTGCATCCGCGTCGACATCGAGGACAAGAAGGACTTTGACAAATATCGCGGAAAGCTCGGGGGCATGATCGTCATCCTTGGTCCAGACCCGGACCTCAAACCCATTACAGAGGCTCCTTTCAAACGCTTGACCGACGAGGATCTGACCAAGATCGGCGATTACGAGATTCCAAGCGAGCGGCCGCCGTTTCGCATGGCGGAGTTCGCGCGCCGGCGGCAGTTGATGAAGGATCTGAATCAGTTTTTTGCTGAAGAGAAAGTTCTCGCGGTCATCGACCACTCTCGCGGCACCGCGGGCGGAGGGACCGTCTTCGTCCAGTCTGGCGGCTCGTACAAGCCGGGCGAAACCACGACCGTTCCGCAATTGACTATGGCGGCCGAGCATTGGAGCCGCATCGCGCGCCTGCTTGATGAAAAGCAGGATGTCACGCTGGAACTCAATGTCGTCAACACCTTCTACGATGACGATCCCATGCAGTACGACACCATCGCCGAGATTCCGGGGACCGACAAGAAAGATGAAGTTGTGATGCTCGGCGCGCATCTCGACTCCTGGCACGCGGGAACCGGAGCGACTGATAACGGCGCCGGCACCATCGTCATGATGGAGGCCGTCCGCATCCTGAAGGCGCTCGACATCAAGCCGCGGCGGACGATTCGCATCGGCCTCTGGAGCGGCGAGGAAGAGGGTCTGCTTGGCTCACAGGGCTATGTCGAACATCATTTTGGTTCGCGCCCACCGTCCGACGATCCCAACCTGAAAGGTATGCCGACACTGTTGCGCCGCGAAGCCGGACCGATCACGGTGAAGCCGGAGCAGGCCAAAGTCTCCGCATACTTCAATGTGGATAACGGAACCGGCAAAATTCGCGGTGTCTACCTGCAGGAAAATGAGGCGGTCACGCCGATCTTCGAGGCCTGGATGAAACCATTCAGAGATCTCGGCATGACTACTCTCACGATGCGAAATACCGGAGGAACGGACCATCTTTCCTTCGATGCGGTTGGCATTCCCGGATTTCAGTTTATTCAGGACCCGATCGAGTACGAATCGCGAACGCATCACTCCAACATGGACGTCTATGATCGCCTTCAGCCGGACGACCTGAAACAGATCTCGGTGATTGTGGCGAGTTTTGTATATGACGCGGCGATGCGTGATCAGATGTTGCCGCGCAAGCCGATTGAAAAGCCCCTGCCGCCGCCCGAGAAGAAGGACGCTCAATAGGCGCGGAAGCAGCTTTTGGAGACCATTTTGTTCAGCAAACCGGTGATGCTTTATTGATGGAGGATTTGGCGAAGCTCCGGATGAACCTGCTCGTTCTGAATTTGCGAGGCATCCCAGCCTCCGCCCAGAGCCTTGACCAGATAGACCGAGGTTACCATTTGCTGTCCCAGAATCTGGGCGGCAATCCGCTCGTTGCTTAGAAGTGTAGATTGCGCGGTGATGACGTCGAGATAGTTGGTGAGACCTCCCTCGTAACGGTTATTGGCGAGCTGTAGGGCTCGCTGCGAATCGTCCACTGCAGCAGTCTGCGACGCAGATGCCTGCGAGAGAGCGTTCAGTCCGGAAAGTCCATCTTCCACCTGCTGAAACGCGGTCAGCACGGACTGACGATAGTTTGCGACTGTCGTGTCATAGGCAGCCTTCGCCGCTTCCAGATTGGCCCGGTTGCGGCCACCTTCCAAGATCGGCTGGAGCAGGTCCGCTCCGAGCGACCAGATGGCGCTGGGCGCGGTGACCAGATTCGTCAGAGTCGTGCTCTGAAAGCCGCCGCCACCGGAGATCGTAAGGTGCGGATAAAACGCGGTGGTCGCAACTCCCACCAGAGCATTCTCGTAAGCCATCTGACGCTCAGCGCCGGCAACGTCCGGGCGGCGTTCGAGCAAGTCCGACGGCACGCCCAACGGTACCGGCGGGGGCGCCGCCTTCAACGGACGCACCGGGACGCTGAACGTCGAGGCCGGAGTGCCGGTCAAAACCGCAATCGCGTGCTCGTACTGCGCGCGCTGCTGCTGCACCAGGTAAAGTTGAGAGATGGTGGAGTCGAGGAGCGTCTGCTGCTGCGCCAAGTCGAGGCCCGAGGCCACTCCACCGGCATGACGGTCCTCGACTAATTGCAGTCCCTTCTTTTGGATCGTGATCGATTCCTCCACGACCTTCGTCTCAGCATCCAGTTCGCGCAGGCTGAAGTAGTCGGCCGCCAATTCGGCGGTCAGGACCAGCCGGGCGTTGTACAAATCAGCCGCCGTTGACTGCAGAGATGCGTTGGAAGCCTCAAGATTCCGCCGAACATTTCCAAAGAGATCGGGCTCGTAGTTCAGCAGGAATGGAATCTGATACGTGTTCTGACTAAGGGGCTGCGCCGGTTGGGTCACTTCCGGCCGATTTCCCGAGTAGCGATTTCTGGAGGCACTGGGATCGACGGCGGCCGTGGGGAAATATCCGGCGGCGGTCACGCGCGCTAAGGCGCGCGCCTGATTGACCTGATCCCTCGCCGCTTCCAGCGACGGATTAGCCTTCAACAACTGCTGCTCGTAATCGTTGAGCTCGGCATCCTGGTAGATTTCCCACCACGGGCCTTTCGGCAGCGAATCCCTGGGAGCCGCCACCTGCCACGGAGCTTCCGTCTTGTAGGCCGGCGGAGCAGGGACTGGAGGACGGTGGTACTTGGGACCCACAGCGCAACCGGACAACGCTCCTGCCGCCAGCAGAGCCCCAGTGAGGAACAATGCCTTCACGGCCTACATCCCTCCCTGCACAGGCTTACTTGATGCAGCGACGTGGACCTTCTGGCCGTTCTCGAGCGAATCGGAGGGATTGATGATAACGCGATCTTCTACGTCTACTCCTCCGAGAATCTCAAGACTGTTGCCATAATCGCGCCCGATGGTGATCGGTCGCAGCTCGACTTTGCCGTCATCGCCTACCACCGCCACTTGTGCGCCCTGGCTCCGGAATAACATCGAGTTCACTGGCACCGTAACCTTGTGCGCGTCCATCCCTACCCGGAAATGCACCTCGCCAAAGGAACCCGGGAGCAGCTGACCGCTCTTGTTGGGAACATCCACTTCAGTGAGCAGAGTTCGGGTTGCCGTGTCGATGGCCTCCGCGGTTCGCACTACGACGCCCTTGAATTTCTGGCCCGGAAATTCCTGCAAGGTCACGACAGCGTCCATATCAGTCTTAATGAACGGCGCGTAATTCTGCGGCACGCTCACATAGACGCGAAGCGGATCGACTCGAGCAATGTCGAACAGCTCCTTTCCCGCCGCCCCTGATACGCCGGCATTGATCAGAGCACCGGGGTCGACTGTGCGCTTGGTGAGCACCCCGTTAAACGGACTATAGACATGCTTGAATGATTCCATTTCCTCGAGCCGGCGGACGTTGGCGTCGGCGGCGGCCAGATTTGCCTGCGCCTGCTCGTAGCCGCTGGTCTGTTGGTCCGCTTCTTCCTGCGAAACGGAGTCCGTCTTGCGCAGATTGACGTAGCGGTCGGCATTGATCTTCGCTAGTCCGAGCGCAGCCACGATCTGCTGGCGGGTGGCTCGCGCCTGCATCAGTTCCTGATCCACTTCCGGCGTATCGATGTCGGCCAGCAGGTCGCCCTTCTTCACCCGGCTGCCGATGTCCTTGTACCAGTGCAGCAGATAGCCATTCGTCCGCGCATATATCGGCGATTCCTCGTAGGCCTGGAGAGTGCCAGGGAGCACAAGCTCCTCGTCCGGCTTTTCCGCCACCGGATGAACCACCGCGACCGTCGGGATCGCCTCCTGCTCAGTCTCTTTTGCCAGAACGTGATCGTTGTGGACACGCACCAGCATCGTCACAACCGCGCCGCCGATTAGCAACAACACGACCGCCCCCACCAGCAGGAGCGCCTTGCGCGGGGTCGCCGGCGGAAGCTTAGGCGGTGGCGTTATCTCTGGAGCGTGATGCTGCTCTGAAAGTTCATAATCTGCTGATTGCGAATCCATATCCCGTTCGTCCCTCTTTTACGTTAGCACTTCCACGACGCAGCCCGATCCTCTGAGGCTTGCTCCGATGCCGGAACCGCTATGTTCTGCCGGCTGCGGTTCTCTTCTCGCGATAGCCATGAATCATGGCAAAGATCGAAGGCACGAAAAACAGCGTCGCGACAGTAGCAAACAACAGGCCGCCAATCACCGCGCGACCCAAAGGCGCATTCTGTTCGCCGCCTTCGCCCAATCCCAGGGACATCGGCACCATGCCGATGATCATCGCCAGCGCCGTCATCAGGACCGGGCGAATACGTGTATAGCCAGCCTCCAGCGCAGCCTGCACTGCGGGAATTCCCACCTGCATGCGGTCGCGGGCAAAGGAAACCAGCAGGATCGAGTTGGCAGTCGCCACGCCCATACACATGACTGCGCCAGTCAGCGACGGAACGCTCATCGTTGTGCGGCTCAGCAGGAGCATCCAGCAGATTCCTGCCAGGGCGCCCGGTAGCGCGGTGATAATGATGAATGGGTCCAGCCAAGACTGAAAGTTGACGACGATCAGGAAATAAACCAGCACAATGGCCAGAATCAGTCCCAGGCCCAATCCGATGAACGAAGATTCCATGGTCTCGACCTGGCCGCGGACTTTGAGTTGCGTGCCCCGGGGCAGCTGGCGCTGGAAAGGCTTCAGCGCTTCCATGGTTTCTTTAGCCACGGCGCCAAGGTCGCGATCTTGCGTGCTGGCATAAACGTCGATGACCGGCTGCACGTTGTAGTGCGATACGACCACAGGCCGAACCGCCGGCGACAGTTCCACAAGGTTGCTGAGCACTTGCGAACTGGGCACGCTGGAATCTGTAACCGGCACGCTCATCAGATCCTGCAGCGAGGTCACCCGGTACTGCGGGTCCTGGACCGCTACCTGATACGTCACTCCATTTTTCGGATTGAGCCAGAAGTTCGGCGTCGTTTGAAAACTGCCGCTGAGCGATACCAGCACGCTCTGTGCGACATCGCGTGCCGTCATTCCGACCTGCGTGACTTTGTCGCGATCAATCTGCATGTGCAGCGTCGGAAGGCTCATCATCTGCTGTACGTGGACGTCCGCTGTGCCCGGAATCTCCCGCAAGCGGTTGGCGATTCTCTGCCCGATCTCGTAGTTTTCCTGCATGTCAGCCCCGATGAGCTGCACATCGATCGGCGCCGGCAATCCGAAATTCAGGATCTGTGAAACGATATCCGCGGGCTGGAAAAAGAACTCGACACCCGGGAATTGCCGGGGAAGTTGCGCCCGCAACGTCTTGATGTAACCGGCGGTCGAGTGATGGTGCTCCGCATTCAACCCGATCAGGATTTCTGCATCACTGGTTCCGACTACTCCCGAGTTCGAGTACGAGAGATTGATACCCGAGTTCGGCAGCCCGATGTTGTCCAGAATCGTGACTAGTTCATCTTTCGGAATCTGCGTGCGCAGGTATCTTTCGATCTCGTCGCACAGTCTGGCGGTCTCTTCTACGCGCAGTCCAGCCCGGCCGCGCACGTGCAACCGCATCAAACCGGCATCGACCGAGGGAAAGAAATCCTGGCCGAGGAAAAACGCCAGGCCCATCGAAAGAATGCAGAAACCGAGAAAGCACGAAGCAAATAACTTGCGGTGCTCGATGGTGGTCTCGAGCAACTGGTAATAGCCGCAGCGGAACTTCTCGAAGCTCCGCTCGAATGCCCGCTGATAGCGGCCGAAAAAGGTCTTGGGCGCTTCGGCGCGGTGTTCGTGTCCGCGCATGATGTACATCACAAGAGTCGGAATCAACGTCCGAGACAGGAAATACGACGCCAGCATGGCAAATACGACCGCTTCAGCCAGCGGGACAAACAAATACCGCGCCACGCCGGTCAGGAAAAACATGGGCACGAACACAATGCAGATGCACAAAGTCGACACGAATGCCGGAACGGCGATTTGTGCCGCGCCGTCGAGAATGGCCCGCTTCATTTCCTTGCCCTGAGCTAGATTGCGCTCGATGTTCTCGATCTCGACGGTGGCATCGTCCACCAGGATGCCGACCGCGAGCGCCAGTCCGCCCAGGGTCATGATGTTGATGGTCTCGCCCAGCGCGCTTAGCAGAATCACCGATACCAGAATGGAAAGCGGGATCGAAATCGAAATGACAATCGTCGGCCGCCAGTCCCCGAGAAACAGAAGGATCATGACTGCGGTCAGGGCGGCGGCAATCAGGGCCTCGCGTACCACTCCGTTGATCGAGGCGCGCACGAACAGGGATTGGTCGAACAGGGTCTTGATGGTGATGTCGCGCGGCAAAGACTGTGCCGCCACCGGGATGACATCCTTCACCGCCTGCACGATCGTCAGCGTGGAGGCCTTGCCGATCTTGTACATCGACATCAGCGTGCCGCGAACTCCGTCCTGGCGAACGATATTGGTCTGCGGTGCAAAGCCGTCGCGGATGTGCGCCACATCGCGCATATAGATCGTCGACCCGTTGACGGTCTTGACCGGCAGGTCATTGAGTTCCGCGATCGTCTGCGGCGAACTGTTCATCTCGACCTGATATTCGAGCGGACCAATCTTCGCCGTTCCGGAAGGAGTGATCAGGTTTTCGCTGTTGATGGCGCTCACGATATCGGCCGGCGACAGACCGTTGGCCTGGAGCCGCGGGATATCGAGATCGACCTGCACCTGACGGATCTTCCCCCCGTACGGGTATGGGGTGGCGGCACCATGCACCGTTGCGAGTTGGGTGCGCAGAAAGTTCTGCCCCAGGTCGAATAGTTCCTGCTCGGGCAGAGTTTTGCTGCTTAGGCCCAGCTGCACAATTGGCGTCGATGAGGCGGAGTAGGTGATGACCAGAGGCGGCGTGGTCCCGGGCGGCAATCCGCGCACGGTGGTCTGCACAATCGCCGTAACCTGGGCCAGAGCAGTCTGAATGTTGGCCTGCGGGCGGAAGAAAATCTTGATGACTCCGACGCCGTTCACCGATTGCGATTCGATATGTTCGATATCGTTGACGGTAATGGTGATGCCGCGCTCGGAATTGGTCACGATGCGGTTCGCCATCTCGGTTGGCGCGAAACCGCCATAGTTCCACACGACGCTGATGACGGGGATGTTAATGTCCGGAAAAATATCGACGGGCGTGCGGAAGATGACGAAGATCCCCAGAAGGATGATGACCAGCGCCATCACTACGAAGGTATAAGGGCGCCGCAGCGCGAGTGCAACAATCCACATAACGTGTCTTTCACTCCGGGTGACTCGGTCTTCAGTGAGCGAGCCCGGCCTTCGTCAACCAATACCGACACCGAACTGATTCGATACGGTACGTATTGGATTCAATATATGCTATGGTTAGGCTATGAGGCAATTGCCTCCAATCGGCGAAAGGGCGGGCGATCGGCCCGAGAAAGCTGGAAACGGCGACCGGCGGCATCCGGGCCGCCCCCGCAGCGAACATGCGCGTCGCGCCATTCTGCGCAGCACGCTGAAGCTCCTGCGACGCTCCAGTTTCTCGGGATTGACCATTGAAGCCATTGCCGCTGACGCCAACGTAGGCAAAGCCACTGTCTACCGCTGGTGGCCGAACAAAGGAGCTCTGGTTGTCGACGCCTTTGCCTCCAGTGCTGAGGCCGATCTCCACTTCCCCAACACCGGCTCCGTTTACCGCGATATAAGCCTGCAGATGGCCCAGTTTCTCTCGGTTCTGCGCAGCCCGCGTGGACGCATTGTGGCCGCGCTCCTCGCCGGCGGCCAGTCCGATCCCGAACTGCTCGCTGCCTTTCGCGACCGATTCCTGCGGCCTCGTCGCGAGGAGGCTTACAAGACTCTGCGGCGCGCCATCGCCCGCGGCGAACTTCCCAAGGAGTTGGACCTCGATCTCGCACTCGATATCCTCTACGGCTCGATTTACATGCGATTTCTCATCCGTCACGACGAATTGAGTGAACGTTTTATTCGCGATGTCTGCCGTGTGGTGCTTGGCGGCCTTACTGGGAATCGAGCCCACTCCAGCAACCGAAGAAATCGCAGTCTCCCTTCTCCCGACCCTGCCATCGCAGCCGGATCGCCGCACTGATCGCGGTATTCGGGCCCGCCGTCAACGTTAGCATTGCATCAGTTTGGTCCATTCCGGGTCTACCCTCTTTACAGACTTTTACCTTCATTGACCGACGTTTTACCGGCTTTTCGGCCGCTTTAGTGTTTGAATAACTTAAGAGAGAGCAGGAGGTCATTCCCATGCGTACATTCGGCATCGTCGCAGTTCTCCTCATTGGCACGGCATTCGCCTGGAGTCAGGCTGCACCCGACGCGCCCGGAGGCCAGATGCAGGGCGAAGGGCCGCACCACGGTCATCGCGGGCCTGGCGTCTTCGGCACCATTACTGCCATCGATAACGGAAAGATTACGGTCAAAACGCCCGATGGCGAAACCGCCCAGGTGGCCACCAGCGATCAGACGCAGTATCGAAAAGACCGTCAGCCCGCGGCATTGGCCGACTTCAAAGTGGGCGACGAGATCTTCGTTCGCGGCGAGCAGAATAACGGCGTCTGGCAGGCGCAGATGATTGGCGCGCGATCCGGCGGCATGGGCGGCGCCAATTTCCGCGAAGAACTCGGCAAACGGTTCATCGCCGGCGAAGTCAAAGCTATAAGCGGAACCCGTTTGACCATCCTGCGCCCGGACGGCGTCACCCAAGATATTAATGTTGATGAGAACACGTCCTTCCGCAAAGATGGCGAAAGTATCACTCTTGCGGACATAAAGGTCGGCGATCACGTCTTTGGTCGCGGCGAACTGAAGAATGACGTCTTTGTTCCGGCGGTGCTGAATCTGGGTCAACCGGGCATGGGCCGTCACCGGGGCGCAGGGGCGGAGTCAAACGGCGGCCCCAACTAGGATTTGAGGAGATTCTTGAAATCCGCTCATGGGATCTGATCCCAAACCGGTAAGTGTCGATTACGCCACGATCGTCCATCATGCGCTCCGCTTCGTTCGTGTGCTGTGGCCGGTGCTTTTGTGCGCGGCCGCTCTGACGGCTCAGTCTGTTTCCGCGCCGGAAGCAGGTGGCACGATTCGCGGTGTCATCAAGTCCGGCGGAATGCCAATCCCCGGCGTGGCGGTCAGCGCCGCCAACACTCTCACCGGCCAGAAGGCGGTCAGTTCCACTGACGTCAACGGCGCGTATTTCCTGAAGGTTTCGGCCAACGGGCGATACGTAGTGCGGGCCCAAATGGCAGCGTTTGCGCCGCTGACCCGCGAGGTGCTGATTAATGACGCCAGCCGCGCAGTTGAGGCGGATTTCGATCTGATCCTGTTATCGCGCGCTCAAGAGATCGAGCAGAAGGAAGAAAAGCAGGCTGCGGCCGCCGCTTCGTCCTCGACGGCGCGCGGATTCCGAAGTTTGTCGCTGACCCAGAGCGAAAACAGCGATTCGTTAAACGTCGGAAGCACGAGCGACACCACGAGCATCGACACTTCAGTCGCCGGCATGTCCAGTTCCGGGGCTACCGAGTCAGTATCCATCTCCGGCAACACTTCCACTCCGTTTGCAAACATGAGCAGCGAGGAAATGCACCAGCGCTTCGAGGAATTTCGCCAGGAAAACGGCATGAGTGGACCCGGATTTGGAGGGCCTGGGGGGTTTGGTGGCGGGTTCGGAGGCCCTGGAGGATTCCGCGGTGGGGGGCCGATCCTGTTCGGAGGACGCCGGGGACGCTTTAACATCAATCGTCCTCACGGATCGATTTATTACTCCGTGGGCAGCGACGCTCTGAATGCCGCCCCCTACGAATTGACGGGCCAACCAACAGCCAAGCCGAGCTACCTGCAAAATAAATTCGGCGCCTCGCTTGGAGGACCGCTGAATATCCCGAAGATCTATCACGGCGGCACCAAAACCTTCTTCTTCTTCAATTACAACGGATCGCGCGGCGAAAACCCGTTTGACGCATTCTCGACCGTGCCGACCGTCGCAGAGCGCGGGGGAGACTTTTCCAGTTCGACGAACCTGAACAATCCGGTGCAGATTTTCAATCCCTTTACGGGCACTGCGATCACGGGAAACAACCTGCAGAATTCAGGATTAACGATCAGTCCAGTCGCCCAGGGCTTGCTTAATTACATTCCGCTGCCGAACCTGGCTGGCGCAAGCCCGGACACGCAGAATTTTCACTACGTCACCTCGGCGAACAACAGCAGCGACGACTTGAACATTCGGCTCAACCACTCACTGGGCGGAACACCATCGCTCCCCGGTCCCGGGCGCGGGCGCGGTCCGCGCAACAATCTGAACTTCGGCTTCCATTACCACGCCACCAACACTAACCTCACAAATCCTTTCCCCAGCATCGGCGGAAACACGAACGGCCGGAGCTTCGACATTCCAGTTGGCTATGTGCGCAGCTTCGGCCGCATCACCAACAACTTCCACGTCGATTTCAACCGCGCCCGCACCAGCACGCAGAATCTGTACGCGTTCTCGCAGAACATCGCCGGCGATCTCGGGATTAGCGGCATTTCGACAGACCCGTTTGACTGGGGCCTTCCCAATCTGGCGTTCAATGATTTTGGCAGCCTAGCCGATACCAATCCGCAGCTGATTCGCAATCAGACCTGGACGTTCACCGATAACCTGATCTGGAACAAGGGCAAGCAGACCGTGCGCTGGGGCGGGGATTTTCGCTGGATCGGGATCAATACCGAGGCCAGCAACGATGCGCGCGGAACATTCGTATTCAACGGCGATAACACGGCTCAGTATGTGAATGGCGCTCCAGTGACCGGTACCGGATTCGATCTGGCCGACTTTCTGCTCGGCCTCCCAATCCAGACTCGGGTGCAGACGACCGAGCCCGGAGCGAATAACTATCACTTCCGGGGAGATTCCTGGGATCTTTTCGTCCAGGAAGAATATCGCGTGCGGGGGAATCTCTCACTCAACCTGGGCGTGCGCTATGAATACGTATCTCCGATGACCGAACTCAACAATCGCATCGCGAACCTCGATATCTCGCCATCGTTCCTGACCGATCCGAACCAGAACTCAGCCTTATCCGTGCAACTCGTGCTGCCCGGAGGCTCCGGGCCTTACAACGGTGTTTATCCCGCCAGCCTGATGCACCCGGACCGCAACAACTTCGCCCCGCGCGTTGGCATCGCCTGGAAGCCTCTGCCAAAGACCGTAGTTCGTGCCGGCTACGGCATCAACTACAACACGACGGCGTATCAGTCCATCGTGCAGCAGCTCGCCTTCCAGCCTCCGTTTGCCACGACCGCAACCAACGTGCAGGTCAATCCCGGAGATCTGACCCTGCAGAGTGGCTTCCCTGCCGTCAACATTTGCACAACCCCGGGCGAGGCGCTTTGCCAGATCACGAACACCTACGCCGTCAACCCCAACTACCGGCTGGGCTATGTGCAGATCTGGAACCTGAATATCCAGCAGGAAATTCGGCCGACGCTGTTACTCAACATCGACTACACCGGGACCAAAGGCACCCGGCTCGATATTCTGGAAGCTCCCAACCGCGATCAGGCCGGCATCCGCCTGGCGACGGTCGACGCTTTTAACTGGCAAACGTCCGTCGCAGATTCGCACCTCAGCGCCGGCTCCATCCGCCTGCGAAAACGCCTGCAGGCCGGCTACTCCGTTGGCGGCACTTATACGTTCTCCAAGTCGATTGACGATGCCTCATCGATCGGAGGCGGGACCTCGGTTGTGGCGCAGAATCCGTTTGATCTGGCAGCCGAGCGCGGCTTGTCTGTCTTCGACCAGACCCACAAGTTCACCGGCGATTTCTTGATGGAACTCCCTTTTGGCCACGATAAGCGCTGGCTTTCGGATGCGACTCCGTGGCGGGCCATCTTCGGTGATTGGCAGTGGAGCGGAGATTGGACGATCGAATCCGGATTGCCCTTCACTCCGCGCGTGCTGGGACTCGACGCGCTCAGCGGAACGACAGGGACGGTGCGGCCCAACCTTGTGCCCGGACAGTCGATCACCGTGCCCCATCCCAGCATTCACGAATGGTTCAACCCGGCCGCGTTTGCCGCTCCGGTGACGGCGGAAGATTGTAATGCGACCGGCAATCCGCTTGGCCTGCCTTGCGTCTACGGAGACGCGCGCCGCGACAGCATCATCGGCCCCGGCAGCCTTCTGTTTGACATGGCAATCACCAAGGTCTTCCCCATGCAGGAAGGGCGCATGCTCGAATTTCGCGCGTCGGCTTCGAATGTGTTCAACCGCCCCCAGTATTCGTCGATCGGAATAGACCTGAACTCGGCGACGTTCGGCCAGGTGACCGGGGTCGGTTCGATGCGCACGATTACCCTGACGGCGAGGTTCCGGTTTTGAACGCGACGGCTCTTATGCGAGCACGAAAAGCATCCTCGATCCTGCTGGCCCTGGTGCTGGCGGCAGGCGCTCTTCCCGGGCAAGAGCCTCCGCCACAGACCGACTATACTTTTCGCGCCAGCACCGAACTTGTGCTGGTGAACGTTTCCGTGCGCGACAAGAGCGGAAAGTTCATCAAGAGCCTCAAGCCGGAAGACTTCACCGTGCTCGAAGACGGCAAACCGCAGCGCGTGGTTTCGTTTGATATCGAAAACACTGACGCCCTTCCGCCTGCTCAGGGGCCACAGGCATTGTCGAGCAATGCGGTAACGACTCCTTCAGCAACGGCGCCGCAGGCCACAACTCAGCAAGCCACGGACCAGCTGTACCGTGACCGCCGCTTGATCGTCCTGTTTTTCGATGTGGCCGACATGGAGCCCGACGAGATCGAGCGCTCCACAACCGCCGCCGAGGATTACATCAACAAGCAGATGTTGCCGGCCGATCTGGTCTCGGTCGTTTCTCTCGGCAGTTCACTCGAACTCTTGCAGGATTTCACTTCTGACCGCGCCCAACTGAAAAAGGTCCTCGACTCCCTGAATCCGAATGCGGGCCAAGGATATGAATTGGGTTCGACCGGCACGACCGAAGACACGCCCGACACGGGGACGTCGTTCACGGCCGACGATACCGAATACAACATCTTCAACACCGATCGCCGCCTGGAGGCGCTCCGCAGCATTGCCGAGAGCCTGAGCAAGGTGCAGCAGAAAAAATCGCTGATTTACTTTTCCAGCGGAATGCAACGCACCGGAATCGAGAATCAGTCGGAACTTCGTGCGGCCACGAACGCGGCTGTCCGCGCCAATCTTGCCATTTACACGATGGACATGCGGGGCCTGCAGGCGATCGTTCCCGGCGGCGAGGCGCAGAACGCCAGCTTGCGCGGTACGTCTCCGTATTCCGGCAACGCGACACTCGCGGCATTCGATTCCAACTTCCAGACCCAGGAGACTCTCGTTACCCTTGCCGGAGACACCGGCGGCCGGGCCTTCCTCGACTCCAACGATTTCGGCCAGATCTTCAAGGGAGTCCAGGAGGACACCTCGACGTACTACATCCTTGGCTACCACAGCACGAATTCGGCTCGGGACGGCAAGTACCGGCGGATTTCCGTCAGCCTGAAAACGCCGGGCTACAAGCTGGACTATCGGCATGGCTACTATGCCCCCGCGGACTTCCGCCACTCCAATCAGGAAGATCGCGAGCTGCAGTTGCAAGAGGAGTTGGCCTCGGAACTGCCCAGCACCGATCTTCCGGTGTATCTCTCCGCAGCCTACTTTCGCCTGAACACCGACAAGTTCTTCGTCCCGGTCTCGATCGTCGTCCCGGGCCGTGAAATTCCCTTCGTCACCAAGAGCAACGAGGATAAGGCGACGCTCGACATTCTCGGCGTAGTGCAGGACAAGACGAACAAGCGTCCCGTCGACGACATACGCGACACCGTCAAGCTTGCCGTCAATACCAGCACGCAGGTGCGGCAGAAGAATGTACAGTACAACAACGCATTCTTCCTCCCGCCCGGACAATATCATCTGAAGTTCGTGGTTCGCGAGAATCAGACCGGACGCATGGGATCATTCGAAACCGACATCCTGATACCGGATCTGAAATCGCAACCACTGAGGATGAGTTCGGTGATCCTGTCGAGCCAGTTGCAGCCTTCGAAGAAAAGAAAATATGACGACCCGCTCCAGCGCGATGGCTCGGAGATTATCCCCAGTGTGACCCACGTCTTTTCCAGCGGCCAGCACCTGTATCTCTATTACGAGGTGTACGACCCGGCTCGCGAAAATACAGAGAAGGGAAAACCCAAAGCGACCGGCGCGATACGGCTTCTGACGAATGTCGCTTTCTTTCAGGGAAATGTGAAGGCGTTTGAGACCCCGCTGGTCGAATCCAGTTCGCTCAATGAAGGAGATCGCAAAGCCGCGGTGTTTCAACTGGATGTCCCGCTCACACAATTGAAGCCGGGACTCTATACCTGCCAGGTGAATGTCATCGACGATGCCGCCGGAAAGTTTTTGTTCCCCAGGCTGGCGCTTTTAGTTCGTCCCGAGACAGCCAAGAATTGATCTCGACTCTCGGGTGTCTCGCTTTGAAAGTGATGCGATGCCGATCTGCTGCGCCATTCCGACGCCTCAGCAGCGGAGCGCGGCAAGAGTGCCGGCAATCTCTCCCTTGCCGGCAAGCCGTATGCCGTGTCTCGGCCATAGCGCGCCCGCAGTTGTAAAAAAAATGTCAAAACCCGCGTAGAAACTGCCCATTGCCTCTTAAACCGTTGTAAGCTTCCATCATCGAGTGGCTTCCGGAGGTGCGCTTGGGAAGGGCCGGAAGTTCTCCCCTGAACAGGACAGGTCCCTATGGGCAATCTCGCCGCACCCCTCAGTCCATCCGAGGCGGTCAACGTCTCCAACTCACCGAAGCCGAACAACCGTATTCTGATCGTGGAAGACGATCCCGCTGTACGAAAAGCGCTTCGCCGGCTCTTCGAGGCCGAAGGATATCCGGTGGACCTGCAGGCGGACGGCCGCGCCGCGCTCGACAGTTTTCTGGCCTGCCCTCCTGCGGCAATCGTTCTGGATCTGCGCCTTCCCAGACTGTCCGGCCGCGACTTGTGCAAGGAGATCAAGGCCCAGGCGCCGACGCTGCCCATTGTCGTCCTGAGCGCTGCCAGCGACGTCTCCGACAAAGTTCTGCTGCTTGAACTGGGCGCGGACGATTACGTCACCAAGCCTTTCAGCCCGCGCGAACTGCTGGCTCGGGTGCGGGCAGCTCTTCGCCACACGGCGAAGGCCCCCGAGCCGAACGTCATCAGCTTTGACGGCATCACGCTCGATACCCGGAAGATGGAGGTCAAACGAGACGGCAAGCTGGTGGTCCTGACTGCCCAGGAGTTCAAGACATTTCAGTTTCTGGTGCAGAACTCCGATCGCGTGATCACGCGTGATGAACTGCTCAATGAAGTGTGGGGGTACCAGAATTACCCTTCGACGCGCACGGTCGACAATCACATTCTCAAGTTGCGCCAGAAACTGGAAAGAGACCCTTCCAGCCCGGTACATTTCCGGACGGTCCACGGAATGGGCTATAAGTTCGTTCGCTGATTCGCGTGAATTCCTCACCGGAGCCCGCTCTATCTCACCGCAATGTGTCTGCCGACGCATTCCTGCCGCGGCTTCGCCTGCGCACGCGCTTTCTCCTTTCGATGCTCGTGATCACCGCCGGGCTGACGACGACAAGCCTGCTGCTGGTGAGAAGCATCGTCGAAAAGGATGCGCGCAAGAACATCGCCCTCAATCTGCACAATTCAGTTAGCGCGTTCCAGGATTTTCGCGATGAACGCGAAACCATGCTGACCAGTGACGTCGCTCTTCTGGCCGATCTCCCCCTGACCCGCGCCATCATGACCAGCGCCGACCCGGCCACCATTCAGGACGCATCCGAGGATGTCTGGCAACATGCCCGTAGCAGCAGCGATCTTTTTGTGCTCTTCAATCGCGGCAGCCACGTCGTTGCGCTGCATACCAAGACACCAGGGTTCACTCGCGAAGCGGCGGAGAAGTATTTTCAGCAGTCGCTCGATGATGATGCAGGCGGTTCCAGCCACTGGTGGTACGGCGGACATCATCTGTATCAAACCTTCGTACAACCCATCTATCGCGGTTCCAGCACCGAAGGTACCCTTCTGGGTTTTCTGGTGATCGGCTACGAGATCAACGCGAGGCTAGCCGGCGAAGTCAGCAAAGTTGCCGCCAGCCAGGTGGCATTTTCCTACGGAAACGAGGTTGTCGCCACCACCCTGACTCGGGCCCAGGCGCAGGGCGGGAGCTTTCTGAACCTGATCAGCGGCTCGTTCGAAGGAAATCGCGACATCGAAATCGGTAAGGAACACTTTCTCGCAACATCCCTTGTTTTGTCGGGCCCGGCAGCCGCTCCGGTGCGGCTCAGCGTGCTTGGCTCTTACGATCAAGCCACGCGGTTCATCGATCAACTCAATCGCTACCTGATGTTGCTCGGTCTGGCGGCGGTTCTGGTGGGCAGCGGCTTGGTGTTCTTCCTATCGCACACATTCACCCGGCCGTTGGCGAGCCTGGTCGACGGCGTGCGAGCGCTCGAAAGCGGAGACTTTCACCATCCGCTGGATTCTCGCGGCGGGGACGAAATCGCCGAACTGACGCGCGCCTTTGACCGCATGCGCGCCAGCCTACTCAAGAGCCGGCGAGATCTGATCGAATCCGAGCAGTTGGCCACGATTGGACGCATGGCTAGTTCGATCTCGCACGATCTCCGCCATTCCCTGGCTGCCATCGTCGCCAATTCCGAGTTCCTGTGCGACGGCCGCTTGACTTCTTCCCAGCGCGAAGAACTCTACCAGGAAGTCCGAACCGGCGTGAATCTCATGACCGATCTGATCGACTCTCTGCTGGAGTTCGCACGCACTCGGGAGTCCTTGACCCTGACCTACAGCAGCATCAGCGAGATTATTCAGCGCAGCGTTCAGGCTGTTCGGCTGCACCCGCGGCATCACACCCGCACGATCGACGTCCTCTGTGCCGACTCGGTTGCGGGTTGGGTAGATCCTCGCAAGCTCGAACGCGCCTTGTACAATCTGCTTCTGAACGCGTGCGAGGCCGCTCCCGCTGAGGGAGGTCATGTCGAAATCACGGCTGCTGAGGCCGGTGACAAGCTCATGATCTCGGTTTCCGACGACGGCCCGGGCATCGCCGAATCCATCCGCGACCGCCTTTTCCACCCGTTCGTCAGCTATGGCAAGGAAAATGGCACGGGATTAGGGCTGGCGGTGGTGCAGAAGATCATTCAGGATCACGGCGGCGAAATCACCGTCGAGCGGACGCCGCAGGCTCGAACTGCCTTTAAGATCTCTGTCCCGGCCCGCATGCGGGATGGTTTTCCCGCAGATG
Organism: Verrucomicrobiia bacterium; assembly: GCA_035508215.1. Lineage (GTDB taxonomy): Bacteria > Acidobacteriota > Terriglobia > Terriglobales > Acidobacteriaceae > Sulfotelmatobacter. The sequence goes on along the minus strand of DATJNK010000001.1, from coordinate 217,850 downwards.
CATTCGAGGTAAAACGTGCGTCGCTCGTCCCTGCTTCGCAGGAGCGCGCGCGCAGTGATTCAACTTCGCATCCGGAGAGTTGAGCACCACTTCATCTTTCGCCATGGTGCCAGACCCGGGTGCTGGTGCAGGAGGAGGCTGTGAGCAGCTCAAAACTTTCAGTCCGGGCAACCATGCTTGCGCTTGCCGCTTTCGTCGCATTCTCCATGATCGGTCGGGCTCAGGAGGCGCCGCCTGACGCCCCCGGCGATACGGCGAAGGCCGTCATCGAGCTGCGAAACGAGGTGCAGGAGCTTCGCTCTCTCGTCGAGGAGATGCGCGCCGAGAACGCCTCCTCGCGTGCGGAGATGCAACAGCTTCGGCAGGATCTCCAGACAACGCGCTCCCTGCTCGAGAGCAAGAACCAGGCTGCTCCGGCCGAGTCGAACCAGGCCGCTGCAGAGTCGTCGATTCGCACGAATCAAAGCGCAGCGGCGACGCCCGGGGCAACTGACCAACTAGAGCAGAGAGTCCAGAAGCTGGAGGAGTCCACGTCGCTACTGGGCGCTAAGGTTGACGAGCAGTATCAGACCAAGGTCGAAACCGCATCGAAATACCGCGCCCGCCTCCATGGGGTTATCTTGATGAACGCGTTCCGCAACGTCGGCGCCTCCGACAATCTGGATTTCCCAAACTTCGCCCGGCCCCTGGCCCCGGGAGAACCAGCGGCAAATGTTGGCGCGACTCTCCGCCAGTCAGAAATCGGACTCGAAATCTTCGGCCCCGATGTCGCCGGAGCCAGGACCTCAGCCGATGTGCAGCTTGACTTCGCCGGCGGCTTCCCCGTCACCGGAAACGGCGTTGATTTCGGCATCGTCCGCCTGCAAACCGCGAGTGTGCGCTTCGATTGGCAGCACACTTCGGTGGTCGCCGGTCAGGACTCTCTGTTCCTTTCTCCGCTTTCTCCAACCTCCTTCGCGTCGCTGGCGAATCCTGCATTCTCCTACGCGGGAAATCTCTGGGGATGGACGCCTCAACTTCGAATCGAGCACCGCTTTTCATTGTCCGATCAGCAAACGGTCACGGTTCAAGCGGGAGTTCTCGACAACCTCGACTGGGAATATCCCTACAGTTCTTTCTATCGTGCGCCGCAAGCCGGGGAGCTATCGGGCCAGCCAGCCTACGCCCTCAGAACGTCCTGGTCTCATGGTGGGGAGGATCATCCTCTTGCTTTTAGCGTTGCCGGGTATTACGGCCGCCAGGATTGGACATGGGATCGCTACGTCGATGCCTGGGCAGGAATGGCCGACTGGCAGATTCCCATTTTCTCTCGTCTGTCTTTGTCGGGGGAGTTCTATCGCGGACGCGGCATCGGTGGTCTCGGAGGTGGAATCGGGCGGTCGATTGTCTATGGTGCTGCACCCACCTATGGACTCAGTCCGATCCGCGGGCTTGACGCTGCCGGCGGCTGGAGCCAGCTCAAATTCCAGCTGACTCCAAAGATAGAATTGAACGGCGTGATCGCCCAGGACAATGCTTTCGCCGGGGACGTGCGCGGCTTCGCCACCGACGCCGACAATTACGGACCCATACTGGGCCGAAATCGCGGTGCTTTGGGTAACGTCATTTTCCGTCCTCGCTCCGACCTGGTATTGGCCGCCGAGTTACGACACCTGCGCAGCTTCCCCGTTTACAGCGGAAGTACCAGCACAAATCAACTCAATCTTTCCGTGGGGATCTTGTTTTGAGACCAAGTTCCATCGTGTGGGTTTTCATTTCCGGCGTCTTTTTGACCGCGACGCTCGCGGTGGGCCAGCAGCCTCTCAAGGCTCACCTTGAGCTCACCCGAAGTGGCCGCCGCTTGAAGGATGCCTCGAAGGCGGTCATCTGGTTGACTCCCATCGGAACGGCCGTCAAGCCGCCCCACCAGAATCCCGCCGAGATCCCGCAACTTGTGCAGAAGGATAAGGCCTTCCATCCTTCCCTTCTCGTGATTCCGGTTGGCGGAAAGGTCGAATTTCCCAACCACGATCCCTTCTTTCACAATGTATTTTCGTTGTTCGACGGCAAGCGCTTCGACCTCGGACTCTATGAAAGTGGAAGTACGCGCTTCGTCCAGTTCGATCGTCCCGGCATCTCGTTTATCTTCTGCAACATTCACTCGCAGATGAGCGCCGTGGTCATCGCCCTCACCACGCCGTACTACGCGATCTCGAATGCCCGCGGCGACTTCAGTTTTGGCGGGGTTCCGCCCGGTCGGTATCAGATGCAGATCTTCCATTCCCTCGTCCCACCCGAGACCTTACAGGCTCTGAATGGGGAGATCACGATATCCGCCGGCGATACAACCATTGGCAGTTTCCGCCTCGCAACTTCGGAACTGGTTATGGCCCACAAGAACAAATACGGACGGGATTACGATCGCCCGGAGCCTGACAGCCCCGCCTACGCTCGGCCGTAAACGCCCGCGACGCCCGACGGGGCTCGAGTTTTTGAGCCCAGCCGCCATTTTGGCAGGGCTGTCCCCACCCCGGAAGGACCCCTTCCCAGCACGATTTTGTGTTGTCCGAAAGAGCTCGTGCTCGTAGAATCTTCACCACTTGCGGGACCTCCGGATGTTGCCAATTTCCAAGTCGAAGTTGAAACAGCAATGGACCCCGAGCGAACCCGCGTTCCGCAGGTTTCTGCAATGGCTCGATGAGGGAGAGGACTCGAACGGCGAGCGTTATCTGGAGATGCGGGGAAGGCTGGTTCGCTATTTCGACCGCAAAGAGTGCTCTCCCGCAGATGACCTGGCCGACGAGACGCTAAATCGGGTCGTGCGCCGGCTGGAAGAGGAAGGCACGATTGCCGAGGCCACCCCGGCTCAATACTGCTATATCGTTGCAAAATACGTCTTTTTCGAGCATGTCCGGGAGGCGCGTCCACTGGTTCCGCTAGAATCCGAACCCTTATCCTCGGCGTCGAAGGGATTTGAGTATCGAACCCAATCTCTGGATCGTGCCGAGAAGCTTCTTGGCTGTCTCGAGGGCTGTCTCGAAAAGCTTTTCCCGGCCGATCGGGAGATGATCCTGGAGTATTACCGTGGCGAGCAGCGGGAGAAAATCCAGAATCGCCGCCAACTCGCTGAACGGCTTGCACTTACGACCAATGCACTGGGAATCCGCGCCTGCCGGATTCGCGACCGGCTGGAGCGCTGCGTAATGCGTTGCGCTGAAGAAGGATGAAATGTTTTTCCTAATTCTGTCTTAACTATAGTGAGAGCGCCGTGACTGATCTTCCCCATCATGAGCTCCTGACGCAGTATCTTCTCGGCTCGCTTTCAGTCGAGGAGGCCGAGCGTCTGGATGAGTTGAGCGTAACCGATGACGATTTCGCGGCCCAGTTGAATGCCGCCGAAAACGATCTGGTCGATTCTTATGTCCGCGGAGAACTGTCTGGCAACGCGCTCGCCCAATTCAAATCGGTCTATCTGTCATCGCCAAAACGACGCGAAAAGCTTGCTCTCGCCGAAACTCTGCTGGCTTTCGAACAGAGGAGAGCCGCCCCCCGGCTGGGCGCGCGAGCGGCAAGCCCGCAGAAAGCAGGAACCCAAAAACGGTGGAGCTTTTCCCCGGGCGCCTGGCTTGTCCCTCAGCGGGGCCTTGCGATTGCAGCGGTTCTGCTCTTCGTTGCGAGCGGTTACTTGTTTACCGCGAACCGCCAGTTGAGGCAGCAGCTCGATTCTTCCAACGCCGAACGAGGTTCGTTAGTGCAGCAGGAGCAGGATTTGCAACACGAACTCGCCGCTCGTCCGCCAGCGTCGCAAGGCACAGAATCTGCGGCAACCGGGCTTGGGGAAAAGACCGTCGACCAGCTTCGAGTCGCTACTTTCATCTTCGCTCCTTCGCTTCGGGGCGCAGGCCCGCTGCCCGTGGTCCCCACCCCCCCGGACACCGATCTGGTGGTCTTGAAGTTGGAACTGGAGTCGAATGACTTCCCGAAATACCTGGCTTCACTAGAGGATTCTTCAACTCGGCAAACCGTCTGGCGGAGCCCTGAATTGACGCCCGTGTCCGATGGAGACAAGCGGGCGGTGTCGTTCGCCTTTCATGCGAATTTGTTGAAAAACCAAAATTATATGATTCAGCTCAGAGGGGTCCGCTCAAACAGTGCGTTGGAGCTGGTCAGTACATATCCGTTCAAAGCCGTGGTAAAGTAGCAGTCCTTCCCCGCCCGCAAGGGCACGCTACGCTCGGCTTGGGGCTGGCGATGCAGCGACACATTAGGGTTCGTTTCTCTCTTGGATTTCGCCGCTTTCTCTGCCGCGGAACGCTCTGGGTGTTCCTTGTCTACCCGGCAGGTCTCTCGTCTCAAGATCACATCCCGGCCCAAAACCCGGGCATCACCCTGGAACTTGGGGTACCGATTCAGCGTGAGATTTCAGGCAAGAATGTCGACGACTATGATGTCGCGCTGCAGGCTGGTCAGTTTGCTGGTATCACGGTCTACCAGCGTGGAATCGACGTGGTCATCGACGTTGCGGATTCGAGTGGAGCGGTACTCGCCGAATTCAACTCTCAGGCCAGGATTCCAGGCGAAGAAGCAGTCGGCCTTACCGCCGGCGCCGATCGGCATTACCGCCTTAGCGTCAAGCCAAAGTACTCGAAAGCAGAACCTGGCAGGTATGAGGTCCGGCTTGAAGATGTTCGTCCCGCAACCGACAAGGACCGATGGCTCTTCGAAGCCCACCAACTGAGCCGGCAATCCGCTGTTCTGGCTGGAAAGGGCAAGGTGGACGACGCCCGTGTCCTGGCGACGCACGCGGTGGAATCCGCCGAAAAAGGAGCCGGCCCCAACAGTGCGTATGTCGGCGAACTTCTCGTCAACCTCGCGGAACTAGAGAGAAATAAAGACAATTTCGCCAAGTCTGAGGAATTGTTCCAACGTGCCATAGAAGTTGATCAGGCCGCCCTCGGACGCCAGGACCCGCAGACTGCGTTTGCCATGCTACGCCTGGCGGCCCTCTATGACTCCAAAGACGATTACCCCAGGGCCGAACCGATGCTGCAGGAATCGCTTCGCATCACACAACAGACTTTGGGACCAGATCATCCTCAGGTAGTGGTCTGGCTCATGAACTTGTCTCTCCTCCACGAAGACCGCGAGGACTATGCCGAGGCCCTGTCGGAATTGCAGCAAGCACGGGCTATTGCCGAGAAACGATTAGATCCCGACGATTTCATCTATATCGGTGTGCTCAACAATCTCGCCGATCTCTACCGGTCGATGAAAGATTATGACCAAGCCGAACCCTTGGTCGAGCGCGTGATCCAGATGATCGAGAAAACGCGGGGCCCGGATTATCCGCGGCTCTCCGAGCCTCTCATGAATCTGGGCATCATCGCCCGCGAGAAAAAACAGTACGCGCGGTCGTTAGAGCTCTTATGGCGTTCCGAGTCGATTCGCGAAAGGGCCTACGGACCCAGAAACTCGCAAACCGCCGCAGTTCTTATCACCATCGGCAATCTGTATCGAGCTGAAGGAGAGTTCGCCAAAGCCATTGAGGTCTACGCGCGCGCGCGCAATATCCTCGAAACCGCTGCCGGCCCCTATCACAGCCTGACGCAATTGACCTATGTCAATGCCGCTATTGCCTTCGCAGCCCTCGGAGACGTCAACGACGCAACCGAGTACCAGGCCCATGCCGACGCCCTGCTGGAGCACAGCATTGACTTGAATCTCTCGATCGGTTCGGAGCGCGAGAAGTGGGACTTCTTGGAAGGAGCGTCGGAGCGCACCGATCGCACGATCTCCGTGAACGCCTTGCTGGCGCCGAACAGTCCTGCGGCCAGCGAACTCGCCGCCCTGGTGTTGTTGCAGCGCAAGGGACGCGTCCTTGATGCCATGTCGGGCAGCTTCGCGGCCCTGCGTTCGCGGATGAGTCCCGACGATCAGAAACTGCTGGATGAACTCAGCTCCACGACCGCCGAGTTGGCGAAGCTCACTCTGCACGGCTCCGGCAGCACTCCTCCGGAGGCATACCAGAAGCAGATTGCGTCGCTGGAGAAAGCCAGAGATGACCTGGAAGCTGCCATCAGCCGCAGCAGCAGTGAATTCCGCACTCATTCCCAGGCGGTCACGCTCACTGCAGTAAAGGACGCGATTCCCGCCCGGGCCGCGCTGCTGGAATTTGCCGCGTATCGTCCATTCGATCCCAGAGCCGACAGCGATGCCCGCGCTTATGGAGAGCCTCATTACATCGCATACATTCTGCGGCATGAGGGCGAGGTGCAGTGGAAAGAGCTTGGATCTGCCAAGCCAATCGACACACTGGTTGCATCCTTGCGGGCAGCACTACGGGATCCCGAAAACAAGAACGTACAGCATCTCGCCCGCGAGATGGATAGCAGAATCATGCAGCCTCTTCGTCCGCTGGTCGGCGATGCCACGCAATTGCTGATCTCGCCCGATGGCGAATTGAACCTGATCCCATTCGAGGCACTGGTCGATGAGCACCAACACTATCTGGTCGAACGATATTCCATCAGTTACCTCACGACCGGTCGCGATCTGCTGCGCCTGCAGGTGGCGCGGTCGAGCCGCAGCGCTCCCGTGATCGTCGCCGATCCTGTTTACGGCGAACCGGCATCTGCGGAGCTTGCCACCACGAAACCGTCTCGTTCGAGAATGTCTCCGCGCCCTGACGCCCGGCGAAGCGTCACCTCCGCCGGCGATCTTTCCGATGTCTACTTTGCGCCGCTGCCCGGGACCGCAGTCGAGGCCAGCGTAATCAAGGCGGAGTTCCCGGACGCTCGCTTGTTGACCGGGCGCAAGGCAACTGAAGATGCGGTGAAGCTGGTAGATGCTCCGAGCATCCTGCACATTGCGACTCATGGGTTCTTCCTTTCGGATGCACGCGCAGCCACTGGCTCCGAGCATGCACCGGCAATGTCACGCGGTATCCAGTTCGATAACGACGGTGAAAATCCCCTGCTTCGTTCAGGGCTGGCGCTGGCAGGTGCGAACGTCAGCCGCAGTACCACACAGCCTGGCATTCTCACTGCCCTCGAAGCCTCGAGCCTGAATCTATGGGGAACGAAGCTGGTTACGCTTTCTGCTTGCGACACAGGAATCGGAGAAGTCCGCAACGGCGAAGGTGTCTACGGGCTCCGGCGCGCCTTCTTTCTCGCAGGCGCGGAATCGGTGGTGATGAGCCTTTGGCCGGTCAGCGATTATGCCACTCGGGAAATGATGAGTTCCTACTACAAGAATCTGAAAAAAGGACTCGGCCGTGGCGAGGCTCTTCGCCAGACCGAACTCGCCATGCTCAAGCACAAGGATCGCCGGCATCCGTTTTATTGGGCCAGTTTCATTCAATCCGGCGAGTGGGCGAATCTCGACGGACAACGCCAGTAATCTCTGGGATTCGCTTCGCGCCACGAATCTAGAGTTCTTCCTCTCCGCCTGAAATGTTTTTCCTGGAATTGTCTTAAGGGGGTAAGGAACGCTCCGGCCGAGATGTCAGTTCAGCATCAAGACCGACAAACCGAACGTGAAGGTCTCATGGCAGGTGACTGGCATTCGTCAGGATGCCTGGGCCAACGCGCACCGCATTCCGGTCGAGCAGGAAAAATCGGCGAAGGAGCGTGGTTTCTATATCCACCCCGAACTCTTCGGTGCTCCCAAGGACAAGAGTGTCGCCGGGGCACTTCATTCCGGAGCAATGAAGCAGTGGAAGCAGTTGCAAGCCAAAGCACCGAACCATCCGGGGAAGTTAGTCTCGCCAATGCACGAAAAAAGCAGAGACGAAAAGAGAGGCCCTGTTCAACGGGCCTCTCATTTTTTGTTCTTGAACTATTCCATGACGAACAGTGATCTGTGTTTGACGTCAATTCCCGGCATCCGGCTTGGTCACCATAATGGCGGGAACGTCCTGCTGTTTGACAAGATTGTTGTAGGCGGTGACGTCAGTGGCAACGATCTCTTTCCACTTCGCCAATTGTTCATCAACCTCTTTACTGACCATGTCAAACACTTCATACGACTGCTTGGTCGGAGCCGAGTCCGCGCTTCCCACCACACCGCCCAGGGCAACCAGATCGTTATTCAGGCGTACGGGATAATTCAGCACATCCTCTCCGCTTGTGGCCTTGGTTTGAATGAGCGCCTCCTCGACCTGGGTCATTTTCTTGTCCAGCGCCTTTCCGGCATCCGCGATCACTTTCTCTCGCGGATCGTCTTTCAAGCGCTTGTTGAGCGCGTTCATCTGAGCGCGAACGGCGCGCATTTCAATGATGGCATCGTCGGTTTCAGTCACCTTGTCGCGGATCTTCAGCAGCAGGTCGAACTGCTTGGCAAGATCCTCTTGACTGACCTTCAGCCGCGGGTCCGGCTTGATCTCAAGCGGGGCAGTATAAGTCTTCCCTAGCACCGTCAGCCGCACCTGATACGTCCCGGGCAGCGCCTCCGGACCCTCGGTGCTTCCGCCCCAGAGCGGCGCGTGCGGCACACGGGTCGCTCCTTCGTAGCGCATATCCCACACAAACCGGTTCAAGCCGGCTTCCGCGGGAAGCGCACCACCGCCGCGAGTGCGTGAAAAGAAGTCTTCGTCCTCACCCTCGCCCTGCGGCTCCTCTTTTTTCGGGAGCTTCCGAATCACCTTTCCGGACGAATCCAGAATCTCGAGGGTAATCTTGGGTGTTTCGTCTCTCTTGCCGGAGTCAGCTTTATCGCCTTCTGCCTTTTGTGCATCGACTCCCATTTTGGGTGCACCTTCGCCCGCGGCTTCCTTCTTCTCCGGTTTCTTCAGCGAAATCTTCAGCCAGTAATCGATGATGGCGCCCGCGGGAGGATTTTTCCCTACATTCCCCTGGGCCCGGAAAAAACCGCCCTCGAAGACGGTGTGATTCGCCGCCTCGGGAGTGAACAGATGCGCCTCCTGCTGCGGGACGGCTTCGTCGTACTGTTCCAGTGGAGTGAGATCGTCGAGGACCCAGAAGCTACGTCCGTGAGTCGCGACCACCAGATCGTCGCTCTCATCGTTGCTCTTTACGACCAGATCGTTGATCGGCGACACCGGCAGATTCAACTGCAGAGGCTGCCATTGTCCACCATCATCGAACGACATGTATACGCCTTGCTCGGTTCCGGCAAACAGCAAGCTCGGATGCTTTGGATCAACCCGCACCGCATGCACATAATCATCGTCCGGAATGCCCGCGACGAGCTTCGTCCAGGTCTTTCCGAAATCGGAGGTCTTGAAAACATACGGCGCGAAATCGTCCATTTTGTGCCGCTCGACGGCAACGTATGCCGTCCCGGCGTCGCGCGGAGAAGCTTCGATCATGCTGACCGTGCCCCACTCCGGCATCTGCTTCGGGGTGACGTTCTCCCAGTGCTGCCCGCCGTCGCGCGTCAGTTGTACCAGGCCATCGTCCGTTCCAACCCAGATCAGGTCTTTCTGCACCGGCGACTCAACGACCGAAAAGATCGTGTCGTACACCTCGACACCGGTGTTGTCTTTGGTAATCGGCCCTCCGGAAGAAGCCTGCTTCGATTTATCGTTGCGCGTCAGGTCAGGACTGATAATCGTCCAGCTCATTCCGCCGTCGGTCGTCTTGAATAGCACCTCGCTGCCGAAATAGAGCGTCTTCGGATCGTGTGGCGAAAACACAATGGGTTCCGTCCACTGGAATCGATGCTTCACGTCCGCTGCCGCCCATCCGATCGGGTTCACCGGCCACGGGTTTATCGACTGCTCTTGGTGCGTGTGAAGGTCATAACGCGTGATCTCGCCGCCGTATGATCCCGCGTACACGATCAACGGATCCGTCGGATCCGGCGCAATATAGCCGCTCTCGCCTCCGCCCACGTCATACCAGTCAGGACGATCGATCGCCCCATCGGGGCTGGCGCTGGCAATCCCAACCGTCGAATTGTCCTGCTGCGCTCCATACATGTAATAAGGAAAACGGTTGTCGGTAGTGACGTGATAGAACTGCGCGGTGGGCTGGTTGTACAGAGTAGTCCAGCTTGCGCCGCCGTCGGTCGAGACCGTGGCGCCGCCATCATTTCCATTGATCAGGCGCTGGGGATTTGTCGAATCGATCCACAATCCGTGATTGTCTCCGTGGGGTGCACGCACTGGAGCGAACGTCTTGCCGCCATCGTCGGACCGATACATGCTGGTATTCAGAACATAGACGGTATCCGCTGATTTCGGGTCGGCAAAGATGTGCGAGTAATACCAGGCACGCTGCCGGAAGCGATGATCGTCATTCATCAGGTGCCACGAATCGCCGCCGTCATCGGAGCGGTAGATTCCGCCTTTCTCCGCTTCGACCACCGCCCACACCCGGTTCGGATTCGCTCCCGAAACGGTGACGCCGATGCGGCCCAGAATCCCCTCCGGCAATCCGTGGCCGGTGAGTTGTTTCCACGTCGTTCCGCCGTCGATCGAACGGTACAGTCCGCTGCCCGGCCCACCGCTGTCCAGACTCCACGGCGTACGCTTTGCCTGCCACAGGGCCGCAAAAAGTGTATTGGAGTTGCTGGGATCGAAGACGACATCAATGCCTCCCGTCTTCGCGTCTTTATACAGCACCTTCTCCCAGGTCTTGCCGCCATCGCGGGTGCGAAAGATGCCGCGCTCGTCGTTATCGGCGAAAGGATGTCCCAGCGCCGCCACAAACGCGACATCAGGATTTTTCGGATCGACCGCCAACCGCCCGATCGCATGTGTATCCCGCAGTCCAACGAAGTTCCACGTCTTCCCGGCATCGATCGACTTGTAGACGCCATTTCCACCGACGATATTCCCGCGAATGCAGGCTTCTCCGGTCCCCACGTAGATGATGTTGGGGTCCGATTGCGACACTGCGATCGCGCCAATCGAAGGCGATGCGCCCTTCGCCTTGTCGAAGACGGGCTTCCAGTTGAGGCCTCCATCCGTCGTCTTCCACACGCCTCCGGCGACCGCGCCGAAATAATAAACGTCGCTCTGGCCGACCACTCCCGACACGGCTACGACCCGCCCGCCTCGAAACGGGCCGATCAACCGGTACTGCATACCCTTCCACGGCCCCTCTGACTCGCTGTCATCCGCGGAAGCAGTCGCTGCTTTCGGCGTCTCGGGCGGCTTCGGCGTCTCGGGCTGCTTCGGCGTCTCGGGCTGCGCCTGCTGGGCTGCTGCCGCGTTTTTTGGGGATTGGCGCTTCTGTGCTGAAACCAGCGTGAGACAGCAGATGAGCAGAAAGAAGACGAGTGTGGTCCTTCGCAAGGCTGTTCCTCCGGAGACGTACACAATAATCCGCTCGCCTCCAATTCTCAAGCAAGAAAGTGTGCCCGCCCTTGAGGTCCTGAAATGATCATGGGCCGCAATCGCTCTAGGATTTCGGATTGGCGCGCACGTAGACGCTGATGACCGGCCTTCCGCCACTCGTCTTTCCGCTTCTGATCCGCGTCGACTCTTTTACCGTCGGAGCGCGCTGCGCATTCGATGAGGGAAAGAAGGACACGCCGTCGTTCACCTGGCGGCAATCCATCCGCAGGGTACCGTTATCGTTAAATACGAGGCCATAAAAGCGGAAGGTGCCGCCCACGAAAAGCGGTTGAGAATTCAGTAGTTGCGTCTGGCCGTCTATGTACACCTCGACGTCCAATGGATCGTTCAAAAGCGACTGTTGCCCTGACTGCGCGGCCAGGTTCGGAAACAGGTCGTAGGAAGCCAGCGAGACGGAATACTCGGTAAAGTTTCCGCTGGTCGTAAAAGCCGTGACGGTTCCGTTGATCGTCTGCGGAATTAGCGTGACTGCGTTCAGTTCGGTGTAAGGGTTTGATCCGTCGGTCAGGGGCGGCGAGGACAAATACACACTCTGTCCCGGAACGATGTTCGACGCGTTGAAGCTCGCGCCAAAAGGCAAGTCTTCGAGGTTCGACACCTGTCCGGAGATTTGAAACACCGCGTTGTCAAAGCTGAATGCCTGCCCGCCGATGAAATAGGTGTTCGCATAGTCGGAGCCCTGCTGGTCGTATCCCTCGATATAGAGCGCTGGCTCGGCATCTGAGATGAACATTGCCGGTCCGATGATGGAGTCAACGGCCGCCGGATACTCAACCGCGATGCGCGAAGCCGTCACTGAACTGTCCGCCTGGAGCGCGCCGTCCATGTTCACGAACGTTCCCACCGCCAGCCCGGAAAAGTCGCTGACTCCCTGGTACGCCGTGCTATTGGACGTGCTGATCATGACACTGTCCGGCAGCGCTGACGCTTCGGCAACCGCTAGTGTGAAGCTGTTCCCCGCAGGGCCGATGGCCGTGACTTCTCCATTGAGCCCCAGCACCTTGCCGTTGGCGGGACTGGTGGGCTGCGCTGAGAGCTCAAAAGGAGTGATCTGAAATGTTGGCGTGATCGACCATGAGAAGCCCCCCTGCTCCCAGCAGTCACTGGGGAAGGTGGCGGACTGCAGAGTGTCGAGGTTGACGAGCAACCCCATATTCGATCCCGTAATTGTGATCGGCGACGGCAGATTCACGGTCACCTGGGCATCCGGGGTATAGCCATAGGCATAAGTCGCTGACGTCAAGCCGTAGTTCGGGATGTTCACCACGCAGTTGAATTCCGCACTTCCAACCGTTGCCGTCGCCGACACGTACGTTCCCGGGGGAGCGGTGGTCGTAAACGCGGGAGCGAGTTGGCCCGTTCGTTGGACGAATTCGAATCCCTGCGGCGAGGAAAGCAGGCTGACCGTGTTCCCTGACTTGTCCGTCAGGATCAGCGTGTTCAGCACCATGTCGAAATAAATCAATTGATCGTTGCCTGTGCTGGTCACGGCCACCGTCAACTCGGTATTGCCCGGCTTGACCGGCGTCGAATTGACTGAGCCGCAACCGGTCAGAGAACTTGTCGCGAGGAAAAGAGCAGTTGAAATCAGTGAGAAGCGGAGAATCCGGGGACCGCACGGAAACGCAGTAGCTGGATGCATAAACATCTCCACTAACGTTGGACCGCGATTGTCAAAAGTCAGAAATATCGTAGGTCTTTTCAAGTCGCAGGAAAAGATGGTTTACACATATTTACCTTGGGGACCCAGCAGGCAGGCCCGAAGCCAACCACCGAGTCAGGCCAGGCGCATAACCGCTACTGTCGCGTCATCCGTCTGGCAGCCGCAGGAGAAGTCATCCATGGATTTGAAGATCGCCTGAACCAGATCTTGGGCCATCGCAGGATGCTGGGGCTCCCGGCCGACCATCGCCTTCAACAGGCCTTTCGTTCCCCACTCCTCCCCTGCTGGACTGGTCGTTTCGATCACTCCATCCGTATAAGCGACGACCTGATCGCCCGGCCTGAGATTCAGCACACGCTCTTCGTAAGTCGAATCCGGGAACATCCCAACAGGCGCGCCGCCCGGCTCCAGCCACTCGATCGAACCGTCCGGGCGAAGAACGAATGGTGGATTGTGTCCGGCATTCACGTACCGAAGCGTGCTCGTCGCCGCATCGAAGAGCCCGTAGAAGACAGTCGCATAGCGGTCGGCGAGCGACGAGGCGTAAGCCTGGCGATTCACCACTGTAAGCAATGTGGCCACATCATTTCCCGTGAACAGGGCTGCGGTCCGCAGAGAGGACTGGACGTTGGCGATCATGAGCGCTGCCGCCAGGCTCTTACCGGAGGCATCACCGACAACCAGCGCCAGTCGATCGTCGGCGAGCGCGATGAAATCGTAGCAATCGCCACCTACGGCTCGGATCTGGCGACACCGCGCGCTGTAATCCAGTGCAGGGGTCCTCCAGCCCCCTCCCTCCATAAACCGTTGCTGGACATCGCAGGCGAGCACCCAATCCTGGCTTACGTCCACCACCAAACCGTCGATCGTCATTTCTCTGCCTCCAACGGTATGTCGGTTGCGGACGTGCAAAATCGACATGCCGGGCGTCATTTGACGCTTGAAAAAGTTTTCTGGAGAGATGTAGAGAATGAGTGGCCGGCTCCGACTACTCCATGAAAGCGCAGATCGCGCCCCTGAGAATGAAGTAAAGATAAGTGTCAGGGAGTGCGGTCAGGCGAGTGCACCAACCATAAGGAGAAAAAGACATGAAATACATTCTGCTGATGTCGGGAACGCAGTCGGGGGTCCAGGGCTATCACGCCTGGTCGCAAAAGGATGTCGAAGCCCACATGGCCGTCCTGCGGGCCATCAATAAGGAACTGGCCGATTCCGGGGAATTCGTCGCCACGCAAGGTCTCACCGGGCCCGGCGAGGCCCTGACTGTTCGCGGAGAGAAGAATGGCCTGCCCATCACCGACGGCGTATTCCCCGAGTCCAAAGAGTTTCTGCTGGGCTACTGGATCGTAGACGTGGCCACGCTCGAACGTGCCTGCGCCATCGCCGGCCGGATTTCCGCCGCCCCAGGGCCCGGAAACGTGCCTACCAACATGCCGATTGAAGTGCGGCGCTTTGCGAATCATGGCTAGCGCTGCCGTCCCATGGATGTCGAGAACTCGTCCACGGCTCCGACTAACTTTGCTCGCACAATCACGGCACAAAACGAATCCGAAGGAGCGACGAATGAAATACATTTTGATGATGAACGGGAAGAAAGCCGATTTTGAGAGGTACGCCCAATGGTCGAAAGAAGATCTTCAGGCTAATGTTGTCTTCATGCGCGCGTTCAGCAAGGAACTCAAGGATTCTGGCGCTTTCGTCGCCACCGAGGGCTTGGCCTGGCCGAGCGAGGCCAAGCTCGTCCGCGCCGGAAAAGACGGGGAACCGGTCACGGACGGCGTGTTTCCGGAGTCGAAGGAGTTTCTCGCCGGCTACTGGATCATCGATGTGGACAGCCCCGCGCAGGCCTACAAGATTGCGGCCCGGGTCTCGCAAGCTCCGGGTCCTGGAGGCAAGCCCGGCAACCTGCCGATCGAGGTCAGGCAGGTGCTGAGCAGCCATGCGGACCTGGGGCTCTGACGGCCCTTCATCCGAAAGAGTAACCATCAACCGCCTTATTGAGGCGAGAACTCTCCGTGACCCAACAAAAGCAAGACAGCCCGGTCGAGCACCTGCTTCGGGAATTGACGCCGCAGGTGCTCGGTGCGGTCGCTCGCCGCTTTCACGACTTCGCGTCGGCCGAGGACGCAGTACAGGAGGCCATGCTGGCGGCCTTCACGCAATGGCCCAGGGACGGCGTTCCCGAGAATCCGCGCGGCTGGCTGATCCAAGTGGCATCTCGCCGCATGACGGACCAGGTGCGTAGCGAGATCGCGCGTCGCGAGCGGGAAACTGCCGTTGCCAGAGAGGCTGACCCGCTGGCGCCTGCCGCCGGTATCGAGTCTGACATGGATCCAGACGACACGTTGATTTTGCTATTCATGTGCTGCCATCCCGCCCTGACTTCGTCTTCGGCAATCGCCCTCACGCTTCGGGCCGTCGGCGGTTTGACGACGGCGGAAATCGCGAATGCATTTCTCGTGCCCGAGGCGACCATGGCGCAGCGCATCACCCGCGCCAAGCAGAGCATCAAGGAATCCGGCGTCTCTTTCCATCTCCCTTCCCCACTGGAGCGGGCCGAGCGTTTGCCCGCCGTTCTTCGCGTGCTGTACCTGATCTTCAGCGAGGGCTATACCAGCAGCATCGGGGCACATCTACAACGCCTTGATTTGGCACAGGAGGCGATCCGCTTGGCCCGCTCAGCCAAGGCACTGCTTCCCGCTGACGCGGAAGTCGCCGGCCTGCTCGCGCTCATGTTATTAACCGACGCCCGCCGGGCGGCCCGAACCGGACCCCACGAGGAATTGATCCCTCTCGACAAACAGGACCGTGCCCTGTGGGATCGCGCTGAGATTTCCGAGGGAATCGAACTTCTGACCGCCGCGCTCTCGAAGGGCTCCGTCGGCCTGTATCAACTTCAGGCGGCGATCGCCGCCGTTCACGACGAAGCGGCACGGCCGGAAGACACGGACTGGCCGCAGATCATGGCTCTGTACGAATTGCTGAAACGCGTCGCTCCCAGTCCTATGGTCACCCTGAACCATGCCATTGCCGCCGCCATGGTCCACGGCCCGTCCCAGGGTCTCGCCCTGCTGCAGTCGCTCGACGGCGACCGCCG
Organism: Verrucomicrobiia bacterium; assembly: GCA_035508215.1. Classification (GTDB taxonomy): domain Bacteria; phylum Acidobacteriota; class Terriglobia; order Terriglobales; family Acidobacteriaceae; genus Sulfotelmatobacter. The sequence continues at coordinate 201,788 of DATJNK010000001.1, read as the reverse complement.
GCTTGCCGAGCACTATCGGCTTGATGCGGTTCGCGGACACTTGCTCGAGATGTTGGGCGATCACGCCAGCGCCATCCGCCATTATCGTGCTGCCGCCAGCGCGACTACCAGTATTCCCGAACGGAATTACCTGATCTCGCAAGCCTCCCGCCTGGAAGAGACAGAACAAAGTTCCTCACAGAAGACGAGCGTCCCCTAGCCGATCCATCGAATGCGTGCGACCGGTTCGCCGGCCAGCAAAGATGCCTCTGGAGCCTGCCGATCCGGGAAGTCTTCCCGCTTTGAAAAGCCCATACCTTCGTGCCTGCGTTCTTTCCGCCAAGCGCACTCCTGCGTGAGTCAGAATTTCCGTTAGCGCGTATGCAGAGTCGAAAACGTCGCAGGTCAGGGATTACGCGTGGCATCGTGCGAATCCGGCAACTCCGGGTTCCCGCAACGGAAGGGACGAACATGAAACGCGAACAGATTGCTGCTCTCCTCGTGCTGATTGGTTTATTGGCCGTCTCTGCTTTGGCTGCGGATCACGATCAGGGCAAGTCGGTGTCCGACGGGGACTACGTTGGGTCGGAGGTTTGCGTAACCTGCCACGCCGAGCAGCAGAAAAGCTTCGCTCACACCATCATGGGCAACGCCATGGCTCACTCGAAGAGCGCTTTGGATGCGCGCGGGTGCGAAAGCTGCCATGGACCCGGCAAAGCTCACGTCGACGCCGGCGGCGGCAAGCAGACTATCCCGGTTCGCTTCTCGAAGGGATCGTCCACTCCCGTGGAAGAGCAGAACGCAGCCTGCCTTGCCTGCCATTCCAAAGGCAACCAGATGTTTTGGCGAGGCAGTTCACATGAGTCGCGGGGGATGGCTTGTGTCGGCTGTCACCAGGTCCACTATGGCAGTCCGGCAGCACAGTATGCCGCGCTAACCGACAAGACCCGTTACGGCGCGCCGCTCAGCGAGACCGCCGGGCTCCAGAAATCTCAGCCTGAACTCTGTCTCACCTGTCACCAGATGCGGCGGGCCCAGCTGCAACGTTCGTCGCATATGCCATATCGCGAAGGCAAAGTCACCTGCACCAGCTGCCACAATCCGCATGGCAGCCCCAATCCCAGCCAGCTGATCCAGTCGTCGATCAACGAGAACTGCTACAGCTGTCATGCCGAGCGGCGGGGTCCGTTTCTCTGGGAGCATCCTCCGGTCATGGAGAACTGCGACAACTGCCACGACCCGCACGGCAGCAACAACCCGCAACTGTTGAAAGTGCGCATGCCGCGACTGTGCGACGAGTGCCACGTTTCCAGCCGCCATCCGACCCAGGCGCAACCGCTCAGTTCGATCAAGACTTTCAACCGTGGCTGTACCAACTGTCATTCCCTGATTCACGGGTCCAACCATCCCTCCGGGGATGTCTTCATGCGATAGGAGAACAACATGAATATGACACTGCGATACATGATGCTTCTCGGACTCGTGATAACGACTGCCGCTGCATCGGGGCAGGATGAGCCGCCGGAGCGCGGCATGGTCGAAACCGGCGTACGCAATGTCTGGGGGAACGTTTATGGGCGTCCCGACTTGCCGTTCGACCCTTCACTGCGGACCTCGAAGTACAACGAGTACGGCGATCTTCACGACGGCTATTTCATCCGGCGCTTTCGCCTCGACCGCGACGATCTGAAGGGTTCGAAGTATTTTTTCGACCTGCAATCCGACCGCGCCATCGACCGCGACCAGAGTTATCTTGGGACGTTGGGCGAGTGGGGCCGTTTTCGAGTGCAAGTCGCTTACGACGAGATTCCTCACATCTATTCGAATACCACGCGCACGCCCTATACCGAAACCGGCAATGGAATTCTGAGCATTCCCATGCTGACGCGAAACGCGCTGCAGACGCTCGCCGCCACTTCGGCCGCCAACCTTCCCAGTACGATCGAGTCGCAGTTGGTTCCGGGCATGGGCTTCATCGTTCCGCGAATCGATCGCCGGGCTGGCTCCGCTCGTTTCGTCTACAACTTCACTCCGGACTGGGACGTTACTGCATCTTACTCACGCGAGCATGAAAGCGGCACAAGACCGCTCGGGTTGATCTTCAACAGCAGCCCCAGCGCTTCCCTGACAGCGGGTTACGGCGCCGAAGTTCCTGAACCCATTCAATACTTCGTCAACAATGCCGCTGTGATGACCGAATACGCTCATCGAGATTCGGGAGTCCAGGTGGGCTATCTGGGCTCTTACTTCCAGAACCGTACCAGCACTTTGATCTTCGACAATCCATTTCTCACCGCCGATTGCGTCGCCCCCAACGGTTGTACGGCAGCCACCCAGGGCCCGGCGCAGGGACAGGTGGATCTCTATCCTGACAATCAGGCGCACTATCTCAACTTTGCCGCAACTGTGCTCCTGCCGCTGAAAATCAGGCTGCTCGCCAGCATCAGCATCGGATGGCTGCGTCAGGACGATCCGTTTCTCCCCTACACATCAAATACGCTGCTGGAGGCGCAGACCGCAGCTCTTCCCGCAGCCAACCTCCACGGCAACAAGCAGACCCTGGCCATGAATTATCGGTTGCTGCGCTCCTTCGGAAAGAAGTTCGATCTGAAGGCCGGATACCGGCAGTACGATTACGATAACCATACCCCGGTTCTCAACCTCACTCCGGTCGAAGGCGACATTGCCGCCCCGAATCTCACCGCCCCAGCGCAGAATACCCCGTTCGGCTACAACAAGAAGGACATCGAGGTCACGGGAGACTGGTATTTCGCCCGCAAGAGCGCGGTCCAGGCCGGGTATGAAGGCGAAATCATGGACCGGTCCGACCGCGATGTCTCGCACTCGATCGAGAACGGGCTGTTTACAGCCGTCGACGCGACACTGACCCGGGACCTTAGCTTTCGCGCATCCTACCGCTATTCGTCGCGCGATCCCGAGCATTACTTGGACGATGCCAGCGAGGAGATCAGCGGCGGCATTACCGTGGACTCCGCCTTCAACCGCCGCTTCGACGAAGCCGCGCGCACCCGCAACCGCAGCGACTTCGAGCTTTCTTACAGCCCGGGGGACCGGCTGAGCCTCTCCGCCTTCGGTGGCACGCTGCAGGACAATTACAACCACCCGGGCGGTGTGAACAGTGCGACTCCCCTGAATTCCACGACCACCACGGCAAATCCCTATTACCTCTACGGCGTGCTCAGGAATATCTCTGACAACGCCGGTTTTGATGCCGACTTCGCGCTGGCCGCTCAGGTTTCACTCTTCGCCGACTATTCCTGGGAGCGTTATTACCAGTCAATGGTCTCCCGGTACCGCGTGCCTGGCTCGACGACACCGACACCGCTCGATTGCAGCGTCAGCACGCACGGCTGCGACAGCGCCAACAATGACTGGGGCAGCAACTCCCGCGACTTGGTCCATAACCTCAGCGCTGGATTTGACGTGAACCCCAGCAAGAAGGCAAATATCAACGCTTACTATTCTCTGTCGGCCGGCAAAGGTACGGTGGCCAGCCGGCCTTTTGGCGACCCCACACTGACCACAGGCGCCGACAAGTTTCTCCTGACCGGGACCAACGCAGCCGTGGACTATCCCGAGACGGTTAGCCGCATCCACGAACTGGCGGCTATTTTTAAATACAAACTCACCAAGGGTCTCAACTCCAAGATCGAATATCGGTACCAGCAATTCGATAACAAGGACTATCAGACAGGCGCCATGACTCCCTACATGGGCTGCGTGAGCCCGCCCCCGCCCGGAGCCGCAGTCCCCGGCTGCGGCAGCGTGCTGATTGGCACGCCCAGTCTCTACTACCCGTACTCTGTCGTGGGAGATACGAGCGCTGCGCGATACCTGTTTCTTGGTGCGGATGAGCCCTCATACCGAGCCCATTATCTGGCGGGGACGCTCGAGTATCAGTTCTGAAGTGTCCGCGATCTAAGGCAGCGGAACCCCGCCGGAAAGAACGGTTGCAGGGCCGGACCTGAACCGCCGAACTCGATTATACCGACGCCTGCTGCGGAGATCTCCGTTTGCGAGAATCTAGCGGTCTCCTCACCGCTAGCTCTCAGTCAATCTCGCCTGACCTCCTTCTTCTTCCAACCATCCGAGAGGGTCAGCGATTTCTCCGGATAGATTCGAGATAGACCCAGATCCGAGACTCGAATACAGATGACGTTGCTCAGCCACACTGAATTGTTCATCGGCCTCTTGTCCGCCGAACAGGCTCCCAGTAACTCAACGCTAACTCTGAAGGAGTTGCCGGGCTGGCAGGGAAAGTCAGATCCCTAGTGGAAGATACAGTTCGTCAGCTTCTGCTTATTGCAACATGTTTGAGCGAAGTCAGTCAGCAATTGGAGCGACGATCGGTCCTTGACACATTGGACCTCTGGAGATACTCTCGTCTGCCACAATTTTTGTGCTCAATTTGTGACCGCCGTTAACGCGCGACCTTCCACTTCCCCTTTGTGTCCACGGTTCCGGCGGCCCAAAGTCCGACAAGGGTGAAACGCGCCATGTCCAGTCTTCGTCTTTGCTTCTCCCGCAATCTTCTCGTCTTAAGCATCGGATTTGCCATTGCAAACTTGACCACTCCGGCAAATGCCATCGGTTTTCAACCGGTTTCCCCGGACGAACTCAAGATGACCAGCGAACCCAAAGCGCCCGGGGCGATGGCGATCACTCTGTTCCGCGAGGTCGATCGGGACGACAGTGCGCGAACCGCTCACGAGGATGCCTATTTACGGATCAAGGTGCTGACCGAAGAGGGAAGAAAGTACGCGGACGTTGAAATTCCGTTTCTCAAAGGCCAAAACGATGTAGCGAACGTTCATGCCCGAACCATCGAACCGGATGGCTCGATCGTAAATTTCAGCGGCCAGGTTTTTGAGAAAGAGATTGTCAAGGCCCGCGGCGTGAAATATCTGGCCAAGACCTTCACCATGCCCAACGTGCAGGCGGGCAGCATTCTGGAGTACTACTACTCGCTCGACATGGATGACCAATACGTAGGATACACGTCCCACTGGATCATCAGCGACGAGCTCTACACTAAGCACGCCAAGTTTACGCTGAAGGAGTATCAAGGCGACAATCCCCCGCTTTACCTGCGCTGGACCTGGGTCAACTTGCCGCCGGGCACGGGCCAGCCCCAGGTATCTCCGAACCACATCATCACTCTGGATGTGGATGATGTTCCGGCATTTCAGACCGAAGACTACATGCCTCCGGAAAACGAATTGAAAGCGCGCGTGGATTTCATCTACAGCGAGGACGCTTTCGAGAAAGATCCTGAGACTTACTGGAAAAAGCGGGGCAAGAAGTTGAATGGGCTGCTGGAAAACTTCATTGGCAAAAGAAGCGCCATGGAACAGGCGGTATCGCAGATTGTGTCCGCCAGCGATTCTCCGGAGGAAAAGCTGAAAAAGATCTATGCGCGGGTGCAACAGTTGCGGAATATCTCCTACGAAGCCGAGAAAACCGAGCAGGAGCAAAAGCGCGAGAAGGAAAAAACCGCGAACAATGTCGAGGACGTCTGGAAGAAGCAAGCGGGCTATGGGGGCCAGCTGACTTGGCTGTTTCTGGCGCTGGTGCGCGCAGCACAGTTTGATGCCTCCGGCGTGTGGGTAGCGGATCGCCAGAATTACTTCTTCAATCCCGGGAACATGGACGGGCGCCGCCTCGACGAGAACGTAGTCTCTGTCAAGGTGAATGGAAAGGACGAATTCTTCGATCCGGGCTCCGCATACATTCCGTACGGACTGCTGCCCTGGAGCGAGACCGCAGTTACTGGACGGAAGCTCGACAAGGACGGCGGTTCGTGGATTCAAACTGAGCTGCCCAAGAGCGCGGAATCGGCGGTCCAACGCAAGGCAGAGTTGAAGGTAGATGAGGCCACCGGCGACGTGGAAGGCACACTCACGTTGACCTTTACCGGATTGGAAGCTGCCGACCGCCGCGTGCAGGAACGTCTCGCCGATGACGCGCAAAAGAAGAAATCCCTCGAAGACGAAGTCAAGGATTCCATTCCTGCCGCCTGCGAAGTCGAGCTCACCAATCAACCCGATTGGAAGAGTTCCTCGCCGTCGATGGTCGCCGAGTTCCACGTGAAAATTCCCGGATGGATTGCCGGAGCCGGCCGACGGGCGCTGGTCACCTTGGGCGTTTTCAGCGCTACAGAAAAACACCTGTTCGATCACACCGACCGGGTCCATCCCATCTACTTCTCATTTCCTTTCCGCATTGACGACGAAGTGAATATCGACCTGCCGTTGGGATGGCAGATCGCCAGCGTTCCTTCGCCGCAGAATCAGGACGCTCACGTCGTGGGCTATACGTTGCAGGCGGAAAACAACAAAGGATCCCTGCATATCAAACGATCGCTGTATGTCGACTTCTTGCTTCTTGATCAAAAATATTATCCCGCTTTGCGTAATTTCTTTCACGTGGTGAGGAGTTCCGATGAACAACAGGCCATGTTGCAACCGGCCACGGCTCATGCCAGCCGCTAGTCAGCGTCTGCTGGCCGTGTGGCTGGGTGTGGTGTTGAGCGTTCTCGTCAGTCTGCGCGCCCAGGCGGCGGATGCGCCGCAATGGATGCATGCGGCCGCCGCCGCGCCACTACCCGATCACGATGAGCGGACCGACGCGGTGCTCGTGTACGAACAGGAAGATGTCGTAGTGCAGTCGGCGGACAAAATCAAGACTCACGTTCGCCTGGCTTACAAGATTCTGCGACCCAGCGGGCGCGAATACGGGTTCGCCGTTGTCTCCTACCGCGCCGGAGAGAAGATCAGTGATTTTCACGGTTGGTGCATTCCCGCTCAAGGGAAAGATTACGAGGTGAAAGACAAAGACGCCGTGGAGATGGCTCTGCCTAAAATCGAAGGCAGCGAACTCGTCTCTGACGTGAGATCCAAGGTCCTGCAGATTCCCGCCCCGGATCCAGGCAATGTTGTGGGATACGAATACCAGAAAGAAGAGCAGCCCCTGGTGCTGCAGGACGAGTGGGACTTCCAGCGGGAGATCCCAGTGGCCCAGACTCATTATTCTCTCCAACTTCCTCCGGGCTGGGCGTTCAAGGCGTATTGGCTGAATTATCCCGAGACCAAACCTGTCGAGGCGGGAGGCCAGCTCCAGTGGAACCTCGGTGACATAAAAGCAATTCGAAACGAAACGGACATGCCGCCGCGCGACGGAGTGTCAGGCGAGATGGTCGTGTCTTATTTTCCCCAAGGCGGCCTTGACGGAGACAAGGTCATCACCACCTGGCAGCAGATGGGCAAGTGGGAACTGGGACTGGCCACCGGACGGCGCGACGCGTCGCCTGAGATTAAACAAGAGGTGGCATCGCTCACCTCCTCCGCTGGCACTCCTCTGGCAAAGATGCAAGCGCTGGCCAAGTTCGTGCAGCAGGATGTTCGCTATGTTGCGATTGAGTTGGGAATCGGCGGCTGGCAGCCGCATTCGGCGGCGCAGATTTTCACTCACCATTACGGAGACTGCAAAGATAAAGCGACATTGATGAGCTCGATGCTCAGCCAGATCGGCATCGATTCCTATTATGTCGTGATCAATTCCCGGCGTGGATCTGTAACCTCCGACACTCCGGCGAATCCATTCGTTTTCAATCACATGATTCTGGCGATCAAATTGCCGCCGAGCCTTTCGGATGCAACCTTGGTAGCGACGGTGCAGCACCCAAAGCTGGGAACGCTCCTTTATTTTGATCCTACCAACGAACTGACTCCCTTCGGGCAGATCTCCGGACACCTTCAGGCAAACTACGCTGTGCTGGTCACCCCGGATGGAGGGGAACTGGTGCGCTTGCCGCAGCAGTCACCGAGTATGAACAGCATCGTGCGCGCCGGGACTTTCACTCTCGATGCAGCTGGGACGCTCAAGGGCGAAGTCAGCGAGACGCGGATGGGCGATCGTGCATGGTCGGAGCGCTATGCTTTACGTCAGGCCACGAAGAGTACAGATCGCATCAAACCGATCGAAGATTTGCTCTCCGGATCGCTGTCGCTCTACCAGATTACCCAGGCCAGCCTGATCAACCTCGATCTCACCGACCAGCCGTTCGGCTTTCGCTATGCCCTGCAGGCGCCAGCCTACGCCAAAAATGTGGGCAACATGTTATTGGTGCGGCCCCGAGTGATCGGGGTGAAGACCGAAGGCTTTCTGGAGACAAAGGAAGCCCGTAAGTTTCCCGTCGACCTCGGCGCGCCCTTGCACGACACCGACAGCTTCGACATCACGATCCCGGCAGGCTTTGTGGTCGACGACGTTCCGCCGCCGGTCGATGTGGATGACGAGTTCGCCGACTATCACGCCAAAACCGAGGTGAAGGGTAACGTCATCCACTACAGCCGCACTTTCGAAATCAAGGAACTCAGCGTTCCCGTCGCCAAGGTTGGAGAGTTGAAAACCTTCTACCGTGTGATCGCCGGGGACGAACGCAATACGGTCGTCCTGAGATCGGGGAATTAAGCTCGATCATCTCGCTCTGAGGCGCCCAACAACCCGGGAAAAGCTCGAGCAGGCGACAAAAGAATGGCTCCTCAGGTAGGACTCGAACCTACAACCCTCCGGTTAACAGCCGGATGCTCTGCCATTGAGCTACTGAGGAGTGAGCGGCTCGGGCGCTGATGGCCGAGCCGTATCTAATCGGTCATTATCATAGCATCCGGCGCGGGATCATGAAAACCGGGCCGGCCCCCTGCTGCCGACTTCTCCGCTGCACGAAAACGATGATGCCGCACCGGTTCTAATGCACTCCGTGCGCATTCAGGAACTCGCCGTAGCGCTGGTCGACGGTCTGAATGTGATTCCGCAGCCATTGCTGCAGAAACATCATCAGCTGCGGCGTCACGCTACCGGTGCCGGCTTCGAAGTCTTTTTTGAAGGCCAACACTTTGTCGGTCAGCGCTTTGTGTTCGGCTCGATGTGCCAGCAATCCTGGATACTTATATTTCTCCATGAGCTTTTCTTCCGCGGAAAAGTGATTCACGGTGTAGTCGATCAGTTTGTGCAGAACGTTGTCGACCACGTCCTTCCCATGTCCTTCTCCCATCGCGCCGTGCAGCTCGCTCACCAGTTCGAACAGCTTCTTGTGCTGGTTGTCCATCGCCGCTACTTTCACGCTGTAGCTGTCTCGCCATTGAAACGTTGCACTCATTCGATCCTCACGCGGCGAGCGATGTGCCTCGCCGCAGTTCGAGCTTAGCGCCGCGTTTCCCCTATACTCGAGATCACGAAGGTCTCGGCTTCGCAGGATTGGTTCCTTTTTTGCGCTTTGTTGCTTTCGGGAATTCCGCCTCTGCTTTCTGATACGCTACTTCTTCAGCCTGGCTACTCCGCTCGCCATGCACCTATCGTCTTGCCTCGAGGTTTTCATGTCAGGAGGTCTGCGTTTGCTCCTCGTCGTCGCTTCCCTGTCCGCGGTCGCTGCGTCGGTCTTTGCCTCTGGCGACTCCAAATCCCCTCCCGCATCGTCGACCGCCCCGGCAGCCCCTCCCGTAGCCGAGATCAAGCCCTACGTCGAGATCTTTCACGGCACCAGGGTTGTCGATAACTATCACTGGCTTGAAGACGGCAATAGTCCAGAAACCCGGAAGTGGGTCGACGAGGAACTGGGCTATACCCGCTCCATCCTCGATCTTCTGCCCGGGCGCGCTCAGATTAACCAGCGGCTCACCCAATTGCTTTCGATCGGCAGCATCACTCCGCCGCACCTTGCCGGGCGCGACTACTTCTATATGCGGCGCGAAGGCACAGAGAACCAGCCCATTCTTTACGTGCGGGAAGGAGTGAATGGTCCCGATCGCGTCCTGATCGATCCCAATCAACTGGCGGCCGATGGGACCGTCGCCCTGGACTGGTACGAACCCAGCGAGAACGGCAAGTACGTGGCCTATGGCACGTCGGCCAGCGGCTCGGAGATGTCGACGCTGCATGTCATCGAGACGAAAACCGGCACCCTGCTCCCCGACACGATCGAGCGCACGCGCGCCGCCTCGATTGCCTGGCTGCACGACAATTCGGGCTTCTACTACACGCGTTATCCGAACAAGGGCGACGTCCCGGCTGGCCAGGAAATGTACAACCGCCACGTCTTCTTCCATCTTTTGGGAAGCCCGATCGACACCGACGATCCCATCTTCGGCGAGGGCCGCGATCCTGAAGACTGGCCGAGCGTCACGCTTTCCAATGATGGCCGCTGGCTGCTGATCAACGTTTCCCAGGGATGGACCAAGTCTGAGCTCTTTCTGATGGACTTGCAGAAAGACACGCCGCCGACGCGCGTCACTACCGGCAAGGATTTTCTCTACAGCGCCGATATTTATGACGGCAAGCTGTATATCACCACCAACGAAGATGCTCCACGATATCGCGTCTTCGTCACGAATGCGGGCGATTACGAACGCGCTGACTGGCAAGAACTCATTCCGCAGTCGGATGCTGTGCTGCAAGGTGCGGCCGTCTACGGAGGCAAGCTCTTTACTCAGTACGAGCAGAACGCCTCGTCGCAGCTGAAGATCTTCGATCTCGACGGCAAGAAACTCACCGATATCTCTCTGCCCGCCATCGGCTCGATTTTTGGCGCTGGAGGCCGCTGGAACCGAGATGAGGTCTTCTACGGATTCCAGTCGTTCACCTTCGCCCCAGCCATCTATCGTTTCGATCTCAAGGACAACTCCACCTCGCTGTGGACGAAGGTTTCCGCGCCCTCCATCGATCCCTCGGCATACGAAGTAGATCAAGAGTGGTTCCACTCGAAAGACGGTACCCGCGTGCCCATGTTCATCGTCCACAAGAAAGGACTGGCGAAAAACGGGCGCAATCCCACGCTGCTGACCGGCTACGGCGGCTTCAACGTCAGCCTGACTCCTACTTTCAGCCGCACCGCGTATCTCTGGATGGAGCACGGCGGTGTCTACGCTGTCGCCAACCTGCGCGGTGGCGCCGAGTTCGGTGAAGACTGGCATCGCGCCGGTATGCTCGACAAAAAGCAGAATGTTTTCGACGATATGATCGCTGCCGCCCAGCACCTGATCTCCGCCAAATACACCGACGCGCGGCACCTCGCCATCCAGGGCGGATCGAATGGTGGCCTGCTCATGGGAGCGATGATCACGCAGCGGCCCGATCTGTTTCGCGCCGTCGTCTGCCAGGTGCCGCTGCTCGATATGCTCCATTATCAGGATTTCCAAATCGCCAAGCTCTGGATTCCCGAGTATGGCAGCGCCGAAAATCCGGAGCAGTTCAAATGGCTCTACGCCTACTCGCCGTATCACCACGTGAAACTGGGCACGGAGTATCCCGCGATCCTGTTTATGACAGCCGAGAGCGATACCCGTGTCGATCCCATGCACGCGCGCAAGATGGCCGCCGAGATGCAGGCGGAAGCCGCGAACGGACAGAGCCGCACCCGTCCCATCCTGTTACGAATCGAGACCAAGGCCGGCCACGGTGCCGGGAAGCCCGTCGCCAAGCAGATTGAAGAGTTTACCGATATCTATTCGTTTCTGTTCTGGCAGCTGGGAATGAAGGAGTAGTGATCAGCGGCGGGAGAGTGCGGACTCTAGCCCGCGGTTTGGCTTGAGTCAGAATCTGCGCGAAATCTGCAGCTGCCGCCGGTCCGACTGAGCGCCCGCCTACGATTGCGGCGGCTCGACTTTCGCCTGTGGCTCTTTGCGCTTCTCGGTCGAATCGACTGCGAACAGCATGTAGTGGTCGAAACTGTGCCGGCGGTAGTAGCGGTGGCTGCGGAAGTCGAAGTATATCTCCGCCGTCTTCGGCAGCCACAATTCGAGGTTCTTCTTCTGAAACTCGACCGACCCATACTCCACAATCTGATGCTCGCTGCGCAACTGAATCTGCGGGATCGCACTGACGAGCTCCGATTCGATGCGGACGATCTGGAATTTATCGGCAGTGATCCAGGCGCGTCCCTTCAGCCTCGCCGAGTAATAATTGTTGCCCACGCGGTAGTCGTGCAGGCGTGCGGGTCGGTCGTCACGCTGCCGGAAATGCACCAGCCACGTCGCCTGCCCATGCAGTTCGCCCAGGCCTTCGCAGGTCATGTCGAAGTTTCCTGACAGTATGGGATGAAACACCAGCGCTAGTCCGGCAAAGCCGCTGCTGGCGATGTGATCCGGATAGGATTCCAATCCCAGATGCTCGGAACGATACTCCTCGATACCCAGATAGCCGGGCTTGTCTTCGGAGAACGCCGCGACATAGTTGAAGTCCCGCGTCTGCTTGGTCATCGGGGTGCCAAGCTCGTCCAATTGCTCGTGCAGCAGGTGCTCGATGGCGGCAATGCGCGATACATTATCGACGAACTCCTCCATCCGCTTCCCCGTCATCTGGAGAATGTGATCGACCGGGCAAGAAACGCCCGCGGCCACCTCCGGCTTCATCTCATCGATGCCGAGCGGCTGCCACGGCTTGATCGAAACCACCGGATCGGGCGTAGCAGAGAGCGGATCGATCGCGGGCGCCTTGACCTCCGGCTTTGCTGCCACGGTCGGAGCCGCCTCCGGTGCCTCGAGCTGTGCAATCAGATCCTTCACTTGCGGGACCGTCGCGCTCTTAGGCGAGGACTCGACAAAGGCCTTGAGCTGCTCGATTCCCTTCTGTTTCTCGCCAAGATCGACTAGCGCCTGTCCCAGCACTAGTTTCGAGCTGTTGCTTGCGCCCTTGCTCTGGTCGAGCGCCATCTCCGCCTGGGTACGGGCGTCCTGAAAACGTTGCTGCTTCAGGTAGGCTCCTGCCAGAAGATCGTGAGCGCGCCAGTATCCGGAGTCGGCGGCGATGGCCTTTTCCAGATAAGACGTCGCGCCGACATAATCCTCCTGCTGAAGGCCGACGCGTCCCAGCAGAGTGAGCGCTTGCACGTCGCCTGGATCGAGCGACGTAGCCGCCGCCAGAAAGTTCTGGGCGCGTCCGAGATCCCGCCGCTGATAAAAGAGATAGCCCATGAGAAAGTCGATCTGCGGGTTGGCCGGAGCGACCTTATACGCCGCGTCGAGATGCTTTCCCGCGTCCGTGAGATTGCCTGACTTTAGCGCCCTCAGGCCGTGCTTGACGTTCTTCCGGGCTTTAGCGGGGACAGCCGCATCGGCGACCTGAAAATCGACCGCTGACGGATCGGGCTGCAGAACGATATCGATCTGCTGGGTAGCGATCGCACTGATGATCTCCAGTTCCTTGTGCTCGGTCAGGTATCCGACCGCGCTCACTTCAATGTCGTAGTGCCCAAATTGCAGGTCGCCGAACGAAGCGACCGACCCATCGCCGGTGGTCTGCCAATTGACCGTTTTGGTTGTTACATTGCTTAGCTTCACCACCGACTGACGATCCATCAAGGTCTTGTTGTTGCCCGCATAGACAGTGAGCATCAGGATCGTTCCCCCGCCACGGCTTTCGTATCCGCTTACGGTGGTTGTCGTCGCGCCGGGATCGTTAAAGACATCTCCACGCTGAGCCAAAGCGATCGCGGAAGAGAGAAGGAAAAAGACGCAGATTTTACTGACCCGAGTAGCACGCATAAGTCCGCCCCAACGAACGACTGTTTTGCCCAGCAAAAGTCTCACACATGGCGGAAGGCACGTCAATCCCGGATCTGCTGCTGTCCCATAGTTCGCTCCCTGGCCGCGACATTTTTGTTATGTCTGACGATGCCCGCTACGCAGGCTTGTCGCCATCGGCGGGTACAGTTCCACCCCGCTCTTGCATCGGCTGGCGATCAGGTTCATCCGCCGGCACTTCGTACAATGGCATTTGGAATAAGGTGGATCGGGAGTTGCGGTGTGGCCGCAGACCAGACAGATAAAACGCTTCCTCGATCGCCGGAACATCGGGCGAAACTCGTCACCCAGCACACAGTAAGGGCAACGCACGATCTCTTGCGACATTCTTTCGAGCTTCTCCTTCCCTCGCGTCCAGCGCACCAGCGAACCAAACTTGGCCTTGGCCAAGCGATGGCGGACTAGCGGGGGAGGCATATGGGACTGAGCTCGGGCTCGGTCCTCACTCGACATGCCTGCGCCGTAAACATGGACCTTAAAACAGTATTCCGCCTGAGAAAATAGCCCGATAGTCGGGCAGAGTAGCCCGATAGTGGCGAATATCCTGTTTTATCGGGCGAACCACCCCCAATTTCACCTCTACCTAGAAGAAAATACGATCCAGACCAGTCAAAAAGACAGACCAGAAGATCCATTTTTCATGGTAGCGTGGCAGAGTGCGTGGTCGGCGCGGACCGACGTGGCGCGCACAGCGAGAAATCTGGTGGCTTCGATGAAAAGCTGTCCCAACCCCAAGTGCGCAGTGTTTGGTCGGATCGTCTATGCAGTGGCGACCCGTTGTCCGCTCTGCCGATGGGACCTCAAGGCCTCGTCGCCCTCGAGCGACGCGTCCCGACCTCGGCCAGCCCAAACTTCCGCTCCTGCTCGCTAAACCAAGTTTTCCGATCGGCCGGGTGCCCCACTTCTCATATGGACTCGTGAGAAGTGGGGTTTTCGGATTTCCGGCGGCACATAACGGTACTTCCGTGTTGCTGTTTCACCGGTCCGCTTCATCTTCAATTTCCAAGTTCTGCCATCTTTCGTGGCACCGGCCGAGATCTTGCGATTCGAGCAAGTCGACCTCACTTGTACTCGAAAGCACCGGTGATGCAGAATAATCCTCTTCCCTCGTAATGAAGTGGATATTCATCCAGTCCGACCGGAGTTCTCCAATGAAATCTCGATTCATTTCTGTTGCATTCGCGCTTGCAGGGTCTCTGTGTTTATTCGTTCTTTCTCTCGCGGCCCAGACCGATGACGTGCCGCTGGTTTACCCGAAGGCAAAGACAGTGGATCAGGTCGATGACTACCATGGAGTCAAGGTCGCTGATCCTTACCGCTGGCTCGAGGATACGAATTCCACTGACACTCATGATTGGGTCGAAGCCGAGAACAAGCTGACCTTCGGCTATCTGGACAAGATCCCCTATCGCGACGCGATCCGCGACCGTCTGCAGAAGCTTTGGAACTATGAGCGCTTCAGTGTTCCCGAGCAGGAAGGTGGACGCTACTTTTATCAGCATAACAACGGCCTCCAGAATCAGAACGTGCTCCTGGTGGCGGACTCGCTGAATGCCGAACCGCGGGTACTGCTCGATCCCAATACTCTCTCCTCCGATGGCACCGTCGCCTTATCGGGCACTGCCATCACCGATGATGGGAAGCTCCTGGCCTACGGCACGGCGGCTTCCGGTTCGGACTGGCAGGAATGGCACGTACGCGATGTAGACACGGGCAAGGACCTGCCCGACTTGATCAAATGGGTCAAGTTTTCCGGAGCTTCCTGGACGAAGGACGACAAGGGCTTCTTCTACAGCCGCTACGACGAACCCAAGTCGGGCACTGCTCTGCGCGAGACCAACTACTTCCAGAAGCTCTACTATCACCAACTCGGTACGCCACAAGCGGACGACAAACTGATCTACGATCGCCCAGACAACAAAGAGATGCTTTTCGGGGGAAATGTGTCCAGTGACGGGCACTATCTCATCATCACCGTTTCGGAAGGGACGTCCCCTAAAACGCGACTCTATTACAAGGACCTGACTCAGCCAGATTCTTCCGTGGTGAAGTTGCTCGACGATTTCGACGCGCAATATCAGTTCATCGACAACGATGGGCCAGTTTTCTGGATTCAAACCGATCTCGACGCACCCAAGGGCCGCGTCATTGCGATCGACACCCGGCATCCTGAACGAGCCAGTTGGAAAACCGTCATTCCGCCGAGCAACGACAAACTTGAATACGCGAGCGTCGTGGACAATCTGTTTTTTCTCGTTTATCTGAAGGACGCCAAGACCGCTGTCTCGATCTATGAGCTCGATGGCAAGTTTCGGAGCTTTGTCCTTTTGCCCGGCATCGGCACGGCAGATGGTTTTAGCGGGAAGCGGAAGGACAAGGAGACTTTCTACGCGTTTACCAGTTTCATCTCTCCGACCACAATCTATCGCTTTGAGCCCGAGACCGGCAGAAGCGTCTTGTTTCGCCAGCCGGTCGTGGATTTCGATGCCAGCCAGTACGAAACCACCCAGGTTTTCTATCGCAGCAAAGACGGCACTCGCATCCCCATGTTCCTGACGTATAAGAAAGGCATCAAGCTCGATGGGCAGAACCCCACGCTGCTCTATGCCTACGGCGGATTCGACATTTCACTGCGGCCGTTTTTCTCGGTGGCGAATCTGGTCTGGCTGGAAATGGGTGGCATCTACGCGCAGCCGAACCTGCGCGGAGGCGGCGAATACGGCGAAGAGTGGCACCTGGCTGGGACAAAGGCGAAGAAGCAGAACGTCTTCGACGATTTCATTGCCGCGGCCGAATGGCTCATTGCTAACAAGTACACTTCCACTCCCAAGCTGGCGATTCGGGGCGCAAGCAACGGCGGCCTTCTGATTGGCGCTTGCCTCACCCAGCGTCCGGATCTTTATGGCGCAACCCTGCCCGAAGTCGGCGTGCTGGATATGCTGCGTTTCCAGAAATTCACCATCGGCTGGGCTTGGACCTCCGACTACGGCTCTTCCGATAACCCCGAGGACTTCAAGTATCTGTACGCGTATTCCCCGCTGCAGAACCTGAAGCCGGGGACAAAGTATCCTCCAACCATGATCTCCACCGCCGATCACGATGATCGCGTCTTTCCCGCCCACAGCTTCAAATTCGCCGCCACCATGCAGGCCGACCAGGGGGGACCGGCACCCGTGCTCATACGAGTCGAGACCAAGGCGGGCCATGGCGCGGGCAAACCAATTTCCAAAATCATCGAGGAATATTCCGACGAGTGGGCGTTCGTGGCCCACAATCTGCACATGAATGTGACCCTGAAGTAGCAACGCTTCCCCGCCCGAGACGAGAGCTTTCGGCGGAAGGCAAAATCTGCGGCAGCGGTCGCATTCTCGTGGTAAAATCCTCGGGCTTCCGGCCGGATGCCGCTTCCGGCGCTCTGTTCCGGCCCAACCTCTTTTTCGGGAGGTACCATGCCCAGAGTGGCCCGCCTGCTCCTCGCTTCACTCATGTTCACATTCGTCACCATTCTGTTTTCAGCCGTCTCTGCCCCGGCGCAGGAATCCTATGCAAATCATTTGCCGAAGCGCATCGTCGGCGACTACGGTTATTGGAGCCAGTTTCAGACGCCAGTCTACGGTCACGCCCAGATTCCCTACAAAAAGCTCACGCACATCAATCACGCCGGAGTATCGTTCGACGCTGCAGGCAGCCTTTCGGTTCCCGATGGCTTCCACGAGCCCGAACTTAATAATCTCGCCCATGCCAACGGCGTGAAGGTTTTGCTGCTGCTGGGCGGCGATTTCACCGGATTGGAAGAGAGCGGCGACGTCGATCGCCTGGTCGATAATGTCCGCGCCTTCGAGGAAACCTTCGACTACGACGGCGTCGACATCGACTGGGAGTATCCCGCGACCGCGCAGGACACGCAGTTCCTGGTTCACTTGATGGCCAAGCTTCGGAAATCCAATCCGAAGTACACGCTGTCGATTGACGTAGCCCCGTGGGGCGGGCCCGGCTGGGACGTGAAGGCGCTCCAGAAGACCACGGACTATTTCAATATCATGATGTACGACTGCGCCGGTCCCTGGACGCAGTATGGCCAGCTCAATTCACCGATCTTCTGGGATTACCACGATCCCGCGCCGTGGGAATGCGAGCCCGGCGGCAGCGCGCGTGAGGCGGCCAAGATCTTCCTCAAACAGGTTCCCGGCGCGCAACTGAATATGGGCACGCCGTTCTACGGCTACTACTACACCAACATCAATCAACAATTCGGACTCTGTCCCAATTCCGCCACCACGCCCGACGGCGATTGCGACGAGGCGGTGCTGACCGAAAACTACGGTACGTGGATCAAGCAGCGGATCAATCGCAATGGATGGGAGACGCTCTACGATCCGATCGCATATGTGCCGTACATGATCAAAAAAGACGGCAGCGACGGCTACGTCACCTACGATGATTTCTTCTCGACCTATTTCCGCACGTGGTCTTCCGATTGGGACTGGCAACTGGGCGGAACCTTCATGTGGTCGCTCGACGCCGACTACGATGGCCACTCGCAGGACCTGCTAAACGCTATGTACGCCGCGACCGTGACCGGGCCTTAGGTGGCGAGATTCGTACTGCCACCGCGACTTGATCACGGGTTGGCATTCATCAGATCGCTATCAGAGTAGACCTTGATCCAGTGGTTTCGGATCTTCGGTCTCTCTCTGCGCCCTTTCCAGTCGAAGACGATCAGATTCGTCTCCTGCTGCGGCATATGGCAGTCGATGCAGTTGTCGGTCAGCGGATGACCTGCTTTGGCGAAGGTGGCGGAGTCCGGCTTGTGGCAATTGAGGCAGCGCCGGGAATAATCTGCCGCATCGTGCTGCTGCGTATGGACGTCGTGACAGGTCAGGCATGTCATCGAACTCTGCTGGTAGCAAGTGCTTTGCTTGAGCAGGGCGATCTGGTTGCCATGAACGTCAAGGGGCGCCGGTGCGGGCGTCGCTGGGAAACTCAGGTACTTATCAAGCGGTTGGCCGGGAAGGTAAGAGAACGCCGTCTGAAGCGGTTGACCCGCTCCCGCATGGCACCATGCACATAGATCCATCTGCCGATCACGCGGGAAGCGCGCCGGGTTCAGAATGTCAGCGTCAGCCAGTGGACGTGATTTTGACTTTTCGCTTTCGACATGCTGTTGCCCGGGACCATGACATGTTTCACACTGAATGCCAAGTTCAAAACCGGTTGTGCTGTAGCGATTCGGACCCGGCGGAATGGATTTGAAATAGGTGGCGTGGCACTCCAGACAGCGGGGAATGATCGGCCGATCGAAATCGGCGAAGCCGTCTCGATAGCCCGGACTGTTGACCCAGCCCAGCGCTTCCCAGTAGGAAACCGGAAGCTGAAAGAGTTCTCCTGCCTTCCAGAACAGATAGGTCTGCCCTTTCCCCCCCGAGCCGACGACGAACGCGAACCGTTCGCTGCGCGAGGTGACGTACGGCGGCTTTCCCTCGACGGCAGTCTGGAAGAACGCCATCTCGTTATCGACATGCCGCGAGTCCATTCGGAAATACAGTAGAGGGTTCGCAGTCTTGAGTATGTTCTCGCCTTCCGCGAATTTGCCTAGGATGGACTTTGCTTCGGCCGGTCTCGAACTCAGGAAATGGGCAGTATGCTGAAACGAACGGACCTTCTCAGCATGACAGGAACGGCAAGCATCATCTCCAACGTACCCCGGTCGCAGGCTCTCTTTCGTCTTCGACTCCTGCAGTCCGGAACCCGTAGTCGGGACCGGCGCGTTTTGCCATCCCCTCGCGGGTACGATGAGGAATAAGAGAATAGCCGGAATCGCCAACCTTCGATGCATGTCCGAGGAAGTGTCCCACGAGTCTACAAGCTGCGGTGATGAAAAGACAGCGAGTCGAAACTCGAATCCCGGCTGAAATCGCCGCGTCTGGCGGTTGCAAATCCATTTCGGAACCGAGGACTTCGCAGCATCTTCGCTCGCACCTTTGTGGGTTTGACCCTGCCGCGGCGACGTGTTATAAATGCCCGTTTTGCGCAGGGTGCCGGGCTAGAGTAGATCTTCTCTAGTCAATTTTGGCGGCAAGTCTTCTCGTACATCCCCGGCGCAAACTCCGACGCGGCCAAGCTTCATCACTCCTTTAAGTCTTGCGGTGGAAGCGTGTTCGGAATTCCGAAATCACATCCGGGGTCCAATGGGGTGTCGCTTTACCGTTAGCACACTCCGATCGGAAAATGCGGACCTCGGCATTTTCGGAAGGCAGTGCCTAGACACGTTTGAAAATTCCAGAAAACCGTCTTAATCCGGAGGATTTCTTATGCGCATCTGGCTCGCCGTGGCTGCGTTTCTGCACAGCACGGCTACGCGAATTGCGGCCCTCGCCGCGCTGCTGACCTTGGGCGCCACGAGTGCTTTTGCCCAGTCTCCCAGCGAGGCTGCCGGCGGTGAAGCCGCCCTCAAGCTTCCCAATCTCAGCCAAGTAACCTTCTTCCACGGCGCCATCAATGGCCACAAACTCCTGTTGGTCGGCATTCTGTTCTGCTTGTTCGGGTACATCTTCGGCATGGTGATCTACATGCGCCTGAAGAACCTGCCAGTGCACAGCGCAATGCGCGAGATCTCGGAACTGATCTACGAAACCTGCAAGACCTATCTGTTCACGCAAGGGAAATTCATCCTGTTTCTCTGGGCTTTTATCGCGGTCATTATTCTTCTCTACTTTGGCGTGCTGCAGCACATGGAAATTGCGCGCGTGGTCATCATCCTCGCCTTCAGTCTGGTTGGCATCGCCGGCAGCTATGGCGTGGCGTGGTTCGGGATTCGCGTCAACACTTTCGCTAACTCCAGAACGGCGTTCGCTTCCTTGCCCGGCAAGCCTTACCCGCTTTATGAGATCCCGCTCCAGGCAGGCATGAGCATTGGCATGATGCTCATCTCGGTCGAACTGCTCATCATGCTCATCATTTTGCTGTTCGTTCCCGGGGACTACGCCGGCCCCTGCTTTATCGGATTCGCCATCGGGGAGTCGTTGGGCGCGGCAGCGCTACGCATTGCCGGCGGCATCTTCACCAAAATTGCCGACATCGGTTCCGACCTGATGAAAATCGTCTTCAAGATCAAGGAAGACGACGCTCGCAACCCGGGCGTCATCGCCGACTGCACCGGAGACAACGCCGGCGACTCCGTCGGACCCTCGGCAGACGGTTTCGAAACCTATGGCGTCACCGGCGTAGCACTGATCACTTTCATTTTGCTCGGTGTGAGCAATCCAACCGTTCAGGTGCAACTGCTGGTGTGGATCTTCGTCATGCGCGTGATGATGCTGATCTCGAGTTCAGGCTCGTACTTCCTGAATGGCGCGATCGCCAAAGCGAAATATGGTTCCTCCGACGAGATGAATTTCGAAGCTCCCCTCACTTCGTTGGTCTGGATCACTTCGATCGTCTCCATCGCATTGACGTATCTGGTTTCTTACTACGTCATCCCCGATCTCGGAGGCGATCCTTCGCAGTGGTGGAAGCTGGGCACGATCATTTCCTGCGGCACGCTGGCGGGCGCGATTATTCCGGAACTGGTGAAGGTGTTCACCTCAGTCGAATCGCGGCACGTGAAGGAAGTAGTGATCTCGGCGCAGGAAGGCGGAGCCTCGCTGGGAATCTTGTCGGGGTTCGTCGCCGGCAACTTCTCCGGCTACTATCTCGGCTTGTCCATGATGTTTCTCATGGCTCTTGCCTATTACATGAGCACTATGGGCTTGGCCGCGGCCGCCGGCATGCTCGCACCGGCCGTGTTCGCCTTCGGGCTGGTGGCCTTCGGATTCCTCGGCATGGGCCCTGTGACCATCGCCGTCGATTCCTATGGCCCGGTCACCGACAATGCGCAATCGGTGTATGAGCTGTCGTTGATCGAACAGGTTCCGAATGTTGTGGCGGGAATCAAGAAGGACTTCAACGTCGACGTCAACTTTGACCGTGCCAAACACCTTCTCGAAGCCAATGACGGCGCCGGCAATACCTTCAAGGCCACCGCGAAACCGGTCTTGATCGGGACGGCCGTCGTCGGCGCGACCACCATGATTTTTTCCATCATCATGGCGCTGACGAACGGTCTTAGCGCGAACGTCGACAAGCTCTCGCTTCTGCACGCGCCCTTCTTCCTTGGCCTGATCACCGGCGGAGCCATGATCTATTGGTTCACCGGCGCATCCACCCAAGCGGTCACGACCGGCGCCTACCGAGCGGTCGAGTTCATCAAGGCCAACATCAAGCTCGAGGGTGTAGAAAAGGCCTCTGTTTCCGACAGCAAGAAAGTCGTCGCCATCTGCACGCAGTATGCACAGAAGGGCATGCTGAATATCTTCATCGCGGTCTTTTTTGGAACTCTGGCCTTCGCCTTCGTGGAGCCCTTCTATTTCGTCGGCTATCTGATTTCGATCGCGATCTTTGGCTTGTATCAGGCTATCTTCATGGCCAACGCTGGGGCCGCCTGGGACAACGCAAAGAAAATCGTCGAGGTCGAACTCAAGCAGAAGGGCACGGAACTTCATGCCGCCACGGTCATCGGCGATACAGTTGGCGATCCGTTCAAAGATACGTCGTCGGTGGCCCTGAACCCGGTCATCAAGTTCACCACCCTGTTTGGCCTGCTGGCAGTCGAACTGGCAGTATCGTTGTCGGGCCAGAAAGGCTCAACCATCACCGACCTTCTGGCGCTGGCCTTCTTCGTCACGTCGCTGTTCTTCGTGTATCGTTCGTTCTACGGTATGCGAATCAAAACGAGCGCAGAGTAAGGAGCAAAAACTCTAACCACGCCATCCGGATTCGGTCCGGATGGCGTTTCTGTCTGCGCCCCCGCTATCGCCCGTAGAGTTCCCGGTAGTCGCGGTTCAGGTCGCGCTCTCTCCGGCGAATCTGGCGGCGCTCGTGACGCGCTGCGGAGTAGTCTCCCCGATACAGATCGCAGCGCAATTGGCGGCGGTCCCGAGCAGTCTGGGCCTGATCGTGCCGGATATCCCGGCGCAGTCCTCGGTTCCCGTCCCAGGCGAGAGCCGGGGCAACACTAAGTCCGACCAGCAGCAGAATTCCGGCGATCGCGCGTTTCATATTTCATCTCTCCGATCCGCATTCAGCGGCATTTGGAGATGAAAACACTTCCTAAGGGAAGGAGTTTCTCGATCAGGACTGACTCCTGGGAGTCTGAATCAGGCAACCCGGGCAGGCATGAAGACATCCGGCGGACGGCAGCCAGCGGAACGTCTGCAGTCCTCGCTAGTTCGGACCGCGCATTTTGTCCTTGACGCTATGCGCCAGCTTCTCGATTTCCTCGGCCTTCTTGATCACGTCGAGGGAGAGTACATTCTCGTCGGACTTGTCGACATACTGCTTGAGCTCAATCGACAGCTTCAGCAGCTTGTCGGTATCGCTCTTGAGGGCGGCGACCCGTTCCTTCGCCGCTTTTCGTTCCATATCGCGAGTCATGCGATCGCGCGCCTCGTCCGCATCGTTGAAGGGCGGGTTAATTTCCACTTGTGGCGGAGGCTGCGGCGGAGTCGGCGCCGAATTCTGGGCAATAACCGGGAAGGCCAAACTCACGAGGAGAATGATCCACTTACACACTCTGAATGCCACGGAAAACCTCGCCCAGAGTCAGCTTGCACTCTGCGTAGAAAAATTATACGTCCGGTGAATCGCATCAGGTACAACAATGGCCCAGACGATAGAAATTCGATTCGCAGGCCACGCTAGTGAAACCGCTGCGAGTAGCCGCTCGTTTCGATGATGCCCGTCGGCTCCTTCATCGCAATGATCGTTCTTAACGCAGCGTCCTTGTCGGTTGAAATCTCATAGAAGGATTGGCAAATCTTATATCCCATGTAATAGCCAAGGTCCGGCGGACCTACGCGATTCGCGTCACCGGCATTGTAAAGCCACGGTTTCAGATCATTCTTCTTCGCGTCTTCCTGAAACTTCTTCCACAATTCCTGCTCGTGAGAATCACCGTAAGGCTTCGTATTCTCATCGATCTCGTTGCCGGTGATCAGCTCGGCGATGAAGTCGGCGGCGCCTTCTTTCATGATTTGCGCAGTCAGGTCGCTGCCCTTGGTTTGCTGCTGGTAGTGGATCAGTTCATGAATCACGATGCACACCACCTCATCCAGATGAATTCGCGAGCCGCTATCGGCAAACATCTCAGCGCCGATGATCAAACCGTTCTCGCTATCCGTGCCGCCCGAGTTTCGCCGTCCGATCACAAAGTAAACCGGCGGGAAAACGGCCTCCGGATATATCCGTTTGAGCCGTTCGAAGCCTTTGCGGATTTCTGGAATGAACCCCTGCATTTTTTCCGTGTTCGCACGCACATCGTCGTAATACTTCTGGTCCTTAAGGATCGTTTTTGCCAGTTCTTCGCCGCTGATAATGCGATGAGGAACGAAATCCTGAACGCCCTGCGACCCCTTCTTGACGTAATCGCGATCGAGAATCGCGGCGAGCTGATCAGGCGCAGCCTTGGCGTCAGTCTTCCATCCATCGTAGGCCCGCCAGAAAAGATCGACATCGCTCGTCGAAATCACCGCTGTTTGCGGATCACGATTGGGAACTGGCTTTGTCGCGGACTCCTGCGCGACAGCACCGGAACAAAACGATAAAAGCACCACCATCGCGGGCACAAACATCCTCGTATTCATTCTTTCTCGCTCCCGTGAGACGCACAGAGTTTACCAACAACAACCATCGGTAGACCTCGGCCTCGCAGCGGCGCGGACTCCGAATATATGCGCCTCGCCGTCTTAGATGCGTCCCCACCCCGAGCGTCACCGCGTTCAATTTGAAAACGCGCGCGCAGGGGCATGCAGCTTTGTAAAGAGATTTTCCGGATTAGAAACTTGCAGGGAAGATTTCAGAACCGAGGTGCCAGCCTCCAGAACGAAGGCTGGCAGAATTACAGTGCGCTCATATTCGCCAGAAACTCGCCATTCGACTTCGTCTTGCTGAGCTTATCGATCAGCAGTTCCATGGCTTCCACCGGCGACAACGGGTTTAGCACTTTCCGCAGAACCCAGATGCGCTGCAGATCTTCCTTCGGAATGAGCAGCTCTTCCTTTCGCGTGCCCGACCGCTGAATGTCGATCGCCGGGAAGACGCGCTTGTCGACCAACTTGCGCTCCAGGATGATTTCGCTGTTGCCTGTGCCTTTGAATTCTTCAAAGATCACGTCATCCATGCGCGAACCGGTATCAATCAGCGCCGTAGCAATAATGGTCAACGATCCGCCCTCTTCGATGTTGCGCGCCGAACCGAAGAAGCGCTTCGGCCGCTGCAAAGCATTGGAGTCGACGCCGCCCGAAAGCACCTTGCCGCTGGGCGGAACAATGGTGTTGTAGGCGCGCGCCAGCCGCGTGATCGAGTCCAGCAGGATCACGACATCGCGCTTGTGCTCGACCAGCCGCTTTGCCTTCTCGATCACCATCTCGGCCACCTGCACGTGACGCGCGGCCGGTTCGTCGAAGGTCGAAGAAATCACTTCTCCTTTCACCGAACGCTGCATGTCGGTCACTTCTTCCGGACGTTCATCGATCAGCAGCACCATCAGCACGACTTCCGGATGGTTCGCGGTAATCGAGTTGGCAACGTTCTGCAGCAGCATGGTCTTGCCGGCGCGGGGCGGCGAAACGATCAGGCCGCGCTGCCCTTTGCCGAGAGGCGTGAGCAAATCCATGACCCGGGCGCTGGAATTATCACGCGTCGTCTCCAGCTTGATCCGCTCCTGCGGATACAGCGGCGTGAGGTTATCAAACAGAATCTTGTTGCGGGCCTCATCCGGCGACTCGAAGTTGACGGCCTCAATCTTGACCAGCGCAAAGTATTTTTCGCCTTCGTGCGGCGGCCGCACCTGGCCGCTGATAGTGTCGCCGGTCTTCAGGTCGAATTTCCGGATCTGTGACGGCGACACGTAGATGTCGTCCGGGCCTGGGAGGTAGTTGTAATCGGGAGAGCGAAGGAAGCCATAGCCGTCGGGCAGGATTTCAAGCACGCCTTCAGCAAAGATATGGCCTTCTTTTTCGCTTTGCGCCTGCAGGATCTTGAAAATTAGGTCCTGCTTGCGCATACCGCTGGCACCGGGCAGCTCCAGGGTCCTTGCGATCTTGGTCAGCTCGGTGATGTTCTTTTCTTTCAGTTCAGCAATGGTCATGATTCACCTGAACCCGTGCACTAGAGCGTATTCGGTAGTGTCAACGGGAGATTTTCAACAGGAAGGAGACTCAGGGAAGACTCAAATACTACCGGGCAGGAAGGCGGGACTAATCAGGCAGCCCGCCGTTGTGCCTCAGCAAAATTCTCTGGTTCCGACAATACCTCTTGCCGCGGCGAACCCGCGATCCGATCCAGCACTCCATTCATAGTTTCCTGGATTCTGGTGCTGGGCCGATGGAACTTCCGCGTGGCCTTGGAGGCAAGCTGGCAAAGCATATACCGGTTGCGCAGAGTTTGTAAAGCATCAAACACACGATCAGAGCGCATGTGCTTTATCTCTCCTTTATAGGTTTGTAAGTGTGGCCTTCCGCCTTCGTCCTTCCGCCACGGGAGGGTGACCTAAGCCCCAAGACTGATCTAAGTCACTGATTCCTAGTAGGTTGTAAAGGAGTAAGCGCAAAACTCACTTGAATAGATGCGGACCGGAATGGGGAAGATGCTCGATTTTTCTGGACTTCGCCACCAGGCGCAGGCACCTCAGAAGGCCCAGATGCTTCACGCCATTCCCGGAACTCGCTACTCTATCGGTGCAGAGCGGAGAGGTCAAGCATTTATTTCGGACTCACCCCAACATAGGCCATTCGCCCTTTATAACCAATGGGTTAGCACACTCATCTCACTCTGCGCCGAAACCAAACTGGAAGGACTCTGTACAGCGAACCACAGCTGCATGTGATCAAGATCACAGATGCAACTCTGCGTCCCTATTACCTTGGAGAGCCATAGGCAGAAGAGGATTCTCCATGTCATCAGTTCCCCAGACCACGGCCCGTGTCCTGAACCCGAACCTTGAACGGAAGATCATGAGCCCTTCCGAGGCCGCCGCCCTGATCAAATCCGGCGACCAGATCGGCATGAGCGGCTTCACCGGCTCGGGCTATCCCAAGGCGGTTCCGCTTGAATTGGCGCATCGCATTGCTGAAGCCCATTTCCGGGGGCAGAAGTTCCAGGTCAGCGTCTTCACCGGCGCCTCGACCGGGCCGGAGCTCGATGGCGCGCTGGCCATGGCTGGCGGCATTCATCTGAGGCTTCCCTATCAATCGGATCCTGAGACCCGCAAGCGCATCAACGCGGGCGAGATGGAGTACATGGACATCCACCTGAGCCATGTCGCCCAGTTCGTCGAGTACGGGTTCCTGGGCAAGCTCGACGTAGCTTTAATCGAAGTTACGGCTATTCTCGAAGACGGACGGCTGGTGCCCAGCTCGTCGATCGGCAACAACAAGACCTGGATCGATCAGGCGGAGCGAGTGATCCTTGAGGTGAATTCCTGGCAGCCATCGGCACTCGAAGGCATGCACGACATCTACTATGGCCTGGAGCCGCCCCCGAATCGCAAACCGATTCCGCTCACCAGCCCCGGGCAGCGAATCGGCTCGCCCTATCTGAAGGTCGCTCCCGAGAAGGTGGTTGCGATCGTGCCCACCGATTCTCCTGATCGCAACAGCCCCTTCAAGGCGCCGGACGAGGCGTCGAAGAAAATCGCAGGCCACATTCTGGAATTTCTCAGCTGGGAAGTGAAGAAGGGCCGCATGCCCTCGAATCTTCTGCCTCTGCAGTCGGGCGTGGGCAACATTGCCAACGCCGTCCTGTTTGGGCTGGAGGAGGGTCCGTTCGAGGGGTTGACTTCATACACGGAAGTGATCCAGGACGGCATGATCCGCCTGCTGAAGTCGGGCAAGCTGACTTCCGCTTCGGCGACGGCCTTCTCGCTCAGCCCGGAAATGCTCGACGAAGTGAATGCCGATATGGCGAAGTATCGCGAGCGCATCGTGCTTCGCCCGCAGGAGATTTCGAATAACCCGGGAATCATCCGCCGTCTGGGCGTCATCGCCATGAACGGCATGATCGAAGCCGATATCTATGGCAATGTCAACTCCACGCACGTCATGGGATCGCGCATCCAGAACGGCATCGGGGGTTCCGGCGACTTCGCCCGCAACGGATACCTTTCGATCTTCATGGCTCCGTCTGAGGCCAAGAAAGGAACGATTTCAACCATCGTTCCGATGGTCTCGCATGTCGATCACACCGAGCACGACGTGCAGGTGGTGGTCACCGAGCAGGGACTCGCTGATCTGCGCGGGCTCTCGCCGCGGCAGAGGGCTCATCTGATCATCGAAAAGTGCGCCCATCCCGAGTACAAGCCGCTGCTTCTCGACTATCTCAAGCGGTCTGAGGAGCTCTCCTACGGCAAGCACACGCCGCATCTGATAACCGAGTCTCTGAGCTGGCACAGTCGCTACCTGCGCACCGGCAGCATGCTGCCTCGCCAGGAGAACTGAGCGCTCGAAAGCGTCGGGTCAGTCCGGGTAGGCTCATCGAGAGGCCCATCCAGAGGCGTTGATATTCAACGACCTGCAAGAAAATGCTTTGCCCACGTTCCTAAGTGCGCCCCGAGATTGGATTACTATCTCTGGAGCCGAGTTCTCCTTCAGGAGTATCCCGGCAGAGCCATCTTTCATCGGCGGTTTGCATCCAAAAGAGCACTATGACACACGAAGGAAATCCCGCGCGCGTTCACGTCATTCATTCTGACGCGGAGCTCAAGGACAACAGCCAACTTCGCGGATGGCTCGAAAAGCTGGTAAGCCAGAAAGGCAGCGATCTGATCCTGGTCCCCGACGCGCCCGCCTCGGTGCGTGTTGAAGGCGCGCTGGTCGCGGTTGGATCCGATCCGCTCAGCGGAGCGGAGATCGAGGCGGCTGTGCTTCCTGCTCTCGCCGCTCATGCTCGAGAAACCTATGAGCAAACACATATTGCCGACTCCTCTTATCGCCTGGAGGGATTAGGGCGATTTCGGATCAATCTCCATCGCGAGCGAGGACGGGCGGCGGCAACGGTCCGCGCTCTGCCGTCGCAGGTCCCGCGCCTCGCCGATCTGCGCCTTCCGGCGGGCGTCGCATTGCTGGCCAAACTCCGACGCGGGTTGGTCATCGTGGGCGGAGCGACAGGCTCGGGCAAGACAACGACACTGGCGGGGCTGGTCAACGAAATCAACCAGCGAGACGCACGCCATATTGTGACCATCGAGGATCCGATCGAGTACGAGCACCTCCACAACCGGAGCGTCATCGAGCAGGTTGAGATCGGGGTCGATGCCCCGGATTTTCCCACTGCTTTACGCGCGGCGTTGCGACAGGCGCCTGACGTGATTGTGGTCGGCGAGATGCGCGATCCGGAAACGGCGCGAATCGCCCTCGCAGCGGCGGAGACCGGGCACCTTGTGTTTACCACGCTGCACACCACCGACGCCGCGTCCACGGTTTCCCGCATTGCCGACTCGTTTCCGCAGGAACGTCAGCACTCGGTCCGCGCTGAGATGGCGATGGCGCTGGCGGCCATGCTGACCCAGACCCTGATTCCCCGGAAAAACGGAGGCCGCGCACCCGCCGTCGAACTGCTGATGGTCGGCTATGGTGCCCGCCAGCACATCCGCAAGAACGCTCTGCAGCATCTGCATCAGGAGATCACCATCACGCGAAAGCAAGGATCTTTCGCCCTGGAAGAATCCTTGGCGCAGCTGGTGTTTCAAGGAGATCTCAGTCGCGAAGACGCAATGACGCGCGCGATGCATCCCGATGATCTGGATACCATGCTGCAGGGCAAGGGATTCTGAAGCCGTACGACCTCGCTCTTGCTCACCACGCCGTCAAGTTCACCTTGTCGAGCCAGACGTTGTAGGAAATCGGCGGCTTCTCCAGGTCCATCTGGAAAGCCGTGTCGATCTCTTCCAGCGTCCAGTCGACCTGATTGTTGTAATAGATATCGACGTTGTAGGTCTGATCGTTGACCTGCAGGCTGATGTAGTGGACCTGATTGCCGACACGTTCGAATTGCCATACCAGGTGAGTCCATGTGTTCGCTGGAAATCGGTTGCACGGCACGGTCGACTCCCGCCAAATCCCGGCCTCATCGTCCCAAATGTCCCACATGGGCGGCCTTTCGCCGTTGAAATTGCACTCCGACCCCCAGACCCAGCGATATCCGCCGAAAGTCTGGTTGGTGTCGAACTCCAGCGCCTGCGGCGCATCCGGATTGTCGATATAGAAATACAAATCGTACGTGAAATGATTTACGTTGCTGCCGCCGGCAACGGCATTGAAGTAGAGTTCGTTGGCGTAGCCGTTGGGGCCTCCCATGCTGAACTTTGCTGACGCGCCGTCCAGAGCGGGGGACGACTGGTTCGGGGTCATGGACGAAGTTGGAGGAGCAGGATTTCCCGAGGCGCAAACCTGCCCGTCGCGTCCAGAACCGGCGGGAAAAACGGCCGCGCACGACTGCCAGCCGGGAAGGTTCTGAATCCCGCTGATGGTGTACGTTGCCGGCTGCGAAGTCACGGTGACGTTCAGGATCGTGGCCGAGATGTATCCCTGATTGTCTTCGGCCATCACCTCGACTGTATGTTGGCCTGGCGCAACGAAGATCAACGTGTTGATCGAATCGGTGAAGGTGAAGTACTGGGCGACCTGATCGATGTAGACCCGCATGAAGAAAATCGGATTCTTGGGGCTGGCGTTCGCGATGACGTTGATCGGCGATGTAACGCTGCCCTTATCCAGCGGACTGGCTACCGTAAGCGGAAAATCGTTCGATCCGTTGGGATCGGGCGGCGTACAAGTAGAGGTCGGCGGATCGCATGCCGGTGGCGCGGGCAGCGAACTCGTCTTGGGCGACCATGTGATCGCAACCGGCGGAGTCGAGGGATATGGAGGTTGCGGCGGAGCGTCCTCGGTCATGTTTCTTGAACCGGTTCCGCAGGCGGCGAAGGCGAGAGTCAATGACAGAACGAATAGTGTTCTCCAGACAAACGAGGGATCTGCTGCGGAAAGGAGCGGGCGCATCGAACCAACCTCCACGTAGGTTCGCCTCACGCAGGAGTCTGGTCGGAGCGGCGAACCCTTGGAACGCAGTCAGCGGAGGCAGTCCGATTGTGGAGTTCTTCTCTGAAACCCGCAATCAGGGCAATCCTTAGAGTTGGAAGCTTCGCACCCTAGGGAATCAGGCCCAATAGGTGCGGTCCAGCGATCGGTACTGAATGGCTTCGGCAATGTGCTTGGGTTGCAGGCTTGCCGCGTCTTCCAGATCGGCAATCGTGCGGGCAACCTTCAGGATTCGGTCGTGGGCGCGGGCGCTCAATCCCTGCTGGGTCATGGCGCGTTCGAGCAGACGCTCGCAGTCGGCGGAAAGTTCACAGAACGTGCGGATATGGCGGGAATGCATCTGCGCGTTGCAGTAGAGTTTCTCCCGCGACGTGGCAAAGCGCTCAAGTTGCTTCTTGCGGGTCCGCATAATGCGCTCGCGAATCTTGCCTGAACCTTCCGGTTCCACGCCCGAGCGCATCTCTTTGTAGTTCACCGCCGGCACATCAATGTGAATATCGATGCGGTCCATCAGGGGACCGGAGATCTTCGAGATGTAGCGCTGGATCATCGGCGTAGTGCACTGGCATTCGCGCGTACGGTCGTTGTGAAAACCGCAGGGACACGGGTTCATCGCCGCGGCAAGCATGAAGCGCGCCGGAAACGTGAGCGACATCGAGGCGCGCGCGATGCTCACCGTACCATCCTCCAGAGGTTGGCGGAGAACTTCGAGTACGTTGCGGGGAAATTCCGGAAGCTCGTCGAGAAAGAGCAGGCCGTTGTGAGCCAGGGAGACTTCTCCCGGACGAGGAATCACCCCTCCACCGATGAGTCCGGCATCGGAAATCGTGTGATGTGGCGACCGGTACGGCCGCGTTCCCACCAGGCCCGCGCCCGGATCAAGCACCCCCGCCACGCTGTGAATCTTCGTCGTCTCCAGCGCTTCTTCAAACGTCAGCGGCGGCAGGATGGTCGGCATGCGCTTGGCCAGCATGGTTTTTCCCGAGCCCGGTGGTCCGATCATCAGGATATTGTGGCCCCCGGCGCAGGCAATCTCGATCGCACGTTTCGCCGTCTGCTGGCCACGGACATCCTTGAAATCGACGATAAACTGCTGCGACTCGCGCAACAGGGCATCTCCATCGGCCTTGACAGGCACGATGCCGTTGCCCGAATTCACGAAGTGAATCACTTCCAGCAACGAACGCACCGGGTAGACTTCGACGCCTTCCACCATGGCGGCTTCCCGGGCGTTGGCTTCGGGCACCACCAGCCGCGAGATTTTTCGTCCACGGGCTTCGAGAGCGATCGGCAAGCTGCCGCGAACGCCGCGAATGCCGCCATCGAGCGAGAGTTCGCCGACGAAAAGGCAATCCCCAATCTCTTTCTTGGTCAGGCCTCCGTACGCTCCGACAATGCCGAGAGCCATGGGCAGGTCGAACCCCGAACCTTCCTTCTTGATATCGGCCGGGGCGAGATTGATGGTGATGTGCGTGGGCGGAATGTCGTAGCCGCAATTCTTGAGCGCCGCTCGGACCCGATCCCGGCTTTCACGCACCGCGGCATCGGGCAGACCTACAGTGTGAAAGTGGTCCTGATCGGTCTTGATGCCCGAGCAGTCGACTTCCACCTGGATGATGTTGGCGTCGATCCCGTAGACCGCCGCGCTGAGAGTCTTATAGAGCATGAGGCGAACACACGAACCCGCCAGTGTCGCCTCACCACGGTACGGCTTCTCAGGCGATATAGCTGTGACGAATGTCACCGCCAGCCTGTGGAAAAACGGACCTGTCTTCCCATCGCTCCAAAAACTACCCGGAAGTCTGGAAGTCTCTCCCTCTGCGCTCTGAGATTTCCGGTCTTGGTTCCTTGCTTGACAGCCCTCTGACGCGTTCCTAGAATCCGAACGGAGTCCGAGGTAATGGTTCAAAAGCTAACTTTCTGCATCTAATATACTTAGGTTAGATCCGTTGCGGGCCGCGCGGACCTTGGTCACGGCCGCTCGCATCGATACAACCAGTTCAATTCTGAATGCCTGCTGACGCCAATATCGGAAATCGCGAACGCGAGATTCTGACCGCCATCGTCGAGACGTTTATTTCGACCGGTGAACCCGTAGGCTCGCGTACGCTGGCGCGGTCCAACCGGGAAGGCTTGAGCCCTGCGTCGATTCGAAACGTGATGGCCGATCTTTCCGACGCCGGCTTTCTCGAACAGCCGCATGCCTCGGCGGGGCGCGTGCCGACTACCGAGGCCTATCGCTATTACGTCGAACAGATTTCGGGCAAGGCGCAATTAGCGCCGCAGGAAGAAGCGCTGGTCACCGAATCGCTGGCGGGAATCACGGACGTTCAGGAGTTCATGGAACGCACCTCGCATGTGCTCTCTCTGATCTCGCGCAATGTCGGGGTGACGGTAGCGACCAGTGGCCCCAAGAATGCGCTGGAGCATGTTTATTTTTCTCGTCTCGGAGACCAGAAAGTTCTGGCCGTCGTCGTCACGCGTTCCGGCCTGGTGCGCGACCGCGTTCTGCGCCTCGATTTATCGCAAGCCGATCTTGACCTCGCTGCGCGTTATATCAACGACAATTTCCGCGGCTGGACCATGGAGGCAATGCGCTCGGAGTTGTCTCGCCGCCTGGAAAACGAACGCAGCGAGTACGACCGGTTGATGCACTCGATTGAGCAGCTATACAAACAGGGAGCGCTTGCCACCGAACAAGGTTCGCAGGTGGTATTCGTGGAGGGCGCTGCCAATCTGGTCGCCGGCGAGCAGGACCGCGAGCGCCTGCAGGAGATGCTCAAGACGCTGGAGGAAAAGGAAAAAGTCGTTCAGCTTCTCGGCGCCTATCTCGACGTGAAGCAGGAAGCCGTGCGCGTCGTCATCGGCCTCGATGAAGCCCTGCCCTCCATGCAGAACTTCGTGCTGATTGGCGCGCCGGCGCACTCCGGCAACGCAGTGATGGGCTCGCTGGCTGTCATCGGTCCTACGCGGATGGATTATCAGCACACGATTACGGCCGTCGCTTATATCGCGCGCCTCTTCGACAAGATCCTGAATGAATCGGAGTGATAGATTCGAAGTTATGGGGAAAACCAACGGAAAATCTGACGTAGAAACCTCTGCGCTTGACCTGGAGCACGAGCTTCCCGCCGGTGACGGCGATGACACCCGAGCCCCATCCACCGCGGTTGGAGTCGAAGCCGGCGGGGCTTCGGCGATCGAATCTGAACTGCAAAAGGTCAAGGCCGAACGCGATTCGTTGCTCGACCGTCTGGCCCGGGCGCAGGCCGAATTCGAGAACGCGCGCAAGCGCGCCGCCAAAGAGCAGCAGGAGTTCCGCGATTTCACCACGGTAGAGGCCATCAAAGCCCTGCTGCCGGCCATCGACAGCTTCGAGCGTGCGTTGCAGGCGAAATCGGGGCCGGCCGATTTCCGTGCCGGCGTCGAACTGATCTACAAGCAGTTGCAGGATGTCCTGGCCAAGCTCGGAGTGCGTCCGATCGCCGCCAAGGGAGAACAGTTTGATCCGCACGTTCACGAGGCGATCGAGATGGTCGAGACCAGCGCAACTCCCGATCACGAGGTGCTCGAGGAGTGGCAGCGCGGCTACAAGTTCAAAGACCGTCTGCTGCGGCCGGCCATGGTCAAAGTGGCCAGGAATCCGGGCAAATGAAGTACGACTGAGGCGTTCTTCCCACCGGGCTCATCTACCTCAATTGCAAGCTGTTTTCGAAGGAAGGCCTATTCTGACGACAAACGCGAAACGTGATTACTACGAAGTGCTGGGCGTGGAGCGCACTTGCACGGAAATAGAACTGAAGAGCGCTTTCCGCAAGCTGGCCCTCCAGTACCATCCGGACCGGAATCCCAACAATCCGGATGCCGAGGACAGATTCAAGGAAGTAAGCGAAGCCTACGCCGTGCTCGCCGACTCGGAAAAACGGGCTGTCTATGACCGCTATGGCCACTCCGGGCTGGGTGGGGCAGCCGGCCCGGGCGCTGGTTTCGATCCCAGCGTCTTTCAGGATTTCGGCGACATCTTCGGCGAGTTCTTCGGCTTCGGCGATCTATTTGGCGGCGGTGGCGGACGTCGCCGCAGCCGCGTGCAGCGGGGTGCTGACCTTCGCGAAGATGTCACCATCGAATTCGAGCACGCATTCTTCGGCACCGAGACGCGTGTCACGGTTCGCCGCCATGAGGCTTGCGAAGAATGCCGCGGCTCGGGAGCCGCGCCGGGAAAGGGTCCCACGACTTGCCGATCCTGCGGGGGACGAGGCCAGGTCCGCTACCAGCAGGGATTCTTCAGCATTGCCCGCACCTGTCCCACCTGCCAGGGCAGCGGCAGCGTCATCACCGATCCCTGCCTGAAGTGCAAAGGCGAAGGACGCATCCTGCGGCAGCGCACGATCGACGCTAAGATTCCTCCCGGCGTCGAAGACGGGACCCGCATTCGCTTTGCAGGCGCCGGAGAAGTGGGCCAGTTCGGCGGCCCGGCGGGAGATCTGTACGTCGTTCTGCATGTAAAAGACCATCCATTCTTCGCCCGCGAGGGCAACGATCTGCATTGCGTCGTGCCTATCTCCGTCGCCCAGGCAGCTATGGGAGTTGACCTGCGCGTGCCCACCATGGACGGCGAGCACACCCTGAAGATTCCAGAGGGCACGCAGCCCAGCACGACGTTTCGCGTGCGCAACAAAGGTGTCCCCGTGCTGAATGGACACGGCAAGGGTGATCTCTATGTCGAAGTTCGGGTGCAGATTCCCGGCAAGCTGAACAAGCGCCAACGCGAATTGCTTCAGGAACTCGAGACGATTTCGAAAGTCGACAATCAGCCCCTATTGCGGACGTTGCTGGGCAAAGTGAGGGATATCTTCGGATAGCCCGCAACGGCTGGCATTCCGCTATTCTGTCCCTGGCAACGCCTCCACCATGACTCGCAGAAGATGGATCGTCGACGTTGTGTCAGGCAACCGAGCATCGCTCCTCGGTGAACATGCGGATCACCTGATTCGCGTCCTCCGCGCCCGCATAGGCCAGGAGTTCGATATCTCCACCGGCGAGACCGTTCGCCGCGGGCGCATCGCCGGCATCTCCGACGGGCAGGTCGACTTCGATCTTGCTGGAGAGGTTCCAGCCAGCCCGGTTGCCAGTCTCGTCCTTCTGCTGTCTGTCTTCAATTTCAGCCGCATGGAATGGGCGATCGAGAAGTGTGTCGAGTTGGGTGTGTCCCGAATCGTGCCGACCATCACCCGCCGTACGGATGCGAACCTGGCTCGCGCCTCGGCCAAGCGAGTGGAGCGCTGGCGCCGGATTACCCTGCAAGCTGCCGAACAATCCCGGCGCGCCGGACCGCCCGAGGTCGCCGATCCTGTCAAACTGCGGGAGGCCGTCACGCTGCCCACAGGCCTGCGAATCCTGCTCTCGGAATCCGAGCACAGCACTTCGCTGCCCGCCGCCCTTTCTGCGCAGAGTGCAAGCGCCGAAGTCGCGCTTGCCGTCGGTCCCGAGGGTGGCTGGACTCACGATGAGCTGCGCCTCTTTCACGAAGCCGGCTGGATCTCCTGCTCGCTGGGTCCCACCGTTCTTCGCGCCGAAACTGCTGCCCTAGCCGCCGCGGCCATTGCGATGTCCGTTATGGTTGACATCCCTTCTTTTCCTCACCCGCTCCGGTGATATCCTGAGCCGCAATGCCGCTATCGAAGTCGAATAGCCGTCCTTCCCCGTTCACTCCTGACGAGTTTCAGCGCCAAGCCATCGAACATGTCGAGGGCCCCATGCTCGTCGTTGCCGGCGCGGGCACCGGCAAAACGTCCGTTCTGACTCACCGCATCGAACGCCTGGTTCGTGAAGGACACGCGCAACCCGACGAGATTCTCGCCCTCACCTACACGAATAATGCGGCCAAAGAAATGCAAGAGCGGCTGCGCATCCTGCTGCGCGGCCAGACCGTCCACGCCACGACCTTTCACGACTACTGCTTCGACTTGCTCAAGCGCGCGAATGCAGATTTTGGCGTACTCGATGAGCAGGACCTGTGGATTTACCTGCGCCGCCGGATTCGCGACTTGCATCTGGAACACTTCATCCGCGCGGCGAACATTGGCCTGTTCCTGAACGACTTGTTGAAGTTCATCAACCGATGTCACGACGAACTGGTCACCCCCGAGAAATACGCCGGCTACGTTGCTCGGCTGGAGCGCAAAGAAGTTCCGGTTCCTCGAGTTGCAAAATCGAAGAACGTTCTGGATGACGCTGATGTTCTGGGCCGGTGCCGCGAAATCGCGCGTGTTTTTGCCACAGTCGAACAGTGGCTCCGGGAAGACAACCTCGGCACCTTCAGTCACATGATCGTCCGCGCTCACTCGTTGCTGAACAGTGATGACAAGCTCTTGTGTGAGGCTCGAAGCCGCGCTCGTTTCATCCTGGCGGATGAATTCCAGGATGCCAACTTCGCCCAGGTTCAGATTCTGAACCGGCTGGCCGGAGGCGACGGCAACCTCTTTGCCGTGGGCGACCCCGATCAATCGATTTACCGCTTCCGCGGCGCATCGAGCGCCGCCTTCGAACTTTTCCGCCGCTCGTTTCCACGCTTCAAGCTTGTGGCGCTGGGAAAGAACCGGCGGTCGACTGCGCCGATCCTCCGCTCCGCGTTTGCCCTCATCGACAAGAATCCGCCAGTATTCGCCGAGCCCTTCAACACTGGCTTGGTATATCGCCGCACGCCGCTGCAATCGGCTCGCGAGGAGGCGGCCGCGGCAACGGCCACGCCCATCGCAAGTCCGCCGGTGTATGCCGTGGTGCTCTCGGGAAAGGACGCCGAGGGTCCGGAACTGGTCAGCTTCCTGCGCGACTTGCAACGAAAGACCAAATGCCGGTGGTCGGACTTCGGCATCCTCTACCGTATGAACGCCCACCGCGACGACGTTGTCGAGCAACTCGGCGACGCAGGCCTCCCTTTCGTCATTGAGCGCATGGATGTTTCTGACACACCTGAGGCTCGCGACTTGTTCGCCTGCTTGTACGCGGTCGTCAATGACGGAGACGACGTCAGCCTGGTCCGCGTCGCCGCTCTTCCGTGCTTTCGGCTCAACCCCGAGAAATTGCGCGAAGTGCTCCGGTCCATACAGCGAGAGTCGCGCGAGGGCCCCGTGGTCCCACTTTCTTCCGCGCTCGACCGGATTGAAGGTGGCTCGGAAGTGCTGGCAGTGCTCCGCGACACTCGCGAAGAAATCCTCCGCAGGAACGCTCAGGCCAGAGCCGCTCTGGGCATCATCGTCGAGCGCTTTTCCCTCAATGCCGCTTCGCCCATTCTTCGCGCGGCACTGATCTTCGCTGAAACATGGGAGAAGAGAAAGATCAACAAGACCACCAGTTTGGAGGAGCTCGCCGACTATCTCAGTTACTTCCGCGAGGCCAACGGCGTGATCCCGCTCGAAGAGTTCCCGAACGAGAACGCAGTTCGCCTGATGACGGTGCACGGCGCCAAGGGGTTGGAGTTTCCCCACGTCTTTATCCTTCGAGCCAACGCCAACTCCTTTCCGGGCCAGTACAAGGAGTCTCTTGTGGCTTTCCCCAGGGAGCTCCGCGATGCCGATTCGATCACCGAAGATGACGATCAGGAGTTGCAAAAGCAGGAGGAACGCCGGCTCTTTTACGTCGCTATGACCCGCGCCCGTGATTCGCTGCGCATCTACTCGCGGGAAGGCAGAGGCAAGGCCAACAAGAACCCTGACGGGTACATGCGCGAACTGATCGAAAACCGCACACTGGCGCCGTGGTTCAAGGCAATCCCAGCCGGCGGGGCGCAGACGACGCTCGACATCTTCGCCGAGGCGTCGACTTCAACTCCCGGCGAGTCGCGTACGACGGAATGGTTTGAACTGCCCGCCACGCCAGGTCTGGCCAATCGCTTGAGCGCTTCCGCCGTAGACACCTACGAACGTTGTGGACTCCAGTTCAAGCTGGATCGCGATTGGCGTATCTCATCGAAGCCCGCAGCCGCTATGCAGTATGGCGCGGCGATCCATCGCGTACTGAAAGACTACTTCGATTCTTTGCGCGCCGGACGTCCGCAGACCGACGAAGACCTCATTCAGCAGTTCCGCGATGCTCTCACCGCAGCCGGTATACAGGAGCATTACCAGCGCGAGTTGTATGAGAACCAGGGCGTCGCCCAGCTGCGCGATTTTCTCGCCTCCATCCGCCCGGTCCAGCGGCAGGTCCTGCACACCGAGGAACCCTTTGAGATTCGGATCGGGTCGACTACAGTCGTCGGTCGAATTGATCGCATCGATAAGCTTCCCGATGGCAGCGTCGCCGTCATCGACTACAAGACCGGCAAAGCCCGCGACCAGGATGATGCGGACAAGAGCCTGCAGTTATCCCTGTACGCTATCGCCGCGCGCGAAAAGTGGGGATACAAGGTCGGCGAACTCACCTTTTACAACCTCGAAGACAATCTTCCGGTGATGACCCGGCGTGCCGAGTCGGACTTGCTGAGCGCCCGCGACCGGGTCGAGACCGCCGCCCAGAAGATTGCCGATAACATCTTTCGAGCGAAGGCCGGGATCCACTGCAACTTCTGCGCCTATCGCAGCCTTTGTCCGGAGAAGGAACGCCGCATACCGCAGCGCGCGGGTGAAGTCCTGAAGCAGCGAAACTGACAGCGGCGGATTGAAAGCGCTTCGCAGCAAAAACTTAGGGGACGCGGTTCGCGTCCCCTGTGACTTCATACTGATCTCTACAGCGTACTTAGTGTTTCTTTTTCTTTTTCGCCTTCTTCTTGGTTGCCATTGTTTCTATTCTCCCTTCCATTCTTCATGGAAAATGTGCAGCGGTCTTCAACTGCAACTAGTTGATGTATAGAGTCAATGAAAAGTGAAGTCAAGAAAAAAATGACGATCTTGATGCGCGAGGTCGATGTACCAAAGTCACGCGAAACAGATTCACGCGCGTGATGTCAATCAGAATTTTCGAACTTCGCCCGCCGAGGATGATGCAGCGCGCTTCCTTCGTCAAAATCGTGATCGCTTTTCTGGAAAATCGGTGATGTCATCGTCGCCCTTCGCGCTGCCAACCCCCGCCGTTCCACCTCACCCTCAAAAGA
The DNA here is from genome assembly GCA_035508215.1 of Verrucomicrobiia bacterium. GTDB lineage: Bacteria > Acidobacteriota > Terriglobia > Terriglobales > Acidobacteriaceae > Sulfotelmatobacter. The sequence goes on along the minus strand of DATJNK010000001.1, from coordinate 161,994 downwards.
GCGTTTCCCTGACGCCTGCATCTATAATTGAAGAGCGCGAAACGTTCGCGGGAGCTTGATTCATGGCCTCTTTGAGCGATGTCGTCATCATCTCCGCTTGTCGCACGCCCGTTGGAAAGTTTCAGGGCAGCCTGTCCGATTTCACTGCGCCGCAACTGGGCGCCATCGTCGTGCGCGAAGCTGTGAAGCGCGCCGGCCTCGACCCTTCGCAAGTCGACGAGTGCATCATGGGTAACGTTGTCACTGCCGGACTCGGTCAGAATCCGGCGCGGCAGGCCGCCATCTTCGGCGGATTGTCTCCCGCAACAGGTGCCATGACAATCAACAAGGTGTGCGGGTCGGGATTGAAGTCTGTGGCACTTGCGGCGCAAGCAATCCAGACCGAGAACAGCTCGATCGTCGTCGCCGGCGGCATGGAATCGATGACCAATGCGCCTTACCTTCTGCCTCAGGCGCGCAATGGATATCGTCTCGGCAATGCCGAGATCATCGATTCGATGGTTCACGACGGCCTGTGGGACATTTACAACGACTACCACATGGGCATCACCGGCGAGAACGTTGCCGAGAAGTACGGCATCACGCGCGCGGAGCAGGATGAGTTCGCTCTCAACTCGCATCGCAAGGCGGTTGCCGCCATTAAGGAATGCCGCTTCAAGTCGCAGATCGTTCCCGTGGAGATTCCGGCAAAAAAGAAAGGTGGACCGCCGACGGTTTTCGATAAGGATGAAAGCCCGCGCGAGGATACGACCATCGAGGTTCTTCGCTCCCTGAAGCCTGCCTTCAAGAAGGACGGCACGGTTACGGCGGGTAACGCTCCTGGTGTGAACGACGGCGCGGCGGCCGCGATCGTCACCAGCGCTGATCGCGCGGCTAACATGGGCATGAAGCCGATGGTGCGCATCGTGGCGCAGGCCACCAGCGGAGTCGAACCCAAATGGGTCATGCTGGCGCCGGTCGGGGCGGTTCGCACGATCTGGGAGAAAACCGGCTGGAAAAATGAAGACGTCGACCTCTACGAACTGAACGAGGCATTCTCAGTGCAGGCGCTCGGCGTCATGCGCGAATTGAACCTCAATCCTGAGAAAGTCAACGTCAATGGTGGCGCGGTCGCCATCGGACATCCGATCGGAGCCAGCGGGGCGCGCGTGCTGGTCACATTGATCTATGAGATGATCCGACGCGACGTGAAGCGTGGGATTGCGGCGTTGTGCCTTGGCGGTGGAAACGCTGTCGCGATGGCCGTGGAACGTTAGGAGTGTGGCCGGCACAGACGTCGTTCAGCCTGCGACCGGCAGAGTCACGGTGAAGACGGCTCCGCCATCCGGAGCGTTGGCGGCTTCGACGCTGCCATTGTGCTCTTTCATCACCGATTTGCAGATGCTGAGTCCCAGCCCTGTCCCGCGTCCCGGCCGCTTGGTGGTGTAGAACGGATCGAATATCCTTGCTAGATTCTCTTTCGGAATTCCCGGGCCGTCATCGTGAAAGCTGACCCACACCGAGTTCTCCCCCCGACCTAGACGGATCCGCAAGGTTCCCTTGTCGCGCACCTCGCGGATGGCCTGCTCTGCGTTCACAATCATGTTGAGAAAGACCTGCATCAACTGGTGCGGATCTCCCAGCGCATACGGCACCCCAGACTCTTTCAGGAAATCCACCGTGATGTTGTTCTTGCGTAACGAGTAGGCGTGCAAGTTGAGGGTGCGCTCGACCACTTCGGTCAGATTGATGCGGCTTTTTCCCGGCGCCGGAGGCCGCGAGAAATAGGTCAGGTTCTGAACGATCTCCGCCGCGCGCCGCGCCTCTTTCTGCAGCATCGCCAACTGCTTTCGTGCTCCCTCGTTCGTTTCGGTGTCCTGCAGCAGTTCGCTCACCCCGAGAATGCTGGTCAGCGGATTGTTCAATTCGTGCGCCACTCCACCGATCATCGCTCCCATGGCTGCAAGGCGCTCGCCCTGGACCACCTGCTGTTCCAGCTTCCGCTCAATGGTGATATCGCGCACCGACATGATGACCCCGGTGATCTTTCCTTCCGCATCAACCAACCGGCTGGCCGCGCTCCGCATCGTGCGCCAGCTTCCATCGCGATGGCGCGCTCCATATTCGGTTGCGCCCACTACCTGCTGGCCCGAAGCCACACTGTGGTAGAGCGAAGCCAGCTCCGGAGAATGGTCTTCGAGATCGGTAATCTTCTTCCCCAGCAGACTTCCGGGCTCGTAGCCGAGCAGATCGCGTGAGCGCGAGCTGGCAAAGGTATAGCGTTCGTCGAGATCCACAACCAGGATCAGGTCGGGGAAACTCTCCAGCAGTCGCCGGCGGAACTCTTCCTGTTGCGCCAGCTTCCGCTCCATCTCTCGCTTCTCGGTGATATCCACCAGCGTGCCCTGGTAGCGGATGATGTTGCCTGATGTATCCCAAACGGCCCGCGAAGAATCGAGAAAGACCGCCGTCGTCCCGTTTTTGTGCCGCAGTTTGATCTCGCGCGTGCGCACGCCCCCGCGATCGTCAACCGCCCGTCCCAGAACCGGCGGCCCAGCTTCCACGTTCAGAGCGGGAGCGTCGAGCATGAGCAGTTCGGCTCGCTCGGCATATCCCAGCATGCTGACCAACGCCGGGTTCGCATCCAGCAGCTTGCCGTCCGGAGTGCTGAAATAGACGCCTTCCTGCAACGTTTCAAACAATTCCGTGAAGCGCAGTTCCTTCTCGCGCTGCTCGGTGACGTCGCGTCCGAGCATGCTGGCGCCGACGACTTCATCGCCTTTTACGATGCCGTTCAGCACGCAATCGAAATAGAGCGGCCGCGAGCTGCTCTTGAGCCGCACCCGCACGGTGCCCGCCCAGTGCTTCTTATCCAGAAATCGTCCAAGACTGCGCTCGGCTTCTTCGCGCGTCGGCTCCTCGACGAATTCATAAATCTTGCGCCCGATGAGCTCCGAATAATTCAGCCCGGTCAAGTCGGTGACCCGCCGGTTGACCGTGCGCAGGGTGCCGTCGAGCGATACCGCGCAGGCAGCGTCGTCGAACGAGTCAATCAGCTCCTTGAAGTTGCGCTGCGAGCGCATGATGACCTGGCTGAGCTGGTCAAGCTGCTCTTCCGAGGGCGCGGCCCCGACGTGCTCCTGCAATCCGCGCAGCAGGCCCTTGAGTTCGTTGACTTCCCGGCGCCGTCCGTAGGCGTAGGCCGCGAACAGAATGGACAGCACCAGAACGCCGATAGGGATGGCCCGCAGCTGATAGGGAATCGTTTCCAGCCGCTCCCACAGCAGCACGGTCAGGGCGACCGCCAGCAGAAGCATGAACCCCAGAAGCCAGCGCCAGAGTTGGGACTCTTCTCGATCGAGACTGCCGGACGACTGGGAGGCACGCGAGGGATGAGCGGGGTCCGGGGCCATAAGCGAGTCTCGTAGTCGCGCAAAACTATCCTAATTCTACTGGGCCCGGTCAACAACCTCCGCTTTGTTGGATATTTTGGTACACCGGGGTAACCTTGATCGTGCCGAGGGATTTCCCCAGTGCCCCGGCCTGCAGTCGCGAATCATGAAGGGCAAACCTCACGTTGTCGTCGTTGGAGCCGGCGCCTTCGGCGGCTGGACGGCCCTCCATCTGCTGGAGGGCGGCGCGCGTGTGACGTTGATCGACGCCTGGGGACCCGGCAATTCGCGTTCCTCGTCGGGCGGCGAAACGCGCGTCATGCGCGGGACCTACGGGCCAGATCAGCCCTACACCGATTTGGCGGCACGCGCGTTGAAGTTGTGGGCGAAGTACGAGCGCCGCTGGAGGCGCCAAGTTCTGCAGCGCTCCGGCGTGCTCTGGCTGGCTTCCGGCCACGACGCCGTCTTCGAACGCGGATCGGTCGAGATGCTGCGCGCGGCCAGAATCAAGTATCAGGAACTCTCGTCGCGCGAGATGCGAAAGCGCTGGCCGCAGATCAACTTCGCTGGCGTTGACTGGGCGATCCTCGAACCCGAATGCGGATACCTCGACGCTCGCGCCAGTTGCCAGGCGGTAGTCGAAGCCTTTCTCGCGGCAGGTGGCAAATATCGGCAAGTCAGAGTCTCCAATGCGGGAATGGGCACTTCCCTCTCTGAAGGGATCAAGTTGCTCGACAACGAACGTTCGAGGTTGATCGCCGACTGCTACGTCTTCGCCTGCGGACCGTGGATGGGGGCACAATTTCCCGCGATCATCGGAAAGTTCGTCCGCTCTACGAAACAGGATGTCTTCTTCTTCGGTCCGCCTGCGCGTGCCGAGGCCTATTTCACCGACGCCCATCTTCCCGTCTGGGCTGACCATCGCGACCACTTCTACTATGGCATCCCAGGCCGCGACCATCGCGGATTCAAGATCGCCGACGACACTCGTGGACCAGAATTCGATCCAACCGACGGCGAACGAATCGTCAGCCAGGAAACTCTGGAGAAGGTCCGGGAGTATCTTGCATTCCGCTTCCCTGCCCTCAAAGATGCGCCGCTTGTCGAAACGCGCGTATGCCAGTACGAACAGACGCCCGACGGCCACTTCATCGTCGATCGTCACCCAAACAATGAAAACCTCTGGCTCTTAGGCGGAGGCTCAGGACACGGCTTCAAGCACGGCCCAGCGATTGGCGAAATGATGGCGGATTTGATCCTGAAGGAAACGGAACCGCCGGCCGTCTGGCGGCTGGGAAGATTCGGGAAGAAATAGCCGCAATGATCACACAAACTCACAGTGTGCACCATTTGGTCAAGGTTCTCACTGAATCTGAATCACGTTCGCCGGGGCTGCAGCCTTGATCTCGCCGACGCGCTCGATCACTCTCTTCGCAAACTCGTAGATCGACTTCGCGTGCGGCGAGTTCTCGCCTTCGAGCACGACCGGCTTGCCGCCGTCGCCGGACTTTCGTACTTCAGGGTCGAGCGCGATACTTCCCAGGAATGGCACTCCGAACTGCTCGGCCATCTTTTCAGCACCACCCCGGGAGAAGATGTCGACTTCATGCTGGCAATGCGGGCAGACAAAGTAGCTCATGTTTTCCACAACGCCCGCGACGTCGACCTTCATCTGCCGGAACATCTCGATGGCCTTGCGCGCATCCTGCAGCGAAACGTCGGAAGGAGTCGACACCACGACTGCGCCGGTCAGGGGCACGGTTTGCACCAGCGACAGCGCCACGTCTCCCGTTCCGGGAGGCAGATCGACCACCATGTAATCGAGATGCCCCCACTCGACCAGTCCCAGAAACTGACGCACGATCTGATGCAACATCGGCCCGCGCCAGATAATCGGCTTGTCGCCGGGATTGAGGAATCCGACCGAGATGACCTTCAGCCCATAGGCTTCGATCGGCTCGATGCGGTTCTCGCCAACCATGCGCGGCTGCGCGCTCGCCCCCAGCATCAGCGGTACGTTCGGTCCATAGACATCGGCATCGAGCAGCCCCACCTTATGTCCCATCCTGGCCAGAGCCACGGCCAGGTTCACCGACAGCGTGGTCTTGCCGACGCCTCCCTTGCCCGAGCCCACCGCGATGATGGCGTCAACGCCCGGTAGAGGCTGAGGACCTTGCTGCGTTTGTCCGTGCTGGTGCGGCAGATGTGCGCTCAAAACTCACGCTCCTGAAATGGGGGTGAAAACCAAGAAGAATCAATCGAAGAAATTCGACATAAACCCCAATGTCTGATTATACAGTCACAAATCCTGCACTTCAGAGGCAAACTCCGCGCAGCCTTCAAGGCGCGATGTTGATCACTACCTTCCCCCTGGCGTGCCCTTCTTCGAGGTAGCGGACCGCGTCCGCCACATCATTTAACGTGTAACGCCGATCGATGACCGGGGTGACGCGTCCCGCCGTAATCAGTTCGCCAAGGGTGGTCAGGTCTTCGCTGTTGCCCTTCGCCAGCATGGAGGCAAATTTCCGCCGTCCGGAAGCCGACAAGACGACCCCCACCAGCATCCCGATCAGCGGACCGATCATCCAGGGATCGGTTTTTCCTCCTGCGCCGACATAAATACCCTCTTGACCGAGCACGCGCCGGCACGCCAGCAACGAACGATTCCCCACGAGATCGAGCAGAATGTCATACCGCTCCGTGCTCTTTGTGAAGTCTTCGCGCGTATAGTCGATCACCTGCTCCGCACCGAGCGAACGAACCATCTCCGCGTTTCTCGAGCTGCACACTCCGGTGACCATGCCACCGAGCGATTTGGCGATCTGCACTGCGAAGGTTCCTACGCCTCCCGCAGCTCCGTTGATCAGGACCTTATGCCCGGGCTGAATGCGTCCCTCGTCGCGAAGGGCCTGTAATGCGGTGATGCCCGCGATGGGGATCGACGCTGCCTGCTCGAACGTCAGGCTTGCGGGCTTCATGGCCAACCTCCGCTCGCCAGCGCTGGCGTATTCCGCAAATGAACCTTGGCAAGTGCCAAACACCGCATCGTGCGGTTTGAATCGAGTGACGCTCTTGCCGATCGCCGCGACCTCACCCGCCACATCGGCGCCGAGCCCGGCAAATCTTGGCCGGAGCGGCCCGGCCATCAGCCGAAGTGGGTAGGGATCTCCGCGCATGAAATGCCAGTCATAGGGATTGACCGAGGCAGCGCGGACCTGGATCAGGACGTCGTTGTCCGCCGGGACCGGATTCTCGACTTCTTCCAGCCTGAGGACGTCCGGCGGGCCGTACTTGTGACGAACGATGGCTTTCATGCCCCGGAATGCTAGCATTCCCGAGACTATCGCGACGTGATTCCGGGCACGGCGGGCGGAGGGCCACCTCACAGGCATCAGAAAGTGCTCTCGAAAAGGAGAAACCCTGTCGAATGTGCCCGTCCTCTCGCCAGCAAAACTCAGGGTTTGTAAGAATCTAGAAATTTGCCGACGAAATTGCCCTCTTCTGTGCCGTCGGGCTTGGAGATCGTCCAGTCGATCACATCGCTTTCCTTGCAGATCACTGTCTCACCCCTCTTGTGTTCCGTGAGCAGAGCCATATCGCTCGCCAGAAGTCCGTGGATGGTGTCCCCCTCCCATGAAGTGACTCTTACGAACACCTGCTCGAACTTCTCACCTTCACGAAACCGGGTGGTTACGAAGAAGATCTCTCCTTTTCGAAGGCCTTTCAGGTATTTCTTCTTCGCGCGCGGAAGCGTTTCTCGTGCCTGCTTCACATAGGGCGCAATCGCCTCTTCAAACTTCTTCGCATGATTCAGGGAGATTCCAGCCGGTTTATCCGCCGGGGCATTGGGCGCCAAATCCTGCGAGCATAGAGCGGGCGGCAGAGAAACCGCTGTGCACAATGCGAAGACGCCAATCAGCAGCCTCATGCAGAATGATCGCCTCGGGCGGACGTTTTTGCAGAGTCGTCAACGTTCCACCCCGAATTGCCCGATTGGCCTAGTATCCCTCGCCTTCCAGGCGCACTTTACCCTTGAACTTGCGGAACAGGAAGGTGAAGTATCCGAGAGCGAGGATCGCGCCCAGAATCCACCAGGCGAAGCCGACGGCGAGTCCGTGCTCGCCGGCCCGAGTATTGTAGATGGTTAGGTTGCGGGCGGGATCGGTGCTCGCCGGCAGTACCACCGGGTACAGCGCAAAGGCCGCTCCCACCAGCATGCCGACGATATACAGCGCCGATCCGACAAACGCGAGTTTGTCGGCGCTCTTGAGCATCCCGTGCATCATGACGGCGAGCGACCCAAACACCAGCACAGGGATAACGAATCCGATGGCGTGATGCTTGTAGTTGTCCAGCACGCCCGGTTCGATCGAAACTGTTGCAATCAATCCCACCACGGTGAGCAGCAACTGCACTGGCCAGGCCCAGAAGGCGACGCTGCGGGCGCGGCGGTTCAAATCATCTTCCGTCTTGGTGGCCACATACAGCGATCCGTGCGCGGTCAGCGTGACCAGGGCTATCACGCCGGTCAGAACCGTGTACCAGTCGAGGATGCCGTTGGCTGTCCCGTTGCCATAATTGACGCGGAAATTCGTCCACAACGGCTCAAAGAAATACTCGTCGGCGCCCAGTGGAACGCCGCGCACCACGTTGCCCAGGGCGGCGCCGAAAAAGATGCACAATAGGATGCTCGACGCACAAAAGATCAGGTCGAAGAAGCCGCGCCACACGGGATTGTCCATGTGCGCGCGCAACTCGATGCCGATGCCTCGGAGCATCAGCAGCCAGAGGACCATCATCAGCGGCAGGTAGAACCCGCTGAAGCTCGAGGCATAGAGCAGCGGAAACGCAAAATAAAGCGTGCCTCCAGCAGCCAGCAGCCAAACCTCATTCCCATCCCAAACCGGGCCGATCGCCCGCAAAATCTTGCGGCGCTCGTCGCTGCTTCGGGTTACCCCGAGATAAATGACGCCCGCGCCCAGATCAAATCCATCCAGTACGACGTAAGCCGCAACCATGACTGCGACAATCATGAACCAAATCGTTTCCATAAGAGTCCTCGACTGCTGACTTGCCCGGGCGTGAAAGCCCCGGTGATTCAATCCTCATGCGCGGACGGAACTCAGTGTCCCGCTGCGGCGTTGCCATCGGGCCCCTGCTCGATCTCGCGGCGCACCAGGAACAGGAACAAGATTCCAAGCACGGTATACATCCCCATGAATCCGAGCAGGGTAAACATTCCGTTTCCGGCGGAAACCGTCTTCGAGTAGCCGTCCGCCGTTCGCATCAGCCCGTAGACCACCCACGGCTGTCGTCCGATTTCCGCCGTAATCCAGCCTGCCGTATTCGCAATGTAGGGGAACGGCAGCGCAAGCAGCAGAATCCACAACATCCAGTGGCTCGAGAACAGCTTGCCCCGCCACAGCAGGAAGGCCGAGACGACCATGATGGCGATGAAGATCGTCCCCAGTCCGACCATGATGTGGTAGCTGTAGTACAGCAACGCGATACTGTCCGGCCACTGATCCGGCGGGAAAGCGTCCAGTCCCTTCACCTGCGCACTCCAGGCGCGATAGGTCAGAAAGCTCAGAGCCTTGGGAACAACCAGCGGGTTGTCGATCTTCTTATCGTCGACATTGGGCTGGCCAATGATCACCAGCGGCGCTCCCGGCTGTGTGGCAAACAGCGCCTCCATTGCGGCTAATGTCGGAGGCTGATTCTCCGCGATCATGCGCCCCTGTCCATCGCCGGTCGGAAACAGCTGCAGAATACTGAAAATCAGCCCGGCCACGACTCCAACTCTCACAAAAATCCGGCCGCTCTCCTGGAACTTGCCCCACAGCAGATAGAACGCACCTACCGAAGCCATGACGAACGCTCCGGTGATCACCGCCCCGCTCATGTTGTGTGCGTACTGCCACCACGCCCATGGATTCAGAACCAGCGCCCAGAAGCTGGTCAGTTGCACCGATCCTCCCGGCCCGGCGCCATAGCCCACCGGATGCTGCATCCACGCATCGGTGGCGACGATGAAGAATCCCGACAGCCACGAGCCCACGAACACCGCCATCGCCGACCACCAGTGCGCCCGAGGACTCAGCTTCTTTTCGCCGTACAGGAAGAGCCCCAGGAAGGCGGACTCCAGAAAGAATGCGAACATGCCTTCCATGCCGAGGGTCTGGCCGATTACGCCACCCGCGAAACGGGAGAAGTGCGACCAGTTCGTGCCGAACTGAAATTCCATTGGGATGCCGGTCACGACACCCATCACGAAGTTGATTCCAAAGATCCGCGCCCAGAACCGGGCTGCCTGATTGTAGGTCTCGTCGTTGTGGCGAAGGCCCAAGGTCTTGAGCACCACGATCAGCGGCGCCAAGCCCATCGTCAGTTGTGGAAAAAGGTAGTGGAAGGTAACGGTAAAAGCGAAGTGAATGCGATCCACCAAAAGGGCGCTATCCATAGAGTATTCCTCAGTGCCGTATCAGGTTAAAAGCGCTCTCGGAGGTCGGGATGTGATTTAAATCACAGCTAAGCAAAAACTAGCCTGCACTCTTCCGCTTCCGTTCCATCTCCGAACGCCGAATCTCCCGGCGCCTCCCGGCATCGTCGTAGCGGCGCTTCTGCTCATCCGTTTCCGGCACCACCGCCGGCACTTTCAGCCGCTTTCCCGCGCCATCGACCGCCACGAAGGTCAGGTGTGCCGAAGCCACGTGCTTGGCCGTGTCTGCGATGTAGTCCTCCACGAATACTTTCACTCCGACCTCCATCGATGTTTGGAATACCCGGTTCACCGACGACCGCAGCAGGACCAGCTCGCCCACACGGACGGGCACCAGAAAGTCGATGTGGTCGACCGACGCCGTCACCACATAGTTCCGCGAGTGGCGGTGCGCCGCCATGGCTCCGGCAAGATCGATCCAATGCATGAGGCGTCCGCCTAGAAGCGCGCCCAGAGGGTTGGCATCGTTTGGCAGGACGATCTCCGCCATTTCTGACTGTGAATCTCGAACCGGGCGAGGGGTGAGTGCGTCGTCGTTCATGTAGCTCTTCCTTTGAGGCAGAGGTTAGGACTTTTTCTTCAGGTACGATTCCAGAAAGCACTGCGCCATTTTCTGCACTCGGGCATCGGGGTGGACTTTGAGCCAGGCGGCTCGCAGGAGGTCGAAAGCCAGATCCCCGTGCTCGACCGGACGATGACCGAGTTCGCAGACGTAATTGAGATGAATGATCTCCGCGTCCCTGGGCTCGTGAAGCTGCTTGCCTTTCCCCGACTCACCGGGAGCTCTCACGGCAAACCGGACGGCATCCCAGGCACGCTCGCGAGGAGCCCAGCCGCAACTGGTCGCATAGCCCAGGTTGCAAAAGGCTTCCAGAATGTCCTGAGTCGGCAGTTCCCCTTCGTGCCCCGGAGCCGTGCAATGCCCCTTCCATCCACAGCCGAGAGGCAGACGGGCGGGATGCGGCCATGAACCATTTTCCATCCTCTCGATCGGCATGAAATAAGGGCAGGCCACAGAACTCCCCGGGGCTCGAATCTTTCGGGACTGGCCATTGTAATCAGTCGCATGGTTGATCGCCAGTCGGCACGCCAGTTGCACCCGAATTCAAACCAGGCCACCACAGAGCGGTCTTCCGCGGAATCGCGCCGGCCCCGGCATTCGACTCGAATTTTGTAGTAATCTCATGGTTCGGAAGCGGCCCGCCGCTGCCGAAGCCCGATCGCTCACCGGAGCGATCACCGAAACCTGACCACCACCCATGGACCGCATCGCCGCACTCAACGAAATCCTGACGGAGAATCCGAAAGACGCCTTCGCTCGCTACGGACTCGCCATGGAGTATTCCAAGCAAGGCGATCTGGACCGGGCGCTGGCCGAGTTCTCAATTCTGCTGGAGAACAATCCCGACTACACCGCCGGCTACTTCATGGCTGCGCAAACGCTGGTCCGGGCCGACAAAGCGGGCGACGCCAGAAAGATGCTGCAGGATGGAATCACGTCCGCACGCCGCACCGGTAATCTGCACGCGCAGTCAGAGATGGAAGCGATGCTCGCAGAACTCGGATGAGGTTAGAAGTCCGAAGTCCGACGTCTTGGATTTCACCCCGCCATTCTCCCCATCGCCCGCTCCACCAGCCCCGGGAACAACTGATACAGCTTCACCGGAATGTGCATCGTCCACGGCACGATCACGCTGCGCTTTTGCTTGAGATATCCCCGCAGCGTCGCGCGCGCCACTCGCTCGGCCGGGATTCCGCGAACCCGCTCCGGACGCACTCTTTTCATTTCCCTCCCCCGCATCGCATTGTCTCCAAAACCAGTGCGGACGTAGCCGGGGCACACGGTGAGCACGTGTATACCGTCCTTCTTCAGTTCGACTCGCGCCGCGCCGCCGATCGCGTTGAGAGCGAACTTGGTCGCGCTGTAGGCTCCGGAAAATGGCAGCGGAATCAGCCCGGCCACGCTCGAAATGTTGACGATCGTTCCTCCGCCTTGCTGCCGCAGGACCGGGATCACCGCCTGCATCGCCGAGACCGCGCCGAAGAAGTTGGTTTCAAACAGGTCATGGCAGGCCTGCAATTCCATTTGTGAGACGGAATCGAGCAGGCCATGCCCCGCGTTGTTGATCCATACATCAAGCCGCTTGAAATGATGCAGAGTCAGGCCGAGCACGCGGTCGATCTCCTCGGAATTGCGGACGTCACAGGAGAGAGCCACGGTTCGATCGGGACAACCAATACGCGTGCGTGCCGCTTCGGCGCGCGCCGCATCCCGCGAGAGCAGCACCACGCTGGCTCCCTCGTCCACGAACACTTTCGCAATCGCCTCGCCGATTCCCATCGAAGCGCCGGTCACCACCACCACCTGTCCTGCCAGTTCCATGTTCGCGTTTGTATTCTCCGCCAAGCTGCAAGTCAAGGTGTCCGAGCATAGCGATGGCGTACAATTCGAGGAACTCGTTCTTGCTGGGCCGGCGTTGATGGGGAGATGTGGTGGCGCTGCTTCCTTTGTTTCCGCTCGATGTGGTTTTGCTGCCCGGCACTCCCTTGCCTCTGCATATCTTCGAGCCACGCTATAAGGAAATGATTCGCGAGTGCCTGGCTCGCAACGCGCCCTTCGGCGTGGTTCGCGCCTTGCAGAACGGCATCGCCGATATCGGCTGCACCGCGGAAATCCTGACCGTCACGAAGGAATATCCAGACGGCCGTCTCGATCTGGTCGCCCAGGGACGAAAGCGCTTCGAAGTCCTTGAACTCAACCGCGAGCGTTCCTTTCTGCGAGCGGAAATTCTGGTGTTGCCGGATCATCCCGCTGAGCTTCGTCCGGAAGCGGGTGCGCGGGCCGTCGAACTCCATCGCGAGATTCTCTCACTGGCCGGCACAGTGCAGGATCTTTCCGGCGTCGATCATGGAGAGCTCTCGTTTCATCTCGCGGGCTCGTTGCCCCTCGACCTCGACTTCAAGCAGAAATTGCTGGCTACCCGTTCCGAGGGCGACCGGCTTGCGGCTCTCACCACATATCTCGAAGAGGTTCTCCCGGGACTTCGCCGCGCGGCGCGCGTCCGCGAGAAAACCGGCGGCAACGGGCACGCGCGCTGATGCTGACTGCGGTAGGGCCCGCGTGTTGTACTCGCGTGTGACGCAGCCCACCGCCGCCTATGACGGAGTGTGTCTTTTTCCCAGACTGGCACCGGTTGAAATTCGGCGGCTCCTACGGCCGGCGTCGAATCGCGGGTATAATCGGAGCAAAGTAGGTTCCTGGGGGTTCCTTTCATGAGTCTGCCCGGCAGTCTAGGCGATTTGCGCCGCAGCGTCTTCTCCGAACAGCGGTTGCGCGAGCGCCGAGTCAAAGATGAGTTGCGCGACAACCTGATGGCACGTCTGCGGGATGATCCCGACGCGCCGGTGTTTCCGGGAATCGTCGGCTATGACGATACGGTCGTGCCCCAGATCATCAACGCCATTCTTTCGCGGCACAATTTCATTCTGCTGGGATTGCGCGGCCAGGCCAAAAGCCGCATCCTGCGGGCGCTGACGTCGCTGCTCGACCCGCACATGCCCTATATCGCGGGATGCGAGATCCACGACCATCCTTACGCCCCGATCTGCCGGCGCTGCCGCGAGGAAGTCGCGCGTCTCGGCGACGCCACGCCGGTTTCTTATCTGACCCCGGACGACCGCTACGTGGAAAAGCTGGCCACGCCCGATGTGACCATCGCCGACCTGATTGGTGACATCGATCCCATCAAGGCCGCTCGCGGCGGGCATGAGCTATCAAGCGAGCTTACCGTTCATTACGGCCTGCTCCCTCGCGCCAATCGCGGCATCTTCGCCATCAATGAACTTCCCGACCTTGCCGGAAAAATTCAGGTCGGTTTGTTCAACATCATGCAGGAAGGCGACGTGCAGATTAAGGGGTATCCAATCCGCCTGCCGCTCGATGTAGCTCTGGTCTTCAGCGCGAATCCCGAAGACTACACCGCGCGCGGCAAAATCATCACGCCGCTCAAAGACCGCATCGGATCGGAGATTCGCACGCATTATCCCGCCACGGTTGAAGAAGGCATCGCGATCACCACGCAGGAATCCTGGACGCGCCGCAATGGACATCCCTTGCATGTCCCGAATTACGTGCAGGAAGTCATCGAGCGCATCGCCTTCGCCGCGCGCGAAGACAAGAAGATCGACAAGCGCTCAGGCGTGAGCCAGCGGCTGCCGATCTCGGCGATGGAAAACGTGATTTCGAATGCCGAGCGCCGTGCCATCCGCAATCGCGAAAAGCTTGTGGTGCCGCGTATCAGCGACGTTTATGCCGCACTGCCCGCGATTACCGGCAAACTGGAACTGGAATACGAAGGCGAGATGAAGGGCGCCGATCACGTCGGCCGCGAACTGATCCGGGCCGCCATTGCGAAAACCTACGACGAGTATTACACCGGCGCCAACATGCAGCAGGTGGTGCAGTGGTTCGACCTTGGGGGCGAAATTCAGCTGTCGGACGCGATTGCGGCCGGAGAAGCGCTTGAGAATCTGAAAGGGATTCAAGGGCTTGTCGACAAACTCGGACCGCTGGGCGTGTCGACCAAGGAAAGTCCCGAGCACCAGGTTTCGGCGGCGGAGTTCATTCTCGAAGGCCTGCATGCACACAAACGTATCGGCCGCAATGAAGAACGCGTGTTCAAGGCCGGCGAGAAAAAGCCCGAACCCGTGCGGGAGAAATCATTCGAGCAGGAAGACCGGCCGTACCGGCAGAGAAGGCAGTTTAACTAAACAGTGAGCGATGAGTGGACAGCATAAGTTGAACTTTGCTCACCCCTTATAGCTGAACACTCAAAACCGCTTTTATGAAGCGTATCCGCTACTCCAAATACGTGCCCGATCCCGCGGGTGAGATGAGCATGGAAGACCTGCTCAGCGCCCTCTCGGATTACCTGCTGCAAAGCGGCTTCCAGAGCGACATGTGGTATGAGATGCCCGAGGGCGAGCAGACGATCGACGATCTGCGCCGCGCACTCGAGCAGGCTTTGATGGACGGCGATGCCTTCGACGAAGAAATGCGCGAACGGCTGCAGCAGATGGCCATGGACGGCGAACTCGACGAGTTGATCGAGAAACTCATCGAGCGCATGCAACAGGAAGATTACATCTCGATCGATGAGCCACACGATCCTGCCCGGCAATCGAGCGTGGGCGGACAGACCGGCCAGGCACAGCAGGCGCGCTTCGAAATTACCGACAAGAGCCTCGATTTTCTCGGTTTCAAAGCGTTGCGTAACCTGCTTGGCTCCCTCGGCAAATCGAGCTTCGGACGCCACGACACCCGCGATCTCGCCACCGGCATCGAAGCCAGCGGTTCGTCGAAGCCCTACGAGTTCGGCGACACGCTCAATCTCGACATCACCGCTACGCTTTCCAGCGCGATTCAGCGCGAGGGACTGGCCCTCCCGCTGAACATCGAATACTCCGATCTGCAAGTCCATCAGTGCGAATATCAGTCTTCGTGCGCGACCGTGCTCATGCTCGACTGCTCGCACTCGATGATCCTCTATGGGGAGGATCGCTTCACCCCCGCCAAAAAAGTTGCGATGGCGCTGTCGCATCTGATTCGCACGCAGTATCCCGGAGACTCGCTCTCGGTGGTTCTCTTTCATGACTCGGCCGAGGAGATCCCTCTCTCGCAGCTCGCTCGTGTCAAAGTCGGTCCGTACTACACCAACACCCGCGAAGGCTTGCGGATGGCGCAGCGCATTCTGCAACGTCAGCGCAAAGACATGAAGCAGATCGTCATGATCACCGACGGCAAGCCTTCGGCCCTGACGCTCGAAGATGGGCGCATCTACAAAAATGCCTTCGGCCTTGATCCGCTGGTCGTCAGCCAGACGCTCGAAGAGGTCTCTAAGTGCAAGCGCGCGGGCGTGCTGATCAACACGTTCATGCTGGCGTCCGATTACGGGCTGGTGCAGTTCGTGCAGAAAGTGACCGAGATGTGCCGCGGCAAGGCCTACTTCACGACTCCCTACACGCTCGGGCAATACCTGCTGATGGACTACATGTCGCGAAAGACGAAGACGATTCACTAGACAACTCGCTGCCGTTGTCACCCCGAGGCGGCGCGTTTACCCGAAGGATCTATGCAGTTCGTCGCCACCAGTCCAAACAACTCGCATAGATCTTCGCTCTGCTCCGGATGACAACCGGGAAGACACTGCCCACTCGCCTTACTTGCCGCTCACCTGCTAGGCTCTTTATTTAGCTCTTATGGCGAATTGCATTCGATGCGGCCGCAAGCTGCCTCCCTTTACGTGGAAGAAAGTTTGCTCCTGGTGCAAGCAGCATGAAGCGGCCCAGCACAGCGATGCCGACGACAACGTCCAGCAGCGGGTCATGCCCGCACCCTGGGTGCGTCGTGGCGAGAGCACCATCACGCTGACTCACGTGCTCTTCGGCGCCAACGTCGCCGTGTTCCTTGCCATGCTGCTGGCCGGGGGCTCGATCGAGGATTTTTCCGGCCAATTGCTCGTGCATTTCGGCGGAAACTTCGGTCCGTTGACCCTTTCCGGCGACTGGTGGCGGCTGTTGACCTACATGTTCGTGCACGGAGGCATCCTGCACATCGGCTTCAACATGTGGTGTTTGTGGGATCTCGGCGCGCTCTGCGAGTCGCTCTATGGCCGCTGGACCTACGCTCTCATTTATCTGATCACCGGCGTGGCCGCGGGCATCGCCAGCCTGGCATGGAATCCCGGCGTGCTCAGCGTCGGCGCTTCGGGTGCGATCTTCGGTCTCGCCGGCGCCCTGATCGCTTCCTTTTATCTCGGGGAGTTTTCTCTGCCCCAGGTGGCGATCAAGGGCACTCTGCGTAGTCTCCTCTTTTTCGCAGTGTTCAACATCTTCTTTGGATTCATGATCCCGCACATCGACAACGCTTGCCACGTGGGTGGGCTCGTCAGCGGATTGATCCTCGGCGCCCTCATCGCCCGGGTCGCCCCGCACCACGAGTTGCTCCTGCGCCGTCTGGGCGTTTTGTGCGTCGTCGGTCTGGCCGTGGTGGCGGCGGGTTTCGGCGTTCAGCGCTGGCGTGGCGCTCCTTTTCAGCTAGGGCGCGCCCTCGAATCGCTCTCCCAGAGCCAACCGGATCGCGCTCTCAAACAACTCCAGTCTCTGGTGAACCGGCAGCCCGGCTCTCCCGACGCGCATTTTGCTCTCGCGCAGGCTCTGTTTCGCCAGGGACAGCTCTCCCAGGCGGAAAGCGAATTCAAGCGCGTGCTGGAACTCGAGCCGCAAAACGACGCCGCTCACTTTGATCTTGGCCTGACCTACCTGAACGAGAACCGCCCGGATGAAGCGAAGGTAGTCTTTACGCAGATGCTGGCCCAGGATTCGAACAGCTCGCGCGCCCACTACGGCATCGGCTTGTCATTGGCCGATCAGGGACAGCCCAGGGCCGCGCTCGACGAATTCAAGGTTGCGGTCAAACTCGATCCGCAGATTTCCGGCGTCTATTACGAGATGGGCCGCTGTTACTCGCAGCTCAGGATGTACGACGATGCCGTCAAAGCCTACCAGCAGGAGAAAGAACAAAGCGGCGACGATCCGGATCTTGAGAGCGCCCTGGCGGAAGCTTACCAGGCTAAAGGCATGACCAAAGAAGCCCAGGATGCAATGAGCAAAGCAGCCGCGCTGCGCGGCGGCAAGCAGAACTGAAGCCTCACCACGGCTCGAGCTAGCTCTTGGTCAGGTCCCCCACCGCCCGGTAAGCCTGATTGATGGCCTCATCCGTGTAGGCATAAGCGCCGGCGTCCGCATTCGCGATAGCGATTCGGCCGTAGGTCTTGCGCGCGATTTCGCAGGGTGTTTCTCTACCCTCGAGCCAGAAGGAATCGAACAAAGAGTTGTACTCGTAGGCGTAGCCATGAGGCCAGCGGTTGACCGTAATCGCCGCGATGTCCCGCGCCGGATCGAATCCTGCCGGTCCCAGAGTTCGCGCCAGTTGCTCCCGGATCCGGCGTTCCATGGTTTCAAAGGTCGTGACGAAAATCTCCATGCGGCCCAGGCTGTGCTGCTGCCGCGCCGGCAGCCCCGGATGGCAGGCCGCCTTCATCATGTGCACAACGATTGGCTCTTCCGGCTTGTGCGCGCATTCGTACCCGCCGATGCTCACCGGCAAATCGAGATTGACGAACGTGTGGTACATCCCGGGGGCATAGACCGAGTTGGCTCCGGCCTTCTGGAACGATTTCCAGTCACGCAGCGCCACATTCGTATAAAGCAGCGGCACTTTCTGCGCCGAGGCCAGCGCCTCCTTCTGCTTGTCGGGCAGTTCTGCGCAGATGTACGGAATCACAACGTGCCAGCAGGCGAGGACCGCGTTCCTGGCCTTGGCGGTGTAGACTTTCCCGCGCCGCGCGTAAGCGATTTCCACTTCTTTAGCGCTGGCCGCGTCACCGAGATGCTTCACACGCACTGCAGTGCAGCTCAGCCGGAGGCGCACCGCCGAACCGGCCTCATCCAGCTTGGCATAATTCGCCTTGGTCATCACTACATCCGTCCACATCTTCCCAGGCACCGCCGCCGGAATCAGTTCGCGAACCAGCAGGCGGGCGATCGATGCGTTGCCGTCGGGAAAGTGAAAAAAGTATTTCTCCGCTTCGGCGTTTGGAATTGCATCCCGGTTCATCCCCTTGCCCGGCGTGGGATCCAGATTCAGGCCCGCGAAGCCCGGCAGCCCCAGTCCCCAGGCGTCCTGCGCCGCGACCGCATCGATGCCCACTCCAAACAGGGGATGCGGCACTGCCTGATACAGCTTGACGATATCGTCGTGCACCCCGACCACATCCTTGAGATAGTTCGCATAGCTGATGCGCGCCAGCTTCGCTTTTTTCTCGTCGGAGCTCAGCCCGGGGAAATAGTCTTTCGCGTCGCCGAAAAGCCGCTGCCAGTCGTGTTTGGCCTGTTCTGGCAGTGGGGCGTCGCGCAGAAATTCATCTACAAGCTGAGACGACGACCGGGCCGAGTCTTCGCTTTCACTCGAATAACGCGGGCTCGGATTGACAACGAGTTTGTCGCTGCCGAAAGTTTCCTTATCGAAGAAAATCTTCGGGTGCAGCCCCTGCGAGTAGTAAAGATTCTTGCTCAGGTATTTTGAATACGAGGGCACGTCAATGCCGAGTTCTTCGATCACTCCCTTGGCGACAGTACTGTAAGGAGCCGGGCTCTCGATCGAAAAGGTTCCGCCAAATCCCAGCCGGAAGGCGTCATTCACCCGAAATTCGTTGCGTTTCGCGTGCCCTCCAAAATCGTCGTGATTATCGAGGATGAGGATGCGGGCTTTTTCTCCCGCCGCCTTGCGGTAGAAGTGTGCCGCGGCCAAACCGCTGATCCCGCCTCCGACCACGATCAGATCGTAGGTCTCGCCGGTATCCTCCGGCGTCCCCGCCGTGTCCCAGAACGTTCCGTCGCGCAAACTGTGCGCCGCTTCGAATGATCCCGGATGACTCCCTCGCAGCCCCGTCATGGCCGGCGGATAGTACCCTGGCGTTTGCTGGTCCCCCGGTGTCTGCTGCGCCAGCAGATGCCACGGCATCATGGCCGCGCCCGCCGTAACTGCTACGCCATTGATGAAATCGCGCCGCGTGATCTTGCGGTGCATCCCCAGTTCCCGGTCCCGTGAATCCACGATCGCCTCCCCCTTCGACTACGATTCGCCTTCCGCCTTCTTCACCGCCAATTCGGCTCCCTGAAATCCAATGCGGCTGTGCGCGCCATCGCAGAATGGCTTGTTGACCGATCCTCCACAGCGGCAAAGCGAAAACGCAGGCTTGCCCGTGAGATCGAAATGATTGCCGTTCCCGTCGACGAGTTCGATCGTGCCCTCGGGCGCTTCCACGCGGTAGGGCCCGTTGGGCCGCACCGTGATTTTGACCTGTGCCATGAACCCCTCCATCCGAAAAAGTTGCAACCTTACGAATTTCTAGTAAGCCTAAAGAAGATACCACGGAACCCGGGGCTCGTGGAGCGCTCCGGCTCCGCTTGCGAACACAGGTTACTCGGCGCGGAGGGCCTGCACCGGAGGAATGGAAGCGGCCTGCCTGGCGGGCAGGAAGCTGGCCGCGACAGAAACCAGCAGGACCATGACAAAGGCCGCGCCGAAACTGATCGGATCGCGAGGTTGCAGGCCGTACAGCAGCGACTTCATGAATCCGGCGCAGGCCAGCCCGATCACCAATCCCAAAGTGAGTCCGGCGGCGGTGACCTGCAGACTCTCGCGCACCAGCATCCAGAGAATCTCCAACGGGGTTGCGCCCAGGGCGATTCGTACTCCGATTTCTGCCGTGCGCCTGCCCAGCCGATAGACCAGAGTCCCATAGAGTCCGATGGCAACCAGAAATGCGGCCAGCAATCCGAAGAATGCCGACAGACGCGAAAACATCTCCGCCCCCGAATACGACTCTTCGAATACCTGCCGCTGGGTCAGCGGATTTTCCAGCGGCAGGTTCGGATCGATGGCATGCACGACCCGCTCAATCGACGGCAACAGGGCCGCGCTGCTTCCGGAGATACGCACTTCGACTTCCAGGTGCGAGACTCCGCTTCCCTGCGTGTAGGGATAGTAGGCCATGGGCGTGGGTTTCTCATCCACGGTGGTGTATTTGCTGTCTTTCACGATCCCCACGATGGTCTTTCGGAACTTCCCGCCGCCGAGTCCATGACCGATCGGATTCACTCCCGGCATCAGCCGTTTCGCGAATGTTTCGTTGACCACCGCCACTCGCGGCGACGTCTCCGTGTCGCTGTCGGAAATATCCCGGCCCTCGAGAATGGGCACCCCCAGCACGTGGAAGAAATCAGGACCGACATCGTTCGAACGCAGCGGAGCTTCAGAGAACGACCGTTGTACGCCGTCGATGGTGGCGGAATTGTTGTCGCTCCAGCCACTGCCCAACCGGTTCTCCGCGAAAGTGACGCCCTCGACGCCGGGCAGGGCTCGCAAGCGCTCGAGCAGCGTCCGGTAGAGCTGCAAGTTTTGCTTCGTGCCTGTGGTCTTCTGGGGCGTGATTCCAAACACCAACAGCCCCTGCGTTCGCATCCCCAGGTTCGTGGATTGATAGTTCGCGAGCGTACGCAGTAACTGACCCGCGGCAACCAGCAGCACGAAACAGAAGGTCATCTGGGTCGCCATTACCAGATTGCCGCTCCATTTGCCGGCGCGCGTGCTGTGGGAGGCAGCGGCGCCGGTCTTCAAGGCGCCGGCGACCGGGGCGCGCAGGGCCGGAATCAGCGGAGCCAGGCCAAATACGAGCGCCGCCACGCCGCACACCACGAAGGTGAGAAGCAAGACTCTCGCGTCAGGGGAGAGCCCCGACTCGATCTCCGACCAGGCAGCGAGCGCGTGTGTGGATGCCAGAGCAAAGAGCCATCCCAAAACACCCCCCGCGGTCACCAGCACCACACTTTCCAGCAGAAGCTGCCGGAAGATCTGCCCAACGCTGGCGCCGAGAGCCAGGCGAACACTGAATTCCCGCTGCCGTGCAGTTTTCTTCGCGACCAGCAACGTAGCGACGTTGGTGCAGGCAATCAGCAGCACAAGCGTGACGAGCGCCATCAATACCATTACGCCAGTCTTGTAATTGCTGCCCGTATCAAGCCCTTCGATGCCGCGGGCCGGCTGAAATACCAACGTGACCTTCGGTACCTTGGGATTCGGTGCGCTCAGTCCTGTGTAAGCCACTCGCTGGAAGCGTGGCGTGATCTCTGCCAGCGCCTGCGACGGAGACACTCGGGGAGCGAGACGCGCGATGATTTCCAGACACCACCAGGTCGGACTGCCGTACAGAGTCTCAAGCTCGGGTGGATTTCCCCACGCGTTCAGGTCCGTTCGGCTCTGCAGCGGAATCCAGAAGTCGGTTGACTGCCCGGGTTCGACTCCGAAAAATCCTTCGGACGCAATGCCAATGATGGTGAATGCATTCCCCTTGATGAAGAGAGTCCGGCCGAGAATCGAGGGGCTGCGCGAGAAACGGCGCGTCCAGTAGGCATAGCTGATTACGGCAAGCGGAGAGTGAGCCTGTTCGTCCTGAATCGTGAAACCGCGCCCGCGAGCCAGCGGCACACCCAACCCCGAGAAGAAATTGCCGCTCACCATGTCGCCTTCCGCTTCCTCGGGCGTATCGCCGAAGCGAACGGCCACTTTGCCGATGGCCAGGGGCACAAAAGCCATCAGCTCCGCAAAAGCGTGATGGTCCTGCCGGAGATCCTCGAAGACAGGTTCGGAAAATGAGGTTGAAGAATTGCCCGTATTGCTGGCTCCATCAGGCTGGCCGCTAGGGACATGCAAGTACACGAGTTCCTGCGGGTTCGGAACAGGAAGCCCCTTCAGCAGAACGGCATTCATCACGCTGAAGATCGCGGTGTTGGCGCCGATGCCCAACGCCAGGGTGATGATCACGGTTGCGGTAAACCACGGAGAATGGATCAACTGGCGAATGGCATAGCGAGCTTCCTGAAGCACGATCTGCATAACCAACCCGGGCCTCCGGATCGAGTGACGTCTGAGCAGACAGAATGTGAGCGAAAACCTGCCCCACCTACGACTCAAGCGGCAACGCTGCGAACCGAGACCAGACTATGGAAAAGCTGCAGGTACTCGTCGATCATGCGCTTGGTCGTGAACCGTTCGCGGGCGCGGCTGTAGGCAAGTTCGGCGTAGGCGTGGCGCATGGCGCGGTCGTCGTTGAGCCGGCGGATACTGGCAGCG
Organism: Verrucomicrobiia bacterium; assembly: GCA_035508215.1. Taxonomy (GTDB): domain Bacteria; phylum Acidobacteriota; class Terriglobia; order Terriglobales; family Acidobacteriaceae; genus Sulfotelmatobacter. The sequence goes on along the minus strand of DATJNK010000001.1, from coordinate 139,370 downwards.
AGACTGGCAGCATCATTGGTGCGGAAATACAGCGCGGCGTCACCCCAGATTTCGCGAAAGCTGGGAATATCGTTAGCCACGATCGCGCATCGCGAAAACGCGGCCTCCAGCGTGGGCATGCCCAGCGGTTCATATCTTGCGGTGGCGGCGTAGATCGACGCCCGGCTATAGAGGGCGCGCAACTGCGCCTCGGTCTGCGGACCTCGCACCGCAACGGACGTCTCGTCCAGCGCCACCTTCACGTCCGCGCGGATCGGGATGCGAGGCACCGGCACCGTCTGCTCGGCTCCGACGATGCAGACCGGGATCGGGTGCGCATGCTGGGTGAGCAGGGCAACCTGCTTGCTGGCATCGACCAGTCTTCCCACGGCCAGCACACAATCGTCCTTGCTGACATAGGGATTGAAGAAGATCGGATTCCGTCCCGGATAGATGACTTCCGACCGCCGCGGCCGGCCGTAACAGATGCGAATCTGATCGAGCATCCACGCCGACGGCGCCACCACTGCATCGGCGGCGGCTATTCCTCGCTCGACCGTGTCGCGGTACCATGCCATTTCGCTGCCCGACCGCTGCGGTCGGGGCCGCATGGCCTCCCGCCAGGTCAGGAGATCGCCGTGAGCCATGACGACTCTCGGCACGTCGACCGGCAGATCACCGTGGCAGAACTGATTCAAGTGCAAAACATCGGGATGCAGCTCTCGCACCAGCGTGGCCAGAAACGCGGTTGACTCCGGCAAGTCTTCTTCCGCTTCCTGCATCCACTCCAGGCGGAAGGCGGTCGGCCGATAGTCGAGGCCGTGCAGGTGATCCATCCACGACGTCTGCTCGGGCAGGGGAATCTCGCCGAAGCTCACCAGCGTGACCCGCACTCCGCGGGTCACCAGGCCGGTCACGAGCTCCCGGGTGTACACCCACGAACCCGACAAAGTGTCGGCCGTCACCAGGACGTGCACAGTACCTCCGGGAGAGCCGCGGGACGCCGCTTCCAGAAGGCCCCTCGCGGGAATACCGATATTCTAGCGACAGTGGACGGCGAGGGGCGAACAAAATCGCCCCTCGGGCCAATTTTGAAGCTTTCGGCCCGCGAATGGGGACGGTAAATGAAGTGGTGGTGCAACTAGAAGGCAAACACCGGCCGCTTCGACGGCGCTTAGCTAACCTGCAATCGAAGCCGTAATTCACGAGCTAAGTTATTGATAGCACGAATCTTCTCAGCCGCAGGGTCCGGCATTCCCGGAACCGACATGGCCAATTCGCAGGAGAGCAGCAGCGCGGTCAGCGTCTCGCACATGCCGCTGCGCATTTGCTCGGCCACCGAGCGTCGCGCTGCCGACTCTTCACGCTTGCGGCGATGCAGAGCCGACCGTACTTCCCTTACCAGCCGGTCCATCCCCGTTACCGCGAAGTTGATATAGATCGGAATCGCCGTGTCCAGGTGTTCGGTCGTCTTCTCGCCCTCTTCCGGTTCGGTTTCGAGCAGGAATTGATCGATGACCACGGCTTTGTAGGTTTGTTCGCGCAGGCGGGTAGCGGCCTCCTGCAGATTTGGCGCCCAGTGCGTTTCCTCGCCAGTTGCAGCCTGCAGAGAATCGGCAAACTGTTGGCCACGTGCTGAAGGTGTCGTCAGTAGAATCATGCCTTGTCAGATAGCACGTCTCGCACCACTGCTTTGCATCTTGGAAACACAGGGCTTAGTCGCGCAAGGCTCGCAAGACCCGTCCCGCCGCGGAACTGCCGCTGCCCTCGCCGGTTCAAAAATCGTACGCCGGGACTTGACCCGGCTCTGCGGGTCAGACCACCGCATCCGGCTGGCATCCATTCGCTGCGTAGTCTTTCAGCTTCCGGTAGAGCGTCGTCTTGCCAATCCCCAGCAACCGCGCCGCCTGCAGTTTGTCGCCGTTCAGCTCGGCGATGGCTTTCAGAATCGTCTGTTTTTCCAATTCCGCCATGGGAATGATCCGGTTGCTTCCATTCCCGCTTCTATCCTCCGGTGTTGAGTTGGGAAGTTTCGCAATCTCTGGCGGCAGATCGGTGACGTAAATCATCGGGCCGCTGGTAAAGGCATAGGCCCGCTCCAGACAATTCTCCAGTTCTCGAACATTGCCCGGCCAGTCATAGGCGAGCAGAACCTTCATGGCATCGTCGCTGAGCATCTTCTCCTGGCCCGAGGTCCGCACCATGCGTTCGAGAAAGTGAGCGATCAGTAAAGGCACATCCTGCCGCCGCTCGCGCAGCGCGGGAATCCGCAGGCTCAGCACATTCAGCCGGAAATAAAGATCGCGGCGGAACGCGCCTTGCATGACGGCCTGCTCCAGGTCGCGATTCGTGGCGGCCAATATCCGCACGTTGATCGGCACCCTCCGCGTGCTGCCCACCGGACGAATCTCTTTCTCCTGTATCGCTCTCAGCATCTTCGCCTGCAGGTCCACCGGCAACTCTCCGACTTCGTCGAGAAAGATGGTTCCGCCTTCAGCCATCGCCATGAGTCCATCTTTGGACTGATTCGCGCCGGTGAACGCTCCTTTGACGTAGCCGAACAATTCGCTCTCGATCAGCGTCGGCACCAGCGATCCGCAATCGACGGGGATGAACGGCTTGTCGCGGAACGGACCTGAATAGTGAATCGAGCGCGCCACCATCTCCTTCCCTGTCCCGCTCTCTCCCAGAATCAACACCGGATGGACGCTGTTGGCTGCCTTGGCGATGATGCGGTACAGCTTTTCCATCTCCGGCGCGCGCCCCACGATACCGCCGAACCCCTGTTTCGATTTCACTTTTTCGCGCAGCATGCGGTTTTCGGACTTCAGCTTCAGATGACTCGCCACGCGCTCCAGCAGCAGCTTCAACTCGTCGACGCTGAAGGGCTTGGTCACATAGTCATAGGCACCGTTCTTCATAGCTTGTACCGCCGATTGCACGGTGCCATACCCGGTCACCACCACGACTACAGCTTCTGGACGCCGCTCCTTGATGCGGCGCAGGGCCTCCAGCCCGCCCGCGCCCGGAAGGCGCAAATCCAGCAGGACCGCGTCAAAGCTCTGCGCATCGAGCAGGCGGTAGGCATGCTCGGCCGAATCGGCGACGTACGAGGTATAGCCGAGCGACACGGCAACCTCGCGGCAGGCCTCGCGGATCGAGCGCTCGTCATCGACGATCAGAAGGTTGAGAAAATTCGCGGGTTCGATCTGTGGAGTGGCATTCATCGGGCTTAAGGCGGCAGACGTCATGGTGTTTTTATTCCTTGTCAGGGACTCGAACCTTTTCGTTCCAGTCGGATTGCGAGTCGTGAGATGGCTTGTATTTCAGAACTTCGGTCGGAACCAGCGGCAACAGAATTGTGATCCTTGTTCCTCTGCCCGGCGAACTGTCTACATGAATCAGCCCGCCGTTGCTTTTGACGATGTCATACACGGTGGCCAATCCCAGCCCGGTTCCTTTGCCGGCGCTCTTGGTAGTGAAAAAAGCTTCGAACAGGTGAGCGCGCGTTTCGGCATCGATGCCGCGGCCGCCGTCTTGCACGGCAAACATCGCGCAGGAAACCGACGGAACCTCTGCGGAATTCGATCCGCTCAGAACCTGGACCCGGCAGTTGTTGGTCTCAACCGAGATCTCTCCGCCGTCAGGCATGGCGTCTCGCGCGTTCAACACCAGGTTGAGCAGGATCTGCTGGGCCTGCGTCGGATCCATCTTGACCAACCCGAGTTCGCCATCGAGTTGAAACCGCAATTCGATGTTCTCGCCGATCAGCCGCGTCAGCAGGTCGCGCATGCTGTCTACGGTCTCATTGAGCGAAAGCAGCCGCGGTTCGCTGCTCCTGGGACGCGCTACCGCCAGCAACTGCCGCACCAGTCCGGTTGCCTGCAGGACCGCATTGCGGATTTCCCGCGTGTATTTCGACCCGCGGTGTTGCGGATCGAGCGTGGCCAGAAGCAGGTCGCAGTACAGCAGCACTCCGGTCAAGAGATTGTTGAAGTCGTGCGCCACTCCGCCCGCCAGCCGGCCCACCGCTTCCAGTCGTTCCGCCTGCTGCAGGCGTTTCTCGAATCGGGCGTCGGTCGCGTCTTCGGCCAGGGCGAGAGCGTAATCGCGATGCTTCGGAGATCCGGCGACGCGCCACATTCTCCAGCGGAGACTCCGCTCCGTCGATACTCCGCCAACAGAATCGAGTTGGAATTCGTCCCGCTCCCCGTCGAGCAATTCGCGCAGGCAGCGTTCCGCCTCGGCGCGCTGCTCGGCTGGAACCAGGTCCAGAAAAGGAATGGTCTCCATTGCCGAGGCATCGCCCAGCATCTCTCCCAAGGCCGCATTCAGAACAACCAGGTCTCCCGGCTGCCGGAGTTCGGCCAGCCCCACCGTGGCATGTTCAAAAAGAACTCGCAGTTCCGTCCTGGCATCCTGCGGCATCCACGAGAATTCAGCAGCGGCACTCATGTAGATACTCTGAACGGAACCCTTCCCTGAAAGGAACCGGCTATGGGGTGGTCGAGACCTTGGTTTTCCCAAAATGGGAATCGACGCCTTGCAGCGCTCGCGCTCTCGCGCCCCGAAGGGGAACTATAGAAAACTGGGCCTGTGCCCGATTAGGACAAGCGTCACTAAAAATGGGAATTTTTCTGTGGAAAACTCGACCGAATTCGAAGCTTCAGTGCTCCGTTGTGATCGGGCCTTCAAGCCAGACGGGCTCGGTCAGTCGAAAGGTCAGGCGCCGACCAGCCTCCAGGCGAATCGGCGGGGCTGAACTGGCGCCATTCTGGGTTTGAGCGATGGAACTACGCACAAACAGGCTTGTGGTTTGTACCGGGATTTCGCTGCCATCGAAGTCGATCGTCTGCAGGGTCAGGCGCACATAGCTCCGGTCGCGCTTCACATCCGAGGAGCCGGCCGCTTCCACCAGTCCGGAAACATCCACTCCCCGCGGCAGCTTTGTGTTGCCTTTCAGTCGGACCGGTTCATCCACCACCGCCGCAAAACTCACGCCTGATCCCGGATGATCCCCGGAAACGGCCTTGGTGAGACGAACCGTGAGTAACGTTCCGGTGGGAAGGTCTTCAGAATCGCTGAATGGAATGTGGGATTCGGCTTTCGGCGGGGACAAAGCTGCGTCCCTGCTTGGGCTGGAACTCTGATTATCCTGCCGAAAGGGAAGATCGCGTTGATCCGCGCGAACCGGATCACTCGTCGAACTGGTCGGCCGCGCACAGGACAGTGGCAACAAAGCCAGCAATACCGGCCACATCGCCAGCCTTCGTGTCCCGCGTAAAGCCGCAGCCATCTGCGGACGCACCCGCTGACTCATCCGGATATCCTCGCCTTCACCCCAGAGGAAGAGAAGTTGCAATCCGAATCATAGTGAAAATCTCACAGGGCAAGGCCGCTGGCGATGGCCCGTTCGGGCAGGTATCGGACTTCTCAACATATGGAAAGTTGTTTCTCGCAAGAAAAAGCGGAGAGCGAGTCTCGCTCTCCGCCTCAAATACGATCGAGAACGCCTTTACTGCTTCTTCTTCATCGGCCGCTTGGCAGCGGGCTTAGCCGTCTTCTTCATTTTCATTTCCGATTCCCGGCCCCCAATCAGGCTCAGGGCATCGGCGGCGTTGAATGGGAACTGCCGCACCGACGTTTCCGTCTGTCCGGCGGCGTTCAGGGTGATATCGACGCGGCGGTTGCTGGCCAGCAGGATGACATTGATCCGCGTCAGTTCCCGCTTGCGCTCCTCAGTCGTGAGTTCCGTGTTCTTGTCGACCGAATCCTTCACTTCCGCGAGGGTCAGGTTGCGTTCCTTGCCGAAAGCTTTGGTTTCAATGTCGGATTCCGGAACTCCCTGCTCGATCAGGAAGCTCTTCACGCGGGCGACGCGGCGTTCGGAGAGCGCCTGGTTGAATGCGGCCGAGCCGCGCATATCCGCATGACCTTCCAGCGTAAGGTGAGCGTCCGGCTTGGCCTCAAGATATTTCTTGAAGTCGGTGGCCAGCGTGATCAGAGTCTTCTGCTGGCTCTCCAGCAGGCCGGCGTTGGGATCGCTCCCCGGCGGCATGTTGGTCGGGAAGTAGACGCTGTGCAGCGCCAGTCGCGCCTCGAGTTCTTTATTCACCGGTGGTGGCGGCGGATTTTCGATCGTCACCTGGGTGGACGCCTGCGCATTCAGACCGCGCGAATCGGTACAGGTTGCCGTCACCGTGATCGATCCGGCCGGCACTCCGGTTGTGCTCAGGCTCGCGCTATTCCCATTGCCGGAAACCGAACCCGCGGTTGAACTCCAGTTCGCGACCGAAACGGGCACGCTGTCGGGGCTGGAGCACTCCGCCGACAGATTCACGTTTCCTCCAGTGACCAGGCTGGTCGGGTTTGCCGACAGCGTCATCGTGGGCGGATTCTTCGGGGGCAGCGGCTTCACGGTGTAAGTTGCCGAACAACTGGCTACATTGTTCTTAGTGGCTTTCGCATCCGTCACCGTGGCCTTGATGGCATAGCTGCCGGGGGTCACGTCGTTGGTATCGATGCTGGCAGTCGTATCTTTGCCCGTCACCTTACCGCCCGTACCGCTCCAGGCATAAGTCAACGTGTGTTTGGGGTTGAAGTTGCTGGCGCTGACAGTGGCCGTGATCGGCTCGCCAACCAGAACTTCCGTCGGCTGCACCGAACAAGCTGCGGCCGGCATGACTGCCGGAGCTCCGCCCCAGCTGTAGGTGACGCCTGTGCGCAGCCGGATGCCTTCGAATCCAACCCGCCTCAGGTTCGGGATGCCTTCCGACACGAGGTCAGCATAATTGTGGCGCGTCCAAAGATAGTCCACCTGGAATACTCGCCATCCCCACTGCTTGCCGAAGGGAAGGTCCATGCCTCCGCCCAATAACGCGCCAATCCCGTTTTTGCCTTCCGCATTGAGCCCGTTTCCCGGATAGTACAGAACCCGGTTGTAGCCGCCCAACGCGTGCAGGAAAAAGTTCGTCGTGTCAGTCCGCCAAATGAAACGCGGTCCAGCCGAAAGCGTCCATTCCGAGGACGATGAATTCGTATCGCGGCTGTAGCCCGCGTCGGTTTCGAGCCCCCAATGCGGATCGAAGTTGTAGGTAAAGGCCCCGCCAAGGCCTCTGGCCATATCGGGCAGCTTGAATGAAGACGGGTTGTTTGGATCGCCCGTGCTGACGGGCACGGTCGCTCCGGGATGAGTCCATTGGTAACCTGCGAACAAATCCCACTTCGGAGTGGAATCACTTTGCGCTACGGCGGAACTGGATGCAAAAATCACAGCCATCATCGCGAATAGCCCAATCACCAGCAGGCGGGCGTCGCGTGTGTTGCAATGAAATGACATGAAGTCCTCCATGATGCGTGGTTATCCCCTGGCATAATGGTGAATCTTCGCACTCACCACCGGGAGAGTGAGTGCGGTGCAAGTACAGATCGTGAGACGTTGGCCGAGGAACCATAAATTCTAGCGTACCGCCCCTCCAAAAACAAAGGACCGGCAAGCGTGCTTTACGATTACGCCGAATCAGGCGTCTCAGATTGATATGGCGGTTCGCGCATGGTTTACATGGCCGCTATCCATTCCAGACCTTGCTCAGCAGGAAGGCAGCCGCGTATGGTTGAGGTTATACTTTGGCCTGAAGGGCGCGGATTCGCGCCTTTTCAAGGAGTTCGAAGCACGTAGCCGAACCCAAGCGAATGACCCACGAAAAAGTATTAATCGTTGAGGATGAGGAAAACGAGCGTTCCGGGTTGGCCGAACTGGTCTCTTCCTGGGGCTATCGCGCCGAAACCGCATGCGACGGCGCCGAAGGACTGCAGAAGGCGACGCAGTGGTCTCCGTCGATCGTGATCACCGACCTCAAGATGCCCCGCATGGGGGGAATCGAACTTCTGGAGCGTCTCGCCGAGCAGGCGCAGACCATCGCCGTGATTCTGGTGACGGCGCAAGGGACCATCGACAGCGCCGTCCAGGCGATGCGCATGGGCGCCTACGACTACATCACCAAACCCATTGATACCAACCGTTTGCGCACGATCCTGTCCAACGCTTCTGCTCTGCTCGGCACCCGTGCCGAACTTGAGGCCACGCGCCGCCGCCTGCGCGACACCGGGTCGCTCGGACGCATGAGCGGCTCCTCGCGCAAGATGCAGGAGATTTTCCGGCTGGTCGAGATGGTCGCCCCCAGCACGGCTTCGGTTCTGATCACCGGCGCCAGCGGAACCGGGAAGGAACTGGTGGCCCGCACCATCCACGAACTCAGCCCGCGCAAGGATCGGCCCTTTGTCGCCATCAACTGCGCCGCGATTCCCGAAACTTTGATGGAAAGCGAGATCTTCGGCCACGAGAAGGGCGCCTTCACTGGAGCTCTGGAGCGCCGCACCGGCTGCTTCGAGCTCGCCGAAGGGGGCACGCTATTGCTCGACGAAATCGGGGAAATGCCGGTCGGAACCCAGGCCAAATTGCTGCGCGTTCTGGAAGACCGGAAGCTGCGTCGTCTGGGCAGTAAGGTGGAGACTCCCGTCGACGTTCGCGTCCTGGCCGCAACCAACAAGATCCCGGATGAAGCGGTTGCCCGCGGCGAACTGCGCAGTGACCTCTATTATCGGCTTAACGTTTTCAACATCCATCTGCCCCCGTTGCGCGAACACAAGGAGGACATTCCCGGCCTGGTGCAGTTGCTGCTGGTCGAGATGAGCAACAAGCACGGGCGCAAGGTCAGCGCGGTCAGCGAGGCGGTTTTGAATCAGTTCAATAGTTACGCCTGGCCGGGCAACGTTCGCGAGTTGCGCAACACAATCGAACGCGCGGTCATCGTCTGCGATACTGGCGCTGTCGAGACCAAGCACCTGCCTCCCGGATTCGGCCAGGTTTCGCTGCATGCGGCGGCCAACGATCCGGACGCGGTTCGCCTCGGCGTCGGCACCACGGTCGAGGAAGCGGAGAGGATGTTGATCCTCAAAACGCTCGAGGCCACCAGCAATAACAAGACGCGGGCCGCCGAGATTCTCGGCATCAGCCTCAAGACCCTGCACAACAAGTTGAAAGAGTACGGCAGCGCTGCCGCAGAAACGTCCGCCAGCAAGGAGGAAGTGCAGAGCAGCTGATCCCTGGAGTTTTGCCTTATTCGTCATTCTTCTGATGTTGCGCAGAAAAACCATCATCGTCCTGGTCATCACTCTCATGGTGACGGCGATGATGTGCGCCTTCTCCTACCTCTACATCTCGCAGATCCTTCGCCTGCGGATCGCCAACACCTACGAAACGGCGACCAACCTGACCCACCAGCTTGCGTACGCCGTCGCCAACGCGGTGCCTGACTTCAGCAGCACATCGATCGACACCAGCAACCCGGAAGCGGTGCGTCGCGCCCTGACGGACTACGTTCAGACTGATGTCGACCTGAATAATCTTCTGCAATCGGATCCCGGCGACTGGAGCTTCATCTACGACGTTTGCATCGTCGATGCCGGGGGCAAAGCGTTGCTCGACTCGAATTCGGCCATGGTGGGAAAGATCGTCCCGCCGCGGCCTGATTTTCAGCAGATTGCCACCGCCCGTTTTCGCGAACAGCTTCGCCTTATCAAGAGCCCGGCGGAAGTCTACGACGTCAGTTATCCGCTGCAGATGAATGGCCAGCCCTTCGGAATGATCCGGATCGGGATCGAGACCGGTTTTTTCAAGAAGGAACTCGAGGCCCGGCTTATCAAGGCCCTTTACGTCTCGGTCGCGGCGGTGTTCGCCGCGTTAATGCTCGCCGCGGGAATCTCGAACCTGGCGCTGGGGCCGTTGCGGGAAATCAACCGCAATCTCGACAGCATGAGCGCGGGCAATACCGGCGAGCTTTCAAGCGGAGAATCCCGGCACGACGAATACGGGCTCGTCTCCTTGAAAATTGCTAGCCTGGGCCGTCAGATTCGCGACAGCAAAGAAATCTTCTCCGCCCTCAAGGATAACGTTGACCAACTCATGGCAAAGCTGCAAGACGGCCTGATGCTCTTCGCCCGCGACTCGCGCATCGTCCTGGTCAGCGCGCCGGTCGAAGCCTTCCTCGGCCGTCCGCGAGCCGAACTCCTCGGCCGCACCGTCCAGGAAGTATTCGACCGCTATTCGCGGCTAGGCACGGCATTGCTCGACGCGTTTGAGCGCCGCCGGCCGATGTCGCAACGCGAGTTCGTTGTTGCCGGAGAGAAGCGTGTCCAGGTTTCCCTCGACTTTGTTCAGGAACAGAACTCCACCATCGGAGCGCTGTTGATTATGCGCGACACCGAATCCGTGCGCCGGATCGGCGACGAAATCGAGATGTCGCGCCGTCTTTCCGCCAGCGGCCGCCTCACCCGCGGCGTGGCCCATGAAGTGAAAAATCCCATCAACGCCATCGTGCTTCACCTTCAGTTGCTGCGCAACAAACTGCTGCAACAGGAGCCCGACACCCAGCGCCACATGGACATTATTGACAATGAAATCCGCCGGCTGGATCGCGTGGTGCAGACCCTCGTGGATTTCACCCGGCCCCGTGATCTCCATCTCGAAGAGGTCGACATGCGCTCGCTGCTCGAGCAAGTGGCGCTGCTGGCTGCCCCGGATGCCGAGCAACACGGCGTCATCATTGAGCGCCACATGGCGCAACCGGCTCTTGCAGTGAAGGTCGACACCGACCTGATGAAACAGGCCATTCTGAATGTCGTGATTAATGGAATTCAGGCGATGCCGGGAGGTGGTGTTCTCACGATCTCGGCGCACCCCGAAGACCACACCATCGTCGCCGAAGTGCACGACCAGGGCGCGGGGATCCCGCAGGACGTCCAGGACAAAATCTTCGAACTCTATTTCACGACCAAGAAAGAAGGCAGCGGCATCGGGCTGGCCCAGACCTACCAGATTCTGCAGTGGCACTATGGATCGGTCGACTTCGAATCTTCTCCGGGCACGGGAACGACCTTCCGCTTCCACATTCCTTCGGCCACCCCGCCTGTGGATTCCGACCGCGAATATGCGGCCGGCGCAACTCGCAGCGATTGAATCAGTTAGCCGCATGTCGCGGGTGAAAACAATCCGCTGTTCCCTCGCCGCACGCCCGGGCGATAGGCGTAGAATCAGCTTGTTCGGCTGCCCCGCAGTTGGGAACCCTGGGTATGACTCTGGCCGTAATCCTCTTCGTCAGCTTCCTTTATCCGTTGTCCGCGGCCCCCGTGTCGCTTGCGCAGCCGACCTCGACGCAAACCGCCGCTGACCAATCGTCAACCGCGCAATCACCCGCTGCGTCCACGGCCCAAACTCCTGCCCCGGCGCCGGAGCAGCCCCCCGCCGAAACGGGAGAGAAAGCCGCTCCAGCCGCTCCAGCACAATCCCCGGCCCCGGCGAAGACCTCATCTGCACCAAACAAGGCGACCACCACGGCCAAGCGGACTCATCACGCCAGGAAGAAAGCTGCTTCGCTGGACTGCGACAGCTCAGCTCCCGCAACCACGAAATCGGCCGCCGGGTCACCTGCGCAAGGCACGGCAACCGCCCACCTCACGCCCCCGAGTGCCTCTACGGCGACGGCTCCATCGAATTGTCCGCCCATCAAGGTGATCGTGCGCCAGGGTGGAACCACCGATCCCAGCATCGAACTGGCCGGAGGCTCCGCCGGAGACCAGGCCTCGCGGGCTCGGAACAGCGCCCGGCAGATGTTGGCCGCGGCCGAGCACAACCTCAAGACCATCGCCGCTCGCGGACTCACCGCCAACCAGCAGGCCCAGGTCAGTCAAATTCAGCAGTTTGTGCGGGAATCGAAGACGGCTTCCGCCGCCGGAGATTTGGACCGCGCTCGCACCCTCGCATGGAAGGCTCAGACACTCTCCGAAGAACTGGTCAAGCCGTCGCAGTAACCCCGGATCTTATTGCGGCAGGCGGGTTGAGTTCAGAACACGCGGCCCGACTATTTCCCCTTGGACCTCGCTGTATTTACTTTAGCCAGGAGATCCTGCGACATCTTCTGCCACGGACTGTCTATCTTCACCGCCTCAGTCAGCACTTCGCGAGCTTCGGTGAGCTTGTCCAGCTTGCCGTAAGCAAAGCCGAGACCGTAGAGAGAGCGCGCGTACTGTTGCTCGTCTTCGCTTTTCAGCAATTGAGCCGCGTTCTTCAGTTCCGGAATCGCCGTAGCCGTCTTGTCCTGCTTCAGGTACGCGTATCCGATCGTGCAGTGGGCTACACCGGCGGAAATCTTGCGCGACTTGTCGGCGTCGGGCGCGTCGGGCTTGGCGACTTCGATCGCCTTCTGCGCATAGCTGACGGCTTTGGCAGAGCTGCCCGCCTTGGCATCGTCGCTGTAGAAATTCGCCAACAGCAAGAGCGCAGGCAGCGAGTCGGGGTTTGAGGCCAGCGTTTTCTCGCCGTAAGACACAAGTCGCGTCGGATCATTCAACTGGCCCGGGCCGAGGGTGTACATCGCGTAGTTGGAAACCTGGTCTTGAAATTTCGATCCGGGAAACGCCTCGGTGAACTTCTCAATTTCCTCCATCCTGGCTTTCGGATCTGTCTCGCTGGTAATCGCGTTGAAGCCGGAGGTTTCCAGAAAGTCGCAGTTGTTCTGCACCGAAGTCTTGTCGTCGGCGACTTTGCGGGCGAAGTCCGTGTCACTCATGTCCGCGGGCTTGGCCTGCTTGGCAACCGAGGTACAGACTTGGCCGCCTTTGGCCGCGTAGGCCATTAGCTTCGCATTGTTCTTCATCTGGGCGGCGACATTGACCTGCGATACCAGAATGTCGAGATTGTTGGGAGATCCGGCAAGCGCCTTGTCACCGTAGTCCAGGGCCTTCTGCTGATCGCCTGCCGTCAGGTAAGCCTGAGAAATCTGCCAGTTCCCATACGCCACGGCCTGGGGATTCGAGGAAAATTTCTGCACGAAGTCCTCGTACATCGTCAGCTTTTTTTGCGCATCCTGCTCGCTGGAAATCTCCTGCAGGGCCTTGTCTTCATCTGTGCCGGCAGCGATGACGATGCGGTCGACCTGGGCGTTTGCGGAAATCAGAAAAGCGCTGAAGAAGAGAATAAAGGGAAGAATAATTACGCTGCAGCGTCTCATCGCATGCCTCCGACGGACTCGAGTATGAATGGCTCCAATTTCGAGCAGCAGGCGAATCCTAGCGCTGAACCCGGCGCGGCGCAAGGGCAAGGATCACGTCGTGCCGATTTCGCGGCCCTCGGTTAGAGTAGAAAGATGGCGTGGCATCCTCGGCCGGCGTCCCTTGCGTTTCGTTTTTGCCGCCAACCTGATCTCCATGGTGGGCAGCGGGATGAACTCTGCCGCCGTGGCCTGGTACATCCTGGAAGCCACTCACTCCGAAATGGCACTGGGAACTTTTGCCGTCCTGCAAACTGTTCCCGCTATGCTCATGCTTCCCTTCACCGGCGTGGTAATCGACCGCGAGGACCCGGCGCCGGCTGGTCATGATGCTCGATGCCATCCGCGGCATCATCATCGTCGCCGTCGCCATCCTGGCTTTCCAGCATCGCGTCCGGATCTGGCAGCTCTACCTGATGAACACTCTGGTCGCCGCCGGTTTCTGGATGTTCTGGCCGACCATCACCGCACTCATCCAGGAACTCACGCCCGATGGCGAATTCGTGCAGTCGAACACTCTGCTGCTGGCCGGCGTGCAAGGCGGCTTTCTCGTGGCCGGAGCGATCGTGGGCTTCATCTACAACCGCGTCGGACTCGGCGGCGTCCTGCTGATCGATGTCTCGACTTATGTCGTGTCGTTCCTCTGCTACTTCGCCGTACGTAAGGGACGCCACGTCGTCGTGCGCCCGCAGGAACTTCGCGCCGACCTTGTTGCCGCCGAAAATCAGCTGCAGCGCTTTGGACGCGAGATGCGCGAGGGGCTGCGTTTCCTGCGCGATCATCGTCCGGTGATCCTTCTGGGCGTCAGCTGGGCGTTGTTCCTCGGAGCCATGATCACTGGCGTGGTCGTCACTCCCTCGCTGAGCGATCGGGTGTTTCATGCCGGAGCCGTGGGCTATGGCTGGCTCAATGCCGGATGGGGCACCGGCGCCTTCGTCAGCGCCCTGTACGCTCCGGCGCTCATCGCGCGCCTCGGAGGCCGCCGCGCGCTGGCGTTTTCCATGGCGATCCTCTCCGTCTGCGTCGCCTTCGCGCCCGTCTCCGGATTTCTGTTTCTCGCCATATGCACGTACTTCATCATGGGCTCGGCCCGGGGTGTGGGCGGCATCGCCATGAATACCAGCCTGATGGAGATGGTTCCCCGGCATCTCATGGGACGCGTGCAAAACTCCTTTTACTTCGCCGGAACTTTCCTGCAACTGGTGCTGGCGCTGTGTGTGGGCGCGGTCGCGCATAAAGTCAGCCTGGTCGTTGCCTTCGGCATTCTGGCCTCGGTCTACGGGCTCTCGTTCGTGACTGCCTGCTGGCCGGTCGAGGCCGCTCTCGCAGCCGAAGTCACCGCGGAGTGACCGGGCATTGCTCCTGTCGTGGTCACGCTGCGCCTCGGGCTGATATTCTTGTCGATTCGTAAGGAGCCGCCATGTCCTATGACCTGAAGGGCCGCAATGCCGTCGTGTTCGGGGTTGCCAACAAGCGTTCGATCGCCTGGTCGATCGCTCAGGGACTCCATGCCGCCGGCATGAATCTGGCCATTACCTATCAGAATGAACGTCTGGAGCAGGAAGCCAAAGATCTCATCCTGTCGCTGCCCGGCGCCGAAGCTTACATGTGCGACGTCAGCCGCGACAACGAGATTGCCGGCCTCTTCGAGAAGCTCAAGCAGCGCTACGGCAAGCTGCACACCCTGGTCCACTCGGTGGCCTTTGCGCCGGCTGACGAACTGAAGGGGAACTTCGTCGATACGACGCGCGATGGCTTCCGGGTTGCCCTCGACGTGAGCGTCTATTCTCTGATTGCCGTCACCCGCGCCGCGGCTCCGCTCATGACCGATGGCGGTTCCGTCATCACCATGACCTACTATGCTTCCGAGAAAGTTGTCCCGCGTTACAACGTGATGGCAGTGGCCAAAGCCGGACTTGAATGCACCGTCCGTTATCTCGCCTACGAGTTGGGCAAGGAACGCATCCGCGTCAACGCGATCTCTGCCGGCCCTATCAAGACGCTGGCTGCGCGCGGCATTGCCGGCTTCGGAGACATGCTGAAGGAGCACGAAGAGCGCGCCCCGCTGGGCCGCCGCGTGGAAATTGAAGAAGTGGGCTCGACCGGAGTCTTTCTCGCCTCCGACGCCAGCAGCGGCATTACCGGCGAAATCGTCTTCGTCGATTGCGGTTACAACATCATGGGGTTCTAAGAGCCGAGAGTCCGCGCGCCGGAGCTCTCAGGCATAGTCGCCAGAGCAAAACAGGCGTACACTTAGAAGAACCGGAATGACGCACTGCCGCTTCTGTTCCGGTCCGCGGCGATGCCAGTGTAAGGCCGTCCACCGCCGGAGGCATGCTTCGTGATGTCGTCCGGGCCCTTTTCCCGATCACCGGTTCGTTTCGCCCCTCGCGCTGCGCCCTTTGGCTTCGAACGGCAGCCACCCGTGCACGCCGCTTTCTTCTATCAGGATGAAGAGTTCTTCCTGCGCGTCTTGTGCGACATGGCGTTGACTTCGCTCCGCACTGGCGGTGCGGCCATCATCCTGGCGACGGGCGCACACCGGAGAGCGCTCGCCCGGAAGCTGGCCGACTGTGGAGCCGATCTCCCCGCTCTGAAGTTTCAACATCGCTACGCCGAGGCGGACGTGGAGGATGTCCTCTCCGACTGCATGGAAGGCTCAAAACTGAACCTGAGGAAGATCGGCATGCTGCTGGGCGGAGCGATTAGTGCCGCCCGTCAGGAGCCGAATTCGAAAATCGCGCCCCTGTTTGTGTTTGGAGAGCTCGTGGCCCACTTGTGGGCGATGCGCGACATAAAGAACCTGAGCGCAATGGAACAGTTGGGCGATCAATTGGGCCCCGCCGTCTCCACGCTCTGCGGCTATCCGATCGAGGAGTTTGCCGAGGCTGGAACGGAGCGGGCCTACCTGCGAATCTGCTCCCTGCACTCGACCGTGATTCCGCCCGACGCCTATCCCAGCACCGAAGCCGAACGCAGAATTCTCGCCTCCACCGCGCGCTTTTACGCGCAGGCTGAAGCGCAGTGAATCAATCGCGCCTCCACAGGTGATTTCGGGCGAAGTGGTATTCCCTTCCCGAGCCCAAGAAGTTTTCCACAGAAATATTTTGAAATTGTGACGGATGAACATTACTGAGAATTTCGAATTGCGTACTCTGGGCAACGTAGGGCCCGGATGTAGTGCGGCGCAGTCCTAGGAACCTCGCCGCCCCCGCAACCTCCCCATGCGAGCGAGGGACAGAGGGACATCCGATCAGGGCGCTTCAGAACGGCTACCTCGAATGGCCCGAGGCTGGCGCCCGCAGAACGGGAGTGATCACTCCTAACGTTGTGGCAAGGTGGTCAAGGCAAACGCGAGCAGGATCGGAGAAGAGGAAAATCAGAAGCGAAAGGTCACAAAACAGAGGTCAGAAGTTAGAGGCAGAAGTTAGAGGTCAGAAGTTAGAAGTCAGAAGTTAGAAGTCAGAGGTGATCGCCCTCAGCTTTCCGCCGGGTCGCATCTTTGCGCCCGCGGTGAAGTACCGGGCAACCGCTCCCCTGCCTATTCCGTTTTTCCATCGTTATTTCGAAGGATCCACCAGCGCCTGATACACGGCCGCATGGCTGCGGTACTGCAGGCTGTGATTGTCGGGATGCAGCATCCGCTGAATCATCGCCACAAAAACAACGTCGTTCGTGGGATCGACCCAGAACCACGTTCCCGCGGCGCCATCCCAGAAGAAAGTTCCCTTTCCATCGGGCAGGCCGGCCTCCGGCGGATCGAACACCACCGCGCAATTGAAGCCATAACCGAATCCCGGCCGCATGACGTGCTGGCCGATGCCGAACTCGCCCGTCAGCAGGTTCGCCGGCAGATGGTTTGAGGTCATCAGCTTGACCGTCGCCGGCGCCAGGATACGCGCGTCGCCGAGTTCGCCGCCATTGCCCAGCATCTGCGCGAAGCGGTAGTAATCTTCCGCGGTCGAAACCAGACCGCCGCCTCCCGAGGGTAGAGTGGGCTGCGCCGTGTAGTCGCCGTGAGGACTGTTTTCGGGCGCGACCGGAACCAGCTTTCCCTTTTCATCGGCATGGTAATTTGTCGCGAAGCGCCCGCGTTTTTCCTGCGGGACGTAGAAGCCGGCGTCTTTCATCCGCAGCGGCTCGAAAATGTTCTGCCGCATGAATTCCGGCAGCGGCTGGCCGGAGAGCTTTTCGATGATGTATCCCTCCACATCCATCGAGAGGCTGTAGGTCCATCCTTTGCCCGGTTCGTAATTGAGCGGGATGGTCGCCAGCTTGTCGATCATCTCCTGCAGGTTGGTCGACGGCAGCGGCTTCTTCTCCTGGTACATGGCATCGACCACGGTATGGCCCGAGCCATAGGAGAATCCGGCCGAGTGCGACATCAACTCCATCAGCGTAGGCGGATGAACCGGATCGGCCAGGATCATCTTGCCTTCGGCGTCTACGCCTTTGAAGACCTTCAGATGGGCAAATTCCGGAATGTATTTCGAAATCGGATCCCACGGCTGCCACTTGCCCTGCTCATAGAGGACCATCATGGCGACGCCCGTAACCGGCTTGGTCATCGAGTAATCGCGGAAGATGACGTCTTTCGTCATGGCCGCGCCGCTTGCCATATCCCGCTCTCCGTAAGTGCGGTACTCCACCACCCTGCCGTGCCGCGCCAGGATCGTGACCGCTCCGGCCAGTTCTTTCTGATCGATCTCGTCCTGAATCAGTTTGTGCAGACGTTCCAGGCGCTCGCTCGAGAATCCAACGCTCTCCGGCTTGACCGGAGTCAGGTCCAACGGCTTCGGCGAACTCTTCTGCGCGCGCGATGGAACAGCCGTTCCCAATCCAAGCAAAATGAAGAGTGCGATCCCTGGAGCATTAGCGATTCGAGTAGGTTTCATCGATACTTCCTGCCACGTGAAATTGCGGACGCCTCGGTTATCGCGAGGAACACCGCCTCTCAGGCCCCCGCCAGTCTATATCAAGGAATTGCGCATTCGGCTCCCGGCGGCGCGCGCGGTAGACTTGTGCCCATGAAGACCATCGTGATTGGCGGCAGCGGCGGAATGACCCAGTGCCAAAAACCGCGGGGATGGCTCGGCCGCCTTCTGTTGCGGAACATGAATTCCCGGCATTCCAAGCTGACCGACTGGGGGCTGTCTCAAATTTCCATCGAGCCCGGCTGGACAATGCTCGATGTAGGCTGCGGTGGCGGCAGAACCATCAGCAAACTGGCCGAAGCTGCCGCGCAGGGAAAGGTTTATGGCATCGACTTTTCCGAGACGAGCGTCGCCACCAGCAAGCGAACGAATGCCCGCTCGATCGATGCCGGGCGAGTCGAAGTCCTGCATGGGTCGGTGTCCCAACTTCCCTTCCCCGACGCGATGTTCGACCTGGTGACCGCCGTCGAAACGCACTTCTGGTGGCCCGATCCGCAAAACGACATCCGCGAGGTGTACCGGGTGCTCAAGCCGGGAGGCCGAGCGCTGGTAATTGCCGAAATCTACAAGGGAGCCAACACGCCGATGGCCGGGCTAGCCGAAAAGTACGCTCCGCGAACCGGACTCAAGCTATTCGACGTCGAGGAGCATCGCGGCCTGTTTGTGGGTGCCGGCTTCTCGGAGATTCAGATTATCGAGGAACGCGACAGAGGATGGATCTGCGGCCTCGCCAGAAAACCGTGATGCTGAGCGGGGATTCGGCTGGGCTCCCGCGCGTCAGCCGCTTACCCGAATCCGTCGCCCCGTCTCCCCCCTGCGCTCCAGAGCGATCTCGACATCCCGCTCTGCCGCCAGACGCGGAAACTTTTCTCCCCACTCGATCAGCAGGATGCTGTCTTGCGCGCGCAGATCATCCAAGGCAAGCGTATCCAGTTCCCGCTGGGTGTCTATGCGGTAGAGGTCAATGTGGTAGAGCGTGGCGCCCGGCCCGCGATACTCATGCACCAGGGTAAAGGTAGGACTGGTGACGTCTTCCTCTTCGGCCGCAGCGAATGCCGCCGCAATTCCCTTGACCAGTGTGGTTTTCCCTGCGCCCAGATCGCCGCGCAGCAGAACCAGTTTCGGCGGCGCGAGCAGATCAGCCAGTCTACGGCCGAAGGCAATGGTCTCCTCGGCAGATGCAGTCGCGATTTCCCGCAGGCAGGGTCTGGGTTCGGTTTGCTCGCTCACCTGGCCAGTATAAAGGCGTTGCACTTCGCAGGAAGGCAAAGAGCGCGCAGGCTTCATCCCAAGGGCCGGTCGTGCCAGCCGGGGAGCCGTCTCCACGCCGTCTCAATACGTGGAGAAGACGCTCGACTTCATGCCCAGCGAATTCCGGGCCGCCACGTGCTCCAGCGAGGTGCGCAGGCGCCGATGGTCGTCATCCTCAATCGCCACGAAGCGGAAGGGCTGCAGCACGCCGTCAGTCGTCTTCTGCATCGGGCTGAGGACTTCGGCCATGCCATGCACCGGACCTGACTGCGTTTGGAAGGCAACTTCGACAAAGTCGCCTTGTCCCAGCGAATGAGACAGCCGCAGCAAGCCGCCGGTCACGGAGATGGTTTGGAGTTTCGCTTTGGTGCGGCGGCCATCTTCCAGACGAATCGCAGCCAGGACGGAATCGCCGAGCTGGACCCGGGCCGCCCGCCGAGAGGGGTGCGGTTGGGGGAATTGGGTCATAGGCAAGTTGAACTATGGCACGATGCCATGTTGCGTAATAGATTACTGAAGCCCCTCGTCCGAATTCCGCACTGCAAGCCTGAACTGATGACACCGAGACCTTGTGTCATGAATCAGTTAGCGCGGCATTTACTGTCTGGTAAATGTCCCTGGGGACAATAGCATTTCTGCCGTACGCCCGCCGCTCTGCGCCTGAGGACATTCGCATTTACCATGTCAGACTGGTGGCAATTCCGGAGAGACTCATGTTTCGATTTGCACCATACCTTCTCGTGTGGACGCTCCTGGCGTCCACGATTTCGCTTTCTCAGGCGTTATCGCCGCTTCGCGTCGGCGTCGTCGGCCTCGTCCACGGCCACGTTTACGGATTCCTTGATTCGTCGCGGCACAGTCCTGAGATCGACATCGTCGGTATCGCCGAGCCGGACCGGCAACTGTTGACGCACGCCGCCAGCCGCTATGGCTTCGAGGCATTGCAGCTCTTCACCAGCCTCGAAGACATGCTGGCTAAGGCACATCCGCAGGCGGTGCTGGTCTACACCAACACCTTCGACCACCGCAGAGTGGTTGAGATCTGCGCTCGGCATGGCGTTCACGTCATCATGGAAAAGCCGCTGGCGGTCAGCCTCGACGATGCCCTGGCCATCGAAAAGGCCGCTCACGCAGGCGGGATCCATGTGCTCGTCAACTATGAAACGTCGTGGTATCCCAGCAATCACGTCGCCTATGACCTCGTGCATGAGGGCGCGCTGGGCGACATTCGTAAGGTCGTGGTGCACGATGGCCACCGCGGCCCCCGGGAAATCGGCGTCCAACCGGAGTTCCTCACCTGGCTCACCGATCCCAAGCTCAACGGCGGGGGAGCGCTCTTCGATTTCGGATGCTACGGCGCCGACCTGATGACCTGGCTCATGGACGGCCAGCGGCCGCTGACCGTCACCGCCGTGACCCAGCAGATCAAGCCACAGATTTATCCGCGCGTCGACGACGAAGCCACGGTCATCCTGACCTATCCGAGAGCGCAGGCCATTATTCAAGCCTCGTGGAACTGGCCGTTCGACCGCAAGGATATGGAAGTCTATGGGCAGACGGGGTACATCATTACGGTAAAGCGCGACGACGTGCGCGTGCGCCGCGGTGGAGAAGATCACGAGGAACAGGTCGCGGCCAAGCCCGTGCCCGCTCCGTATGACAGCGAGCTTTCGTACCTGAGGGCAGTCATTCTCGATGGCGCCAGGGAAGACGATCTGTCGTCGCTGGCAACCAACGTGACAGTCACGGAAATTCTCGACGCCGCGCGGCGTTCAGCGGCGGAGGGAAAAACCATCCGGCTGCCTGCCATGAGATGAAGTTGGAATATGAGAAGCAGTGCGGCCTGGTTGCCGACCCCGCATCTGATCTGCCGCACGCCGATAAGAGGCTTCAACCGTCCCAGCGGACCAGCTTTTCCTGCGCCGTCCGCTGCGCGCGCCAGAAGGCCTCCGGCAAGCCGCGCAGCAGGTCGGTGGCCACCATCGAATGCTCTCCTACGCTATCGAGCATCACATCGCCGGCCAGCCCATGCAGATGGACCGCGGCGCACACCGCAAGCATCGCATGGCTCGAATCCTGGGCCGCGCTTTTGCGCGCCATGGCCTGCGCGACCATAGCCGCGACCATTCCCGTGAGAATGTCGCCGGTTCCTCCGGTCGACATTCCTGGATTTCCCGTCGTGTTGACCCACGCTTCGCCGTCCGGCTGTACGACCAGCGTTCGATGTCCCTTGAGCACAACGATCACCTGGTGTTCGGCGGCAAATCGCCGGGCCACTCCCAGCCGGTCTTTCTGCACATCGGCAATCGAACAGGCCGCCAGGCGCGCCATTTCGCCTGGGTGCGGGGTGATGACCAGCGTGCGTCCTTTTCCGTTCAATTCGTTCGTCCGGCCTTCGAACGCGTTGAGCCCGTCAGCATCCACAACCATCGGCGTTTTGTGATGCGCCACCAGCGATCGCACCAGAGTTGCGGTATGCGGGTCGCGAGAGATGCCGGGGCCGATCGCCAGCACCGTCATGTTCTTCAGGAGTTCTTCAATCCGCACGCCGGCGCTGGTGGCAATCGTGCCGGCATCGGTTTCGGGCAACGGTTCGGTCATCACCTCGGGATGAAATCCCGCGACCGTCGGCAAGACCGACTTCGGCGCAGCCACCGTCGCCAACCCGACTCCGCTCCGTAGTGCCGACATTCCGGCCATCGCGGCGGCACCGGCCTTGCCAACCGACCCGCCGACCACGAGGACATGGCCGTAGTTCCCCTTGTTCGATTCCACAGGGCGCGGCTGAATCAGCGACGCAAAGTCACGCGCCGTGATGACATTGAGATGCAAATCGGAAACAATCGCCTCGTCGGGCGATCCGATTCCGGCCACGTAAGTCGGACCATCGCTCAACAAACTGAAGACGTGCGCGGGACGCGCGGCGGTAAGGGTGATGATCGAATCCGCGCGCGCGATCAGCCCCGGCTGAGGAGCCATCGCGTCAGCATCGGCGCCCGAGGGGATATCGACGGCGATGATCGGGGCCTGCACGGCGTTGAGCATCGCGATCGCGTCGGCATAGAGTCCGGTCACCGGAGGCTTGAATCCCGTGCCCAGAATCGAGTCCAGGTACAGATCGGCCGGCATGGACAGGCGCACGCGATCAGTTTTCAATTCTTCGCTGGAATGCACGGCGATGGCAGCCACAGGCAGCTTGGCATACATCAGCGCCGCGTCGCCTTTCAGTTCGGAAGGATCGGCCAGGAGAATCACCTGCACCGTTTTTCCCTTTTGATGCAGCCGCCGCGCCGCGACAAATCCATCGCCGCCGTTGTTGCCCTTGCCGCAGAGCACGACGATGCGGCGCGCCGCGCTGTGATACGCCAGCACGTGCTCGGCGACCGCGGCGCCCGCGTTTTCCATAAGAGTAAGAGAAGGTACGCCGAAGCGCTCGCTGGTGGCGCCGTCGATGGCGCGCATTTCCGCGACTGTGACGATCTTCATCGTGATTCCGCTTTATGATGGCGCCGCTGTTTGCTCGAGTTGCCGCAACTGCGCCGGCTCACCCATGGCGATGAGGCAGTCGTCGGGCTCGATTCGCTCGTCGGGTGCGGGATTGAAGCGCATCGCGTCCCGGCGCTTGATCGCCAGGACGATCACGCCGCGCTCCTGCCGGATGCGGGAACTTTCCAGAGTCTTGCCGGCAAAGGACGACGAGGACGTAATGTGGATCTCGCCGATTTCGAGGTCCATGCCGAGATGGGTCGTAGCGGTGTCGAGAAAGCTCACCACGTGCGGCCGCAGCAGTGACTGCGCGATGCGCTGCCCCGCAAAGGAATAGGGCGAAACCACCGAGTCGGCTCCGGCGGTGAGCAGATGCTTTTCCGCAGAATCTTCGCTGGCCCGCGCAATGATCTTCAGGTGCGGATTCAGCCCGCGCGCCGTCAGCACAATATAGAGATTGGTCGCGTCCGTGGTGGTGGCCGCAATCAGCCCGCGCGCCCGCTCAATCTGCGCACTGCGCAGCGTCTGCTCCTGCGTAGCGTCGCCGGAAATTACCAGCCAGCTTTCGGAGGCGTAGCGCTGCCGTTTGGTTTCAGAATTCTCCACCATCACGAACGGCACCGGCTTGCGCGCCAGTTCTCGCGCCACGCTCCGTCCGACACGTCCCATGCCGCAGATGATGTAGTGGTTTTCGAGACGTCCGATTTCGCGCTCCATGCGGCGCCTGCCAAAGAAGCTTTGCAGCTCGAATTCTAGCAAAGCCTGGCTCAGAGCCCCGACCCCCAGCAACAGAAGCGACACTCCCGCCAGTATCACGAATACATTGAAGACTCGTCCCGCATGCGACAACGGATGCACTTCCTGATATCCGATGGTGGTCAACGTTGTCACCACCATGTAGAAGCCGTCAAACCACGGCCAGCCCTCGATGTAGTGATAGCCCGCGGTGCCGATGGCCATGACCAGCAGCAGGAGCAGGGCGATCGTCCGAAGATTGCGGAAGGATTTCATGAAAAGCAGCAGTTGTCAGGCGTCACTCGCCAGTCAGACGATCTGAGTGACGTCGCTTGCGACTCGGAGCGGGCTGCGTGCAACCGACTACTCTAAAGCAAAATGGCCCTCCGCGCCGTGCGGAGGGCCCGGAGTTACAGAATCCGTGTTAGTCGGCCATGGACTCGGCTTCCGCTGCCGAAGCCACCCCATTCGCGAGCGCCCTCTGCACCTTGCTGTGCTTGCGGCTGTAGCTGAAGTAGATCACCAGCCCGATCACCAGCCAAACGACCAGCCGCAGCTGCGTCATCGGCGATAAGCCGATAATCAATCCGGTGGAGAACAGAATCGCCAGAATCGGTACCGCCGGCACCCAGGGAGTCCGGAAAGGCCGGTGCAGTTCCGGATGTGTACGGCGCATGACCAGGACGCCGGCACTGACCAGCACAAACGCCAGCAGCGTGCCCACGCTCGTCATCTCATCGAGTACGCTCAGCGGAACCAGGGTCGCCAGGATCGCGACGAACAATCCAACCACGATTGAGCTGAGATACGGCGTGCGGAAGCGGGGATGAATCTTGCTTGCCCACGGCCACAATAAGCCGTCACGCGACATGGAATAGAACACGCGTGATTGCCCGAGCAGCATCACCAGCATGACGGTCGCCAGGCCGGCTATCGCGCCGAGCTCCACCAGGAACGTCGCCCACTGCTGACCGGTTGCGCGGATGCCTACGACGACCGGATCCGGCACATTCAATTCCTGGTAAGGAACCAGGTGAGTAAGCAGTCCGGAGACCAGGATGTAGAGGACCGTGCAGATGACCAGCGATCCCAGGATGCCGAACGGCATATCACGTTTCGGATTTTTGGCTTCCTGCGCCGCCGTCGACACAGCGTCAAATCCAATGTAGGCGAAGAAGACTACCCCGGCGCCGCGCAAGACGCCAGACCATCCAAAATGGCCGTTCTCGCCGGTGTTCGCCGGAATGAACGGATGCCAATAATTCGGCTGCCAGTTGTGACGGAACAGAAAGGCCCCGGCCAGTGCAATAAAGACGCATACGACGGCAACCTTCAGGATCACGATCGCCGTGGTGAAATTGGCGGATTCCTTGATGCCGATCACCAGAATCGTGGTAATCGCCATGATCACGAGGAATCCGATGTAGTCGTAGGTCAGGTGGACGTTCTTGCCGAAGAGCATGAAGTCCGAGGAAGGCATGGGTGGCAAGGCAAAGCCGATGTCGTGAAGAAAGGCCCGCAGGTGTCCGCTCCAGCCCACCGCCACGGTGGCTGCGCCGAAGGCATATTCGAGGATCAGGTCCCAGCCGATGATCCACGCCACCAGTTCGCCCAGCGTGGCATAGGAATAGGTGTAGGCGCTGCCGGCAATCGGGATCATCGAGGCAAATTCCGCATAGCAGAGGCCGGCGAAAGCGCAGGCAATGCCTGCCAGAATGAAAGAGAACAGGATGGCCGGGCCGGCAAACTGCGCCGCCGCCTGTCCGGTGATCACGAAGATCCCGGCTCCGATGATGGCGCCGATGCCCAGCGTCAGCAGGTTGATCGGTCCCAGCGCCCGTTTCAGGCTGTGCTCGCCCGTTTCCTGGGACTCTTTCATCAAAGTGTCGAGCGGCTTGGTTGCCAGCAGCTTTGCCATCCTATGGTTTCTCCTTGGGGCTACGCCGAAGCGTCCCCCGCATTCCCGACCGTGCGGCGTGACCACGCATAATAAACCGGAATCCCCAGCAACACCACGATCAGGCCCGGCCACGTGTATTGCGGCTTGTAGCGCAATAGTACGACATCAATGAACAAAGCCATCAGAATATAAATCGCTGGCAGCAGCGGATACCCCACTGCCCGGTAAGGCCTTTCGGCATCCGGATGCGTCCGGCGCAGAACGAATAGCCCGACGATCGTCAGGATATAGAAGACCAGCACGGCGAAGATAATGTAGTCCAGCAGTTGCCCATAACTGCCCGAGACGCAAAGCACGCACGTCCAGACCATCTGCACCATCAGCGAGATGGCCGGCGTCTTGTATGTGGGATGCAGTCTGGCGACGTTGCGGAAGAACAGCCGGTCCTTGGCCATTGCGTAATAGACGCGGGCGCCGGAGAGTATCAGGCCGTTCATGCAGCCGAAACTGGAAATCATGATGGCCGCCGCCATGAGCAATCCGCCGATCGGGCCGAACATCTGCGTCATCACCGCCGTGCCGACACGATCCTCGGACGCATACTTGATGCCGCGCGCCAGCACGGTGGCGCCATGGGGATCGCCGTTGATCGGCAACCCGCTGAGGTAAATGAAGTTGCAGGCGATATAGAGCGCAATCACCACCCCGGTTCCCATGGCGAGCGAGAGCGGCAGGTTGCGGCTGGGGTTTTTGACTTCTCCGGCGGTGAACGTCACATTGTTCCAGGCATCGGCGGAAAACAGCGATCCCACCTGCGCCACCGCCAGAATCGTCAGCGTGCCGACCAGGACTGTCGGGCCACCGACGCCCACCTGCACGGCGTGCTCTGCTCCCAGCCCGGCGTTGTGCCAGAAATTCGCGCCGAAGTTCGCCACGAGCGCCTGCGCGTTCCGCCCCAGGGCCACCCCGAAGGCGACGAGTCCGAGCAGCGCCGCGACCTTGGCAGCGGTAAAGACGTTCTGAATCGCTGCCCCTGTCTTCACGCCGAAGACATTGACGATGGAAAGAAAGATCACCAGCAGGATCGCGATCAGATTCTGCGTGTTGATGCCGACATCCATGTTGCCCAGGACCATCGGCCCGATCGGAATCGGCGGAACTTTCCACAAATGCAGAATCCAGTGGGTCGAAGAAATTGAAGGAAAGAAAACGCCGAGGAACTTGCCGAAGGCCACACCCACCGCGGCAATCGTGCCTGTCTGAATCACGAGGAAGAGAGTCCAGCCGTATAGAAATCCCCAGAGCGGTCCCAGGGCTTCGCGCAGGTAAACGTACTGGCCGCCTGCCCGCGGCATCATTGCGGCGAGTTCGCCGTAGCTGAGCGCGGCGACGATGGTCATGAATCCCGCAACGGCCCAGGCGCCGACCAGCAAGGCCGGCGAGTCGACTTCGCGGGCGATCTCGGCCGAGACGATAAAAATGCCCGAGCCGATCATCGACCCCATGACCAGCATGGTGGCGCTGGTCAGGCCAAGACCCTTGACCAGTTCGGTGTCTTGATGGCGGTGAGTTTCCCAGTCGCTGCTGGATGCGGACTGCGTAGTGGTCGGTGTGCTCAGGCGCTCCTCCGAAATTGTAATCTGTCGTTGCTCGGTGTCCTCAACGGCTCGTCTTCCTGAGCGGCGCCATTTGCCGCGAAGGACCTATGCAATTTGCCGGCGCAGGCAGAGTACATAGGTCCTTCGCTTCGCTCGGGATGACAACGGGAAGCCGCGACTGCCCAAAGCACTTTACCGCAATATCCGCAAAAATTCCTCTGCAGATTTACCGGGATCCGGTAACAGATCGGATATCACCGCAACCGCATCCGCGCCCGCCTCGATGACCGACGCCGCATTCGCCCGCGTGATGCCGCCAATCGCCACCAGCGGCTTGCGCGTCAGGGCCCGCGCCCGGCGCACGCCTTCGAGCCCCACCACAGGATCGGGATTCGCCTTGCTGGCCGTGGCAAACACCGGCCCGATGGCAAGATAGTCCGCCGAACTCCGATCAGCCTCGCGCAGTTGTTCCGGATTATGCGTGGAAACGCCCAGCCAGCGATTAGGGCCGATGATGGAGCGCACCGATTTGGGTGAGAGATCGTCTTGCCCGACGTGCGCGCCGTCGAAGTCGGCAGCAAGGCAGAGGTCGGCGCGGTCGTTCATGATCAGGAGGATGTGGTTCCCAGGTCTCGCAGAATCGGCGAGACCCGGGGTATCCCGGTGTTCCTTCGGCGAATTCCGCGCGTGCCCCGCGTCTCGACCTCGTTGCGAGACGTGGGAATCAGAAACGAGTCGTCCCTTCAGTTCTCGCGCCTGCTCCAACATAATCCGCGCGTTGCCGGACTTATCGCGGTATTGCATCAGCGTGCAGCCGGCAGCGGCCAGTTCTTCCGCCGCGGCGATTAAAAACTCGGCATCGGGGAAGAAACTGGCATCGAGGATGGGATAGAGACGCGGAATTTGAACCATTCGCTACTTACGATATCCGTTTTATCGCGACAACTCGCAAATCCAATTGACCTCCCAGGTTTTGCCGCCATCTGGGGAGTAGGACTGCTCCATGCGCGCCGCGTTCGGTGAAAGGTCGAGCCAGACATAGCGTACCAGGATCGTGCGGCCCTTCAGGGTCTCCTGATGGAAGAACTCGCCGCGTTTGCCGTTGAAGGCTCCCACGACGGGAGGCGTATCGAGTGTGCCGTTATCCAGATCAACGAGATAGATGCTCCACTGCCGAGTCGCAGGATTGTAGAGGCGCAGCGTTTGCGCCTTGATGTGGAGTTTCCTGTCGGCGCTCCAGACTTCGAACTGCTCGAAATTCGCATTGCTGTCGAGAAGCTTGTGGTGGTTCGAAATGCCGTCGTACACGTCCCACTTGTCGGAATTGTTGAGCCGGTCCGGCAGGCGGCGAACGTGGGCCTTCCAGTCGCCGATGAGGAAGTCAAAGTCGTGCGACCCGTCGCGCTGGGGAAGGAGAGCGGGATTGTCGCTGGTTTGGGCATGAAGTGAAACAGCGGATGCAGCGCAGAGAACAATCAGTAGAATGAACGCTTTGGATCTCATCAGGCATCCTTTCCGGAAGGTCAGGTGCGCGGGAGACGCTTTCGTTAGCGCGCCGGCAAAAATCCGCGCCTTCTCAAAACACTCGACCCTCGGGTCGTTCCTTACTTCCCGTTCTTCGCCAGGAAGCGCTCGATAAATCCCGTGTCAAACTTCCCCGCCCGGAAATCCGGGTCGGCGAGAATCTTGCGGTGCAGCGGGATCGTCGTATACACGCCCTCGACAATGAACATTTCGAGCGCCCGCGCCATGCGCGAGACGGCTTCGCTGCGATCTTTGGCGCGCACGATCAGCTTGGCGATCAGCGAATCGTAATACGGAGGAATCACGCCCTCGGCATAGGCCGCGGTATCGACGCGCACGCCTGTTCCCCCGGGCGGATGAAACGCCGTGATCTTTCCCGCCGACGGCGTGAACTTCTCCGGATGTTCGGCATTGATCCGGCATTCGATGGAATGCCCGCGGTGCACAATCGGTCCCATCAGCACGTCGCTCATCTTTGCGCCGGCAGCGATCAGGATCTGGCTCTTCACCAGGTCGACGTCGGTCACCATTTCGGTCACCGGATGCTCGACCTGAATGCGCGTGTTCATCTCGATGAAGTGCAGCCGCCGGTCCTGATCCATGAGGAACTCGACCGTGCCCGCGTTCCAGTAGCCGATCGCGCCCAGCGACGTGCAGAGAACGTCGCCGATCTGCTGGCGCAATTCCGGCGTCACCTGCGTCGACGGAGACTCTTCGAGCAGTTTCTGATGCCGTCGCTGAATTGAGCATTCGCGCTCGCCCAGGCTAACCACGCTGCCGTGTTCATCGGCCAGCACCTGAAATTCGATGTGCCGGGGATGTTCGACGTACTTCTCCATGTAAAGATCGCCGTTGCCGAAGGCGCCGGCGGCTTCGGTCTGCGCGGCCTTAAACAGTCCCGGCAGTTCTTCTTCGTTGCGGACGATGCGCATGCCGCGTCCGCCGCCGCCGGCCGAGGCCTTCATGATGACGGGAAAGCCCACCTGCCGCGCCCACTCGATCGCCTCGCCCTCCGACGCGATGATTCCATCGGAGCCCGGAAGGATCGGCACTCCGGCTTGCTTCATGGCGGTGCGCGCTTTTTCTTTCTCGCCCATCAGACGGGTCACTTCCGGCCGCGGCCCGATGAACTTGATGTCGCTCATCTCGCAGACTTCCGCGAAGTTGGCGTTCTCGGCCAGCAATCCGTAGCCGGGATGCACGGCTTCGACGTTCGCGATTTCGGCCGCGCTGATCACCGCGGGAATGTTCAGATAGCTTTCCGCCAGCCGGGGTGGGCCAATGCAGATGGCCTCATCGGCAAAGCGCACCGGCAGCGAATTGCGGTCGGCCTCGCTGTAGATAGCGACCGTGCGGATGCCCAGCTCCTTGCAGGCGCAGATCACTCGCAGGGCAATTTCTCCGCGATTGGCGATCAGAATCTTCTTGAACATGAATCTAAATTTACGAGCTGTGAGCGAGGACACGGCTTGCAGCCATGCCGGAACCTATCCCTTGATCGGCGCGGCTGAAGCCACGCCATTCCAAAGCTCGAACGTCCATCAGGTAAACCGCAATACCAAACACAAAGAGGCGCGGCATCGCGCGCCCCAATTGAAAATCCAAATCATCACTTCTTCGGCCGGATGGCGAACAACTCCTGGCCATATTCGATCGGCTGGCCATTCACGGCCAGCTTCTTGACGACCTCTCCGGCCACATCCGACTCAATCTCGTTCAACAGCTTCATAGCCTCCACGATACAAAGCACTTGGCCGATTTCGACGACATCCCCCGGCTTGGCGAATGGAGGCGCTCCGGGCGATGGGGCTTCGTAGAAAGTTCCGACGATCGGCGACTTCACCATGTGAAGATTTTCTTCGGGTTCAGCCGCCGGCGTGGGCGGCACGGCGGGCGCCACGAATTCCGCAGCAGGGGCCGAAGCCGGCGGCACGGCATAGAACCGGGGCTCGGCCGCCGAGTGCACGATGGTGTGCTCTCCGGCGCGCTTGATGCGCACCTTGACATCGCCGCGTTCCAGTTCAAACTCGGCAATATCCTTCTCGATTAAGAACTCGATCAGTTCCTTCAGTTCTTTTTGGTTCATTCTGTGTTTGGTGGGACCTGCCGTACACTCCCGCGCCAACATCGGACGCGTGAAGAAGCCGGGCAAAGATCCTGCCCGGCCCGGAACCTAAGAAGACTAGACTGCCAAGAAATCCTTACTGGTCGGGGTCAGCACTTCCCGGCCCCGGGCCGTAACCACCACCATGTCCTCGATCCTCACGCCCCATTTGCCGGGGAAGTATACGCCCGGCTCGATCGTGATGACCATCCCCGGCTCCAGCACCTGCGCCTGACCGGCAGCCACCCGGGGAGCCTCGTGGATCTCCAGTCCCACCCCATGCCCGGTGGAGTGGGTAAAATATCGGCCCAACCCTTCCTTTTGCAATACCTTCCGGGCGGCGGCATCGACTTCGCCTGCAGTCACTCCGGGCGCAACCGCATCTGCTGCCGCCTGCTGCGCCGCGCGGACTGCCTCATACGCACGCCGGGCCTCGTCCGAAACGGGACCTACCCATACAGTGCGGGTCTGGTCGGAACAATAACCCGTGAGTATAACACCGAAGTCGCAGACCACGAACCCGCCCGGGCGGATGGCCTGGTCTGAGGCTCGTCCGTGGGGGAGTGCCGACCTCGCCCCGGAGGCAATGATGGTCGGAAAGGACATCTCCTCGGCTCCTGCCCGCCGCGCCGCTAACTCCATTTCTGCGGCCACCTCTACTTCCTTGATTCCCACGCGCAGAACAACCAGGGCCCGATCGAAGAGCGTAGCGCCCAGATGGACCGCCTGGCGAATGCAGCCGACCTCCTCGCTGTCTTTGACCATCCGCGCCCGTTCGACCAGCGACGGAGCATCTTTCAGGTTGATTCCGGAGGGACAAAGACGGCTGAGCCGCTTCTTGTCGGCGACCGTGATGTGCTCGGATTCGAGGCCAAGAGTCGATTTGCGTGACTTTCGCCGCCGGCTCAGGAATTCTCCGACTGCCTCGAGGATGGACTTGCGCGCGATGACCACCTTGGCGCCTCTCACTTCCTGGCGCGCCTGGGTATCGTAGCGGACATCGGAAAAGAAGACGCTGCCCGATTCGTCCAGCAACAGCAGTGCCGCGCTCCCGGTAAACCCGCAGAGGTATCGAATGTTGGGTAGATGGCTGATCAGCAGTCCGTCGAAGCGGGTCGTCGCCAGATGCTCCCGCAACTTCTTCTGTCGCGCAGAAAAGTCCATTTGCTTCGAGTCTAGCAGGAGGGCTGAGCGGTTAGCGATGAGTTCTGGCAGCGCTCCCGGAGAAACAAAACCACCGGCCTGACAGGTTCTTCAGGCCGGCGGTTGGAATCTTCGAACTCGCTGCGATCTACCACTAGGTCTGGATGATGCGCGGCGTGATGAAGAAGATCAGCTCCTGGTTGGAGGTCTGCACCTGCGTGTGTTTGAACAGGTTGCCCAGGTAGGGCAGGTTGCCCAGCAACGGGACCTGCGTGATGTTGATCGAGTTCTGCGTCTGGATAACGCCACCAATCACCACTGTGCCGCCATCAGTGACCAGCACCTGAGTGGTCGCCTGCTGCGTAATCAGTTCCGGGTTGCCCTGGACTTCCTGACCAAAGTTCGGCGTGGTGTTCTCGACGTCGACGTTCAGGAAGATGGTGTTCTCGGAGGTAATCTGCGGGGTCACCGTCAACCGCAGGAAGGCGTCGACGTAGGTGACAGTCGGAGGTCCGCCCAACTGCGCCTGGGTGACGATCGGCACGCGCACGCCCTGTTTTACCAGAGCCTGAATGTTGTTCTGGGTCACGACCCGCGGACGCGACAGCACTTTCAGCAGGCCGCGGGACTCCGCCATCGAGAGGACGGCGTCGATTCGCACGTTATTGCTGGCGTTGACGAAGGTCAAGCCGCTGGTCGGCGAGGTCGAGCCCAGGTTCGAGAATAAGGGGATCGTCGATCCGCTGCTGCCGCTTCCGGGCACAGTGATGTAGCCCGGGGTCAGGCCACCGACGGTCGTCGGAGACGTACCCGCTCCGGCGTTGCCGCCGATCGCGCTGTGTCCGTTGCCCCAGCCAAACCCAAGCTGCGTGCCGATATCGCGGGCGAACTGCCGGGTCGCCGCCACTACGCGGGCTTCGATCTCGACTTCCTGCGTCTTCCGGTCGAGCTGCGTCAGCAAGCGGTCGATCTGGGGAATCACTTTCGGAATGTCGCTGACGATGACCGCGTTGGTGCGGTCATCGGCCACAACATCGCCGCGCTGCGAGAGGAACTTCTTGACCGTGATGATGACGTCCTTCGCCTTCGCGTAGCTCAGGAAACGGGTGACGGAAACTTTCTCCACCGCCAGCGCTTCCGACTCGATCTGCGCCCGGCGGGCATCGGCTTCCTTCTTGAGGGTTTCGACGGTGGCGATGCGCAGGACGTTGCCTTCCAGTTCACGCGCCAGGTCGTTGTTCTTGAGCACGATGTCGAGCGCCTGATCCCACGGCACGTCGTCGAGGACGATGGTCAGGGTGCCATGCACATTGGGATCGAGGACCACGTTCAGGCCGCTGATTTCGTGAATCAGCCGGAAGAAATCCTTCAGGTCAACGTCTTTCAGGTTGACCGAGATGGGCTCGCCGGTGTACTTGGGACCGGTCGAAGCGGGTTGCTGCCCTGACTGAGCCTTCTGTTCAGCGGCGAGGTTCACCGCCGGCTGAATGCCCGACTGGCTCTGCGCCGGCATCGCATTCATGCTGACCGGCAGGAGCTCTGCAGCTGTCTTGTCGGAGAACCGCTCCGCCGCTTCCTCAGCCCGTGCCGCCGGCTGATCCACGGTGGGATTGGTGGCCGTGGCCTGATCCTTGGCTTTGTAGGAGGGCTCGACAAAGACGAAATCGTTCGGAGAAGTCGCATTCTCGGCGGTCGGCTTGCTCGGCGCGTCGGCGGCGGCTTTCGGCGCCGGGAGCGAGCGGCTGTCGATCACGCGCGGAGAGAATGGCGACGAAGCCTCGATGGCCGCGGGCTTCACGGCGTTCTCGGCGGAGGCGGATTGCGGCGCAGCGCTGTCGTGCAGCGTCAGCACCAGCTTTCCGGCCGGGCCCGGCGTCAACTCGTAGGCGCAGGCGCGAGTCAGATCCACCACCACGCGCGTGGTCGGTGGAGTCTGGCCGTCCATGCCGATGCGCACGTCCCTGACGTCGGATGCGCCCACGGCGATGTGGCTCTGCCCGGTCGCCATGACCGTACCCGGGAGGTCCACCACCACACGGCTCGGCGAATCCAGGCTCGTGAGCTTCGGGGTTACCGCCCCATGAGAGCTGATCTCGATCCGGACCTGATCCGCGCTCCGGACGACGTTGACACGCTCGAGCTGGCTCGGCGCCTGGGCGGCCGCAGCCACCACCGCCACAACACAGACCAGCGACGTTACCGACATTG
This sequence comes from Verrucomicrobiia bacterium, assembly GCA_035508215.1. Classification (GTDB taxonomy): domain Bacteria; phylum Acidobacteriota; class Terriglobia; order Terriglobales; family Acidobacteriaceae; genus Sulfotelmatobacter. The sequence continues at coordinate 105,402 of DATJNK010000001.1, read as the reverse complement.
CCAGCAGTTGCTTTCGCATTTCGCCTCTCCCCAACCCGCAGGCCTGGGGCCCGCGTGTGCTTCTTGCAACTTGATTTTCAGCGGCCCGGAGGTCCGGGTTCCGCTGTCTACCCTTAAACCGCCGGTGTGAAGATCCGCTTGACCACTTCGCGCGTGAACGGCTTGCCCAGCTTGTCCTCGACTGTCTCCGAGAACACCACCGAATCACCCGTGATCTTCACCACGTAACCGTTGAATACGGGATCGTTCTCCCGCAGGAAATATGCCTTGTTCAGGCTGTTGGTCACGACCGCGATGAAACCGCTGTCGGACTTAACCACGCCGCGCAGATTGATGTTGCCGATCTCCAGGCACTTCTTTCCGGTCGAGCAGCCCGAACCGCTCGGCTGCTGTACGACCGGGCTGAAGAAGGGATCGCGCTTGCCGTTCATCGCCCACTTCTTTTCTTCCGGCTTGGGCTTGGCGGTATCCGCGGTCTTCGTGGGATCGACATCCGCAGCGGCGCTCGGCGCCGGAGCAGCCGCCTTCACGCTGCTGGCGGCGGGAGCCGGGCTCGCCGGCTTCCTTTCCGGCTCTGCTTTCGCTATGACCGTCTTGGCCGCCGGCTTCTCCGCGGCTTCTTTCTTGGGAGTTTCTTTCCTGGCAGTCTCCGTCTTGGCAGCTGGCGGAGCGGCCTTCGCGATCGTCTGTTTCTGCGGCGCAGCCGCAGCCGCCTTGGCCGGAGCGGGAGCCTTCTTTTCCGCGGTCTGGGTCGCACCCGTGTGCAAGGTCAGGACCAGCTTGTCGGCCGGGCCCGGTGTCAGGTCAAAGGCCACAGCCTTGTCAAGATCGACGACGACGCTCGTAGTCGGAGGCGTCTTGCCGTCCATGCCAAGGCGCACGCCTTTCACGCCGCCATCCTCGACCGGAATCTTGGTCTTCGCGCTGGCAATCACCGTCTCGGGGAGCTCGACCAGGATGCGGGCCGGCCCACTCAGCTTGCTCACCCGGGGCGTCACCGCTTCGCTGGAACTGATCTCGATTCGGATGCTGTCGCCCGCCGGCACTACTTCCACGTGGCGCAGCTGGTTATGCGCGCTGGCCGCGGCGGGAGCGGGCTTGGAGGCCGCTACCGGCTTGGCCGTCGAGGCCGACACCGGAATCACGGCGGGCTTGATGGCCGGGGCCGGAGCGCCCGGAGCGGGCTTCGAGGCCTGCCCCACGCCGGCCGCCGACAGCGCCGCGTTGGTGTCGTTGGCTTGCTTCTGCTGCAGCGATTTCGCAATGCTGCGCGCGTTGTCGATGGCGTCCGGGTTCTGGGCTGCCGCGTTGGTCGCAACCGCCCCGCCCGCCACCATGCTGATTGTGATTGCCAGAATGCCTGTCGTCAGCTTCATAGCCATCCCTACTTCGCCGCCGGGCTGCCGGGTTTGGCTCCGGCGCCGGTGGTTGAAGGTTGAGAATCATGACTGAAATACGTGGTCGCAGTGAAAGTCGCCACGACGCTCTCGTTGGGCGCGTACTGGTAGCTGTGCTTCGCATTCGCCAGCTGCGGGTTCTTGGTCGTTGCCACCAGCAGGTTGCTGATGCCGACGATGCGCTCCAGCTTGCTCACCCGGTCGAAATAATTCAGCATCGAGTAGTACGGCCCATCCAGTTCCATGTCGAAGGGCACTTCCGAGTAATACTGCTGCGATTTCACATCTTTGGCCTTGTAGCGCCGCAGCTCGACGCCCGCCTTCTGCGCCTCGGCGTCCATCATCTCCATGAAGGCATCGACCTGCTTTTCGTCGGGGACGATGCGCTGCTCGATCTCGAGCTGCTGTTTGAGCTCGGCCAGCTGCTGCTCGATCTGCTTCAGCTTCGGCCGGTAGGACTCCAGTTCGTTGTTCTCCCGGATCTTGTCCTCGAGCGCGTGCTGCGCGGTCGTGTTGGCCTCACTCTGGCTCTTGAACATGGTGAAGTAGAGCGCCGCCGTCACCACCACGCCGCCGGCGATGACCGCCCCCCACTGCTTGATGCCCGACAATTCGCTGAAATTCGCCATAGGTCTGCCTCTACGACTTCGCCTTTTCGCAGTTCAACGTGAATTGGAACGCCTGCATGTCCTTGATCTGCTCGTCCTGCCAGGTCTCATCGATCTCAACGCTGGAGAAGAACCCGGTCTTCTGCAGATTGGCGATCAGGTTCGCCACCGCATCGGTCGACAGGGCCGTTCCCTGCAGCTTCACCGTGGACCCGGTGTCATCCATCTTGCTCAGCCACACGGCCTCGGTGTTGTTGACGGTCTCGCCCAGCATGGCCAGCAGGATGACCGGCCCGCCGTTCTGGGACTTCTTGAGGCCGTCGATCACATCAACGCGCCGCTTGTACATGTTGGCCTGGTTCTGCCGGTCGAGGAATTTGGCCTTCACATCGGCCAGTTCGCGGTTTCTCTGTTCCGCGACTTTCATGCGCGTGGCAATCGCCTTGGCCTGGTGATCGAGACGGTACCAGTAGCCGAGATTGAACAACCCGGCCAGCACCACCACCACCAGGACCTTCAGCTTGGGCGATCCCATGTCGCCCATTTCCATGGTGGGCAGCGACGGGCCGCCGCCGGCGCGCTTGTTTTTGCCCTTGGCTGTTTCGAGCAGGTTGATTTTGATCATAGCGATTCAAAGCTCCTCAGGGCCAAGCCGACTGCGACCGCCATCTGACCCGGGTTCTGCTCCACCAGTTCCGCCCCCAATCCTTCCGCTGGCGGGATGACCCGCTGGAAAGGATTGAACAGCTCGACCGGCATCGAGAATTCCTGCCGCAAGGCTTCGACCAGGCCCGGCACCTTCGACGAGCCGCCGGCCAGATAGATCTTCTCTATGTGCTCGCCGGCCGCGCTGGCGCGGAAGAAGTCGAACGTTTTCTGAATTTCCAGCACGATGATTTCGGTCACCTGCTGCAGGATCGGCTGCTTGGCGTCTTCGCTGACCGTGCCGACCTTGTTGCCCAGCTTGAGCGCCTCGGCGTCATCGAAACTGAGATCGAGCTCCTTCTGCAGCGAGTCGGTGTACTGATGGCCGCCCACGCTGACGTCGCGCGGGAACAGCGGGGTCGTGCCTTTCACGATGTTGATGTTCATCACGCTGGCGCCCAGATTGAGCAGCGCCACCACCTGGCCCGGCGCCGGCTGGTAGTTGTACTCGTAGCAGTTCTGCAGAGCCAGCGCGTCGATGTCCACGATAGCGGGCGTGCGGCCGGCCATCGAGAGTACGTTGGTGTAGTTCAGAATCTTGTCCTTCTTTACCGCCACCAGCAGCACATCCATCTGCGTGCTGCCCACTTCGTCGGAAAGAATCTGGTAGTCGAGGCTGACGTCGGCGAGATCGAAGGGAATGTGCTGCGCCGCCTCCTTCTCGATGGTGTCGGCCAGTTCCTGGTCGCTCATCGAGGGCAGCGAGATTTTCTTGACGATCACCGAGTGCCCGCTGACCGCCGTGGCCACAGCCTTGGTCTTGATCTGGTTATCGAGAAACAGCTTCGAGATCGCGCTCGAGACCGTGCCCGAGTCGACGATCATCGAATCGACCACAATGTCGGAGGCCAGCGGTTCCAGCCCGAGGTGCGCCACTTCGATCTGGCCGCCCTTTTTCTTCAGCTCTACCGCCTTGATGCTCGACGAGCCTACGTCCAGACCAACAATCGATTTCGATCCGAATCCAAACATGTGCCCACCTTTGTTTGTGGCGCGCGCCCCAGGGCCCGCGCCGTTTTTGCTAAACCTGTCCGGCTGCCTTCCCCGCCGCTTTCGGCTTGCGTTTCGCCTGCGGCTCCATCTCGCTCGACTTCTCTTCCATCCACTGATCCAGCTTCGACTTCTTGAAGCGCCAGCGGTTGCCCAGCTTGAACGCGGGAATTTTCTGTTCGCCAACGTACTTGTACAGCGTGTCCGGACTCACGCCGAGATATTGCGACGCCTGGCGAATATTCATCACTTCTCGCGAGTCGGCCATAGTTCCTTTGCTCTCCGCGCCAGCTTGCTTGCGCCCGCACTCCCCCGAACACGGGCTTGCCTTCGGGAGACGCTCCCACCCTCTCTATCGGCTCCGAGGGCTTTCGGTGTCCTGAGCATATATCAGCGAGAAAAAGCCCCGGCTCGAAGCGAATCTGCGGTTTTTCTGGGGTTTTTGAGGGTTTTTCTGGAACGGCGGAAAAGTCGTTCCTGGCAGGAATACTACATGTTGTGCTTTTAGGACTGGTAGGTACTATTACGAGTGCTCATCCGCCGACACCCCTGCAGTCACCCCGAGAACGGTAACTGAAGTACTAGGCACGGTACGGAGGTACTACGTCGCTGGGCTAAGCCCTTGTTTCTGCAAGCTGGCGTCGCCCAGCGATCATCCGGGAAACGGTCAGTTCACATCCACGACTTTGCCGCCGAAAAACGTCACCTTGAGATCTTTGTAGACGTAGATCTGCTTGGGACCGAGGTTGACGACTTTCTCGGGCGTACCCAGCGCCGCCTGCACCTGATCGATGGTCATCCCCATCTGGATGGTCTCGGGCTGGCCCTGCTGCTGTTGACCGCCTTGCTGGTTCTGACCTTGTTGCTGTTGCTGGCCCTGTTGCTGGCCGCCCTGATCCTGGCCCTGCTGCCCGCCCTGATCCTGCTGCTGGGAATCATCACTGATGGAGAGCAGTTGCCCGATGGTGTCTTCGACGTCGCCCGCGCTCGCTTTCGCCAGCGCTCCCTTGGGGAATTCGAAAACGACTTGCGCTTTGTTATAGGTGGGAGGATCGGTCTTGTTGCAGGTATCGCAGGCAACGATGACCATAGTGACCGAATCCTTTTCGACGTTCACATCTACCTTGCTGGGATAGACCTTGTCCCCGGCCTGAAACAGGTGCGTGGTCTGTCCCTCAGACTGGGTTTGCGAGAAGTGTCCAAAGATCCGTTTGCGCGCCTCGGTCATGGCCGCGTTCGGACTGTGGACGGTGCCATTCTCGTATTTGGTGGTGAGCATAGTCTTGTCCGAATAAGGCACGCCGAGGATGCCACCCTTCTGCACGGCCAGCAATGTGCCCGCGTCGACGACGGAATATCCGCCGGTATCTGACCCCATCTTGACCAGTTTGTATTGAGCCGCGAGTTGCTCCTGGAGCGTGGGCGCCTGAGCGTATGCGCACATCGCCGTGGCCAGGACCAGCACCAGGCTCGCGATTACAACCATCCCCCATTGCCGCATGGTGAAAGCCTCCAGCAAAAATCTGGTTTGTCGGTTTCCATGGATTGAGCCGGGGAGAACTCGCGTGCGGCGAAGCTCCCCGGCTCCTGAATGCACGAACGGTTACTGGTTTCCACCGCCGGAACCGGCGCCGGCTTCCTGCTTGACGTCGGTTTCGGTCTGATCGGCGGCGCTCTGCTGATCCTGCAGAGTCTTCTCCGCGTTCTTATCCGGAGGAGGTGCCGGAACGTCGCCCTGGGTGGTGGCAGTGTCGGGCGCCTTGGGCAACCCGCCGGATCCGTTTTTCTTGGCCAGCTCGCCCATGCCGTCTTTCAGCGATTCGCGGAAGCTGTTGTACATCTCCTGCAAATCGTCGGTAGCAAACGGCCCTTCCGTGCCGATCGCGCAATCCGACTTGGTGGCGGCAACGACCTTCACGTTCACGTTGCCGTCGTCGTCCGGCGTATCGGTGGTGCGCTGAATGACGTCTCCCTGGGACAGGGCACACTCGCCGCTATCCGCTTCCAGGCTGGTATCGGAAGACACCATGAACGTCTTGAAGTTGGGATCGAGCGAGGGTGGCGCCTCGTTGGAGTTTGTGGGTTGACTTCCCCCTGAGGCATTGCTTTGGGGCTTGGACGCGTCCTCCTTCTCTTGCGCGAGAACGATCTTCACCTCCTCGGCGAGCGCATTCTTGACCTCCGGAGACAGCTTGGCATTGTTCTCCGAATCGGCGGCCGGGATGGGCATGAGACTGGCGACCAGGGTGTTGCTGGAAGCATCCGGTCCCAGCCAGGCATTCGCCTGGGCTTCATAAGCCGCCTGCAAGGAGGCCGCGATCATGAAGTCGGTCAGCCAAAAGGCGGCCGAGGGGTATACCGGATATGGCGCGTAGTAAGGGCCGTAGTAGCCATACCACGGCGCGCCTCCCCAGCCCCAGCCGTAGTACACGGGGGCAGGCCACGGATTGTAGGCCCAGCCGTAATACACCGGGTGGTAATAGTAGGCGGGATAGTATCCGTAGTAGGGACGGCCGCCGTAGTAGTAGCCGCGGTAAACGCCGGTGCGGTAGACGCCGTGGTAGTAGTAGGTGCGCGAGTAATAGGAGTGGCCTCCGCGCACGACATAGGCTCGCTGTACGTAGCCTCCGCGGCGCCCCACACTCACGACGCGCACGCCGTTGTGGGTGCTGACGACGGTTCTGCCGCCGTGCATCCCGTGCTCGATGTGCATGCCGTTACGGTTCACCGAGCGAATCTGTCCGTTGGGACGGATATGAGCCGTGCCGCCTCCTCTGAGCGAAACCTGACGTCCCGGGGTCGTGTGCATCATGTTGTTATGCGGCCCCATGCCGCCCCGGTTGGCCATGGTGTTGCCGCCGTGACCCATCGTGTTATTGCCGCCGTGACCCATCGTGTTCCCACCGTGACCCATGCTGTTGTTGTTGCCATGGCCCATGGTGTTGCCGCCATTGTGGCCCATGTTGCTGTTCCCACCATGGCCCATCGTGTTGTTATTGCCACCGTGACCCATCGTGTTGTTGCCGCCATGGCCCATCGTATTGTTGCCGCCGTGGCCCATCGAATTCGTGTTGTGGTTAGCGGGCGGCGCCTGGTGCTGGGCGGGCGCCGGATGAGAGGGCGCGCTGGGATGCGACGCCGGTGGATTCTTGTGTTGGGCTGCGGCAAAGGCTGACAACGCCAGGATCAATACCGCCTGAACTACTTTCCGCGAAGCGTACTCGTTCAACCAGAAATTCATCTCGGACTCCTAACGTGAGAGTGTCCTAACGCGATCACCACGGGAGAGGGTGGAGAAACCACGCACTTCAATTCCTTAACAGCTTGATTCTTTTTTTGTGGCCCCGAATGGAAGACAAACTCACTCAACCCCTTTTGCGGACTCGGGTTCGAATGAGGTTTCTGGCGGAGAACGTTATCAAAAGTTCCCACGATGTGCAATCGTTCTCTTGTGGTTACTTTTCGTGCTCCCCTCGGGGAAATTGGTTACGATAGGGGCGTGGTGTGGAGCATCCTGCGGAGGACGTCTTGCGCTACCTCGATCGTTTGCAGCCACTGGCTCTTCTCGTCATGCGCCTGGCCTTGGGCGCAGTCATGACGGCGCATAGCTTTCACAAGGTATTTGGCGGATTGCATCAGACTGCGCAATTCATTGGGCAGCTCGGCTTGCCGGCATGGCTTGGTTATGTTTCGGCGTTCACCGAGTTCCTCGGCGGCCTGATGATCATCGCCGGATTTTTCACGCGCGCGGCAGCTTTTGCTGTCTGCATCGACCTCATTGTCGCCATCTGGAAAGTGCATTGGCATAACGGATTGCTGGGCGGGTCCGGCCGCCCGGGAATGGAGTTGCCGCTGGCTCTGGCAGCCCTGGCGTTTTCGCTGATCTTTTTCGGCGCCGGCCCGATGGCCCTGGATCACATTTTGCGCGGCGGAGGCAGCGCCAGTTCGAAACGACCCTGAATGGCCAGAAGATGAAGCCGCTGACCGATGCGGGTTCGGCCCCAGCGGTGCAACTTCCTTGTGGCGACGGGGTTTGATTCAGGTTTCAGAGCAGGGTTGAGGTTTGCCTGGAATCGGCCGAAGCAGCTGGGGTGAAAGACTGGAAAGGATTGCCTCCGGCAGCGCGCGGAAGTGCCGAAAGCAGCAGCCCTGAGGTTACGAAATTATCTTGCACAGTTCGCGCAGATGCTTGCATCCTAAAGGTTTGGCGGTCGCATCCTAACCGCAAGCAGCACCATGACAGGAGGTTCCTCTTGAGAAAGCTTGCCTTCCTCACAGTCGTGTTTGCGTTTCTGACAGTGGCGGAGTTTGCCTCGGCCCAGCAGGCCGATGCGATGATCGGTTTTGGCACAGTGATGTCGCCCGGAGCCGCACCCTGCAGCACATCTCTTTCCGGCTCGTTCGCCTGCCCGGAAAAGGGCGGCTTTTATCCCAACATCAGCGCCGACGTAATTTTCCACCGGCGGATCGGGTTTGGCTTCGATGCGGCGTGGCGAGGCGGGCAGGGAGACTACGGAGGGCTCGGCGTTCCCTATCGTCCGATCCTGTTTGACTTCAATGGAGTCTTCCAGCCGCGCATTAACAAGAAAGCGGGCCTCGACCTGATGGCCGGCGTGGGCTGGCAGAGCACTCGCTTCTACGGTTATCAGCCGACCAGCAACTGCGTGTATTTCGGCGCCTGCTACCAGAGTTCAAACCACTTCCTGGTGGACATCGGCGGCGGCGTTCGTTATTACGTCTGGGGACATGTGTTCGTGCGGCCGGAAGCGCACTACTATTACATCCACAACAACACCGTGGATTTCAGCTCCACCAACGTTCTCCGCGTGGGAGCTTCAATCGGTTACACTATCGGTCCGGATTAAACTGAGTTTGGCGTGGACGGTTAATCCGCTACTTCCGGGCAAGCCGCCGGATGTTCGCTCGCCCGCGGATGTCCGCGCCAGTGTGTCGTTTCGAGAGTCGTATCATGCTCACAGGGGGCTGGATTGCGAAGGTTCCTCACGCTTACATCGGCGTGCACGCTCGTCTTGCTGGCCACGGTCGCGCGCGCACAGCAACTTGATATAACGGCTGGCGGCAGCACTCTTTTTTCCTCCAAGCCCAGCAGTGCTTCTGCGGTGTTCCCGCCTCCGCAGGAAAACGGCGGAGTTTATCCCACGGTGGGGGCTGAGTTTCTTCTTGAGAACCGGTTCGGCTTCCAGGCCGAGGGCACATTCCGCTATAAGCAGGGGCTGTATGACGGTTATCAGAAATTCCGCCCGTTCCTGTACGACGTGAATGGAGTCTTCGCGCCTCGCATTACCAAGAAGATCACGGTCGACTTTCTGGCCGGAGTCGGAGTGGAGAGCCTGATCTTCTACAACCAGTACAACGCCTGCAGTCCTCCGAACACGGTTTGCCAGACTTCGCTGAACAGTTCCCATTTTCTGGTGCACATCGGAGGAGGTCCGCGCTACTACTTCTGGCATGACTTCTTCGTGCGGCCCGAGGTTCACTACTACCGGATTTTCCACAACGTCGAGTTCAGTTCCGACAACGTCGTGCGAGTGGGTGCGACGATCGGATACACCTTCGGGACCCGGTAGGTTTCCAGCCCAACGCGGGCAATAAAAAGGCAGCGCCAGAACGGCGCCGCCCTTTGTGTCTCAGGGAATTCGTGCGGCTACGGCTCCTGCATGCAGATTTCGGCTTCGTGGATAGCCTGGTCGAGGTGCTCGATGGACTTTACGCGGTGGCCGTGAAAATCGTGGGCAGCGGTTTCCAGTTCATGCCGGGCGCTGTGCATGGCTTCGAGAGCTGCCGCTATGTGCGGATGCGGTGGTGGAACGGGAGCAACCGCAGGGGCGGCGGGCGGCGCAGGTGGAGCAATCGCCGCGGCGGAAGCGGCCGGCGCGGGACCGGAGGCCGCTACCGGGAATGCAAGCATCAGAACTACCATTGCCGTAATCAGCAGAGTCAGAAACCCGATTTGCTTCATACGTTCCTCCTCATCCGAATTTCGGCTCGGACGCAACCGATAGGATTCTTGGAACACCAGAGAGTTGCCATTTGGGGAGAGAGCCCTTCACGGCTTCCGCACAGTATAGCCGCACATCCGAAGCGGCCGTTGTGCAAAAAGGTAACTCCCTAGATGCTTGGGTCAGAGCTTCGTCCGGCTTCTGCGCCACCACCAGAGACCTGCCAGCAAGACGACGAGGACGATTCCCAAGTTGACTCGGCCAACGTCCTGCTGAAGCCGCTCCCAATGCCTGCCAAACAGGTAGCCGACCGTGGAAATCGTGGTGACCCAGACGGCAGCGCCCAGAAAGTTAAAGATCAGGAACTTCTTCCAGGGCATGCGCAGTACTCCGGCCATCGGCCCGGCGATGATCCGCATTCCAAAGACAAATCGAGAGAAGAAGATGGTGGCCGCACCGAAGCGGGCAAACAGATCTTCGCCTTTGGCAATGGTGTCGGAGCGAACGCGAAAGAAGGACTGGTAGCGTTCGAGCAGGGGGCGCCCGCCGTAGTAGCCAGCGGCAAATCCGAGGTTGTCGCCCACGGTCGCGGCAAGAATCGCCACCACGATGATCCATCCCAGCTGGAGATTGTGCTCGGAATACGCCAGAAAACTGGCGAGGAGAAGAACGGACTCGCCCGGCGCTGGTATGCCCGCATTTTCGAGCAGCAGGATTCCGGCGACGCCCCAATATCCATAGTGCACCACCGCGTATCGCAGCAATTCGAAGATGGAGTGGGTCATGAGATTCGGGGTCAGGAATCGGGCGTCAGCAACTCGTCAGCTCATGAATATACAGTTCCGTGGAGCGATCCCGGAGCGTTAGTCCCTTTTCCCGCCGACCAGGAATCCGATCAACTCGCGGTTGAAGTCATCGGGGCATTCTTCATAGGGCAGATGGCCGACCCCAGGGAACACAACTTTCCGGGCGTTCGGAAAGTGGCGAGCCAGGGGCTTCATCGAGGAAACATATACGGCCGGGTCTTTGCTCCCCCACATGAGAAGAGTCGGTATTGGAGCCAGCCTGGGAAGCAGCGCCTCCAGTTCGCGCAGATCGGCAGTCCAGGTGCTGACAATGCTGATGGCGTGCTCGAACAATCCGGGGATGGCGAGCGGAGCAGTGTAACCTTCGAGGCTTCCAGGAGGAATTTTGCCGGGATCGCCAAACATCCGACCGTGCCAATAGGGATACATGCCGGGTATCTTCTCCATGACCCAGCGAACGGCTCGCGAGCCCAACCGGCTGCCGGCGGCAGGAGCCAGCCAGCGTCCGTGAGCCGAGTAAGGATTGACCGGGGCCACGAGAATCAGTTTGCGCACGTGCGGCCCGTTGCTGCCCAACGATTCGGCGGCGGCGCACATCGCCACCGCTCCACCGCGCGAGGTGCCGAGCAGGTCGAACGACTCCAGTTCGAGATTGCGTGCGAAGCGAAGCACGCGCTGGGCCGTGGCACGCATGGAGTGGTCGATCTGGGGCCGGTCGGAAAAGCCGGCGCCGAGCAGGTCGGGGGCGTAAACAGTCGCGTACGGCACCACAGCGGGCATGGCATAGCGCCATGAAAAGGAATACCCCATCAAACCGTGAAGCAGAATCAGCGCCGGGCCCGAGCCTGCTTTCAGATAGCGCATGCGGGCGCCATCGAAATCCATGGAGCATTCCTGCACGCCTTTGCCCGGCAGTTCGGGCATTTTAGCCCAATTGGGGGCGTCCGGCCGGGCTTTGATGGTACTTCGGCCTGCTGCGGCGGGATCCACGGGAGCTTCGCTCATTTCGAAAATCTTCTCGCCTTTGAGGACAACTCTTTCGTTGGCCGTAGACTCTATTTAAGTAGAAACAAAGCCTCTGTCACTTCACTTTGGGGAGCTTCGGCTCCCCGTTTTTTTTAGGTCCAAAATCCTGGGTTTGCCGTCTCCTACGCGGCCTTTCGTCTCTTTCCCAGAAGCTTGCTGAGGACGCGAATGCCCTTGTCGACGTGTTTTTCCTCGAGCAGAAATGGAGGCAGAAAGCGTACGACTGTGTCCTGGGTGGCGTTGAAGAGAACGCCCTCGGCCAGGCCCTCGTCGACGATCGGGCGCGCCGGAATCACGAGCTGAATTCCCTGGATGAATCCTCTGCCGCGCACGCCCACAGCGGCAGCTCGCTTTTCCACCACGGTCTGCAATTGCTGCTGCAGATAGGCCCCGACTTTCTTCACGTTTTCGAGCAGCTTTTCTTCCTCCACGACGGCCAAAAATTCCAGGGCAACTCGGCAGGCCAGCGGGCCTCCGCCGAACGTCGTGCCGTGCTGGCCGGGAGAAATGGCCGAGGCGAATTCCTCTTTCGCGATGAAAGCCCCCAGCGGTAGCCCGGCGGCGATGGGCTTGGCAATCGCGACAATGTCGGGAGTGACGCCGAATGTCTGGAAGGCGAAGATGGTTCCGGTTCGGCCGAGCCCGCATTGGATCTCGTCAAAGATCAGAGCGGCCTTGTGCCGGTCCGCGACGGCGCGGCACTCACGCAGGAATTCCGGTGAGCACTCATAAATTCCGCCCTCGCCGAAAATCGGTTCGAGCACGATGGCGCAGGTGTTGTCGTTGACGGCTGCCCGCAATCCATCGAGATCATTTTGCTTCACAAACGTTACGTCTTCGAGCAACGGTTCGAATCCCTTGCGATGTTTGTCCTGGCCGGTAAGGGAGAGCGCACCGAAGGTTCGGCCGTGATAGGAGCCTTCGAGGGCGACCAACTTGCACTTGGCATCGCCGCCGGCGCGATGTCCCGCCAGGCGAGCCAGCTTGATGGATCCTTCGATGGCCTCGGTGCCGCTGTTCGAGAAGAAGGCACGATTGAGTCCGGAGAGCTGGCAGAGCTTCTCGGCGAGCGGACCCTGGTACTCGTGATAGTACAAATTCGAGACATGGATCAGCTTGGCGGCCTGGTCGCGAACGGTCTTCACGATTCGCGGATGCGCGTGCCCCAGCGCGTTTACCCCAATGCCGGAAACAAAATCCAGATAGCGCTTTCCCTGAATATCCCAGAGAAAAACGCCCTTGCCCCGGGACAGAACGACGGGATAGCGGTTATAGGTATGGAGCAGGTATTTCCGCTCCAGGTCTGCGATTTGTTCGAAGGTAGCCGCGGCGGGACCAGCGGGAGAAGCAAGCGACGTAGTCATGAAGGCCTCCAGGGAAAATTCGATTTTACCGGAAGGAGAGTTGGAAAGCGGGGCAGGGCAGCAATTCGGCTGCGTTCGAGGCGGGGTGTAGCATCGGGGAAAGACTCGGAGTCCGGGGGGAGGAGTTGTGTTTCCGCGAAAATGGTTGCCGGCGGCACTCGCGCTTGCCCTCTTTCTGCCGGTCGGATCTGCGAACCTTGCCGCGCAGCAAAATCCGGTTCCCTCCGGCGGGAATCAGACTGCTCCTGCGGCACGCGAGCCGGAGGTGACTGACATTCCGCTGCCACCTCAGCCGGGGATTCCTGCGACCACCGCGGCGGCTGAGCCTAAACCGCAAGTTCCTGAAATCAGGTTCCCGAACTTTGATTCGTGCCCGATCGGAGAGATTCGACGTCTCATCCCGGGTCTCGCACATCTCAAAGCCAAACGGGATCAATCGCAACTCGCGGCCCTTCTCGACAAGATCGGAGCTCAAACCGTCGAGGCGGCCCGCCGGACTCCGAACCTCCTCTCGCACGAAGTGGTCGTCACCGAGGAGAACGGCGCCAGCACGCGCGAGAACTATTCCTTTCTGATTCTGCAACACCCCATGGGAAGAGAGGGCCGGGTATTCGACGAGTATCGGGTCGACGTGGCCACGGGCGAGAAACTGCAAACCGATTTCATGCTGAAAGCAACAGAAGCGACGTCGGCTTCGCCTCAGCCGTCTTTGGCGGATCTGGCGCCGGCCCTGCCGGCATTACCGACATCGACGCCGGCCGGCCTGACCTCGCAGGGCTTCGTCAGCGCATGGCTTTATTTTTATCCCACCAACCGGAAGGAGATCGAATTCCGTTACCTGGGACAGAAGCAAGTCGATGGGCAGACGAGGCTGGTGGTGGCTTTTGTCCAGAGACCCGAATCGGTTCGCCTGCCGGCAGTCGTCGCATTTAACGGCAATACCTACAAGATCTTCATGCAGGGTGTGGCCTGGATCGACCCGACCAAATTCAGAATCGTGCGCCTGCGGACTGAGCTTCTTTCCGTTCCGGCTGGAGTGCCGCTGCGCCGGATGAGCGCCGACGTCCAGTTCGCGGAGATGTCCATCGCCGAACTGCCGTCGCCGGTATGGCTGCCAACCGAAGTTGTGGTCACCACGGACATGGCCGGTTCGATCATGCGCGAAAATCATGTCTATTCGAAGTATCGTCTGTTTCGAACCCGATCGAGAATCGTGACGAAGTGAGCTTTTCGGGGGGGTCGTTCCTTCCGTATTCTCTTGATCCCGGCTTTAGTGGAGTCGCTGCGGAGCGTCTCGTGTGCTGCGGTGATCGAGGTCACTGCGTGTATTACAGGGGCGGCGTATTTTGCGCGTGACCGGAGGTCGGGATGCCATCCGCCGCAGAAACGACTCATGTGCCCGAAGTGAAGCTGTCGGCTGCGAAGAGCCAATCGCAGGCCGGGTTCTCAGCTTCGAATTCGCCGCCCCAACTCCGCGCTCGGGTTTCCGCAGGCCAACTCACATGGCCCGGCCCGTTGGTGGTCGTCATCGGCCGAACGGCATTAATCCTTCTGGCGCAGGGGCTGGTGGCAGTCATTTTTCTCTTGCGTGGCGCGGTTCATCCCTGGCTGGCAGCGGCGCCGTGGTGGACCATCTACGGCACGCTGGTGGATATCGGCTGTCTCGCTTTGATGTGGAGGTTCACGCGCAAAGAGGGGATTCGGCTGCGCGACCTGATTGGCCCGATTCACTGGCGCTATGGCAAGGATTTCTTCCTTGGGCTTCTAATTCTGGCCGTAGTGTTCCCGATGTTCGCCCTGGGAGCCGCCATCAGCAACCGGATCGTGGGAACCTACCAGCCGGTGCCGGGTTTGCTCGACGGACGAATGCTGCCGCTGTGGGCGACGATTTACAGCTACAGCTTGTGGTGGATGATCTGGTCCCCCACGGAGGAGATGACCTACGCGGGCTATGCCCTGCCTCGAATGCAGGCGCTTGGCCGGACGTGGCTGGCAATTGCTGTGGTCGGCTTCTGGTGGACTGTTCAACACCCGTTCCTGCCGTTTGTTCTGGAGTGGCAGAATTTTCTCTGGCGGTTCATCACCTTCGCCCCCGGAATTGTCGCCCTGATGCTGATCTACCTGCGGGTGCGGCGGTTAGCTCCGCTCATCCTGGCGCACTGGACGATGGATGTCGTGGCGGTGATGATGACCATGCGGCATTGAGGCCGCGCCTTGAACGGCATGCCGCGCACGGGATTGGCTCAATATAGTGGCGGCTCGCCTTCGGGCCGGGTCTTCCAGCGGCGGTGCACCCAAAGCCACTGTTCCGGATATTTCCTGACGTAATCTTCAATCACCGTGGTGAACTTCTGGGTGTTGGCGACGATATCGGCCTCCAGATCGCCGGTGCGCACGAGCTCGACTGCGGGATCGAAGCGCAGGCGGTATTTCCCGAGGCTGTCGTCCCAGATGGTGAATCCGGGAAGCACCGCTGCGTCGGTGCGTAGGGCAATGCGCGCAAGACCGCTTGCCGTGCACGCGGGGATGCCGAAGAAGTTCACGAAGACGCCCTGGGGCGGAGTCATGTTGGTATCCATGAGGATGCCGACGGTCTCTCCGGCTTTCATGGCTCCCAGCAGCCCGCGGACAAAATCGTCCTTGCCCACGGTCTTGTTTCCGTACATGGTGCGGTAGCTCTGAATGAGGCGGTCGAGATAAGGATTGTCCATAGGCCGCATGACAATGTGCAGCCAGTGGCCATGCAGGGAGTGAGCAAAAGCGGAAAGCTCCCATCCGCCGAAGTGCGCGGTCAGGAAGAGCACGCCTTTGCCGCGAGCATAGGCTCGCTGGTAGTTCTCGAGGCCGTCATAGACAACGACTTCATCGATATTCTTGGGCGTGTACTTGGGAAACCGGCACAACTCGGCCAGTTGGCGGCCCAGGGAAACGAATTCACCGCGCAGGATGCGCTTGCGCTCAGCGACGCTTTTTTCCGGGAAGGCGAGCTCGAGATTGCGCATTCCCACGTGGCGCAACCGGACGTGCAGGAGGTAAACCGTGAGGCCGAGCGCGATGCCGAAAGCGCGGGCCAGCGACCGCGGCAGCATTCCCAGAATCTTGATGAAAGGCCAGGCGGCCGCGTATTCCAGTTTTCGCCGCATCCGGAATGCGTGACCGTATCACCGTGAGAAATTCTTTGTCAAACCGGGCGAGGGATTGGCCAGCAGTTCATTGGCCAGCAGCTGAGTTCGAGATCTATCCTCTCCATCCGGCTCACCCTCGAGCGCAGCCGTCCGCGCCAGGCGAGGCTGGGGACCTTGCATCGACTCTGAATACGCTGCTCGCGAGATTCCTCGCCCCGTCGGTGACGAACGGGGGCCTCGGAATGCCCGCAACTTGCGCGCATAGCTCGGCAGCTTTACTTTGCGGCCTCCTGCGCCCATTTTGCCAGCGAGGTTAGAAAGGGACTGGCCGCGGCAGGCGCCTCAACTTCTCCCTTGAGGGCAGCCTTCGAGGTAACCATGTGACCGAAGAATTCGCGGGTGGCATCCTTGTCTTGTTTCACGACCGCGCCGTTCAGGCTCACGCCGGCGAAGACGCCGCGCGCGCGGGAGTAGGTGAGTACCTGCGCCCGCATCTTCCAGTCGGTGTTGCCTTCGGCGTGGCGTCCTACGGGACCGGCGGCTACCGAGGCATCGGCTCCCAGGGCAAACTTGCTCGACAGCAGATGCTGCATGCCGTCGTCGTTCATAATCAACATGACCAGGTCGACAGCCTGCCCGCCGATCTGGAATCCGAAGCTGCCGCCAGTAATCATGAAGAACGCCGGTGCGCTCCATCCTTTCGCCGTGCGGCAACTGGCCAACCCGCGTCCGTATTTGGCGCCAAAGATAAAGCCGCCCTTGAGCATCGAGGGCACCACGGCGACACACTCAGCCGATCCCAGAATCTCCTGCGGGATTCCGGAGTCGGGCGCGGACTGAATCTCGTTGAGGACGTCCGCGGCGGCCTGCACACGGTCAACAGCCTTCGAATTGTCGGTTTGATCATCTGCCAGGGAGGCGGGGGCAAGCCCAAGAGAGCAGAGCGACGCGATGAGCGCAAGCAACACGAGCTTTTTCATGGTTCCTCACCACAAAACAGATTTATTGGGAACTGGATGATTCGATTGTAAATGAAGGCTTGCGCTGGGAGCTACGAGGCCGGAACACTCAGAAGCCGCGCCCTGGGAACGACATTGAATCTTCGGCGGCGGGACAAAAAAATGCGGGGCTGAAAGCAGTGACCCTAATCGCCACTTTCAACCCCGTCTCCCAGGTTCTGTGGTAGGTGAGGCGAGTATGGGGCAACACACTCCCACTCACAAGATTACGAAGGTAAGTGCACCCGAAGTTACGCGAAAGCCGGCCCGGCCAGCCCTTCGGCGCCAACGCGGCAGCAGACCCAGACGGTCCGCGCCCGGGCGCCTACTTGGTCGTCACCAACGAATGGGTGATGGCATGGACCGATAATGCGATCCGGTTCTGCACGCCCACCTTGCGCATCAGCTTGGCCACGTGCGCTTTCACGGTGCGTTCCTCGATGCCCAGCTGTCCGCCGATTTCCTTGTTGGAGCGGCCGGCGACCAGCATTTCCAGCACTTCTTTTTCACGGTCAGTGAAGGTAACCCGGCCAGCGGGGAAGATGCGTCCCGGAGCCGACGACACGCGCTCAATGAACAAGGAGAGCACGCGACGCGGGGCCCAAACCGATCCCTGATGGACAATGCGAATGGCCTGCGCGAACTCTGCCGGCGTGGCGGCCTCATCCACGTAGCCTTTGGCGCCGGAAGCGATGGCTTTGAGAATGGTCTCTTCGTCAATGCCCGAACCGGTCACGATGATCTTGAGATCGGGCCGGGTTGCCTTCAGGCTGGCCATGACGTCAAAGAGGTTTTGCCCGGAACGGTTGCCGAGCAGGATGAGGTCGATGCCTTGCAGCGTGCTGATTTCGGGCAGCGCCGCGGAGATCAGTTCGAACTCGGGCTCTGAGTCGAACAGTGCGCGAAACCCGACGAAGCGCAATGGATCGCTTTCCACCACCGCGATTCGTATCACTGGCTTTCTGGCTACGGCTGCTTTCATAGTTTTCCCTATAGGGTCTGGATTCTTCTACTCAGGATAGTAATAATTCTTCGCTGTGCAAAGAGAAGGTGACCGAAGGGAAATTACGGGAGTAACATGAAAAAACTGCAGCAAGCGCGGCTTTTGGCCGCCCGATTTTGTGTGACATACCCCACGCCATGAACGCAATCGTGCGCCGCGCTGTCGCGGAAGATGCACCTTCGCTGGCCACGGTTCACATCGAAACCTGGCAGGCTGCCTATCGCGGTCAACTGCCCGCTGCCTATCTCGACAACCTCAGCCACGAACTTGCGCACCGAACTGAGATGTGGCGGGAGCGCATCGCAACGTCAAAGCCCGATAGCCATGAAATCTGGGTCGCCGAGATCGACCACAGGGTGGAAGGATTCGTCGCACTAGGCCCGGCCCGCGATGAAGGCGGCAAGCGCACCGGCGAGGTTTATGCTATTTACGTGCATCCGCGCAATTGGGATCAGGGCATCGGACAGCAGCTGTTTTCGCGCGCGTCGGATCGCCTGGCCGCTCGCGGATATGCGACGGCGGTTCTCTGGGTGCTGGAGTCGAATGCGCGCGCGCGCCGATTTTATGAGATCGCCGGATGGACGGCCGATGGCAGAGCCAAGACAGACCGCCATCCGGATGGGATGGAATTTCGAGACGTAAGTTATTCCATGCGGCTGAACCGAAATAACGAGGAATGATGAAAACCCATACGCTACTGACTCTGGTCTTTTCTCTCGTCTTTGCCTTCGCAGTCTTTTCCGGAAACACAGAAATGTGGGCGCAGCAGACTGAGCCGGCCCCGGCAACGCCGCCAGCCCAGACCGCTCCGACGTACACTCCGCACTATCATGGCGACCCGGCCCACTCGGATTCGGAGTTCGAGGCCCTCGCCTATATGCGCGTGGTGATGCGCGCGCAGGTCGTCTTCAAAAAGCACTATGGACACTACGCGACCTCGCTGTCGCAACTGGTTCACACCGGCACCTTCACCGAGCGCATGGTGAATCCCGATCGCGGCGACTACACGGCAGACTTCAAAGCGAAAAAAGACGGCTTTGTCCTCACGATGACGCCGAAGCTGCTGGATGCGGAGCATCGCTCGTTTTACGCGGACGAGGATGGCAAGATTCATGCCGACGACACCAAGGCGGCCGACAGCGATTCCACCGTCATCGAGACGCACCACTGGTGAAGCAGCAGCCATATTGCGATCAGATATTCAGGCTGCACGCACCGGCAGACGCTCGAGTTCCGTCTAGGGATGTTGGTTCTTCGCGACCGAGGGTTGCACGAGCCGCAGTCCGCGCGACGGACAGATATCGGGATATTGGGCGTAGACGAACGAACGACCGTCCTTCGGCTGAAAGTGTTTCAGCCAATCCACTACCTTCGCCATGGGAGCCGGAAAGGGCCGGTCGCCATCGGCGTTCAGCCACTGCACGCGCTGGCTGGAGTTGCTGTCCTGCCACTTGGCTGGAATCTCGGCGGTGAAACTCTCGGCATCCTGGCGAATCAATCCGCCGTGATCGCCAGACAGGGCGCGAAACTGCTCCGAGCCCAGCAACTTCTTGAACGTCTCAAGCTGGTCCCTGGTCATCTTCCCTTCCAGCCGCTCGGTCCCGGTGACCAGCGAGCGTTCGACCCGGTATTCGCCGTCGGGCGACACAGCCACGCAAACATGGCGAACTTCGTCACCCTGTACGATCGCCGATGTGTTGAAGGAAAGGTGGGCAAACAGATCGGCGTCGGGAGAATGATAAATCTCCTGCGCCCATAATCCGGTGGAAACGAAGAAAATTGAAACGGTCAGAAGGGACTTGAGGCTGCGCAGCATGCCCGGACCTCCAGCGAATAATCTCCTTGCCATTTTAGTACAACTATGGCTGATCTTCCGCTGACGGAATGACCGCCAGAGGCAGGCTTGCGTGCTCGCCTTCGGCGACGTGCAGCGTGCTTCCCTGCCCTTCGCAGGCTTTCAGAAAGTCGGGATTGTAGTACTGGTCGCCGTCGACGCTCTCCCACGCGTAAAGGGTGTATTCGCCGGGGGCGAGGGAGCGAAGGTGGAAGCGCCCGCCCTGGTCGGTCAATGACTTGCGGAAGCGGTCGAGGTGAGGGCGCAGCCGCGCTTCCGGCACAGCGACGACCACCGCGCTTGTGACCGGCTGGCCTTTCGCGTCGGTCACGATGCCGTCGACCACGGCTCCATTGGCGCTGGCTGCCAGCGAAAGGCTGAGGGCTCCGCCGCTGACGTTGAGGCTGGTATCGGTAATGTCGCGGCCATCCGTCACGATCGATTTGAGAAACCAGGCAACATCCGAACCGGAATCTCCCGCAAGCTGCACGAAATAATTGCCCGGAGGCACGTTCTTCCACTCAAAGCTGCCATCGGAGGCCACGCGGGTCAGGGTGTTGAAACCGGATCCGGAGATCAACATGCCCAGCGAGTCCTCATCGCCATCCACCGGATGGAGCGTCAGAAAAAACTGGCTGGGATCGACCTCGGCGCCGTTGCGGCTTTCGAAATGCACGCGTCCCCGAACCAGCCCGCCGGATTGCGGCACGAGCCGGAGTCCGTCGACGCTATTGATCACCTGCAGGGATTGGCGCGCCATCATCGGCGTGGGAGCATTCTCGACCGACGCCAGGATGGTGTAAGCCCCCGGTGCCACGTCGCGGATGATGAAGCTGCCGTCCTTGTGCATCTCCGCGCCGTTGAGCACGAGATTGAAATCGCGCGACTGCAGCATGATGACCGCGGAGGAACGTGGCGGCAGATTCATGACCGAGCCGCGAATGCTCAGCGTGGGGCTGGGAGCCAGGGAAAGATCGATGGGAAATTCGTCTCCGGCACGTAACTGGATGGCCTGGGCCTGGCTGCGGTCCATGGTTCCGGGGTAGTAGGTGGTCTGGTAGGAAGTGGACGGGGAATGGTCGGCGCCGGCCGCAGCTGCGCCGGTGGCTTCGATCATTGACTTGAAATCCGGCGGCGGAGTTACCGAAACGTAATAGTTGCCGGCGGGCAAGGCGGCGACGCGATATTCGCCAAGATCGTTGGTGCGCTCGGCGCCGGCTTGTTCCCACCGTCGGCGTCCGGTGACGAAGGTTTCGCGCAGCACGGCGACATCTGCGTTGGCCAGAGGATCGCCATCTTCGTCGGTGATGCGGCCGCGGACGATCGCGGCGGCCTGCAGGCGAATCTGCAAATCGGTGAGTTCCTGACCGGCGGCAAGGGTCAGCACCCGCCCGGTGCTATCGCCGCCGTTCTTGGCGGGCTGCAGTAGTCCGGTACGCTCGGCGAAGAGGTGATACCGGCCAGGGACGATGCCTTCAATGCGAAAGGTTCCGTCGGGAGCGGTCACGGCGGTGTAGTCTCCGCCTTCGGCTTGATTCTCTGCGATCAGCTCGATGACCGCCTTCTTCACCGGCTGGCTGCCGGGGCTCTTGGTCACGATGCCGGCGATCGCCGTGCGGGGAGCGGCTTTTGCCGGCGATGCTGGGTTCTGCGCGGCGGCCCAGCAGGCCGGCAGTAGAATCAGGCATGCGATGGTCGGCTTCATGGCGTGCAAGTCGGGGAGGCTGGGAACCGCATTCATACCGGCCGTGAGGAACGGCCTGTCATTCCAGGGTATTTTAACCCGGCTGGCGGGCCGCTCCAATGGGAAATCCGGGCCGGCCAAGGTGTAAGAAAGTCCCTCCATCCACGACTACCTTAATGTGAGCGCAATTGAGACCATTCCGGCGGGCTCCCGGCAGGACGAGCTTTACGAGGAGGCGGCGAATACGTACCGAGCAGCCCTGGAACGGCTAGCGCGGGCGTACGAGGCGGACGCCGAGATCCGGCGCGATCTTCTGCAGGACATTCATGTAGCCCTGTGGCGAAGTTTCGCCGGATTCGACGGCCGCTGCTCTCTTCGCACCTGGATCTATCGGGTGGCGCATAACGTCGGGGCGTCGCACGTGATCCGGCAACAGCGCACACGCCGGCAAGAACTGTTCGGGCTGGAGGAACTGGAAGACCTTCCAGACACGAACAGCGCACTGCTGGCAGCGGACCGGAACCACGCTCTGGACCAGCTGTTGCGGCTGATCCAAAGCCTCAAGCCTCTGGACCGGCACGTCATCCTGTCTTATCTCGAAGGCCTGGACGCGGCTTCGATCGGAGAGACCACCGGACTGTCTCCGGGAAATATCGCCACTAAAATTCATCGAATCAAAACCGTACTGGCCCGCCAGTTCCAGCAGGGAGGAAACGATCATGCCTGAACTCGAAAATCCCGTGCAGAAGATCTGGCAGGACCAGCCAGTGGAGGGAATCAAAATGTCAGTCGAGGAAATTCGCAGACGGGCCGGCAAGTTTGAACGCAGAATCCGCTGGAGAAATATCCGCGAGTACGTAGCATCGCTGATTGCAGCCGTGCTGCTGGGATACTTTTCAGTCACGGCGCATGACCTGCTCTCACGAATCACGTTTGGACTGTTCGTTGCGGCCATGGTGTGGATCGTGGTGCAACTCCATCGCAAGGGCTCGGCGAAAAGACTGCCCGAGGGCGTGGATTCGCTGACCAGCCTGCGCCTCTACCGGGCGGAGCTCGAACGGCAACGCGAAGTCGTAAGCAGCGTGTGGTGGTGGTACCTGGCTCCGCTGGTTCCGGGATTTGTCGTGTACACCATCGGGTATGCCATCAAGATTCCGCGTCCGGTGGCATGGGCGGGGCTGCTGCTATTGGATGCGATCATCTCCGCCATGTTCTACGGCATCTGGAAGATGAACATGCGAGCCGCGCGGTGTCTGCAGCGAATGATCGACGAATTGAACGGGGCGCAATAAACGCTGACTCTCGGCTCGAGGCAAAGCCTCGGCTAACGGCAGCCGCTCGCGGGACACTGATCCTTACGGTATTCGTCGACGTAGATCGTCCAGGGCGGCTCGCCGAGGGCATCCCGATAGAGTCCGGTCTTGAAATAGACCAGATCCCGGATCGGATGGCCACGCGGCGGCCGATACACCGTGGGGCCGCGATAGTGAACGATGGGCTGGCCATCGAGGGTGGCATCGATCATCCCCCGATCGGTGAGATCGAAGCGGATCACAAAGCGAAAATCGAGCCAGCGGCCGCGCACGTCTTCGGATCCACGGTAAAGCTCCTGACTGCGGAAAGCATCGCGGCGCGTGATCCGGAGGATCCCATTTCCGTAGCGGACGGCGAGAATCGGATTATCCGGATGACAGCGCCAGCACAACTGCTTCCACTGCGCAAGGACCAGGCGTTCCGAGGTCTGGGGGAAATCCGGCGGGATGTATAAGCTGAACGAGTAGACGTAGGTTGGCCCGAGATGTGAATACAGCCACCAGGCTTCCATCAACTCGTCGCGCTCGGTCGCCGCGCCCTCCGCACTGGCCTCTTCGTAACGATCTCCGTTGTGAACCGTGATGGCGAGCGCGCCCCGGCCGGAGCGAACGATCGACTGCTCCGGCACGACCGCGCCGGGGACGAAGCGATATCGCGACCAGCGGCTCCAGCTCAGCCGCGGTGAATCAAATCCGTCATAAACGTGGATGGGAATATACGGCGGAATAATCAGGGTGAGCAAAATCAACCCAACGAGGATGACAAGTGACTTGAGCCGGCGCTTCATGAAGAAGAGTGCAGCGCGTACATTCTACTGGCTGTCCGCATCGACTCTCGGTATCTTTTCCCCTCTAACTGTCTTTGCGGTAGAGAAGGTTGCGCATGGCATCGCGGCGGGCAGCGTTGGCGCCTTTGTCGGATTTCAGCGGGTCGGCGGATTTGGAGCTGGCATCAGCTTCTTCTTCGCTGCACGACGGACAGCGGTTGGCAAAGCCGGGCTTGCCGGGCTTGAGTTCGAACTCTTCGCCACAAACAACACAGGTTTTGATGGGATAGGTGGGCATCCTGATTTCGATTTTATCGCGCGCACTGTGATTCGGCTTTTCCGAAATGAAACGCGGCCCGATCAAGTTCCACGGCAGATACATGTTTCACGCTCGCCGCGCCCTATCCTGTGAACGATGGGCTTGTGGCGTAATGGCAGCACAGCACCCTGTCAAGGTCGCAGGTGAGGGTTCGAATCCCTCCAGGTCCATTCCTTCTTGCCGAAGGATTGTCTCTCAGGGACAAGTGGAGGGTACGCGGACAGGGTGCGAACTCTCCTCAAAGTAACTTGATTTGCACCGGAATTATTTCGATAATAATTATGCGACCTTGACAGGGTGCAGACTTATTGGCTCTCGCGATCGGCCTCGGACTTCCGGGGCCGTTTCGCATTCTAATTCAGAAAATACTGCCGGTAGAGCGTGTCCCGCTGTGCGGGGCGGAATCCGGCATCGCGAATAATCCTTCGCAATTCTTCTTCGGTCGTGCAATTGGTCACGCCCGCGGCGCGAACCACGTTTTCTTCGAGCATCACCGAGCCGACATCGTTGCCGCCGAAGCGCAGGCCCATCTGGCAGACTTTCAATCCCTGCGTCACCCAACTGGATTGCACATTGAGGAAGTTCGAGAGATAAATCCGCGCGAGGGCCAGCACTTTCAAATATTCGACCGCGGTTGCCTCGTCCCACTTGCGGCCGCCGAGCGCGGTGTTGGCCGGCTGAAAGCTCCACGGAATGAACGCCGTGAATCCGCCAGTTTCTTCCTGCAAGTCGTAGAGGCGCTGAAAGTGGTTGATGCGGTGCTCGTAATTTTCGCCAACTCCGAACATCATGGTCGCGGTCGTGCGCATGCCGATCTGGTGAGCGGTACGATGCACGTTGATCCAGTCATCGGTCAGGCACTTCAGGCGGGCGATTTTGTAGCGGACTTCGTCGTCGAGAATCTCGGCCCCGCCGCCGGGGATGGAATCGAGCCCGGCATCGCGCAGACGGAGAATCGTATCGCGGATGGAGAGGCCGCTGTACTCCGCGATGGCGATGATTTCTGACGCGGAATAGCAATGCAGATGTACCTGCGGGAAACGCTGTTTGATGCCGTGCAGCATCTTTTCGTGCCAGTCGATTTTCAGGTCGGGATGCAGGCCTCCCTGCATGAGAACGCCGGTGCCGCCGAGTTCGACAGTCTCGCGAATCTTTTCGTAGATCGTATCAAAGTCGAGAATGTAGCCTTCCTTCGCCGCCGGTCCCTTCAATGGCCGATAAAAAGCGCAGAAGGTGCAATACTCGGTGCAGAAGTTGGTGTAGTTGATGTTGCGGTCGATGATGTAGGTGACGACGCCTTCCGGATGCAGCCGGCGACGAATGGCATCGGCTTCCATGCCGATGCCGATCAGGTCATCGGATTCGAACATCTCCAGAGCTTGGGCTTTGGTCAGGGACATGAGAACACAGAACCTACCTCATTCTAGCGGAGCCTTGAAGTTCTCTCCAAGCGGGCCGCCGAGGGCGCTTCCCATGCCGCTGTGACGAGGGTCACAGTTTGACGGGGATGTCCGAGGCTAACATCGATATAGACAATGGCACGCAAGATCAGGGTGGGAATCCTCGGGTACGGCCGCATGGGGCGCGCGTTTGTGGCCGCAATGCAGGAAAACGAACTCTGGGACGTTTGCGCGATCTACGACATCAAGAGGCCAACCCAGGAACTGGCCCGGCAGCAGGTGCCGGGCGCGGCCATCTACGATCAGCCCGATGCGATATTTGCCGACCCGAGTATTGATGCGGTGGGGCTATTCACTTTGGCAGATGCGCGGCCGCAACAGATTCGGCGGGCGCTTGCCGTCCAGAAACACGTACTGGCAGAGAAGCCGATCGGCGCCGATATCGCGACGGAATGGCAATTGGTCCGCGAGATCGAGGCCGGCGACCGCTTCGTTGCCGTCAACCTGTTCAACCGCAATGCCTGGTACCACAAAGACATGCTGCAATTCATCGCCGAGGGAGAGATCGGCGATCTGGCCGTCATTCGAGTCTGCCACATGACGCCGGGCCATATGCCGCTGGAGGGTCATGATCCCGAGGGCCCGCCGTTCCACGACTGCGGCATGCACTATGTCGACCTGGCCCGCTGGTACGCCGGGAGCGAATACCAGACCTGGCATGCGCAAGGCCTTCGCATGTGGGGATACGAAGACCCATGGTGGGTACAGGTGCATGGCACGTTCGCCAATGGCGTAGTCTTCGATATCACCCAGGGATTCATCTACGGGCACCTGGCGACGGAACAGCCGCACAACTGCTACGTCGATGCCATCGGCACCAAAGGCGTGGCGCGAATGCGACATGACTTCACGGAAGCGACCATCGAGCTTTTCGGGGTTCAGCGCACGCTGCACAAAACCGCGCCTTTCAATGACAAGAAGCTCGATGTGATGGTCGATGTCTTCGCGCGCTCGATTCTCGCCGGGAAGAATCTCGGATTCCCGCAGGCGCGTGACAGCGTTATCGCCTCCGAGGTGAGCTGGGCCATGCTGCACGATGCGATGGCAAACTTGCCTCCGGTGCGGGGCACACCGGAAGAAATGCAGGAAATTCTGGAACGCCGCCGCAAACTGGTAAATGGCTTCGGCCTCCCGGTGCGAACCGAGGAACTGCTGGACGGCTCGCTGGTCACCCGGTAAGCGCGCCGGGTCGCGATACCCCGAATCCCCGGCTACTCAATCCTTCGGTCCGACTGATTATTGCGCCGAAGGATCCTGCTTGGCGCAAGGCTCGGAACCGTTCCGGCCTCTGAACACAAAGGTGCCTAAGCTGCCGAAACCTAGGCCCAGCGCCGATTTCGGCCATATTCTCACTTGTATCCCAGACAGAACAATCGATCGAGGAAGTTGCGCGGGGGCGCCGCTTCCTCGAAGTCCGCTTTTGTTCGATCCGAGATCAATCCAGAATCAGGTTGCTTATTCGCGAGATGCGTTTGTGTCGTTTTCTCGCTCTTTCCCTTTTGTGCATTCTTTTCGCGAGGTCGCCAGGATGCGGCTATGGCGGAGGATGCGGCAACTGAGGACCTTCACCGGAGCGAAATCTATTCCCGTCCAAGACTCCGCCGGGCAGGAATTTTGGCGTTTGACAGCCCAATCGAGCTTCCCTATCCTGCCTGTGTAAGGTCTTTTGAGGTCACTGCATGGGCTGGCTGCAAAACAAATTTGAGAAGAATTTTTTGATCTCGACCGTCGACTACGTCTTCAATTGGGCGCGGAAGTCGGCGGTGTGGCCGATGACGTTTGGTCTGGCATGCTGCGCGATCGAGATGATCGCGTCGTCGACCTCGCGCTTCGACATTGCGCGCTTCGGCTCAGAGGTGTTCCGTCCCAGCCCGCGGCAGAGCGATCTGATGATCGTCGCCGGCACGGTCACGCTGAAGATGGCGCCGGTCGTAAAGCGGATCTATGATCAGATGCCCGACCCGAAGTGGGTGATCTCCATGGGCGCGTGCTCTTCTGTGGGCGGACCGTTCAATACCTATGCGGTGCTGCAGGGCGTGGATAAGATCGTTCCGGTCGACGTTTATGTGACCGGATGCCCGCCGCGTCCGGAAAATCTCTTCTACGCGCTGCTCAAGCTGCAGGACAAGATCGACACCATGACGCTGGCCAGGAAGCCAACCGAAGTTCGGCTGGATGCGAACATGGTGGAAAACTTTAAGAAGCAAGTGATGATTGCCCAAACGCTGCAGCCGAAATAGCTGTCAGCCCTCAGCCATTACATTCAGCGTCGGCGTGCTGGTGGAAACCTGAAAAAGGTCGGCGCGCTGCACAATATTCTCGTCCGACTCCCGTCAACATCGATAGTGCCCTTCGCGCGTGACGGGAGAATCCAATGGCTGCATCGAAACCGGCGAGCCGGCTCGCCTGGTTCGCCATAACTTTTCTGGTCGTGATCGGGATCGCTGCCGTTACCCGGCGCACGCTGGTTCTTCTATGGCCGGCGCAATTCGGCGCTGGCCATTCCAATCCCGCAGCCGCGCTGGATACGGGTTTCGCCCGCCACAGGGCTCTGACCCTGGTCCACATCCTGCCGGGCGCGATGTTTCTGGGGCTTGCCGGCCTGCAATTGGCGCCCGGCATCCGCAGAAAGCATCTGCAGTTTCACCGCTGGTCTGGACGATTCCTGGTGGGTTTGGGGTTGGTCATCGGGATATCGGCTCTGATCATGAGCTACACGATGAACATCGGCGGACCAAACGAGGCTGCGGCGACGACGCTGTTCGCGATCATATTTCTGATCTGCCTAGTGAAGGCTTATCTGTTCATCCGGCGGAAAGACGTTCGACGGCATCGCGAGTGGATGATTCGCGCCTACGCGGTGACGCTGGGCGTCGCAACGACACGGCCCATCGTGGGAATGTTTTTCGCCTTTCGCCGCCTGACGCCGCACGAGTTTTTCGGCATCGCCTTCTGGCTGGGATTCACAATCACCTTTCTTGCAGGTGAAGCCTGGATCGATTACACGCGCTACTACCCGACGAAGCTGGCCGAAGCAGAATCGGGATCAGCAGCGTATTCTCGTGAGCTTGCCTCGGCGATCAGCCGAGATACCTGAGGAACGCCGCCGTCGGGTTGTCGTATCCCGGGAAGACTTCCGCCAGATTCCTGTTGCCCATGTGGCGGAAGACGGCCTCGCCGATGACCTCGCGGAAGTCGGTGGTGAGGGCGAGATCGCGGCCTTCGTAGAGTTGGGACTCATCCAGACCGGGCCAGCGTCCATAAACCTTGCCGCCTTTGACCGGGCCTCCGACGACGAACATGACGTTGGCGTGGCCGTGATCGGTGCCGCGGTTGCCGTTCTCGCGCGCGGTGCGTCCGAACTCCGACATGGTGACAATGACTGTGTCTTCGCCGAGGTCGCCGAGATCGGTCCAGAAGGCGGCAATCGACTGCGAGAAATCACCAAGCACGTTGGCGAGCTGGCCTTCAGTCGAGCCTTCGTTGACGTGGTGGTCCCATCCACCGATATCGGCGAAGGCCACCTGTACCCCGAGATTCGCTTTGATCAGCTGGGCAAGCTGGCGTAGGCTATCGCCGAAACGTCCCTTGGGATAGTTGGCGCTAGGCAATGGAGTGTACCTGCCCGGATCGGCCGTTTTCAGCATTTTCACCGCATCGAAAGTTTCCTCGCCCGTGCCATGAAGCACAGCGTCGGAGGAGTGGTCGTACATCGCTTCGAAAGCTGTGGCGGCAAGAGACGGCTTGGGACCTCGGCCGCCGACGGAAAAGTCATTGATGTTGTTCATGGCGACGGCCGGCTCGTTTCCGCTGAGAATGCGCGGCATGGAAGGGCCAAGCGCGATGGCGCGAAACGGCGAATTCTGTTTCGTCGGCGCAAGATCTCGCAGAGAGCGATTGAGCCATCCGTCGTCAGTGGCTTTGACTCCGGGCGTTCCGGTTTCCATGAAATCCTGGGCGTCGAAATGAGAGCGGGTCGGATCGGGCGATCCGGCAGCGTGCACGATGGCCAGGTGACGCTGCTGCCACAACGGCTGGAAAGCGGCAAGCGACGGATGCAATCCGAAGAAGCCGTCGAGATCGAGCACCGACTGCCGCGGAATGTTGATGCTGGGCCGCATCGCATAGTACTGCGTTTCGCCGTGAGGAACGACGATGTTGAGCCCGTCAGCGGCGCCGCGCTGAAAAATGACGACCAGCCGCTTCTTCCCCATCCCGGATTCGATCGCTCCGAATGCGGCACGCGCGAGAAAGCCCGGGATCGCCGCCGTTCCGACGACGGCGAGGGCACTGTTACGAAGAAAAATGCGACGGGTTGGCATAATCACCTCATCTCCTCTGAAACTCCGGGGAGCCCAGCAGCAGGCCGGCGATCATGGCTGCGTCGGGCGGACGGGACACAGGCGGCTTAGGCTGGGCTTTCCGGTCTGGCTCAACCTTCTGGTCGGACGACGAGATGCTGTTTTGTGACTCCGGCGGTTTTTGTGGCTCGGGCGCATGCGGAGCGATCTGGGCGACGATGGAATCGTGCGTCTGCTTCGAGACGTCATCGTCGAGGAGGCTTGCTTCCATGGTCGAGAGCGCCAGAGTTGCGTCGGCCGGTGCCGGCGGACCTCCCGCCAGTTGGATCGCATCTACCTTCGCTCCTCGAATCTTCCCTGCTGTGAGCGCCAGAGCGAAGTTCATCCGGTTCAGCAGATCTGACGAACTGACCCAGGTCTCGGCCTTCATCGAATAACCAGTCGGCGGCTGCGCTGCGTAAAGGGGCTCCCCCATGTTGTTGAGCTGGCGGGCGAGTGGCATGGCATCGTCCACGTCGGCTCCGGTGGCGCGAACCGCCGAAGCGACAAATTCCAGCGGCGTCTTGACCTTCGCCCGGTAGGCCTCATCCGACCAGAACTCCGGCGACTGAAACAGCGTGCTTAGCACTTCGCGGATGTCGCCCTTCTTCTTCAGAAATGTCTTGGCCATGCGATCGACCAGGGCCTGGGGCGGGTCATCGGACACAAAGCGCTGCGCCAGTTTCAGTGAGATGAAATGAGCAGTCTTCGGGCTGGTCGCGAGCATGTGCAGGACTTCGAGGCCTTCTGCTTCCCCTTTGGGCTTGATGCGATGACCGAGAACAAACTTCGGGCCGGGCTCGTGCCGTCGCGGGTCATAGTTGAACTCTCCATCCTGGTAGGGCCTGTCGATGGTCCAGCCGGTAAAAACCTTGGCCACTTCAGTGACGTCTCGCTGCGAGTAGCCACCGTTGACGCTGAGCGTGTGCAGCTCGAGGAGTTCGCGGCCGTAATTCTCATTCAAGCCGGAGTTCTGCCGGCGCTTTGCTTCCGGGTTCGTGCTGGGCAGCGGAGGATAGCGGTACGGACCGCCGGGGAGTGGATGGCGAGGAACACCCCGCCCCTGCAGGGAGTTCGGCCCCACACTCAGCCAGTTGTCGAGATAGAACAGCATGGCAGGACTCTTGGCCGTGGCGACGAGCAGATCCTCGAATTTCCCCAGCGCGTGCGGGCGGATGACATCCTGCTCGTAACTGGTGACGAGCACGCGATCCGCGCCTTTGTGGATGAAGACGTTGAAATGGTTGAACCAGAAGTCGGTCATCACTTCTTCGAGCTGGCGGTCGCTGTAGATCGCGCGCAGCAGTTTGGCCTGGACGAGTTCGTCGACCACTACGGTCTCGGGACTATTCATCGCCAGAAAAGTCTCTTTCTGACTGGGATCGAGGCCATCGAGAAAGAGATCGCGATCGCGACCGCGGAGAGCGTCTGCGAATGCGAGTTGCTCGTCCGCAGACATAGACAGAACTTTCTTGTAGCGCTGGTCGGGAGGCAGATCGGGCAACCGCTGTACGGCCAGATCGGCGTAGAGACGGTCTTCGCGGCGGCGCGCTTCGGAATCGTCAGCGGCTGATTTCGTCTCGGAGGCGGCGGTCGGCGACATCTCACCGGGAGGCGCCGGATTCGAAGCGCTCATCGTGTTCGCGGAATTGCCTTCGACGGGTGAATTGCCTGATTGCTCGGCCGCGGCTGCCAGCTCTTCGGCAGTCTTCGCCGTTTCTGATGCGGAGGGCGCACCGCTCTGTTGCGCCGCCATCGCCGGAGGCGGCACGGTGTCAGCGGCGCGTACCGGCTGAACCGTTTTCTGCTGTTCTTCGCTGCGCTCTTCCTTCTGTTCGCGCTTTTCTTCGATCCGCCCAATCTGCGCCTGGACGATCGCCCGCTGGGCCGCGTCCGAGGGCATGCGCCGCTTGCCGTTCATAATCTGCCGGATCATCTGGCCGTCCGGAAATTCTTCGACCATCTGGTGCGGACTCATACGCAAGGTGCGGAAAGGTGCGAGGCGGGCTTCGAGAGCGGAGTCTGACATTCTTTCCGGGTGCAACTGGAGATCAATCCACTTGTCGACGCCCATGGCAAGCACTTGTTGCAAGTCGCCCGGCCGCGGTCCGAAACTGAGGCGGTTCAGCGCGTGGACGGCGCGTCTCTGTTCGTTTGCTGCCGAGTCCGGAGGCTTTTGCTTTTTTCTGGCAAGCAGCGGAGGGGCAGTGCAGATGAGGCTCAGGACCAGCAAGAACAGCAGGGGCTTGCCACCGCCGAATCGCATGAAGACTCCCCAGGCGCCAAGTGTCTCTTGATTATGAACCCGAACAGATGGAAAAGTTGCTGGCAAAAGCAGCCTTACGGATCGAGGAAAGTCTTGGCGCAGCAATGACTTGCGCCGCTTCGCCGCCGGGTTGCATGTACAACGCCGACATCGATCGGGGCAAATGCGCAAGGCACGCCGCGACTCCGCTTTTCTAAGTGAGGTAGAGTTTGCCGCGTGAGACTTTGTGTTGCAAGGTGGCGGCTAGGTGATCGATATCGGCGGCGGCGATGTTAACCGCGATGCCTTCCAGAAGTGGGCTGCGGCTGCTGCCGACCGCGTGCCGCCGCACCTGAATGAGAAGTCCTTGGACGACATTGGGATCGAACTTCTGCGGCGCCATCCGCACCAGGTCGCTGAGAGCACTGCCTACCGAGAGTGGAGCACGATATGGCCGCGTGCTGGTCATGGCGTCGAACGAATCGGCGAGGCCGACGATGCGCACGCTCATCGGCAAGTCGTCCTGACCCAGTTTGTCGGGGTAGCCGGAGCCGTCGTTGCGCTCGTGGTGCCAGCGGACAGCCTCGGGAATCCGCGGCCAGGGAAAATTCACGCTGCTGACGATCTGATGGCCGACGGTGGTGTGGTCGGCCATTTCGCGGAATTCCTCGGGATCGAGCGCGCTGGGCTTGCCGAAGAGGCGGCGATCGACCGCAACCTTGCCGATGTCGTGAAGATACCCGGCGCTGCGGAGTGCCGCAACCTCGCTGGGGTCCATGCCCATGGCTTCTCCGATAGCAGCGGAGTAGCGGCCCACGCGGAGAGAGTGTCCGTGAATGTTGACGTGCTTGACGTCAATCGCGGTAGCGAAGGCTTCGAGCGCGTTATCGTAGAAACCGTGGAGCGAAGCCATCAGACGGAGGTTTTCCGAGACGCGTTGGGTAATGGTCTGGGTCAGTGCATAGTTATGCACGGCAAGCGCGACGTAACTACAGAGGAGCTGAAGAGCATCCAGTTCGCTATCTTCGTACAGAGCTTCACCCGGGCGGCGTCCGAGAGCAATCACGCCCGCCAGGCGGCCGGCAGCGCGCAGCGGGGCGACGCACTTGAAGAGTTCAGGCGCGACGTTTCCATTGGAACTGAGAAACACGGAATAGGTGGAGGAATTCAGAACGATGGGGCCATGCGCCGCGGTTAGCGCATGCACATGCTTGGGCAGGAGAGGAATGAAGGCCGGGTTGGGCATCAGGGCAAATCCCTGACTCGCCGCAGAAGTAAGGACGGCAGGCTTGTCGTTGAACAGGAAGAGAGCGCCTTCGCGCGCGCCCGCCGCTTCCATGACAGCAGCCAGCATGAGCCGCGAAGTTTCGGAAAACTCGCGCTCCACCGCGAGCGCCGGCCCGAGCTCGGACAGCGCTTCGACGGTATGCAATAGCCGCCGGAAATTGTTGGTCTGAATCGCCACCGACGAAGTGGGAGCCAGATCGCAGAGCAAGATGAGCGTACCATGCGGTAAATGCCGGCGCGAGAGCGCGTTGTTGGTTAGTTTGATGCGGTCTTTTCCAGCAACATCGTAACGAAGTGATTACCATCACTTAGAGCTATGAACCCTTTGACAGATCCAGCGGTGCTGGTGACCGGCGGACAGGGATTCCTGGGCCAGGCGGTGCGGAAGTTGCTCCGGAGCTCGGGGCAACGCGTGGTCGTCCTTGACGAGGCGAGCCCGGCGGATCACGAGCACGCCTGTGGCTATGTTCAGTGCGACATCACTGACCTCGAACCGCTGAAACAAATGTTTGAGGCGAGGCCGATCCTGGGAATCATTCATCTCGCCGCAATGTTGCCGACCGCGGCTCAGCGCGAGCCCACCCGGGCGACCAGGGTGAATCTCATCGGAAGCCTGAACTTGCTGGAAATGGCGCGGCAGTTTGGCGTGCGGCGGTTTGTCTTTGGGAGTTCCGTGAGCGTGTATGGGACATGCCCGGAACGGGTCGTCTCGGAGGACGATCGCGCCACGCCGGAAGATCTCTACGGAGCCGCAAAGTTGTACGTCGAGCAACTTGGCTCGGCCTATCGCGAACGGTTGGGGATGGAATTTGTCAGCTTACGGATTGGCCGGGTCGTCGGCCCGGGAGCGCGGTCATCGACGTCGGCCTGGCGAAGTCAGATTTTCGAGCTGCTGCGAACGACTGAGGCCGCGGAGATTGCACTGCCTTACGTCGGAGACGAAAGGATACTGCTGGTCCATGTCGACGAGGTGGCGAAGATGCTGGCGACACTGCTCGGGGCTTCGTCGCTACGCCACGCGCTTTACAACGCACCCTGCGAATCGATCGTGGTAGGCGAATTGAAGCGCGAAGTCGAAAGCCTGAACCCGAAAATCAAAGTCAGGCTGGGCAGCGATCGCGCAACGGGAAACCCGCGATTGCTCGATTCGAGCCGCTTCGCGCGAGAGTTTGGGCTTGAGATGGCGCCGATCTTTGAGCAGTTGCGGCGAGCGACTGCGCACTGAGTCAGAAGTGTTCGCGGAGTTCGGCGAAACGCCCGACGATCAGCAGGTTCTGCGACGGAGGAGCGGGGTTGACTTCCTCGTGCTCGAGAATCCAGGTATCGCCGTGGGGCACAAAAACAGCATGCAGTCCCGCGGCCAGCGCGGGATTGATATCCGACTTCGGGCTGTTGCCAACCATCCAGGTGTAAGGTCTCTCCAGGTGATGTTTATCGACGAGTGCCGCGTACACTTCCGCGTTTTTCTCAGCAACGATTTCAGTATCCGCGAAGAACTTCTTTACATTCGACCGCTCGATCTTTCCCCACTGCTCGGCGATCGCTCCCTTGGTCACCAGAATTAACTGATGCCGATTCGATAGATAGTGAAGAGTTTCAGGGACCTGCGACAGAAACTCGATGGGATGATTCTCGATGCTCTGGGCAAATCCGATGATTTGCGCGTGCAGTTCGGGAGTCACCGGGACCGGGCTCAAGCGCTCGAACGTGTCGA
This sequence comes from Verrucomicrobiia bacterium, assembly GCA_035508215.1. Classification (GTDB taxonomy): domain Bacteria; phylum Acidobacteriota; class Terriglobia; order Terriglobales; family Acidobacteriaceae; genus Sulfotelmatobacter. The sequence continues at coordinate 70,457 of DATJNK010000001.1, read as the reverse complement.
CCAGCGCGTGCGAAAAACTGTGCAGCCCGTATCCATGCTTGATAACGCACTCCCGCTCTACGTCGTTGAGAACTTCCCTCACTTGTTCGGGAGAAAATTCGTGATGATTCAGGAACGAAATGAAGCGCTCGATCGCGCGCTCGAAGTAGACATTGTTCTCCCAGAGCGTATCATCGGCGTCGATGAGCAGGGTCTGGGGTTGCAATCGGCCTATCCAACCCAGTCTACGCGCGCTTCCGGGCCGATGACTCCTGCTTTGTGTCCCATGTCGAGCAGGCGGCGGACGGCTTCGCGGCCATCGGGGCCGTAGTCGAGGGTGCGTTCGTTTACATACATGCCAACAAACTTGTCGGCCGACTGCGTATCGAGGTCACGGGCAAACTGCATGGCGTAGGCCAGCGCTTCTTCACGGTGGTCGAGCGCATACTGGATGCTCTCGCGCAGCGCCGTGGTCACGGTCGACATGAGTTCATCGCCCAGCGCGCGGCGGATGGCATTGCCTCCGAGCGGCAGCGGCAGGCCGGTCACTTTCTGCCACCAGCGGCCAAGATCGACGACGCGGTGCAGCCCGGCCTTGTCGTAAGTGAGTTGCCCCTCGTGAATGATCAGCCCGGCTTCATACTTGCCTTCGAGCACTTGCGGGATGATCTGATCGAAGGGGACGACCTCGGTTTCGACTCCGGGGGCGAAGAGCTGCAGCGCAAGATACGCGGTGGTCAGGGTACCGGGAACGGCGATGCGACGCGTCTTGATCTCACTCTGCGTGAACGGACGCGGCGAAACGATCATCGGCCCATAGCCTTCGCCCACGCTGCCGCCGCAGGCCATGAGCGCATACTTGTCCTGAATGTATGGGTAGGCGTGGAAAGAAATGGCGGTCACGTCATAGACGCCGTCGCGCGCCTTCTGATTCAGCGTCTCGATGTCGCAAAGCGTATGGGTGAACCGCAGACCCGGCGTGCGGACTTTGTGCGTGGCCAGCCCATAAAACATGAAGGCGTCGTCGGAATCAGGGCTGTGAGCCACCGCGATCTCGCGCAATTGCCCCGCGGAATCGGCGCTCGACGCTTTTGCGGTGTCAGAAACTGCTGTCATCAGAGCGAAACTCCAAGTGAAGATCTACCTCTTCGACGCGATTCGATTCCAGCGCGATGCGATGGCCGCAGCGAACATCACTTTCATGACCTCCGCCGCAACAAACCAGTACAGGCCCAGATAGGCGGCCCTGGCCAGGGAGTGCGTGATCACATACAGCCAGGAGAGGCCGCCGACGAACAAGAGCACTTCCGCCAAAAAGCTCGAAATTGTTGCTCTTAAAAAACTCTTTGTGCCGCTTTCGAAAACGAATCCGGCAAGGAATGCGACCAGCGGATAAACCACAAGGAATCCTCCGGTCGGACCGAAGAGCTGGGCGATGCCTCCGGGACCTATGGGATTGAAGACGGGCAGTCCTGACAGGCCTTCGAGCAGGTAAAGGGCAAGTGCGGCGAATCCCCGCTTGCCGCCAAGCAACAGCCCGACCAGCAGCACGGCGAGATTCTGCACGGTCAGCGGGACGGGAGTCAGCGGCATCAAAGGAATCGTGATGTGCGCGCAAAGCGCGACAAACAGGCTCGCGCCGACGACGAGCGCGACCTGCCGCGATGCCTCGAGTGCGCGTTCTGCCGGCGTAGCCAGAGTCGGGAATGTGGGCCTTGCCATAAGTCGATCGTTCCCCTTCGAAAGCTATCGTTCCGTGCGGTCAGCCGAGCGCCCGGCGACATCCGGCGCCCCGTCGTGGATCGAGTGCGATTTCTGCAGATTTCGCCGCAGGTGCAGATACAGGGCAATGGCCACACACACTACGACCAGCGTACTGATGCCCAGGATCAGGAACCACCAGATCATCCGCACAGCCGATTAGGATAACAGATATGCGCTTCGGCCTACTTCGTAACCGACACGCGGATAGCTTCCAGAATCCTCAGAAATACTGATAGCGATGGCCGCGGCGAAGCATTGGTTTCTCGAAATAGCGCCAAGACAACATTGCCAGCGCGAGGGCAATCGCGACACCGAAACCAGCCCCAACCAGATATGCCGCTTCGGGATGGCCATGGAAGACGGAAGCCGCCACCCGCCGCCCGGTTTGAATCAGGGGATAGTGCAGCAGGTAGAGACAATAGGCAAGGGTACCGAGGCGCATCAGCCACGGATGACACAAGACGCGATGCCACCAGCCCTGATGCGAGCTCACAGCAATCAGAAGACAGCACGTATAAAAGAACGCCAACAAGGAATATCCCCAGACAGTCATATCCCAGGAGAACTGGTTGTAGTTTCGCTCAATCAGGAAGACGATCCCGAGGAAGAAAGCCGCGGTCGTTCCCAATAACAAATCGCGTCGCGTGGTCAGCTGCGTCCAAAACGCAGGGCGTCGCACCAGGTAGGCGGCGAGAATTCCCAGGCAAAGTGCATCCGCTCGGCACGGCATCAGTACGTAGCAAGCGTAGTCCCCGTGGGCCAATACGTGACGCGACAGGAGTCGCAAGAACGGAGCGGCCACAATCGTAAAGCCCAACACCCAGGGGAGTTTCCGCGTTGAGACCTTGCGGATCAACAATGGCGCAATCAGATAATACTGCTCCTCGACTGCCAGCGACCAGGTTACAGCCAGGCCAGGAGCCCCGTACCATCCCTGCCGCACCATGAAGAAAGCCTGGGTAAAAGTCAGATAAGCCAGCGCGGGTATGTTCAGAGGCGAGGAATCGCCCAGAACCTTCGGCATCCACGGGATGTTCAGGTGCCGGAGTAAAAACAAGGTTGTGACCAGCCAGTAGAGAGGCAAAATCCGGAAGGCGCGTCTCGCATAGAAGGTGGAGTAATAGCGTGGGGACTCACGCGCGTCAAGAAGAATGCCCCCAATCAGAAAGCCGGAAAGAACAAAAAACAAATCGACTCCGCTCCATGCCAATCGCCCTGTTGCCAACAACCGCCGGACCCAAGGCGAAGCCGACTCCAACCCGAAGACGCTGTGCTGGAGCAGCACCAGCAAGATCGCGATCCCGCGGAGTCCGTCGAGCGCAGGAATCCGTTGCGACCAATCCGGAAGATTCCAGGTAGCGGAGGAATTTACCAGATGCAGAGATGAAGACGCGGGCTCGACAACTTTCCGTATCTGGGGCAGTACCGGCAAGGGAGGTGAAACTTTGAATCGAGTCAGTCTATCAGAAGGAACGCACTCTGCCTCGCGCCACGACCGAGCTTCGAGGCCTGTGTCCGCTCTCGTCCCCGGAGATGTTCCCGTCGGGACTAGGACCGCCCGGCATTCCGCTTTTCACGCAGCATTTCAACGCGTTTCATCATGAATTGCAGGCGGTCTCTGCCCCACTTCGTGCGGGTGACGGCTTTTTCGACATCTTTCCAGGCGTTGGGATCGTTGAGTTTCGCGCGCAGATCTTTTATGTAGGGATGAACCTTGGCGTAGATCAGGAACATTTCGCCGCTGAAGCCCGGGGCCAGGAACAGCTGTTCGTTCAACACCCCGTTATTCACGAACGAGGCCACCATGCCCCAGTATCCGCCGACCTGCCGGAGCCAGTTGTTTTCCTGCGTGCCCATGGCCCCTGCGATTTTCAGAATATCGTCGGCGCTTTGCGGGAAGAACTCTCCCGCCCACCAGGCGCGCGCCTTGCGCATCTCCGCTTCACGGCGAAGGTCATACAGTTGGGCGATGAGTTGAGCGTCGGCGACGGTGGCTTTCTTGGGCATGCGTTCCTCCGGGAAGATGGAGGATTGTAAATGGGGCGGGGAGCATTGAGCAATGAAAGGAAAGGAGCCGAACGTGCTGACTATAGAATGTGATTATCATCCGGGCTTCGGACAATTAGGGATTTTGCGACAATCAGTCTATCCCTTGCATCCGGACAAACCAGCGCTTATCCTGCCGCGGGAGGCCAATCTGCCAATCGTCACCGAGCCTGAACCCACCACACCCGGGCAGGGCCTGAAACGTAATCGGAACGTATGTTGATGTTGAAGGAGGAGTGAAAAATGAAGTTCAAACAACTGCGACAGATAGTCGATGAGATGCATAGAGGTTATCCAGAAATCGACGATGCTGAGGTAAAAATCAACATTGGCCACTCTGTTGTGGGCTTTGACGAAATCTCTCACTTCATAAAGGAAGACACGGTAGTTCTCTTTCCCATAAGAGAGAGGCCAACGGGGCCGTGGAGGTCAAGCTTCGGGCAAGCCTATTCGCGTCGCGTGTGACCCCGGAGCACGGGCCAAACAGGAGTCAACTGTTGTAAACCGGCCATTCCACTCAAACTCGTAGGTACGGAACGCGCCCTCGCCATCGGACGCAAATCCCGGTCCTTCGCGATCTCATTTGCTGCGGCCCCCAAGTTGCTGCTCTTTCCTGGCGCGTGCAAGCGTCAGTTGCTCGACGGCTGATGCCACATGATTCCGAGCACCCTTGGCGTAGTCTTTTAGAAGATCGTCCGTTTCGAGGGGCAGAACCTCGCCCAGACACTCTTCCAACCTCGCTACCAACAAGTCGATCAGTTGGATTGTGGCGTCACCGTGCTGAACCGTGGGTTCATCGTTCGGAAATGCCATTCCTTATCTCCTCCCCGGCAACGATAGCATCGAGTGAGCGTTTGATCACCCATTCCCGTGGGGCCGAATGAGATTATCCCAAATTGCAGGGATCCTTCGACCACGCCCAGGATGACAGAAAAAGAAGGTCGTTCAACACTTCAATCGTCCGATCACTCAAACACCCAGTGGCTCACTCGTCTTATGCGCTGGCAGTGGCTCCGGTTTCGGTGCCGGGGGGTGGCGGCGGGGCGGCACGCTCGTAGTCGCACTCTTTGTTCGGACACGCGATGACCGGTCCAGCCTTCAGATTCTTCTCCACGAGATATTCGCTGCCGCAGCTGGGACACTGTTCCGCGATCGGCTTGTGCGCCGACGTGAACTTGCACTTCGGATAATTGCTGCATCCATAAAACGTGTTGCCCTTGCGCGCGCGTTTCTCGACCAGATCACCGTCTTTGCAGTCCGGGCATTTCACGCCAATGAAGTTCTGCTTCACGTACTTGCAGTCGGGATAGCCGCTGCAGGCGGTGAACTCGCCGAAGCGGCCATGGCGGATCATCATGTTGCGGCCGCACTTGGGGCAGAGTTCGTCGAGGGGAATGTCGGGAACTTTCTTGCCCTGGTCCAGCCGCCGCGTGGTCTTGCAATCGGGATAACCGGTGCAGGCCATGAACTGGCCGAAGCGCCCGCGCTTGAGCACCATGACTCGGCCACAGTTCTCGCAGTATTCCTCGGCTGCGCCGGTCTCCTGCATGTCGGCCGAGTCGAGGTCGGGCAGGTTGATCGGATTTTCTTTGGTGAAAGTGCAGGTATTGGGATCGTCCTTGTCGTAGGTGCTGCAGGCGTAGAAGGACCCGTGCTTGCCCCACTTGATCACCAGCGGAGCGCCACAGCGTTCGCATTTCTCGTCTGTGGGTTTCTCCATCCGCTTGATGTTCTCCATATGCTTTTCCGCATATTTGAGATCCTTCTGGAACTTCTTATAGAACTCGGCCATCGCATCGGTCCACTTCTCTTTGCCGTCTTCGATTTCGTCGAGTTCTTCTTCCAGACGCGCGGTATATTGCACATCGAAAATGTCGCGGAAGTTTTCGACCAGCAGATCGGTGACAACCAGGCCGATTTCGGTCGGGACAAACTTGCCGCCGACCTTCTGCACATACTGCCGCTCCTGAATCGTGGAAAGGATCGCGGCATAGGTCGAAGGCCGGCCGATGCCACGCTCTTCCAGTTCTTTCACCAGCGACGCCTCGTTGTAGCGCGGCGGCGGCTCGGTGAAATGCTGTTCCGGCTTCAGTTCTCGCAGGCTCAGCTTCTGCCCGGCTTCCAGCGCCGGCAGCTTGTGCTTCAGTTCCTCGTCTTCCTCATCCTTGCCTTCCTTCGATTCTTCGTAGACTTTCAGGAAGCCGTCGAACTTGAGCACCGAACCGGTGACGCGGAACCAGAAGACATCCCCAGCTTTGGCTTTCGCGTCGATGTCGACCGTGGTCTGATCGAAAACCGCAGGATTGATCTGCGAGGCTACGAACCGCTGCCAGATCAGTTTGTAGACCTTGTACTCGTCCTCTTTCAGGTACTGCTTGATCTGGTCCGGATGGCGCATGACCGAGCTGGGGCGAATTGCTTCGTGTGCTCCCTGCGCATCCTTCTTCTCTTTGTAGGTATTCGGCGCGTCAGGCAAATAGGATGTTCCATACTCCTTGCCCACGTACTCGCGAACTTCGGCGATGGCTTCAGGAGCGACGCGCACCGAGTCGGTACGCATGTAGGTAATGAGGCCGATCGAGCCTTCTTCCCCCAGGTCGACGCCTTCATAGAGCCGCTGCGCGATCATCATGGTGCGCTTCACGCTGAACCGCAGCTTGCGCGAAGAATCCTGCTGCAACTTGCTGGTGGTGAAGGGCGGAGCCGCATTGCGGCGGCGCTCTTTTTTGTCGACCGTCCGCACCATCCAATCGGCGGTTTCGAGGGCGGCGCGGATCCCGGCCGCTTCCTCGCCGTTGGGAATCTCAATTTTCTCTTCGCCTTTGCCCACGAAGCGGGCATCGAAGGCTGGCGGCTTGGCCGCGGCAAGGTGAGCGTCAATCGTCCAGTATTCTTTTTTCTCGAACGCTTTGATCTCGCGCTCGCGTTCGACGATCAGGCGCAGGGCGACGGTTTGTACCCGGCCGGCGGAGAGCCCGCGGCGCACTTTATCCCAGAGCAGCGGAGAAACCTGATATCCGACCAGGCGGTCGAGCACTCGCCGAGCCTGCTGCGCGTCGACCAGATTCCGGTCGATGGCGCGGGGATGCTCGAAGGCGGCTTGCACGGCGCGCTTCGTAATTTCGTTGAAGGTCACGCGCTGGATGCGCGGCGGAACATCGGCATCTGCTTTCTTCGGTTTCTTTTTCTTACCCTTCGCTCCATTCTCGTCGAGTTCGTCAGCCAGATGCGCGGCGATGGCCTCGCCCTCGCGGTCCGGGTCGGGCGCCAGATAGATGGCGTCGGCCGACGACGCCAGCTTTTTCAGCTTGGCGACAACTTTCTCTTTTCCCGGGATGACGACATAATCCGTCTCGAAGCCGTTCGTGATGTCGACACCGAGCGTGCTCTTGGGCAGGTCTTTCACGTGGCCGAGTGAAGCCTCTACCGTGAATCCTTTGCCCAGATATTTCTGGATGGTCTTCGCCTTTCCCGGCGATTCGACGATGACTAGACCTTTGGACAATGTTTCCTCAATTCTCCCGAGTTCCGTTTTTCGAAGCTAGCACGAATGTCAAGCTGGCAACAAGTTACTCTCAGAAACCGATTGCGAAGTTCGCTCACCTGCGATGTCGGCCATCCGCCGCCGCAGACGGCCAAAATTCGCGGCGCAGCACGAGGGCTGGCACATCAAATTCGCCCGGATTCGCGATCGAAATGGACCGATTTTCGGCTCTGCGCACGGCTGAAGCGGAAGCCCGCGCCTTGCTCAACCTCTTGCCTCTGCCGAAGAAGCGAGCGCGGCCCGAAGAGGAAGTCCCGGCACTAGAAACTCTTCACAAAATTCTTTCCCGGCATCTGCTTGATTTTGCCCGCGAGCTCGAGTTCGAACAGCGCCGCGAAGATTTCCGAAGAAGACATCTGCGATTCCAGACGATCGACGATTTCGTCGATGTGCGTGGACTCGTCGGCCTTCAGCAGACGCAGGATTCGCTTTTCGTGAGGCGGGAGCCCCTCATCCGGAAATAGAGATGCATGCGAGCCGCCGGGAGATTCAGGCGGGGGCGATGGAGTCAACGCAAGTCGAACATCCGCCGGGAGATCCTCCCACACGTCCTCCCAGGTCGCGACCAGCTTGGCACCCTGCTTGATGAGCGTATTCGGTCCCCAGGAATTCTTGTTGGTGACGTTGCCGGGCACAGCAAAAACTTCGCGATTCTGTTCGAGCGCGCAGCGCGCAGTGATGCGGGTGCCTGAATACTCGGCGGCTTCGACCACCAGCACGCCGACCGACATCCCGCTGATGATGCGGTTGCGGATGGGAAAATTCTGAGGGGCGGCGAACGTCCCGAGAGGAAACTCGGAGATGAGCGCGCCACCAAGAGCGAGGATCTGCTCCGACAGCCGGGAATTTTCCTTCGGATAAATGACGTCGACGCCCGTGCCGAAAACGGCGAGCGTCTTGCCTTTCGCCGAAATCGCGCCGCGATGGCTTGCCGTGTCGACCCCGCGCGCCATCCCGCTGAGAATGACCAGTCCCTGTACCGCCAGGTCGCAGGCAAGACGCTCCGCCATGCCCGATCCGTAGGGCGTCGGATGCCGCGTTCCCACCATCGCTATGCCGGGCTGGGTGAGGATCTCAAGATTGCCGCGAACATAAAGGACGAGCGGCGGGTCGTAGATCTCCCGGAGCCGCGGTGGATAGGCAGGATCATCGACAGAGACCAGACTCGCGCCCGCGGCTGCGGCCCGCGCAATCTCCTCGCGCGCCAGTTCCGCCGACTTGCCGGTTGCAAGCGACTGCGCTGAAACGGCCTGGATGCCGGTTCCCTCAAGGGCCGTTAGAGAAGCATGGAACACAGCTTCGGGATTCCCAAAATGCTCTACCAGCTTGCGCGACCGGGTGGGTCCCAGACCGGGCGTCAGGGAGAGCGCCAGCCACTCGGCCAAATGGGCGGTCGCAGGGGGTGCGGTTACAGTCGACACGGTCACTCCGAGCGGACTCTACTGATCGGCGAATTGTGGTGTCAAGGTTATCCGTCACACTGGTTTGTTAATATTGAGGAAAAATATGCGAAGTTTGCGAATTTCCGCCATTTCCTACCTCAATACCGCGCCTCTGATGTGGGATTTTGAGCATGGCGCCTCCGGCCGACATTTTGAGATCGCTTACACGCTGCCCTCGGCCTGTGCCCGGGCGCTGGCCGCAGGAACCGCCGACATTGGGATCATTCCGGCGGCCGCATACGCTGAAGTTCCCGGATTGCGAGTGCTGCCCGATGTCGCCATCGCCTCGCGCCGGGCGGTGCGGTCGATTCTGCTGGTCAGTAAAGGACCGGTTGAGGATGCCCGGACGGTGGCGCTGGATACCTCTTCCATGACTTCCGTGGCACTGGCCAAAGTGCTGTTCGATAAATGGTTGGGCGGCGCAAGAGAGTACACGCCCATGCCCCCGGACGTTGACCAGATGCTCGCCCGTCACGACGCTGCGCTACTGATCGGCGATCCGGCTTTGCGCGTCGACCGCACGCGTTATCAGGCGCTCGATCTGGCGGAAGAATGGATTCGACGTACCGGCAAGCCGTTCGTCTTCGCTTTCTGGGCTGTGCGGCTGGCGGCTTTGAGCGATGCCGATCCGGCATTGGATTTGGCCGGCATATTTCGTGACTCGCGCGATCACGGATTGCAGCCTGGAAACCTGGATCGCATCGCCAGCGAATGGGCACCACAGCTTGGAATTACCGAAGCCGCCGTGCACTCGTACCTGACCGAGAACATCCACTACGAGCTCGACACCCGATGCCTCGAAGGCCTGCGGCTGTTCTACCGCTATGCGGCGGAGATCGGCGCTCTGCCGGCGGCGCCGGAACTCCGATTTGTCGAGGCGGCGAAGGCCATCGCAAACTAAAAATACCTTGGCTCGTCCCGCTGCCATCCGATACGGCTTGCGGCTTGCGACTTGCGGCCCAGCGAGCCCCCTTGAGGTAAGCTGTTGCTGGACCGGAGAAAATGTGGTGAGCCTCTTCCAACCCATTCCGAATGCCGGCACCGTCGCTGACTCCACGCGGCCGCTGGCGGACCGCATGCGTCCACGAACGCTCGAGGAATATGTCGGCCAGGAGCATCTCATCGGCCCGGGAAAGCCGCTGCGCGTGCAGATCGAGCGCGACGACGCGGGTTCGATCATTTTCTGGGGACCGCCGGGCACGGGCAAAACCACGCTGGCCAAGATCATCGCCAATATGACCAAGGCGGAGTTCATCGAGTTCTCTGCCGTGCTGGCCGGGATCAAGGAAATCAAGCAGGTGATGTCCGATGCCGAGCGCGCCAGGCAGTACGGGACTCGAACCATCGTCTTCATCGACGAAATTCACCGCTTCAACAAGGCGCAGCAGGATGCGTTCCTGCCGCACGTCGAGAAGGGCAATATTCGCCTGATCGGCGCCACTACGGAAAATCCGTCGTTCGAGATCAATTCAGCGCTGCTCTCCCGTTGCCGCGTCTACGTTCTGCAGCCGCTGACCGAGGACCAGATCGTGCTGCTCCTCCGCCGGGCGCTTGCCGACCGGGAACGCGGTCTGGGCGAAATGAATCTGACGGCCACCGACGATGTGCTCAAGAAGATCGCCAGCTACACCAGCGGTGACGCGCGCAGCGCCTACAACGTTCTGGAAGTCGCGGCGGGACTGGCAAGATCTCCCTCTCCGGCAACGTCGGCCAAAAGCGGGCCGCCCCAGGTCAGTGAAATCACGGATGAAATTGTTCACGACGCTCTGCAGAAACGCGTCCTGCTTTACGACAAGACAGGCGAAGAACACTACAACCTGATTTCGGCGTTGCACAAATCGGTTCGCAACAGCGATCCCGATGCCGCGCTGTACTGGCTTGGGCGGATGCTCGAGGCAGGCGAAGATCCGCTCTACATTGCACGGCGGGTTGTTCGGATGGCGGTCGAGGACATTGGGCTGGCCGACCCGAATGCCCTCGGGCTGTGTATGGCGGCGCGCGACGCCGTTGACTTCATCGGCATGCCGGAAGGCAACCTGGCACTGGCGCAGGCCGTCGTTTATCTCTCCGTGGCGCCGAAGTCGAATGCCCTCTATACGGCATACGGCGACGTGCAGCGGGACGTCGAGCAGACCGCAGCGGATCCCGTCCCACTCCACTTGCGGAATGCACCCACCACGCTGATGAAAGGCCTTGGCTATGGCCGCGGCTACCAGTATGCCCACGACCTCGAGAGCAAGGTCGCGAACATGCAGTGCCTGCCTGACAACCTCTGCGGGCACACTTACTATTCCCCGACTGGAGAGGGCATCGAAAAACGCATTCGCGAGCGGCTGGAAGAGATCAAACGTCACCGGTCGGGCCAAGCCAAGTCACCCTCCGCGGGCGAAAGAAAAGAATCATAGGAGCCCCTTCCGGCATCTCTTACTTCAGTCAGCTGACCAGTTTTCTCCAGGCTCGTTCCCATGGTAACTGCGTCCAGTATCGCCGGCGATGAGTTTGTTACGCGCCCGCTGCCCTCCGATTTTGTGGAAGACCTGCAGCGCGTGCAAAAAGCCGCGCAACGAATCACTTCCATTCTCGACCTCGACCAGTTGATCGAGGGCGTGGTGAACGAAGTCACCACTTCGTTTGGCTGCGTTGAGGCCAGTATCTATCTGCATGACGAAGAACGCCGAGACATGGTTCTGGCGGGGCAGCGTGGATGTACGGTTCACGGGAAGGGATATCGCCTGAAGATCGGCTATGAAGGCATGGTTGGACATGTTGCCGAGACCAGGGAGATGCATTACGCCCCTGATGTAAGGCAGGACCCGTACTATATCGGCTGCGAGCACGCGACGCTTTCGGAGGTCGCGATCCCGTTGCGCGTGGGCGAACAACTGGTCGGCGTCTTCACAGCGTCGCATCCGGAACTGGACGCGTTTCCCCGCCACCAGTTGCGATTGCTTCGGGCGCTGTGCGATCACATCGCCATCGCTGTCGGCAATGCGCGACGTTTCGGATCGGAGCGTGCGGAGCGGGCGGCTCTCGACCGCGAAGCCGAGGAGGCCCGAGCCATCCAGCAGGCGCTGCTGCCGAAGAGTTCTCCCTATATTCCCGGATTCGCGATTTCCGGGCGCAGCGTTCCAGCCCGCGCCGTGGGCGGAGACTGGTACGACTTCATTTCGTTTCCAGACGGGCGCTGGGGAATCGTTCTGGCGGATGTGTCCGGCAAAGGAACGGCGGCGGCTCTGTTGATGTCGGCCACTCGCGGAGCCTTTCGCTCTCTGGCGGAGGCATGCTGCAGTCCGGGCGAGGTCCTGACCAAGCTGAACCAGTTGCTCGTCGATGATTTCCCGGCGGGAAAGTTCGTCACTCTGGTGTATGCGGTGCTAGACCCCTCGGTCTGCTCGCTGACGTTCGCGAATGCGGGACATCTGCTGCCGTTGTTGATTGACCAGCAAGGCGAACATTTTCTGGACACAGAACGCGGCATGCCGCTCGGTCTCGGGTGTGGCGACTATTCCGAGACCAGGATCACGCTGTCCCCGGGCTCAAGACTGGTCTTCTACAGTGACGGCATCACGGAAGCGGTGAATGCCAGCGAAGAGGAATATGGACTGCGCCGTCTGGCTGCGCACGCTGCCCAGCCCGAAGCATCGGCGGTCAGCATGATCGACGACGTGCGCGCATTCGCCAATGGAAGCGGGGTTCGCGACGACGCCAGTGTCGTCTTCCTCGGCGTCAGCCGCTAGGTCAGCGCATCCGCGCGTGATGTTCTTTCAGAATGCAGCGATCCATGACCACGAAGATCCCTGCTTTGCGGGCCTTTTCGGCTGCCTTTTCGTGGATGACTTCCTCCTGCATCCAGATGGCCGGGACTTTGAGCTGGATCGCCTGATCGACGATTTCTTCGACAAACTCGGGCCGGCGGAAGATATTCACGATGTCGATTTTTTCCGGCACATCGAGCAGAGTTGCATAGGCCCGTTCGCCGAGGCACTCTTCGATCTGCGGGTTCACCGGAATGATGCGGTATCCATGGCTCTGCATGTAAGCGGACACACCGTGACTAGGACGCAAGGGATTATCCGAGAGACCCACCACGGCGATCGTTTTCGAGCGCTTCAACAGTTCGGCAATAGGATCGGACTGCGGCTGAGAGGCCAAGATACCTCCGGTCTATTTCTTGTTCGCGGATTCCAGTTTCTGCTTGTACATCTTCAACGCCAGTTTGCGAATGGTCTCGGAGACTTCTTTGTTGTTGGACAGATTCTTCAAATCCTGGGTCAGCAGATTCTTCATCAGACCGAGACTGAGATCGATCGGAGTGCGCGGATTTGCCACCAGATTGCGCACCACGATGTAATTCTTCATGAAGCGGCGTTTCAGGGGAATCTGGCGCAGGACGGCCTCCAGGACATTCTTCTGGGACGCAAACTTTTCCACTTCGCCATCGGCGAGTTTGGGGGCTTCGAGCACGGCCAGCGCCACAACTTTTGTGCCGTCGCGAATCAGAATCGAGCGTTCTTCCTTGTTCCCCTTCAAGGCAAGCTGGATGCGCCCCTTCACGTCGAGTGAGTTGATTTTCTGCAGAGTATTCTGACGCTTGCCGTCAGGCTCAGCGGGCTTCTTGGGAATGAGAGCGGCAGGCTTCGCGGTGGCCGTAGATGTCGCATTTGCCGCGGGCTCCGCGGGCGAATCGGCAGGCGATTCCTCGGCGGATTGCGTGATCGGGAAAAAGTCTTCGCCTAACAACTCGAGCGCCCCACCGATGGACTGGAATCGCTTGTCGCCTTCGGCTGCAATTTCAGCGCCATGCTCCTTCAAATAGCTGTCGACGACTTCGTCGTGCTCGGGGCCGCCGTTGTCCTCATGCTCGGCGCCGAGTGCTTCGCCGGAATCGGGCGGGACTTCGGTTCGCGCAGCAGTGGGAGCGCCTGAATCTTGTGATGGCGCAGATGCCGCTGCTGGCGGGCCTGCCGCCCGCACAAGTCCGGCAATCTCTTCAGCCTTCGCGTACGGATTACCCTTGAGCGCCCGGACAATCGCGCTCGACGAGCACACGCGCTTGCTGGTGAGCATGATCTCGACGATGTCGCGCAGAGCGGAAGTGGCTAACTTGACGATCTCGCTCTCGGGAACCGAAAGATTCTCGAGCAGCGCCGGCAGCAGCTTCGGGCGAAGATTGTCATGCGAGATGAAATACACGAGGACATCCCGGGGAGTTTGGGGATCGGAAGCGGAAGCCAGGCACGCCTTTTCGTCCCATCCTGCCAGCGTCATCCGAGCCAGCTCGCCAAAGATCTTGTTGTTGGTCGCGAGGTAAACCAGAATCTCGATGTTCTCCGCCGCGGGCACCTGCAACGCCCCTCGCGCGGCGAACTGCATCATGTTGGAAGGAAGCTTGGATGCGCGGATTTGATCAATCATGCGCGGCATGTCTCAGGCTTTGAGGACTGTTGGCGATTCTCCGTCGCGGCGTTCCCCGGTCAAGACCTCAAGCTCATTCACCGCTCGTGCGAGGTCACGAGTGAGGCGGTTCGGTTTGCGCCGGAGAAATTCGTCCCGCAACGTCCGATAGTACCAAAGAGTGCCGTCGCGTCCACCGTTGAACCTTGACCAGATGGATTCGCCAAGCGCGCGATAGTCGCTCAAGATGGATCGAACATTATTCAGCTTGTCCGCCGCAGAAACCAGCCGGGTATCGGCGTCTGCCCTTTTCAGATGCCGGATGTAGCGCTCTTTGCGCTCGCGCCACGGCGGCTTGGGAATCGTGTCGGCGTCGGTGCATCCGTCGACGACTTCCGCCACGCGGCTGCCGAAACGCCGGCGAACCTCTTTCAACATCGGGGCGCCGCCGCAGTCTTCGACGACATCATGCAGAAGAGCGGCGATCGCGAGATCCTCATCGCCGCCAGCCTCGAGAACCAGCGAAGCGACTCCCATCAGATGAGCAATGTAAGGAATCGTCGACGTCTTGCGAGTCTGGCCCGCATGTTTTTCGGCCGCAAACAAGAAAGCTCTCAGGAAGCGCGGACCAAGATTGATGGCTCGCGGCTTGCCGGCCTTAGCGCCACCAGACCTCGCCTTCACTGCTTTTCTCCCCTCCGCGCCAGGAGATATGCGCGGATGAACGGTTGCAGATCGCCATCGAGCACACGGTCGACATCCCCGATTTCCGTTTTCGTCCGGTGATCCTTGATCAACCGGTAGGGCTGCAGGACATAGGAACGAATCTGCGATCCGAAATCGATGTCGAGTTTTGAGTCTTCGATCTTCTTCGTGGCCTCGCGCTTCTTCTCCATCTCGAATTCGTAGAGTTTCGAGCGCAGCATGCTCATCGCACGTTCGCGGTTCTTGTGCTGCGAACGCTCGTTCTGGCAGCTGGCCACGATTCCGGTGGGAATATGTGTGATGCGCACGGCCGAATCGGTAGTATTGACGTGCTGTCCGCCTTTGCCGCTGGAGCGGTAGGTATCCACGCGAATGTCTTCCGGCTTGATGACGACGTCGATGCTGTCATCGATCTCGGGGGAAACGAAAACGCTGGCGAACGAAGTATGCCGGCGCTTGGCCTGATCGAAGGGCGAGATGCGAACCAAGCGATGGACGCCGATTTCGCTTTGCAGAAGTCCGAAGGCGTATTCGCCGTTGACTGCAAAGGTCGCCGATTTCAGTCCGGCTTCTTCTCCCGGCTGATAGTCGTAGAGTACGGTCTCGAAGCCCTGGCGCTCGGCCCAGCGCAGGTACATCCGCAGCAGCATGTCAGCCCAGTCCTGCGACTCGGTGCCGCCGGCTCCCGGATGGATGGTGACAATCGCATTGCGCGCGTCGTTTTCGCCGGAAAGCAGAGTTTCGGTCTCGAGCTTGTCAATCAGCTGAGCCAGCGCGTCGATCTCGCGCTGCAGATCGCTCTCAACGTTCTCGCCCTCCTTTGCCAGGTCGAGGTAGGCGACAATATCGTCGCCGCGGCGCGCCAAGTCCGCATCGGTCGCCAGCACATGCTCCAGGCGCTTTTTCTCGCGCATGACCTGCTGCGAGCGTTGTGGATTCGACCACAGGTTCGGATCGGCGGCCTGCTTGTCGATTTCGGCTAGCTGCGGACGGACTTTCTCCGCGTCAAAGATACTCCCGGAGTTCGCGGACTTTCTTGCTCAGCTTTTCGTAGAACTGTTCCAGCTCTTGATTCATGCAGATGAGTCAGCCTTTTTGCGGTTTATAGAGGATGCGATGCACGCCAGGAGCGCACCCAGAGAAATTATCGCACACGCGTAAGCGAACCAGTCGCCGTGCCGGGTATAGAACGTGGTGACGGAAGCGATCGCGTAAGGCGCGGTAAGAGCGGCGCGTTGCTTGCGGGGAAGGCGCGCGGCGATGCGTCCCCAGGGATCGATCGAAGCGGTCACGCCGGTGTCGGTCGCGCTCAGCAGCCAGCGCTCGTTCTCGATCGCCCGCATGCGCGTCTGGTTCAAGTGCTGCGCATAGGCGCCGGAGTCCCCGTACCATCCGTCATTGGAAACATTGACGAAGACTTGCGCGCCGTTGTCGGCGAACTGCCGCACTTCGTCCGGAAACACGGATTCGTAGCAGATGAATACTCCGAGCTTTTCGCCGCCGGCATCGAGCGGAGCCCGCGAGGCGCCGCGCTCAAATTCGCCCACTTCCCGGGTCAGTCCTCCGGCAAAAGAAAAGACACTGGGAAACGGCAGATACTCTCCGAAAGGCACGAGATGCACTTTGTCGTAGCGCGAGGTCCACACGCCTTCCGGACTGACCAGAACCGCGGAGTTGAACATCCGCGAGGTCGAGCCTCCCACGGCAGGGGTTTCGGTTCCAATCGCTCCTGCTACGACCCAGGCATGGGCTTGCTGCGCCATCGCGCTGACGGCATCACGGAACCGCTGATCGCTGGTGAAAAATGGCGCCGGCGACTCGGGCCACACGATCAACCTGATTTCGCCTGCAGGCTTGCTGGCAGCGAACTTGGCCGTCAATTCCGTCAGGTCGCCCAGAGTCTGCTGAAAATACGCGGGAGTCCAGTCCGCGGAAACTGGAATATTCTGCTGCACCAGCAGGGCGGTGCGATCGGCATGCGACGGCGGCGCATCAATCAGTCTTCCAGCCTGCAAAACCGCGGCCGCGGCGAGCGATGCCGCCAGCATCGCCCCACGCTTGCGCCGGGGCACGAGAAAGGCGGCGGCCAGCGCCACGTTGACCAGTACGATCTCCAGCGAGATCCCGTAGACTCCGGTCCACTCGGCGATGCGGCAGAGCGCCACATTGTCGACTTGCGAAGTGCCCAGCAGATTCCAGGGGAATCCTGTGATGTGGGTCCGCGCCAGCTCCACGGCGACCCACAAGAACGGAGCGGTGACCAGCGCGCGGCGGTAGTCGCGCGACGAACCCGTCAGCAGGCTCAGGATCAGGCCAAACACCCCGTGATACAGGCCGAGATAGCAGCAGAACAAAAACAACACCAGTAGCGCCGCGCCGGAGTTCAGGCCTCCGTACTGGCGCATGGTGTCGAAGATCCAGTAGCAAGTTCCGCCATACCAGAGAATCCCGCAGACATACGAAAGCAGAAATGCCTGCGCGGGAGATCCCGGCCGCAGGCTGACGGTTCCATCTACCTGAAGTTCGCCTGCCGGGCGAGCTCGGAGCAGGGCCAGAATCAAAGGAGTGAGCGCAAACCAGCAAAGAACGTAAAGCCCGGGAAGAGGGAAAATCAGCACCTGCAAAAGGGCGGAAAGCAGAACCAGGAGCCAGGCGCTGGGATGAATTTTGCCCACGCGCAAGGATAGCAAACGGAAGTCGCCAGCGGTCAGTGGCTCTGCTGCGGAGCCACGCGGTGAGCAAACGCCGCCAATTTTTGGCGAACAAAATCGATCAACTCCGAAGTGACGTAATTCGGTGGCGTCATGCGAAAGATCGGTCGTTTCGCAACCGGCTTCAGCGAGACGGATTGCCAGGCAGGATCGGTGGGAACGTCATGCAGAATCACGCCATCGGCGCGATCCAGAAACTCCCGTGCCGACTTCTTGAAATCCGCGGTCGTGGGGTCGAGCACAGTCAAATACAAATCTGGACGGAGAAACCGCATGATGCTGTTTGACTCGACGATCACATTCTCGGCGCCTTGTATCTTTCCGCGCAGAG
Source organism: Verrucomicrobiia bacterium (assembly GCA_035508215.1). Taxonomy (GTDB): domain Bacteria; phylum Acidobacteriota; class Terriglobia; order Terriglobales; family Acidobacteriaceae; genus Sulfotelmatobacter. Next base: position 52,541 of record DATJNK010000001.1, on the reverse strand, counting down.
CCGGCATCGCCTCGGCCAGGCGTCCCTGCTCGGTCCGCACCCACAACGCCCGCACAGCTCCCGCCAGCAGAAAGCGCGACGTGTCCGATGCTCCCGACCGGTCAGGTTCTTCCGAAATCGCCCAGGAATGATCGGCGGTGGCGCAATCGCAAGGAGCGCCGTCGGCCGAGCAGATGCCGTGTCCATATTGGGTGATCTTGACGGCGGTCCAGCCATACTCCGGCAAGGTAGAGACCAGGCCGGCCACGACGCTGGTCTTGCCAACGCTTCGCGAGTGTCCGCCGACCACCACCAGCGCCATGCTCAATCCTTTTTGGCCAGCCGCGCCACCGTGGCTAATTGCTTGAGATATTGGCGCAAAGGCTGTGCCGGCGTACCCCAGAACGCGACGCCCTTGCCGCGGAGAATCTTGTTGGGAAGAACGCCGCCCTGCCCGCCCAGCATTACTCCTTCCCCGATATGCGCGTGCTCGCCGATGCCCACCTGTCCCCCAAGCACGGCGCCCTTCTCAATCACGATGCTGCCGGAGAGGCCGGTCTGCGCGGCAATCACCACATCTTCACCGATCTCGCAGTTGTGGCCGATGTGCACCAGGTTGTCGATTTTTGTGCCGCGGCGGATGCGGGTTTCATCCAGCGCTCCGCGGTCGATGGTCGTATTGGCGCCAATTTCAACGTCATCTTCAATCACGAGCCGCCCGACCTGGGGAAACTTCTCGTAGTGGCCGGTCGCGCGATCACGCACATAACCAAACCCGTCGCTGCCCAGGACAGCTCCCGCATGCACGATGACGCGATTTCCCAGCGAGGTCCCGGGATAGGTCGTGACATTGGGATAAAGTTCGCAGCTGCTGCCGATGTGGACGCCCGCGCCGATGACGCATCCGGCGCCAACCCGGGTGCTGTCGCCGATTTTCGCGTGCGCGCCGACGATGGCGCGCTCCCCGATGCGCGCGCCGGCTCCCACCATTGCCGAAGGATCTATAACCGCGGTCGCATGTACTTCACCGGTATTTGAGAGAGAATGGTCGCTCAAGAGTTGTGCTGCACGGGCAAACGCGAATTTGGGATGTTGGCTGACGAGCAGCACTTTTGGGCAGGAACGGAGCGCGGCAAATTCGCCTGCGATCACCGCCGCGGCGCGGGATTGGAGCGCAGCAGGAAAATGCTTTTCGTCCTCCACGAAGACAAGGTCTTGGGGAAGAGCCGATTCGAGGCTGGCCACGCCGCGAACCTCCAGGCTGCCATCGCCGATCAGGCGCGCGTTAACTGCCTGGGCGATCTCTGCGAGCGAGCGATTCATGGCTCTCACTCTATAGCAGCCGGCAGGAGATGGAAAGAAGCGGAAGCCGGACGAGCCAGCCTGCGACGATACTCACTTTAACGGGACGTGATCAGGTGGCGCTGCAGGTGGCTTTACCCTGGCACATGGTGAAGTTTCCGGTGCCGGTGCAGTCCGAACTGCCGGTGAGGGTCCAGGTTCCCGTGACCACTCCGTTGGTCAAGGTTCCGGTCGTGCTGGTGGTTCCGTTCGATGTGCCGGTGAGGTTCCCCTTGAGTGTCAAGACATTCCCCGCGGGAATCCCCGATGTCACGATGAACTGCATCGTCCCGGTTACCTGGCCGGAGGAACTGGTGGTGAAGCTGGCCGTACCCGTCTCGGTATTGTTGGTCACAAAACACGTCTGTTGATTCAGGAAGCTGAGCCCGGTCGGATCGATCGGTCCGATATCGGTGACGACGAAGCTGGTCGTAAAGTTCATCAAGCTGGCTTGTCCCACGCCGCCGGTGAGTTGCGCCTCCCAGGTGCCGTTTGCGGTGGTGCTGATGACGTTGGTGGGAGTGGGATTCGACCCGCAGCCGCACACCGCAAGCTCCAGCGCCAGCAGGCTGAGGATCACAACTTTTCTCATGGACGCCCTTCCTTGGGAAGACTGCCGTTTCATTCGACTACGAGGATAGAGAGATGCGGGCAGTCCCGTCAATGGATGCACGGCCTCCAAATCTACTCCCGCGTCATCGTAAACTTTCCTGACCCCGTGCAGCCCGTTCCGCCCGTGAGCGACCATGTGCCGGAAATCGTGTTGCCGTTGGCCGTGCCGTTCAGCGTCAGGGTGTTGCCCACCGGGGATCCGGACAGCACGATCAGATTGAACTTCCCCGTCACATTGCCATTGAAATCGCCGCTCAACGTGAATGAACCGCTCTCCGATTCTCCCGATACAAAGCACGGCGAGTTCGAGGTGAACTGGAAATTGGTGACGCTTAGAGTTCCATCTCCATTTACGATCAGCGAGAGACCGAAGCTGAAGATGGTGGAATTGTTCGTGCCGATGAGCGTTGCATTCCAGCCGCCGTTGATATTCATCGGGTTATTGGCATTCGCGCCGCATCCCGCCAGAACCAGACACACTGCCAGCAACGACACCGCTGCGAGCTGCTTCATAAATGTTCCTCGGTTAGAAGATTCGAAAGGGCGCGCCACCTGGGTCCGATTCGCGGTCCGATGGCCATCGGCTCCGCTGAGAACTGCCTGCTGGTAGTAACCCGGAGGCCGGGAAATTGTTGTGCTGGCGCCGGGGGAATGCGCAGCGGAGACGAAGCAAGACGGCGCGTCGCGCCCCGATCGAAAATGGAAAGGGGGCGCGCGCGCCACGTCTTCGTCGACGAGCAGAATCTTCGGACCGGGGCTCTACTTGATGAAGTAGCCGGAAACTCTCCACTGCCCGTCTGTGTCGAGCATGGGAGTGATCGTCTCCACGGCCGACTGCTTGTTTTCAAACGTCGTGTCGTACTGAATCACGACGTACTGGCCATCGGGTGCGCCGGGCAGGCTTTTCGTGTACTGGGCCGACTTGAGTTTTCTGGAAACGACCTTGCCCAGAGGACCGCGGGCCGCATGCAGCATGCTCTGCCATTGATCCTTGGCAACGGCGTTCTTGAACAGTTGCGCTGCGCTGTCCCAGCTTTCCGAGTATTTGCCGGCGTCAACCAGAGCCAGCCACTTCTCGGCCGACTGCTGGGCCAGTTGCTCCGGTTTCGCCTGTGCGAAGGCGGAAGTGCAGAGGATAAGGGCAACTGCCAATAGGGATACAGAATTCGTTTTCATTGATGTAGTCCTGAGCGTCATGAAGTGTTCCTTTCTGAATAACAAAATCGGGTCGCTCTTTGGATTTCAGAGATCCGGGCCAGCTGTGCGAATGAAGGGCAAGCGCCGGCATCTGCAGGCCGATCGGAGCGAAGCGATTCGGACTCTTGCCAACCACGCTTCCGGCTTCGACCTGGGCGTTGTGTAGAGTGCGTCGACTCCCTTCACGCCCCGCGCTTGCTCTTCAACTCGGCCAGCAACTGCTCGATGCGGTCTTCCTTTTCGAGGGCGGCCAGCCGGTCTTCGATGTTGTCGCCCGCGATCTCCGATTTCGCCTGGCTCATCGCTTCCGAATGCGCGACTTTGCGCTTCATCCGGTCAAAGGCCGCTTGCTTCGAGCCATCGCCCGAAGCCAGCCGGGCATCGCTGGCCTTGCTGACGGCCCGCGCGCGCCGGTGCTGCGCGATCAGAACGTCTGCCTTGGCCTGGGCCTCGGTCAGCTTCTGTTCGAGTTGCCGCAGCGCAGTCTTCAGGTTTTCTACCTGCGCCTTCTGATCGACAATCTGCTGCGTAAAGTTCTCGCTCAACTCGCGGTAGCTTTCCACCCGCTGCAGAGACGCGCGCGCCAGATCGTCTTCTTTCTTGTCGACTGCCAACTCCGCCTTGCGCATCCATTCGGCGACCTTGTCCGCGTTCTCCTGCTGTTTCTTCTCCAGCAAGTGCTGGTCGGCGATGGCGATCGCGACCTGCGTCTTGACCTGCAACAGCTGGTTCTGCATGTCGAGAATGACCTGCTTGATCATCTTCTCCGGCTCTTCGGCCTTATCGATCAGGTCGTTGAGATTGGCTCGAACTAACGTTGCAACCCGCTCCAGTAGTGCCATATTGAACCCCCTTCTTTTCTCGTTCTACGATCCGCTTGCAGCCACTCCCGGAGTGGCCAATTAGCTTTTCCTGCTTCCTCCCAGCCCCGCCGTCAGCGCTCCGCGCGCCACGGCGGTGCCGAGCACGATTCCGATCACCCCCGCTCCCACAGCCGGCGTCAGTCTCAGAATTCCGACAACTACACCGCTTGCCGCTCCAATTGCCGTCATGAGTGCGATATCGGCCCCGATCTGTCCGTTGGTGGCCACGACTACCTCCTGACTTCGTGCGCCCGGTGAAGCGCGGCACACTGCGGACACTCCGGCGCTTTTCTCCGGAACGACGATCCCAGCAGTACCCCGATCGCCACACCGATCGCCAGCCAGGCGCCGATGTGTCCGGCGGCGATGCCCAGCGCGGCGCCGAGCGCGGCACCCAGAGCCAGTCCCCATCCCGCGGTCCTTGATTTGCTCGTCATTACTCACCTTCCGAATCGCTTCCGCCCGGAGATGGCCGCGCTCTCCATTGACGCGCTTGGCCCACTCCACGAAAGCCGGTATGAGCGGGAACGGACCCCGGTCCGTTCCCGCACCCCTCGCTTACTGCTTCGGCGACTCGCCCGTCTTGGGAGATTTGTCGCCGATCTGCCGCACTTTGCCCAGCAACTCGGAAAGCGGCATTCCCGAGAGCGTCTCGAACAGCGCCGGCACCTGGGCGGCCATCTTGGTGATGTCGCCGGTGACCTTGTTCATCCCCGAGGCATCGCCATTCCCGGTCGAGACGATGGTGATCTTGTCGACATTCGACAATGGCGCAGCCAGCGCCCGGACCACCTCCGGCATGCTGCCAAACAGTTTGTCGATCACCGCCGCCTGGTTGTACTCCTGATACGCTTCCGCTTTCACGTTCATCGCCTTGGCCTCCGCCTCGCCCTTCTTGAAAATGATTTCGGCTTCGGCCTCGCCTTGCTGGCGGATCGAAGAAGCATGCCCTTCTGCCTCGGCCATCAGGCGCTGCTTCTCGGCTTCCGCGAGCGTCTCGATCCGCTGACGCTCGATCTCAGCCTGCTTCAGCACGGTGGCGATTAGTTCCTTCTCGCGGCGATTGATTTCCGCCTCCTGGACCTTGACCTGTTGTTCCTTCTCGACCTGCTGGACCTTGACCTGCTCCGCCACCACCTGCTGCTGCATGATGTTGGTCTGGATGTCGTAGGCTTTGTCGGCCTGCGCTTGCTGGCGCTTGGTGACTTCGAGGAACTGCGCTTTCTTGACATCAAGATCGCGCTGCGCTTCGGCCTGTTTGGCCAGTGACGCGGTTTCCGCCTGCACCCGCTCCTGGTCGGCCTGCGCTTTGGCGACAGCGGCCTCTCTTTGTGCCAAAGCGCGCTTGATTGCTGTATCGCGATCGGCCTCTGCCGCAGCCACGTCGGCGTCGCGCTTGATGCGAGCCACGTCCGGCCGGCCCATGTTGGTGATGTACTCGTTCTTATCTCGCACTTCCTTGATAGTGAACGAGATGACTTCCAGTCCCATTTTGTTCATGTCATCGGCGCAGGTGGATCGCATGCGGTCGGAGACCATCTCCGGCTGCTTGACGATCTCTTCGACCGTCAACTGTCCGATGATGCCGCGCAGGTGACCTTCCATCACCAGCCGGATCAGACCCTGGCGCTCGTCGTCAGTTTTCGTCAGGAACTGCTCCGACGCCGTCAGGATCGACTCGGTATCCGACTTCACCTTGATCTGCGCCACGGCCTCGACGGTCACGGCCACGCCTTGTTTGGTGTAAAGATCCTGCTGCGGCGCCACATCGAACGACATCAGCTCGAGCGACAACTCGCGACAAACCTGCACCATCGGCAGCACCAGCGTGCCGTGGCCTTTGACCACACGTGTCCCTCCCAAGCCGTACACGATGAGAGCCTCGTGCGGCCCAGCTTTGCGGTAGAGTCTGGCCATCCCGTTGATCAGGAACAGCAGGACCATCACTCCCAGTCCGACGAAAATCCAAATCTCGACTACGCTCGAAATGCCGCTGAACATAAACTCCTCCCGTTATGACTGCTGCTTCGGAACCCTGGTGTTCCGGTTCACTCCTGTGATCCTCAGTGGGGGAAATGTCTGCTCCTGCAACTGTGAATGCACTGCATGCCCGCTCAAATTCCAGTCAACGATCGAATTGTTGCCGTACCAGATAAAACCGATCACCACATAAGAAATCACCAGCACCGGCCACGCGGCGGCCGGCTTCAAAGCATGCGCCGCCAACGCGGCGACGGTCGACAGAGCCAGCATCGCCACCAGGATGCCCAGCCCCATCTTCAGCGCCTCCTCCCGCGTGGTGTAGCCATTCGGCTGAAAGTTGGCGTCAAAGTGCACGGCCATCCGCGCCGGCAATTGATCCCACGCCCGCCAATACCTTAGCGCCGAGAAAGGCAGAGCCAGCCACATCGCTGCCACCAACGGCTTGTACCAATCGCGGATCATCCCAGTCTCCTCGCGCTACTCCGGCTCGCCCGACATCTCGCTCCACAAGCGCACGTAAGCCAGTCCCTTCTCGTACCGAGTCACCACGACCTCGGTTCCCTTGGCGATGACGCTGCCATCCTCGCTGCGTGCGCCGCAAACGCGCCGCGTTCCCGCCTGCGAATAGATCAACTCCCCCGTTCCGCCCTCCCGAATGGGCACCGACAGCTTGCCCAGGACGCCCACCATCTCGTAATCCGCGGGATCCATCTCTTCGTCCTCAGAAATCAGGACTCGGCTCAGCACCACGAAAATCACCCCGCCGCCGGCCAGCCCGCTGACAACCGATATGAACAATCCCAAACCGACCCATAGCGTCGAGAATCGAGTGAGCAGGTACCCCATCCCGCCGAACCAGGCCAGAAACGCCGCCAGCACCGGAGGATTGAAGGGCGACACGGTCGGTCCCCGCGTCGCGCGTCCCGCCGCCGAGGACTGGGCTGCAGGCGCGTGCCCCGCGGCGTGGGCCGCTCCTCCTGCCGGGCCATGAGCCACCGGCGCATGCCCGACCGCCTGACCGTGAAAGTGCGGCAAATGCAGGCGCCCAGCCCTGCCGCCTCCGCCGAAGATGAATGAAAAGAAGCTGAAGCAGAAACCGACCGCGAAACAGATCAAGTAGAAATCTGCCCAGCCGAAACCTGTTGAGCTCATCGGATTCGCCTCCCTTCCGCTGGCGGCAGAGAGCCGCGCTTTCTGGTTTCAGCGGCAGCTTCCGGCCGCAACGCTTCCAGCAAACGGTCCGCAAGACCCGGGGTGTCGAGAATCGCGCCCAGCAGCAGCAGACAACGCCGCGTATCTTTTTCGCGCGCGGCCTTAATCAGTACATTGCTCACTTCGGGATCGCTGGCGAAGCGCTCCGATCCCTGCAACAGCCAGACATCCAGCTGGCCCTCGGTCGTGCGCAGATCAGAGGTCAGTTCGGCGTGGTAGCCGTCGGGATCATCTACCAGAAAGCCCGGATGCACTTTGAAAAACCTGGCGAGCAGAGCGCGGGAGGACTGCGTCATGTGCGGACGGCTTCCGTTCTCGATCTGCGACAGGTACGACTGGCTGATCGTCTTCCCTCTTCCGCCGCTCTTTCCCGAGTGGCCGCCGCCCTGTTCGTCGCGGATGGCCCGCACCAGCTCAAGCTGGGTCATCGGCCGACCCAGGCCGCGCAGCGATCCTTCGACTTCCCGGAGGTAACGGATTTTTTCACCGAGCTTCACTTCCACAGCCTCATTTCGGATTGATATATTTATATTGCAATTTGCAATTTATGTCAAGAAATATATCTCTTTTCCCTTGAGCAGCTTGCCGGTATCTCTTTTTTGGGGAAAAAAGAAACGCCCCCGTTTCCAGGGGCGTTGAGCCCTTGGTGCAGCGTTTTCCGAGTGATTACTGCCGGCGTCCGTTGTGCTTGTCGCGGTAGATCTTGCGCGATTCGCGATTCTGCTGGCGGTTCACCTGCGCTCTTTCCTGGGAAGTCAGTTTGCCGCCGTTGGCCGCGCGGTCGTTCCGCACTTCGCGGTTGATGTTTCTCTCGCCGTTCTCCAGGTGGGCGGCCTCGCCGGCGGTGAGTTGTCCGCTCTTGATGCCCTGCGCGATCCGGTCCTGCTGATTTTCGGCACGTTTCCCGACTTCACTTTTCGGATCGGTGTTCTGCACCGCCGAGTTGTGCTTGTCTTTGTAGATCCGGTGGGAAAGCTGATTTTGCTGCTGGTTCAGCGTCGTTTTGTCGGCGGCGGTGAGATGACCATTGTCCAGCTTGCGCATGTCGTGCTCTTCCTGATTGAGGCCTGCTTCCTTCTTTTCCAGGTTTTCGGTCTCGCCGGATGTAAGCTCTCCGCTCTTCACGCCATTGGCGATCCGGTCTTGCTGATTCTCCTTGCGATCTTGAATTGTCTGCCCAGTCGCGGGTGCCGGCGACGAGGTCTGCCCATTTTGTGCAATCAGAGGCAGCGCCGACAACACAAGGGCCACTGTCAAGACACCAATCTTCATGCAGTTCTTCATAGAGTTCTCCCAATGTTCTGACGTTCCTGTCGTTTGATACTGCGTGGCGACTCACGGGAAGAAACCCAGAGTGTCAAGAAATGTTGCGACTTTATTTATCTGCCGCAGGATGAGGAAGTTGCATGGAATCCCGCGTCCGACGCCGGTTTTAAGGGAATGCGCGTCTCCCGGTTGCGCTCAGATCCCGGCTTCGATGCGCGCGCGTGGATCCAGGTAATCGCGCAGGGCGTCGCCGATGAAGTTGAAGCTAAGCACAGCCAGCATTACAGCCAGAGCGGGAAACAGCACCAGATGAGGAGCATCGAAAAGATGAGCGCGGCCGTCGTTGAGCATGGCTCCCCAACTGGCAGTCGGCGGAGGAACGCCAAGCCCTAAGAAGCTCATGGTCGCTTCGGCGAGAATCGCGCCCGCCATTCCGATGGCGGCCTGCACGATAACGGGCTGAATGATGTTGGGAAGGATGTGGCGCACGACGATCCGAAGGTCGCTGGCGCCGAGTGCGCGGGCGGCTTCGACGAATTCCCGCTCGCGAGCCGCCAGGACCTGTCCGCGAACCAGGCGGGCATAGCCCACCCAACCGCCAAGCGACAGCGCAAGAACCAGATTAAAAATGCCCGGCCCGCGGAAGGCGATAAAGGCAATCGCAATCAGAATTCCGGGAAAAGAGAGGAAGGCATTCATGAGGACCACGTTAACGAAGCGGTCGACCGCTCCGCCGTAATAGCCGGCGATCGAACCAATGACGAGTCCGAGAAAGAGCGAAGTGGCCACCACGCAGCTGCCCACCAGCATCGAGATGCGTGCGCCGTAAATGACGCGCGAGAAGATGTCGCGTCCCAGCTCGTCGGTGCCGAACCAGTGCGCCGGCGAGGGCGCATGGAGCCGTGCCGGTAGATCGATCGCGGCGGGATCCTGCGGCGCGATCCAGGGGGCAAACAAGGCAAAGACCACAAAGACGATCACCAGCACAAGTCCAGTTGCAGCCAAAGGGTTATGGCGGGCATTGCCGGCAAGGCGTCGGCTGAGCGGGATGGCGACGGCAGACATCCTGAGATATTAAATCGCGAATTCGAGTCTTGAGCTAGTCCGCAGATTGTGGTTTGATGGAATTAACCGGGATCGCGTGCCCGCTCCGCATGCGCGTCGTAACCTTCACCTTCCAGCCTACATTCCTAAGGAGAAGAATCATGAGCAAAGTCTCGTACATTCCCAAAGACTACAATTCGATTACCCCGTATCTGATCATCAAGGGCGCAGCCCGGGCCATTGATTACTACAAAAAAGTATTCGGCGCGACGGAACTGTTTCGCATGAACGGTCCGGACGGAAAGGTCGGCCACGCCGAATTGAAGATCGGCAACTCTCATCTCATGCTGGCGGACGAAAATCCCAGCATGGGCCAGGGACACACCAGCGCCACTACCATCGGCGCCAGCCCGGTCAGCCTGTATGTCTACCTTCCCGACGTGGATCAGGTGGTACAACGGGCGACCTCTGAGGGCGCGAAGATCATCAAGCCCGTGGAGAATCAGTTCTACGGCGACCGCTCCGGCTTTATTCAGGATCCGTTCGGACACCTGTGGGGCGTAGCCACACACGTGGAAGATGTCGCTCCGAAGGACCTGGAAGAGCGCATGAAGAAATCGATGCAGGCCGCGTAATTCCGGCATTTCGGAATAGAGGCGGGGCGGAGACGCTCCGCCTTTATCGTTGCTGGTGACCTTGATCCGTGACCTCAGCCGTGCTGTATGTACTTTATATGGTACACTACCGGTGATGGACGAGTCGCCTCGGAAGATCGAGTTGGTCTTCTTCCGCAACGACGCCAGCGGCGAACCCGTCCGTGAGTGGTTAAAGAGTCTGGATCCGCCAGAACGCCACGCTATCGGCACGGATCTGCTGCGGGCACAGTGGCGATGGCCCGTTGGGATGCCCCTATGTCGTCCGATGGGCCGAGGGTTGTGGGAGGTCAGAACGAACCTCCCAAGCAAACGTGTCGGACGGGTGTTGATTTGTTTTTTCGAGGGCCGACTGGTGGCTTTGCACGGGTTCATCAAAAAAACGCGGGCCACGCCTAAGGACGATCTGGCGCTCGCACGGGCGCGACAAAAGGAGCTGGAGCAATGAGCAGAAAGCACCTGGGGTCGAGGATTGACGACTTCCTCAAAGGGGAAGGCATCTTCGAAGAGGCACAGGCTCAGGCCATCAAGGAAATAGTGGCCTGGCAGCTTGCGAGGGCTATGAAGAGGAAGAAGATCTCCAAGTCCCGCATGGCGGCATTGCTTAAGACGAGCCGGTCGCAAGTGGACCGCATTCTCGATCCCAGGCGCGATATCACCTTGTCGAGCCTGCAGCGGGCAGCGGCGCTGGTGGGGCAGAGAGTCAGGGTGGAACTCGTATAAGCAAGCGAAAGTTGACAGTGAGATCTAACCGCCCCGCGTTCGACGACCCGAACTATTGTCGGATTCTCGGGTTCGCCACCGAATACAACACGTCGGTCAGGAAGTTGACCGCGACATAGGTCAATCCAATCGCCAGGATGCATCCTTGCACCAGGAAGTAATCGCGGTTGGAGATGGCATCGATCGTCAGCCGTCCGATCCCGGGCCAGGAAAAGATCTTTTCGGTGACGATGGCGCCCGCCAGCAGCGCGCCGAATTGCAGACCCAACACGGTGAGCACGGGAATCATGGCGTTGCGCAGGGCGTGTTTGTAGACCACGGTGCGCTCGGGCAATCCCTTGGCGCGGGCGGTGCGGATGTAGTCCTGGCTGAGCTCTTCGAGCATCGAAGTGCGCACCATTCTCGTGAGAATGGCGGCGAGCGCGCTGCCCATGGTGATCGCCGGCAGGACGAGGTTCGCGAACGAGCCCGCGCCCGAGACTGGCACCCATCCCAATTTGATCGCGAAGAGCAAGATCAAAATCGGTCCCAGCGCGAAGTTGGGGAACGATAAGCCGAACAAGCTGACGACCGAGAGCGTGCGATCGTCCCAGCGGTTGCGGCGGCGGGCGGAGCGAACTCCGGCGGGGATCGACAGGACGACAGCGACAAACAGCGATGCCAGCGTCAGCCGCAAGGTGTAGGGATACCGCTGGACGATCAGATTCGCCACGCTCTGGTTATAGCGGAACGAGCGGCCCAGATTGCCGTGCAGCACGCCTTCCCAGTAACGAAGGTATTGCGTGCCCAACGGCGCGTCGAGCCCATAGAGATGGCGCGTCGCCGCGATATCGGCCGGCGGTGCGCCCTCGCCCAGCATCTGCGCGATCGGGTCGCCCGGAACCAGATGGATTAAAAGAAAAACAATGCTGACCACCAGCCAGATCACCGGCAGGGTATAGAGCACGCGTTGGAGGAGAGGTTTCACACGGTCAGTGGTCAGAGGTCAGTGGTCTGGTTGGTCGGCTAGTCTCCACCTTGTTTGGCTGCTTCTGCTTCGCCTTCCACTTTCGCCGTCTTCTCGATCCGCACACGCGCGATCCGGTGCCCTTCGATCTCTTCCACCGTATACCGCCGGCCTTCGTATTCAAACGAATCGCGCAGGGTCGGAATACGCTGCAGGTGAGCGAGAACGAACCCTGCCAAAGTTTCAAAACCTGCGTCGCGCGGCAAGGTCAGTCCATACTCAGTTTCCAAATCGCGGATGTTCACCGAGCCTTCCAGCACCATTACCGACTCATCTTCGAGAGCAGGCTCGCTGGGCGAGACGTCGAATTCGTCTTCGATGTTGCCGACCAGTTGCTCCAGAATGTCTTCGACCGTAATCACGCCCGCGGTCGAACCGAACTCATCGACGACGACAGCGAGATGCCGCCGCCGCTCCTTGAACTCGGCCAGCAATTCGGCGAGGACCTTTGTCTCCGGCACGACCAGCACGTCGTGCATGATCTGGCCGATCTGCATCCGCGAGATGCGAATCGAGCTGCTCTGGCCGAGGCTGCTCAGGCGCAGGCGCATCCAGCGCATGAGGTCTTTGTAGTAAAGCACGCCGACGATATGCTCCGGCCCGCGCTGCGGATCATAGACAGGTATCCGGGAGTGCTGGCCTTCGACGACGCGGGTCAGAGCATCGTCGAGCAGCAGGTCGGAGGGCAGCGAGAAAATGTCGGGCCGGGCGACCATCACCTCGCGCACCGTGATGCTGTCGAGTTCGATGGCCGAATGGATCATCTCCTCCTGAAATTCGGGAATCTGGCCGAACTGGCGGCTGGCGGTCACGATGAGCTTGAGTTCGTCGGGGGAATGCACGACGCCGCCGCGGCGGGTCGGCTGCGCTCCGAAGGCGCGCAACACCAGGCCCCCGGAGCGCCGCATAAAGAAGAGGATAGGGCGGGTCAGCGTGAGGAACGCTTCCATCGGCGCGGCCACTGCCAGGGCGATCTGCTCTGCCCGCTGCAGGGCGAGAGTCTTCGGCACCAGTTCGCCGAGGATCACATGCATGTAAGTGATCAGGCTGAAGGCGATGGCGATGGCAATGGTGTGGGCGTAGATGGCGGCATGCGGCACCCGGTGGACGAACTGCATGCCCTCGACCAGGCGGGCGACCATCGGCTCGCCGATCCAGCCCAGCGTGAGGCTGACCATGGTGATGCCAAGCTGGACGCCGTTCACCACCTCGTCGAGGTTCTGGTGCAGGCGCTGAACGATGCGGGCGCCGATTCGCCCGGATTCGATCAGTTGCTGAATACGTGTGTCACGCACGCTCACCAGGGCAAACTCAGCCGCGGCGAAGAAGGCATTGGCTGCGACCAGGAGGAGGATCAAAAAGACCCGGAGCAGCACGAAGGCGATCATGGAAGGCTAATTCTAACATTTGAAAGGCAGTTGCCTCGGCCAAAGCTTCCAGGTCTGATCCGAGAACCGGTGCTGTCGAACTTCCCCACGGAATCCCGCATCCCACAACCGAGGGTGCGCGGGGTCACAAATTTCGCTCCCGAGTGGAGCTATCCTTTTCTGAGGACGCTGGTCTAACCAACGAACGGCACAGGACTTGGCAGTGCGGTCCCGCAGGATGCCGTCGAGCGATCATCAGCCCGCGACCATTCATCTTGAAATCAGGAACAAAAATAGCGGCCGCCACGTACCAAGCAATGAGGACGGCGCATCGTGGCTCCGATACTCCAATTACCTAATCCCCGAGGAGGCGTTGTGAACGGTAACGGAAATCATAAGAAGAAACGTCGCGGACTCATGATCTGGACCATCGTCGGAGTGGTGCTGGTCCTGGTGATCGCCGGTGCCGTCATCGCGGCGACCCGCGGAGGCACGAAGATCGATCCGTCGAAACTGGCCAAGGTGGAGCGCGGAGATTTGGCCAAGAGCGTGGTGGCCACCGGCAAGGTCACGCCCATCACCAAGGTTGAGGTCAAATCGAAAGCCAGCGGCATCGTGAAGAAGCTCTACGTCGACTATGGCGATCGCGTGAAGAAAGGACAACTGCTGGCTCAACTCGACAAGATCGAGATCGAAGCCCAGGTCGAACAGTCGCACGCCGCCCTGGAAGCCGCGCAGGCCAACCTGACCAGTTCCCAGGCGGACTTCCAGCGGGCGAAAGTCGACGCGGAAGGCCCCGACGTGCCGCTGCTGAAGCGCGCCTACGATCGCGCCTTGGGGATGGCGAAGGATGGCGTTGTCTCTGCCTCCGCCCTTGACGATGCGCAGAAGAACTACGAGCTGGCGCTGAACAAGCAGAACGTCGCCAAAGCGGAAGTCACAGTGCTCAAGGCGAAGATTGCGCAAGCGCAGGCCGTGGTCTCCCAGGATCAGGCCAATCTGAAGCAGCTCGAGGAGCAGCTCAGCTATACGGATATCGTCTCGCCGATCGACGGCATTGTGCTGTCGCGAGACGTGGAAATGGGCGACGCAGTGAGCTCAATTCTGGTGTTGGGATCGTCGGCCACCCTGGTGATGACGCTGGGCGATACCAGCGAGGTTTATGTAAAGGGCAAGGTCGATGAGAGCGATATCGGCAAGGTCTACCTCGGACAGCGAGCGCGCATCAAGGTCGAATCCTTCAAGGACAAGACCTTCGAGGGCAAGGTGACCAAAATCTCTCCCATGGGGGTCGAGAAAGACAACGTCACGACCTTCGAAGTGCGGGTATCGATCCAGAACCCGGGCGGCGAACTCAAGGCCGAGATGACCGCCAACGCGGAGATCATTCTGGAAGAGCACAAGAACGTCCTGCAGATTCCGGAAGGCGCCATCATCTACGACAAGGACAAGAAAGCGTCGGTCGATGTCCCCGATCCGAAGGGCAAAGACGGCATGGATAAGGTCGCCATTAACATCGGAATCTCAAACGGCGCCAAGACCGAAGTGCTCAGCGGACTGAAAGAAGGACAGGAAGTCGTACTGCAGTAACGGCGGGCTTCGGACCTCAGCCGTCAGACCTGGTCATTTTTTGTGCAAATGGCTGCAATGGATCTGATGCCTGAGGTCCGCCGTCGAAGGTCCGGTTCCATGACTCTCTCGGAAATCCTCCGCCAGGCCGTCGCCACCTTCCGGGCGCACAAGATGCGAACCTTCCTCACCATGTTCGGCATCATCTGGGGAATCGCATCGGTGATCCTGCTGGTTGGACTTGGCCGCGGCTTCGTCGTCGATCAGAAGAAGCACATGGAGACCCTGGGCAAAGATCTGGTCATCGTTTGGGGCGGACGCACCAGTTCCCAGGTGGGTGGACGTGCCGCCGGGCGCGAGATTCGCCTGAATGTTGACGACGCGGAATTGATCCGCGACGAGTGCTACCTGATCAAGAACGTGAGCCCGGAGCTGCGGCGTACGATTCCCGAAGTCAGCCAGTTCAATTCCGCGAATCGCGGCGTTGTGGGCATGTGGCCCTCGTACCAGGATTTCCGTTCGCTGAAGATTTCCGAAGGGCGGCTGATCACCGACGACGACGAGCGCGAAGGTCGCCGCGTGGTGGTGCTGGGATCGAAGGCATACCGGCAATTGTTCCCCGGCCAGCCCGGCATTGGCGCCACCGTGCTGGTCAAGAGCCTGCCTTATACCGTGGTCGGCATCCTGGAAGAGAAAAAACAGAACTCCAACTATAGCGGCCCGGACAACGACTATCTGTTCGCGCCCTACTCTGCGGTATCGCGCGATTTCCCTCCGCCGGAGAAGCCGGGCGCCGGCATCACCCGCGGCTATCTCGATGACATCGTTTTTGAAGTGCAGAATCCCGAGGAGCACGAAGAGGCCGTGCTGCAGGTGCGGCGCACCCTGGGCCGCGCCCGCCACTTCGATCCGCTGGACAAAGACGCGCTCTTCATCTGGGACACGATGGATGGCGCCAAGCAGCTGGCCAAAATCTTCGGCGTAGTCACTCTGTTCTTCGGCTGCGTTGCCATTGTGACGCTGTGCCTTGGCGGGATTGGCGTGATGAACATCATGCTGGTTTCGGTCACCGAGCGCACGCGGGAGATTGGAACCCGCAAAGCCATGGGCGCGACCAAGCGCGACATTCTGCGTCAATTCTTCGCCGAATCGGCGATGCTCACCATCGTCAGCGGCATTCTGGGACTCAGCATCGGCGTGGGCATCTGTGTGCTGATGACGGCTGTGCCCTTGCCAGACTTCGTGCCGCATCCCATCGTGTCGCCGATCTCCATCATTGCATCGATTCTCACCCTTTCGTTAATCACGGTGACCGCGGGCATGTATCCCGCCCAGCGTGCCGCCGACATGACACCTGTGGAGTCACTGCGCTATGAATAACACTCGAAGTCTCCGCTCCGCTACCCTATCCGGCCGACTGCAGTTTGCCATCGCGCTGGTCGTGCTTTATTCCGCTGCCGCCTGCGGCTCCTCCATGCCGCAAGGCACGTTCGACCGCACCCTGCAGGTCAGTGGTCCCGTTGATCTGGAAGTGCTCACGCATTCCGGAGACGTCACCGTTCGCGCTGGATCCTCCGGATCGGTCATGGTTCACGGCAAGATCTTTGTCAGCGATCACTGGCTGCGCGGCAATCGGGACGCCGACGTCCACCAGATCGAGCAGAATCCCCCCATCCATCAACAGGGCAACAGCATTCGCATCGATTATGTGAATGCCCACGACATCTCGGTCGACTATGAGATCACGGTTCCCGCCGATACGGCGATCCGCACGCATAGCGGCTCGGGTGATCAGACCCTTGAAGGCACGCACGGCAACGCCGATATCCAGACCGGCTCCGGCGACGTGAGGCTGACGAACCTGACAGGACAAATTCAGCTGCAGACCGGTTCGGGCGACGTGCGCGCTCACCAGGTTGCCGGGGCGATCAGCGGTGGCACCGGCAGCGGCGACGTCGAGATTGAAGAGTCCGGGCCCGGCAACATCGATCTGCACACCGGTTCCGGTGATATGACTATTCGTGGAATTCAGGGCGCCTTTCACGCCCAGGCCGGCAGCGGCGACATCATCGCCGAAGGCGCGCAGAGCGGAACGTGGGAGATCAGCACAGGATCGGGCAACGTGCGCGTGCGCCTGCCGGCTAATGCCGCGTTTGATGCCGATATCTCCACCAGTTCGGGAACCGTTGACGTGAATGCTCCGATCGAGATGACCGTGCAGGGACGCGTGCAGGAGATGCGCAAGCACATTCAGGGTAAAGCCCGCGGCGGAGGTCCGCTGCTTTCAGTGCGGACTGGTTCGGGAGATATTCATATTGAGTAAAGCCACCACGGAGGCGCCGAGGCACTGAGAACTTTCCGGCGTTTAGCTGCGTGTCGGAGTGGCTCCGTGGTGAAGGTGACACTGGGATCGCCATGTTTTTGAAAGAGCTCATCTCGCAAGGCTGGCAGGCGCTATTGCGCGACCGCATGCGCTCCGCCCTGACCATGCTGGGAATCGTCTGGGGCCTGGCTTCGGTAGTTCTGCTGCTCGCCTACGGCCAGGGACTCGGCGGCTGTGTTCTGCATGCGTTCCTGAATATGGGGAACAATGTGATCGTGCTGTGGCCGGGCCAGACCAGCATGCAGGCCGGCGGCCAGAGAGCCGGCAAGAAAGTCGCCTACGAGCTCGAAGACGTAGAAGCGATTCGCGAAGACGTGCCGCTGGTGCGGGCGGTGAGCGGCGAGATCGACCGCGATTTCGGCTTCAAACTGGGCACGCGCATCGTGTCGATCATGGTCCGCGGAGTCGACCTGCCCTACGGACAGATGCGCAAACTTGACATCGCCGACGGCCGTTACTTCGACGAAACGGATTTCAGCGATCACCGCCGCGTGGTGATTCTCGGCTACAACGCCGCCAAGAAAGTGTTCCAGGGAGCTCCGGCCGTCGGGCAGCACGTCGAGATCGGAGGCCTCGATTTTGAAGTCATTGGAACGATGAAAAACAAAATCCAGGATTCGATGTATCAGGGCCCAGACAACGAGAACGGCTTTATCCCTTTCGCCCTGATGCGCGATCTGAAGAACCTGCGTGATCCGGATGAAATCATCATTCAGCCGACTGCGCCGGAACTGAACAAGAAGGCGCTGATGGCGGTGCGCGAAGTGCTGGCGCGCCGGCACCATTTCGATCCGAAGGATGACAAAGCCACGCCAGAATGGGACACGATCGAAGATCGCGGCATGATCAATGCGTTCTCCTACGGATTGCAGGCCGTGCTCGGGCTGATCGGCGTCTGTACCTTGGCGGTGGGCGGGATCGGCGTGATGAACATCATGCTGGTTTCGGTGACCGAGCGCACGCGCGAAATCGGCCTGCGCAAGGCCGTCGGCGCCAGGCCACGGCATATTCTGGTGCAATTTCTGCTGGAAGCCCTGGTGCTCACCTTTCTCGGGGGACTGATCGGCATCGCCGTGGCGGAATTCCTGACCTGGATCATCCCGCCCATGCCGTTGTATGACGAGTTCTACAAGACAGCCGACCACGAAGGCGCGATTTTTCTCCACGCCTCGCTGGGCGTGATGATTATCTCCTTCATGATTCTCTCCATGGTGGGAATCGTATCTGGATTCTTCCCCGCCCTGAAAGCCGCTCGGCTCAACCCGATCGAAGCGCTACGGTACGAATGAGCCGCTGTTCTTCGGCAATCTGACCCTCTGTCCGATTTTGAACAGCCCTCTCCGAATTCGGCCATCTCCTTTCCTCTGATTCCTGGCTCTTGCGCCAAAATCCCTTGAAAACGCGGCGGATACAGAGTCTGGGCGAATGGACGCCAAAGTGCCAGAATCAACCATTACATCCAGTGATGGAGGGCCGTCATGCAAAACCTGCTCCACGACTTGCGCTACGCGCTGCGCCAACTGCGCAAAACGCCGGGAATGGCGCTGCTGGCGATTTTGACTCTGGCCCTCGGCATTGGAGCGAACACAGCGATCTTCACCGTCATTGAGAGCGTCTTGCTGCGGCCGTTGCCGTACGCGCACTCCGGCCGGCTGGTCTACATTGGAGGCGCGACCGACCAGCCTGCTTTTTCCGGGACGTCATGGCTCAACTACCAGGACATCAAGGCGCAATCGAGGCTCCTTGACGATGTGGCCGGCTACTCCGAAGACATCTCAGTCTTACAAACAAAGGACAGTTCTCTTAGCGTTGCGGCTCCGCGCGTAACCTCCAATCTATTTTCGTTTCTCGGCGTCCAACCTCTGCTGGGCCGAACATTCGCCGAAAACGAGGGCGAACCCGGTGGCCCGCTGGTCGCCCTGTTGTCAGAAGGCTTGTGGCGGCAAGATTTTCACTCGGATGCCGGCATCGTGGGCCAGAAAGTGGACATTGGCGCCAAGCCTTACACCGTGATTGGCGTTATGCCGCTCGGTTTTCGCTTCCCGGAGTCGATGGGATCGGATCTTCAAAAAGGATTGTGGGTTCCGCTGCAGCCCACCCCGGAAATGCTGAAAGATCGCGGCTACAACTTCTTCAATGTCATCGGCGAACTTAAACCCGGTGTCACCACTGCCCAAGTGCAGCACGAGTTAGACGCCATTGCGGCCCATATCCCCAGGAAGAAAGACGAGGGGGCAATCAAATTAAGCGCGAGTTCCTACCAGGGATTACTCACCGGGCCGGTGCGCCCCGTCCTGTACGCGCTATTTGGGGCTCTAGCGCTCGTGCTCCTGATCGCCTGCGCGAACGTCTCGAATCTGCTGATCGCGCGCTGCCTGGGACGTCAGCAGGAGTTTGCGGTCCGCACGGCGCTCGGTGCTGGCCGGATGCGCCTGATTCGCCAAATGCTGGCCGAGGGATTTGCTTTAAGCCTCATTGGTTGCGGAATCGGGCTTCTCCTCGCGCGGCTGGCGATGGTGGCACTCCACAAACTGCCAGACGGTACGATTCCGCGCGCGGATGCCATCTCGATCCACTGGACGATTGTGCTGGCGCTCGCTACGATCGCGATGGTGACGACCGTTCTCTCCTCACTGCTGCCGGCGCTCCTGGTGGCGCGGGCCAATCCCCAGGGAGCGCTGCAAGCGGCTACGCGCGGAGTTGGTTCGCGATCAATCGGCGGCAAACTGAGTGGAGGATTGGTGGCAGCTGAAGTAGCTTTTTCCACACTCTTGCTGGTCGGAACCGGGTTGCTCTTTCACACTCTCTGGAATCTCGAGCAGTCGCGGCTCGGCTTTGAGACCGCGCACGTTACAACGTTCACCGCCATGCCCGCCGACGCCGCCGGTTTTTCCGGGTTGGCCGTCTCAGAAGATACGGCGAATGCTCCGGCTTCCATCGCAACCCTCATCTACCAGCCCGTTCTCGACCGGATTCGCGACGTACCCGGTGTACAAAGCGCCGCTCTCGCCAGTTCCCCGCCGCTCTCCGGAATGGACTTAGGCTCGAGTTTCGACATTCTTGGGCAGGCTAAGGATCCGAACCACACTCCCGCTGCACGCGTCTCGGCCGTGAGCGGCGATTATGCGAGTACGCTTGGCACGCCCATCATCAAAGGACGCATGATCACCGACGAGGACGTCGCCGGCAGTCCGTTCGTGGTCGTGATCAACCAGGCGCTCGCCCACGAATACTTCTCCGGCAAAGACCCGCTGGGACGGCAGATCAATCTGGGCGGCAAAGATACGGGCATGATCATGCCCTATACGATTGTCGGTGTTCTCGCCGACCAGGTCGACAAGAGCGTTGGCGGCGAGGTTCAGCCGTTCATCCTGATCCCGCAAGAGCAGATTCCGACTACCTCGCTTTTCTATCAGGCTCTGTTGAAGACCGTAGTCAGCTTCGTGATAAAGACTCGCAGCGATATTCCGGTGGCGTCGGAAATGCGCTCTGTCTTTCATCAGGCGGCACCATCACTTGCCCTCGACAATTTTCAGACCATGCAGCAAGCCGTGGAGCAGAATACCTTCGGCCAGAGGCTTGGTCTGTATTTGGTTGCATCATTCGCCGGGCTGGCTATCGCGATGGTGATCGCCGGGCTCTACGGGGTCTTGTCACAGCTCGTGGGATATCGCCGCCGCGAAATCGGCGTGCGGATGGCATTGGGTGCGACGCGCCAGAGTGTGGCGCAGATGGTGCTCAGGCAAGGATCGATTCTGATCGGCATCGGTCTCGGACTGGGCCTGGTACTCGCAGTTGCCTCCGAACGGTTGGTGCAGAGCTTCTTGTATCATGTGCGCCCGCTGGATGTGTGGACCTATGTATCTGTGCTGCTGATACTGCCCGGGATCGGACTGGTTGCGGCATTGCTGCCGGCTCGGAAGGCGGCTTCGATTCAGCCCATGCAGGCACTGCGGGAGGATTGAGCAACTCGACGCTCAAAGCAATCGTAACGACGCCATAGCTATTACCTCCGTGCCTTGACGCATCGCTTCTCGGCCAATTAACTTCGCAGTATCGGGAACTCCGTTCCCACGGAGAATCCTGTCTTCCAGCGAGGAAATGTGGCGCACCGTCCGATCATCACTCTCACCACCGATTTTGGGCTCAACGACCATTTTGTCGGCGCGATGAAAGGTGTCATTCTCGACATCGTGCCCGAGGCCGCGATCGTCGACATTTCGCATGCGGTACAGGCGTTCGACGTGCTCGATGGCGCGATTGCCATTTCGCAGGCCTATTCCTATTTCCCGGCCGGCACGGTGCACGTCGTCGTCGTGGACCCGGGCGTGGGCACGAACCGGCGCCCGATTCTGGCCACCAGCGACGGCTATCATTTTGTGGCGCCCGACAATGGCGTGCTCTCCATGGTCTATGCAAGGGAAGAACGCATCCACGTGCGGCATATCACGTCGGAGCACTATTTCCGCCAGCCGGTCAGCCAGACGTTTCATGCCCGCGATGTCTTTGCTCCCGTCGGGGCGTATCTGGCCAAGCAGGTCGACTCGCACAAGTTCGGCGATGAGATCGAAGACTACGTGAAGTTCGCTGCCCCCAAACCCAAAGCGGCCGGCGAGAACCGGATTCGTGGCGTGGTGCTGAAAGTCGACCGCTTCGGCAACCTGATCACCAACATCCGTCCGGAAGATGTTCCCGCGCTGTTTGCGGAAAATGCCGGCGGTTTCAAGATTGTAGTTGGCAGCCGCGAGGTTACCGACATTCGCACCGCCTATGCCGAGGGCAGTCCGGGGCAGGTTTTCGGCATCCTGGGCAGCATGGGTTATCTGGAGATTGCCGCCAACCGCGCCGCCGCTTCGCAATTGACCGGAGCCGGCAAGGGCAGCGAAATCAACGTTCTGCTTGGCGAAGCCGCCGCCGCCGGAAAAGGCGCGTAGGTCCTCTCCGGTCAGGAGTTCTTCGGCTTAGGCTGGGCGTAGCGCTCCATCTGTCCCGTCCACTTAAGAAACCGCCAGAGGTTGCTCCGCTCCCGCCACATGAATTCCCAGAACTCGAGGAAGCCGATTTGCGTCATTTTGACGCCGGTGTAGGTTTCGATGCGCCAGAGGAGATAGGGACTGCGCCACGGCGTCAGATGATGGCCCCGAGTCGCGTTCCACAGGAAGCGGAGTTTGTGGCGCATGCCTGCCATGGTCGCACTCCAACGCTATGTCATGGAAGGCATTGGAGTCCAGTCCCCATGGAGATGCCGGGGCAATGGCCGGAGGCCGTGAGAAATGCAATCCGAGGAAACCCGAGCTCTAAACCGGACGCTATAGGTTGTACTTCTTCATCAAGTGCCGGAAGGAACGATAGGAGATGCCCAGCACGTCGGCGGCTTTCGTTTGAACGCCGCCGCTCTGGTTGAGTGCACTCTGCAGCAAGGAACGCTCGATCCCGGCGACATAGTTCTCCATGCCCATGCCCTCAGGAAGGGTGAGGTCGCCGCCAACAGCGGGCAGAGCGCCGGAACCAGCGGCCGCCGCCGCGGCTCGGGCTTTAGGACGCTCCGCCGGAAGTTCGACATGTAGTTCTTCGCTGGTTTCGAGGGCGACGGCGCGCTCGACCGTGTTCTCGAGCTGGCGCACGTTCCCGGGCCATTCATATTCGCAGAGAGCCGCCAGCGATCCGGCATGCACGCGCAGGATGCTGCGTCCGGCCGCGCTCGCGTATTTCTTCAGGAAATGGTTGACCAGGAGCGGAACGTCCTCCGGCCGCTCGCGCAGAGGCGGTACGCGGATAGGAATTACATTCAGCCGGTAGTAAAGGTCCTCGCGAAATAAGTTCTCGGCGACGGCCTTATCGAGTTCTCGATTGGTCGCGGCAATCACCCGCACATCGATCGAGATTTCGCTGGTCGATCCGACTGGACGCACCGTGCGCTCCTGCAAGACGCGAAGGAGCTTGACCTGCATCGCCAGCGTCATTTCACTGATCTCGTCGAGAAAGATCGTGCCGCCATCGGCCACTTCAAACAATCCGCGCTTGTTCTGATTCGCTCCGGTGAACGCGCCCTTCAGGTATCCAAAGAGTTCGCTCTCGAGCAGGGTTTCGGGAAAGGCGCCGCAATTGACCGAAACGAAGGCTTCGGTCGCGCGCGGCGAGCAAACATGGACGGCGCGGGCGACCAGTTCTTTTCCGGTTCCGCTTTCGCCGTGGATCAGCACCGTGCTCGCGGTGGAGGCCACCGTGCGCACGGTCTGCTTGAGCTTCTCCATCGCGGCGCTGGAACCGATGATGTTGTCGAGCGAGTTGCGGGCAGCCGCGTCGCGGCGTAGAGCGAAGTTCTGCCGGCTGAGAACGAGTTTTTCGAGGGCCCGCTTGATGGCCAGGCGGATTTCGTCGACCAGACCGGGATTCTTTCGGATGTAATCGGTGGCGCCGCCGGCTTTGACCGCCTCCACCGCGGCCTCGTAGTCGTCCACCGCCGTTATCAGGATGACGGCCGAATCGGGCGAGACGCGATGCGCATGGCGCAGCACCTCGATGCCGTCGATGTTCGGCATCTTGATATCGGTAATGATGACGTCGTAGAGGGCGCCATCGATTTTGTTCTTAGCAGCCTGCCCGGACTGCACGGTCTCCACGCGGTAGCCGTCGCGGCGCAGGGAGATGTCGAGCATTTCGCAGATGGAGCGTTCGTCATCGCAAACCAGGATGTTAGCCATCGAACCTCCCTCCGGCAGCAGCCGCCAAAGAAGGAACGCCAGCGGTTTCAGAGCCCACAAGCCTGCTGGCCGGGGGGGCGGCCCTCTCGGTTTCGAGACGGCGCAGCCGCAGAATGAATGTGGTTCCCTGTCCCGGCTTCGAGCGCGCCCACACCTTTCCCTCATGCGCCTGAACAATCTGATACACGATAGCCAGGCCGAGCCCGGTCCCGCCCTCGAAGTTTGACTGGAAGGGCTCGAAGATCTTCTCGATCTGTTGCGGCGTCATCCCCGTACCGGTGTCGCTGATCGAAACCTGCCAGTCGCCGGCCAGAGATTCCACGCCCACGGTGAGAGTGCCGCCATTCTTCATGGCGCGTACGGAGTTCTCGCAGAGATTCCAGAACACCTGTTTCAGCTTGTCGCCATCGGCAATCGCGCTGGCTGCCTGGGAGGTGAAGCGGCGTTCGATCGTGATCCCGGTTTTTTCGGCGGCCATGCGGTGATCCATCAGGGTGAGCGTGTCTTCCAGCAGAGGAATCAGGTCGACCTGGTCGAAGTGATACTGCTTGGGCCGCGAATAGGCGAGAAAATCGGTGATGATGCCATTCAGCCGCTGCGACTCGCGAGTGACGATGTCGAGCAGCCGGCGGTGCTCCTCGTTCATCTCGGGAACGCTGGAAAGCATGCTCACCGATCCCGCGATCGAAGTCAGAGGATTACGGATTTCATGCGCGATCGCGGCGGCCAGGCGTCCAACGGCGGCCAACCGGTCCTGCATGCGGACTTCCCTCTCCAGGCGGCGAATCTCGGTGAGGTCTTCGAAAGCGTAGACGTAACCGGACTCGGCGCTCTCCGGAACCGTCAAAGCCGCGACCCGCACCCGGAATGTCTTGCGAAACCTTCCGGGGCCGTCGAAGCGAACCTCGGCGTGGGAATGTTGCGATTCGACGCTCGGGAGAGCATCGAGGAAGAGCCCGTTGGCGGGGGTTCCCAGAAGATCGGCTGCCGAGCGCTCCAGCAGTTTTTGCGCCGCCGCGTTAACCAGCGTGATGCGGCCGTCGAGACCGGTAGTGATCAGGCCGCTGCTGATCGAGTGAATGATGTTTTCGTGCAGGGCCTGAAGATTCTCCAGCGCCCCGCTGGTATCTTTCAGCTGCACGCCAACCTGGCGGAGTTTGCTGGTCAGCAGGCTTGCCAGATACGCCACCGCCAGAAAAGCGAACAGGTGGACGATGATGATTGCCTGCAGAGCCTTCAGCCCCGGATGACTTGCACAGTAGGAGGGAATGACTTCGTAATAGTTCAGTTCGAGAACGGCCCCGTAAAGAATAAAGGCCAGGGCCGCGGTAAGGTGAACCCAGACGCGCGGCAGTAGAACCGCCGCCACAATGATCACCAGCGGATAAAGAAAATTCAGGGAACTGTCCCATCCGCCGGTTTCGTGGACCACGACGCTGACCAGGATCAGGTCGGTGAGGACCTGCAGGGATGCCTGCAAGCGGTGCTCTTGCCAGAAGGAGAGCAACAGCACATAGAACAGCGAGAGGCTATACCAGAACAGGATGGTGCTGACAAACAAGCGCAGGGGCAAGGGCGCCGGACTAAACTGGGCCACCGCCAACTCAAGGGCCAGCAGGAGGGTCAGGATAAAGATCCGGACCTTCACCAGCCATACCAGCCAATTGCGCTCGTCAAAGGTCGATTGCATTTATCATCCCGGCGATCTGGAAACTATGGGTTCAGTTCCCAAGAGCATTCGCCGAACGGGCGGGGGCAGGAGGAACAACCCACCGAGCCCCGATGCCCGGTGCGAAAGCGAGATTGCGGAAGCCGGCCCGAAGGCCGGCCCCTTTTCTGATTCGAACTAGCCCGCCAGTTTGGCGATCATGGCAAACAGCGGCATGTAGAGCGAAATCACGATGCCGCCGATGGTGAGACCCAGAACGCCGATGATCATCGGTTCCAGCATGGCCAACATGTCTCTGGTGGCCGCGTCGACTTCTTCCTCGTAGAAGTCGGCGATCTTCTGCAACATGGAATCCATGGCGCCGGTCGCTTCGCCTACGCCGATCATCTGCGTCACCATGTTGGGGAAGACGCCACATTCGCGCAGAGGATCGACAATGGTGCGGCCTTCTTCGATCGCCTTGCGCACTTTCATCAGCGCTTCTTCGAGAACGGCGTTGCCCGAAGTCCGAGCCGTAATCGCCAAGCCTTCGAGGATCGGCACGCCGGAGGTAATCAGCGTGCCCAGGGTGCGGGTGAAACGTCCGACGGCGATCTTGCGCAGCAACGAGCCGATCACCGGCACGTACAGCAGGCCTTTATCGAAGTAGTACTTGCCCCGCGGATGCTTGCGGATCTGCTTGATGCCGAAGAACATTCCGATCACACCCACACCGACAATCCACCAGAAGCTCTGCACGAACGCGCTCAGTCCCATGACAATGCGGGTGGGAAGCGGCAGGTTGACGCCCAGCCCGGCGAACAGATTGGCGAAGATGGGCACGACCCACTTCAGCAGGGCGCCCACGATCAAGACCGCGATCGAGACCACGGCGACCGGGTAAATCAAAGCGGATTTCACCGCCGAGCGCAGGCGGACCGCTTTTTCCACGTAGGTCGCGAGGCGTTGCAAAATGATGTCGAGAATACCGCCCGTTTCGCCGGCCTCAATCATGTTCGTGGTGAGGTCGTCGAAGACGTTGGGGTACTGGCGCATCGCGTTGGCGAGGGTAGCGCCGCCTTCGACCGTCGTCCGCACGCCAGTCAGCGTCTTCTGGAAGGATGGGTTCTCCTGGTTGGCGGCCAGAATTTCCAGACACTGCACCAGCGGCAGGCCGGCGTCGATCATGACCGAGAACTGGCGGAAGAACACGGCAATGTCCTTGACCGCGACTTTGCCGCTGCCGAACGTCGGCAGAGAGAATTCTTTGCCCTTCTCGCGAATGGCGCCGGGCGTGATGCGCTCGCGCCGCAACGCCTGCGCCAACGACTGCTTGTTAGGCGCGATGCGCTCGCCGGAGACCTTCTGTCCGCTCGCGTCCTTGCCGGAAAATGTAAAGACTGGCATGGTGTTAGCCTCTCCTCACTGACGTGCCTGTCCGCGGACAGGCTGTCTTGCCCTACGGTTTCTGCGGCGTTAGTGCTTCGACGGCGCCGCCCCGCGCGCCATCGCCGTTCCGGCGCTGGTGGGCCGACTCAGCAGACTGGCGCCGCGGTTGATCATTTCCTGCAACTCATCCACGTTGCTGGAGCGCTGTAACGCCACTTCCAGCGAAATCTGCTTCTGGAAATAGGCGGTGGCCAGCGCCTGGTTGAATGTCTGCATTCCGAACTTTTCCTGTCCGGACTGCATGGCGGAATAAATCTGGTGAATCTTGTCCTCACGGATCAGGTTGCGGACGGCGGCGTTGGGCACCAGGATCTCCATGATCATGGCGCGCCCGCGCCCGTCGATTCTGGCCAGCAGCGATTGACACATGATGCCTTCGAGCACCAGCGAGAGCTGGGCGCGAATCTGCGGCTGCTGGTGGGCTGGAAACACGTCGATGATGCGGTTGATGGTGGAGGTCGCCGAGTTGGTGTGCAAGGTGCCGAACGTGAGGTGGCCGGTTTCGGCGATGCGCAGGGCCGATTCGATGGTTTCCAGGTCGCGCATTTCGCCGATCAGCACCACGTCGGGATCTTCACGGAGCGCGGCTCGCAGCGCATCGCTGAAGCTCTTGGTGTCGGCGTGCAACTCGCGCTGGTTCACCACGCAGTTCTTGTTCATGTGCACGAACTCGATCGGGTCTTCGATCGTCAGAATGTGGTCGTGGCGCTCGCTGTTGATCTTGTCGATCATCGAGGCCAGCGTGGTCGATTTGCCGGAGCCGGTGGGTCCGGTCACCAGGACCAGTCCGCGCGGCTTGTCGCACAGCTTGCTCACCACCGGAGCCAGGCCGAGCTGGTTGAAGGACTTGATTTCGAAAGGAATCAGACGAAAGACGGCCGCGGTGGCGCCGCGCTGGTTGAACACGTTGGCGCGGAAGCGGGCCAGCCCTTTCAAACCGAAAGAGAAGTCGAGCTCGAGGCTCTCTTCAAAACGGTGCTTCTGCGAGTCCGTCATGACGCTGTAGGCCAGCTGCTTGGTTTCGGCCGGCGTCATCTGCGGCAGATCCAGCGGCACCAGGTGCCCGTGCACGCGGATCTGGGGCGGCGAATTCGTGGTGATGTGCAGGTCGCTGCCGTTCATCTCCAGCATTCGTTTGAGCAGATCGCTTAACGACAAACCCATGGCAAGTTCCCTTTCGTTGGTCTTGAATCCTGAGTTCCGAATCCTGAACTGTTCGTCGTTTTTCGTTCGAACGACTCAGGACACGTGACTCGGTTCTCTAATGAATCGTTTCTCGTGCCACTTCCTCGAGCGTGGTCATTCCGGCTGCCACCTTGATCAGCCCGCTGCGGCGCAGCGTGATCATCCCGCGCTCGATCGCTTTCTTCTTTAGTTCCACCGCCGAGGCGCCGACCAGCACCAGTTCCCGGATCTCATCGTCGACCTCCATCACCTCGTAGAGACCGCAGCGGCCCTTATATCCGGTGTTGTTGCAAACGCCGCAGCCCTTGCCCTTCTGAATCTTGATCGTCTTCGCCTCTTCCGGCGTAAAACCGGCGTCGATCAGGGTCTGCACCGGGACTTCCTGGGTTTCGGAGCACTCTTTGCAGATGCGGCGCACCAACCGCTGCGCGCAGATCAGATGGACCGAGGTCGCCACCAGGAAGGGTTCAATACCCATGTTCATCAGTCGGGTGATGGTCTCGGGAGCGCCGTTGGTGTGCAGTGTCGAGAGCACGAGGTGGCCGGTGAGAGCGGCTTTGATGGCGATTTCCGCGGTTTCAAAGTCGCGGATCTCACCGACCAGAATGATGTTGGGATCCTGACGCAGGAAGGAACGCAGGGCGGCCGCGAAGTTCAGGCCGATTTGCTCCTTCATCTGCACCTGATTGACGCCCTGCAACTGGAACTCGACCGGGTCTTCGGCGGTCATGATGTTGGTGTCGGGCTGATTCAGGCGTGAAATCGAGGAATACAGCGTGTTGGTCTTGCCCGATCCCGTCGGCCCGGTGACCAGCACCATGCCGTAGGGCTTCAGAATGGCCTTCTCGAATTTCACCAGCGACTCAGGCTCAAAACCGAGCTTGGTCATGTCGAGGCGCAGGTTCTCTTTGTCGAGCAACCGCAGAACGATCTTTTCGCCCCACAGAGTCGGCAGCGTGCTGACGCGGAAGTCGAGTTGCTTCTTGCGCCCGCCGATGTTCATCTTCAGCATGATGCGGCCGTCCTGCGGCAGGCGCTTTTCGCTGATGTCGAGCTTCGACATGATCTTCAGACGCGAAGTGATGGCGTCTTTTAACTTCATCGGCGGCGACATGATCGACTGCAGAACGCCATCTATACGGAAGCGGACGCGGAACTCTTTTTCGTACGGCTCGATGTGAATGTCGCTGGCCCCCCGCTTCACGGCGTCGCCCAGAATGACGTTGACCAGCTTGACGACCGGGGCTTCGTCGGCCGCCTTTTCCAGCTCCGACAGCTCCATCTCCTGCTGTTCCGACTGCAGCTCGACATCTTCGTCGGTCAACTCCGACATCGACTGCATCACCGCTTCGAGATCTTCTTCCTTGGTGGCGCCGTAGGCCTTGTCGATGCCCGCCAGAATGGAGCTTTCCGAAGCCACCACCGGCTCGATGTTGAAGCCGGTCATGAACTTGATGTCGTCCATGGCAAAGACGTTCGTCGGATCGACCATGGCAATGGTCAACGACGCCCCCACGCGGCTGAGCGGCAGAATCTGGTAGCGCTTGGCCGTCTCGAAAGGAATCAGCTTCACAACTGCGGGATCGATTTCAAAATAGGAAAGGTTGATGGCGGGCACGCCATATTGACGCGAAAGAAAGTTCGTGACGTCCTCATCCGTGAGGAAGCCGAGCTTCACCAGCGCGGAGCCGAGCCGGCAGCTTTGTTCTTTCTGGACCTTATTCGCTTGTTCCAACTGCTCTGGGGTAATGATCTTCTCTTTGACCAGAAGATCACCCAGCCGTTGAGACATAGGTCGTTCTCCTATCCACGCAGGTGGAGCCTCGCCGGGCGCTTGATGCCGGCATCACGCAAACTGCCGCCTGTGGGGAGAGAGAGGCAGCACACTCGCGTTGACATAAATTGTCAACGCAAGCCGATTACTGCACCAGTAACCGAAGTGTTTGACCCCAGGGATGAACTGGCCGGATCGATAGAGAAATCAGAGATTTACGCGACAAGCCGCCGGCATGGTTACCAAGGTTTGTTCCTCGCGCAGAAATCGAGTTCGTCTTGCTCTTTTTCAAGAAAGTTCGACATTTGTGCTTGGCCGTGCAGACATGTCACTCTCAAACAGTTTGTCATTAATTTCGCACTCAAAAAGAGTTTGCCATTCCAACGCGTGAGCGGAGCGAGGAGGAGGAACCTTGCTTTTCGGAGCGTGCAAGACAGGTGTGCCAGAGTTCTGGTTTTGCCTACATCACCGCGACAGAGGGTGGGACGGTGGCCCGGGGTTTTGACTTTGCCGATGTCACCACTACAGTGGGTGCCCCATCCTTTGCGGGTGGCCCAGCCTTTTGATCACTGGCCGAAAACTTGAAATGGGTGCCCCGTCCTTCGCGTACTAGGCGAAGGGCGAGTACCACGGAAGCATGTGTCAAACAGCATATGGTGTCGGCAGCATCGTGCCCGCCCTTGCACAAAACCCAAGAACGGGGCACCCTCTGTCATGGTGGTATCAGGAAATTCAAAAGGTGGGCCACCCACCCCCACCATCTGTGGTCGTTCCAAACAGGTTGCCTTGCGTGTCGAGCAATAAACCAACCTCGGGCAGGCCGCCCGCATCTCCGTTAGCGAGACTGTAGAGAATCGTGACCGCGCCGCTCTGTCCCAGCCTAAAGATGGTGCCGCTGTCACCCTCGCCACCCTGCTTGGTAGTACCAAAAAAGTTCCCAGTCGCATCTTGCGTCAATTCACCGTTAGGGAACGCTCCATCATTCGGAGGCCCGGCGAAGCTGT
Source organism: Verrucomicrobiia bacterium (assembly GCA_035508215.1). Lineage (GTDB taxonomy): Bacteria > Acidobacteriota > Terriglobia > Terriglobales > Acidobacteriaceae > Sulfotelmatobacter. The sequence continues at coordinate 21,579 of DATJNK010000001.1, read as the reverse complement.
AGAAAACCGAGTACTGCGCGTGAGCCGGACCTGCTGCAGCTAAACACAGCGCTACAAGACACACAGCCCCGCTTAGGAACTTGCTGGTTCCGAATCTCTTCATGAGGCACCTCGAATCGGATTAGAAAGCGGACCAGGATATCTCCGCCCCGGGGAAGGAACAGTGGGCAAAACTGTACCCCGGAGTGGTCCGACGCAACTGTCGCTCGCAAAACTTTTTCTTCGGCATTGTGACGGATGACCTTGCCTTCCACAGGCCCGGCTTCCTATTATCTCCTCGACGATGGCTTCAAAAAGCCGCCGCTAACTCCTTATTTCAACAAGTTTTGCCCGCTTCTGATTGAGCGCCATAGATTATTTCGCATTTCCCCGCTAACTCGAACATTCTAATCATGCAGGGGGAGGGGGAGGCTACACGAAAGCCGTAAATTCTGCTGCCGTAACCACACTTCGTTTCGCTACCGCTCTCGCATTTCTTGCTTCGCTATTATTCGCTTCATCAGTAGTCGCGCAGTCCCTTCGGCAAGCCGCCGAATCCTCCGGCGTGCTCGTAGGTACGGCGGTTCGTCCCTATGCATTTTCTGAGACGGCTTACTCCACAACGCTGGCCCGCGAGTTCAACATGGTCGAACCCGAAGACGCCATGAAGTGGCTCGCGCTTCGGCCAACCGCCGACTCCTTCGATTTCCACGACGGCGATGCGGTCGTTCGCTTCGCGCAAGCTCACGCGATGAAAGTTCGCGGCCATTGCCTGGTCTGGGACCACAACAACCCCGACTGGCTTACCCACGGCAACTTCAGTCCCGGCCAGTTGTCGAAACTGCTGCAAGAGCACATCACGACGGTCATGAAACATTACGCCGGTCAGGTCTTCGCCTGGGATGTGGTCAACGAAGCTTTCGACGAAAATGGTCATCTCCGCGATTCACCGTGGCACAACCGCCCGGGGATCGGATTGGCAGGGACCGAATACATCGAGCAGGCGTTTGTTTGGGCGCATCGGGCCGATCCGCACGCGCTGCTCTTCTATAACGAGGCGGAAGCGGAAGGATTGAACCGGAAGTCGGACGCCGTCTACGAGATGGCCAGAGATTTCCGGCGGCGCGGAGTGCCGATCGACGGAGTTGGGCTGCAGATGCATATCCCGAACCTCGAATTCGACGCCGCCACCGTCGCGGCGAATATTGCCCGGCTTACGGCGCTCGGACTTCAGGTTCACATCACCGAGCTCGACGTTTCTCTGCCGCTTGATCGTTCCTGGCAGGCGCGAGGAACGCCTCAGCCTGCAAGGAGTGACCTGCTGCGGCAGGCGGAGATTTATCGCAGCGTGGTTCACGTCTGTTTGCAAAACCCCGGCTGCACCGCGATCCAGACCTGGGGATTTACCGACAAGTATTCGTGGGTTGGCTCTCACTCTCACGGCACGCGGGGCGCGGCGCTGCTGTTCGACTCGAAATACGCCCCCAAGCCCGCTTACCATGCAGTGCTAGAAGGGTTCGCCGTGGAAAGTCATTTTCCCTGATGGATCCAGCCTATTGATCAACTGGCTGCAGACGCCCTGAACCGCTTTCCCGCATCTATAATGGCCGCAAGGAGAGGCAGTTAGGGCCGAAGTATTCCCGTCTGAGGGGACATGACCTCATCTTCACCGATCAGCGGCGCCAGGCGGCCCAGCCGGAAGCAGGTCATTATTTTGCTTGCCGCGGCCGTGCTGGTGCTGTTCGCCGTGCTGGCCTCGCAGACCGCCTTTAACGTCACCATTCTGCAGGCGGAAACCAATCAGCAGGCCGTCGTCTTCTACGCGCTGTCCCTGCTCATTTCGCTTCTGTTTGTGGCCCTGACTTTCGTCCTGGCGCGCAATCTGCTGAAGCTTTTTGCCGAACGGCGGATGGGCATCCTGGGCTCGAAGTTCCGCACCCGCATGGTGGTCGGGGCGCTGCTGCTCTCCTTCGTGCCGGTCATGGTGATGTACTGGTTTTCCTATGGCTTGATGAATCGCTCGATCGACAAGTGGTTCTCCACCCCGGTGGAAGAAGTCCGCTCCGACACGCAGGCCATGGCTTCGCTGCTGGGCAACTACGCGGAACAGAATGCCCGGGCCGAAGCCGCCGCCATCGCCGCGTCGCCGGAAATCGAGCGCGCTTATGCAACCGATAATGCCGCCGATGCCGTCGCCGAGTTTCAGCGTCATGCCCTCACGCTGCAGGGCGGGTTTGCCATTGCGCTGCGCGACGGCAATGCCGAAGCCATCTTCAACACTCCCGCGCCATGGCCGGTGCTGAAATCCAGATTGCCCTTGGCGGATGTTGCCGCGGGAATCCCGGCCCGCTTCACCTGGCAGCAGACCGAGTACACGCTGGGCACCGCTCCCGTGCGGGGCGGAGGGCTGGTACTGGCGGCGATTCCTCTGCCGCGCGAATTCTCTCAAGCCGCCCGTCAGATCGAGGCCAGCCAGCAGCGATATTTGCAGCTCAGCCGCGAGCGGCGGAGGGTTCGCCAGACCTACATGGGCTTGCTCCTGCTGCTGACCATGGTGGTGTTGTTTGTCACGACGTGGCTGGCGCTGTTTCTGGCCAAGCTGGTGACCCGTCCTCTCTCGGCCCTCGCCGAAGCCACGCAGGAAATTTCGCGCGGCCGCCTTGACTATCGCGTGGACGTGAGAGCGGCCGACGAGATCGGCGATCTGGTTCGATCGTTCAACCGGATGGCGGAAGAAGTGGAGGCCAGCCGCAAACAACTCGAAGAGTCGACCCGGGATCTGGGCGCGGCCAACACCGAACTCGATCAGCGCCGCCGCCAAATGGAAACGATTCTGGAGAGTATTCCCACGGGTGTTCTATCTCTGGACCCTGCCCGTCGCGTGACTCACATCAACCATGCGCTGCTGCGAATGTTCCAACCCGAAGCCGCGCGCGATGACGCCACGCTGGTTCTTCGCGGGGCAGCGCTGGCCGACGTGTTTCCCGCAGAAGTTCTGGAAGATTTTGAGCCCCTGCTCCGCCGGGCCGACCGCATGGGCATGACCACCAGCCAACTGGAAATGCAGCTGCCTCATGGGTCGTTGAACGTAGCCGTGACGGTAGCGCCGCTGCGGCATCAGGGCGACCGCTCCGGCTACGTCGTGGTCTTCGAGGATCTGTCTGACCTGCTGAAAGCCCAGAAGCAGGCAGCGTGGCGCGAGGTCGCCCGCCGGGTCGCGCACGAAATCAAGAACCCGCTGACTCCCATCGCGCTCTCGGCGGAGCGCATTCAGCGGCATCTGGACCGGGCGACTCCCGAGGACCCTGCTCCACTCGGCGTGGTGCGCTCCTGCGCCGAGACGATCGCCGTCGCGGTCGAAACCGTGCGCCGCCTGGTCGACGAATTCTCGACCCTGGCACGTTTCCCCGTAGCGAAGCCGCAACCCGCCGATTTGAACGAAATTGTCGAAGATGCGCTTTCGATGTTCAACGGGCGCATGGACGGTATTGCCTTGCATAAGTCGCTGGCTCCGGACCTGCCCAAGGTCCTGGCGGATGGCGAGGCCATGAAGCGGGCGGTTGCCAATCTCGTCGACAATGCGGCCGAAGCCATGCATGATTCCCTGGTGCGTGAGATCGAGATTTCAACCGCACTGGTGGCGAGCCGGGACGCGGTCGAGATCGCCGTCGCTGACACCGGGCATGGCGTCACCCGCGAACTGAAAGAGAAGCTCTTTCTGCCTTACTTCTCCACCAAGAAGCGCGGCACTGGACTCGGCCTGGCCATCGTGAGCCGCATCGTGGAGGATCATCACGGTTCGATTCGCGTCGAAGAGAATCGCCCGGTCGGCACGCGCTTTATCGTCGAACTGCCCGTGGCGCCGGAAGCCACGCCGACGGCAGCGACCGCTCAATATGCCTAAGATTCTGATCGTCGATGATGAAGCCGGCATCCGCGAATCGCTCTCCGGCGTTCTTGCCGACGAAGGTTATGAAGCGTCTTCGGTCGAGGGCGGCGAGGCCTGTCTCGATCTCTTGCGCAAGACAGCTTTTGACGTCGTCTTGCTCGACGTCTGGCTGCCGGGCATCGACGGACTCGACACGCTTGAGAGAATTCGTGAGCTCGATGATGCCCCCGAAGTCATTATGATCTCGGGACACGGCACGATCGAAACGGCGGTGCGCGCCACTAAGCTGGGCGCCTACGATTTTCTGGAAAAGCCGCTCACGCTCGAAAAGACGCTGATCCTGGTCAAGAATGCGATCGATTCGAAGAAACTGCGGCGGGAAAACCTGGAGCTGAAAAAACAGCTCCAGTCCAAGAGCGTGATCGTCGGCGACAGTATTCCGATGAAGGCTCTACGCCAGCAGATCGGCCTGATGGCTCCCACCAACGGCCGCGTGCTCATCTACGGCGAATCTGGATCTGGCAAGGAACTGGTGGCGCATGCCATCCACGCGCAGAGCCTTCGCAAGGACGACACGTTTGTCGAGCTGAATTGCGCCGCGATTCCCGAGGATCTCATCGAGAGCGAGCTGTTTGGACACATCAAAGGATCGTTCCCCGGCGCGGCCGCCGACAAGGAAGGCAAGTTCCAGAAGGCGAATGGCGGAACGCTGTTTCTTGATGAAGTCGGCGATATGAGCCTGAAGACGCAGTCGAAAGTCCTGCGCACGCTCGAGGAACAGAGGTTTACTCCCGTCGGCAGCGAAGAAACCATCACCGTCGACGCGCGCGTCATTGCTTCCACCAACAAGGATCTGGACGAGGAGATTTCCCGCGGCAACTTTCGCGAAGATCTTTTCTACCGGCTCAATGTGATTCCTTTTTTTGTGCCTCCGCTCCGCGAGCGAAGTGAAGATATTCCTCTGCTTGCCCAGCATTCTCTGAAAGAACTGGCTTCGCGCTACGGGCGCCGGCCGCGGGAGATCTCCGATGACGCCATGGAGGCTCTCATGCGCTATTCCTGGCCGGGAAATGTTCGCGAGCTTCGCAATCTGATCGAGCGCATCGTGATCATGAATCCGACCACCACCCGTTTCGACAGCAAGCACCTGCCGCCGCTGGTGTATCGCGACGGTGGAAGACGCGCGACCCGGAGCGAGTTTTCCACGCTGCACCAGGCGCGCGATGCCTATGAGCGCGATTACATCCTCAAAACGCTTGACCACAACCATGGCAATGTCAGCCGCACCGCGGAAGTGCTGGGCCTGGAGCGCAGCCATCTTTATCGCAAGATGAAAGCGTTGGGGATTGCCGCGAAGGAATAGGCGTCCCGGAAACTTACCGCTTGACCATGTGGATTTCAGTGCCGTTCTTGTGAAACTTCACCTCATCCATGAGTTGGTTGATCAGGAAAATTCCCCGGCCGTGGTTGGAATACAGATTCTCACCGACAGTGCAGGCCGGAATGGCGTTCGGGTCAAAGCCTTCGCCGGGGTCGCGGACAATGATGAGAACGCCGCGCAGATCGTCGCACGCCACGATGCATTCGACCACTTTACTGGGATCTTCTTTTGCGCCATGTACCACTGCATTGGCCAGCGCTTCCTGCAGCGCCAGTTCGATCGCGTCCTCTTTGCCGTCGACGCAGTGTACGTCGTGGATCGCTTCCATCACCTGGTGCACCACCGGATCCACGGATTTGCGGTCCGCCGCCAGCGTGACCTGCACCCGCAGGCTCAGCTTTTGCGGATCGAAATCGTGTTCAGGAAAATGTTCTTGGGAAGAAGCCCCGGAATCCATGTTGGGTCGGTTCGTCCTTGTCCCCGCGCGGAGCGCGCCGTGTTGAGATTCTAGCGGGAAATCGGCGATTCGGGCAATGGCTGTTCCTAATGAAGGATGACCGAGACAGAACTCCGTTGTTCTGTCTGGCTGGGCGCATTCTCCCAACGATCGGGAGCCAACGGGTCAGGGCTCGCTCGGCTTGTCCGGGAATCGGACGGTTACTGGCGACGTTCCGTCGTCTTCCGTCGTCTGCTTCGTCATGCGATTCTCAATCTGCCGCCGCCAGTCGAGTTCCTCCACAAAAGTTCGCGAATCGCGCCACCCCGGCTCAACTTTCACGTACAGTTCGAGGAACACTCGCGTCCCGAGCATACGTTCGATCTGCTGGCGAGCCGCGGTGCCGATTTTCTTCAGCATCTGACCGCCTTTGCCCACCAGGATTCCCTTCTGGCCCTGCCGCTCACAGTAAATGGTCGCCGCGATGCGCGTGAGCTTCGCTCCTTCCTCGAACTCGTCGACGATGACCGTCGCCGCATAGGGAATCTCATCCTTCGTATTCAGAAGCACTTGTTCGCGAACGATTTCCGCCGCCATGAAACGCGCCGGCTGATCGGTCGCCTGATCCTCGGGAAAGTAAGCTGGGCCCGCGGGTAGCGCGGCAATGACGAGGTCAAGGAGCACATCGAGGCCTTTACGCTTAAGCGCAGACACTGGCACGACTTCGCTGAAGGGATAGAACCTCCGATATTCTTCGATCAACGGCAGCAGCCGGGCCTTCTCGCGGATCAGGTCCACCTTATTGAGTACCAGAAACGCTTTTGTGCCGGAATGCCTGAGCAAGTCGATGGCGAACTGATCTCGGGGATCGAGCCGGTGGGTCACATCCATGATGAGCAGCGCCAGATCACAGCCCTCCAGTGCTTCGCGCACCTCGACCATCATCTTGCGGCCGAGAGAGCTGTCCGGTTTGTGCACGCCCGGAGTGTCGATGAGCACGATCTGCGCGCCGTCCTTGCCCTTGCGCTTGGGAGCATGAACGATGCCCTGAATGCGATTGCGCGTGGTCTGCGGCTTGGGAGAGATGATGGCCAGCTTTTCGCCGACGAGGGCGTTCAGCAGCGTTGACTTGCCCGCGTTCGGGCGGCCAAGAATGCAAACGAATCCGGAGCGAAAGGGCATAGAGAATCTGACTTCAGCCTGCGGACCTCAAACTTCACCTAGATCAATTTCAGCTGTCGCGGCTGCGCAGCGGTCACCCGCACACGCTCGACTTTGCGGTCGGTCGACTCCAGCACCTCGAAGCGCAGGCCATCATCCTCCACGATCTCCCCCTTACGGGGGATGTGGCCCGCCAGTTCGCTGACCAGTCCCGCGATGGTCGCCGAGTCTTTCCCTTCCGGCTTGGTGCCAAACAGCTCGTCCAGGCGATCCACGTCCATGCCGCCCGACACGATAAACGAGCGTTCGCCTTCGCGCACAATTTCCGGCTTGTCGTGCTCGTCGCGAATCTCGCCGACGATCTCCTCGACCAGGTCCTCGATTGTCACCAGGCCCGCCACGCCGCCATATTCATCGACCACGATCGCCATGCGGATATTCTGCCGCTGCATCTCGCGCAGCAGATCGCTGCCCAGCTTGCTCTCGGGAACGAAATAGACATCACGCCGCATGATCGTATCCAGCGTGCGCACGTGCGCCTCGGTGTCAGGTACCTGCAGTACGTCTTGCGCGTACACGATGCCCTTGATGTTGTGGATGCTTCCTTCGTACACCGGCACGCGCGAGTAATGCTTGGCGCGCAACATCTCGATGAAGCGCTCGACCGTCGTATTCGCCGGGACGGCAAACATCACCGGCCGCGGCTTCATGGCTTCCCGCACCGTCTTGCCGCTGAATTCCACGACCGACTGAATCAGATCGCGGTCGCCTTCCTGGATGATGCCTTCTTCCTGCCCGGCCTCAATGAGCGCGTCCACTGCCTCCGCCGGACTTTCCGATTGCTCGTTTACGCTCTGCCTGGTCAGCGACACGACCGACTGCAGAAAACCCAGCACAATCGTGACAGGAAGGACGAGATAAATCAGGATCTTCAGAGCCAGCGACCAGTGGACGAGCCATTCTCCCTTGGTGCGCGAGAAAAACAGGAAGGGCAGAAAGCGGTTGCAGAAGACGACGATCAGAGTCAGGCTGATCGTCGCCTGCAGGATCTCATAGACATTCCACAGCTTGTCGCTGAAAACGATGAATCCGACAATCAGGGCGATCGCCGCCATGGTCAGCTGCGTCAGAACCGCCATCGACAACGACGCGCGGGCCCGGCTGACGGTCAGCGAAGGTTCTACCTTCTGCTCGAATACATCAATGTTGTCCTGAAACTCGCGGGAAAGGAATTTGCCGATTTCCTGATAGACGCGATCGACGTAGGAAACCAGGGTAAGGAGGCCCAGAAGCAGCAAAAGGATGCCTGCGACGGCGAAGTTCATCGTCGCCTCCGCGTAGCGCTCTTGCTCAGCCTCGGCCGAGGCACAACTCTCTGCGACTTATCCGCAGGCGGATCCGTCCGCTCGATCAGGGACGCTGGCAGTCCCAGCTCCCGGCGCAACCTCGCTTCCTCTCGCGCCATTTTTCCATTATCGCGCTCGTGATCGAAGCCTGCCAGATGCAGAATGCCATGCAGAGCCAGAATCTTCACCTCTTCGCCGGGAGAGTGTCGCAATCGGTTGGCATTCTGCATGGCAACATCGGCTGAAATCGCAATATCTCCGGCGAACCGCGCCCTCTCACGCTTCGCCTGCGAGGGGGACGCGGGAAACGACAGCACATCAGTAGCCTTATCTTTGCCGCGGAAGCGGCGATTCAGCGACCGCACGGCGGCGCTGCTGGTCACGAGAACATTTACAACCTGCCGCAATCCGGCGGCTCTGCGAGCACGCAGCACAAACCGGCTGAGAGCGCTCGCGTTCAGGCCGGCAACTCTTTTCTGCAGGATAACCAACCAAAACCCTTCCGACATCTCTTCTAAGAGTCTGCCCCAAAAAACAATGGGAGGCCCTTCAGGCGACCTCCCACTTTATGTCTTAAGTTTATCCTTTGGCTTCGGAAGAAACTGCCTTCTCCGTGCCGGCCGGAGCCGCCGGCGCGGCTTTCTCTTCGCTGCCGGCCGATTCGAGGTTTTTCGCTTCTGTCAGCAAGAGCACCTGCTGCTCGGCGACGCGCACCTTGTGCTCGTCATAGGCCCGGACGATGCGCTGCACCAGATGATGCCGCACGACATCGCCTTCGTCGAAATGCACGAAGGCCAATCCCTCGACGCTCTTCAACACATCAATGGCTTCCAGCAGCCCGCTGCGGCGCGCGTTGGGCAAGTCGATCTGGGTAATGTCGCCGGTGATGACCGCCTTCGAGTTGAACCCCAGGCGGGTGACGAACATCTTCATTTGTTCGGACGTCGTGTTCTGCGCCTCATCGAGAATCACGAACGAATCGTTCAGAGTACGCCCGCGCATGAAGGCGATGGGCGCGATCTCGATGACATTTTTCTCCAGATACCGATCCACCTTTTCCGGATCGAGCATGTCGTATAACGCGTCGTACAAGGGGCGAAGATAGGGATCGATCTTGTCCTGGAGAGTCCCGGGAAGAAAACCAAGCCGCTCGCCCGCTTCCACCGCGGGCCGTGCCAGGATGATCCGGTTGACACGCTTGGCCAGCAAGGCAGAAATCGCCATTGCCACGGCAAGGTAGGTCTTGCCTGTTCCCGCCGGCCCGACGCCGAAAACCATGTCGTGTTTCTCGATGGCTTCGAGATAGCGGCGCTGATTGCTGCTCTTGGGCTGGGCGCTGCGGCGTCCGAAGGAGCGCTGCCGGCCCGCATCGGCCAGTCCGCGCAAGGTCGTATTGGGGTCCGACGTCAGCACCCGCAGCATGCTGTTCAGATCGCCGTTATTGAAGGAGTAACCGGACCGCTGCAGGCCCTCAAAGTCAGCGAAGACCTGCTCCGCGCGCGCCACGTCACGCGCCGCCCCTTCCAGTTCGATGGCGTTCGACCGCAGATTGATGGTGACGTTGAGCCCATCTTCCAGCAGGCGGATGTTCTCGTCCCGTGTGCCGAAGAGGGTTTCGATATTAGGGCTGATCCCGATGCTCTTCTTCATGCTCGTCGTTTGAGAGTCGCGTCGCAGGCAACCTCGATGCGCGCCGGCGTGGCAGACCCGGCGCCGGCCGCGGGCCAGACGCACCGCTCTCTCTTCCACTCCATAAACAAAACAGGATTATGCTCAGAGACGGGAATATCCGGAATGTTCGCGCCCGGAAGGCGAGAAACTACCATTGCATAAAGCCTACCCCGACAGAAAGTGCCCGTCAATGGCAAGCCTTCTCGCCTGCGTTCATGCATTTGTAGTTTGCGCACCGGACGCGGTGGCAGGAACCGTTCTGGTTCTCGCCCACTCGCGAAGGGCCGCAATCTCTTCGGCGCGCGTGGTGGAGAGCGGAACCGTCCCAGCCAGGGCGGTGAGGAGCGATTCGGTCGTCAGTGGCTTTTTCTCGGAGTACGCGGCGTAAAGAGCGCCTTTGACGGCTGCCTCAATCTCTGCTCCGGAGTACCCCTTGGCTGCGGCAGCCACGCGTTCCAGGTCAAAATCGGCGGAGTTCCGCTTCCGCTTCGCCAGTTGAATGGAGAATATCTGTTTGCGCTCCGACTGATTGGGCAGATCGACGAAAAACAGTTCGTCGAAACGTCCCTTGCGAATCAGTTCTGGGGGCAACACCGTCACATTGTTGCAGGTCGCGGCAACGAATACCGGAGATTTGCGATCCTGCATCCACGAAAGAAACGAGGCCAGCAGCCGCGAAGAGACGCCCGCATCGGCCGAGGCTGAGTCAGGACCGCTGCCGGCGAAAACCTTCTCCAGTTCATCAATCCACAACACGCAGGGAGCCAGGCCCTCGGCAATCTGAAAGACCTTGCGAATACGCTTTTCCGTCTCGCCGATGTATTTGTCGTAGACGGCCGAGGTATCGAATTTCACCAGCGGCAACTTCCACTCGCCGGCCACGGCGCGGGCGCAGAGCGATTTGCCGCATCCCTGCACGCCGAGAATGATCACGCCGCGCGGAGGATCGAGGCCAAACTCGCGCGCCGAGTCTTCCCATGCCCCGCGACGCTGCTCGAGCCAATGCTTCAAATTCTCGAGCCCTCCGACGCCGCTCATGTCATCGGAGGCTTCGATAAACTCCAGCATGCCCGAATGCCGGAGCAATTGTTTCTTTGCTTCGAGGACGTCCGTAACCGTCTCCGGACACAGCGCGTAACGCGTCACCAGAGCCTGCGAGACGGCGCGTTCGGCTTCTTCCTCAGTCAGTCCACGGAGATTGGCCGACATTGCATCGACTCCGGCGGCATCGAGTTGCAGCTTCAAGGTGTAAGTCTTCGCCAGCCGGGTGAAGGTTTCGTGCACAATCTCGCGCAACCGGTCGCGATCGGGCAGAGACATGTCAAAGTACTCGACCAGCGTGGCCAGTTCCGCAGGCACATTGATTTCCGGCGCAGTGATGATCACGGTCCGGCGATTGACCGAAAACTTCTGCCCCACATCGCGCAGGCGCCGGACGACAACTGGATCCTCCATGTGGCGATGAAAGTCTTTCAGGATGAAAACGGCTTCAAGTGTGATCGACTCCATGTTGGCTAGCGCCTGTACCGGCTCGCGTGTGTTGTAGATGGAGTTCGCGGTGCTGCCGGCAGGGGCGGCATCGGCTCCCATCGATGCCATCATCGCCCTTGCCAGCCGGTCGGCTTCTCCCCCGCCGGGACTGAGCACGGCGTGCGACTGGCTGCGCATCACCGGAGCCCAGCCTCCGGATTGCGCCGTCTGCGGGGCTCTGGCTTCAGATGCGGAGTTGGCGCCCGAGCGCACCAGCCCTTCGGCGATGCTCCATTCGAAGGTCGCCATGTTCAAGTCGGCGCAAGCGGCGCGCACCAGGCTGACCGCGCGCATCTCCTCCGACGTCTCGATGACCACGATCGGCGTCGAGGAGTTGATCAGAACCTTGAGGCGATCCAGTGTGTCCATAAGTGAAGTGGGCGTCACGCCAAAGCGGGGCCGCTTTCAAGTTGGCGAGGTGCCATCTGTTTGACCCTTCAAGAGTTGCTCCCCTATAATAAGAAATTCGGACCTACCCGAATATCTCTCTAGGCACACGAAGGTAACGAACCAGACATGGCAAATCATTTTTCGGCGCTGAAGCGCGCCCGCCAGACCGAACGCCGCACCACCCGCAATCGCGCCAACACTTCAGCTTTGCGCACCCAACTGCGCACGCTGCGCGAGACGATCGCGAAGGGCGATAAGGCCGCCGCGGAGCAGACCTACCGGCAGACCGTCTCTGCCCTCGACAAGGCGATCCAGAAAGGCACCCTGCACGAGAACACCGCCTCCCGCTACAAGTCCCGCCTGGGCAAGCGGGTCGGGGCGATGAAGTAGATCCCTGCGAGATCTCGCTTCACGGTGCGGCTGGAGTCATTGGATCTGGTCCCGTTTTTCGAGATTGTGTTTTGAGCAGAGGATCTGGATGTTTTTCGCATCCTTGGAAGATCCCCCTCGCGAATACGGGATGATGTGGTCGAAATGGAGGTTTTCGGTGCTCGCGCAGACCACACACCTCCCTCCGTCCCTTTTCCAAACTTCGAGCTTAACGGAGGAGGGTATAACCCGGTCACGGTCTCCGCTTGGATCGGCGGCATCCGACCTAGATTGAGTGGGGTCAGAAACCTCAAGCTTGAACTTGAAGACCTGCCGACGGTCGGACGTTTCCTGCCATGCATCGATGAGCTGGAATAGGCCGTTGTAAACCCAAATGCCGGGCCTGATCTTCTCGAAAACCCTAACCTGCTCAGCTTCCGCCCTACCGAGTTTGAACCGCCGAACCGCATCGAGGAATAGACCATTTTGAGATAGTCGCCCGGTCGGAAGGAACTCGGGCTGATCTAGGCTCTTTGGATCAGGCCCGCCCCGCGTTCTTGGAATGTCGTGCCCCTCGTAGATGATCACCCTCCCATTCTCCTCGAGGCGGTCGGCGTAAGGGGCGCCCAGTCGGAGGCTCATAAGGATGACAGAATCAGTCCCTCGCAGTCTGAAATTCATTCCGCGCTGGAGATTGACGCCAAAGCCTGCGCACATCTCCAGATACGAAACGACGTCGCCAGGGCCGACTGTCATCTATGCCTCGGAAAGGATTGCAATCGATGTAGAAGCTTCGGGGAAATAACCTCCGACCCAAACCGCAGAGGCTCTCGATGGAGATTCAGCCCTACACCGGCAGCTGATCCTGCATCCAGCCCGGTGCTTCCAGCTTCGGCTCAGCTGTCAGATCCATCACCAGCCGTTCGAGCACCAGGCGTTTGCTTACCGGATTCGATCGCAGGGCCAGATCGGCCTTCGCCACCAGCCGGATGGCGCGCGTCAGTTCGCGGCGGTTCTTGTAGCGCCGGGCCTGCTTGATGATGTCGTCGGCCGCAAACGGCGGCACGCGGAATCCCTGCCAAAGCGCCGCCCAGAGCATGCGCTGGTCGCGGACATTCCGCTCCAGAATCACCAGCATCTGGCGAAACGTCTTGGCCAGCATGTAGATATGTCCGATGGCAGCCTCTTCGCCCTCGCCCGAGGCAAGGATGGCATCGAGCACTTCCAGTGCCCGCACGCGGTCTTTGCAGGAAATCGCGTCAGTCAGTTCATAGAGGGACCGCTGCTTGGCCGCGAGCACCATGGTCTCCACATCGCCCAGGTTGATGCGCTTCTTTTCTCCTACGTAAAGAATCAGCTTCTCGAGTTCGTTCGAGATCATCATCATGTCGCCGCCGAGCGCGTCAACCAGTTCGCGGGCTCCGTCGGCTTCGATCTTCACCGCACGGCTGGCGCAATAGTCGGTAATCCAGCGGACCGCTTCGCCTTCTTCCACGCGCCCCAGTTCGACGATGCCGCAATAGGGCCCCATGGTCTCGCGAATCCGCTGGTAGCGCTCTTTATCCTGCATCTCCATGCGGCGGACGTCAGCCGGGATGCTGATATGGTCGGCGACAAAAACCAGGAGGGCATCGGGATTCGGGCTCTTGCAGTATTCCTCGATCGCGGACAGTTTCTCTTCGTTCGATCCGCGGCCAAACAGCGTCTTCACTCCCCGCACAAAAAACACCTGAAAGGGAGCCATCAGCGAGGGCGTGCGGGCACGGTCGAGAATCTCCGCCAGGTCGGTTTCCGCCAGATCGAATTCGAAAATGCTGAAATCGCGCAGATCGGCGGGGACCAGATGCTCCAGAATGGCGTCGCGAAAGCGTTTGCGGAAGAAGGCTTCGTCGCCGACAAATACATAGGCGGCTCGCAACTTGCGCGACTCCACCTCGCTTACAAACCGTTCGGCCTGGGCAAAAGCTCGCATTCCAATCTCATGGCGAAGACTGCGCTTCTTCTTCCTTCTTCGCTATCCGATCCTCCCACTGCGCGAAAGAGCGGAGCCCGTCATCCACCCAAACTGTACCACCTAGAAGCCTTCCAGTATGTTGGACACCAGGGTGCGGGCGAAATCCTGCGACAGACGCCGGAATGCCGGAGAATCCTCTTCAAAGAAACTGGCCAGATCCTGCGACACCTCGTACTGCTCGCGGAACAGATATGACGGATTCTGATACAGCACCTTGCCCTTCCGATCGCTGAGCGTAACTTTCAGACTGACGACGACCAGGACGCTGGCCGCCCGGCCCGTCGTGGTGTCGTAGGCCAATGGCGTTGCAGAGGTCGACAGCACCGTGCCGCGCAGGATGGCGTCGGCATCGGAACTAGAATCGCTGACGATGCGATAGCGGGTCCGCGTCGTGAACTCGTGCACTACCGAAGCGGTCAGCATCTGCTCGATGCGATACGTTGAGGTCTCATTCTTGAAGGCGGGCACCGCAATCGTCTTGACGTCCGCGGGAAGCTGGCCGGCGTGCCCTGCGGTGTGATATCCGCAGGCTACCGTGAAAAGAAGGGCGAGCAACGCCGCGCACCGGATGCCGGGTGCCAGGATGGACGTCCTCGCGGGCGGGCCTTCACTCGCAGCTGGCGACGCGGCAGTCACAACCCTCATTGAATTTTTCCCGTCGGGCGGGTCGCCGTCATGCTCTCGGCGCAATCGACTGCGGTCAGAGCCGAGATGCGAAGATTGTCGGCGGCAGCCCACACCCACGCCGCATTCGGTTGCACTGGATCGCTCTTCACCGACAACAGAATATTAGGCTGTCCGGCTGAACTGACATTGCTCGGCCAGTCTTCTTCAGCGGCTGGAATGGTCAGATGGTCTCCGGCAAGAGCCTGCGACACAGCCGCCGTGTCCGCGGGCTTCTCCATTTCCAGGGAAAGCGCCAGCGCGTGACCGTGAAAGATGGGGGCCTGCACCAGCAGCAGGGATGGTTGGATCGCTCTTTCGCCCGCGATCTGCCGGTAGTGACGCAGCACGCGCGCCTCGATCGAATCCAAGGGCGGCTGCGATTTCTGCCCATATCGCGCCACCATGTTGAAGGCGATCTGCGCATCAAACACATCTTTCGGCAGCGGTTGAAAGGAGAGCAGATTGACCGTCTGCTGATGGAGCTCGTCCATGCCGCGCTGCCCGTGCTCAGACACTGGCTCAAACACGGTCGCCACCGCCCGCCGGATCGTTCCCGCTTTGCCGGCGCGCGACAACAGCAGCGCCAGGGTCACGGCCACCGGGTGCGCGGTGATGCAGGGGCCCGGCTGCAGCTCCGGCGGCACGACTTGCCCGCGCTCGCGCTCCACCCAAACCGAGCGCACACTCGCGCCCGGCTCCTCTTCCAGGCCGGCAGAAAGGTCGATGATGGCGCTGCCCGCGTCTCTCGCCCGCTTCCAGTTCTTGCGCGTACATTCGGGATCCGAGGCAAAAAAAGTGAAATCCACGTTGTCGAATTGCTCGGCGCGCAGGCTCTGGATGAAGCTGATCTCGTCGCCCATGGCCTCCAGCTGTCCCAGCGACTCATCATCATCGAGCAGCCGGATGTCGGCGGCGGGAAAGTTGCGCTCATTCAGCATCTCGGCAACTTCCTTGCCTCGCAGCGACGCCGCGCCGACAATCGCGGCTCGGTAGAGCTTCCCGCGGGTTCCGGCCGCAAGAGAAACGGACGCTGGCTTGGTCGAGGGACTCACGATGCTTGCGACGCCTCCTTATAGGATGGAGGTGGCGGGCCGCTTCGTCTGCGGAAGATCCACTGCAGGCGCCAGAAGACTCCCGACACCATGTAGAGCAAGGCCAGGGCAAAAAGCACCTTCCGCGAGAAGAAAAAGATGAGAGCGAAGAGCGCGGCCAGCAGAACGATCAGCCGGAACGGATGCCGCGAGCGGAAATCAATGTCTTTGAAACTGTAAAAGCGCCACGTGCTGACCATCAAATAGCTGACGGTCGTCACCATGGCGAGCCAGGTGAGCGCGGTGTACCAGGAAACCACCGGTTCGCCGGCCTCGAAGTGAACCACGGCGGCAATCACTCCGGCGCCCGCCGGTATGGGCATGCCCACGAAATACTTCTTGCCCGGCCGGCCTGGATTCGACGGCTCCGGATTGCTGGTGATGTTGAAGCGCGCCAGACGGCTTGCCCCGGCCATCAGAAACAGGAAGCTGGCGATCGCTCCCAGCTGCGTCAGTTTGATGTGCCACTCCGTCAGGAGAATCGTCGGCATCAGGTGGAATCCCCAGGTCCATGCGAGCATCGCTGGCGCGACTCCAAATGTGATGGCGTCGGCCAGGGAGTCGAGCTCGCGGCCGAAATCGCTGCTCGTACCCGTCATGCGCGCGATGCGTCCGTCGAGGCCGTCAAAGAGCACGGCAAAGCCGATCGCCTTGGCGGCATTATCCAGATGCCAGAAGTCGCTGACGGTGGCGCGCATGACTTCGAGAATCGCGTAGTAGCCGAGCGCCATGTTTGCAGTGGTGAACAGCGAAGGAAGAATGTACATTCCCTTGCTCAAACGGCGTCTCGGTCTGGGAGTCGGTCGATCCATCAGCGGATGCTCTCGGCGGCAGACGTGCTTCCCACGCTGCTCAGGGCGGGCTCGGGCAAGTAAGCCAGCACGCTCGCCCCACCTTTCACGCGATCGCCCACCTTTATGTTGACGCGGGCTGCGGCGTCGAAGACAACATCCACCCGCGATCCAAACTTGATCAAGCCCACGCGCTGGCCGCGGGCCAGATGGTCTCCGATTTTCGGGTGGAACACGATCCGCCGCGCCAGCAATCCGGCAATCTGCTTGAACACGACCGTCTGTCCGTCGCCTGCAACGGTGACGATATTCTGCTCATTCAGTTCGGCGCAGTCCTCGCTGCGGGCATCCAGAAACTTTCCCCGCTGGTAGCGGATGTCGCGCACGACTCCGGCAATGGGCGAGCGATTCACGTGCACGTCAAACACGCTGAGAAAGATGCTGACGCGCGTCTGCCGCTCGGCTCCGGCGGTCACGGGAGAAATATCGGTCACTTTCCCGTCGCCCGGAGAAACCACTGCGCCCGGCTCGTTGGGAATGGCGCGTTCCGGATCGCGGAAGAACCACAGAAAAAAGAATGCGAGCAGAAAGGGAACCACAGCCCATGTGGGATGCGTCAGCCATCCGAGGACAATGCCGGCGGCAATCAGCGGAACCGCATAGAAGTATCCGTCACGAACCATGGGGAATCTTTCAATTATAGCTGTGCTCGCGGCTCCGGCTCACGCCTGCCGTCCAAGGGCTGTAAGTATAAATAAAAAAAGGCGCTGTATCGCGCCCGGTGAAAGATACATTGCTCCCCTTGCGGCCGCGACCGCGGGGAGCTTGGCCAGAGTTTTTAGGCTACGTGCACGCCGTATTGCTGCCGGAACTGGCGCTCAATCGACTCCATCTGGTCTTTGAGACGCAGCTTCAGCTTCTTGAGCCGGACTTCTTCCAGCTTCTCGTCTTCGCTGAGGTATCGTTTTTGGGTGAGTGTTTCGAGACGCTTCGAATATTGTGAGTGCTCCTGAGCCAATCTGCGGAACTCCTCGTGATTGGTCAGGAGTTGGTCTCTCGGAGTCAGCATCCAGCAGACCTCCAACCGGGATATGTGCACAACCTAGCACAGCCCCAAAACCGGGGCAATGCCCAAAAGTGGTGCAAGTCTCATTGTGAGAACGGAGCCGGTTTCACTTGTCGGCTGTATAAGATAGCGTCCTCTTCCGGATTCGCGTAGTAGGACTTCCGCCGACCGGTCGGTCTCCATCCGGTCGCTTCGTAGAGACTCCGCGCCGCCGCATTTGATTCCCGGACTTCCAGAAACATCGCTCGACTGTTTGTTTCGCCCGCGTGCGCCAGCAATGCCCCGAGAAGTCGCTTCCCTAGCCCTTTTCGCTGTGCATGAGGCACGACCACAATGTTCTCCAGTTCCCATTCATCTACAACCCGCCGCGCCACCAGAAAGCCGGACAACCCAGCATTTCGACTTGGCCCTTCGGAAGCCGAGCCCTGGGCCTCTTCCTCGATAACGATAATGAAGCGCCCGGCGCCCTCTGCCTCGCGAAAGAGATCTTCATATTGCCGCTTCGACCAGTGCGCGGCGGAGGGAGTCGCCCGTTCCAGTTCGAGCAGAGAATCCAAATCGGCGGGGGTGGCGGAACGGATCTTCACGGATTCGAGAGCCAGATCAGAATCACGCACCGGGCCTGGAAAAGATTTCAGCGTCCGAGCGGCGAATGTAGTTCGCGTCCAACTGCTCGGGCGGGACCGACTCGCCGGCTTGCAGTTTCTTCCAGCCAATGGCAGCCGTGGCCCCAGTCCCGACTAACGCCTTCGGAGAAACGGTGAAGCCGGCATCCCGCGCCAGGGCGGCCAATTCGTCGCTGGGCGTCGCTATCCGGATTTCGCGAGCTTCCGGCAAGAAACGAGCCTTCGGCAATAGTTCTTCGCGGACGCGGCGGGCCTTCCCGTCGGATACGCTGTACTCGCCGACGTAGACTTCGCCTCGTCCGGCATCGAGCGCGGCCAGCACCGTTCCCTCTGAGGCGCTTTCGACCGCTAGAACTTCCAATAACGATACCGGCACAATCGGCTTCCGCAGGATTTCCGCCAGGGCCTTGATCGCCGCCAGCCCTACTCGCAATCCGGTGAACGACCCCGGACCGGAAATCACGATCAGCGCTCCGATTTCCTTCTTGTCCAATCCGTGCTTTTGCAACAAGCCCGCAACCTGTGGCACTAGTTGCGCGGAGAACGTCCCGCCCGTCAGCGGCGCCGATTCGATCACCTTGACCCGATCGTCTTTTGCGCGCGCCAGCGCCACGCTGCCCTGCCTGCCCGAAGTGTCGGTGACGAGAAAAAGCATACCTGCAATCTCGACGTTCAAAAGCCTAGCCCTGCACGAGTTCGAGGAGCACGCCGCCTGTGCTCGCCGGATGAACAAACACGTACTCGTGACCGCCGGCGCCGGTCTTGATTTCGTCGGACACCATCCGCACGCCGTCGCTCTTCAGCCGCGCCACTGCGGCGCGCAGATCAGGGACCTTCAGGCACACGTGATGCAGCCCTTCGCCCCGCTTGGCCACGAACTTCGCGATGGTCGAATCTTCCGACGTCGCCTCCAGCAACTCCAGCCGGCTTTCTCCGACAGGAACCATCACCAGCCGCACTTTTTCGTGCTCGACGGTCTCTTCGGGCGAGACAGTAAGGCCAAGCTTTTCGTAAATCTCCTTGGCCGCCGAGAGCGACTTCACCGCGATGCCGAGATGATCGATCTGATACGCCATAAACAAACAACGTTGTCATTCCGAGCCGTTTTGCAGCCGCGAAGGGGCAAAAGCAGCGAGGAACCTGCTTGTCACCGCTTGCCCGCGATCTCCTCCACCACCGTATACGGATCCCGCTTATGCTCGGCCACTTCCGCCGCCAGCCGCGCCAGGTTTCCCTCTGAGATGACGGCCCGCGCCCTTTCGAGCATGGCATCGCGCAGCATTTCGACCAGCCGCTCCTGCCAATTCTCTACGCGCTTGTGGAGCGCGCGGTCTTCTTTCGCCAGATACTGCTCGTACTCCGTGATCGCCGACGCCAGTTCTCTTATTCCCTGCCCTTCGCTTGCCACCGTCTTTACGACCGGAGGGGTCCAGCCGTCCTTTCGCATCGCCAGCGATTGCAGCGCGCGAATCTCGCGCTCGACGCGCTCGGCGCCGTCCCGGTCGCTTTTGTTGATGACGAAAATGTCGGCGATCTCCATGATCCCGGCCTTGATCGTCTGCACATCATCGCCCATGCCCGGCACCAGAGTCACGATGGTGACATCGGCCAGCCGCACGATATCGACTTCATCCTGCCCCACGCCGACGGTTTCGATCAGGATCAGGTCGCGGCCAGCGGCGTCGAGCACCGTCGCCACGTCGGCGGTCGTGCGCGCCAGCCCGCCCAGCGACCCGCGCGTAGCCATGCTGCGAATATAAATCCCCGGGTCGGAAAAATGCTCCTGCATGCGGATGCGGTCGCCCAGAATCGCCCCGCCCGTGTACGGACTCGTCGGATCGACGGCGATGATGCCGACGGTGTAATTGTGGTCGGTTGCCCCAGCAATTTCTTGCGGGACAGGGTGGGCATGCTTCATCCCGCGATAAATCCGCGCCAGCTGATCGACCAGCGTGCTCTTCCCCGCTCCTGGAGCCCCCGTCAGGCCGATCACGCGCGCCGTACCCGTGTAGGGGAACAGTCCCTTCAACAGTTCTGACCATTCCGGCGCGCGGTTCTCGACGATGGAGATGGCGCGGGCCAGCGCGCGGGCATCGCCGGAGCGGACGGGTTCGATCAGGGGATGAGTCTGGATTGCCAAGCGATCAGTGTAAAGCAGGGGCGGAAGAAAGACACCCGGTCAGCGGTGGTCAATGAGTGCAATGGCGATTTATCGTCAACTAAGTGCGAGGGGCGTCTCTCGGCGGCGTGTTTCGACGTGAAGCGTAGCCAAGACACACGAATGCCGTCACGGCGAAAAGGCCTATGAGGGGCATTAATAATGCCGTGTATCGTACCGCACTGTCGACTGCGTATGGAATCCGCCAATGAGGCCATCTGCTTAACTCCCAGTAACAGCCGTCCTTGTACATTGCGAGACCGGTGTTTAGTAGGAATGCCCACGACGCGACGGTAAGCACTCCGCACACAACGGCCAGCCTCTTTAGAGCGCGGGTCACGTCGGTAACCTCTCGATCACATTATGCTCCAACGGCATAACTGTCGTAAGCAGGCGTTTTCGCTCATCCTCCCACCAGCAGGGGAACTTGAGTGAAACGGGGATTTTGCGACAACTCCCCTTGTCACAGGATGGGTTCGGCTTCCCGGAACAATCACTGCTGGAGGCAGGCGCGGATGGTCAGCAGGCCGATGACAGTTAGTACGGCGATCAGGATGACTTTCCACGCGTCGCGCCGGAACATCTCTTTCATCGGGCCAGAAAGGGTTTTCGATGCCATAAAGGGACAAAACCCGATTCGGAATCGGGCTTTCCACTTTTACTTTGGCTCTGACTCTGGTGCGTGGCAAGTGTACACCGGAATCGGCAGAACGAACTATCCGGTAGGCTGCGCTTTTTTCGGAGGTGCGGCCCAGCGCACTTGGAGGGCATCGGTCAGTAGGAGCATCAGCTTGTCATCGGACAGGTGCATCTCCCAACCCCTCAATGAGTGAAATGGAGATTTTACGCCCATCGTCTCAGTCAGTCTGGACATGGGGCAGAACTTCTCTCCATGTTTTACATCCAGACAAAGACCAAAGACACCGAAGCTTCACATCGAAGACATCATTCATCAGTTCTTGAGACGCATTTGGCGTCAGCGCGATGCTAAGACTGCTGTCGGGCCATACGTCGG